>NZ_JBWKSV010000003.1:194413-778590 GCF_059419985.1 Afipia sp. GW821-FHT04G03 | reverse complement strand
CGGAAATACTGCATCTGGATCGGAACGCGGCCATGCAGTAATCTCCATCCCGCTGGTCCAAAATATCCATCAGGTCAGTGCCTCGCAAGCACCTTGGCGCCTCCCGCCGCTCCATCGTTCGCGCGTCCGCGCGAGACCTGGAGTTTTACAAAGCTCGGACGCATTGATTTGCGCCGCGAGATCGGCGTGGGCTGTTTGAGATTCGGATAACGAGATTACGCCGGAAACCGCCCGTCGTCCGTTGCGCCGAGCGGACGCGACCGGATCGTCCATGTCAGCGGGCCGGGGACGCTTTCGGATCCTGCCGTTGCGAAGCCGAGCGACAGTCGCCGGTCATGCGCGTCCATCAATCCTTCGACCAGACCTGTGAGCGCTTTCAGGCACGCAGGATGATAGTCGGGCACGCCTGCGATCAGGCTCCATTGTGCCTGTGTCACCGTGACGGCACCGTTCACCGTGGTCATGTCGGCGTCGTCGCCCTGCGACCGGAGCAGCCCGAGCAGAAATGCGCCGAAGCCTTGGGGGCTGTGGTTCTGAAGTGCGGGGAAATCCGCGGCGAGATCGGTGTAAAGCTGCATCCCGATCAGCCGCCCTGTCAGGTGCAGCAGATGTCCTGCATCGTGCGGCCCGAACAGTTGCACCATCACCGGCAACGCGGAGCGGACATATTCCATCGCGTAGTTGCGGTAGGCTTTTTCGAGGCGCGATCGCGGCCACGCCGCAGTCGCGAGCTTCGGCGCGGCTGCCGGATCGAACAGCGGCGCTTCGAGCTGCCGTGCGAAGGTCAGTCGCTCGTCGGGCGCAAGATCGCGGTCATATTCGTAATAAAAACCCTCGAGGCCGTTCTGGCCGTCGACGGTCTGCTTCGTACAGACGAAACCGAGCCGCGGGTTCTTGAACGACACGCCGTTATGCGCGTGCCAGCCGCGCAGCATCGCCGTCGAGACGTCGCCGGGAACGGCGCAGGCGGCGGTGCCGCGCCAGATCCAGCGCGGCGGCGGATAGCGTATCCAGGCCTTGCGGTCGGACTCGCGCATGTACTCGACATTCACGCCGCCGATTTGATTGCTGAGATAATGATACTGCGCAGCAGCGACCGCGTGCGGTGCCGTCGTCAGTCCGAATTTTTCGATGCCGGCGAGAAAGCGCTCGTGGTGCTGGCGGCGGAAAACACGAAATACAAACTCCGCCGCGTCGGCGGTGCTGCGCCTGGTCACCACCGACATGATCAGGCCGGTGAAGTAACCGTGGTAAAGATCGGCGACCGCGTGCCAGGCTTTGAAGTTTGTCTCGTCCGCGCGGTCGTTCATCGTCGCCTCTTTGGCTCAGGCCGGCGGCGGCACGGTGGTTCTGACTGATTCCCGCTGCATCATTTTTTCATGGAATGCGTCGAGCTTCGGAAACGTCTTGCGCCAGCCGCAATCGGGAAACCGGAAATCGAGGTAGCCAAGCACGCAGACGATGCCGATCTGCACGATGTCCAGCTTGCGCGTCAGAACGTCGGGATGCGCTTCGTAGCGCGCCAGACCATCCCATGCGCGCTTGAACTGGTCGTCGGCCCATCCAGCCCAGAGAAATTCTGGTGGCCGCAACATCTTCTCATAGCGGCACAGCAGCAGCGCATCCAGCATGCCCTGAAGGATGGAATGATCGGTCTTGACCTGCCATTTCGCGGGTCCGGATGCAGGGATCAGCTTGCCGCCGGCCAGTTCGTCAAGATATTCGGCGATCACGTAGGAATCGACGATGACCTGGCCGCTATCCAGGATCAGCGCGGGAATTTTTCGCAGCGGGCTGATGTTGCGCGCATACTCTTCGTTTTCGGTGACCGGGATCGCCTTGATCGGAACGGCAAACTCGATCTTGTCGAACAGGCCAAGCTCTATCGCCGCGATGCGGATCTTGCGCGCAAACGGCGACGCCGGTGAATAGGCAAGTTTCATGGAGCGTTCCTGCTGAAGAAAATAAGCCGCAGGCTCCGGCGCGAACGCCGGAGCCTGACATGGAATGCAGCTTAGGCCGCGACGATTTCCTGGCGCTGCGCGCCGAGGCCGTCGATGCCGAGCGTGACGACGTCGCCGACGTTGAGGAATTTCGGCGGCTTCATGCCCATGCCGACGCCGGGCGGAGTGCCCGTGGTGATGATGTCGCCCGGGAGCAACGTGGTGATCTCCGACAGATAGGAGACGATCTTGGCAACGCCAAAAATCATCGTGGCGGTCGAGCCGGTCTGGCAGCGCGTGCCGTTGACGTCGAGCCACATGCCGAGTTTCTGCGGGTCCGGGATTTCATCGGCGGTCACGATCCATGGGCCGAGCGGGCCGAAGGTGTCATGCGACTTGCCCTTGGTCCATTGTCCGCCGCGTTCGATCTGGAAAAACCGCTCCGAGACATCGTTGCAGACCGCGTAGCCCGCGACATGCTTCAGCGCGTCGGCCTCGGAGACATACTTGGCACGAGTGCCGATGATGATCGCGAGTTCGACTTCCCAATCGAGCTTGGTCGATCCGCGCGGCTTTTCGACGTTGTCATTCGGCCCGCAGAGGCTGGTGTTGGCCTTGATGAAAACGATCGGCTCCGACGGAATCGCCATTCCTGCCTCGGCGGCGTGATCGGCATAGTTCAGTCCGATAGCCAGGAACTTGCTGAATCCCGAAACCGGTGCGCCGAGGCGCGGATTGCCGTCAACCAGAGGAAGAGAGGCCGGGTCGAGGGCGGCGAGCTTGGCCAGCCCCGCTGCGGACAGGGCTTCGCCCGTGATGTCCTTGACCTGCGCCGACAGGTCGCGGATGCGGCCGGAGCGGTCGATCAGTCCGGGCTTCTCCTGGCCCACGGCGCCATAACGAACCAATTTCATAGGCTATTCCCCTTTGTTCTTGTCCGATATTCCATTCGTCGGATGTTTCATGCGACACGGCGCAGGGAAATTCAACCTCAACCGCTCTGTGTGCAGTGCGTTCTTGTCAATTGTGATTGCGCTCCGCGGTCAGTCTGAAGGCATCTCCGTCCCGCACGAGATGTCCCGGATCGAAATGGCCGCCAAACACCAGCGTTGGCGTGTCCGCAAAGCGCGAGAACAGCATTTTCCGCGTCTCGATGGACTGGATCGGGTCGGAATCCACCGTGGACGACCAGCCGGGATGCGCCATCTGGCAGGGATTGTGCGCGACGTCGCCGGTCAGCAGCGCCTCCGCGCCGTCCGACCTGATGAGAACGCTCATGTGGCCGGGACTATGGCCGGGCGTCGCGATCAGGGACACCTCGTCGCAAATGCGATGGTCACTGCTCACCAGATAGGCCAATCCCGCTGCCACGACCGGCTGAACCGAATCCTCGAACACCGCCTTGTGCTCGCCCTCAGTGCTGTGCGCGGCCCAGTGATCGTATTCGGTCCTGCCGAACACGTAGCGGGCGTTGGTGAACGTCGGCACCCATTGACCGTTCACAAGCTTCGTATTCCAGCCGACATGATCGACATGAAGATGCGTGCAGAGGACAATGTCGATGGCATCCGCAGGAGCGCCTGCTGCTGCAAGATCATCGAGATATGGCGTGTCGAGATTGTTCCAGCCCGGCATGGAGCGGTTCGATTTCCCGTTGCCAAAGCAGGTATCGACGATGATCTTTCGCGCCGGTGTCTCGATGATCCACGATTGCACGTTCATCTTGAGGCGGCCTTCGGGCGTCGCGTAATGCGGCGCCAGCCAGGATATTTTCTGGTTTTCTTCAGACGTTGCCTGCGGGAGAATAAATCGCGTGCCGCCGACGGTTGCGGCTTCCACGATTCTGGTGACTTTGACCCGGCCCACGGTCCAGTGCATCAAGCCTGCTCCCGGTGTTTTGTTTTCCGCAGTACAGCCCCGGCTCTGTGTCCGTCAGAACCGGGGCTCAATGCGTTACATCGTGCCGGGATAGGCGCCGCCATCGAGCAGGATATTCTGGCCGGTGATGAAGCCGGATTTCGCACCGCACAGGAATGCGCAGGCGAGGCCGAATTCTTCCGGATCGCCGAACCGTCCTGCGGGATTTGCCTTCATGCGCTGCTTGAGCACTTCGTCCGGCGAAATGCCCTGTGCCTTTGCGGCAGCTTCGAGCATCGGTCCGCGAACGCGGTCGGTGTCGAACGGGCCGGGCAGCAGGCCGTTGATGGTGACGTTGGCGATCACCGTCTTGCGCGACAGGCCGGCGACGAAACCGGTGAGACCACTGCGCGCGCCGTTCGACAATCCGAGAATATCGATTGGAGCCTTCACCGCGGCCGATGTGATGTTGACGATGCGGCCGAACTTGCGGGCCATCATGCCGTCGACGGTGGCCTTGATGAGTTCGATCGGCGTCAGCATGTTGGCGTCGATCGCCTTGATCCAGTCGTCGCGTGTCCAGTTGCGGAAATCGCCGGGCGGCGGGCCGCCTGCGTTGTTGATCAGAATGTCCGGATCGGGACAGGCCTTGAGCGCGGCTTCGCGTCCCTCCAGCGTGGTGATGTCGCCGACGACTTCCGTCACCGTCACTTTCGGGTTCGCCTTGCGGATGTCCGCCGCCGTCTTCGCCAGCGCTTCCGCGCCGCGCGCGGTGATGGTGACGTGCACGCCTTCATTGGCGAGCGCGATGGCGCAGGCGCGCCCCAATCCCTTGCTCGCCGCGCACACGATCGCTCGCCGTCCTGAAATTCCGAGATCCATTGTATCGCTCCTCTTGTTGCGTTTCTTGGTTGATGGCGTCCGCTGTATTGCCCGATCTGCGCATTCCGCGCAATCAGTGCAGGCGCATCTCTGCCTTGATCATGTCGGCGGCCTTTTCGCCAATCATGATCGTTGGTGCGTTGGTATTGCCGCCAATCACATCCGGCATGATCGATGCGTCGGCGATACGAAGCCCCTCGATGCCATAGACCTTGAGCGTTGGATCGACCACGGCCATCGGATCGTTGACGCCCATCTTGCAGGTGCCGACGGGGTGATAGACCGTGTCGGTTCTCGCGCGCAAAGCGGTGCGGATATCGTCGTCGGACTCCACGCCAGCGGTGAATGCATCCGAGGTCTGGATTGCTTTCAGAGCGGGCGCATCGAGCAAACGCTTCGTGGTCTTGAAGCCCGCGACCATCGCCTCAAGATCGGCAGGGTCGCCGAAGAAATTCGGATCGATGGCGGGCGGCTGCATCGGGTCGGCGCTTTGCAGCCAGACGCTGCCACGGCTTTTCGGGCGCAGCAGGCAGACGTGACACGAAAAGCCGTTTCCGAAAAACGGAGTGCGGCCGTGGTTGTTCACCACCGCCATGCAGAAATGAAGCTGGATATCGGGCAATTCCAGGTCGGGCTGCGTTTTGAGAAATCCGCCGCACTCCGCGATGTTCGATGTCATCGCGCCGCGCCGCTCGCGGCGATACTGGAAGATCGATTTGATGATACGGCCGATCCCCTTGAGCGTTAGCCCGGTGAAATTCGGATTGCCGGATCGGAACCCGAATACGAAATCGGGATGATCGTGCAGGTTTTTGCCGACGCCGGGGAGGTGATGCACCGGTGCGATGCCGTGCCTGGCGAGTTCGGACTGATCTCCGACGCCGGACAGCATCAGCAGTTGCGGCGTCTGGAATGCGCCAAGACCGAGGACGATCTCGCGCCGCGCATGAACCTGCCGGGTTTCCTTGCCCTGCCGGTATTCGATTCCGGTGGCGCGCTTGCCGTCGAACAGGATGCGTGTCGCGTGCGCGCCGGTGATCACATGCAGGTTCTTGCGCGATTCCATGAAGGGATGAATGTATCCGCGCGCGGCGCTCCAGCGTTCGCCGTTTTTCTGCGTGACCTGATAGACGCCGAGGCCTTCCTGCTCCTCGCCGTTGAAATCCTCATTGATCCGGAACTGCGCCTCGCGCGCAGCTTGCAGGTAAATCTCCTGAACCGGATTGTCGGTCTGAAGCTTTGTGACGCTCAAGGGTCCGCCCTTGCCGTGATAGAAGCCGTCCAGTTCGCTGTTGTCTTCGGAGCGCTTGAAGTAGGGCAGCACGTCCGCATAGGACCAGCCGGTATTGCCCATCGATGCCCAGCGGTCGTAGTCGGCCTTGTGGCCGCGGATGTAACACATCGCGTTGATGGCCGATGATCCGCCGAGGCCCTTGCCGCGCGGCTGATACCCGATGCGGCCGTTAAGGCCGGGCTGCGGTACGGTGCTGAACGACCAGTTGTTGACCGGGCCGGATACCATCAGGATCAGCGCGCCGGGCGTGGTGACGACCCAGTTGTCATCCTTGCCGCCGGCTTCCAGCAGAGCGACCGAAACGTTGGGATCTTCCGACAGGCGGCTCGCGACGGCGCAGCCGCCTGAGCCCGCGCCCACAACCACGTAATCGAATGTGTCCGCCATCGTTGCCCCCGACAAATTTTTTACGCCGGCATTGATGCCGGTCGTACCCAACCCCGAAATTTTACGACATGAAACGCAGCAGCTTGATCAGGCGCGCGATCTTGCTGCCATAAGGCGGATACAGATCGGCGAGCCGGTTCAGCGGCGAGCGATAGAACACCGGCTTCATCTTGCTCAAGCCGCGGAAACCCCATTCGCCGTGATAGGCGCCGATGCCCGATGCGCCGACGCCGCCCATCGGCTGATTGGCCTGCACGAAATGAAACAGGCAGTCGTTGATGGTGACGCCGCCGGACACCGTGCGGGCGAGAACCTCGTCGCGCGCCGCGTTGTCCTTGCCGAACCAGTAGAGTGCCAGCGGGCGATCGTTGGCGTTGATGTGGTCGATCGCGGCATCAGTCGTGTCGCACGCGAGCACCGGCAGGATCGGCCCGAAGATTTCTTCCTGCATCACCTTCATGTCGATGGTCGCGCCGCTCACAAAGGTCGGCGGAAACTTGCGTTTCGTCTTCCAGTCGGGATCGCTTGCTTTCGCGGGTTGTACGATAGTCGCGCCGCGCGCGGCGGCATCCTCCACCAGACTTTCCAGCCGCGCATAGTGCCTGTCGGAAACGATCGAGGTGTAGTCCTTGTTGCCGGGGCTGGTGCCGAACATGCGCGCGACCGCGCTGTTCGCCTTGGCGACGAATTCATCCGCGCTGCCGCGCGCGATCAAAACATAATCCGGCGCGATGCAGGTTTGTCCTGCATTCATCAGCTTGCCGTAGACGATGCGTTCGGCGGCCTCGGCGATGTCAGCGGTGCGGTCGATGATCGCCGGCGACTTGCCGCCGAGTTCGAGTGTAACCGGCGTCAGGTTGCGGCCAGCGGCTTCGGCCACCAGCCGTCCGACGCGGGTCGAGCCCGTGAAGATCAGATGATCGAACGGCAGGGCGGCGAATTGTTCCGAGATGTCGCCGCCGGTTACCATCAATTCCGTGTCGTCGAATTTTTCCGCGATCAGTTTTTGCAGTAACGCGGAAAATCGCGGCACCAGTTCGCTCGGCTTGATCATGACCCGGTTGCCGGCCGCGATGGCGGCTATGGCGGGCGCGAGTGTCAGTTGCAGCGGGTAATTCCATGGCGCGATGATGCCGACCACGCCGAGCGGCTGCGGCAGCAATTTGTTTTTTGCGGGAAAATACTGCAGCTCGGTGGCGACGTGTTTCGGCGCCATCCAGCGGCTGAGGTTTTTGGTGGCGTGCTTGATCTCGGCGAGCACGAATAGCGTCTCGGCAATCAGCGTTTCCGTCGAGGAGCGGTTGCCGAAATCCGCGGAAATCACCTCGGCGAATTTCTTTTCATTGTCGGCGACAATAGCGCGCAGACGGGCGAGCCGGTCGCGCCGCTCGGCGAGGGTGGGCGCCGCCGCCCGCGACAAGGCCACGGCGCGGCGGAAAATGTCGTCTATGCCGCCGGCGGCGGGATTCCTCACGGCCTGGTTCATCGGTTCCTCCCGCCCGGTTTTTGCGTACCGGTGCTCAGCTGGTTCCGTTTCAAGGCTGGTCTTTCGCAAACGTATTGGCAAGTCTGCCGCAGGGGGCGTCAGAGAGCCGAGACAAGAAGCGCGGCATTGCGGTCAGGCGTCATAAATTCGTGAAAAAGATCGCCCACAGGCCTTTCCAAAGCAGGGTGCCGTTGGTACATACCCCTCGCACCATGGGCGTTTGCCCTGGCAGCCTTCTCTCGCCTCCGGACGGGTTGGATCGACGCCATCGGCGTTGAAACGTCGTCCGTCCGCTTTTGAAGGCGCGCAACGGTTTATCGCGGGGTGGAGCAGCCCGGTAGCTCGTCAGGCTCATAACCTGAAGGTCATAGGTTCAAATCCTATCCCCGCAACCAAACACCAAGCCCTTGAAAACGTGATGTTTTCAGGGGCTTTTTGTTTTTCACCAATGTTGTCGTTTCACCACGGCAGGCCGCAGAGATCGATGGTGCCTTCGCGCAGCAGGCGCTTGATCTTGAGGACGTAGGGCGCCATCGCAGTGAACGGTGCGCGCCCGTCGGGCTGTTCGGCGTAGACGGGGCCGTTGAAGCTCTGCCAGCCGAGCTTTTCATACAGCGCCGCGTTGTGCGGTTCGCAGAACAACATGCCGAAATCGGTGCCGCGCTCCTCGGTCAGCGTGTGGATTGCCGCGTTGATCGCCAGCGCCGCATAACCGCGCCGGCGGCAGTCCTCGCGCGTCGCCACGCTGCCGATCCCGCCGATGGTCACCTTGCGGCCATTCCAGGTGCCGGTGCGGCGGGTGATCCCGACATGGCAAACGACCTCACCGTCCATCTCGATCATCACCCGGAGGTCAGGATGGGCAAACCCGATGTGCCCCCACGGCAATGCCTTGACGACCTCGGGCGGCCACACCGCCGAGAGCAGAGGCTTTGCGGCAGGCCAACTGGAATCTCCGGTCGCAATATCGATCTCGATGCTCATTTTCTTGCTCACCAAGGTCCGTGCACATCAGCGTTGTGTTTTGATCGGATGGTAAAATGACGATTCCGATGCAATCATTCTGTTTTAGTGATCTTAAGGGAAGATTCCACTATGCAGGCCGCTCAACTCAGCTCCTATCAGCGCTGGTCCATCTTGATCGGCGCGTCCGTGATGTTGAGCCTGTCGATGGGTATGCGGCAGAGCTTCGGGCTTTTCCAGCCCTCGATCCTGCATGATACCCAGATCACCAGCGCCGACTTCTCGCTCGCGACGGCAATCCAGAACATCGTCTGGGGCGTGACGCAGCCGTTCGTCGGCATGTTCGCGGATCGTTACGGTTCTCGCTATGTGATGCTCGCCGGCGTCGTCATCTACATGCTCGGCCTCGTCACCATGATTTTCTCGACCACAGCGCTGATGTTCACCCTGGGCGCCGGCATCTGCGTCGGCATCGCGCTGTCCTGCACGGCGTCGAGCATGAGCATGACGGTGTCGGCGCGCGCGGTGTCCGCCGCCAAGCGCAGCGTCACCATGGGAGCAATTTCCGCCGCCGGCTCGATCGGCCTCGTCATCGCGTCGCCGATGGCTCAGGCGCTGATTTCCAATGCCGGCTGGCAGATCGCGCTGGTCGGTTTCCTCGGGCTGGCTTTCGTCATGCTGCCGTCGGCGTTCAGCGCGGGCAAGGCCGACAAGATCGAGATCGACAAGGCGGATGATCTGAATCTCTCGCTGGGCGCGGTGGTGCAGTCGGCGCTCGGCCATTCCGGCTATGTCATCATGGCCGTGGCGTTCTTCGTCTGTGGTTTGCAGCTTGTCTTCATCACGACACACCTGCCGAACTATCTTGCGATCTGCGGCCTCGATCCGTCGCTCGGCGCGCAGGCCCTGGCGCTGATCGGACTGTTCAATGTTTTCGGGTCTTATGCGTTCGGCTGGCTCGGAGGACGTTATCCCAAGCAACTTCTGCTCGGCGGCATTTACATCGTGCGTTCACTGGCGATCGCGGTTTATTTCATCCTCCCGGCGACGCCGACTTCGACCCTCATTTTCGCGGCAGTGATGGGCTCGCTCTGGCTCGGCGTCATTCCGCTGGTGAACGGCCTCGTCGCGCAACTGTTCGGCTTGCGTTTCATGGCGACGCTGACCGGCATCGCTTTCTTCAGCCATCAGGTCGGATCGTTCATCGGCGCATGGGGCAGCGGCCTGATCTTCGATCACCTTCATAGCTACGATCTGGCGTGGAAAAGCGCGGTCATCATTGGATTGATCGCGGGATCGGTCCAGATGCTGATGAATGTGCGTCCGCCGAAGGCGAAGGATGAACTGGCCGGAGCCCTGCCCAAAGCAGCTTGAGCGTACGGCTCGCCGCGATCTGCGGCTATTCCTCGCGGCTTACCTGTTTCCCTCCCCGGGAAACCTTCTATAGTGCGCCGCGTTGACACGTCGTCACTCACAATTTGCGGAAGTAGACCCATGACTTTCACTCTCCCAAACTTGCCTTATGCCCATGATGCGCTCCAGCCTTACATGTCGAAGGAGACGCTCGAGTATCACCACGACAAGCATCATCAGGCTTACGTGACCAACGGCAACAACCTGCTGAAAGGCACCGAGTTCGAGGGCAAGTCCCTCGAGGACATCGTGAAGGGCTCGTTCGGAAAGAACGCGCCGCTCTTCAACAATGCGGGGCAGCACTACAACCATCTCCATTTCTGGAACTGGATGAAGCCCAACGGCGGTGGCGACAAGCTCCCCGGCAAGCTCGCAAAGAAGATCGACGAAGATCTCGGCGGTATCGAGAAGTTCAAGACCGATTTCGCAGCGGCCGGCGTCGGCCAGTTCGGCTCCGGCTGGGCGTGGCTCTCGGTAAAGAACGGCAAGCTCGAGATTTCCAAGACGCCGAACGGCGAAAGCCCGCTGGTGCACGGCGCGACTCCGATTCTCGGCGTCGATGTGTGGGAGCATTCCTACTACATCGACTATCGCAATCGCCGCCCTGATTATCTCAAGGCGTTCGTCGATCACCTCGTGAACTGGGAATACGTCGAGTCCCTGTTTGTAAAAGCAGTGTAAGACACCCGGATTGAAATCAAGGGGCCGCGATTCGCGGCCCCTTTTTTTGAAGCAACTCCGATGAATTTCTCATGAGCTACATTCTGGTTTTCTTCGGCGGCGGACTGGGCGCTTCGCTCAGACATGCGATCAACGTCGGTTGCGCCCGTGCGTGCGGCACCAACTTTCCTTACGGTACTTTCGTGATCAACATCACCGGATCGCTGGTGATGGGCCTCATCGCCGGATACCTCGCCTTCAAGGGCGAGGCGTCGCAGCCTTGGCGGCTGTTCATCATGACCGGCATCCTCGGCGGCTACACCACGTTCTCAGCGTTCTCGCTGGATGCGGTGCTGCTTTATGAGCGGGGCGAACTCGGCCTTGCTGCGTTTTACGCGGTGGGGTCGGTGGTTCTGTCGATCGCGGGGCTGGTAGCCGGTCTCGCGCTGTTTCGGCACTTGGCCTGAGCGGCCTCTTGTCGGCGTAGCGACCCCCGGTGACCCTTGGCGGGCCGGTGGCGGGCCTTTCAATTGAGGCTGTTGCGTTCAAGAGTGGCGGTGTCGCGCCGCAGGTGGTCGCCTATGCCGTGGCGAGGGCCTGTTTGCGGCCCAGTGGCTCATTTTGCGGGAAATCTCTTTATGTCGGCCGATTCGTCCGGTTCCGGACCGCTGTATCGACCTGTTTTGGCTTCTGGCGGCGGACTATCTGCATGATGATCGGTAAGCGGTAAGTCCCGGCTGTCATCGCGGAACCGTGGACTTGGGTTATGTTATAATATAACATTCCGAGTGAATTGAGGGGTTCCGAGCCCCGGTCCACCGATCTGGAAAGCTCCACCATGGCCCATTCCCACGGGCACACCCACACTCATGACGACGCCCACGGGCACGATCATCCGCACAGCCACACGCACAGTCATGGCCCTGCGTCGCCGCACCCCGCACAGCCGGTGGCGTGGTCGATTCTGCGCATGACGCTGGGCGCACGCCTGGCGGCCGCCATGGTCATCAGCGCCGCCCTGTGGACGGTCGTTCTGGTGGCGATGAGGTGAGCATGGCGGCGCAGATCAAGCTTCGCGACGTGACCCTGGGCTACGACCGTCATCCGGCCGTGCATCATCTCAGCGGCGAGGTCGCGGCTGGTTCGCTGGTGGCGGTGGTCGGTCCGAACGGCGCGGGCAAGTCGACGCTGTTTCGCGGCATCGTCGGTATTCTCAAGCCGCTCGCGGGTGTGATCGGGCTCGGTGGTCTCGATCCGCGCGACATCGCCTATCTGCCGCAAACTGCCGACATCGATCGCAGCTTTCCGATCTCGGTCTACGATTTCACCGGCACGGGCCTCTGGCGGCGCAAGGGAATCTTCGGCGGGCTCGGCAAGGACGAGCAGCGGCGAATCCGGGACGCGCTCGCCGCCGTCGGCCTCAGCGGCTTCGAGAACCGTCCGATCGGCACGCTTTCGGGCGGCCAGATGCAGCGCATGCTGTTTGCCCGCGTGCTGTTGCAGGACGCGCGCATGATCGTGCTGGATGAGCCGTTCAACGCCATCGACGCCAAGACGTCGTCCGATCTGATTGCGCTGGTGCGGCGCTGGCATTCGGAGCAGCGCACCGTGCTGGCGGCGCTGCATGACATGGACCTCGTGCGTGCGAATTTTCCGGAAACGCTGCTGCTGGCGCGCTCGAAGGTGGCATGGGGCAAGACCCTGGAAGTGCTGACGCCGGAAAATCTGCTGGCCGCACGGCATATGTGCGAAGCCTTTGACGACGGCGCCGCGCCCTGCGCCGATACTCCATCGCAGGCGGCGTGAGTCTCATGGTCTATGACGCGCTGATCGCGCCCTTCACCGAATTCGAATTCATGCGCCGCGCACTGGCCGGCGTGATCGCGCTGGCGCTGGGCGGCGCGCCGATTGGCGTGTTCCTGATGCTGCGGCGGATGAGCCTTGTCGGCGATGCCATGGCGCACGCGATTTTGCCGGGAGCAGCCATCGGTTTCCTGTTGTCCGGCCTCAATCTGTTCGCGATGACATTCGGTGGACTGGTGGCGGGATTCGCGGTTGCGTTTCTTGCGGGCGTGGTCGCGCGCACCACAGAACTCAAGGAAGACGCCTCACTGGCGACATTCTATCTGGTGTCGCTGGCGCTCGGCGTGACCATCGTGTCCATCAAGGGCACCAACATCGATCTGTTGCATGTGCTGTTCGGCAACATCCTGGCAATGGACGACCAGACCCTGCTGGTGATTGCGTTCAATGCCACCATCACGCTTCTCATTCTTGCGATCATCTACCGGCCGCTGGTGATCGAGTGCGTCGATCCGGTATTCCTGCGCACGGTGAGTCGCGCCGGCGCGCCCGCGCATCTGGCGTTTCTCGCGCTTGTGGTGATCAACCTGGTCAACGGCTTTCACGCGCTCGGCACATTGCTTGCGGTAGGGCTGATGGTGCTGCCCGCCGGCATCGCGCGGTTCTGGTCGCGCGACATTACCGGCATGATCGGCATCGCGGTCGCAAGCGCCACGTTGTCGGGCTATGCGGGGCTGTTGCTATCGTTCCACACCAAGGTGCCGTCTGGCCCGGCGATCATTCTGGTCGCGGCGGCGCTGTACGTGATCTCGGTGCTGTTCGGGAGCGTCAGCGGCCTCGTGCGTCAATTGTTTCCCGGCCGCCATCTCGAAGCGTGATCGGAAAAACCATGCGTTTGTTTCTGATCCTTGCCGTTACCATGTTCTCGGCCTTGAGCCCGGTGCAGGCCCAGGAGCGGCTCAATGTGGTTGCGACGTTCTCGATCCTCGGAGATTTTGCGAAAAATGTCGGCGGCGACCGCGTCAGCGTGACGACGCTGGTTGGTCCCAACAGCGACACCCACGTCTATACGCCGACGCCGTCCGACGCGAAAAAGATCACCGATGCGAAACTCGTGATTGTCAACGGGCTGGGACTGGAAGGCTGGTTGCCGCGTCTGGTCAAATCGTCCGGCAGCAAGGCCGCGACGGTCGTTGCCACGAAGGGAATCGCGACACGCAAGATCGAAGGCGGCGGCCACGATCATGGCCACGCTGGCGAAGACGCGGACCCACACGCCTGGCAATCGGTGGCCAACGCGAAGGTCTATGTCGGCAATATCCGCGATGCGTTGATGACGGCTGATCCTGCCGGTGCTGATGCCTACAAGGCCAATGCCGCGGCTTACCTGTCAAAACTCGATGCGCTTGATCGGGACGTCCGCGAGGCGATAGCGAAAATCCCGCCGGAACGCCGCAGCGTGATCTCGACCCACGATGCCTTCGGCTATTTTGCGGTGGCCTACGGCATCAAATTCATCGCGCCGCAGGGCGTCTCGACCGAATCCGAACCCAGCGCCCGGGACATCGCGGCCATTATCACTCAGATCAAAAAGCAGAAAATTCCGGCTGTTTTTCTGGAAAATGTCAGCGATCCGCGGCTGATGCGCCGGATTGCCTCCGAGACCGGGGCGAATATCGGCGGAACGCTCTATTCGGACAGTTTGACTGACGAAAAGGGGTCAGCCCCCACTTACATTGATATGGTCCGGCACAATATAAAGGCCCTGACCAGCGCGCTTTCGAGCTAGGGCAGGGGCCACCCCGCCGCCGGGCGCGCGATTGATTGCCTGGAGATTCCATGTCTGAAGCCGCTGCCACCAAAATCCCTGTGACCGTTCTGACCGGCTATCTCGGCGCCGGGAAGACCACGCTGCTGAATCGCATCCTGTCCGAAAACCACGGCAAGAAATACGCCGTGATCGTCAACGAATTCGGCGAGATCGGGATCGACAACGACCTCATCATCGGCGCGGATGAAGAAGTGTTCGAGATGAACAACGGCTGCGTCTGTTGCACGGTCCGCGGCGACCTCGTTCGCATCATCGACGGGTTGATGAAACGAAAAGGCAAGTTCGACGCCATCATTCTCGAGACGACGGGCCTCGCCGATCCCGCGCCGGTGGCGCAGACCTTCTTCGTCGATGAAGAGGTCCGCGAGAAGACCATGCTCGACGCGGTGGTGACCGTGGCTGATGCAAAGTGGCTGAGCGACCGGCTCAAGGATGCCCCGGAGGCCAAGAACCAGATCGCGTTCGCCGACGTCATCGTGCTGAACAAAACCGATCTCGTGAGCAAGGCTGAGCTGGCCGAGGTCGAGGCCCGCATTCGCGCGATCAATCCATACGCGACCCTGCACCGGACCGAGCGTGCGCAGGTGAAACTGTCGGACGTGCTGGAGCGCGGCGCGTTCGATCTCGACCGCATTCTGGAAATTGAACCGGAGTTTCTCGAGGACGGCGGTCATGACCATGACCACGATCATCACCACCACGACCATCATGGCCACGATCATCATGATCACGGCCACGCGCACGGTGGTCTGAAGCACTATCATGACGAGGATATGCAGTCGCTATCGCTGCGCACCGACAAGCCGATCGATCCCACCAAATTCATGCCATGGCTGCAGGAACTGGTCGCCAAGGATGGCGAGAAGATCCTGCGCTCCAAGGGCATCCTGTCGTTCAAGGGCGATGACGATCGCTATGTATTTCAGGGCGTGCATATGATGCTGGAGGGCGACCATCAGCGGAAATGGAAGAAAGACGAGGCGCGTGAAAGCCGTCTCGTTTTCATCGGTCGCGAGTTGCCCGAGCAGGCCATTCGTGACGGGTTCGAGAAAACCATCGCGTGATGAAAGAGTTCAATCCGGCCCCTGAGACGGCCTCCATCGTTTCCGTCACCGATCGCGTCACCAAGGTAGCGCTCGCGGCGCCCGCGACGGCCGTGCATTTCCTCGGCGAGGTCGCAGCGTTCGTCGGCGCGGAAGAAACCGTTACGTTTACGAACGGCGAAGACGACGCGAAATCTGTCGCTGTTCATGGCGGCGGCATTCTGTGTTCGGCATCGGACGGCAAACGCATCATCATGGGCGGCGACGACGGCAAACTGGTCTCCATCGACGCCAAATCAAACGTCGAGACGCTGGCGACTGATGCCAAGCGCCGCTGGATCGACAACGTGGCGCTCCATGCCGACGGCGCGGTGGCGTGGTCCGCCGGGAAGACGACTTTCGTCCGCGCGCCGAAAGGCGAGGAGAAAACGCTCGATGTGCCGTCGACCGTCGGCGGGCTGGCGTTCGCGCCGAAAGGCGTCCGGCTCGCGGTCGCGCATTACAACGGCGTGACGCTGTGGTTTCCCAACATGGGCGCCAAGCCGGAATTCCTGGAATGGAAGGGATCGCATCTCGGCGTCATCTTCAGCGCCGACAACAGGTTTCTCGTCACTTCGATGCACGAATCCGCGCTGCATGGCTGGCGGCTGGCCGACTCGCGGCACATGCGGATGACCGGATACCCGGCGCGGGTGCGCTCGATGTCATGGAGCGTCGGCGGAAAATTTCTCGCCACCTCCGGTTCGGACAGCGTGATCCTGTGGCCATTCGCGAGCAAGGACGGCCCGATGGGCAAGGAGCCGTTGATGCTTGCCCCGTTGCAAGCGAAGGCGACGGTGGTGGCCTGCCATCCGAAGGACGACATCTTCGCGGTCGGCTACAGCGATGGCACCATCCTGATGGTCCGCATTGAGGACGGTGCGGAGATCCTTGTGCGTAAAAACGCCGGCGAGCCGGTGGCGGCGCTGGCATGGAATGCAAAGGGATCGCTGCTCGCTTTCGCGGCCGAGGACGGCGATGCTGGACTGCTCAACCTGTAGTGAGTATTCAGGCGTCATGCGCTTCCTGACGACCTTTCAGACTTTAGATTTTTTGGACACCCTTGCCAGTCTGACGGCGGCATTTGTGCTGGGCACCTTGATCGGGGCCGAGCGGCAATATCGCCTGCGCACGGCCGGTCTCAGAACCAATGTGCTGGTCGCTGTCAGCGCCGCGGCCTTTGTCGATCTTGCGATGCATCTGACCGGTCAGGACGGCGCGGTACGCGTCATCGCCTACGTCGTATCCGGCATCGGCTTTCTGGGCGCCGGCGTCATCATGAAGGAAGGCATGAACGTGCGCGGCCTGAATACGGCTGCGACGCTGTGGGGTTCGGCAGCCGTCGGTTCCTGTGCAGGTGCCGACATGATCGCGCAGGCAGCCGCGCTCACGGTGTTCGTCCTTGCGGGCAACACGCTGCTGCGCCCACTGGTGAATGCTATCAACCGCAGCCCGCTGGACGCGCGCGCATCGGAGGCGACCTACGAGTTCATGCTCACGGTAGATGCGGCAGCGCTGAGCGATTTGCGCGAGCTTCTGGTCGAAAAACTTGAAGCGGCAAAGTATCCGGTGAGCGATGTCAACGTCATCGATCGCGCGGAGGGCGTCGTGGAGATCGTCGCCACGCTGGTCAGCACTGCCGTCGAAGCCAAGGAACTCGATGCCGTCGCAACCGATCTGGCGCGGCGTCCGGGCGTGCGTCATGCGACATGGGACGTCAGCACGAGTACGAAGGATTGAAACGGCGCAATAGCGCGAAAGCGACATCTATTCGTCGTCGTTGATGCGCCGGTTCCGTGTCGTCATTCACAATTCATTGAGTGCGACATCACGCACGCGTGTGAAAACAGGAACCTTCGCTCTGACGGTCCGTTGCCTTTCCATTGGGCGACGAACGGGTGCAGAGATGACTCCAGACGAAAAACGAAAAGCCAGACGAACCGACTTTCTTCTGTCCGCGTTGCTGGTCACCGCCGGATTGACGCTGTCGGGAATTTCCCTGATGCAATTGGCATCGCGCGGCGAAATCCATCTGGCGCAGGCGACGCAACCGTCGGACTCGCAACCCTCCGTGCCGGCCGGCAAGACCGATGGGCCGGCTGAATCCACGCCGGGCGGGACGCGGCCCACAACTCCCGCACCGGAGCCGGCGCGTCCCGATGCCGATGCCCAGAAGGCTGGCTCAAAGGCAGCGCTTCCGCCAGCACCGGCCGAGAAGATGGGTGAGCCGATCAAGAAGTAAAAGTTACGCGTTCAAAACAAAAAGGCCGGACATGTGTCCGGCCTTTTCCTATGCGTGTCCGTGGACTGGCGCTGTTACCACCGCACCAGAACATTCCGGAACTGCCATGGATCGCTGGTGTCGATGTCTTCCGGAAACAGTCCCGGACGATCTGTCAGCGGGGTCCAGTCGGTATAGTGGCCCTTCACCGGTCCGAGATACGGTCTCTGGATTTCAAGCAGGCGGTCGAAATCCATCTCGTCGGCTTCGACGATGCCGGCGGTCGGATTCTCCAACGCCCACACCATGCCGCCGAGTACGGCCGAGGTCACCTGCAGGCCAGTGGCGTTCTGATAGGGAGCGAGTTTCCGCGTTTCCTCGATGGAGAGCTGCGAGCCGTACCAGTAAGCGTTGTTGTCGTGGCCGTAGAGCAGCACGCCAAGCTCATCGATGCCATCGACAATCTCGTTTTCATCAAGGATGTGATGCTTCTCCTGCGCCTTAGCGGCGCGACCGAACATTTCGTGCAGCGAGAGTACCGCATCATCTGCTGGGTGATAGGCATAGTGGCAAGTCGGCCGATAGATGACCTTGTCTGACGCGTCGCGCACCGTGAAATAGTCGGAGATCGAGATTGACTCGTTGTGGGTGACGAGGAAACCGTATTGCGCGCCGCGGGTCGGACACCAGGTGCGCACGCGCGTGTTGGCGCCGGGCTGCATCAGATAAATCGCCGCGCCGCAGCCGGCTTCGTGCGTGTGTGCGTTTTCAGGCATCCACTTTTCGTGGGTGCCCCAGCCGAGTTCGGACGGCTGCACGCCTTCCGACAGGAAGCCTTCCACCGACCACGTGTTGACGAATACGTCCGGCTCTTTCGGTTTCTTCGAGCGCTGGGTATCGCGTTCGGCGATGTGGATGCCTTTGATGCCGGCCTGGCGCATCAGGTCCGCCCATTCGCCCTTTGTCTTCGGTTTAGGGGCGTTGAGCTTGAGGTCAGAGGCCACATTCAGCAGGGCCTGCTTGACGAAGAACGAGACCATGCCAGGGTTGGCGCCACAGCACGACACGGCCGTCGTCGAGCCTGCGGGACGGGCCTTCTTTGCGGCCAGCGTATTCTCGCGCAGGGCGTAGTTGGAACGCGCTTCCGGCCCCTTCGACGCATCGAAATAGAAGCCGAGCCAGGGTTCATTGACCGTGTCGATATAGAGCGCGCCGAGCTCGTTGCAGAGCTCCATGATGTCGGTAGAACCGGTGTCGACTGAAAGGTTGACGCAGAAACCCTGGCCACCGCCTTCGGTAAGCAGCGGAGTCAGCAGTTCGCGGTAATTGTCCTTGGTTAGGCCCTGCTGGATGAAGCGCACATTGTGCTTCTCGCAATGCGCCTTGCGGCCTTCATCCTTGGGATCGATCACCGTGATGCGCGACCTGTCGTAGTCGAGGTGCCGCTCGATCAGCGGCAGCGTACCTTTGCCGATAGAGCCGAAGCCGACCATGACGATCGGGCCGCTGATGCGCGCGTGAACAGGGCTTGTGCTCAAGATAGTAACTCCAGATCAGACAGGGACATGCTGCCGCGAAGACCTACGGCAACTTGGGGGGGACGGCAACGCCGCTTTGGCGTCAGCTTTTCATAAAACGGTCTTGAAACCGCGCTTCAGCGGCCATCAGTCGTGCGACGGATAGGCCTTGAGCACGGTCAGGGAGCGCCAACGGCCGCCCGGCGTCTGGAACTCGATGGTCTGTCCCGCGGACAGACCGATCAGCGCCGCGCCGATCGGGGTCAGAATGGAAATCTTCCCGGTCTCGACATCCGCAGCCTCTGGATACACCAGAGTCACGGTTCGCTCCTGCGTGCTGATGTCGTCGCGGAACGTGACGTCGGAATTCATCGTCACAAGTCCGGGCAGAACGCGGGCGTCAGGCAGCACCTCGGCGCGCTCGATCTCGCGCGCGAGAAAATCGGTCGTCTGCGGATATTTCATGGCCGCCGCTTCCGCGAGATTTCGCAGCCGATCGATGTCGGACAGGCGCAAGGAAATTGGCGGAAGTTGTGGTTGCAGGTGGCTGATCATCATATTCACCGTCAAGCTGCTGTGGGACCGGAAGGGTCGGGGTTTTCTTCGTTGGCGCGGGCGAAATTCTTCATGTCCCGGCGCTGCAAAAGCGAAACCACCCCGGCCGGCGGATCGAGATTTTCCACCGTGGCGGTGTGCTTCACGCCATCAATTCCGGCGTAGCGGATACGGGCACCGGCATGGAGCCCGACAAGCGCTGCGCCAAGCGGCGACAAGACGGAGAGATGCATCTGATTGTTCCGGAAGTCGCCGGGCAGAACGAGAACGCGGCTTTCAAGAGGTTCTCCGTCATCCGCGCGAAACGTCACCCATTCGTTCAGACGAACGGATCGCGACGGCACGGCAGATGGATCGTAAACGGTCGCGCGATCCAGTTCGGACAACAGGAATTGTCCGATCGGATGGCGGCTGTTGACGGCCTGTACCGCTACCTGCTTGAGCGGGCGAAGATCGCCGGAGGCGATGCTGACCGGCGGAATGGAATTCGACATCATGATGCGCCTCGCAACGCGACGCCGCGGCATCGTGGATGCCGAGCGTCTTCAATCTTCAGTTGGGAGAGGGGAACAGCAATAACCCGGGACGGCGCGGACGCGCGTCCGCCCGGGTCACCTTCGGGTTTGAAGGCGACCTGCGTGAAGCAGCAAGCGGTTATTGCAAATGTTCGACATGATGATCTTAAGCTAGGGTGGCCGGCAGGAAAGTCAACGGACCAACTGCGACATGTTGGCTCGCATACGAGCCAACATCCTGGTGAATTTCATCCGATATGACGTCAGGCGTTCCAGCGCGTAAGGTGCTGCCCTGCGTCAGGCCGAGCGGCGCTTCGCCGTGACTTCGATCTCGACCTTCATCTCCGGCTTGTAGAGGGCGGAGACCGCAACGATCGTTGCCGCCGGACGGATATCGCCGAGCGTTTCTCCGCACACGGCGAACACCGCGTCGAAGTCCTTGGCGTCGGTCACGTAATAGGTCGCGCGGACGAGGTCGGCCATCTCGAAGCCGCCTTCCTTCAGCGCAGTGCCGATGACTTTGAAGCAATTGCGCGTCTGTTCGGCGACGTCTTCGGGCAGGACTTTCGTAACGGGATCATAGCCCGTGGTGCCGGCGACGAAGCAGAAGTCGCCATCGACGACGGCGCGGCTGTAGCCCGCGATTTTCTCGAACGGCGATCCGGATGAAATCAGGCGGCGGGTCATGTCGTGAACCTCATAAAAGCGGCATTGCGCGCGAGTTTGAAGCCCACGCAATGCCGCGTCTTGGCGCTCAAATCAAGCGGCTATAGAGGGTCCAAATCGGGCCCGTTAAAACCCGCCAGGCTGCGGTTTAGTTGCGCCGTGGCGTTCTCGTCGAGATGCGGATCGCGCTGAGAACCGGACGCCGCGTCGGCGAACGCCACCAGCGCCGGAACAGATCGGTTGAAAGCTGAAAAGCAAAAAGGAGCATCATCATGGCCCTCACTCGCGACGGTTTGTTCATGGCGTGACCGATCACGCTGCGCGGAGCGCAAGCCGGCGGGTTTTCCCGCCCGTCTTGGCGCGGGGCGTCCGCGCCTTCATGCCGGTGGCCACGATCATGCCCCAAGCTTCGTCCAGCGCGCCCTCACGCAGTTCGACCGCCAGCAGCCGGTCGCGCTCGAACGGGCCGGGCAGTGACAGTTCGCCGGTTGTCTCGGCTGAGAAGCCGAAGCGGGCGTAATAGGCCGCATCGCCGCGCAGGATGACGGCGCCGTGGCCGCGCGCCTTCGCGGCCGCCAGCGCGTGCGTCATCAGCGCCGCGCCGACGCCGAGCTTGCGGCAGGAGGCTTCAACGGCCAGCGGGCCGAGCACCAGCGCCGGAATGCCACCGGCGCTGACGTGCCACAACCGCACGGTACCGACCACGCGCCCTTCATGCACCGCGGAGAAGGCGAGGCCTTCGGCGGGCGCACGTCCGTCGCGCAGTCGCTGACAGGTGCGCGCATGACGGCCTTCGCCGAAGCACGCATCCAGCAGCGCTTCACGCGCAACGACGTCCGAGGCCCGCTCCGCACGGATCGCGAACGGAGCAGCGTCGGTGGTGAGGGCGGTGGTCTTTTTCCAAACAGCAGTCATGGCACGTCAGTCCCCACTCCAAACGGACAAGCGTCCGCGGAGTGTTGTCAGCAAAATCGCGATGTGACGGGATGGAAGCCGGCGGACCGGCTTCCGTTCTCTCGAAAGAACCGGATGCGCTCGGGCGCAAAACCGGTTCCCACTTTTGCTAGCGCATCTGGCGCAGCGATCAGATGTGGTAGGTCTTCAGCGGCGGGATACCGTTGAAAGCCACCGACGAGTAGGTCGACGTATACGCACCCGTGCCTTCGATCAGCAGCTTGTCGCCGATCTCGAGCGTGACGGGCAGCGGGTACGGCACCTTCTCGTACAGCACGTCGGCCGAGTCGCAGGTCGGGCCGGCGAGAATGCACGGAGCCATATCCGCGCCGTCGTGCGGCGTCTTGATCGCGTAGCGGATCGACTCGTCCATCGTCTCGGCGAGGCCGCCGAACTTGCCGATGTCGAGATAGACCCAACGGTTCTCGTCGTCGTCACTCTTCTTGGAGATCAGAACGACTTCCGTCTCGATGATGCCCGCGTTGCCGACCATGCCCCGGCCCGGCTCGATGATGGTCTCCGGGATCTGGTTGCCGAAGTGCTTGCGAAGCGCACGGAAGATCGACCGGCCGTACTGCACGACAGGAGGAACGTCCTTGAGGTACTTCGTCGGGAATCCGCCGCCCATGTTGACCATGGACAGGTTGATCCCACGCTCGGCGCAGTCACGGAACACCGTCGAGGCCATCGCCAGCGCGCGATCCCACGCCTTCACCTTGCGCTGCTGCGAACCGACGTGGAACGAAATGCCCACCGGCTCCAGGCCAAGACGCTTGGCGAGGTCGAGAACGTCGACTGCCATTTCCGGGTCGCAACCGAACTTGCGCGACAGCGGCCACTCGGCGCCTGCGCAGTCATAAAGAATGCGGCAGAACACCTTCGCGCCGGGCGCGGCACGGGCGATCTTCTCGACTTCGGCCGAGCAGTCGACTGCGAACAGGCGAATGCCGAGCGCGAAGGCGCGCGCGATGTCCCGCTCTTTCTTGATCGTGTTGCCATAGGAGATGCGATCGGGCGTCGCACCGGCAGCCAGCGCCATCTCGATTTCGGCGACGGTCGCGGTGTCGAAGCACGAGCCCATCGAGGCCAGCAGCGACAGCACCTCCGGCGACGGGTTCGCCTTCACCGCGTAGAACACGCGTGAGTCAGGGAGCGCCTTCGCGAAGGTCTGGTAGTTGTCGCGCACGACTTCGAGGTCGACGACGAGACATGGCTCGGTGTCGAGGCCCTCGCTGCGGCGGTTGCGCAGGAATTCCTGGATACGATCGGTCATAGCACTCTCCCAAACGGCCCTGCCAAACGATCTGGCGATGAACCGTCCAAAAAATGATGTCGGATATGAGCGCTTTGGCTGTCACGCGATGGAGGCGCGACCGAAGCCATAACACTCAGACCAAACTGTGCTGCCGTGGATTGGTTGGGAAAGCTCCCGCCCGCACACCTGGCAATGAAGGACAAGCCTCTTCGGTATTCGCGCTGGCTGGTGGAAAGCCAACAGAGACCAAAAAAGCCCGATCCGTCGTTGCTTTAAGTCGCGTCCCCCGTTGAGAGCGGGGTGCGCCGGTTCGCCTCCGGCTGCCAGTCACGGTTGCAAGGAGCAAAGTCGCCTTCAACGGCATCCCTGGAGAGAGATGCTGGCCTCTTAAGTCCAGACTGACCTAAGCGACCCTCGGCTTCTTCGTCCCTTGGCGGCTGTCCGGCCTCTTGTCCGGATACCTACCGACTGACACACGACCACAGGCACGTGCGAAATTGGGCAAGGGTGAAATATGAGTTTTGACTCGGTGGTGCAAGTATTTTTTTGCCCGCGAGGCAAGTTTCCCCAGCGCGTGATCGAAATGTCGCGCGGGCATTAACGAACGGCGAGGAAAGATGAACGCGCGTTAAGTTTTCAACGCGCGTGCAGTCTCAGATCTTGCGGGTAAACGGCTCGACGCGCTGAGCGCCGCGCACGAACGCAATCATGATGGCGACTCCGATCAGGAAGAGCACGATCTGGACGATGTGAGCGCCGGTGTCGCTGAGGCCGAACAGGATCGCGAGCGCCCAGCCGCCGGCAAAAGCCGCGCCGAACACCTCGGCGCCGATCAGGATGGCGGCGCTGATGACGGTGACGACACTGGGCCACGCGATTTCGCGGGCATTGGCTTCGAGCTTCTTGGCATTCATGACTTTGTGATCCCGTTCGGGCGGCAATCTCTGCGAAATCGTCGTCTCAATCAAGCCGTAAAGGCGTAAAAAAGCCTCACCGGATGATATACAGAAGTCCGGAAAATCGCTGCAATTAAGGCTCCAAGAAGGCCTGCATAAAGGTTCACATGTCAGAAGCCGCCAAGTCTTCCCCTGTCGCCAAGCCTGCCGACGCCGCGTCCTCATCTCACGCCAACCCACTGCTGGCGGCCTGGCGGACCCCGTTCGAGACGCCGCCTTTTACCGACATCCGGCCCGAGCATTTCCTGCCTGCCTTCGACAAGGCCTTCGCCGACCATTCGGCGGAGATCGAGGCCATCAAGGCCGATCCTGCGGAGCCCACGTTCGAGAACACCATCACGGCGCAGGAGCGCGCGGGCAAGCTGCTCTCCAGGGTGGCGGGCGTGTTCTACGATCTGGTCTCGGCGCACTCCAATCCGGAGCTTCTCAAGATCGAGACCGAGGTGGCGCTCAGAATGGCGCGGCACTGGAATCCGATCACCATGGACGCCAAGCTGTTCGCCCGCGTCTCGAAGCTCCACGACAAGGCCGCCTCGCTCAAGCTGACGCCGGAGCAGGCGCGGCTGCTGGAGCGGACCTGGACCGGCTTCCACCGCGCCGGCGCTGGCCTCTCCGAGGCCGCCAAGGCGCGGACGGCGGAAATCAACGAGCGGCTGGCGCATCTGGCGACCTCGTTTAGCCACCATCTGCTCGGCGACGAGCAGGACTGGACCATGGAGCTTGGCGCAGACGATCTCGCCGGTCTGCCTGCCAGCTTCGTCGCCGCCGCCAAGGCTGCTGCGGAAGAGCGCGGCCAGCCCGGCAAGATGGTGGTGACGCTGTCGCGGTCCTTCGTCGAGCCGTTTCTGAAGGATTCCAGCCGCCGCGACCTGCGCGAGAAGGTCTTCAAGGCCTTCACCGCCCGTGGCGACAACCGGAACGACAACGACAACAGCGCGATCATCCTCGAGGTTTTGAGGTTGCGCGAGGAGCGGGCGAAGCTGCTCGGTTATCCGAGCTTCGCCGCCTACCGTCTTGAAGACTCCATGGCCAAGACCCCGGAGGCCGTCCGCGGCCTCCTTGAGCGGGTCTGGAAGCCGGCGCGGGCCCGTGCGATGGCCGACCGCGACGCCTTGCAGGGGCTGATCGCGGAGGAGGGCGGCAACTTCAAGCTCGCCGCCTGGGACTGGCGCTACTACGCCGAGAAGCTGCGCCAGCGCCGCGCCAATTTCGACGACGCCGCGATCAAGCCGTATCTGGCGCTCGACCACATGATCGACGCCGCGTTCGACTGCGCGACGCGGCTGTTCGGCCTGACCTTCACCGAGCGCAAGGATGTGCCTGTCTGGCATCCGGACGTGCGGGTGTGGGAGGTGAAGGACGCCAAGGGGAATCACAAGGCGCTGTTCTACGGCGACTACTTCGCGCGGCCCTCGAAGCGCTCGGGCGCGTGGATGACCTCGCTGCGCGACCAGCAGAAGCTCGACGGCGATGTCGCGCCCCTGATCATCAACGTCTGCAATTTCTCGAAAGGCACCGACGGCCAGCCCTCGCTGCTGTCGCCCGATGACGCCCGCACGCTGTTCCACGAGTTCGGCCACGGCCTGCACGGCATGTTGTCGAACGTGATGTATCCGTCGCTGTCCGGCACCAGCGTGTTCACCGATTTCGTCGAACTGCCGTCGCAGCTTTACGAGCACTGGCAGGAACGGCCGGAGGTGCTGCAGAAATTCGCGCGGCATTACCAGACCGGCGAACCGCTGCCGGGAGATCTGCTCAAGCGCTTCATCGCCGCGCGCAAGTTCAATCAGGGGTTCGCCACGGTGGAATTCGTTTCTTCCGCGCTGATGGACCTCGAATTCCACACCCAGCCGGCGGCCTCGATCACCGACGTGCGTGCGTTCGAGAAGCAGGAGCTCGATAAAATCGGTATGCCCGCCGAGATTTCGCTGCGTCACCGGCCGCAGCAGTTCGGCCACATTTTCTCCGGCGATCACTATGCGTCGGGCTACTACAGCTACATGTGGTCCGAGGTGATGGACGCGGATGCGTTCGGCGCGTTCGAGGAAGCCCACGACATCTTCGACCCGGCGGTGGCGAAACGCCTGCACGACGACATTTATTCGTCGGGCGGATCGCGCGATCCGGAAGATGCCTATGTCGCCTTCCGTGGCCGCAAGCCGGAGCCGGACGCGCTGCTGCGCCGTCGTGGCCTGCTCAACGAACCTGAAGCTGCATAGGGCATGATCCCGAAAAGTGGGAACCGGTTTTCGGAAAAGATCATGCCCAAACAAGAGATCAAAGATTGCTCATGACCGCCACCATGCGTCGCCTCATTCAGTGCCTGAGTCTTGTAGCGATGCTTGCACTCGGCACGGGTGCCGCGCAGGCGCATCCGCATGTCTGGATCGTCGCCAAGAGCCAGTTGGTCTACGCGCCCGACGGGTCGATCACCGGCGTGCGCCACGCCTGGACCTTCGACGACATGTTCTCGACCTATGCGCTGCAAGGTCTGGAGCAGAAGACCAAGGGCGTCTACACCCGCGAGGAACTGGCGGCGCTGGCGCAGACCAACGTGGAATCGTTGAAAGAATATGCGTTCTTCACGTTCGCCAAGGCGGGCGCCACTGGCAGCCAGAAGAAAGAGAAATTCAACGACCCGGTCGACTACTATCTTGAATACAAGGACTCGGCGCTGACGCTTCACTTCACGCTGCCGTTCAAGACGCCGTTCAAGACGTCCGCGCTGGCGCTCGAAGTGTTCGATCCGGCTTACTTCATCGATTTTCAGTTGAACGAGAAAGATCCGGTCACGCTGGTCGGCGCGCCGGCCAACTGCAAGCTGGCGGTTCAGCGCCCGAGCGACGGCAGCGCGCAGGCGCAGAAGATGAATGAGGACACGTTCCTCAACGGCGACAATTCGAACTACGGTGCAATGTTCGCCAACAAGATCAGCGTGGATTGCCCGCAATGATGGCAGAGTTTTGTCATTCCGGGGCGCGAGCAACGCGAGCGAACCCGGAATCCAGAATCACAATGGGAAGAATGGATTCCGGGCCTGCGCCAAGAGGCGTATCCCGGAATGACGCTTGGTGTAAAATCGCTGTCGTCTCGTTGATGCTTGTCGGCGCGTTCTACCTCGATGGTCTTCTTCATGCGGCAGCGGCACAGAACCCGTTCGGCGCGCCGAAGGGTGCTGTTCCCGACTCTCAGGTTGGCGGCATCGTCGGCTGGCTGCTCGCCAAGCAATCCGAATTCTATCGCCAGATGTCGGCGACCATCCGCGCCGCCAAGACCGATGGCAGCGCGGTGTGGGCGCTGCTCGGCATTTCCTTCGCCTACGGCGTCTTTCATGCCGCCGGTCCTGGCCACGGCAAGGCGGTGATCTCGTCCTATCTCGTCGCCAACGAGGAAACCGCCAAACGAGGAATCGTGCTGTCGTTTGCCTCGGCCCTGATGCAGGCGCTGGTGGCGATCGCGATCGTCGGTATCGGCGCGGCTGTTTTGAACGTCACCGCCGGTCAGATGTGCAGCGCCGAGCGCATCATCGAGATCGCGAGCTATGGCCTGATCGCCGCCTTCGGCGCGCGGCTGGTCTGGACCAAGGGCGGCGGATTTGTCCGCGCGCTGCGGTCGTTGCGAGCGCCCACGCCGCAACTCGTTCCTGCGATGGCGCATGCGCATGGCCATGATCATGCGCACGATCACCAGCCCGCGCATTCGCACGACGCTGCTCATGCGCGCGTTGCCCACGATCACGCACATCATCACGACCACGATCACGGTCACCATGATCATGGTCATCCGGATCATGTGCATGACGAACACTGCGGCCACTCGCACGGCCCGACGCCTGCCGAGCTCGCCGGTCCCGGCGGCTGGGCGCGTGGCCTCAGCGCGGTGCTGACGGTAGGCATCCGGCCATGTTCCGGCGCCATCCTGGTGCTGGTGTTCGCGCTGGCGCAGGGATTGTTCTGGGCCGGTGTCGCAGCGACCTTGCTGATGGGGCTCGGCACGGCGATCACCGTCTCAACCATTGCGATCATCGCTGTATCGGCCAAGGGTCTCGCGGGGCGGATCGCTTCGGGCCGCGATGGTGGCGGCGCAGTATTGCTGCGTGGCATCGAGTTCGGCGCGGCGGCGCTGGTGCTGATCTTCGGCGTGGGCCTGCTGCTGGGATATATCGCCGCGGAACGCGTCACCTGCTTCTGATGTGCGCTGCCTTGACAACAACGAGGCAAAGCGCGATGCCAAAACCATCATGACAGTTGTTCCACTCGATGCGCATCGGCCGGCCCCACAGGCAGCGCCCGCGCGTGTCGGTGTGCTGCTGGTCAACCTCGGCACCCCCGACACCGCCGACGCCAAGGGCGTCCGCGTGTATCTGCGCGAGTTCCTATCCGATCCGCGCGTGATCGAAAATCAGGGGCTGATCTGGCAGGTGATCCTCAACGGCATCGTGTTGCAAGTTCGTCCCGCCAAAAAGGCGAAGGACTATCTGAAAATCTGGAATACCGAAAAGAACGAGTCGCCGCTGAAGACCATCACGCGCGCGCAATCCGACAAGCTTGCCGCATCGATCTCGGACCAGAAGCATGTCGTGGTCGACTGGGGGATGCGCTACGGCAATCCCTCGATCAAGTCGCGTATCGATGCGCTGACTGCGCAGGGCTGCGATCGAATTCTGGTGATGCCGCTCTATCCGCAATATTCCGCGTCGACCTCGGCGACGGTGGTGGACAAGGTGGCGCTCGCCCTGAAGGACATGCGCGCGCAGCCGACCGTGCGCTTCACGCCGCCGTACTACGACGAGCCGTGCTATATCGATGCGCTCGCCGTCTCGATCGAGCGTCATCTGGCGACGTTGCCCTACACACCGGATGTGATCATGGCGTCGTTTCACGGAATGCCGCAGTCTTACATCGACAAGGGCGATCCGTATCAGGCGCAGTGCGTCGCGACGGTGGATGCCCTGCGCGCGCGCATGGGACTAGACGACAAGAAACTGATGCTGACCTTCCAGTCGCGCTTCGGATATGCCGCGTGGTTGCAGCCCTACACCGACAAGACTATCGAACGGTTGGCCAAGGATGGGGTGCGGCGGATTGCCGTCGTGACGCCCGGCTTCTCGGCGGATTGCCTCGAGACGCTTGAAGAAATTGCCCAGGAAAACGCTGAGATTTTCCACAAGGCCGGCGGTCAGGACTTCTCGGCCGTTCCCTGCCTCAACGACAGCGACGAGGGCATGGACGTGATCCGGCAGGTCGTGCTGCGCGAGTTGCAAGGCTGGATATAAAGAGGCTGGCCAAGCCGCCGGTTCTGGCCTCCATGCGGGCCATCGCGATCTTGTCCCTCGAACCATTCTCCTGTTTTGGCCGACCAAGAGCAGGGCGGCTGTCGCACGTCCATGCTAGGCTGCCCCAACACGCCGCGTTTCGGGTTCATCAGGGAGCTTTCAATGTCCGGTTTCGATATTTTTGCGATTGCGCTTGTTCTGCTTGTGATCTTCACGCTGTTCGCCGGCGTGAAGACGGTGTCGCAAGGCTATGACTGGACCATCGAACGGTTCGGCAAATACACCCGCACCCTGGAGCCCGGCCTCAACATCATCATCCCTTATTTCGACCGCGTCGGCCGCAAGGTGAACATGATGGAACAGGTGATCGATATTCCGGAGCAGGAGGTCATCACCCGGGACAACGCCACCGTGTCGGTGGACGGCGTCGCGTTCTATCAGGTGTTCGACGCTGCCAAGGCGAGCTACGAAGTGTCCAATCTCAACCAGGCGATCGTGACGCTGACCATGACCAACATCCGTTCGGTGATGGGCGCGATGGATCTCGATCAGGTGCTGTCGCATCGCGACGAGATCAACGAGCGGCTGCTGCGCGTGGTCGATGCCGCCGTCTCGCCGTGGGGCCTCAAGGTCAACCGCATCGAGATCAAGGATATCGTGCCGCCGGCCGATCTCGTCGAGGCAATGGGCCGTCAAATGAAAGCCGAGCGCGTCAAGCGCGCTGACATTCTGCAGGCTGAAGGCCAGCGGCAGTCCGAAATCCTGCGCGCGGAAGGCGCCAAGCAATCGCAGATTCTTCAGGCCGAAGGCCGCAAGGAAGCAGCGTTTCGCGATGCCGAGGCGCGTGAGCGCTCTGCAGAAGCCGAAGCGAAAGCGACGCAAATGGTCAGCAATTCCATTGCCAGCGGCGACGTCGCCGCGCTGAACTACTTCATCGCCGACAAGTACATCAAGGCGTTCGGGCAACTGGCCGAATCGCCGAACCAGAAGATCATCATGCTGCCGCTGGAAGCGACGGGAATGCTGGCGTCGCTCGGCGGCATTGCCGAGATTGCCAAGGCGACGTTCGGCGAAGGTGGATCGGCGTCCGCGCCGCGCCGCCCGCCGACCGTTCCGAACACCAAGTCCTGAACAGGAAGGCTGGCAACCGATGGCGGACCTTCTGTCGAAACTCGGGACATGGAATTGGCTCATCATCGGCCTCGTGCTGATGGGGGTCGAGACATTCGCGCCCGGCGTTTTCATGCTGTGGCTCGGACTCGCGGCCCTGATCGTCGGAGTGCTGTCGTTCAGCATCGCGTGGTCATGGCAAATGCAGGTCATCGTGTTCGCGGCGCTGTCGATCGCGATGGTGCCGCTGTGGCGCTATTACTCCGGCCGCAACGCGAAGCCGACCGACAAGCCGTTCCTGAACAAGCGTGCGGCGGGTCTGATCGGCCGCGTCTTCACGCTGGAAAAGCCGATTGTCGATGGCGTCGGGACGGTCAGGATCGATGATACGGTATGGCGTGTCTCGGGACCGGACGTGCCGTCCGGCAGCCGCGTCAGGATTGTGAGCGCGGATGGCGCGAGCTTGACGGTGGCGGCGGAATAAGTGTCGCTAGGCCACGCCCGCGCGCAGGATGTCGTGCAGATGCACGATGCCGACCGGCTTCTTGCCCTCGGTCACGATCAGCGCAGTGATCTTCGACGAGTTGAGAATTTCCAGCGCCTCGCTGGCAAGCAGATCCGGGCTAATGGTTTTCGGGTTCTTCGTCATCACGTCGTCGACGGTTGCGGTCATAAGGTCCGGCCGCATGTGACGGCGCAGGTCGCCGTCGGTGACGATGCCGGCGATCTCGCCGCGTGAATCCACAATACCGACGCAGCCGAAGCCCTTTGATGTCATCTCCACCAGCGCGTCGGACATCTTGGTGCCGAGCGGCTGCACCGGTACGGCGGCGTCCTTGTGCATCAGGTCGCGCACGAATTTCAGCATTGCCCCCAATTTGCCGGAAGGATGCAGCGCGCTGAAGTCCAGTGCGGTGAAGCCGCGGCTTTCCAGCAGCGCAACCATCAGCGCATCGCCGAGCGCGAGCTGCATCAGCGACGAGGTGGTCGGCGCGAGATTGTGCGGGCAGGCTTCGCGCGCCTTCGGCAGCGTCAGCACGATGTCGGCGGCGGCACCGAGCGTGGAGTCCGCCTCGGAGGTTACCGCGATCAGGCCGATGCGAAAACGGCGCGAGTAGTTGGTGAGGTTCTTGAGTTCGGCGGTCTCGCCGGACCACGACAGCGCCATGATGACGTCGTCGGGCGTGATCATGCCGAGATCGCCGTGACTCGCTTCCGCCGCGTGCACGAAGAAGGCAGGGGTGCCGGTGGAGGCGAACGAGGCAGCCATTTTCTTGCCGATGTGGCCGGACTTGCCGAGACCCGTCACGATCAGGCGGCCCTTGGCGTCGCGAATGCGCTTGACGGCAGCTTCGAAGGCCGGACCGAGATCGGATTGCAGCGCGTTCACGAGCGCGGTGATGCCGCTGGCCTCGGCGTCGAGGGTGCGCAGGGCGGAGTCGATGGCGGCGGATGTGGCGCGGGTCGCGGAAGGGGTCGCTGTCCGCGATTTTGAAGAGGCCATGTGGGGTTCCAATTGAGCGGGAGCGGGAGCGGGCGCGATGCGCGCGCTTCGATCCGGGGCTCTACCTAGCACATCGAAACCGCCGACGCGACGCGCCGTTGCGCTGCCTAACCCCCCGTTAACCATAATTGTTTTAACTCTGTTAACGGCGCTGGCTCGCGCCGGGTGGCGGCGTGTCCGTCGTAATTAACTGAATTTGTTTGATTTTTCGATGCGGTCCCGACGGTTTCGGGAGCGAAAGGTGAGTGAAAAGTGCCAGGTCGGCAGCAACCAGTCCGGTTGTGGGACCATCGCTGGCGCGCGCCGCAATGGCGCGCGCTGCCGGTGTGCGGCCTGCTGATCCTGTGGCACCCGGCAGCGGCCGTCGCCCAGACGCTGACCCGCGACATGATGAACCCGACGCAGGATGGATTCGCGCCGCGCGACCAGTCGGCGCTGCGCCGGACGGCGCAGAACGCCGGCGATCAAGACCCCAACGCAAGTCCCAAAGCGTCGTCGCGTATCGGCGCGATTCCGACTTACGGGATTCCGGCAGCGTCTGGCGCATCCGACAGCGGATTCGATTCACTCAATCGTATTCGCAGGAAGCCGAAACCCTATCCCGGTGCGCCGAAGCCGAAATTCGTCGGTCCCGGCAATCCAGCACCGTCCGTATCCAGAGCGAGGGTCGCGGCGCCGGTGTCGCCGTCGGTCGCCGGCACATTTCCCGGCCAGCCGCCGCGCCGCCGCCTGAAGCCCGATGACGATCCGTTCGCCAATGTCGGCTTCCACACCGGCTCGTTTCTGACCAAGGCCGCGGTCGAGGTCTGGGGCGGATACAACACCAATCCCGGCCGCATGAACGAGCCCAAGGGCTCGGCGTTCTATACGGTTGCGCCCGAACTCCTCATCGCGTCGGACTGGGAACGGCATTCGCTGATCGCCGATCTGCGCGGCTCGTTCACCGGCTACGGCACCACGTTTCCTCCGCTCGCGACCGGACCGTCGCCGGTGCCGACCAGCATCGACACGCCGGCCTTCGACGGCAAGATCCGCGGTCGCGTCGATGCCACACGCGACACCCGCATCAACACCGAACTGCGGATGCGCGTCTTCACTGACAACCCCGGATCGCCGAACATTCAGGCGGGCCTTTCGCAATATCCGCTGGCGACGACCATCGGCGGCACCGCCGGCGTCGAACATGATTTCAATCGTCTTCAGGTTTCCGTCGCGGGCCTCGCGGATCGCACGACCTACCAGCAATCAAAGCTCACCGACAACACGACCTCCAGCAACGACGACCGCAATTTCAACCAGTTCGGCTTGCTCTCGCGCGTCAGCTACGACCTGATGCCGGGGGTGAAGCCGTTTGGAGAAGTCTCCATCGACACGCGCAAGCATGACGTGGCGGCGGATCGTTCGGGTTATCTGCGCGATTCGAACGGCGGCTACGTCAAGGCCGGTTCGACGTTCGAGTTCTCCCGGCTGCTGACCGGCGAGGCCGCCGTCGGCTATTCGCTGCGGACCTATCAGGATCCGCGTCTCACCGACATGAAAGGCCTGCTGACCAGCGCGTCGCTGATCTGGACCGCGACGGGACTCACCACGGTGACGCTCGCCGCCACATCATCGATTGACGAGACCACGTTGCCCGGTGTGTCGGGCGTGATCTCCCGCGATTACTCGCTCCAGGTCGATCATGCGTTTCGCCGCTGGCTGATCGGCACAGCGAAAGCCGGCACCGGAACGTCGGACTATGACGGCACGCGCTTCGACAAGCGCTACTTTGTGGAAGGCGATCTCGTTTACAAACTGTCGCGCACGTTCCACATCAAGGGGCAGGTGCGTCACGATTGGCTGGAGAGTTCGATCTCCGGGGCGAACTCCGCTGCGACTGTGGTGATGCTCGGCATCCGCGTGCAGCGCTGAGGCGCGCCTCGTCCTTCGCCATGCACGGTCTGCTTGCGGCATCCATTTTTCGGTCTGAATAAACTGGCGTGGATAAACGGGATAAGCCCGCATGGCGCTCGCGAGGCGATTGACAGATTGCGAACGATAAGAACAAATAGGGAACGTATTCTGATCTGCCGACTCGCTTCTGAAGCGGGCATCACCACGGAGAGCAGCCATGTTCAGACCGGCAACGCAAACCCAGATCGATGACTACGACCGCGCGGTGGACAGCGTGATCGCAACTTGCGGCGGCGACATCCGCGGCGCGCTCAAGGCGCTTCTCATCGCCAACGAGTTTCTGGAGGAAGAGTTGAGGCGGGCGGTGGGGGAGTCCCCGGAAGATTCCATACCGCAGCGGAATGTTGCGTAGAATCTCCCCGCCCGTCATGGCCGGGCTTGGCCCGGCCATCCACGTGTTTCCTTTGACCTTGCAAGCAAGACATGGATCACCGGTCAAGCCCGGTGATGACGACCGCGTATGTTGAGTCGTTGTGTGCTATCTCGCGCGCCACACGTCTACTTCATCAATTCCTTCGCCACGGCCATGTACATCGGCAGCGAGACCGGATCGTTGGCGGCGTTGGCGGCCATCGGATGCGAGGCATAGCGCACGATCACCATTTCGGCGGTCGGATCGACATAGATGCTCTGGCCGTAGATGCCGCGCGCCGTGTAGGCGTTGTGCTCGTTGTGGGTGATCCACCACATGTCGCGATAGGACCAACCCTTCAGCAGCGTATAACCGGCCTTGGCGAAGTCCTCCTTCTTGCCGCCCTGTGTCACGTCGGCGACGGCGGCTTCAGGAATGACCTGCTGTCCGTTGAACTTGCCTTTATTGCGCATCATTTCGCCGAAACGCGCGAGGTCGCGCAGCGCGGTGTTGTATCCGCCGCCGCCGGATTCGGTGCCGACGCTGTCGACCATGAAGTAGCCGTCCTGCTCGGCGCCGAGCTTCGACCAGATTTCCGACGACAACAGCGCCGCCAGAGACTGGCCTGAGGCGCGCTTGACGATCCAGGCCAGCACTTCGGCGTTCGCCGTCTTGTAAGCGAAGGCCTGTCCGTGCTCGCCTTCCTTGTTCAGCTTGACGAGGAAGTCGTAGAAACTGCGCGGCCCCTGATAACCGGGCGCGATCGGCATCATGCCGCCGGCGCGGGCGTAGTCGAACACCTCGGCGTTCGGATCGGAATAGTTTTCCGAGAACTTCACGCCGATGGTCATGTCCATCACTTGGCGCACGGTGGCGTCGCCATAGGCCGTGTCCTTCAGTTCGGGCACATACTTCGTGACGGGGGCTGCGGGATCGAGCTTGCCGTTGGCCGCGAGCACCGCCGCCAGCGTGCCGACGAACGACTTCGTCACCGAGAACGCGATGTGTGGCAGTTGCGGGCTGCCTTCACCGAAATACTTTTCATAAACGACCTTGCCCTTGTGGAGCACGAGAATGCCGTCGGTGTAGGTCAGTTGCAGCGCGTCGTTGAGGGTGATCGGCTTACCGTCCATCGTTGTGATGGCGACGGCGCCGAGATCGCGCTCGGCGCGCGGCAGCGGCACCACAGGTCCTTCGCCGCGAGAGACGGCGGCGGTCGGCACGAGTTCGCGGAAGTGGCTGAACGACCAGCGCGTGTTCGGGAAACGTGACGACGAGCCATCGATAAAGCGGATGGTCTTGTCCGGCGGGGGCGGAAAGCCCTGCATCATGCCGAGCGTCTTCGGATCGGTCTGCGCTGCGGTTGGAAGCGGCTGGGTTGTCTGCGCATCTGCGGTGAAGTTCGACAGCATGGTCATTCCGATGCAGGTGAACGCTGTGCAGGCGATTGTGCGCGTGATGCGATGGGTCATGAATTTCCTCACTACGGTTTTTGCGCCTTCGTTTCAGCGAAGTTGTGGAAAGCCTATCCGAGCACCTTTCGGCAGGCCAGCGCCGATTGTGAGAAAACAATCACGCCGCGTTGTTTTGCGAGGGCATGAAGCTGGCATGAAAAAAGCCGCCGGGCGACGCCGGCGGCTTTGCAATCAAAAGGCGGAGAATTACGGGCAGGGATAGCGGTTGCCGTCGTTGTTCAGGTACGTGCCCGAGCGCGGATCGTAGGAGCGGTAGCGCTGCGAACAGTAGGCCGCGTTCTGCTGGGCCTGCGCCGACGATGCCGCGATCGCGCCGCCGATGATCGCACCCGCCGCAAGGCCGATGCCGACGCCCGCGGCGGTCCCACCGTAACCGCGATGACGATGGCCGTAATATCCGCGATGGCCATAGCCGCGGCGGTAGTACTGCACATTCTCGACATTGCTCGAGGCGGCTACGCCGGACAGGACCATGTTGGTCATCAGCGGCGCGGCAGATGCGGGCGCCGAGAGAGCGAACGTTGTGGCACCGGCAAGCAGCGCTGCGGCGAGAAGTTTTGCTGTTCGCATGTGTATTCCTTTTTTCAGTTTCTGGAAAATGGCTGCAGGCGGATGGAACTAGCATTCGCGCTGCGAAACGCTAAGACAATGCCATAGCTGACATGAAATGCCGATTAATAATCCGTATCAAATATGACGATATTGTGCGGTCGATAATGCCGCAGGCTATTCTTCGCGCTCGCGAACAGCGCGGCGATCCTTCACGACGCCGATAGTGACGCCCATGCGCTCGATCCTGGCGATGACTTTGCCCGCGAGCGTGCGGTCGCAGTTCATGTGCGTCGGTGCGATGTAGAAATCCGCGAGACGCCAGTCATACATCCTCAGCCATTGCAGGTTCGGCCGCGCGTACTCTTCATAGGAAACGCGCTCGCCGCAAACGGCGACGCGATAGACGTTGGTCTTCGCGGTCGCAGGCTCGGTGCGGTCGAGGAAGTCGTGCAGTTCCTCGACGGCCTCGGGCATGATGTTGACCCAGTAGTCGGTCACGAACCGTCGCGACGCGCCTTCCAGTCCGCCGACAAACTGGTTGTAGTAGAGATATTCGTAGGGGTGCAGGTGATACAGCTTGCCCGCCGTCCATGTGTATCCCGTGGCGACGACCGCGAGCCAGACGATCATGGTGCTGCGATGCAGCCGCGCTAGCGCGCCGATCGAGGTGCTGATGCCGACGCCGGCCAGAATCGCGATCGGCGGAAACACAAACAGGAAATGGCGGCAGCCGTCGAGCGCGGGTCCTTCCGTGATGACTTGACACGCCACCGGAAAAATCGCGGCGAACGCAATCAGCCCCAGTTCGCGGCGGCGCATGCCGCGAAGGCCGCCGGCGCGTGCCGGCAGCACGATCAGCGCCAGCGCCAGAAGAGCCCCGCCAAGTGTCAGCAGCGGCAGCCGGATCGCGATATAGGTCGGCACGTAATAGCGCGGAACGTCCGCCATCTCGTAGACCTTGCCGAACAGGATCGTGCGGATGTGATAGTGAAACTCGCTGAATGACAGGAGCCCGCGGACCGGATTGAGCGGCGACAGCGCCGCCCACGGCCATGCCGCGATCATGATGACATAGGCGATCACGAAGGCAGGCAGTAACCACAGCGCCGATGTCATCGCGAATTGCGCGCGCGCCTGCCAGTGACCGATCACGGGACGTGGCAGATTGATCAGGACGGCGAAGCCGGCATACCCAACCAGCAGCAGGCTGAGCGACCTGATGCCCAGCGCGGCGCCGGTCATCACACCGAAGCCGATGATGTCGCGGATACGGGGCGTTGGCAGATCGCGCGTGGCGCGGATCAGGAAATACATCGCACCGGCCATGAAGGAGGCCATCGGAATTCCCTTGGTGTGATTGTACATCCCGCCGTACCACGAGCCGCACAGCGCCAGCGCGACGATAGTGAAGAAAGCCGCGCGGGGCCCGGCGATCAGCCGCGCGGTCGCCGCTGCAGCACCGATGCCGCCGATTCCGATCAGCGCGCACAGCAGATGACGCAGCTCATACTGGTCGACCGGCAGGATCTGGCCCAGTCCCAGCGCTGCGATATCGAACAGGCCGCCGTAAAGATAAAGATTGTCGAGCTTGAACAGCGACTGGTCGGTGAAGCCGCTCTTGTAATACGCGACGATCAGCTCGCCATACTGGTGCTGCAAACCCTCGTCGTTGGAAATCGCGTAGTTCTGAAACGTCCAGACAGCGAGAATGAGAAGCGTGGCCAGCGCGGTCCATGAGGCGAGGTCGAAGACACTCCGCTCGCTGAGCCAGCGGACCGATCGCTTCAGCCGTTCGCTGGCGCCAGCGACGTCGCGGCCGGAAACATCCAGCCCCCCTGTGACGAAATCGGCCATCCCCCGGCGTTCCTCAGCCCGCTTTTGCGGAATACATGCGCCATGCCCCCACGGCGAAGCCGGCGTCTGCCGCCGGCTTGGAATGACCATAGGTGTGAAAAAGGCACTTGCTCAAGAAAATTGCATTTTGCGGTGCGATAACGGGCGTCAGCAAAAGGTATTAAACGACCACCGTTAACCGTTTCGCGGCGCGGGTAATGCCGGTGTAGAGCCAACGGGCGCGGCTGTCCTGAAAGGCGAAGCTTTCGTCGAACAGCACGACGTCATTCCATTGCGAGCCCTGCGACTTGTGCACGGTCAGCACGTAGCCATAGTCGAATTCGTCGTAGGGGCGCCGCTGCTCCCACGGGATATCCTCGATACCTCCCCCGAAGCAGTCCGCGCGCACCGAAACCTTGGTGACCTTTGCGCCGCTGAGGTCCTCATCGGGCGAAAGTCTCATCGTGATGATTTTCGATTTCGACGCCGCGCGCGATTTCACCCGCCACAGCCCGCCGTTGAACAGCACCTTCTTGCGATTGTTGCGCAGGCACACCAGCTTGTCGCCGGCCACCGGCAACGGATCTTCGATGTTCTGCTTTTGCCGCACACGCATGTTGTAGGCGCGGCGTGTGTTGTTGCGGCCGACCAGAACCTGATCGGCGCTCATCACCCGATCGGGGTCGAGCGCGTCGCGCCGCACCACTTCGCTGTCGCCGAAGGTGCCGAGATCGAGCGAGCGGCCCTCGCGCACCGCCATCGACATCCGCACGATGGGATCGTCCTGCGCCTGACGATGGACCTCGGTCAGCATCGCGTCGGGTTCGGCATCGGTAAAGAAGCCGCCGCCCTGGATCGGCGGCAGCTGCGCCGGATCGCCCAGCACAAGCAGCGGACAATCGAACGACATCAGATCGCGGCCCAATTCAGCATCGACCATCGAGCATTCGTCGATGACGATCAGCTTGGCCTTGGACGCCGGCGCGTCGTCCCACAACTCGAAGCTCGGCTGCTCCTCTCCGGATTCGCGGGTCCGGTAGATCAGCGAATGAATCGTCGAGGCGTTGTCGCAGCCCTTGTTGCGCATCACCAGCGCGGCCTTGCCGGTGAACGCCGCGAACTTCACCGCGCCGTCGACGCCGTCGGCGATATGCCGCGCCAGCGTGGTCTTCCCGGTGCCGGCATAGCCGAACAGCCGGAACACCGGCGGCGTGCTGCCTTTTCCCGGCTTGGCCTTGAGCCAGTCGGCGACGGCGCGGAGCGCCTGATCCTGATGCGGCGTGAAGGTGGTCATGAAGGCGGTCGAATGATCTTTAATCGAGAGAAAGTGAGGCGAGAAAGCGTGCGCAGCATCGCCGGGCGCCAGATGTGCATAGCTGACTCGCGGTTGTCACGATGGCAAATAATGCGGTCAGCCGTGACGAAACATCCGTCGCAATCGCCGCCGCTTCTCATATATGGTTCGGGCGGCATTATCCAACGCCTCAGGTTTTGCAGGTCTTTCGCATATGGAACGGCTCTTTCTTCAGATCGCCACGGCGGTCAGTGCGCTGGTGCTGCTCGGGATCGGCGCTTCGGGCGTGATGCTCGGCGTGCAGTTCCTGCACGGGGCCGGCACGATCACGGTCGACAACTACTTCCGTTTTCTCTCCGGCGTGATCGCCGCCATCGGCGTCGTGTTTTTGATCTCGGTCCCTCATGTGGAACGCTATCGCGAGCGGTTCGCGATTCTGACCTTTGCGATTGTGGTGGGTGGTTTTGCCCATCTCTATTCCGTTTCGCTTCATGGCATTCCGAGCATCGGCACGCTGTTCGGCCTGTTCATGGAACTGGTCTACGCGCCGCTGCTGTGGCTGCTGCAACGGCATGTCGCGAGGCGCGCGGCGCTGCATCCGCACTGAGATCGAAGTGGACCGCGCATCGTGACCCTTCTCAAGCGTCTCGTCATTTCCGTCGTCCTGCTGTTCATCCTCGTGGTGTTCGGACTGTTCGCGTTCAATTTTTACCGCCAGTACACATCCGGGGACGACCCCGACGCCAGGCCGCCGGTGATCTATGAACGTTCCAACAGGCCATCGCGCGCCTGATGCGCTGCGAAGCCGTTGCGCGGGCGGACGGTGTCTTTATAAATTGCAGCCAAGACGTCCGGGGAGAACCCGGCGATGAGGGTGTCCCTCATGAAACAATAAAAACGGGGAGACGCCGTCATGAGTGCATCATTCGATTATACGCCGCTGCTGGCCGCAGGTTTGCCGCCCGCCGCGGCGAAATGGACCGGTTTCCCCAAATACAACTTCGTCGGCGGCAACAACGATGCCGATCAGGTGCCGGTCGATCGGCTGCTGGCAGCATCGGCCGCGGTGCTGACGCGCGAGGGCGCGACGCTTGCGACCTACGGCCTGAACAGCGGCCCGCTCGGCTATCGTCCGCTGCGCGAGTTTCTGGTGGGCAAGCTCAAGCGCGACGCCGGCATTGACTGCACCGCGGATGAAATTCTCATTACGTCCGGATCATTGCAGGGGCTCGATCTCGTCAACGGCATTCTCACGTCGCCCGGCGATACGGTGCTGATCGAGCAGGAATGTTATCAGGGATCGATCACACGGCTGACGCGGCGCGGCGTCAACATCGTCGGCATTCCGCTCGATCACGACGGGATGCGGACCGACGCTGTCGCGACAGCGCTCGCTGAGCTCAAGGCCAAAGGCATCCGCCCGAAATATATCTACATCATTCCGACGGTGCAAAATCCCACCGGCACCATCATGAGCGAGCAGCGTCGCGCCGAGCTGCTGAAGCTGTCGGACGAGTACGGCGTTCCGATCTTCGAGGACGATTGCTACGCGGACCTGATCTGGAACGGTCAGCGCCCGCCCGCGCTCTACGCCATGAGCCAGACCAGCAATGTCATTCATATCGGCTCGTTCTCGAAATCCGTCGCGCCCGCGCTGCGCGTTGGTTACATCGTCGCGCCTTGGGCCGTGCTGTCGCGCATTTTGAGCATCAAGACCGACGCGGGGTCCGGCGCGCTGGAGCAGATGGTGCTGGCGGAATTCTGCGCGGCGCATTTCGACGATCACGTGCCGAAGCTGACGCGCGGTTTGCGCCTCAAGCTGGAGGCGATGATGGAGGCGCTGGCCGAACAGTTCGGCACCGCGGCCGAGTTCGACGATCCGCGCGGCGGGATATTTCTGTGGGTCAAGCTGCCGGATAACGTCGATACGATGAAGCTGTATCAGGCTGCACAGGCCGCCGGCATCGCGATCAATCCCGGCACCGAGTGGTCCGTTAACGCCGCGCACAGCCAAAGCCGGTTGCGGCTGTGTTTCGCCAGTCCGTCGGTGCAGGACATTCGCGACGGCGTCGCCGCACTGGCCGAGGTGTGTCGCCGCGAGTTCGGCGTACCCAGCCGCAGCGCGAACGTCGAGCGCAAGGCGTCCATCTAAAAGAAAACGCCAGCGCGTCGCGCTGGCGTTCATCAAGACCAGTAGGCGAAGATCAGGCCGCGGCCACGCCCCGCATTTCGCCCGAACCTGGCGGCGGGATCGGCTGGCCGTCGTCGGCATACTCGTTGAGCTTGTTGCGCAGCGTGCGGATCGAGATGCCGAGAATGTTCGCCGCATGGGTGCGGTTGCCGAGGCAATGCTTCAGTGTCTCGAGGATCAGGTCGCGTTCGACGTCCGCTACGGTGCGTCCGACCAGCGCGCGCGTCACCTGCTCGGCGGCGAAGGTTGCATGGGCCACAGCGGGCGGCGTCTTGGTGATATCGAGCCGGTCGCCATCGGGCGAGAGAATGGCGTCCGCGCCGATCTCGTCGCCGCTCGCCATCAGCACCGCACGGTGCATGGTGTTTTCCAACTCGCGGACGTTACCCTGCCAGCGGTTGGTGGTCAGCACGCGGCGCGCGTCCGCCGAGATCGGGCGCAATGCAACGCCATTGGCGTCCGCATATTTTTTGGCGAAATGCTGCGCCAGTTCGAGAATGTCGGCGGGGCGGTCGCGCAGCGCCGGAATTTTCAGGTTCACGACGTTCAAACGAAACAGCAGATCTTCGCGGAATTTTCCTTCGCGCACGGCGTCGGCGAGGTTGCGGTTCGATGTCGCGATGATGCGGATATCGACCGGCACCGGGCGGGTGCCGCCGACGCGGTCGATGACGCGCTCCTGAATCGCGCGCAGCAGCTTGGATTGCAGCCGCACATCCATCTCGGAGACTTCGTCCAGCAACAGCGTGCCGCCGGTGGCTTCCTCGAATTTGCCGATGCGGCGTGCGATCGCGCCGGTGAACGAGCCCTTCTCGTGGCCGAACAGTTCAGACTCCAGGAGATGCTCCGGGATCGCGGCGCAGTTGATCGAGATGAACGGCTTGCGCGCGCGGCTCGAGCGGGTGTGGACATAACGCGCCAGCACTTCCTTGCCGGTGCCGGATTCGCCGGTGATCATTACCGACGCATCGGAGCCCGCGATCTGCTGAGCGAGCTTGACCACCTTGGCCATCGCGTCGTCGCGGTAAATCAGGTCGCGCGAGTCGTTGGCGACGGCCGCAAGCACCGCGGCGATCAGTTCGGGATCGGGCGGCAGCGGGATGTATTCCTTCGCGCCGGCGTGGATGGCCGCGACCGCGGCCCGTGCATCAGTGGTGATGCCGCAGGCGACGATGGGAACGTGGATGTGTTCGGCCTCCAACCGGATCACCAGGTCGCGGATGTCGAGGGCGACATCGACCAGCATCAGGTCGGCGCCCTTGCCGCCGCGCACCACGCGCATCGCCTGGTCGCTATCCTCGGCGTGGGTCACCGTCGCGCCATTGTCCATGGCGATCTTGGTGGCGGTGGTGAGCTGGCCTTTGAGTGTGCCAACGATGAGAAGCCGCATGGTGTTCTCCTGTTATCGTGCCCGCGTCATTCCCGGCGCGGGTTGTCAGATTGGTTAGGCGCGTTCCGCCTTGATGATTTCGGTCATGGTGACGCCAAGCTTGTCCTCGACGAGAACGACTTCGCCGCGCGCCACCAGCCGGTTGTTGACGTAGATGTCGATGGCCTCGCCGACGCGACGATCCAGCTCGAGCACAGTGCCCGGCCCGAGCTTCAACAGGTTGGCGACATCCATCTTGGAGCGGCCGAGCACGGCAGACACCTGAACCGGAACATCGAACACCGCTTCGAGGTCGGCGGCGATGCGTCCGGCGTGATCGTCGTCGTCGTAAAAACTCTGATCGTCGAGGACGGGCGGCGCATCCGCGGCATTCAGTTCGGGAAGCGGGACGTTGTTGTTATCTGTGTCGCTCATGGTCGATCCTCATGGCCGGAGATGCCGGCCTGATTGCGGGACGCCAAATAGCGGCCCACGAGTTCGTTGATTTTCGTTTCGATCGCTGCGCGGTCGAGCGTCACGCCGCCGTCGGCCCATTCGATCTTGCAGTCGGCGGAAGCGATGTCGGGCTCGGCGAGAATGACAAGCCGTCCTTCGAAGCCGCTCCGCTTGGCGAGTTGCTCGATCTTTTCGCGTGCGGCGTCGTAAAGCGCATCGTTGATCCGCACCACGATGTGTGGGGTCGAGGTCAGGTGCCGGAAACAGTCGCTGACCAGCGCCATGATCTCGGTGAGCGGTTCGGCCGCCATCAATTCGGTGCAGAGTTTGCGGGCCACCGCGAGTGCGACGTCCACCGCCTCGGTTTCCATCCGCTCTTCGATGGTCGAGAAGCGGCCGGCAATGGCCTTGGTTGCGATGCCGATTTCCTCCAGCGCCAGCGCCATGCGGCGGTCGCTCTCCGCCTTGGCCTCGTGCCGCGCCGCCTCAAACCCCGCGCGATAGCCGCGCGCTTCGGCGTCCGCGAGCCGCTGGGCTGCTTCGACCGCGGATGCGGCGCGCTCCTGCGCGGTTTCCTTCACCGGCTCGGGTGCGGCGAAGTCGAGATCGAACAGGAATTTTGCGGGTGCGCCCATCAGTACACCAACTCGTCGTCGGCGCGGTTTTTCTGCAGCATGATTTCGCCCTTGGCCGCGAGATCCTTGGCGAGATTGACCAGCAGCGCCTGCGCCTCATCGACATCGCGCAGCCGCACGGGACCCGCCGCGGCCATGTCGTCCAGCAGCATCTTGCCGGCGCGGCTCGACATGTTGCCCATGAAGAAGTCGCGCACGCTTTCGTTGGCGCCCTTCAGCGCGATACCGAGCTTGTCCTTGTCGACATGGCGCATCAGCGTCTGCGCCGAGCCGGAATCCAGCTTTACGAGGTCGTCGAAGGTGAACATCAGCGCCTTGATGCGCTCGGCGGCTTCGCGATTGTCTTCCTCGAGCGAGGTAATGAAACGGGTTTCGGTCTGGCGGTCGAAATTGTTGAAGATTTCCGCCATCACCTCATGGGCGTCGCGGCGGCGGGTCTGCGACAGGTTCGACATGAATTCGATGCGCAGCGTCTGCTCGACGCGCTCGATGACTTCCTTCTGCACCGCTTCCATCCGCAACATGCGGTTGACGACGTCGAGCGCCATCTCCTCGGGCAGGATCGCCAGCACGCGCGCGGCATGTTCCGGCTTCAGCTTCGACAGCACGACGGCGATGGTCTGCGGATACTCGTTCTTGAGGTAGTTGGCGAGAACCTCTTCCTGGACGTTGGAAAGCTTTTCCCACATGTTGCGGCCGGCCGGCCCGCGGATCTCATCCATGATGCCGTGGACCCGGTCCGACGGCAGATACTGCTGCAGCAGCCGTTCGGTGGCGTCGAAATTGCCCATCAGCGCGCCGGAGGCCGACATGCGCGAGACGAATTCGAGCATCAGGTCTTCGACGACATCGGCTTCGACTGTGCCAAGCGACGACATCACCATCGAGAGCTCGCGCACTTCGTCGTCGTCCAGCATGGACCAGATTTTCCCGCCGTACTGTTCGCCGAGCGCGAGCATCATGATGGCGGCGCGCTTCGGTCCGGACATCGGCGCGGTTTTCGCACGGCCGTTCTGACGGGTCGCCAGCGTCGCGACAACACCTGCGATGTCGCTGGTGTTGGCGTTTTGAACGTTGGTCGTGAGCGCGGGTGTCGTTGCCATATCTGATCAAGCCGGTTCGGAAAGCCACTGACGAATAATGGAGGCGGTTTCGGTCGGGTTGCGGTCGGCCAGTTCGCCGACGCGGTGGACGGACTGGGCGTGGACCTGACCCTGGACCTGGGCGACATCGATCATCTGTGCGGTCGCGGCGTTGGCGATCTGCTGCTGCGACGGGGCCGGCGGAGCTTCCGGCAGGGCCGGGAGCGGGGCGGCAAGGGCAGCGGCCGCATCGGCGGCGAGCACGCGCTTGAGCAGCGGGCGCACCACCATGAACACGACGATGACGCCGAGGATCAGCATCACGCCCAGCTCGACGAAGTACATGATGTCGTCCTTGGTGAACTGGAACATGCCGAGAAAGCCCTTGGGGGCTTCGGTCGGGATTACCGACGGCGATTCCGCGAATTTCAGGTTGACGACCTGGACCTGATCGCCGCGCTTCTCGTCGAAGCCGATGGCGGAGCGCACCAGCGTGCCGATCATTTCGAGGTCTTCCTTCGGGCGTGCCGCGTAGACGACTTCGCCCTTCTCGTTCTTGCTGTAGCTGCCATCGACCAGCACGGCGACCGAGATGCGGTTGACGCGGCCGGCTTCGGTCACTTCGGTCTTGGTGACGCGGGAAATCTCGTAATTGTTGATTTCCTCGCTCTTCTTGCTCTGGTCTTTCGCGGTGGCGGCGCCGCCGCCCTGTCCCTGGCCGCCGGGCAGTTCATTGTTGACGGTGACCTGACCGTCATTGGCGTTCGCGGTGGCGGCCGACTCTTCGCGCGACTGGCTGGAGCGCAGCACGCGGCCTTCGGGATCGAACTTGTCCGAGGTCTGGGTGATCTTGTTGTAGTCGAAGTCCGCCGAAAGCTGGACCCGGGCGCGACCTGAGCCCACCACCGACGAGACGATGGTTTCGACCTGATCGCGCATGCGCTTCTCGAACGACGCACGGCGTTCGTCGCCGCTGCCGTCGCCGGTGGTGTCGCCGGATGCGCCGTTGGCCAGCAATTGCCCGGCTTCGTCGACGATGGAGACTCGCTGCGCCTTCATGCCGTTGACGGCAGAGGCCACGATATGGCGGATAGCGCGGACCTGCTGCGGCTCCAGCGCGCCGCGGACGCGCAGCACGATGGAAGCTGAAGGCTCAGGCGTTTCGCGCGAAAACAGCGGCCGTTCCGGTAGCACCAGATGGACCCGCGCCGCCTGGATGCGGTCGATGGCCTTGATGGTGCGCGCCAGTTCGCCTTCCAGCGCGCGCAGATGATTGATGTTCTGGACGAAGCTGGTGGAGCCGAGTGCGTCGGATTTATCGAAAATCTCGTAACCGATGCCGCCGCCCTTGGGCAGGCCGCCTTCGGCGAGCTTCATGCGCAGCCGGGTGACCTTGTCCTTCGGCACCATGATGACGGCGCCTTCGTTCTTCAGGTCGTAGGCAATGCCCTGGCGGTCCAGATCCTTGATGATCGCCGAGGAGTCTTCGTAGCTGAGGTCGGTAAAGAGCGTCGTCATCGGCGGGGTGGTGACCCGCATGATGACGAAGCCGAAGAATCCGACGAGGGCGAGCGTGACGGCGGCCATAGCCGCCATTCGTGCCGCACCCAGACCTTTCAGGAAGGAAAACAGACCCTGCAACGACCCAGCCCCACAGATTCGGTACCGCGCACCGACTGGGCAGAATTTGCCTAGGTATGGTTTCCATATGGTTAACGCCGGTTAACGGCTGGGGAGAAAAAGTGAAAATGCCGAAAACCGGCTTCTTTTATGAAGCCGGTTTTCAGAAAATTGCGATGAAATGGACGGCGAGAGCGCCGAAAGGCTTATTGGCGGTACTGCTGGATGCGGGTGGTGCGCAATCCGGCCAGGCCGTGCTGGTCGATGGAGAACTGCCAGGACAGGAATTCGTCGACAGTCAGGGTATAACGGCTGCAGGCTTCCTCGAGGGACAAGAGGCCGCCGCGAACGGCTGCCACAACCTCGGCCTTACGGCGGATAACCCACCGTTTGGTACCGGGCGCCGGGAGATCCGCGATCGTCAGCGGACTGCCATCTGGCCCGATGACGTACTTTACCCTCGGGCGGTGGGGTTCTGTCATGGTGTACTCACAAACTCGAAACAACTGAACTCGTGGGAACAAGGTACCCCCGTCGGCTTAAAATTTGCCTAAGCCCAAGCCTCCAATACGATTCTCCTTGGATTTGCCCAAAACGGGGCAAGCCGGCCCCCAAGAGGGACCGGCTTGCCGGACGACAAAATTGTGCTTGAAAGCATGCCGCGCTGGCGCGGCTGTCACATTATCTACGTGGCGGCGCCGGCAGCCACGACCCGCTTGATCTGATCGAGCGTGTAATTCTTTCCGCCGATCGACAGCAGCGCCGGGCTCGCGGTCAGATCGACGGAGTCGACCTTGCCCTGGATTTCGGTGGAGATCGCGACATCCTTGCCGTTGGTGTCCTTCGCGGTGACCGTCATCTTGTAATCACCTACCGGCCACGAGGCGCCGTCATTGCCCTTGCCGTCCCAAACGAAGCTGGAGTTTCCGGAGCCGATGGCGAAGCTGCCGGAGTAGGCGGTCTGGCCCGCTGAATTCGTGATGGTGATGGTGGCGCTCGAGTTCGACGGCGCGCTGAAATTCCAGGTCGCATTGCCGTCGAAGCGCGCGGTGCTGCCGTCAACGGCAACGGTCTGCCCGACGAATACCAGTGCCTGGGTCGATTGCGCGGTCTTTTCGATATTGACCAGCGACTCGAGCTGGCTGTTGGACTTCAGTTGCTGCTCGACCTGCGCGAACTGCACAAGCTGCTGGGTGAACTGATTGGTATCCAGCGGGTCGAGCGGGTTCTGGTTCTGCAACTGCGTGGTCAGCAGCATCAGAAAGGACTGAAAATTATCCGCGATGCCGGTCGTGCTGCTGCTGGAGCTGCTCGAACTCGAGCTGCTGCTGGAAGAGCTCGCCGCGGGCGCCGATGTCGGCATTGTCCCAATGGTCGCTGCATCAACCGCCATGATCGTCTCCTCAAATCCTGATGTCGACGCCGCTGCTCGATCCGAGCATGCGGCCGTAAGTCCGTCCTGCGACCTGCGCAGGCACTGTGTCTTCTTCGGCGATCATGACGCGCTGGGAATTGCGGCCCGATCCGTTGTCGTTGTTCTGACCCGACGACGACTGATCGCGCAGGCTGAACTGCAATCCGCTGTCGCCGGTTTTCAGGCCTGCGTCTTCCAGCGCCTGCTGCAACTGCGGCGCATCCCGGCGCAGCATGTCCAGTGTCGCAGGCCGCTCCACTGTCAGGTGCGACGTGACGTTACCGTGCTTGTCCACGTCGAGCCGAACGTCGATCCGGCCGAGTTCGGCGGGATCCAGACGAATCTCGAAGCGGCTGCTGCCGCCGGCCGCGCGCAGCGCGATATCGACCGCAAGTCCGTTCAGCGGGACTGGCATTCCGGCTGCAAGCGGCGCTGCCGGCATGGGGATTGCCGTGAGATTGGCGGCGTGGACCTGCGCCACCGATTGAACGGCGACAGGTGACTGCAAGCCGGGATCGGGCTGCGCGACCTGCAACGGTGCGGGCGCGGAGGAGGCGCGCTGCTCGCTTTGCGGCGTGTGCTTCGCGGTGCGTTCCGATGATTCGCTTTTTTCAGCGGTGCCGGTGTCCGTGGCGGCCTTGTCGTGCTCCGCCGGTTTGTCGTCAGCGGTCGCCGTGCCGTTTTCCGACGTGATGGCGTGATCCGACACGGGTTTGGCCGATACATCGGCCGCCTGCTTGCTGTCCTTGGCAGGCGCGGGCTCGCCATCCTTCGCCAGGATTTCGGTCTTGCCGCTGTCCGACTTGATAACCTGAGCAGCAGCAGAGATCGTCGCAGCGGAGGTTTCCGGCGCGGCGGTCTCGATTGCGGGAGTTGTCTCGGTCTTGACGGCGGCGCCGGTGGTTGCGGTCTCTGCAGCCTCAACTGCCTGTGCCGCCGATGCGTCGGCTGGCGCAGCAGTGACGGCAGAGGCGCTGGCGATGGCAGCGGTTGCTGCAATGGTTGTTGCGGACGCCGTATCGTCAACGGCTGGAGCGGTCGCAGCGATCACGACCGCGACCGGGTCGGTCACGATGGCAGGGATTACCGCCGTAACAGCTACAGTGGCAGCGCTAGCGGCTGCGGTTGTGTCGCCATCCTGTGGCTTGTCGTCGGTCTTGGCATCGCCGGACGCGGACTTGGTCTTGCCGGGCTTGTTGCCGGCGGCGGTCGCGTCGGTTGGCGTGGAGGAATCGGCGTCCTGCTTGGAGGCGCTGGACTCGTTATTCGAGGGTGTGGTGGAGGCATCGGCCTGCGGCCGGTCATTGCCCGGCGCAGGCGTATCGCTCCCGCGCACATCGCGGCGCGGCGCATCGGTGGCCGGACGAGCCGCGCGGTTGGTGTCGGAGGCTGCCGCAGCGTTGCTGTCGACCAGAGCGGAAAAGCCGTCCGAAGGCGGCTGCTCGGCGCGCGGCTGCTTCGCCTGCGAACCGTAGGTGGAGTTGGAGACGGCTGGTTCCGGGGTGACGCTGAACACGGGCGGCCTTTCAAATTGCTGCTCATCTGATTGAGCAAGGACCGGGCCACCGGGAGCGAAAGAAAATATATATATTTTTCAAATAGTTATTTGGTATTCGTGTCGCCAGATCGGGGCGCAGGACCGGGGGCTTTCTGCCCGGCGGCAAGATTTTCCCCATGCCGCGCCGTGGGTTTCATTGGAATAGATCAACGCGGGCTGCGATTGCCTCGTGGTGGGTCGGACTATAAGTAAAGTGCGATCCGGGCGATGACCGGATGCGGGGGCCGCGCCCCCGGAACAAAAGATCGGCCGCACCATGCTCAACAGCCTCGACCTCGAAGGTCGCCCGGAAGACACCCGGGTCGTCGTCGCCATGTCCGGCGGCGTCGATTCCTCGGCGACGGCTGCGCTGCTGAAGGCCGAAGGCTACGACGTGGTCGGCATTACCCTGCAGCTTTACGATCATGGCGCGGCGACCCACCGCAAGGGTGCCTGCTGCGCCGGTCAGGACATTCACGACGCACGCGATGTCGCCGCGCGCCTCGGCATTCCGCATTATGTGCTGGATTATGAGAGCCGCTTCCGCGAGTCGGTGATCGAGAGCTTTGCCGAAAGCTACGTCCACGGCGAGACTCCCGTGCCCTGCATCGAATGCAACCGCTCGATCAAGTTCCGCGATCTGCTGACCACGGCGCGCGACCTCGGCGCGAAGGCGCTGGCCACCGGACATTATGTCGCCTCGCGGCGTCTTGCCGATGGATCGCGTTCGCTGGTCTGCGCCGCCGATGCCGACCGCGATCAAAGCTATTTTCTGTTCGCCACCACGCAGGACCAACTGGCCGACGTGCGGTTTCCGCTCGGCGACATGACCAAGGCGCAGACGCGCGAACTGGCGCGCCGGTTCGGTCTGTCGGTGGCCGACAAGCACGACAGCCAGGACATCTGTTTTGTGCCGACCGGGCGCTACACTGACGTGATCGAGCGGCTGAAGCCGAACGCGATGGAGCCCGGCGACATCGTCGATCTCGATGGCCAGGTGCTCGGCCGCCATCAGGGCATTGTCGGTTTCACCATCGGCCAGCGCCGCGGCCTCGGCATCGCGGCGAGCGCGCCGCTGTATGTCGTTCACCTCGATGCGGCAACGCGCCGCGTGGTGGTCGGTCCACGCGAGGCACTCAACGTCCGCCGGATACTGCTGCGCGACATCAACTGGATCGGCGACGGTGAACTGGATCGCGCGGTCGGCGATGGCCTCGAGATGTTCGTCAAGGTGCGCTCCACCCGCGCGCCGCAGCCGGCGTGGCTGCGCCGCGTCGGTGATGCTTATGAAGTCGAACTCGTCGATGGCGAGGAGGGCGTGTCGCCGGGACAGGCCTGCGTGTTCTACGATGCCCCTGCGGGACAGGCGCGTGTTCTTGGCGGCGGGTTCATCAGCGCCGCTCCGCGCATGATTCGGCCCGCGCCGGGCCTGCGCGAAGCTCTTGCCGGATAACCTCTGATCCTCCAAGAATAAGAAGGCTTTCCGGCGCGGATCGTGCTGGAACAAGAACAAGTATTGCGTAACAGGGCGGGGACATGACCAACGACATCGATCGGGCCGGAGTGGCGAAGGCCTACGCCGCGTGGGCGCCGGTCTACGACATGGTGTTCGGCAAGGTGTTCGACGAAGGCCGCAAGTCGACGATTGCGGTGGCCGACGCCATCGGCGGCCGCGTGCTCGATGTCGGCGTCGGCACCGGACTGTCGCTGTCGGATTATTCGCGCACCACGAAGCTGCACGGCGTGGACATTTCCGAACCGATGCTGCGCAAGGCGCAGGAGCGCGTGCGCGCACAAAACCTCACCAATGTCGAAACGCTATCGGTGATGGACGCGAAAAATCTCGCATTTCCGGACGGCGCGTTCGATGCGGTGGTGGCGCAATACGTCATCACGGCGGTGCCGGACCCGGAGGCCACGCTCGACGATTTCATGCGTGTGCTGAAGCCCGGCGGCGAACTCATTCTGGTCAATCACATCGGCGCCGAAAGCGGACCGCGCAAGATTTTTGAACTGGCCTTCGCGCCGCTGGCGCGGCGGCTCGGCTGGCGTCCGGAGTTTCCGTGGCAGCGGCTGGTGAACTGGGCCACCCAACATGGCGGCGTGACGCTGGTGGAGCGGCGGCCGATGGCCCCGATGGGACATTTCTCGCTGATCCGTTACAGGAAAGATTGAACTTCAGCAGGTCGTTGACGTCCGGGATGGACGTTATTTCGCGCCGTCGTTGCCTTCGCCCTCGCGATGCCCCATCGGGCCGCGGCCCAGCACACCGTAATCGCTGGATTTTGTGCCATTGCCCGTCACGACCTCAGCCGAGGCCAGCCCGAACTTGAGAAGTTCGCGCACGGCGGCGGCCCGCGTCGGCATCCGGTGCTTGAACCGAAAATCATCGATCGCGGACAATTCTTCAGGTGACAGCATGATTTGCAGGCGCTCCCCGCGCAAATCGTTCATTTTTTCCTCCTGTCAGGTGGTCCGGAGCGCTCCCGGGCAAGTCAGTTTCGGCAAGTCAGGTTCGGGTGAGTAAACTACTCAATTCACTCATGGGCCCCAAGTTCCCCATCTTCCGCGGAAGTCGCCAAATTAGTAAAAAACTCTTTTATTTTCAATAAGTTATGAGTTGTGTTGGAGTTATTCTGGTGTATCGTCCATTCGGGGGTTGGGTCTTTTCAGAATGGATATTTCGATGGTCAACAACACCTCCGCAGAACTTCGCGAATGGGCCGCCCGGTGCGAGGACGGGGCAGCTGCCACAAGCGACGAAAACGAGCGCGCGTCATTGCTTCGGAAATGCGAGGCGTTGCGCGCTTTGGCCGATCAGGAAGACTGGCTGACGGGCCAACCGGCCGACGCTTCGCGGGCGAATGGTGCGGTTTTTCCTGCGTCGAACCGGCAGCAGGCGGCAGAGTAGGCCGTCTCGCGCCTTGGTTTTTCGGCCTGCGACCCGCCGGCGCCTGGGTCAAAACAGCCAATAATATCCCCTCATTTCCTTGTATTTCCGGTCCTTTGGGGCTAAGAACCCGCCACGTCCGCGGCCCCCGCACCCCTGGAGGCTTGTCGCGGCGTGAAACCGGGCCGCTTTGCGGCCCTTCACTTTTCAAGACTCAAGGAACTGAACAATGGCGACCGTCAAGGAATTGAAGGCGACCGCTCGTCCGAAGGCCGGCAAGGGGGCCGCTCGGGCTGAACGTCGCGCTGGCCGTATCCCGGCAGTGATCTATGGCAACAACCAGCCCCCGCTGACCATCTCGCTCGACGACGCAGAACTGCGTCTGCGCATCAATGCGGGACGTTTCCTCACCACGATTCACGACATCGAACTCGACGGCAAGAAGCACCGCGTGATTCCGCGCGACTTCAGCCTCGATCCGGTTCGCGACTTCCCGCTTCACGTGGATTTCCTGCGCCTCGGCGAAGGTGCGAAAATCCGCGTCAGCGTTCCGCTGCACGTTCTCAACGCGGAAACCGCACCTGGCGTGAAGCGCGGTGGCACGGTCAACATCGTGACCCACACCATCGATCTCGAAGTGCCTGCGGATAACATCCCGCAGTACCTCGAAGCCGACGTCGGCAAGCTCGACATCTCGGGCTCGCTGCACATCACCGACATCAAGCTGCCTGCGAACGTCAAGCTGCTCACGCGCGACGACGCGACGCTGGTCACCATCGTTCCGCCGTCGGGCTACGCCGAAGAGCAGAAGGCGGCTGCGGCTGCTGCTGCCGGTGGTGCTGCGCCTGCGGCCGGCGCTGCGCCTGCAGCTGGTGCTGCGGCTCCTGCTGCTGCCGGTGCGAAAGCGCCTGCGGCTGGTGGCAAGGCTCCTGCCGCTGCTGCGGCAAAGCCTGCTGCCGACAAGAAGAAGTAAGCGGCCAAGAGAACCCGCGCCATGCGCCTGTTCGTCGGACTGGGAAATCCCGGCGCGAAGTATCAGGGCAACCGGCACAATATCGGGTTCATGGTCGTCGACGAGATCGCGCGGCGTCACGGATTTGGTCCGTGGCGCCGTCGCTTTCAGGGCGAGACCTCCGAAGGCCATCTCGGCTCCGGGCGCGTCATTCTGCTGAAGCCCACGACTTACATGAACGAGTCGGGCAACGCGGTCGGCGAAGCAACGAAGTTCTTCAAGATGGGCGTCGGCGACATCACGGTGTTTCACGACGAGATCGAACTGCCGCCCGCGAAGCTGCGGGTCAAGATCGGCGGCGGTATTGCGGGGCATAACGGGTTGCGCTCGATCTCAGCGCATGTCGGCAACGATTATCGTCGCGTGCGGCTCGGCGTCGGGCATCCCGGCGTCAAGGATTTGGTGCATCAGCACGTTTTGTCCGATTTCGCCAAAAGCGAAATGCCTTGGGTCAGCGCGCTGTGCGAAGCGGTCGCCGACAACGCGGCGTTTATCGTCACCGGGCAGGACGCGTCGTTTGCAAACAAGGTGCATCTTGCGATGGATGCAAAAGGTTTCACATCGAAGGACGACGGCAGCGCAAAGTAATTCGCGCATCGTCCGGAAAATTCAGGGCAGGTTATGGGTTTCAAATGCGGCATCGTCGGACTGCCCAATGTCGGCAAGTCCACACTGTTCAACGCGCTGACGGAAACGGCGGCGGCGCAGGCGGCGAACTATCCGTTCTGTACCATTGAGCCGAATGTCGGCGCTGTCGCGGTGCCGGACCCGCGGCTCGATCAGCTGTCGGCGATCGCGAAATCGCAGCAGATCATTCCGACGCAACTGACCTTCGTGGACATCGCGGGTCTGGTGCGCGGCGCGTCGAAAGGCGAGGGCCTCGGCAACCAGTTTCTCGCGACCATCCGCGAGGTCGATGCGGTGGCGCATGTGGTGCGCTGCTTCGAGGATTCCGACATTACGCATGTCGAGGGCAAGATCGCGCCGCTGGCCGACATCGAGACCATCGAAACCGAACTGATGCTGGCTGATCTCGACAGCCTCGAGAAGCGCGTCGACAACCTTTCCAAGAAGGCCAAGGGCAACGACAAGGACGCCAAGGAGCAGCTCGAACTGGTCGAGCGCTCGCTGAAGCTGCTGCGCGACGGCAAGCCGGCGCGGTTTCTCGAGCGCAAGCCCGAGGAGGAGCGCGCGTTCCGGATGCTCGGGCTGCTGACCTCGAAGCCTGTTCTCTACGTCTGCAACGTCGAGGAAGGCGCAGCCGCCACCGGCAATGCGTTCTCGCAGGCTGTGTTCGAGCACGCGAAAAAGGAAGGCGCCGTCGCGGTTGCGATTTCCGCCAAGATCGAATCCGAGATCGCGACGCTGTCACGCGAGGAGCGCGTCGACTTCCTTGACACTCTGGGACTGGAAGAGGCCGGCCTCGATCGGCTGATCCGCGCCGGTTACGAGCTGCTGCATCTCATTACGTATTTCACGGTCGGCCCCAAGGAAGCCCGCGCCTGGACCATTACCAAGGGCACCAAGGCGCCTGCGGCAGCGGGCGTGATCCATACCGACTTCGAGAAGGGCTTTATCCGCGCCGAAACCATCGCCTATGCGGATTACATCGCGAACGGCGGTGAGTCCGGCGCGCGTGACACCGGCAAGCTGCGGCTGGAAGGCAAGGAATATGTCGTCGCCGATGGCGACGTGATGCACTTCCGGTTCAATACGTAAGCGTATTCTCTCGCAGTTATTAACGTGTGTCATTGCCGGGCTTAGGCCCGGCAATCCATCTTTCCGAGACCTATTTTTAGATGGATGCGCGGGTCAAGCCCGCGCATGACGATCCCATAGAGGGCGGCTCACGCGCCCGTCTCTCTACTTTCGTTCAAAGCTGTCGTTCGCGCTCGCGGCCTTGATCGCGGATCGCGCCGAGATGCTCGTTGATCCGGAAGATGATCAGGATCAGTTCCGCGCTGATGCGCGAGAAAATAATTCCCACGACGATTCCCGCCAATGCCGACAGGAGCTGGATGAAGCCGCCGAACGGGCTGACCGCCATCAGCGTCAGCGCGGAGAAGACGCCTGCAATGCCGAACAGGATAATCAGCGCGATCACCAGCCAGTAGAATGCCTTGATGATGGTGGGCGATATGAACCTGTCCCACTGGAAGAGATCCTGGAATTGAAACATGGGCTTTTCTCCAGATGAGCCGCGAGGTGGAGGGCGGCAAGCGAACGATCGCATGAGCGACCGGCGCGCCGCCGGGACAATGACGAATCAGCGATGGGCTGAATCGCCCGGATGCCGCCGGTTGTCGCATATCGCCTGAAAAGGCGAAAGACGACGCGAAACGGATGGCTTGAGGTGTCTCGAAATAACGGCCAAACTGCGTCTAATTCTGACGCGTTTTCTTCACGCGAACCGGTATCCACTTCGCTGGAAAACGCTCGGCCCACAACGCGATCGAGATGATGAAACTCACATTCGAAGACTTCAAGCCCGGCCATTTCGGCACATTCGGACCGCACCACGTCTCCCGGGACGATATTATTTCATTCGCCTCCGAGTTCGATCCCCAGCCCATGCACCTCGACGAGGAGGCTGCGAATCGATCCATGCTCAAGGGCTTATCGGGATCGGGCTGGCATATGTGCGCGCTCCTGATGCGAATCTGCTGGGACGGCTTCATTCACAACATCGCATCCGCCGGTGCGCCGGGGGTCGATGAAGTGCGGTGGGTTTCGCCGCTGCGGCCCGGCGACGATCTCACGGTGCTGGTCGATGTGGTCAGCACCCGCGAATCCAGAAGCCGTCCGGACGTCGGCTTCGTTCATATCAAGAACGATATGCGCAACGCGTCGGGACAGACGCTGATGCTTGCAACGCTTCCCCTGATGGTGATGCGGCGCGCCGCGGCCGGCGCGAGCTAAGGACCGACATGCCCTATTTCGAAGACATCACCATCGGCGATCACCGCGAAACGGGATCGTTCACGTTCACTGCGGAGAATATCAAGGCGTTCGCCGCGAAGTTCGATCCGCAACCTTTTCACCTCGACGAGGAAGCGGGGCGCAAGTCGGTGTTCGGCGGTCTCGCTGCGTCGGGCTGGCATGTCGCCGCGGCCAACATGAAACTGCTGGTGGCGAACTTCAAGCGCGAGGCCGAGGAAGCCATAGCGCGCGGCGAGAAGCCGGTCGTGTCCGGACCGTCGCCGGGTTTCCGCGAGTTGAAATGGCTCAGGCCGGTTCTCGCGGGCGATACGGTGACCTATGCGTCGGAAGTCATTGCCAAGCGGACGCTGGACTCGCGGCCTGAGTGGGGGCTCGCCAGTTTCATGAACACCGGCACCAATCAGCGCGGCGAACTTGCGTTCTCGTTTATTGCGCAGGGCTTCATTCTGCGGCGGCCGGTCAAGGCAGGCTAAAGCGTGACTCAAAAAAACGCCGCCACTCCCGAGGGAGAGGCGGCGTTAGTCCAGGGAGGTTGCCCAAGGGCGATCACGCCCCAGAGAATAAATTCGTTCAGTCCTGGCGCGGTTCGGGAGCCGAGCGTTTCCACTGCGCCAGATTGTCCGCGATCATCCGCGTCGATTTCATCGCGGTCTGGCCGAGCTGAGCGTAGCCAGCAAGCTCGCGCTGGATGCGCTGACCTTCATTGTGCATCAGTGTGCGAAGACCTTCGAGCTCCGCGATCAGCGTCTCGATCTCGCTGAGCGATGCACCGGCGACGCGATGGATCAGCGTGTTGACGTTGCTGACGGCCGCATCGGCGGAGGCATCCGCAGGTGCATCAGCGCCCGGCGCGGCCGGCGTCCTGCGAAGATAGGCGACGTCCTTGCGGACGAAGTCGCGAATTCCTGCCTCGACTTCGGAAACGGCTGCGAGGTTCTTGTCTTCATCCATCAGTTCGGTTTTCTCTGCTTGCGCATTCATCGGCTGTTCCTTGTTTCGCTGGTTGGAGCGAGCGCGGATGTCCCCCGCACGACGAGTTAGCGGTACATCAGTCCAGCCGATCGTGACCACAACGCGGCAAATATGGGGCGAAGGTCAATTCATACCGTGGACAAAACGAGAATGCCCGGGATGGTAGCTGTCCGGTTAAGCGGAACTTACCATTGGCGCTTGAAGCCGGCCGTCAGGCTGCCGTTGGCGGCACCGTCCGGGGTCTCGCTGATGGAGCCGGTCACGGTGACACCACCGAACAGTTTTTGCTCCGCGCCGAACGTGCGCAGCCACTTGTTGTCGGTCGTGGAGTGGGTTTGACCAGCGATGAAACTCGTGCCGGTTTCGGCGATTCCGAGCTTTGCGGATTGTCCGGTTTCAAAAATACGCGATGACGCGCCGAGGCCGAACACAGGCACCAAGGTTTGTTGCGTGACATTGTATCCGTTTTGCAGCGTGAGCGAATACTGATCGCCGCCGAACGGGATCTTCTTGCTCAGCGACGTTCCAAATTTGCTTTGGTCGGCTGCCGGATCGGTACGCGCCTCGATGGCGGTCTTGTCCCAGATCGAGCCGACGCCGGGCGCGGTCATCGCCGCCCACGCGCTGCCGGTCGACTGTGACAGTTGATTGTCGTGCGCGAGCTTTTGCGCCAGAACTTCCGACGAGGTCATCGGTGTCCGGGTCGTGACGTTGAGATCTGCGCCGACGCGCGTATCCCAGAACGGCGTGAGCGGTTGTTTGATCGCCACGGCGGACGATCCGTCCGGTTTGTCGGAGCGGCTCCATGACCATGCGTCGCCGCCGGGCACCGCGGCCGCTTTCTGTCCGATCGCCGCGGGCGTCTCATAGGGCGACGTGGGATCGGTATTGAGTACGCTCCAGTCGACAGTCGCCGGATCGATGTCATCCGGCGCGGCCGTTTCGGCAGCCTCCACAGGCGTCTCGTTTGTTGTCTGCGAAAAAATGTCGTCCACGGTCTGCGCGAAAACGGCCGTCGCAACGCACAGGTTGCCCGCGATCGCGAGTGCGATCCATGTCCAGGCGCGTGATGAGGCGGATTGCGGGTGTCTCGGGGGCATTGCATGTCGTCCGCGGCGTTCGTCAATCGATCCTGGCTGATCTGGAACGACGCAGGTTAATATCACCTTTCGGCATGGCCCGCGCGCGTTCGTGCACGCCGGCGAGATCAGACCATGTCTCAATGACGTTTGTCGCAATTGTGTCTGCGCGGGTTCAATCCGCCGTGATCGCGCGATTGATTGTGACGCAAACAAAAATGCCCCACGGGGGAGTGGGGCATTTGAAACGATTGAAGCTTCGCGGCAGCGACGCGACGTCAGGCAATCTGGGGCAGATGAATCTGACGGCCCAGCGTCTGCTCGACCAGGTCGAACGTGTCGACCAGCGCGCGCAAGCTGGTGAGGCGGCCGCCCCTGAACTGCGCGAAATGTGCCACCCTGACGCTGATCGGATTGCCCGACCTCGTGGGCGTCAGCGAGTATCGCATCAGGGACGCGGCGGTGTCGTCGCCGAGCATGATCGACTCGCGGTCGAAGCGATGAAGCTGCACGAGATCTGACATCTGGCGCACGACATCGATCACGGCTCTCTTGCCGCGCCGGGCGCCGAAGAAGGCAAACATGTCGATAGGGCCGTAGATCGCCCAGTCGACGTTATCGTCGAGAACGGAATCAAGTTGGTCGAACTGGCGTTCGTTCAGTGCGCGATGAAACGCGCGTGAAAAACGCCAGAGGCTGTGCTCTGTCATTTTATTTGGTCCTGAAATGTCATTACTGAACAGCAAACGGTCCAGAGGGCGTCTTCAATGACGCCGTGCCGGTGTGCTGGAATTCCCACTGTTGGGGCTGGAGTATAGGATTTCTTGCGAAGGACAAGTTCAGATATTGCAATGCACAAATGTGGAAAATGCGGCTTTGTCGCCTAAAATGCTCGCATTAGGCCGGTCAGCACAAACGATTGCAGCGTTTTGAAGGGATTTGGCCCTCAGGTGTCGCGGTCCATGCGGATGCGCGACTTTGAAGCGAGGATGCCAGCGCAGATGGCCCCGCCGAGTCCTCCGAGGACGCTGCCAGCGGGAGCGAACGTAAAGAAGACCAGCATCGCGCTTTGTCCTTCAAAGTCGCTGGTCGGGACGATGTTGACCCATGCGATTCCGGCGAGAACGCCTACCGCCGCGCCGAGAATGAGACCTGCGATGGTCCCGAAAGCGGCGAGAATGACTGACTTCATGAAACCCCCCGTGGCCGGGATCGAGCCCCCGGCCAGATGTTGTCGCCGGCGTCGGCAAGCAGGTTCATTCTCGAAGGGGAGGCAAATCGGGCCGGCGGGTCAGGGCGGCTTGAACGCTGCGCCGTCCCGCGTCATCTTCGCGCTTTATAAGATCACTAAGAAATTTTCAGGACGCGTTCATGACATTTCCCTTTTTGAGCCGGCTGCGCGCGGTACTCCCGTGCATCCTATTGCTGCTGCTGGCTTCCGGTGCTGCCGCATCCGGTGCGAAAGACACGGACTGCGGGCCGTCGTTCTCGATGTCGGGGCCGGACGCAGAAGCCTACGGCGCTGGTCAGAACTATCCGCTCGGCACCATCGCGGATCGCACCCGTCAGGACCGCATGGTCGCGACCTTCAGCAATTTCGACAAGCTGTTGCCGGCCCATGTCGTCTTGCAGCCGGACACGCCGTTGCCGCTGGCGCGCAACTGCGACCGGATGGTCTGGCACTACGACTTCAACGGCGAGCGCAGCACGGTCGATCGCTATCTGGCGCGGCATCCGGCGACGGGACTTGTGGTCGTGAAGGATTCGACGATCCTGTTCGAGCGCTATCAATACGGCCGCCGCGACACCGATCGTCTCGTTTCGCAATCGATGGCGAAAACCATGGTGGCGATGCTGGTCGGGATTGCCGTGAACGACGGCAAGATTCGCTCCATCGATGACATGGCGCAGGACTATGTATCCGAACTGAAGGGAAGTGCCTATGGCCAGACGTCGCTCCGCGCGCTGCTGACCATGAGTTCGGGCGTGGCGTTTTCCGAAGCCTATGATGGCCACGACGATTTTGGAAAGTTCAGCCGCGACCTGCGTCGCTCCGATCTGCCGAACGCCGGGACGATCCTCGCGCGCTACAACAACCGCACGGCGCAGCCGCTGACCCGGTTCGCCTATGCCAGCACCGAGACAGAGGTTCTGGGTCTTGTGCTAATGGCCGCAACCGGAAAGCGCCTCGCAGACTATCTATCGGAGAAAATCTGGAAGCCGATGGGCGCAGAAGACGAAGCCAGCTGGACCGTCGATGGTCACAATCAGGAGCAGGCCTGGTGCTGTCTGGCCGCGCGGCTGCGCGACTATGCCCGCTTCGGTCTCTTGCTCGCCAGGGACGGCGGCGGAATCATCCCGCAAGCGTGGGTGATGGAAGCGACCACCGCGCCTGCGGATTCATTTCGCGCGCCACGTGTGGCGACGCCGAACCTTGGTTACGGCTATCAAACATGGATCGTGCCGGGGAAACGGCGGATCTTTGCGGCGCTCGGCGCGAACGGTCAGGCGATCTTCGTCGATCCCGCCTCAAAGCTGGTGATGGTGCATACCGCCGTGCGGCTGAAACCGAACAAGGATCCGGCGGCGCGTGAGATGTTCGCGCTATGGTTCGGGCTGGTGCAGGAACTCGGCGTTTCGGCGGCGCGCTGAGATCCGGCAGGGCTTCTGCCCAGCTATCGCATTGCGTATCTCACGCGTGCGGCGAATTCATCGGTCAGGTCGTGGCCGAGCAACTGCTGTACCAGATCGAAGGAATCGAACAGTGAGTGGTGCTCCACGATGCGTCCGTCCCGCAGCGTAAAGAAATCCCCGGTATTCAGCCTGATGACGCGCTGATCGCCGCGTTTTTTCAGCGTCGCCTGCACGAAGGCTGCGGCCTTCGTTTCATCCGCGACGATAAAATCAATCGTATGGCGTCTGTCGGAGTAGTGCTCCTGCTGAATCCAGATCGACTCGGCGATCCATTCCTTGCCCTTCTTGAGGCCAAGATGCGGAAAGATTTCGACAGGTGCGTAGGTGAGCGAGGTAAATGCGTCGCCGCAGCATTCTGCCATGCGTGCGGCGTCACCGGCGTAAAAAGATTCGATAAAAGTCCGCACACAGTGTTCGGACCGGTCGTTATTCATTGCAGTGTCTCCCCAAGCTGGCGGTTCCGTAAGTGGGAACCGCGCGGGGAGCAAGCTGCCTTTGCCGCAAGGTTTAACGAAGTCTCTCCAATCTATTTGCGATTTTTCAGGGCGCGATGCGTGGGGCAATCACTGGTAATTCACGCTCCATTGGGAGACCTGCGGGCGTACCCGGCGCAGTACGAGATTTTTCGAGGCGATCGACTGGTCCCCTGTCACCGACGCGAAGCGCGGCGGCAACGGATTGGCGATGCCCGGCTCGAATTTGATTTTCAGCGTGCAATCCCCGGGCAGATCCACGAATGGGCCCTTGAGCCCCGACGCGACGCCGCCATTGATCCCGCCAAATCCCGTCACGCTGAAGCCGGTGCCGTTGGCTTTTTCCAGATCCTTCAGCGTAAGCCCGTTGCGTACTCCGCCCGGGCCCGTCCAAGTCGACGGGGCCTCGATGGAAATGGACGCCGGTTTGCTGCGGGTCTTGTCGTCTTTCCAGAAGACGACCACACGTTTGGTCGGATCCTCGTCGAAAATCACACTGGCCTTGGTCAGGACGTTGCTTGAAAGTTCGACGTCCTTGAAAGCGACGTGCTTCGCGCCGAACTCCGTTACGAGCTTCGCGTGGGTGGTGTCCTTGGCGAACGCGCCTTCGCAGGCGAGGGATGGAGCTTTCGGCGCATCCTTCAGAGTGTTGAGCGGCGTATCCTGCGCCAGCGGCTCGGATGGTTTGGCGGGCTTCTCGGCTTTTCTGGCCAAGGCTTTTTCTCTGGCCAAGGCTTTTTCTGCAATCAAGACATCGGATGCGCAGAAGGCGACGAGCAGAACCAGCAGCGTACCGAGACTTGCCATACGCAAATGCATTTTCTTGGTTCCGTCCTGGATCCTTGGTGCCGTAGTCATAAAAGAAATCACGGCATACGCCAAGGCGGCAGAAGGATTCGCCTGACCAGCCGGACAATCGGCTTATTCGCCGCAGCATAAACAAGGAACGGCCGATCCCGGATCGCGTTGTCATATTGATCCAGCAGGAGAGCCGACATGAACAAGACCGTTCCGCGCGTTCCGGAAGACAATCGCAGCGACAAGGGGCCGAGCAGCGCCGCGCAGGCTCCGGTCGATACCACCAAAGGGCATCGCGACGACGAAAAGAGGAATATCGACGAGCAAGGCGATCACGCCAACGTCAAGCAGAACACATCCAACCGACGGTCCGGGTAATTTTTGCGATCTGAGGAGCCCGGTCGTCTCAGAAAATCTTTGCGCCGGGCGCGACGATGTCGCTGCCTTTATCATCCTTGCGCGGCGACAGCAGGATGATCTTGCCGTCGGCGGCGGGCGCGCCGAGGATCAGCACCTCGGACATGAAGCCTGCGATGTTGCGCGGCGGAAAATTGCAGACGCAGACCACGAGCGTGCCGACCAGTTGCCCGGCGGTGTAGTTGGTGATCTGCGCGCTCGACCACTTCTCGCCAAGCTCTCCAAGATCGACGCGCACTTTCCACGACGGATTGCGCGCCTTGGGAAACGGCTGCACGTCAAGAACGCGTCCGACGCGAAGTTCGACCTTGGCGAAGTCGTCGTAGGTGATGGGAGCGGAGGTCACATTCATCGGTCGCGTTCGAACTGCCGGGTGTGATGCGTCTACATCTTCAGCGTAGCGGAAGGAACATCATGGCTTCGCTACAATATATTGTTGTCTAGATGAGAGAATCCACGTGGGCAAGGTGTCCGCAAACTCATCAACGTTCGGGATAGACAGAATTGCTTCCGGTGCTAATATATTTTTGCTCCCGACGGGACGATGGACTGCTGTCCTTAACGCAGCGACAGCATGATCACTTTAATCCGTCCAGTCCGGCGCACCGAGGTTTCTCGGAGAAGCCCGCGATGACGCGGCGCAAATTTGAAGGCGTAAGCCAACAACGTGGCGACGAAAACGTCGGCGGCGTGATTTGTGATGTCCGCTCGGCGCGCCTTCAGCGACAGATCGTCTGAGAGATCCGCTGTATCACAAGCGCGCGCGATCAGGCCTTGGCTTTGCCGGTCGCTTTTTTAGCGGTCTTCCTGGAGGCTTTCTTCGCGCTCTTTTTTGCCTGCCTGGCGGTTGCATCCGCCTTCTTCGCGGCGGCGGTTTCAACCGCCTGCCGGATGGACCGCGCATAGCTGTAAGCAGCGTTGTCGGCGGACATCTGAAGCCGCTTCACGGTGGCCGTGCCGATTTCAAGAATGTCTTTCGCAAGCTGCCGGTAATGTAGCTTGCTCCCAGCGTCCTTGGCCTTGGCTGCAAGGGCGATAGTGCGGTCTCGCCGTTTTTTCACGGCAGCCGTCAGGGCCTTGTTCTGTTGCTTTGCAAGCTGACGGATGAGCGCATCGAGATCGGCGTCGGCCATTTAATCAATCCCCAGGTGACATACAGACATCTGGGAATGACCTAGCAGGCGCATAGGGGGCTTTGCAAACACGTGCCTACCGCTTCTTCCATCCGCCGCGCTTGCCCGGCGTGCCGCCCGTGGAGCGCGGAGAGGGGCCGCTAGAGCGGCCTGAAAACTCCGGCCCGGACTGACGCGAGTTGGTTGGCTGGAAAACCTTGCTCTCGGTGCCGGGTCCCATCTCGTCCAGTGTCGGCTTGCGGGGCCGCGCAACACTTTTCCGGTCCGGCTTCACTTCATGCCATGAGGCGATGCCCATCTCGTCAAGGTCCGGCTTGTGGACGCGGGATTTGTTGCGCGCCGCCTTGTCCAGTTGCGCCGGCAAGTTCGCCGCGTCGCCGTACTTTTTCTTGCCGGCATAGGCGCCGGCCTTTGCCGCGACACCACGCTGCTTGATGGTGGGGTCGTCCACCACGGCGAGTTCTGTCGCGCGCAGTCGCTTCACTTCATCGCGTAGCCGTGCGGCTTCCTCGAAGTTCAGATCGGCGGCCGCTTCCCGCATCCGCGTTTCGAGATCGGCAAGCACCGCCTCGAAATTGTGGCCGATGCTCATGACGTCGTCCGCGATACCGCCGCCGCCGATGTCCACCAGCACATGGTCGCGCTCATAGACGCTGCCGAGAATGTCGCCGATGTCGCGTTTGATGCTTTCAGGCGTGATGCCGTGCAGTGTGTTGTATTCGACCTGCTTCTCGCGGCGGCGATCGGTTTCGGCGATGGCGCGCTCCATCGATCCGGTAATCTGGTCGGCGTAGAGAATGACCTTGCCGTCAACGTTGCGCGCGGCGCGGCCGATGGTCTGGATCAATGATGTCTCGCTGCGCAGAAAGCCTTCCTTGTCGGCGTCGAGAATGGCGACCAGCGCGCATTCCGGAATGTCGAGGCCTTCGCGCAACAGGTTGATGCCGACCAGCGCGTCGAACGCGCCAAGCCGCAAGTCGCGGATAATTTCGATGCGCTCGATAGTGTCGATATCGCTGTGCATATAGCGCACGCGAATGCCCTGTTCGTGCAGGTATTCGGTGAGATCTTCCGCCATGCGCTTGGTGAGCACGGTGATGAGCGAGCGATAGCCCGCCTGCGCCGTGGCGCGCACTTCGCCGACGAGGTCGTCGACCTGCGTGCGGGCGGGGCGGATGTTCACCGGCGGATCGATCAGGCCGGTCGGACGAATGACCTGCTCGACAAACACGCCACCGCTTTCGTTCAATTCCCAGCTTCCCGGCGTCGCCGACACCGCGACTGATTGCGGGCGCATCATGTCCCACTCTTCAAACCGCAGCGGGCGGTTGTCCATGCAGGAGGGCAGGCGGAAGCCGTATTCGGCCAGCGTCGCCTTGCGGCGGAAGTCGCCTTTGAACATGCCGCCGATCTGCGGCACCGTGACGTGGCTCTCGTCCGCGAACACCAGCGCGTTGTCGGGCACATATTCGAACAGCGTCGGCGGCGGCTCGCCCGGCTTGCGGCCGGTGAGATAGCGCGAATAGTTCTCGATGCCTGCGCAGCTTCCGGTCGCTTCCATCATTTCGAGATCGAAGGTGGTGCGCTGCTCGAGCCGCTGCGCTTCGAGCAGACGGCCTTGATCGTGCAACTGCTCCAGCCGCCATTTCAACTCGGCCTTGATGCTCTTCATGGCCTGAATCAGCGTCGGGCGGGGCGTCACATAATGGGAGTTGGCGTAGACCTTGATGAATTCCAGTTCGTCCTGCTTGTGGCCGGTGAGCGGATCGAACTCCTCGATGGTCTCGATGGTGTCGCCGAACATGTTCACGCGCCAAGCGCGGTCTTCATAGTGCGCCGGGAAGATGTCGATGGTGTCGCCGCGCACGCGGAAGGTGCCGCGCGTGAAGTCAGCCTGGGTGCGCTTGTATTGCAGCGCCACCAGATCGGCGATGAGCTGGCGCTGGTCGATGCGCTCGCCATTTTTCATCGCGAAGGTCATCGCGGTGTAGGTTTCCACCGAGCCGATACCGTAGATGCACGACACAGACGCCACGATGATGACGTCGTCGCGCTCCAGCAGCGCGCGCGTCGCGGAATGGCGCATCCGGTCGATCTGCTCGTTGATCGAGGAATCCTTCTCGATGTAGGTGTCGGTGCGCGGCACATACGCTTCGGGCTGGTAGTAATCGTAATACGAAACGAAATACTCCACCGCGTTGTCGGGGAAGAAGTTCTTGAACTCGCCGTAAAGCTGCGCGGCGAGCGTCTTGTTCGGCGCGAGAATAATCGCGGGCCGTTGCGTGGCCTCGATCACCTGCGCCATGGTGTAGGTCTTGCCGGAGCCGGTGACGCCGAGCAGCACCTGCGTGCGGTCGTTGCGCTTGATGCCCTCGACCAGTTCCTTGATCGCGGTCGGCTGGTCGCCCTTCGGCTCATACTCGGATTTGATCTCGAAACGCACGCCGCCTTCGGACTTCTCCGGACGGGGCGGGCGATGCGGCGCCCAGATTTTGACTTCGCCATTCTCGCCGCGGAATTCCGGGCGGCCGTCGCGCACCAAAGCTTCCAGCGCATCGGCGGTGGCCTGCACGCCCAGCGCTTCCATCTTGTTGCGCGGCGGACGGGCCATCGCGGCTGCGTCTTCTTCCTCGGTGGTGTAACCGAGTTGCTTCGCCAGTTCGGGATCGAGCGTCGGGATCGGCGCGCTGGTGCCGTAATTGGCCTGTGGCGCTTCCTCAAACCCCTGCCTTGGACCGGTGTCGTCGCCGACGGTCTTTGGCGTCGAGGCGCGGGCGCGGTGGATCGCGGCTTCGCCGCCGGAGCGCCGATCCTTGGAATTGTCCGGCGGCGGCTGCAAGCCGGTACCCGATCCCATTCCGCTCTCGCCGCGATTGATCGCCGGGTTCAGCAATTCCGCCAGCGCAGGCCCGATCGGCTGCACATCGGGACGATGTGCTTTCGATTTTGGGGTTTTGGAGGACTTCTTCGGGGAATCGGGTTTCTTCGCCATGGGCGGAATATGGGATGCGAAGCGGGACCAGAAAAGGGCAATTCCTTCGTCGGCCTCGATGAAGTTTGCGATGAAATTGACGCGGTTGCCCTGATAGGCTGGAACTAGCGCGTGGCACGTGCCGAGGACCACGCGACAGTCCGGGAGCTTCTTATGCCATCGTCGCGCATCGCCAGCCTGCTGGCCGCCACCCTGTTGGCCATCGCGCCCCTTTCATCCGCTTTCGCCCAGTCCAAAGACGCCGAGCCCGCCAGCCGCGCGGTCAACGACACTTTCCTCAAGGCGCTGCCCTTCAGCGACCGCGCCGATTTCGAGGATGCCAAGCGCGGCTTCATCGCGACGCTGCCGGACGGCATCATTCCCGGCCCCGGCGACAGGCCGGCCTTCAACACCAAGCAATACGATTTCCTGAAGAACGATCAGGTCCCGCCGACGGTCAATCCCAGCCTGTGGCGGCTGGCCCAGCTCAATGCCATCAACGGCCTCTTCAAGGTCACCGAGCGCGTCTATCAGGTGCGCGGTCTCGACATCGCCAATCTCACCATCATCGAGGGCGACAGCGGCCTGATCCTGATCGACCCGCTGCTGTCTAATGAGACCGCGAAGGCCGCGCTCGATCTCTACCTGAAGAACCGCCCGGCCAGGCCCGTCGCTGCCGTGATCTACACCCACAGCCACGCCGATCATTTCGGTGGGGCGAAAGGCGTCATCAGCGAGGACGATGCGAAGTCCGGCAAGGTCAAGGTGATCGCGCCGGACAAGTTCATGGAGCATGCAGTCGCGGAGAATGTCATCGCCGGCAACGCGATGGCGCGTCGCGCGCAGTATCAGTTCGGCAGCGCGCTGCCGGTTGGCGACAAGGCGCAGATTGATACCGGTCTGGGCAAAGCGCTTGCCAGGGGCACCATTTCGCTGATTCCACCGAACGACCTCATCAGGCAATCCTATGAGACGCGCACGATCGACGGCGTCGAGATCGAATTTCATCTGGTGCCGGGCTCCGAAGCGCCGTCCGAGATGATCATGTATTTCCCGCAGTTCAAGCTGTTGAACATGGCGGAAGACGCCACCCACAACATGCACAATCTCTACACCATCCGCGGCGCGGAGATTCGCGATGGCCGGTTGTGGTCGCGCTACATCAGCGAGGCAATCGAACGCTACGGCGACAAGACTGACATCGTGATTGCGCAGCACCACTGGCCGATGTGGGGCAACGAGCGCATCGTGGCGTTCCTGAAGAAACAGCGCGATCTCTACAAATTCATCCACGATCAGACCGTGCGGCTGCTCAATCACGGTCTGACATCGACGGAGATCGCGGAGCGGCTGAAGCTGCCGCCGTCGCTGGCGAACGACTGGGCGTCGCGTGGCTATTACGGCACGCTGAGCCACAACGCCAAGGCGGTCTATCAATTCTATCTCGGCTGGTACAATGCCAATCCCGCCGATCTCAATCCGCTGCCCCGCGCGGAGGAGGCGAAGAAGCAGGTCGAGTACATGGGCGGCGCGGAGGCCACGATCAAGCGTGCGCGCGACGACTTCAAGGCGGGACAATATCGCTGGGTCGCCAGCGTGATGAGCAAGGTGGTGTTCGCCGATCCTGCCAACAAGGAGGCGCGCGATCTCGGCGCCGATGCGCTCGAGCAACTCGGCTACCAGAGCGAGGCGGCGACCTGGCGCAACGCCTATCTGTTCGGCGCGCTGGAACTGCGCAACGGCGTCGGCCAGCAGGCGCCGTCAACGGCCAATGCCGATCTGCTGAAGGGCGTGTCGATCGATCTCGCCTTCGATGTCCTCGGCGTGCGGCTCAACGCCGCGAAAGCCGAAGGCAAGACCATCGTCATCAATTGGATCTTCACCGACCTCAACGAAACCTATGTGATGAACCTTGAGAACTCCGCGCTGACGCACACGTCCGGCAAGCTCTCGGACAAGGCCGACGCCAGCGTCACGCTGACCCGCGCCGCGCTCGACGCCATCACGCTCAAGCAACGGACGTTTCTCGGTAGCGTGCTGACCGGCGATGTGTCGGTCGGCGGCAATCCGCTGAAGCTGCGCGAACTGTTCGGGATGCTCGATGAATTCTCGCCGGGGTTTGAGATCGTGGAGCCGAAAAAGGCGGCGGTGGAATAGGACGTCACGCCTCAGCGGCGCCACCTGCGGTCCTGGCGCGCGTTCGCTCGAGGAAAAAAAGGAAGGGGACACATGTCCCCTTCCGGAAAAAGATCAGTTCGTGCAGACCTTGATGGTCTTCATGCCCGCCTCTGCCTCGGTGCGGGTCGTGAACACCTTGCTATCGCCAACGACGACCGTCGTTGTCGTTGTCGGCTTCTTGTCCACAATGGTGCACTTCTTTGTGGACGTGTCCTGAACGACATAGAATTCCGCCGCCTGCGCGTAGGTTGCGCTGGCCAGCATCGCTACAGCACCAAACAAAACAACAAATTTCCTCATGATGGTTCCTCCGGTTGGTATGTGTCCCCGGCATTGAACCTTCGAGAAAGCCAGTTGTTCCTGTTTGAAGGGAGAGATGGGCTTCCCGGAACCGCGCTATCGTTCGGGCTTTCCGGCCAGATGCGGGCGGATCATCCCGGCCATTTTCGCGGCGTCGGTGCCCGGCGGAAAGAAGCCGAGATATTTTCCGTCACGGTCGATCAGATAGATGAACGCCGAATGGTCGACGGTGTAGTCGTCCGGCTTCGGTCCCGTTGAGACGCGCTTGTAATAGACCCGGTAGGCGTCGGCGGCCTGTGACACGTCCTTGATGCTGCCGGTCAGTCCGATCAGCCGCGGATGAAACAGCGTCACGTATTGCGCGAGATGTTCGACGGTGTCGCGCTCGGGGTCGAGCGTGACGAACAGCGGCTGGACGCTTGCGGCGTCCGCGCCGAGCTGATCCATGGCGAGCGCGATGGCTTGCAGATCTGTCGGGCAGATGTCGGGACAATAGGTGAAGCCGAAGTAGACCAGCATGAGCTGGCCCCGGAAGTCGGCGTCGGTGCGGACCTTTCCGGTTTGATCCTTGAGCGCAAACGCGCCGCCGACTGGCTCGCGATTCCACATCACCGCGTCCATCAGTTCGGCTGCGGAGCGGGATGAACTTTGCGCCGACGCGGGCGCGGCAATCCAGAAGCCGAACAGCAGCGCGGCGATCACCGCCGCGCCGCGTTTCGCGATTAACCTCGCAAGGAGACCACTCGTGCTCACGCGCTGAAGAGCAGGCGGCTGCCGGTCGAGACGTTGATCACGTTGTCCGGCATCTGTGCGCGCGCTTCGAGCAGGAAGTTCAGTCCGCTGCAATGCATCGGAATGACGACATCGGGCTGGAGCGCCTTGATCTCGCCGACGATCTGCTTGAGATAGTCAGCTGGCGCCGGTCCGAGATGGAATCCGCCGACCACGGCGTGAACCTTCTGGACGCCAGAGATTTCCTGCGCCTGCCGCACCGAATTTACGATGCCGACATGGCCGCAGGAGGAAATCACCACAAGGCCCTTGCCACGGATGTTGAAGCATGTCGCGTGCTCGTGGACATGCTCGTCCGGAACGAAATTGCCTTGCAGTTCGGCGGCGGTGTAGTGGCCGTAGTCGCAGCCCGCGCTTTCCGGCTTGTAGTCGACGAACGTGTTCGGCAGGATTTTTTCGACGCTGTTGCGCTTGATCTTGCCAGTGGTGAAGGCGTGGCCTTCGATCACCGTGGGCGTCTCGCACAGGATTGTCTGCACCTTCTGCGCCGTGATCTGCTTGCGATCGAGCACGCCGCCTTCGCCGAACTGGCCAGTGGAAGCGCGGCTGACGCGATGGCAGAAATTATCCTCGCCGCCGGCATAAAGCTTCACGTCGGGCGGAAGCACGCTGCGATATTTTTCGAGAAAGCCGATCAGGCCGCCGTAGTGATCGATATGGCCGTGGCTGACGATCAGCGCGTTGATCTTCGCCGGATCGACCTTGAGCAGGCCGATATTGTTGATGATGGCGGGCGAGGTGTAGCCGAAGTCTAGCAGGATGTTGCGGATATCTTGTTCACGCTGCGATTCCAGAAACAGCGACAGGCCCCATTCGTTGTGAAGGACGTTGCGCGCGTCGGCGCTGCGCCCGCCGCCCGGTCCTTCGTGAACGACACCGTTCACGGTGCTGCCTTTCAGGAACTGGTCGTGCTGCTGATCGACCAGCACGCGGATCGACAGCTTGTCGATGGTCGGCACCTGGATCGGCGCAGCATTGGCGACTCCCATGCAGGAGAAACCGCCGGTCGCGGCCAGCCCCATCGCCGTCGAAAGCTTTAGAAAATCACGCCGTGCGAATTGTTGTGTCATTGTCGACCTTTCCTGACCCCAAAATTTTCTGACTAAAGTTCGGATTTGCCGGAACTCTATCTGCGGGACGCGAGAGGGACTGTTCTTAGTTTTGATCGGAGCGACGAAAATCTTCCACGATCACAAGCTTAGAACGAATGAAATATATTTGATATGTGCCGGGCGGCATTGACTTCGCAGGCGCGAAGCGCAAGTTTCATGCAATCGCATTGACTTTGCGGCACCTGCCCGATGTTTCCAATCCAAGGATAACGAGATGATCGATCTCTATTACTGGCCAACGCCGAACGGTCACAAGATCACGATGTTCCTCGAAGAAACCGGCGTTCCCTACACGATTCACCCGGTCAACATCGGCACGGGCGATCAGTTCAAGCCGGAGTTTCTGGCGTTTTCGCCGAACAACCGCATGCCGGCGATGATCGATCCGGCCCCTGCGGACGGCGGCAAACCTGTGGCGATCTTCGAATCTGGTGCGATTCTGATCTATCTCGCGGAGAAGACCGGCCAGTTTCTTCCCGCGGACCTGCGCAAGCGTTTTGACGTGATCCAGTGGCTGATGTGGCAGATGGGCGGCCTCGGCCCGATGGCCGGACAGAACCATCATTTCAGCAACTATGCGCCGGAGAAAATTCCCTACGCGATCGATCGCTATGTCAACGAGACCAACCGGCTCTACGGCGTGCTCAACAAGCGCCTCGCGGATCGTGACTATGTCGCGGGCGAGTATTCCATCGCCGACATGGCGGCCTATCCGTGGATCGTGCCGTATGAGCGGCAGGGCCAGAAGCTGGAGGACTTTCCGCATCTCAAGCGCTGGTTCGAGGCCATTCGCGCCCGGCCCGCGACGGTGCGCGCCTATGAACAGGGACCGAAGGTCAACCCCAGCATCGGCAAGACGTTTACCGACGAACAGAAGAAGGTGCTGTTCGGACAGACCGCTTCCGTCGTGAAAGGTTGAGACGATGACCGCGGCGCGAAAGCTTTTCGAACTGTGCGGCACCGATCCGGAGCGGGTGTTCAGTCCCTATTGCTGGCGCATCCGCATGGCGCTGGCGCACAAGGATCTGAACGCGGAAACGATTCCGTGGCGCTTCACCGAGAAGGATGCGATCGCGCCGCACCGGTCGGACAAGGTGCCGGTGTTTCTCGACGGCGATACATCCGTCGCGGATTCCTGGGCCATCGCGAACTATCTCGAAGACACCTATCCCGACCGGCCATCGCTGTTTGGCGGCGCGGGTGGCCGCGCCATGGGCCAGATGCTGAACTGGTGGGGCGATATTGCCGTGGTCGGCGGCATTTTCCCGATGATCGCTGCCGACATTCATGACCATCTGCGGCCGGCCGATCAGGTCTATTTCCGCAAGACCCGCGAAGCGCGTCTCGGCAAGACGCTGGAGCAGGCGGCGGCCGCCCGGGATATGGCCGTCGAGGAATTCCGCAAAAGCCTCATGCCGATGCGCCTCACGCTGAAGACGCAGGCCTATCTCGGCGGTGACGCGCCGAACTACGCCGATTACATCGTGTTCGGCCCGTTTCAATGGGCGCGCGCGACCAGCGCGTTCAAGCTCCTGAAGGAAGACGATCCGATCTATGCATGGCGCGAACGGCTGCTCGACGCGTTCGGCGGCATGGCGCGGAATTCGCCGGGTTATACGGTGTAAAATTAAATGTCATTCCGGACGGTCCGCGAAGCGGGCTGATCCGGAATTCAGAACGACATAAAAGATAGATTCCGGGTTCGCTCGTTTCACTCGTGCCCCGGAATGACGGGTAGAGATTCCTGTATTTCCGCCGCCGCGCGCAGGCAGGTCCGGCACAGGCAGTCTTCGCCTTCGGCAGGCATCGGCAGCTTGGCGGTTTCGTCCATGCACCAGCAATGCCCGGAGAGGTCGCAGGTGAACGCGGTTCCGCAGCGCGGGCAATTCAACGCCCGCTGCGCTGCAGCCTTTCCTGTCGGCTTTGTCACGATGCCATTCACGATTTTGTCGAATCCTTCATGTGACGTTCAGGCCGGAAGCGATCATAGTCTTGACCACCGGCGCAGTATTGGCCTTTGCGTCGGCGAGTACAACCGCGAGATTTCCGCATGGCGCGCGACCCGCAAGGCGCTCTCATCGCACTGAACCGGTTTGGCCTTGGCGCGCGCGGGGGCGCGGCCAGTGATTTCACCAGCGCGGCATCCGATCCTCGCGGCTTCGTGAAGGCGGAGTTGGGCCGGCCCAACGCGGCGCTGCTCGATTCCCCGGGTTTGCAAGGGACCCCGGAGCTGGCGCAGGCGGTGTTTGACTATCAGAAAGACGTGAAGCAGCAGCGCGAGGCCGCGGCGAAAACGGCGCAGGCGAAAATGCCGGGCGACGGCGCGATGGAGGCGCAGGCCACGGCGAAAACAGATCCGGCGGCCAGCACGATGATGTCGCCCGATGCGATGCAGCCGAATGCAGCAAAGCCCAAGGAGCCGCCGAAGCCGCTCAACATCATTCAGAAAACCTTCCGCGCCGAGGCGCTGGCACGGATTCAGCGGGCCACCATGACCGAGAGCGGATTCGTCGAGCGCCTCGTGGCGTTCTGGTCGAACCATTTCTGCATTTCCGCGAACAAGGGCGAACTGGCGCGGATATGGGCCGGCGCGTTCGAGCGCGAAGCGATCCGCCCGCACGTGCTGGGACGGTTCGGCGATATGCTGCGCGCTGTCGAGCAGCATCCGGCGATGATCTTCTTTCTCGACAACCAGCAGTCGATCGGACCGGACTCGCGCGCAGGGAAAAATCGCAAGAAGGGCCTGAACGAAAATCTTGCGCGCGAGATCATGGAGCTGCATACGCTCGGCGTGAACGGCGGCTATACCCAGGCCGACGTCACCTCGCTGGCGCGGATCATCACCGGCTGGACCTTCGCGGGCAGGGAGGGAAAGATCGGAGCGCCCGGCACATTCATCTTCAACGCCAACGCACATGAGCCGGGGCCGCAAAAGCTGCTCGGCAAGGTCTATGACGACACCGGCGTCGGGCAGGGCGAGGCCGCGCTGGCCGACATCGCGCGGCATCCGGCGACCGCGAAATTCATCGCGACGAAATTTGCGCGGCATTTTGTTGATGACGACCCGAAGCCCGCGCTGGTGGCGATACTCGAACGCACGTTCCGTAAGACCGATGGCGACCTGCGCGCGATGACACTGGCGCTGGTCGATGCCGACGAGGCGTGGCAGGCGCCGATGACCAAGATCCGGATGCCGTATGAGTATCTGGTCGCTGCCGGTCGGATGATGGGGCGCATTCCTGAAGACCCGCAGCGCTATCTCGGCGGGCTGAACGTGCTGGGCCAGCCGCTGTGGACGCCCGCCGGTCCGAACGGATTTGCCGATACCAATGCGGCATGGGCCGCGCCGGAAGGGCTCAAGCTGAGACTCGACATCGCGTCGCAGATTTCGTCGCGCATCGCTGATACTGTCGATCCGCGGGCGTTGCTCGATGTCGTGGCGGGCGAGGCGGCCTCGACCGAAACACGGCAGACCATCGAGCGCGCGGAATCGAAGCAGCAGGCGTTCGCGCTGTTGCTGATGTCGCCGGAATTCCAGAGGAGATGAGCATGTCGAACGTCCTGATGGATTGCTGCGAAAGCCACACCCCGCGCGGACTGACCCGGCGCGCGCTGCTGATGGGCGGCGCGACGTTCGCCGCATGGGCTTATTTGCCGAAATTCGCGCGGGCGAAAGACGGCCGCGATCCGCGCTTCGTCACCATCATCCTGCGCGGCGCGCTGGACGGCCTTGCCACCGTGGCGCCGGTCGGCGATCCCGATTACGCCGGTCTGCATGGCTCGATTGCGCTGACGCGCGACGGCCCGCACGCCGCGACCGAGCTGGACTCATTCTTTGCGCTGCATCCCGCGATGCCGGCTTTTGCGCGGATGTACAAGGAGAAGAAAGCCGCCGTGGTTCATGCGGTGGCGACCTCCTATCGCGAGCGTTCGCATTTCGACGGGCAGGACGTGCTGGAAAGCGGACTGGCCGGCCCCGGCCGCGTGCAGAGCGGCTGGCTCAACCGCGCGCTGGAAGCGCTGCCGCGCGGGGAGCGGGTCATGAGCGGTCTTGCAGTGGGCCCGACCACGCCGCTGGTGTTGCGCGGCGCCGCGCCGACGGTGGGGTGGGTGCCGCCCTACATTCCACAGGCCGCCGATGACACTGCGATGCGCCTTGTGAATCTCTACAACCATCGCGATCCGGCGCTGGCTGCGGCGCTGTCGCAAGGTTTGCAGATCGACAAGATCGCCGCCAACGATGACGGCATGAAGCCGAAGCCCGGCATGAACGGCGTTGGTGCGATGAAGCTCGCGGCCAAGGGTGCCGCGCGCCTGATGGCGGCGGACGATGGCCCGCGCATTGCGGCGTTGGCGTTCGACGGCTGGGATACCCACGCCAACGAAGGCGGGCCGGTCGGGCGGCTGGCGCAGTTGCTGTCGGGTCTCGACGGCGCGCTGGCGGAATTCGAGAGCGGACTCGGCGAGCGCTGGCGCGATACCGTGATTGTGGTCGCCACCGAGTTCGGCCGCACCGCGCGTATCAACGGCACCGACGGCACCGATCATGGCACGGGCACTATCGCGTTGCTTGCGGGCGGCGCGGTCAACGGCGGCCGGGTGATTTCCGACTGGCCGGGATTGAAGCTTGCGAATCTTTACGAGAATCGCGACCTGAAGCCGACCACCGATCTGCGCGGTGTCATCAAGGGCGTGCTGCGCGATCACCTCGGCCTCGGCGAGCGGGTGCTGGCCGAAGCTGTGTTTCCCGATAGCGGTGCGGTGAAGGCGATGCAGGGGCTGGTGGTTTGATCAGCCCTTGGTAATCCCGTCGATCTGCGCCATCTCTTCCGCCGTCAGCTTCCAGTCGATCGCCTTGACGTTCTGCTCGATCTGTTCGACGCGGGTGGCGCCGGCGATCACGCTCGACACCTGTGGCCGCGCTGCCAGCCATGAGAACGCCAGTTCGAGCATGGTCCTGCCGTGCGCGGTCGCGAACTCCTGCAGCTTCTGCACGATGTCGAGATTTTTTTCGGACATGTAGCGATTGAGCAAAGCGGGCGCCTTGGCGAAGCGCGTATCGGCGGGAGCAGCCTCGCCGCGCTTGTATTTTCCGGTCAGCAGACCGCTCGCCAGCGGGAAGAACGGCAGCACGCCGAGATTGTAGGCCTCCGCGGCCGGAAACAGATCCTTCTCATTGTCGCGGACGATCAGGCTGTATTCGTCCTGGCACGACACGAAGGCATGGGTGTTGATGCCACGCGCAGTGAGTTGCGCCTCGGCGATGCGCCATGCCGGAAAATTCGAGCAGCCGATGTAGCGCACCTTGCCCTGACGGATCAGGTCGTCCAGCGCGCGCAGCGTTTCCTCGATCGGCGTCAGAGGATCGAAGTCGTGCTGCTGGTAGAGATCGATGTAATCGGTCTTCAGCCGGCGCAGGCTGTCTTCCACCGCGTTCATGATGTAGCGCCGCGACGCGCCCTGCTTGGTGCCGTCGTCGCTCATCGCCTTGGAAAATTTTGTCGCCAGTACGATGTCCTTGCGGCGGTCGCCCAGCACTTGCCCGAGTACGGTTTCCGAGCCACCACGCCCGGCATAGATGTCGGCGGTATCGAACAGCGTAATGCCGAGATCGATCGCCTTGTGGATCACCTTGCGAGAGGTTTCGAGGTCGGTGCGCTGGCCGAAGTTGTTGCAGCCGAGGCCGACAGCGGACACGCGCAGGCCGGAGCCGCCGAGATTTCTGATGTCCATGATCTTTCCCGTCAGGTTTGTTCGAGCGCCGGAACGGCGGTCGCCGCCGCTTCTTCCGTACCTGACGGCTGCGCCGCTGGCGAGCGTAAAGCGCGCGCCGTCATCCGCCGCACCGCGGCTTCCGCGTCGCGTGCGATCTGCTTGCGGTCCGCGGTCATGCCGTAGCCCACGGCATCGCCCCAACTTACCGTGACGTCGACCGCGCCCGACGACAGCACGCCGAGCAGGTGCGGCACCAGTTCGGCTTCGCCATACCATGCCACCTTGTCGCGCAGCGCGCGCCCGACCGGCACGCCGCCGTAGCGCACGTAGGCGATCGACACCGGCTGCACCGTGACGCGATCGTGATGCGTGGAGTCGCCGATGGTGTGATGGACGGCGCCGATCAGCGCCGAGCGGAACGGCAGGATGCGGATGCCGTCGCTGGACGTGCCTTCGGGAAACAGCACGACGGCATCGCCGCCTTGCAGGCGGTCGCCCATCGCGCGCGCCGCGTCGCCGGTCTTGTGACGCCGCTCGCGTTCCACGAAAATCGTGCGCTGCAATTTCGCCAGCCAGCCGAACAGCGGCCAGTTCGCGACTTCCGACTTTGCGACGAACACTACCGGCGCGATCGCACTCAGCACGATGATGTCGAGCCATGACGCATGGTTCGACAGGATCAGCACCGGGTTTTCCTGCGTGCGTGCGCCGACCTGCGTGATCCGGATGCCGATGATCGCGCAGGCTGCGCGATGAAACAGGTTCGGCACGATGCGTTGCAGCCGGTTGTTGAGCAGGATGCCGGCCAGCTGAAACGGCAGCAGCAGCAAGGCGACACCAACAAGAATGAGGATGACGGGAAGGGCGCGGATCATGAGGACGGGTCTTGCAAAGGCGTGGCTCGGTTCATACGCGGAAGATGTCAGATTATAACGGGTGATGAGCGGTCCGCAAAAGCGGTAGAGTTCCCGGATGATCGAGCGATTGAAAAGCTGGGCGCGTGCCATCAAGCGGGACGTGGATGCCATTTACCTCGCGAGCCGCGACCCGCGCGTTCCGTGGCACGCGAAGGCGCTGGCCGTGGCGGTCGCGGGGTATGCCTTTTCGCCCATCGACCTCATTCCCGATTTTATTCCGGTGCTGGGTTATCTGGATGACCTCATCATTGTCCCGCTCGGCATCATGCTTGTTCTCAAGTTGATCCGCAGGAGATCATGGCGGAGCATCGCGATGCGGCGGCATTGGCTTTGGATCGTCCGGTCAGCCGTGCCGCAGCCTGTGTGATTGTCGGCATATGGGTGACATCCATCGCGCTAACGGGATGGTTTGCTTGCCGCTATCTCGCCGCATGACCACGACAGACCCGTCTCTATTCTGTTTTACAAAAAAGATGCGGCCCCGGCCGGATACAGCGCAGAGGGGATTTACGCGACCGGGGACCGCCTGAACGCGCGATCTGTGACGGGGGACGGATCGAGCGCATCCGGAGGCTAGGCAGGCATGGTTACAGGGCTGTGACAGGGCAGGTTGTCCACAGGGCGTTATATTTGATCCTTTGAATGCCCGTCTTTGCGGGGCCGGCATCGTGGGCTTGTTGCGTGCAACGCTCCGGTTCAGAGTCTGTGAAATCGTTCAGCCCGAAAGGTTATCCATGCCCACGACGATGTCGCCCTATCTGCTGCCGATCCTGATGCTGTTGGCTTCCAACGTCTTCATGACCTTCGCCTGGTACGGTCACCTGAAGTTCAAGGAATCCTCGCTGCCGCTGGTCATCATGGTGAGCTGGGGTATCGCGTTCTTTGAGTACTGGCTTGCGGTGCCGGCCAATCGCTGGGGCAGCGCGGTCTATTCGGCGGCGCAGCTCAAGACGATGCAGGAAGTCATCACGCTGGTCGTGTTCGCCGGATTTTCGGTGCTGTATCTGAGGGAGCCGCTCGGCTGGAATCACGCGATCGGTTTTGCCTTCATCGCCGCCGGCGCGTTTTTCATCTTCCACAAGTGGTCGTGATCGCCGGAATCATGGCCGCGCGCCTGCGTCGCGATCAGAAATCCTGCAACGAGGATGATCGCGAGCGTAAGCGACGCTGAAACCACAACAACCGGCGTTTTCATCCGTGCATCTCCACCCGCGCGCATCATCGTGCGGTCGCGGGACATCACAGGCGCGCAGGGGAAACGGGTCGGGCCTTAGCCGACGATCGGCGTGGCGGCCACGGCCCTGATCGACAATGCCGTGAGGGTGACGATCACGCACAGCGACAGCGCCGCCATGGCCAGCGAGGCGACAACGGCATTCGTCAATCTGGACGACGCAACGCGCACAGACTTCAGTTCAAAACCAATTCCTGAAACGGTCGACCGAATCATGGTCGTGAGTCCTCATAAGGCGGCGAATCACCGCTGTCGGGAAAATCACAGGAATCGCTGTCAAATTTGCGGCGCGGAAGCGCCAAACGTGGCAAAACCGGGGTAACATCAACAAAATAAAACGGTTATGCCCGCTATCCCCGTAATCCCACACGGGTTTGAGCATGATCGGGCCCGCGCAGCCTGCGCCGGCTTTCAGGTCCGGGAAACTAGGCTTCGGCGGTGAGGCCGGTCTCGGTGCCGGGGGCGGTTTCGGGCGCTGCGACCTCGGCTGGCTTCCAGGCCATCGTGACGAATCGCGGCTCCTGTTCCACTCGCTTGAGCCAGGCCCTCACCGACGGATACCCCGAAAGGTCGAAATCGCACTGGTTGGCGACGTGGGTATAGCCGTACATCGCGATGTCCGCGACCGTGAGATGTCCCGCAGCGAAATAGTCGTTGGTCTTGAGGTGATTTTCCATCACGCGCAGCGCGGCGTAGCCCCGCTCCATCCAGTCTTCCAGCGAATGGGTTTGCAGGTCGCGCCCGCCGCGCACCAGCACCAGCCAGAAATAAGCGGCGCCGACGCTGGGCTCCAGCGCATGCTGCTCGAAGAACATCCATTGCAACGCCTGCGCGCGCGCGATGCGGTCTTCCGGCGCGAGCGAGGTGCCGACCGCGACGTACCAGAGGATCGCATTGGATTCGGCGAGATAGCGGTCCTCCGCGACTTCCAGCAGCGGCACCTGACCGCTTGGATTGCGCGCGAGAAATTCCGGCGTGCGGCTTTCGCCGCGCAGAATGTCGACCTCGATGGCTTTGTACGGCGCGTTCAACAGCGCCAGCGCAAGGCGGACCTTGTAGCTGTTTCCGGAGCGCTGCATCGAGTAGAGTTTGTACATGCGGACTTTCGTGACGCCTCCGGGCCGACTTTCGTGAAGCCATCCGGCGATGACCGGCGCGAAGCAAAATTCGAAGCCGGACCCGACCCCAAGGCGATGTAACAATGAGGTCCTGCGCTACGTGCTGCAAGGCCTCGGGGTTAGAAAAAGTCAAATCCATCAGGATCGGGCGGTTGCAGGCGATTTTATTCTGTGGAGCACGCCCCGGCGCGTCAATTCGATGCACGTCGGCGTGAGGGAAAGGCGCGCAAACGCGTGCGGTCGTGATCGCCCAATTTGTTCGCACTTGCGTCAAGATTGTGAGGGCGCTGCGCTTCGGACGCCGGCCGCCAGCGTTGCCAAAAATGATTCAATTGCGGGGCAGGATTTACGAATGTTGCAGCGGACTCGTCGCGCGCTGGCCGGACGGTGCGCGCGGTCAACTTTCTGTGCCGATGTGGCCTATTTCGCCGGTTTTCGGCAAAGTTTCTTGCGATGCAGCGCAGCCCGTTTTAGGGTGCGCGGCCCGCTCAAATCGCGAATCCGGGCCTTCGCGACCCATCAGAATCCCACAGGAGAACATGATGCCGTTTCTGTCCGCTGCGCTTGACCGTGTGAAGCCGTCCGCGACCATCGCGGTCACGGATAAAGCACGTCAGCTCAAAGCCGCGGGCCGCAACGTCATCGGCCTTGGCGCAGGCGAGCCGGATTTCGACACGCCCGCCAACATCAAGCTGGCGGCGATCCACGCCATCGAGGCCGGCAAGACCAAGTACACCGCGGTGGACGGCATTCCCGAACTGAAAGAGGCGATCATCGCCAAGTTTCAGCGCGAGAACGGCCTGACCTACAAGCCGAACCAGATCACGGTCGGCACCGGCGGCAAGCAGGTGCTGTACAACGCGCTGATGGCGACGCTCAACCCGGGCGACGAGGTCATCATTCCTGCGCCGTACTGGGTGAGCTACCCGGAGATGGTGGCGCTGGCCGGCGGCACCTCGGTGCCTGTGGTCTGCACCGCGGAGTTCGGTTTCAAGCTGCAGCCGGCAGCGCTCGAAGCCGCGATCACGCCGAAGACCAAGTGGATCATCCTGTGCTCGCCGTCGAACCCGACGGGGGCTGCCTACAAGCGCGCCGAACTGAAGGCGATCACCGACGTGCTGATGAAGCATCCGCATGTCTGGGTGATGACCGACGACATGTACGAGCACCTTGTCTACGACGACTTCGAGTTCACCACCCCGGCGCAGGTCGAGCCGAAACTGTTCGACCGCACGCTGACGGTGAACGGCGTCTCGAAAGCTTACTGCATGACCGGCTGGCGCATCGGCTATGCGGGCGGCCCGCAGCAGCTGATCTCCGCGATGGCGACCATCCAGTCGCAATCGACGTCGAACCCGTCGTCGATCGCGCAGTGGGCCGCTGTCGAGGCGCTGAACGGGACGCAGGATTTCATCCCCGCGAACAACGCCGTGTTCAAGGAGCGCCGCGACCTTGTGGTGGCGATGCTGAATCAGGCGACGGGCATTTCGTGCCCGCGGCCGGAAGGCGCGTTCTATGTTTATCCGTCCTGTGCCGGGACCATCGGCAAGACCGCGCCGTCGGGCAAAAAGCTCGCGACCGATGAAGATTTCGTGACCGAGCTTCTGGAAACGGAAGGCGTCGCGGTGGTGCAGGGATCGGCGTTCGGGCTCGGCCCGGCATTCCGCATTTCCTACGCCACGAAAACCTCGGATCTCGAGGAAGCCTGCAAGCGCATCCAGCGTTTCTGTGGAAACCTGCGCTAACAAGCTAACAAAACGTCATCCATGATGACGGCATTTTGAAAGCAAATAAGGGAAGCGCCTTGTTTTCGCCACGGCGCTTCCCTTTTGTCCGGCGGCCAAATCACAAGCCAATAGCCGGAGTTCAAATCCATGCGTCTTCCATCACTTCTCGGTGTCGCTTTCGCGGCCCTCGTCGCTTCTTTCGCCACGGCCAACGCCCAGCAGCAGGGCGTGCGCGTCGGCGTGCTTGAATGCCGCGGCGGTCAGAACGTCGGCATGGTCGTTGCGTCCAACACCACGTTGCAGTGCGTTTACCGCGGCGAAGGCCGCCGGCCGGAGCCCTATCTGGCCCATGTCTCGCGCTTTGGCGTCGACCTCGGCGTCACCGAGAACACCAGCCTCGCGTGGGCGGTGCATGCCCCGACCCAGCGGATCGGCCGCGGCGATCTCGCCGGCAGCTACGGCGGCGTCGGCGGCAACGTCTCGTTCGGCCTCGGCGGCGGCGGCAACCTCCTGTGGGGCGGCTCGCAGAACTCCTTCGCGCTTCAGCCGCTCAGCCTGCAGGGCCAGACCGGCGTCAACGTGACCGGCGGCGTCGTCGGCCTCGATCTTGAACCGGTCGGCTATCAGCGCCAGTACAAGAAGAAGCGTCATCATCGCCGCCATCGCTAAGCTGGCGAATGAGATGGAAAGGCCCGCCCCGGCGGGCCTTTTTCTTTGCGTTAAGCCTTTGAAAAAGAATGTGCCGCTGAAACGCTGCGGACTTGCGAACCACTACACTGGTATGACTAGATGCGCTGATCTTTCGTGCCTTATTTCAAATCGTCGGTTCATTTCGCGACATTCAGCCGGAGAGACCCCTATGCGCCGCCTTTCGACTTTGCTGTCCGTTGCCGCAGCCGGACTCGTTGCAGCATCCATTCTCGCCCACGCGCAGTCGGGAAGCACCCAGGTCGGTGTGCTGGAATGCCGTGGCGGGCCGAACATCGGCATGATCGTCGGATCGGTCACCAATCTCGGCTGCGTCTTCCGTTCGCAGGGCCGTCCGGACGATCTCTACACCGCGCGGATCACCAAGGTCGGCGTTGATCTCGGCATCACCACCGAGACCGCGCTGTCCTGGGCGGTGTTCGCGCCGACCGTGCAGTTCGGTCCCGGCGATCTGTCGGGCAATTATGGCGGCGTCGGCGCCAGCGCCGCGGTTGTTGCCGGTGTCGGCGGCAACGCCCTGATCGGCGGTTCGCAGAATTCCTTCGCCTTGCAGCCGCTGAGCGTTCAGGGCCAGACCGGACTGAGCGTCGCCGGCGGCGTGCAGAGCCTGGAGCTTCGGCCGGGCCGGTTCTGATCGCAAATAAACTCAAGTGCATCGAAGCCCGCTGGAAACGGCGGGCTTTTTTATAGGTGTTCACGATGCTGCGCAGCGGCATGGTTCCCGCTTGCCAACCGCGCCGCTCCTTGAGACGATCATGGCGCCGACCCGCATGAGCGCATTCCGCAGAAGTGAAACGGAGCGAGCGGACTGCGCGCAGCATTGAAGTGAGAGCGTTCCGGCGGCGACCGGATTTGCACTTCGCCGGGACAGCTTGAAGCGGGCCGTGCTCCATGAGGAGACGGCAATGGGACAAGACGCGACAGGGCAAGACAACCTGAGAAGTCCCCGCGGTCCCCGGTGCATTGCGCTGGTGGGCCCTTTTCAGAGTGGCAAGACCACATTACTCGAAGCGATCCTGGCCCGGACCGGGGCCATTCCCAAAGCAGGCACCATCGAGGCGTGCAACACCGTCGGGGACCAGTCTCCGCCGGCGCGCCACCATCGCATGAGCGTGGGTCTGACGGCCGCGACCACGACGTTCATGGGTGACACCTATACGTTTATTGATTGTCCCGGCTCCGTCGAATTCGCGCATGACATGCGCGCGGCGCTGCCGGCGGTCGATGCCGCGGTCATCGTGTGCGAGGCTGACGAGCGCAAGCTGCCGCAGTTGCAACTCATCATGCGAGAACTGGAAGATCTGGGCATTCCGCGCTTCCTGTTTCTCAACAAGATCGACAAGGCCAACAAGCGCATCCGCGAAACGCTCGCGACCCTGCAGCCGGCGTCGCGCACGCCGCTGGTGCTTCGCCAGATTCCGATCTGGAAGGGCGATCTCATCGCAGGCTTCGTCGATCTCGCGCTGGAGCGCGCGTTTGTTTATCGCGAGCACATGCCGTCCGAGGTGATCGATCTCGAGCCCGGCGATCTCGACCGCGAGAAGGAAGCACGGCTCTCCATGCTGGAGAAGCTGGCCGATCACGACGACCGCCTGCTCGAACAGTTGCTCGAAGACATTCCGCCGCCGCGCGATGCGGTGTTCGACGATCTCGCCAGCGAGTTGCGCCAGGGCCAGATTTGTCCCGTACTGCTCGGCTGCGCCACGCGCGAGAACGGCGTGCTGCGGCTGATGAAGGCGCTGCGCCATGAAGCGCCCAATGTGACCGCGACGGCAAAACGTCTTGGTGTGTCCGACGAAAAGAGCGCGCTGGCTTACGTAATGAAGACCACGCATCTCCAGCACGGCGGCAAGCTCTCGCTCGCGCGTGTGCTGCTCGGACAGATCGCCGACGGCGACACGATGCTGTCGTCCGGCGGCGGAACGGGACGGGTCTCCGGGATCGTCGCGCCGAATGGCGGGAGCGATGCCAAGCGCGCGTCGGCAACGGCGGGCGATACGGTTTCGCTCGGCAAGCTGGATTCGGTCAGGACCGGCGAGACACTGGGTAACGGCAAGACCGCGCCCGCCGCGCTGGTGGAGGTTGCGACGGCTGCGCCGGTGCTGGCGACCGCGCTCGCGGCGACGGATCGCAAGGACGACGTCAAGCTCGGTCAGGCGCTGGCACGCCTCGTCGAGGAAGATCCGTCGCTCAGCGTCGTGCACAACCCGCTCACCCATGAAATGGTGTTGTGGGGGCAGGGCGAGATGCATCTGCGGGTCGCGGTGGAGGGCCTGAAGGACCGCTTCGGCGTCAGCGTCAAACAGCATGCGCCGCCGGTCGGCTATCAGGAAACCATCCGCAAGACGATTACGCAGCGCGGGCGTCACAAGAAGCAATCCGGCGGCCACGGCCAGTTCGGCGATGTGGTGCTCGTCATCAAGCCGTTGCCGCGCGGCAGCGGTTACGTTTTCACCGAGAAGATCGTCGGCGGCGCGGTGCCGAAGAATTACATCGGCGCGGTTGAAGAGGGCGCGGGCGACGGCCTCGCGCGCGGGCCGCTCGGCTTCCCGGTGATCGATGTCGAGGTGACGCTGACCGATGGCTCCTACCACAGCGTCGATTCGTCGGATCAGGCGTTCCGCACGGCTGCGCGCATCGGCGTCACCGAGGCGCTGCCGCAATGTGCTCCCGTGCTGCTCGAGCCGATCCATGTGGTGGAAATCGTCTGTCCGACCGATGCGACCGCGAAGATCAACTCGATCCTGTCCGGGCGGCGTGGACAGATTCTCGGCTTCGACACGCGCGTCGGCTGGAGCGGTTGGGATCTGGTGCGCGCGATGATGCCGGAGGCCGAAATCGGCGATCTGATCGTCGAGGTGCGCTCGGCGACGGCCGGCGCCGGGGGCTTCACCCGGCAGTTCGACCATATGTCCGAAGTGACTGGCCGGGCCGCCGACCAGATCATCGCCGCGCACCGCGCGGCGGCATAGGCTGACCTCGAAGATTCGCTTCTAATGTGAGTGCAAAGCGGTCTCTGGTGATGTATTATACATCACTGAGACCGTTTTTTACTTGCATTCTGGTCGTTCAAGATGGAATTTTGGCATTGATCACATCATCACAGATGCGGGCGGCTCGCGCACTTCTGGGTCTCGACCAAAAGACGCTTGCCGACATGGCCGGTGTGTCGCTTCCGACCATCCAGCGGATGGAAGCCAGCGGCGGCAATGTGCGGGGCATCGTGGACTCGCTGACCAAGGTGGTCGATGCGCTGAATCGTGCGGGCGTCGACCTGATCGGTGACGGCGCGCGAAGCGAGGGCGGCGGACGCGGCGTGCGTCTGAGAGAGCCGCCTCCGGGGCGCGTGGAACGGGATTAGAGGCCGGCGATGCGCCGGCGAACACAACGCGGCGATGCCGCGTGAGACGCAGGCGCAGGACACATGGACGCCAGGCACTTGGACGCCAAGCATTTGGACGCATCGAGCGCGCAGTCGAAGCCGCAGCCGACATTCGCCGAACTGTTCACGCCGAAGTTCGTCACGGTCTGGCGCGAGGGTTATGGGCTCGATGCTTTCCGCGCCGACGTGGTCGCGGGCCTGACCGTTGCCATCGTCGCGCTGCCGCTGTCGATGGCGATCGCGATCGCCTCCGGCACAACACCTGACCGGGGGCTCTATGCCGCCATCTTCGGCGGCTTTATCGTTTCGCTGCTGGGCGGCAGCCGCTTCCAGATAGGCGGCCCCGCCGGCGCATTCATCGTGCTCGTTGCGGCGTCGGTCGCGCGCCACGGCATCGACGGTGTGCTGCTGGCGACAATGATCGCAGGATTGATTCTCGTCGTCGCCGGTTTCCTGCGGCTCGGCACCTACATCAAGTTCATTCCCTATCCCGTGACGGTGGGATTCACCGCCGGCATCGCGGTCATCATCTTCGCAAGTCAGATCCACGATCTGCTTGGCGTCACGCTCGCGGGCAAGGAGCCGGGCGAACTGATTCCGAAGCTTGCGGCACTGGCAGGCGCCATCGGCACCACGAATGCTGCGGCGGTTGCGGTTTCGGTCGTGACCATCGCCATCATCGCGGGCTTGCGGAAACTGCGGCCGACATGGCCGGGGATGCTGATCGCCGTCATCGTCACCGGCGTGGTCGCGGCGCTGCTGTCGCTGCCGGTGGAAACCATCGGCACGCGGTTCGGCGGCATTCCGCAATCGTTTCCGATGCCGTCGTTTCCCGCCGTCACGCTGGCGAAAGTCCAGGCCGTGCTGCCCGATGCGATGGCTTTCGCGCTGCTCGGCGCCATCGAGTCGCTGTTGTCCGCCGTCGTCGCCGACGGCATGACGGGCCGCCGTCATCGCTCCAACAGCGAACTGGTGGCGCAGGGCTTCGCCAATATGAGTTCGGCGCTGTTCGGCGGCATCTGCGTGACCGGCACCATTGCGCGCACCGCGACTAATGTTCGCGCCGGCGCGCGGGGCCCGATCGCGGGAATGCTGCATTCGCTGTTCCTGCTGGCGTTCATGCTGCTGGCGGCACCCCTGGCGAGTTACATTCCGCTGGCGACACTCGCCGGGGTGCTCGCCGTTGTGGCGTGGAACATGGCGGAGAAGCACGAGTTCGCCACGCTGCTCCGGACATCATGGGGCGACGCGGTGGTGCTGCTCGCGACATTCCTGCTCACGGTGTTCCGCGATCTTACCGAGGGAATCGTGGTCGGCTTCGCGCTGGGCGCGCTGTTGTTCATTCATCGCATGTCGCTGGTCACCGGCATCGACAGCTATGCGCCGCTCGCCGTGGACGACAAGGCGGATACGGCAAACGGCGACCGCAAACGCTACGATCCGGCGCTCGCGTCCGATCCCGACATCATGGTCTATCGCATTACCGGCGCGTTCTTCTTCGGCGCGGTTGCAGCCGTGGCGTCGGTGCTCGATCGCATTTCCGGCTACAAGGCGCTGGTGATCGACTTCAAGGACGTGCCGCTGCTGGATTCCACCGCCGCCAACGCCATCGCCCAGATTGCGCTCAAGGCGCGGCGTCAGGGTGTGCGAGTGTTCATCACCGGCGCGTCGCCGGACGTGCGGCGAACGCTGCTGTCCTATGGCGCGCGGCCGCCGCAGGCAAAATACCGGTCCGACATCGCGAGCGCCGTCGCGGAGATCAAGCGGCTGGATCAAGCGATTGACAGCGCCGGGCGTCGCGTGATTTGACCCGACAGCTTACACCGTTTGGTGTATGCCGATCAGGTCGAACCGGAGCCTTCATGAGCAATTCTCCCGCCGCGTGTCTGATCGGCTGGCCTGCGGCGCATTCGCGTTCGCCGCTGATTCACAAATTCTGGCTGAAAGTCTTCGAGATCGACGGCGATTATCGCATCGAGGCAGTGGAGCCTGCGGCATTCGCGGACTTCATCGGCGGTCTCAAGGCGCGCGGTTATCGCGGTGCCAATGTCACGATCCCGCACAAGGAGCAGGCGCTGGCCCTGTCGTCGCCCGATGCGCGGGCGCGCGCGGTTGGTGCTGCCAACACGCTCTATTTTCACGGCGAGGAATTACGTTCGACCAATACCGATGTCGAAGGCTTCATCAACAATCTGGATGCCAGTGCGCCGGGCTGGGACAGCGCGGAAGACGTGCTGGTCCTGGGTGCAGGTGGATCGTCTCGCGCGGTGATCTTCGGATTGATCGAGCGCGGCATCAAGCGCGTGCATCTCGCGAACAGGACGGCGTCGCGCACGCAGTTGCTGGCCGATCAGTTCGGTGCGCAAGTGCAGCCGCTGGCATGGGACGCGATCGACACCGTGTTGCCGCGCGCGGGATTGCTGGTGAACACCACCTCGCTCGGCATGAAGGGCCAGCCGCCGCTCGCCGTCGACGTGACGCTGCTTCCGTCTTCTGCCACCGTCGCCGATCTGGTTTATGTGCCGCTTGAAACGGATTTGCTGAAAGCTGCAAAAGCGCGTGGCCTTAAAACCGCCGACGGCCTCGGGATGCTGCTGCATCAGGCCGTGCGCGGCTTTGAACTGTGGTTCGGCAAACGTCCTGCCGTGACGCCGGAACTGCGAGCGTTGGTCGAGGCGGATTTGACGAAGTGAGGATGAAACAGTCGTGAACAGAACCGGAAAATTCATCGTGCTTGCGGCGCTCGCGCTGGTGATCTTCAGCGCCTACACCGTCTATCAAGGCGCGCAGGGCTTCAATCCGGCCTCGATCGATGATGTGAAGAAACGGATGCAGGCCGACTTCGCCGCGAAGAATATCACCGTGACGGAGATTACCATGCTTCGGCGGGGCCCGCGGGAACTTGCGGGCTCCGTGAAACTGAAAGCGCCGGGCTCGGACGAAATTCAGCAGAAGAATTGCACCGCGACCATGGCCGAGGACAAGGTCACCACATCGTGGAGTTGTCAGTAACACCTGCGTGACGGACGAAATATTCCGGCTGCGCGAGCGTAGATCATGTTGGGGCCCTCCGGAGAGACCAACATGACCGTCAATCGCCTTGCTTCGCTGCGCGTCGCTGCCATATCCGCGCTGCTTCTGTCGTCGTCCTATGCTTTCGCGCAACAATCCCCGACCAGTTCCACGACGCGCGTGCGCGGAACCGTTGAAAGCCTTGAAGGCGAAACACTGCATGTCAAATCGCGCGAAGGCGCGGATGTGACGCTTCACTTGCCGATGAGCGCCGGCGTGGCGGGCGTTGCGAAAATGTCGCTCGCCGACGTCAAGGTCGGCTCTTACATCGGTGTCACGTCGGTGCCGGATTCCGACGGCAGCCAGAAGGCCGTCGAGGTCCATGTGTTCCCGAAAGCCATGCGGGGCACCGGCGACGGCACGCGGCCGTGGGATTTGAAGCCGAACAGCAGCATGACCAACGGCGCGGTCGATGAGCGCACCGTCGCCGGAAATGACGGCCACACGCTGACGGTGAAATACAAGGGCGGCGAGCGCAAGGTTCTGGTGACGCCGGAGACGCAGGTCGTGACCTATGTTCCCGCCGCGCGTTCCGACATCAAGGTGGGTACGCCGGTGTTCGCGATCGCGACCAAAAAGCCGGACGGCACGCTCGATGTCGCGCGCCTCAGCGTCGGCCGCGACGGCGTTTCGCCGCCGATGTGATCGGGACATAAGCCGTCATTGCGAGGAGCACGGCGGCGAAGCAATCCAGTTCTTGTTTTCTGGATTGCTTCGCGGCGCTGGCAACGACGTTAGTTCTTCGGGCTGCTCACCGCGTTGGTTTGCATGTAGTCCGTCAGCACGCGGCGGTCGATCTCGTCGATGCGGTTGATGCCGCACAGCCCCATCGTCGTGCTCAGCTCCTTGCCGATCACGTCAAGCGCCGTGGCGACGCCGGCCTGTCCTCCGGCGCCGAGGCCGTAGATATAGGCGCGGCCGATCATGCAGGACTTCGCGCCGAGCGCGAGCGCGCGCATCACATCCTGTCCCGAACGAATTCCGCCGTCGAACATGATCTCGGTCTGCGAGCCGACATCCTGCACGATCTCCGGCAGCACCGAGATCGACGACGGCGCACCGTCGAGCTGCCGGCCGCCGTGGTTGGAGACCACGATCGCTTCCGCGCCGGTCTTCGCGGCGAGGCGCGCGTCGGCGACATCGAGGATGCCCTTGATGATGAGCTTGCCTGGCCAGATGCTGCGGATCCACTCGACGTCTTTCCAGTTCAGCGTGGTGTCGAACTGCGAGGCGACCCATTCCGACACCGAGCCGAGATCGTGCGTCCCCGAGACGTGGCCGGCGATGTTGCCGAAATTCCGGCTCTTGCCTTTCAGGATGCCGGACACCCAGCCCGGCTTGGTGGCGAAGTCGACGATGTTCTTCAACGTCAGCAACCGCGGCGGCACCGACAGGCCGTTCTTGATGTCCGCGTGGCGCTGCCCCAGCACCTGAAGATCGACGGTCAGCACCAGCGCGCTGCACTTCGCGGCGATGGCGCGTTCGATGAGTGACTTCGCGAAGCCGCGGTCCTTCATGACGTACAACTGAAACCAGAACGGCTTGTCGACATTCGCCGCGACATCTTCAATTGAGCAGATCGACATGGTCGAAAGCGTGTAGGGAATGCCGAGCGCCTGCGCTGCGCGGCAGGCGTAAATCTCGCCGTCGCCATACTGCATGCCGGTCGAGCCGACAGGCGCGAGAATCAGGGGCATCGCGGCAGGTTCGCCGAGAATGGTGGTGTTCAACTCACGCTTGGAGACGTCCACCAGAATGCGCTGGCGAAACTTGATCTTCTCCAGGTCGCTGACATTGGCGCGCAGCGTGTCTTCCGAATAGGAGCCGCGGTCCACGTAGTCGAAGAAAGCCCTCGGCACGCGACGCTTGTGGATCTGCCGCAGGTCTTCGATGCAGGTAATGTTCTTCATTGGACGCGTCCTCGGGTCATTGCATTCTTGATTTCAGCGATCATCTATCATGGTTGAGGCGCGTGCAAATAGCCGCTGCACCGTGGAGAGGCTCATGAGCAATAAAACCTCCAGTCCCAAATCAGCTAAAGCAGCCAAGGAGGCGGAAGCCGAGAAGCGCAAGCTGGATGATGAATTGGACGAAGCCCTGCGCGACACCTTTCCTGCCTCCGACCCGGTCAAGCTGACCCAGCCCGATCCGCACGTCGAGCCCGATCCCAAGGAGTCTGGGGATTGAAGGCCCTCGCGCCCCGGAACATGGGCTCTTTCCGGACGTTGTCCCTGTGAACCAGACAGGAGAGACAAATGGCCGATACAGGCACCAAGGCGCGGGACCATAAAATCGGGGATCAGGGTAAGGACGAGAAGGGCTCCAAGGCCCACAAGGACAAACTCGACGATGCCCTGAATAAGGGCCTCGAAGAATCGTTTCCCGGGTCGGACCCGGTGAGTGTGACCCAGCCCCCGCCGTCCAAGCACGATGAAGACATCAAGCGGAAAAGCTGAAACACGCAGTGTTTCGCGTGGATTTCTGAAAAATACCTTCTTGTTCAACAAGATAGATGCCGTCGCCCGTTCCGGGCTGCGGTAATGATTCATCATATTTTTTGAAGGATTGCAGGCCGCAGAGGCTTTATAATCAGCTTCGCGCTACATTGGGGCGCTCGCCAGAGCCACGCAGGTCCTTATCGGCGCCTGCCCGGAGACTCGGCGAAGCAGGGGAATTCATGGCTCGCAAGTACTTCGGCACCGACGGCATCCGCGGCCGCGCCAACAGTCTCATTACGCCCGAACTGGCCCTCAAGGTCGGTCAGGCGGCAGGGCTGGTTTTCCAGCGCGGCGAGCATCGTCATCGCGTGGTGATCGGCAAGGACACGCGGTTGTCCGGCTACATGATCGAGAACGCGATGGTGGCAGGTTTCACCTCGGTCGGCATGGACGTGCTGCTGCTCGGCCCGATGCCGACGCCGGCCGTCGCGATGCTGACCAAGTCCATGCGCGCCGATCTCGGCGTGATGATTTCCGCCTCGCACAACCTGTTCGACGACAACGGCATCAAGCTGTTTGGGCCCGCCGGATTCAAGCTGTCTGACGACGTCGAGGCGCAGATCGAACTGCTGATGGACGACAATCTCGACAAGCGGCTTGCGGAGAGCGCCAGTCTCGGACGCGCGCGCCGCATCGACGGCGTCCACGACCGTTACATCGAATTCGCCAAGCGCACGCTGCCGCGTGATCTCAGCCTCGACGGGCTGCGCGTCGTGGTCGATTGCGCCAATGGCGCGGCCTACAAGGTGGTGCCGGAAGCGCTGTGGGAATTGGGCGCGGACGTCATTTCCATCGGCGTCGAGCCGGATGGCTTCAACATCAACAAGGATTGCGGTTCGACCTCGCCGGAAGCGCTGTCGCGCAAGGTGCGCGAGATGCGCGCCGACATCGGCATTGCGCTCGACGGTGACGCCGACCGCGTCATCATCATCGACGAGCGCGGTCATGTGGTAGATGGCGACCAGTTGCTGGCCGTCATCGCGCAAAGCTGGAAGGACGACGGGCGTCTCGCAAAGCCGGGCATCGTCGCCACGGTCATGTCTAATCTCGGGCTCGAGCGTTACCTCAAGGATATCGGCATCGAGCTGCTGCGCACGCCGGTCGGCGATCGCTACGTGCTCGAGCAGATGTTGAAGGGCGGCTACAATCTCGGCGGCGAGCCGTCGGGCCATATCATCATGTCGGACTTCGCCACCACCGGCGACGGCTTTGTCGCAGCGTTGCAGGTTCTCGCTGTTGTGAAAAAGCTCGGCCGGCCGGTGTCGGAGGTCTGCCATCGCTTCGAGCCGATGCCGCAAATTCTCAAGAACGTGCGCTACCGCACTGGCAAGCCGCTCGACAATCCGCAGGTCAAATCCGCGATCGTCGATGCCGAGAAGCGCCTGAACGGAAGCGGCCGCCTGCTGATCCGGCCCAGCGGCACCGAGCCGGTCATTCGCGTGATGGGTGAGGGCGACAACCGCGATCTCGTCGAGGAAGCGGTGGACATGATCGTGTCGGCGCTCGGAACGGCGTCGGCTGCGGCCTGATCCCTTTTTCACCTCTCCCCGTTCACGGGGAGAGGGAGTGCATCCGCAGCGACGTCGGATTTCCGGTCGTCTCGGCCTGCGCCGGACGGCCAAGAAACTCGCAGTCTGGCCAATCCGGCACATCAGCCATGGGTAATCGTGTCTGGCGACCTCGCCGCCGAATTTGTATTTCAGGCGCATTCGTTTTGAAGTTTGCCGGGAAACTGCCGTGAACAAGCCCGTTATCCTGTCTGAAGACACCCTTGCCGCGCCGATCGTTGTGGACGAGCCGCCGAAAGCTGTCGCGGCTGCGCCCGCTTTCGCCGTCATCGGTGCCATCAGCGTCTCGCATCTGCTGAACGATCTGATGCAGTCGCTGATCCCGTCGGTCTATCCGATCCTCAAGGACAACTACGCGCTCGACTTCAGCCAGATCGGGTTCATTACGCTGGCTTTCATGTTCACGTCGTCGCTGCTTCAGCCGGTGATCGGCGCGTACACCGACAAGCATCCGAAGCCGTTCTCGCTGGCGCTCGGCATGGGCTTCACCTTCGCGGGTCTGATCCTGCTCAGCGTCGCGCATCACTACTGGGTTATCCTGCTCGCGGCCGCATTGGTCGGCACCGGCTCGGCGGTGTTCCATCCGGAATCCTCGCGCATCGCGCGGATGGCGTCGGGCGGCCGGGTCGGAATGGCGCAATCGGTGTTTCAGGTCGGCGGCAATTTTGGCAGCGCCATCGGTCCGGTGCTGGCGGCGCTGATCGTCGTGCCGTTCGGGCAGGGTAGCATCGCATGGTTCTCGCTGGTGGCCGCGCTCGCCATCGTCATTCTCTGGCAGATCGGCCGCTGGTACAAGCCGCGCGTCGCGCAGCGCAAGAGCGCGTATGCAGTCGCGGGAGAGGAACGCTCGTCGGCGCGCACCCTTGTCGCGCTGACGGTGTTGATGGTGCTGCTGTTCTCCAAGGCGTTCTACACCGCGAGCATCGGCAGCTATTACACGTTTTTCCTGATCCAGAAATTCGGCATCACCACGCAGGCGTCGCAGATCTATCTGTTCCTGTTCCTCGGCGCGAGCGCGGTCGGCGTGTTCTTCGGCGGCCCGCTGGGCGATCGCTTCGGCCGCAAATACGTCATCTGGTTCTCGATCATCGGGGCGCTGCCGTTCACGCTCGCGCTGCCCTATGTCGGCCTGTTCTCCAGCGCGGTGCTGAGCATCCTGATCGGATTCATCATCTCGTCGGCGACGCCCGCGATCATCGTCTATGCCCAGGAACTGATGCCGCATCGTCTCGGCATGATCTCCGGGTTGTTCTACGGCATGGCGTTCGGGTTCGGCGGCGTCGGCGCCGCGGTGCTGGGCCAGATCGCGGACTGGAAGGGCATCGACTTCGTCTATCAGATCTGCGCATTCCTCCCGGCGATCGGGTTGCTCGCGATCTTCCTGCCGCAGATCAAGCGCAGCAAGCTCTGACGTTTTTCGTCATTGCGAGCGAAGCGAAGCATCCAGTTTCCCACATCAAGGAATGGATTGCTTCGTTGCAAACTCTCCTTGCAATGACGAACGGCCGTCCGCGCCGTGGCCGCTTGCGTCAGGATTCCTGACCTGATTTCCATCAATGCATCGTTAGGATTTGCGGCGGGTTTGCGGCGCGCGGCGCCGCGCGCGTTAGGAAAACGTTTACTGCCTCGCTTAACGCCGATTAAATTTCACGGTTAAAAATTAGGGTTAAGTGCGGCTTAAACATTTGGTGCCATCGTCCGCTACGAGTTTTGTAAGTGAGGCCGTTCGCCTCATTGGACACGAGGACTGGACCAATGCGTACCCTGAAGAATCTGATCGCCGTTGGCGCGGCGACTTTGATGTCGACGGCAGCTCTCGCTGCAGATCTCCCGCCGCCTCCGCCGATGTATGTTCCGCCACCGGTCGAGGATTTCGGCGGCTGGTATCTGCGCGGCGACATCGGCATCAGCAATCAGAAGGTCAAGCGCCTCAACAATGCGCTCGATGCGACACTGCTCAGCCAGACCCAGCGTCTCGGGTTCGACAGCGCCGGCATCTTCGGCCTCGGCGCCGGTTATCGCTTCAACAACTGGTTCCGCATGGACGTCACGGGTGAGTATCGCGCCGGTGCGACCTTCTCGGGTCTCGACCTGAACACCTTCTCCGACGGGGGACTTCTCGCCAATGGCGCCGATAACTATCGCGCCATCAAGTCCGAGTGGCTGTTCATGGGCAACGCCTACGCCGATCTCGGCACATGGTGGTGCATCACGCCGTTCGTCGGTGTCGGTATCGGTACCGCACGCGTGCAGATCGCGAATTTCACCGATCAGGGTTTGACGGTTGGTGGAACGACACCCGGACCGAGTTCGGCTTATGCAGATACAGCATCGCGCTGGAATTTCGCCTGGGCCGTCCACGCCGGTCTCGCCTACCAGATCACGCCGAGCATGACGATGGAACTGGCTTACCGTTACCTCGATATGGGCGACGGCATCACCGGAGACATCCGGGCGTATGACGGCACCAACAACATCTACAATCCGATGACGTTCAAGCACATCACGTCGCACGATCTGAAACTCGGCGTGCGCTGGGCGATCGATCCGGCGCCGGCTTATCTACCTCCGATGCTGCCGCCGCTGATCCGCAAGGGCTGATCCGACTCCAGACGACCTCGACGTCTCTCCAGACGAATTTCACGGCGCGGATTTTTCCGCGCCGTTTTCTTTTTCGCGGAAAGCGCGGCGACAACGAATGATTAAGGTTAACGCGGCATGATCGAACACAGTTAAGCGTTTATGACGGAGTTTCTGTGATGCGTCGGATTGTGTTGGCGATGATGATTGCCGCAAGCGTGCAAGGCGCGCAGGCTGCCGACTTTCCCGATCTTCCGATCCTGCGCGGCATGCTGCGCGATAGTCCGCGCACCACGCGATGGCAGGGCTTCTATGTCGGTGGGCAGGTTGGGTATGGCTCAGCCGACATGAATTTTGCGGGGTCCAACAACGCGCTGATTGGTAAAGCGCTCGGTCCGAATAACATCCTTCTGGATACCGTGTTGTCGGTCTCGGAAGCGCAGAGCAAGGTCAACCTGCATCAAACGGCGGTCGGCGGCTTTGTCGGCTACAACGGTCAGTGGGATGATGTCGTTCTCGGTGTCGAAGCCAACTACATGCATGGCAAGTTCACAGGAGCGTCAACGGTTGCGCCTGTTCCGCTGACTTATGTCACGCCATTCTCTGATGGCCTTTATCATACCATCGGGCTGAATTCATCGCGATCCATTTCCATTACGGACATGGGCACCATTCGGGGTCGTGCCGGTTACGCGATCGGTAATTTCCTTCCGTATGTTTTCGGTGGCCTCGCGCTAGGAAACGCAAACATCACAAACAATGTGGTGGTGACTGACAGGTCGGGCGCGACGTTTCTCACCGCTTCAAGCGGTCCTCTTATAACTTATACGGCAGCCGATGGAATCAGCGGCAAGATGCTTTACGGCTATACAGCGGGTCTTGGTACCGAAGCGATGCTGTTCGGCGGTCTATTTGCGCGAGCGGAGTGGGAGTATATTCGTTTCGTCAACGCCGGGGGCGACGTCAGCATCAACACCGTGCGCGGCGGCGTCGGCTACCGGTTCTGATCCGGCCGTCATCTGAAATTCATTCTTGCGGCTCTTGTCGTTGACACGGGCCGTTTTGCCTGTTGGGCTGGCGGCGCAGGGAAAGGCGGCGCACATGAAAATCTATGGCGACCTGAAATCCGGCAATTGCCTGAAGGTGAAGTGGGTCTGCGACAAGCTCTCGCGGCGCTACACCTGGGTTGAGATCGACACCATGAAGAGCGAGAGCCGCACGCCGGAGTTCCTGAAACTCAACGGCGCGGGACAGGTGCCGGTGCTCGAACTCGACGACGGGCGCACGCTCGCGCAATCCAACGCCATCATCCGCTATCTGGCGCGGGGAACCGATCTCATCCCGGCGGAGGCCTTTCTGGCCGCGAAAATGGACGAGTGGCTGTTCTGGGAACAGTACAACCATGAGCCGTACATCGCCGTGTGTCGTTTCCAGATGGTCTATCTCGGCAAGTCGCTGGGTGATCTCGATCCGGAAAAGGTCAAGCGGGGATACAGCGCATTGGCGCTGATGGAGCATGAGCTGAAGCAGCGGCGTTTCTTTGTCGGCGAGGCGCTGTCGCTCGCGGACGTGTCGCTGCTGGCCTACACCCGCATCGCCCACGAGGGTGGCTTTCATCTCGACGGCTATGATGCGGTCAAGCGCTGGATCGTGGAGTCCGAAAAGGCGCTGGGGCTCTAAGCCGTTCCTTCTCCCCGTAAAACCCGGGAGAGGGAGCCGCCTAGTCGCGGCGGTCCCCGTCCGCATCCCAGCTTTGTGATTTTCGCCCGGCGAAGTTCCTTGACGAAAACCCCAACCTTCCATATTGACGGCGGCGGGACACCTCCCCCCAACGGGAGGCTAGCTATCTGGAAGGATAGAGAATGACTGTAGCGAAGCCCGGCTCAAAGCCGAACGTGCCGCATTTCTCCTCTGGCCCCTGCGCCAAGCGCCCCGGCTGGAACCCCCAAAATCTCAAGGACGCAGCCCTCGGCCGTTCGCATCGCGCGAAGGTCGGCAAGGCCAAGCTCAAGCTCGCGATCGATCTGACGCGCGAAGTGCTTGAGGTGCCCGCCGACTACAAGATCGGCATTGTGCCAGCGTCCGACACCGGCGCCGTCGAGATGGCGCTGTGGTCGCTGCTCGGGCCGCGCCCGGTCACCACCATCGCGTGGGAATCCTTCGGCGAAGGCTGGGTCAGCGACATCGTCAAGGAATTGAAGCTCAAGGACGTCGTCAAGCTCCATGCGGGCTATGGCGAGATCCCGGACCTGTCGAAGGCCGACAAGAACTCGGACATCGTGTTCACCTGGAACGGCACCACCTCCGGCGTGCGGGTTCCGAACGCCGACTGGATCGCGGCCGATCGCGAAGGCCTGACCATCTGCGACGCGACCTCCGCCGCATTCGCGCAGCCGCTCGATTGGCCGAAGCTCGATGTCGTGACCTTCTCCTGGCAGAAGGCGCTCGGCGGCGAGGCCGCGCACGGCATGCTCATTCTCTCGCCGCGCGCCGTCGCGCGCCTCGAGAACTACACGCCGCCGTGGCCGCTGCCGAAGATCTTCCGCATGACTAAGGGCGGCAAGCTCAACGCCGGCATCTTCGAGGGCGAAACCATCAACACGCCGTCGATGCTGTGCGTCGAGGATTATCTCGACGCGTTGAACTGGGCGAAGTCCGCCGGCGGCCTCAAGGGCCTGATCGCGCGCGCCGACGCCAACACCAAGGTGCTCGCCGACTGGAAGGCGAAGACGCCGTGGGTGGATTTTCTCGCCAGGGATGCGGCGATCCGCTCCAACACCTCAGTGTGCATGAAGGTGATCGACCCGGCGATCACGTCGCTCTCCGCCGACGCGCAGGCCGACTTCGCGAAGAAGCTGGTCGCAGCCGTCGAGAAGGAAGGCGCGGGTTACGATTTCGCGCATTATCGCGATGCCCCCGCGGGTCTTCGCATCTGGTGCGGCGCAACGGTCGAGGCAAAGGATGTCGAGATCCTCACCCAGTGGATCGACTGGGCCTTCGCCGAGACCAAAGCCTCGCTCGCAAAGGCGGCGTAGCTCTCTTTCACCTCTCCCCGTTTACGGGGAGAGGTCGACCGCAAAGCGGTCGGGTGAGGGGCTTCTTCATCAGTTTGAAATGCCCCTCACCCCGACCCTCTCCCCGCAGGCGGGGAGAGGGAGCAGCGTCAGCCACAAATTCTCATTCAGAGCGTTCTGCTCCATTCAGGATCACATCAATGTCCAAACCCAAAGTTCTCATTTCCGACGCGCTGTCTCCCGCCGCCGTGCAGATCTTCAAGGATCGCGGCATCGACGTCGATTTCCAGCCGGATCTCGGCAAGGACAAGGACAAGCTCGCCGAAATCATCGGCAACTATGACGGCCTCGCCATCCGCTCCGCCACCAAGGCGACCGCGAAGATTCTCGAGAAGGCGACCCGCCTGAAGGTGATCGGCCGCGCCGGCATCGGCGTCGACAATGTCGAGATTCCCGCGGCCACAGCCAAGGGCATCATCGTGATGAACACGCCGTTCGGAAATTCGATCACCACCGCCGAGCACGCGATTACGCTCATGCTGGCGCTGGCCCGCGAAATCCCGGCCGCCGACGCCTCGACCCAGGCCGGCAAGTGGGAGAAGAACCGCTTCATGGGCGTCGAGATCACCGGCAAGACGCTGGGCGTCATCGGCGCCGGCAACATCGGTTCGATCGTCGCCGACCGCGCGCTCGGCCTGCGCATGAAGGTCATCGCGTTCGATCCGTTCCTGTCGCCGGAGCGCGCCAAGGACATCGGCGTCGAGAAGGTCGAGCTTGAGGATCTGTTCAAGCGCGCCGACTTCATCACGCTGCACACGCCGCTGACCGACAAGACCAAAAACATCATTGATGCGGTCTCGCTCGCCAAGATGAAGAAGGGCGTACGCATCATCAACTGCGCGCGCGGTGGTCTGGTGGACGAGGCGGCGCTGGTCGATGCGCTGAATTCCAAACAGGTCGCTGGCGCAGCCTTCGACGTGTTCGTCGAGGAGCCGGCCAAGTCCAACGTGCTGTTCGGTCATCCCAATGTCATCTGTACGCCGCATCTCGGCGCCTCCACCACGGAAGCGCAGGAAAACGTCGCGCTGCAGGTCGCCGAACAGATGTCCGATTACCTGCTGACCGGCGCGATCTCCAACGCCGTCAACTTCCCATCGATCACGGCGGAAGAAGCGCCGAAGCTGAAGCCGTTCATTGAACTGGCGGAAAAGCTCGGCTCGTTCGCGGGCCAACTGACCGAGAGCGGCATCGCCAAGGTTACGATCACCTATGAAGGCGTGGTCGCGGACATGAAGATCAAGGCGTTGACCTCAGCGGCGCTGACCGGGCTGTTGCGTCCGATGCTGGGCGACGTCAACGTGGTATCCGCGCCGGTGGTGGCAAAGGAGCGCGGCATGGTCGTGGACGAGGTGACCCGTGCCGCGCGGAGCGACTATGAAAGCCTGATCACGGTCACCGTCGCGACCGAACGGCAGGAGCGGTCGGTGTCCGGCACGGTCTATCACGACGGCAAGCCGCGTCTGGTCGACATCAAGGGTATCCGCGTCGATGCCGAGTTCGGCAAGTCGATGATCTACATCACCAACGAGGACAAGCCGGGCTTCATCGGCAAGTTCGCCTCGCTGCTCGGCGATGCCAAGATCAACATCGCGACGTTCCATCTCGGCCGCAACGAACAGGGCGGCGACGCCATCGCGCTGGTCGAGGTCGATGGCGCGGTGCCGGCCGATGTCCTCGCCAAGGTGTCGGCGTTGCCGCAGGTCAAGCAGGCCAAGGCACTGAAGTTCTAAAGCTTTGAAGTTCTAAGGGCGACGTTTCAGACGCATCCATCGTCGTCCCGGCGTTCGCCGGGACGACTCAAAGATCGATCTTCGCATCAAGCGGGCCGGAGCATCTCCGGCCCGCTTTGTTTTTCGGCGAACGACCGCGAGAGTGCATGGGTAACCAACCCGAAAGGAAGTTTCGATAATTGATGGGACGAATCCGCGCAGAAGCGCGGCTTGCCCCGGAGCCCATCGTGAAGCTGCTGAACAATTTGCCGATCACCGCCAAGCTCGCAATTCTTGTCGGTGTGACCCTGCTTGGCCTCAGTGCCGCCGGTCTGTATTCCGCCTACATGATGCAACGGGAAATGATGAGCGCGCGTGAGGCGCAGACCCACGCGCTGGTGGAAACCGCGCGCAACGCTGCGATCGGGCTACAGAAGCAGGTCGAAGCCGGAAAAATGACCAAGGACGCGGCCATCGCGGAGTTTGCCCGCTTTGCCCGCACCATGACCTACGACAAGGGCGACGGCTACATGTTCGTCTACGGCATGGACGGCATGACCATCGCGACGCCGGATCCCAAGCAGATCGGCACCATTCGCCTCGACATCGAAACCAACGGCCGCAAGCTGGCGCGCGAATTGCGCGACGGCGTCGCGGCCAAGGGCGACGTCACCCTCCGCTATGAATATTACAAGCCCGGCGAGGAAAAGCCGATCCGCAAGCTCTCCTATGCGGTGGCGATTCCGGGCTGGAACATGTTCGTCGGCACCGGCGTTTATCTCGACGATCTTGACGCCAAACTGATGCCCATCATCATGGCGCTCGGTGCAGCCATTCTGGGGATCGGTGTGTTTTCCGGAGCCGTGGCCTGGATCATCGGCCGCAGCATCACCCGTCCGCTCGGCCTGCTTGGCGCCCGGATGCAGACACTGGCCGATGGCCAACTCGATGACGAGATTCCGGGCAGCGGCCGCCGCGACGAAATCGGCGCGATGGCGTCGACCGTGCAAGTCTTCAAGGACAATGCGCTGCGGATTCGCGGCCTCGAGCAGATGGAAGCCGAAGCCGGAAAGCGCACCGCTGCGGAGCGGCGGGCGGCCATGAACAGCATCGCCAGCGATTTCGAGAATAGCGTCAACGGCATCGTGCGGTCGGTGGCGGCGTCGGCGGCGGGCATGCAGGTCACCGCGGAATCCATGACGGCATCCGCCAGCGACGCAAGCGCCCGCGCGGCCACGGTCGGCTCGGCGTCGGAGCGGGCGTCGGACAACGTCGGTACTGTTGCGGCTGCTGCGGAAGAACTGTCAAGTTCGGTCGCGGAAATTGCGCGTCAGGTCAACCAGTCCAACGAGATCGCCAGCAAGGCCGTCGGTGACGCCGAGCGCACCAACGCGACGGTCCGGGTTCTGTCCAGCGGCGCCGAGAAGATCGGCGAAGTGGTGCAACTCATTCACTCCATCGCAGCGCAGACCAACCTGCTTGCGCTAAACGCGACCATCGAGGCCGCGCGCGCGGGCGAGGCGGGACGCGGCTTTGCAGTGGTCGCCTCCGAGGTCAAGGCGCTGGCCAACCAGACCGCCAAGGCCACCGAGGAAATCTCCGCTCAGGTCGCGGCCATGCAGGCCACGACGAATGACGCGGTGGTGTCCATCGGCGGCATCACCGAGACGATCGCGCGGATGAGCGAGATCACCATGAACATCTCCAGCGCGGTCGAGGAGCAGGGCGCGGCGACGCGCGAGATCGCGCGCAACATCCAGTCGGTAGCGGCGGGATCGAACGAGATCAGCGATCACATCGGCGGCGTCAGCGCGGCTGCGGCCGCGACCGGCACGGCGGCGTCGGATGTGCTGTCCAGCGCGCGCGATCTCGACCAGCAGTCGGGCATGCTGCGCTCGGCAGTGGATGAGTTCCTGGGCAAGGTGCGGGCGGCTTAAGACTCAGCGTGTATATCGCTACATCAAGGTGTCGTCGCCGCGAAAGCGGGGACCCACGCTTCCTAAGAAATTCCGGAGATGGCAAGGTCAGACAGATCGAGCCATTCCGGATTGTCCTTTTCGATTAGCTCGATTTTCCAGGTCCTCTTCTATTTCTTGAGCTGTTTCTCCCGGCGGATTGCATCCGAAGGCGTGTCGTAGCCTTCAACGTACACAAGACGGTCAACGGCGTAGCGTTGCGCGAATTCTGATCCGCGGCCGCTCTTATGTTGAGAAAGCCGCAGAGCAAGATTGTTCGTGATGCCGATATAGAGTGTGCCGTTCGGCCGGCTCGCAAGAATGTAAACGTGATACGTCACACTCATTCAATCGCCCGAACTTTCTTTTGAGCAATGGGTCCCCGCTTTCGCGGGGACGACACTGTGGATGTTCAGCTCACTGCTTCTCGATCTTGGCTTCCCTGATCAGCTTCTCCCACACCACGAGCTGTTCTTTCAGGAACGCATCGAAGCTTTCCGGCGTGCCCGAGAAGGCTTCCATGCCGCGCTCGGCGAGTTCCTTCTTGATGTCGGGCCGCTCCACGACCTTGCGGATTTCCGCGTTCAGCTTCGTGACGATGTCCTTCGGCATGCCGGCTGGGCCGAGATAGCCCTGCCACGACGTGATGTCGAAGCCCTTCACCGTTTGATCCATCGTCGGCAGATCGGGCAGCAGCGCGGAACGCTTCACGGTCGTGACCGCCAGCGCCTTCAGCACCTTGCCGTTGACATGCGGCAGGCCGGTCGGAACATCGACGAACATCATGGAGACGCGGCCCGCGATCACGTCGGTCAGCGCCGGCGGTGAACTCTTGTAGGGAACGTGAAGAAGGTCGATCCCGACCAGGGTCGCAAACGTAGCGCCTGAAACGATCGCCGATGAGCTGCCGCTGGCATAGGAGTATTTGCCGGGATCCTTCTTCGCCAGCGCGATCAGTTCGGCGACGGAGTTGGCCGGAATGTCCGGATTGATGACGAGCATGAACGGCAGATCGCCGGTGCGCGCGATCGGCGTGAAATCCTTGATCGGATCGTAAGTCATGTTCTTCAAGAGATACGGATTGGCCGAGTGCGACGTGTTGGTCGTCACGAACAGCGTGTAGCCGTCCGGCGCGGAGCGTGCGACGTAGCTCGCTGCGATCGATCCGTTGGCGCCGGGCTTGTTGTCGATCACGATGCCGACGCCGAGTGCGGTGCCGATCTCCTTGGAAATGATGCGCGTCATGCTGTCGGTGCCGCTGCCGGCCGCGAACGGCAGCACCAGCGTGATGTTCTTGTTCGGGTAACCGGCGTTCTGCGCCAGCGAGGCGCCGCCTGTCAGTGTGCCCGCGAGTGCAAGCGCGGCGGCGATCGATACCGCCGTCCTTTTCGATGTGGCCATTCCGTCGTCTCCGCCCTGTTCGTTTTTTTTGACGCGTGGACCGTCAGGCAAACGGCCTGCGGCGCCGCCGCGTCAGACTGCGCGAAGTCGGGAGGAAATGCGAGGGGTGCGCGCCACGTTGCGGCGCATCAAATCAGGGTCTGGAAACCGGCGTCCGTGCCGAGCCTTTGCGGGACGCGGTGAAAATACCCACCAGCACCAGCGCGTAACCGGCCAGATGGAACAGCTCCAGCTTTTCGCCTAGCAGGAGGATCGCCATCGCCGAGCCGAACACCGGCACCAGATGGAAGAAGGGCGCGGCGCGGTTGGGGCCGATCAGTTCGATGCCGCGATTGAAGAAAATATAGGCCAGCGTCGAGGGAAAGATCACGACGAAGACCAGTGTGGACACGGTGAGAGTGTCGAATTTCAAGAGGTCGCCGCTGGAAATCTCCCACCCCACCAGAGGAATGAGCATCACGGCGCCGGTGCCGGTGGTGAAAGCGATCAGCGACAGCGGATTGATCTTCGGACGTTTCGGCATCAGGGCGGAATACAGCCCGAAAACGAACAGCGCGCCGGCGAAACTGATGTCACCTGAATTGACCTGGATCGCCGCCAGCGCGGCGAGATCCCCGCGCAGGATGATGACGAGCACGCCGAGCAACGAGACGAGGATGCCGCCAGCCTGCATCCATGACAGCCGCACGCCGAACAGCATCAGCGACCACAGCGCCACAAACAGCGGGCCCGACGACTGGATCAGCAGCGCGTTCAGCGCCTGCGTGTGCTGGAGGCCCCAATAGGACAGCGCATTGTTGAAGGCGAAGCCGGTGAGAGCCAGCATCAGCAGCAGCGGAAGGTGCCGGCGCATGGTCGGCCAGTCGCGTTGCATGTGAGGCCAGGCGAAAGGCGCGACAACCAGGAATGTTCCGGCCCAGCGCAGGAACGTCAGCGCAAACGGCGGGACGTGACCCGCCACGTATCGCCCAAGCACGATGTTCGCTGCCCAGAACAGCGCCATCAGACTGAGCATCAGATAGGGCTGATTGACCAGCCAGGAAACGAGCGACGGCTTGCGCAAGGGCGGATCGGCAATGGTCATGGGTCTTTGGGAAAGAGGACATGCCAAGTTGTGCCGATATCCACGGCCTTCACAACCGCCAATCCCGGATTGCTACCTTGCGCTGCGCGGGCATCGCGCGGTGTTTTCATCGCTTTCTGCGGGCGAAAGAGGGATCAGATCGCGTCCGGCGCGGACATGCGGACTGTCGCTGGCAACCAGTTCGGCCGTTCAGCCCTAGCCGACGTGCACTTTCGTGTGTTTGAATAATCGGGATCGCCTGAACGCAAAGGCAAGCGCCATGGACAAGCTCAGCTTCCACAATCCGCTTTTCAATGCCTATGCGATCGCGGCCTGCATCATGATCCTGAAAGCCGTCATGATGTCGTGGCTGACGGTGGTTCGGATGATGCAGGTCAGCGGCGGGTTTCGCTCGCCGGAGGACATCAGGAAGACGACTCTCAATCCCAATCCAAGCGCCGAACAACTGGCGCCCAATGAATACGTGGATCGCATCCGCCGAATCCAGTTGAACGATCTCGAAAATCTGCCGTTCTTCCTGGTTGCCGGATTTCTCTTCATCCTGACCGAGCCATCGATAACGCTCGCCCAATGGCTGCTGTACGGCTACGTCGTTTCGCGGCTGCTGCATTTTGCTGCCTACTTCACGGCAAGAACTCACGACACGCGCGCAACGCTTTGGACCATCGGCTCGCTGATTCTCATCTTTATGAGTTGCTGGACGCTTTTTGCTGCGTTCCGTCAGTGACGTCCGAACTGCGGCAGCGCCCGCAGCTATCGCATGTCAGCGGGCGTAGGCGCGGCCGGCTGCGCTGAAGCCCGCCGCGCGGCGATGAAGACGCCCACCAGCACCAGTGCGTAACCCGCAAGATGAAACAGCTGCAGACGTTCGCCGAGGAAGGCGATGGCCATGGCCGATCCGAACACCGGAATCAGATGAAAGAACGGTGCTGCGCGGTTGGCGCCGATCAATTCGACGCCGCGGTTGAAGCAGAGATACGCGACGATCGAGGGGAAGATCGCGACATAGGCCAGCACCGCGAGATTGTGCGGCGTGAACTGCACCATCGGCCGGGTCGCCAGTTCCCATATGAACATCGGAATCAGGCCCAGCGTGCCGCAGCCAAAAGTGAATATGAGAAACGACAGGTTGTGGATCGGGGGCCGCTTCACCGACAGCGCGGAGTAGAATCCGAAGATCGCCAGCGCCACGAGATAGATCAGGTCGCCCTTGTTCAGGCTGATCCGCGACAACGCTTCGAGATCGCCCCGCAGCAGGATCACCAGCACGCCGCACAGCGAGATCACGATGCCGATTGCCTGCGCCGCGGTCAGCCGGACGCCGAGCAGCAGCAGCGACCAGATCGCCACGAACAGCGGCCCTGACGATTGCATCAGCAGGGCATTCAGCGCCTCGGTATATTCCAGCGCCCAGTATTGCATGACGGTGAAGATGCTGATGCCGCTCACCGCGAGCAGCACCATCGTGCCGAGGCGTTCGCGAATCGTGGGCCAGTCGCGGACGAGATGCGGCCATGCGAACGGCAGCACGATCAGGAAGGCGAGCGTCCAGCGCAGGATGGACAATGTGACCGGCAGAAATTGGCCCGCGACGGCGCGGCCGAGCACGGCGTTGCTCGCCCAGAACAGCGGCGTCAGGGTCAGCAGCAGGTATGGCCTGTTCATGAGCCATGATGTGGCGGATGGCGGGGCGGGAGCGTTCATGTCGATGGCGGATTATGGGCTTTGCAAGGAAGGCGGGGGCGGGCCGGAATTATTTGGGGATATCAATGATTTGCACCCCATTCAGCGCCCCCGTCAACGCCCGTTGGCGCTTGCGTCCCATGCGCGCATCCGTTATCCGGTGACATGCCTCGCAAGCGCGCACCCTGCTGCAAGGCGCTGGAATTCCGGCGGATTTGCGGGTTGCGGGAGATTGTCTGGAAATGGCCAATGTTGTCGTCGTCGGCGCCCAGTGGGGCGACGAAGGGAAGGGCAAGATCGTCGACTGGTTGTCGGAGCAGGCGGACATCGTCGTTCGCTTTCAGGGCGGCCACAATGCCGGCCATACGCTCGTCATCAACGGCAAGACCTACAAGCTCGCGCTGCTGCCCTCGGGCGTGCTGCGGCCGTCGAAGCTGTCGGTGATCGGCAATGGCGTGGTGTTCGACCCGCAGGCCTTTCTCGCCGAACTCGACAAGCTGCGTGCGCAGGACGTCTCGATCACGCGCGACAATCTGCGCGTCGCCGAGAACGTCACGCTGATTTTGCCGCTGCATCGCGAACTGGATTCGGTGCGCGAGAACGCCAGCAAGGCGACTGCCATCGGCACCACCCAGCGCGGCATCGGCCCTGCTTATGAGGACAAGGTCGGCCGCCGCGCGATCCGGCTGATGGACCTCGCCGATCCGCAGACATTGCCGCACAAGATCGATCGTCTGCTCGCGCATCACAACGCGCTGCGCCGCGGCCTCTCGCTGCCGGAGATCGATGGCGCGGAAGTCCTGAAAGACCTGATGGCGATTGCGCCGCAGGTGCTGCCGTTCGCGGATTCGGTCTGGAATCTGCTCGACCACAAGCGCCGTGAAGGCAAGCGCATCCTGTTCGAGGGTGCGCAGGGCGCGCTGCTTGATGTCGATCACGGCACCTATCCCTACGTGACCTCATCCAACACCGTGGCGGCGCAGGCCGCGACCGGCACCGGCATGGGACCCAGCTCGGTCGGTTATGTGCTCGGCATCTGCAAGGCCTATACGACGCGTGTCGGGCAAGGGCCGTTCCCCACCGAACTCACCAACGAGATCGGCGAACTGATCGGCCAGCGCGGCAAGGAGTTCGGCGTCAACACCGGGCGCAAGCGCCGCTGCGGCTGGTTCGATGCCGTGCTGGTGCGGCAGACCGCCCGGACCTGTGGCATCCATGGTCTCGCGCTCACCAAGCTCGACATCCTCGACGGCTTCGACGAGATCCAGGTCTGTGTCGGCTACACGCTCGACGGCAAGGAGATCGATCACCTTCCCGCCGGCGAGGGCGCGCAGGCGCGCGTCGTGCCGATCTACGAGACCATTGAGGGCTGGAAAGAGCCGACCGCCAATGCCCGCTCGTGGGCGGATTTGCCGGCGCAGGCGATCAAGTACGTTCGGCGGGTCGAGGAACTTGTCGGCTGCCCAATCGCGCTGCTTTCCACCAGCCCTGAACGCGAGGATACTATCCTCGTGCAAAACCCATTCGAGGCTTGAACAAAACATGGCCTGTCATGTGTGGACTGTGTTCTGTTAATTGACGTTTTTTAATTACAGGGTTCGCTGAGAATCCTGCAAACTGGACCAGGATGGCTGATTACTACCCGCTCATAGCCCGCGCCATATCCGGACTGGACCCCAGTGCTCCCGGCGAGCAGCGCCGTGCGCTCTATGAGCGTGCACGGACGGCGCTGATCTCCCAGTTGCGCAGCGTGCAGCCCGCGCTGAGCGAAGCCGAGATCACGCGCGAGCGTCTTGCGCTTGAGGATGCGGTTCGCAGGGTGGAGGCCGATGCCGCCCGGCGCGCCGCCGCCCATCAGGCCGCATCGCAGGATGCGCAGCGCGACCAGGCCGCAGCGGACCGGTCGCCAGCCGGTCCACCATCATCGTCTCAATCCAGAGCGCCTGTCCCGGCTGGCCGCCGGGATGGTCCGCGTCCCGGCGATGCGCTGCGCGAAAGCGCGCGCAACGCGCGAACCGCCAACACTTCGCCGGCCCCCGGCCGCGACCGGCCGCCCGGGCTCAACGGCGGTCCGGCCGGTGCATCCGCAGGGCCTGAGCCCCGCCCGCCACGTAATCTGCGCGGCGATCAGCCGCCGCCACTGACACGGGCGCAGCCTCCGGTTCCGCCGGGTCTGCCGTCATCGATGCGCGACGTGCGGGCGCGCGATCAGCGCTCCGACGACACCCGGATGCTGGATGACTTCACGCGGGACGCGCGTGCGGGACGCCGCCCACCTCAGGGATCGGGACTGCGCGACGTGGTCGCGGATGCCAACGATCTTGGCAGCGCCACCCGTTCGGCGCGGCGGAGCTATGCCCAGCATGAAGCCGACGGCCGTGGACCTTCGGCCTACATCGACGATGCCGACGAGGCGGGGCGGTATCAGCCGACCGACCGTCCGCGCGCGCGCATCAACACGCGCGATGAGCCCGAGAAAAAAAGAGGCGGCTTTCCGCTCAAGACCGCCATCGCGGTCTGCATTGCCGTTATCGCCATCGGCGGCGCTGTCTGGGGCGGACCGAAAGCCCTGTCGCTGTTCCGGTCGCTGACCAAGCCCGCGCCGCAGGTCACGGACACGGCGCCGAAGGATGCCTCCGGCACACGGCCGAAGATCACCGACCGGGTGGGACAGCCGGGCGCAACGCAGATCGCGCCGGTGGCGCAGCGCGTCGTGCTCTATGACGAAGATCCGTCTGCGCCGCAGGGCAAGCAGTATGTCGGCTCGGTGATCTGGCGCACCGAAGCGGTCAAGGTGCCCGCCGGCCAGCCGCCCGACATCGGCGTGCGCGCCGACATCGACATCCCCGAGCGGAAGTTCAAGATGTCGCTCTCGATCCGGCGCAACACCGACGCTTCGCTGCCCGCGAGCCATACCGCCGAACTGACATTCGTGCTGCCGCCGGACTACGGCACCACCGTCGCCAACGTGCCCGGCGTGCTGATGAAGTCCAACGAGCAGGCGCGCGGCACGCCGCTGGCGGGTCTGGCGGTCAAGGTCACAGACGGGTTCTTTTTGGTTGGGCTGTCGAATGTCGACGCCGACAAGTCGCGCAACCTGCAGCTTTTGAAAGAGCGGTCATGGTTCGATATTCCGCTGGTCTATGCCAATCAGCGCCGCTCCATCATCGCCATCGAGAAGGGCGCGCCGGGCGAACGCGCGTTCAACGAAGCGTTCACGGCCTGGGGGCAGTAACTTCATGAAGATAACACTCGCCGGCTCGCGCCATTTCGGTGTGGAGACGCTGAACATGATGCGCGGTCATGGCATCGAGGTGATCCGCGTCGTGGTGGCGGACGGAGAGGACCGGCTCGCAGCCGCGGCCCGCGCGGCGGGCATCGAGGTCGTGGTGCAGGCGAAGCCGAAACTGATCGTCGCATCTGAAATCGCGCCCGACACCGATCTGATCGTGACCGCGCATAGCCACGCGCTTGTCAGCCAGGAGGCGCTGAAGGCCTCGAAGCACGGCGGCATCGGGTATCATCCCTCGCTGCTGCCGCGTCATCGCGGCATCGCCGCGATCGAATGGACCATCAAGGAAGGCGACCCGATCGCGGGCGGCACGATCTATCATCTCTCCGAACGGCTCGACGCGGGCGCCATCGCTGCGCAGGACTGGGTGTTCGTGAAGAAGAACGAGACCGCGCGGGAATTATGGGAGCGGGCGCTGGCGCCGCTCGGCTTGCGGCTGCTCGCGCAGGTGATCGATCAGGCCAAGACCAGCGGCAACCTGCCGTCGATGCCGCAGGATGAGCAGTTCGCCACCAACGCGCCAAGGCTTGATGTTGAAAAACGGCTTGATGTGGAAAAGCCGCACGCCGCGGCGAAGAGCGCAGCGTCGTAGATATTATCTGGATCTTTTGTATCGACGACTGCCGAACTGGCAGTTTCTCTCAGGCGTCATTGCCGGGCTTGACCCGGCAATCCATCGTCTTCGCAAAATGCTCTTTTCAAGGAAGTCGTGGATCACCGGGGGGCAAGCCCGGTGATGACATTTGTTGGCATTGCGGATTCAATAAACATCCTTGCAATCGTAGCCAAGGATCACGCCGCCCGCGTCTCGCCGACCCGCACGGCGCGCGACACCAGATCGGTCGCGTCGGTCACACCGCCGGCAGCCTCGCGCACGATGGTCTGCGCCATCTTCGCTTTCGTCGCCGGCGTGCGATTTTCCACCGCGATGTTTTCCACCGCGATGTCGAGAATGCGCCTGAGCGTGGCGACGTAATCCGGATCGAATTTTTCTGCGAGATTTTCCCGGGCGTTTCCTTGGAGGTTTTTCTGCGGATGGATGACCATGTACTTTTCCTCTTTCGGTATTTCATCGCGCGATTGCGAAGCGTGGGATGTCGCCGCGATTGCGCGCTTGGTGAGCGGGCGGAACATGCCGCCGCAATGGGGCAGATGTGAGTCAGCGGGACGAATTGCACCCTGCATACGGCGATGTGAAATTGGAAAAGCTCCAGTCACATTTCTTTCAAGAATGCAGCGCTGCCGCGGCGCAATTTGATCGGAGCGAGCGAGAATCGCACCACATCTTGTGTCCATCGATGGACAATCCGCGCGCCGAGAGGCATGATTTCACACCGTCGACATAAGAGTAAACGCAAACGCACGCAAATTTTACGACAGCCCGTTGCGTCAGGATTTCATGACAGATTTTTCATGTGGAAAGTGACCGGCGATGTTCCCGAAAACCTTCTCCCGAACGGCCTTTGCGCTGCTGGCTTTTGCCATACTGGCTTTTACAGCAGTCTTGGGGCCGCTGGCCGCGGAATATGTCGTGCCGAGCAAGCCGTTCCTTGAGAAGAACGGATTTGATCTGCGTTCGGCGGGATTCAGCATTCGCCTGGCCAACGATCCCGCGAGCCAGCGCGCGCTGAAGGCGCTGCCGCCGCATCGCTTCGTGATTCACACCAAAGCGGGCGGCGTGCCGCGTTACGTCTACGCCGATCCGGGCGTGTGCAATTGTATTTTCAGCGGCACGCGCGACAACTACAAATCCTATCTCGAGATTCTTCGCCAGCCGATCCCCGGCGTCGCCGACGTCTCGCCGGATTACAAGACGCAAGCCAGCGCGCTGCTGATGGACGAGCCCGCTTATTTCGGCGTGCTCGACAACGACGACACCATGTCCGACTATTTCAGGGATTATCTCTAGAGCCTTCCGGCGTTATGCTTTGACGCGTTTTCTTCACGCGAACCGGTGCCCACTTCGCTTGAAAACGCTATGGCTGCGCATTCTTGTGCGTCGCCACACAATGGCTGCGCCGATTGTGCACTTGTGACCTCAGGATTTTGTTTGTTACGTTTCCGGTGTTGTCCATCAACACATGCTGACCGCGCGCCAAGTCGCGGCAGCCGGGAGGTAACGAGATGACGTCACGACGCGCCGCGATCGGTTTGATCGCGATGAGCTTTGCTGCATGTTTATCGATTGTCGGCGCTGCGGCGCAGGATTACCCCACGCGCCCTGTGCGCTGGGTGGTTGGTTATCCGCCCGGCGGCGCGACGGATATTCTCGCTCGCCTGGTTGGCCAACGGCTGTCCGAACGTCTGGGACAGCAGTTCGTCATCGAGAACAAGCCGGGTGCGGGCAACAATGTCGGCACCGAAGCGGTGGTGAACGCCGATCCGGATGGCTACACGGTCCTGCTCGTCAATCCCGCCAACGGGATCAACGCGTCGCTCTATGCGAAACTGAGTTTCAATTTCATCCGCGACATCGCGCCGGTCGCGGGCCTTGCGCGGGTGCCGAACGTCATGATCGTACCGCCGGATTTCCCTGCGAAGACGGTGGCCGAATTCATTGCCTATGCGAAGGCCAATCCCGGCAAGGTCAACATGGCCTCAAGCGGCAACGGCACATCGATTCATCTGTCCGGCGAATTGTTCAAGGCCATGACCGGCGTCGAGATGCAGCACATTCCCTATCGCGGCTCCGCGCCCGCGATCACGGACATGCTCTCGGGCCGCGTGCAGGTGATGTTCGACAACATGCCTTCGGCGATCTCGCACATCAGGGCGGGAACGCTGCGCGCGCTTGCGGTGACGACGACCTCGCGTTCGGCTGAATTGCCCGACGTTCCCACCGTGGGCGACACCGTGAAGGGCTACGAGGCCAGCGCGTGGTTCGGTATGGGAGCGCCCGCCAAGACGCCGAAGGACATCATCGCCAAGCTCAACAAGGAGATCAACGCGGTCCTTGCGGAGCCCGAGATGAAGAAGAAGATCGCGGAAATGGGCGGCGTCACGCTGGTCGGCACGCCGGAAGACTTCGGCAAGATCATCGTCTCCGAAACCGACAAGTGGGAGAAGGTGGTGAAGTTCGCCGGGGCGAGGGTGGATTAGGTTTCGAGGCCGAGCCGCTTCACATCGAGAACCTGAGGCGCTCGACGTCATTGCGAGCGCAGCGAAGCAATCCAGCTTGAAAAGCAAGAACTGGATTGCTTCGTCGCTACGCTCCTCGCAATGACGGACGCGCTTAACGCAAATATTGCGTCATTCTCCGGTCATCCCGCGAAAGCGGGGATCCATTCTTTGCTCAAGCCATGAAGCCGCAGTCTTGAAGACCGGTCCCCGCTTTCGCGGACGACATTGTGGGGGATGCGTCGTCATTCGCGGACGTCCTAACTGAGCGTCGCGTGCGAAAAGCCCGCAGGTTCTTCGCCGGATCACTTGATCCCCGCCGCCTTGACGAGCGCTGCGCTCGCAATGGTTTCGCGCGCGACCAGCGCGTCCATCTCGGCGGGCGTCATCGGCCATGGTTCGACGCCGAGTTTCTTGAGGCCGGCCTGCATGTCAGGCGTCGCCAGCACCCTGGTGCCCGTTGCATGGAGCTTGTCGACGACCTCCTTCGGCGTTTTCGACGGCACGAACACGCCGAACCAGATCGCGCTGTCGGCGTCCTTGAGGCCGATGTCCGGCGGCGAAGGCACGTCGGGCAGATCGGCGACGCGCTTCGGTGTCGAAACAAGCAGCGCGCGCACCTGGCCGCTCTGGATCAGCGGCAGCGCCGTCGCCAGCGGGCAGAAATAGAAATCGATGCGGCCGCCGAGAATGTCGGTGATCGCCTCCGCGCCGCCGCGGTAGGGAATGTGGGTCGCATTGAGTCCGGCGGCGAGGCGGAATTTTTCGGCGCTGATGTGAGTTGCGCTGCCGATGCCGACCGAACCGAAATTGATGGACGCGTCTGCCTTCTTCGCGGCCTCGATGAATTCCTGCGCCGTCTTCCACGGCTTCGACGGCGACGTGATCATGACGTTCGCGCTGTAGCCGATCATCAGCACCGACGACAGGTCCCTGGTGGCGTCGTAGGTGAGATCCGTGAAAATCGCCGGGGCGATGGTGATCGCGGAGGAATGCGCCAGGATCGCATAGCCGTCCGGATCCGAGCGGACGACAGAGGCGGTTCCGACCGTGCCTCCGGCGCCGGCGCGGTTTTCAACGACGATCGGCTGCCCCAGTTCGGTGGTGAGACGATCGAACAACATGCGCGGCACCACGTCCGTCGCGCTCCCTGCGCCGAAGGGGATGGTGGCCTTGATCAGTTTCGACGGCCATGTCTGTGCGGCGGCTGATGCGGATATGAGCAGGCACGCGAAAATCGTCAGCCGTTGCAGGGTCGTTCGCATGGGTTGCCCTCGTTGCATCTTTGCGCCGTGCATTCTGCACCGGCCTGCCGGGGGCATTGCAAGAATTATTCCGCAGAGGGGACAAATGCGGGTCGCTTTCGGCAACAAAAAAGCCGGCCCGAAGGTCGGCTTTTTAATTCGTGATGCGCGGGACGTCTTTACCGACGCATGATCCGATCCGAAAACCGGTTCCCACTTTTGGGGATCATGCGTTAGTACGCCGCTTCCATCGCCGCGTGTTCGGCGCGGGCGATGGTGGTCTTCACCGCCGCCTGCACCTTCTCGAACGCGCGGACCTCGATCTGCCGCACGCGCTCGCGCGACACGCCGAATTCGGCGGCGAGGTCTTCCAGCGTCATCGGCTCTTCGGCCAGACGCCGTGCCTCGAAAATGCGGCGCTCGCGGTCGTTGAGCACGCCCATCGCGCCGTTCAGCGCGCTGCGGCGGTGATCGAACTCCTCGTGCTCCGCCATGATGGCTTCCTGGTTGGGCGAGGTATCGACCAGCCAGTCCTGCCATTCGCCGGGTTCGCCGTCGTCACGGATCGGTGCGTTGAGCGACGCATCGCCGCCGAGACGGCGGTTCATGTCGACAACGTCCTGCTCGGTGACGCCGAGGCTCGTCGCGATCTGCTTCACCTGTTCGGGGCGAAGATCGCCCTCTTCAAGTGCGGAGATCTTGCTCTTCGCCTTGCGCAGGTTGAAGAACAGCTTCTTCTGGTTCGCGGTGGTGCCCATTTTCACGAGCGACCACGAACGCAGGATGTATTCCTGGATCGACGCCTTGATCCACCACATCGCGTAGGTGGCCAGGCGGAAGCCCTTTTCGGGCTCGAAACGTTTCACCGCCTGCATCAGGCCGACGTTGCCTTCAGAGACGACTTCCGAAATCGGCAGGCCGTAGCCGCGATAACCCATGGCGATCTTGGCCACGAGCCGCAGATGGCTTGTCACCAGCTGATGCGCCGCGTCGCGGTCGTCATGCTCGCGCCAGCGCTTGGCCAGCATGTACTCCTGCTGCGGCTCCAGCATGGGGAACTTGCGGATTTCGGTCAGGTAGTGAGAAAGGCCGGATTCTCCGTTGAGAACCGGAAGTGTAGCTGCACGGGCCATGTTGCGCCCTCCAGTTTTCACGCCCCCGATAGCGGCGGGCGAGGCAGGCAAGCCGCTGTGTCAAAGCCGGCAGCGCTGCAATGTTCCGCGCGGGGACGATCCCAGCGCAGGTGCAACATACTCCAAAACCCGAGGGGGAGGGAAGAACAAAACGTGGTCACGAAGGCGTGACCCGGGTTAAATGTCTGTAACCATGCGTCTTTTTAGCGCACCATCTTTAGTCTGTGCTACGCAAGGCCGCCTCAAGCAGAACTAAATCCTCCGGCAGGGCCGATTCCCAGTGGAGAATTTCTCCGCTCGAAGGGTGCTCTAACACCAGCAAATATGCATGGAGGGCCTGTCTGCCAAGGGCAGTCAGGGCGGCCTGGCTTTTCGGGCCGAGCTGACGGGCCTTGGTCTTGAAACCGGCGCCGTAAACATCGTCGCCCATCAGGGGATGGCCGAGATGAGCGAGATGGACGCGGATCTGATGGGTGCGTCCCGTCTCGAGCTGGCAGGCCAGCAGGGAGGCCACCGGCTTGGTATCGCGGCCGAGAAACGTCTCGACCGTTTCCCAGTGGGTGATGGCTTCGCGGCCGCCTTGCCGGACCGCCATTTTCTCGCGGGCGTGGGGGTGGCGGTCGATCGGCTCGTTGATGGTGCCGCTTTTGCGGTTCGGCGCGCCCCACGCGAACGCCATATAGCCGCGGCGCATTTCGCCGGTGCGGCCGTGGTCGGCGAACTGCGCCGAAAGCGACTGATGGGCGCGGTCGTTCTTGGCGACCACCATCAGGCCGGTGGTGTCCTTGTCGAGCCGGTGAACGATGCCGGGGCGGCGCACGCCGCCGATGCCGGAAAGGCTTGCGCCGCAGTGAGCGATCAGCGCGTTGACCAGCGTGCCGGTCTCATGCCCCGCCGCCGGATGCACCACGAGGTTCTTCGGCTTGTCGATGACGATGATGTCGTCGTCCTCGAACACGATATTGAGCGGAATGTCCTCGCCTTCGGGCTCGGCCGCGATGGCCGGCGGCACGTCGATTGTGATCGTATCGCCCGCTTTGACATGATAAGCGGGGTCGTGAACCGGGCGAGGGTTGTCTTGGCCAATGCTGACCTGGCCCGCGAGGATCAACGCCTTCAGGCGCGAACGCGACAGGCCGGGACTGCGCACGGCCAGCACGCGGTCCAGCCGTTGCGATCCTTCATCGCCCTCGACCGTGACGGTGTGGAGACCGGAAGTCTCGTCGCGTTCGTTTTCGTCCTGATCGGAAGAGTCTTGCATGTCTGAAACTGTTACGCCTGAAACTGTTGTGCCCGATCCGACACCCGAGCAGGCCGCGCTGATCGCGCGGGTGCGCAGGATGATGTTGATCGCAGGCCTGACCACGGCGATTGGCGTGGGAGCCTTGCTGGTGGCCATCGGCTACCGCCTTTTCCGCGCAGAGGGAAGCGTTCAGGTGACCGATGTGACGGCCACCCTGCCGAAAGGCGCGCGGATTGTCTCCACGGCGGCCTTGGGCGACCGGCTCGCGGTGACCGTCGAGATCGGCGGCGCGACCGAAATCCGCACCTTTGACGCCAAGACCCTGAAGCCGGTGGGGCGGCTCAAATTCGCCAACGAGCCTTAAGCGTTCGCGACGCGCGCGCTGGCCGGCGTTCCATTCGCTCGCGCGTCGGTGGCGGATCGCGCCGCGAAGCGAGCGCATAGTTGGATTTCGCAGGCTCTCAAGCCTTGCAGGTGCGCCGTTTCGAGGTTATTCCCTTCCCCGCGCTTGCTCCCTTCGTCTAGCGGTTAGGACGCGGCCCTCTCAAGGCTGAAACAGGGGTTCGATTCCCCTAGGGAGCGCCAGTGATTTCAAAGACTTGCATGCTATTCTGAATTGAAGCGCTATCGCGTCTTTACACTATTCTCCAACAGCTATTTTTCAGCTCTCGCGAACTGATCTGGCACAAAAATGGACCCGAGCGAGACGATCGAATTACTCGACAAGCTCGAAGCGCTCGGCTTCACCAATCAGGCTTTCTCCAAACTCCACCACTTTAGATTGGTTGGTCGAAATGCCACGATCGGCCGTCATCGCGCTTACTGCGAGGGCACTGCGTCGTTCGCAGCCGACGGCGCAAATGTATTGGTGCAGCGTCGGCTGAAGCTGGTTCTCAATGCTTATCAAGCCGGCGGATTTAGCTCGGGCCGAATAGCGGTTTTTATTGCTCTCGCTGAGGCAGCTTTTTCTGAGATTCTTTCTGAAGTAAGCTAGCTCATCCACCGCCCGAAACCGTCGTTTAACGTTTGACGCCACGGTTCCGCGACCTACAATCCCGTTGCTTGGGGGCGGTAATGAATAAGAGTGGGCTTGCGTTACTCGGCCTGGCTGGGCTTATTTTGTCTGGCTGTATCACCACATCGATGCAGGGATATGCGGATCGCGATTTACCCGCTCGACCCGTACAGCGCATCGTTACTTATGTGGTTGCGCCCATCGCGTTGGCACCAAGTCTGCAAACCAGTATCGCGGAGGAAGCCGGCAAAAACGGTGTTTCATCCGAGGACGCTTATTCGCTGTTGCCGCCGACCCGCACTTACAACGACGCGGACATCCGAAAAATTCTCAACGAGAGCGGAATCGACGCTGTTCTGATTGTTAACGTCGGGGACACTGGCGTGTTGAAAGAATATGCCGGTACTTTTTTTCAGGGCCAGTACTCTGGGACGTCTGACGCAAGCGGCACGATTACACGAAGTGGAAACATTGCGAACGCGTCGCTCTCGGGAAATTCGTCCGGGACGATGACGGGCACGGCCACACCGATCATCAGGCATAGCCGGCAGACGACGTTCAATGCGCGGCTGATCGAGGTTACTACTGCTCGCAATCTTTGGGTTGGATCGGGGCAGGTTAGCGCCGGCGGCAAGCTCTTTGTGGGCAACGGAGCAAACGCATCGCAAACAGCCTCAGCAATTTTCCAGGATTTAAGAATGAAGAAAGTTATCGGTCGAGCATCATAACGCCCAAAGATCGTTACACGGGCGCTTTTGTGTCTCTTCACAATATCAACCCGATTATTGCTCTGCACTCTCACGCAGCGTGCATTGATCGCCTCGCAGCCAGATGATTACATCGCCGCGCTGGGGCACGGCATGTCAGGCCCATTCAAGAAGGAAGCTCAATCACGCAAACGATCATCTGAAAATGATTGGCCGATCAACGGCCGATCCATAGGGAGGAGACGCTTATGACCGATTTCACACCGGATCGCCGATCTCTGCTCAAAGGAAGCGCCGCCACGCTGGCTGCGGCTGCGACCATGTCGGCCGACCAGATGCTCGGCTACGCCAAGGCCTGGGCGCAGACCGCCCAATGGAAGCCGGAGCCCGGCGCCACCATCAACATGCTGCGATGGAAACGCTTTGTGGAGGCCGAGGACGTCGCCTTCATGAAGATCGTCGACGCCTTCCAGAAGGCCACCGGCGTTAAGGTCAACATCTCCAATGAATCGTTCGACGACATTCAGCCGAAAGCATCGGTCGCCGCCAATACCGGGCAGGGCCTCGACATGGTGTGGGGTCTGTATTCGCTGCCGCATCTGTTCCCCGAGAAGTGCACCGACGTCACCGACGTCGCCGAATATCTCGGCAAGAAATACGGCGGCTGGGCGGCTTCGGGCGAGGCTTACGGCAAGCGCGGCAACAAGTGGCTCGGCATTCCGGTGGCCGCGAGCGGCGGCCTTGTGAACTATCGTATCGGCGCCATGCAGAAAGCCGGCCACAAGGAATTCCCGAAGGACCTTGGCGGCTTCCGCGATCTCATCGCGGGCCTGAACAAGAACGGCACGCCTGCGGGCATGGCGCTCGGGCACGCGACGGGCGATGCCAACGGATGGCTCGCATGGTCGCTGTGGGCGCACAACGCCTACACCGTCGACAAGAACAACAAGGTCATCATCAACTCGCCGGAGACGGCGAAGGCGCTGGAATACGTCAAGTCGCTGTACGTGAATTTCATTCCCGGCACGGCATCATGGAACGACAGTTCCAACAACAAGGCGTTTCTGGCCAACCAGCTTCATCTCACGACCAATGGCATCTCGATTTATGTCGCCGCGAAAAAGGAAAATCCCGCCATCGCAGCGGACATGGATCACGCGCATCTGCCGGTCGGGATCAGCGGCCAGCTCCGGGAGCAGCATCTCGGCTTCCCGATCCTGATTTTCAAGTTCACCAAATATCCGCAGGCCTGCAAGGCGTTCACGGCCTTCCTGATGGAAGGACCGCAATTCAACCCGTGGATCGAGGCAGCGGGCGGATACCTGTCGCACTTCCTGCTGGCTTACGACAAGAATCCGATCTGGACCGCCGATCCGAAGAACACGCCGTATCGCGATGTCGCCAAGCTGGCGTCGACGCCCGCGGGCATCGGCACGTTGAACGAGAGCGCCGCGGCCGCCATCTCGGATTTCGTCGTGGTCGATATGTTCGCGAACTACTGCACCGGCCGTGAGGACATCAAGGGCGCGATGGCCGGAGCGGAACGGCAGTTCAAGCGGATCTACCGAGCTTGATGAGAAGCTGACGGTTCCCGCGCGCGGCGATCAAATTGCCGCGCGCGGGAAAAATTCCGTGAGCATCGCTTGCGCTCCTCACGATGACGCCCATTTGCGCGGCACGTCATAAAAAATATGACTGCACAATATCATTTCGACTCAATCGGCAGTCAAACTAGACTGGCCCCACAAGGACTGGCCCGTTACTCCCGCCGGTCCCTCCGCCCTGTCCATGTCCGCAATTTTCCCCGGGCACGACCCTGCGGACACGCGCAATCGATGAGGACATGATGCTCACGTCGCAGCAGTTGAAAAGTCTTTTCCCAGAAGAGAGCCAGCTCAAGGAATGCGGTTTGCCGCCGCCGATTCATCAGCGCGACACGCTGGTGAACGGCGTGCTGGAGAAGTGGACCGGGCCGGTGGAGACGGTGCGTTCGGCGATCTGCGTGCGCAAGTCCGATGGCTCGCTGCAGCAGGTGGAGCTTGGCAGCCATCCCGTCGGCGGCATACCGGACGCGAAGATCGCGCTCGATGCCGCGGTCGCGGCCTACGACAACGGGCGCGGCGAATGGCCGACCATGACGGTCGCGCAACGCATCGACTGCATGCAGGATTTCACCCGGCAGATGGTGGCGCGACGCGAGCAGATCGTAAATCTCATCATGTGGGAGATCGGCAAGACGCTGCCGGACTCGCAGAAGGAATTCGACCGCACCGTCGAATACATCAAGGCGACCATCGAAGCGCTGAAGCGCCTCGACAACGACAACTCCCGCTTCACGGTCGTGGAAGGCACCATCGGGCAAATCCGCCGCACGCCGCTCGGCGTGGTGCTGTGCATGGGGCCGTACAACTACCCGCTCAATGAAACCTTCGCGACGCTGATCCCGGCGCTCATCATGGGCAACACCATGGTGTTCAAGCCGCCGAAGTTCGGCGTGCTGCTGTTTCAGCCGCTGCTCGAAGCGTTCCGCAGCGCGTTTCCGAAGGGCGTCATCAACACGGTCTACGGCAAGGGCTCCGAGGTGGTGCCGATGCTGCTGGAATCCGGCAAGGTTAATGTGCTGACGCTGATCGGCTCCAGCCGGGTTGCCGACCATCTCAAGAAGATGCATCCGAAGGTCAACCGGCTGCGCGCCATTCTCGGGCTCGACGCCAAGAATGCCGCCATCGTGCTGCCGGACGCCGACGTCGAACTCGCGGTGAAGGAATGCCTGCTCGGCTCATTGTCCTTCAACGGCCAGCGCTGCACGGCGCTCAAGATGCTGATCGTGCATCGCTCGATCGTTGATAAATTTCTGGCGCGGTTCACCGAGGAGTTTGGCAAGCTGAAAGCGGGGATGCCATGGGAGAAGGGCGTTACGCTGACGCCGTTGCCCGAACTCGGCAAGGTCGAGCACATGACGCGGCTGGTCGCGGATGCAAAAGACAAGGGCGCCAAGGTCATCAACGAAGGCGGCGGCGTCAGCGAGGGCACGCTGTTCTATCCGGCCGTGGTTTACCCGGTGAAGGAAGGCATGTTGCTGTATCGGGAAGAGCAGTTCGGGCCGATCGTGCCGGTGATGGCGTTCGACGATGTCGACACCGCGCTCGACTACGTCATCACGTCAGAACATGGCCAGCAGGTCTCGATCTTCAGTCAGGATCCGGAAACCATCGGACGGCTGGTCGACCCGTTGGTCAATCAGGTCTGCCGGGTGAACATCAATTGCCAGTGCCAGCGCGGGCCGGACGTTTTCCCTTTCACCGGCCGGAAGGATTCGGCGGAGGGCACGCTGTCGGTCACCGATGCGCTGCGCTCGTTCTCGATCCGCTCGATGATCGCGGCGAAGCAGACCGAAGACTCCAAGCGGCTGCTCGACGACATCGTGCGCGACCACAAGTCGAACTTCATAAATACTGGGTTCATTTTGTAGTCGATACAAAACTCACGGACGGCTGCGCGAGCCGACGTGAGTTCAATCGATGCGATCTCTCAGTTGGATTGGCGCTCCGTCCTGGTAACGAATTTTCAACCAATTCGTGGTTACCAAATAGTAAACCCATTCGGAGTTCGCGCTCATGACCGACCACAACGCCGACGGCGAGATCAAAGACACCGGTGACAAGGCTTCGGGCCATCACGATGAAGCGTCGGTGGTGCCTGAATCCGGCAACGTGGTTCATGAAGTGAAAGCACCTGAAGACGGCGCTCGCACCGCGGTCGCGAAGCAGCCGTCCAAGGAAATCACCCTGCAGCGCCTGACGCCGCACACCTCGTGGGAAGACTATGCCTTCCGCGATGAAGCCACGCATGAGCAGGCAGCCAACGCCGCCGCGTCCGAACCTGTCGCAAGCCGCCGCCTGTCGATGGCGGCCATCGTCGCCATCGCCGCTGCGGTCGGCGCGATTGGCGGCTCGCTCGCGACGGTTGGCGCGGGACACTACTTGAAGAATGATCAGACGGCGGCTGTCGCGGCCTCGGCTTCCACCGCCGCCGCCGAACACGCGCGGACGGTCGACAGCGCCATCGCGAAGATCAACGCCGATATCGCCGCGCTCAAGACGGGCAACGCCGCGCAATCCGCGAAACTCGCGGAACGCATCGATCGTGTCGAAAAGGCTCAGGCCGAGCCTGCCGCGAAACTGGCGAAGCTGAGCGACGCTGTAGAAAAGCTGCGCGCACCCGCACCGGTGGCGGCGGCAACTCCGGCGCCGGAAACCACCGGCTCGATCAAGCCCGCCGCAGCACAGCCCAGCCGGCTTCCGGTTGTCGAAGGCTGGGCGTTGCGTGAAGTGTTCGATGGCACGGCGACGGTGGTCGGTCGTGCAGGAATCTTCGACGTGATTCCCGGCGATCCGCTGCCGGGTGTCGGACGGGTCGATGCGATCCGCAAACAGGACGGCCGCTGGGTGGTCGTCACCAGCCGCGGACTGATCGTCGCGCGCTGACATCGCGGAGCCTTTTGTTTCGACGCGCTTCTTCAGCGGGCCGGCGCCCGGTTTGCTCGAAAAGCGCCGGAAATCCGCGATGTTTAACGCGGTTTGAATGCTAAAATTTGAGCGTTCACTTGAACGGACCAGCATGATCTCGCTGGCATGATGCAGCCTCTGATGAAGAGGAATGAGCATGCCTGCATATCGACTGAGCCCGCGCCTCCGTGTGGTTAACTTTTTCGCTCACGACGTCACTGATGTCGTGGGTCAGGAGCCGCGTCCGGCGAACGACAATAACTGCCCGTTTTGCGGCGGTGTGCTCGAGCCCGGCGACAACCCAGCGGATTGTTCCGGTTCCACGTCCGGCGCGTGGCCGATGATCCCGTTCCCCAAGGGGTGGGGCGCGTCCTGTTAAAGAGAGCCTAGCGCGCGGGAACCGCGCGCCTCTGCCCGGCCAGATACAAAATCAATCCCAGCATGGTTAGCGCGGCCTGTACGACACCGATGGCAAGTGTCGCGCTCGCGATCGAAGCCGTCAGCACGACGCCGATGGCGGCTCCCGCCATCTGAAGGAACCCCAGCAGCGCCGACGCGAGACCCGCCCTGTCGCCGAACGGCTGCAGGGCCGTCGCCGTGACCAGCGGGCTTACCATCCCGAATCCGGTCAGAAAGATCATGACCGGGATGAAATAGCTCCAGATCGAATGATCGGCCCAGTGCGCCAGCAGCAGCACGATGCCGCCGAGCGCCGCGATGCCAAGCCCGATGATGGTCGCGCGGGCATGTCCGAGCCGGACCGCGATGCGCGGCGCCGCCATTCCTGAGGCGAAGACCGCGAATACCGTTGTCGCGAAGAACAACCCGACCTGGATCGGCGAGAAACCCAGTCCGTCGATCAGGATGCGCGGCGACACCGAAAACATCGCGAAGATCGCGCCCATAAAGAGCCCGATGGTTCCGGCCGGCGCGATGAAGCGCAGGTCGGTGATCAATCCCCAGTAGCCGCGCGCGATGGACGCCGGCTGGATCGACACGTTGCCGTCGGCGCGGTGGGTTTCCCCGACATATTTGTAATAGGACGCCGCGACGATCGCGCCGAACAGGCCGACCACGAAGAATTCAGAACGCCATCCGGATGTTGCATCGAGCAGCCCGCCGATCAGCGGCGAGAAACCGGGAGCCGCTGACATCGCGACCATGATGAAGGCCAGCGCGCGGGTCAGGTCTTCGCCGCTCAACAGATCGCGGGCAATGGCGCGCGACAGCACCGACGCGGCGCAGGCGCCCAGCGCCTGAATGGTCCGGCCGACCAGCATCATCGGCAGGGTGGTGGAGAATTCGCACCACACGCTGCCCAGCACGAAGATGCCAAGTCCGAACATCACGGGCTTCCAGCGTCCGAAGCGGTCGGACAGCGGGCCGACGACCAACTGGCCGACGGCGAACACTGCAAGATAAACGCTGATGGTCGACGAGACCGCCGCGGTCGAGACGTTCAGGTCCTTCGCCATCGAGGGCAGGGACGGCAGCAGGATGTTCGTCGCGAACGATCCGACGGCGGCAAGCGCCGCAAGGACAATGATCCGCGCGGACATGGATGATCGCGCCTGGAGTGCGGTCGCGCTGCCGCTGTCGCCGATGTTCTGGATCGTCATTTGGAAATCCTCTTTGCACGCTTTTTATATGACGATCATCATATATCAAAACGGATACTGGCCCCGTCCGGGCAGCCCTCCCATGCGCGGACGCGCAATGAACGGGGCGGACGCGCACGGGCGGCGGGTTCCGGCGCGAGCGGCATCGCCAGCGCGGCTTGGCGCCGCAGGCGCGGCGATCTTGAAATAGGCCAGTGAGTCTCACCATTTAGGAAGGATGATAGTCACGAACCAAACGCGCATCAGGAGGCGGGGATGAGTTATTTCAAGACGGCGGTTCTGCTCGCCGGTCTGACGGCCCTGTTCATGGGCGTCGGTTACTTGATCGGCGGAGCGGGCGGTGCGTTGATTGCGCTGATCGTCGCGGCCGGCACGAACCTGTTCGCCTACTGGAATTCCGATCGCATGGTGCTGTCGATGCACGGCGCGCAGGAGGTCGATGAGCGCACCGCACCGGATTTCGTGCGGCTGGTGGCCGAGCTTGCGGGCCGCGCACAGCTGCCGATGCCGAAGGTCTACCTGATGGACAATCCGCAGCCGAACGCGTTTGCGACCGGGCGCGATCCCCAGCATGCCGCGGTGGCGGCGACGACGGGACTTCTGCAATCGCTGAGCCGCGAGGAACTCGCCGGCGTGATTGCGCACGAACTCGCGCATATCAAGAATCACGACACCCTGATCATGACCATCACCGCGACCATCGCGGGCGCGATCTCGATGATCGCGCAGTTCGGCATGTTCTTCGGCGGCAACCGGGGCAACGGTGGTCCGGGCATCGTCGGCTCGCTGGCGATGATGATCCTTGCGCCGCTGTCGGCGACCATCGTGCAGATGGCGATCAGCCGGACGCGCGAATATTCAGCCGATGATCTGGGCGCGCGCATTTGCGGGCAGCCGATGTGGCTCGCGTCCGCTCTGGTCAAGATCGATAACGCGGCGCATCAGATCCCGAACATGGATGCGGAGCGCAGTCCCGCCACGGCGCATATGTTCATCATCAATCCGCTGTCCGGCATGGGCATGGACAATCTGTTCTCGACCCACCCTTCGACCGAGAACCGTGTGCGGGAATTGCAGCGTCTTGCGGGAGAGATTGGCGCTCGGGGCGGAACGGCTGCCGCGCCGGCGGGCCCTGCGCGTGGAGCGCGCGGTCCCTGGGGTGGACAGCGCGGCCCGTGGGGCTAAGAGAGCCGAGTCATGAGCCGGGTTCTGTACCCGGCGCGCGCATCGCAGAATAAGCAAAGGTCCGATCCAGCGTTCTGAACCGGACCTCCCTATCAAACCTTGAGATTTTCCGCGGAGGTCTTGCCGCGGTTTGCGACTTCTTCGTACTCGACCGACTGTCCTTCATTGAGCGAAGAAAGTCCCGCCTTCTCAACTGCCGAGATATGAACGAACACGTCCTTGCCGCCATTGCTGGGCTGAATAAAGCCGTAGCCCTTGGTGGGGTTGAACCACTTCACAGTACCTTTAGCCATTCCGTCGTCTCCAGAGGGTAAGACCGATAACAAAGTGTCGAACCCCGCGGGTGGCGTGTCCAACAGCGTGCAGAATACGCGGGAAGCGCGTTTCTTGATAGTGAAAATGGCGGACGCCCTGCCGCACCGGCCCTTTCGCTCAAACTTTGCGCGAATCCGCCGTTTTTTTCACTGCTGCAACTGCGAAATCGGCGACGAGGGCGGACAACATTGCAGCCTTCGTGACCGTATGGACGATCAGCGGTTCGATCCGGCCTCGGATTGGCACCTCCACATGGGGCAGACCGCCGGCGGAAACGTTGGCCGTTTTCAGGACATCCTGCGACAGCACCACCTCGCAGGACAGGGCCTTGGTCATGTCCTGCAAGCGTGCCGCGACGTTCACGGAATCGCCGAGCGCGGTGAAAACCGTGTGCTCCTGCGAGCCGATGTCGCCGATGATGACTTCCCCGCCGTGAATCCCGACCCCGAAGCGCAGCGGTTCCGGCACATCGTCGCCGAGAAATTCGTTCAGCGCATCGACATGGACCGCGATCCGGGATGCGGCTTCGATGGCCTGCCGGCAGGCGGTTTGCGGGCTGGCGGAAAGCCCGAACAGCGCCAGCTGGCCGTCGCCGACAAACTGGTTCGGCTGGCCGCCGCATTCGACGACGGCCTGCGACACCGCGGTAAGAAAGCGATTGATGATGAAGACGGTATCGAACGGCAGCAGTTGTTCGGCGAGCTTGGTCGACCCGCGCATATCCACGAACATGCTGACGAGATAGCGCTCCTTGCCGGGATGGACCGGCGCCATGTTCGAAGCCGCCGACACGCTCGTATGTGGCGGGAATATCTGGAAGAATGAAACGTCGGTCTTGGGCCGCAGCTGGCAGGCAAGGCGGATCGCGGGATCGCCACCGGTGCCGACGCGCTCCAGCACGAAGGTCTCGCGGTTCGACGGCACGGGCAATGCGCTGCAATCCCCGATGATCCGGATGCGGCAGGTCGAGCAGCGCGCCCGGCCGCCGCAAACGCTCGAATGCGGGATATTGAAGCGCGTGCTCGCCTCCAGCACGCTGAGGCCGATCGGCATGCGGATGGTCTTGCCGTTGCCGTAGGACAATTTGATGAGGCCGCGCCGCCGCTCCAGCAGCGCCCGGATACCGCGCGCCCCCAGGGTCAGGCCGATCAGGCCGAAGTATCCAAAAAGCGCGGTGGAACTGATGGTCTCGATCGCGGCCTGATCCGCGCTGGTCCCGACCTTGTCACGGGACAGGTTCTCCGCCCGCCATTCCGGCGCAGCGCTGGCCCGCGCGACCGTCCGGCCGGCCTGATACAATCCGAGCAGGGACAGCGTCGGCAGGATCACCGCGAGCGCGAGCAGCAGCGACGATATTTTCCTGAAGTACGGTTTGGTGCGGACCCAGAAATAAATTCCGATGCAGCCGTGCACCCAGGACACCACCAGCACGGCGGCCATCATCCACTTGAGATGCGGCCGGAACACCCAGTAGGCGAACAGGACCTGCGGGTAATCCTTCTCGTGGCCGAACAGCGGCGCGGCGACGCGCACGCCGACCAGATGTCCGATGACGAAAACCGGAATAGCAAGACCGAACACCAGCTGCGTGGCCTCGATGCCGGTCCAGCGAAACTGCCGGCGCGCATAGAGCGCCCAGATTCCGAGGCTGAGATGGATCAGCACGGCGGCGTAGAAGACGATCAGCACCGGCCAGCTTTGCCAGAACAGCATGTGGTAGGTGAGCATGGCGTCCATCGCGCTGAGCGAGATGTTGCCGAGCGCATGATTGGCAAAGTGGCTGATGAGATAGGCGAACAGCACAAAGCCGGTCGCAAGCCGCACCTGACGAATTCCAATTCCGCGCATGACCCGGCTGACGGATGAAACGGTCTCTGCCATGCGCCAAATCTTCCGGGACATTGAAAAAACTGAATATGCCGCCGCATCCGGTGGTCCGGGATGCGCCGGAAAAATCCTAAACGAGACTTCGGCTGGACGCCATGGGCGACCCATCGGGCCATCGTGCCGGACGAGGAGGGGGCGGTTTGACTTCACCGGCGCGGTCGCGGAAAAGCTAACCGCATGGGGAAGGCGAACACGGCCAGCACGGCAGAACCGGAATCCTTGACGCCGCGTGCAAGGCTTGTCGCGGCGGCGGCGATTGCCGTGATCGTGACATTGCAGGTGGTCTATGCCGCGATCACCGATCTGCGCACGGACGAGGCGTATTACTGGACGTTCTCGAAAGAAAGCGTGCTGTCCTATCTCGATCATCCGCCGATGGTCGCGTGGCTGGTGCGTTTCGGCACGGCGATCTTCGGCGACACCAGTTTCGGCGCGCGGTTCGGCGTGCTGCTTGCGATGTGGATCGGCGTGGCGATCCTTGCCGACATCGTCTGGCGGCTGACGCGCGACCGCCGCGCCGTCGTCCTCGCGGTGCTGATGCCGTTCGCAGCCCCTGAGTATGGCTTGTTCGCGTCGCGAATCCTTCCCGACGCCGCGCTGATTATGTTCTCACTCGCGATGGTCTGGTCGCTGGTGCGTCTCACTGAAAACAATAATGGCCGCTGGTGGCTGGCCGCCGGGCTGTTCGGCGGGCTGGCGCTGCTATCGAAGTACACCGCGGTGTTTCTGGTGCCGGCCATCGTGGCGTTCGTGCTGGTGCCGCCATGGCGCGCGCGATGGCTGCGCAGTCCCTGGCCGTGGGTGTCGATGGCGATTGCGCTGCTGGTGTTTTCGCCGGTGCTGATCTGGAATTGGCAGCATGACTGGGCGTCGTTCCGCTTTCAGTTCATTCGCGTCGGCGCGGATCATGGCATCTCGGCGCGAACTGTCGTCGATTTTCTCGGGCTGCAACTGGCCCTTGTCGGTCCGATCCTGTTTCCGGTGGCGCTCGCCGGCTCCCTGATGCTGGCGTGGCGCGGCTATCGGCAGCAGAGTCCGGCGTCCATTCTCGTCTCGACCTGTGCGCTTGCGCCGTTCGCGTACTTCCTGTGGAAGTCGCTGTCGCTGCGGATCGGCGACACCTGGCCGCTGCTGATCTGGCCGTTCGCCTTTACGGCGGCGGCGATCAATCTTGCCGAGATACGGAAAGAACCGCGCGCAGGCTGGATCACCCGCACGGCTGAATCGTGGGCCGTGGCGGCGGTCGCGCTCGGCGTCGTGCTGAACGTCGCGATTTTCTATTACTACGCCGTCAGCAACTTTGCATTCGCGCCGACCAAGGATCCGGTCGCGAAGGAAGCGGGCTACGGCGAGATCGCCGCGCGCGCGAAGGCGGTGGCGGCAGAGACCGGCGCGACATGGATCGCGACGCTGGATTACCGGATATACGCGGAGCTGCGCTGGCATCTCAAGGACAGCATCCCTGTGGTGCAGGTGAATGAGCGCAGCCGCTTCATCGGCTTCAGGGACATGGCGAGCGCCGCCATGCGATCCGGCGTCGGGCTTTACGTGGACAGCGCGCCCAACGACGGCAATGTGATCGAGACCGGCACGCCCGCCAGGTTGCAGCAAGTGGGGCAGGCCAATCGCACGTGGCGCGGCGCGGTGATCGAGCCGTTCGCGTTCAAGACGGTGAGGGGATGGACGCCGGAGTTGTCGCCGCCGCCGGACTCGCCGTTTTACAAATGGCGGCTGCTGAACTGAGTCAAAGAAAAATCCCGACCGCGTGATGCAGCCGGGATTTTCGATTTAAGGCTTCGCCCGAGATCAGTAGCAGACGTTCACGGTGCGGTAGCGGATGCCGCGCGCGGTGCGGACGCGCCGCGTCTGGTAGCAATCGTCGTCGGCATAGCCGCCGCTTACGATCACCGGGCTGAAACCGTAGCCATAGCTATGACCCCAGCCGTGGCCCCAGTGATGGCCATGCCAGCCGCCGGCGGACGCCGCGGTGGGAGCGAGGGCGGCTGCGCCAAGCGCAGCGGTGGCGGCAAGTGCGAGAGCGAATTTGCGAAACATGGGTCTTCTCCTGCGTAGCGCGCCATCGGCGCGGGTTGGGTCAAATCCATCCATCGCAAATTGGTCGCGCGGCCCGCAGAACAGGTTCACGGATACCGCTAGGCCCTGAAAAACCTCGGGTTTTGCCCAGGCGAAGCCGCTCGGGACTTGAAGCCGCTCAGGACTTGGCGTCGCCGTCGCCCGCGCGGCGCAGCAGGTCCTTGACCAGATCGGACAGCGCCGGGCGCGGCAGCGCCGCGAACGGCAGCGGCCGCGTCACGTCCACGGCGGCGAGGCCCAGCCGCGCGGTGAGCAATCCGTTGAGCAGCCCTTCGCCGAGCTTGGCCGACAGTTTCGCGGTGATGCCGTGGCCGAGCATCTGCTGGATCAGGTTGTCGCTGGCGGCCATGCCGCCGGTGAGCGCGAGATGCGCGATCACATGACGCATCAGCCGGATCATGCCCAGAGTGCCGGGCCGTCCGCCATAGAGCCGCGCCAGCTGCCGCACCAGACGCAGCGCCGCCGCGAACACGAACAGCATGTCGATGACCACGCCGGGGCTGACGGCGGTGACCAGCGAGACGCGCTGCGCCGCGCTTGAGATCAGCCGCCGCGCTTCCTGATCGAGCGGCGTCATCAGTTCGCGCTCGGCAAGCCGCACCATGTCCGCGCCGTCGATGATGTCGCGGCCGTGTTCCTCCAGCGCCGCGCGGGCGCGGGCGAGCCGTGGATTGTCGTGGGCCACCTTGAGCAGATCGCGGACGATGGCGTCGCTTTCCTTGCGGTCGTCGCTGAGAAGAACAGCGTTGGCGCGCGCGTGCAGCTTCTCGATGGTTTCCAGCCGGGCGAGGCTCAGCGCTTCGCGCGCGATGATCACCACCAGCGCCAGCACGGCGAAGATTGCAAAGACAAGGCCGATATAGCCGAGGCTGGCGCTGCGGTTGAACAGGTCCTCGACCAGATTGGAAATGCCGAGGCCGAGCGCGAGCGCCACCAGCCCGCCGAGCGCGGTCCAGAACACGCCGCCCCAGCCGAAGCCCCTTCGGACCGGGACAACCGGCTCATCGATGACGACGGGCAACTGGGCGGGATCGGATTCCGGCGTGATGTGAACCTTGCCGCGTGAGGGACGCGACAGTTCGTCCTCGGCGTCCATCAGGATGACGCGGGGATCGTCGAGCTTGAACGCGGCCGGCTTGCGGTGATGCGGCTTGTCGCTCATTGCAGCTTGTCTCCGATCAGAAACTGAAGCGCACGGTCGAGGCGGATATGGGGCAGCGCGGGCTCTTCGCCACCTGTACGGTCGAGCAAGGGCGGCCGGAATCGCAGAAACCGGAAATCCGTCTGGTCGGATGCGCTGTTGCTCAGGCCGCGAAACGCGCCATCGCCGCTGAACAGGTCGTCGAGCCTGGCGGGAAGGTCACCGGGAAAGGTTGCGGCCTCCGTCTCGCCGTCGAACACCTCGTCGCCGGACATCTCGCCTTCCTCCGGCGTGCCGAGGATCGAGGGCAGCTTCTCGCGCCCCTGCTGCACCATCGCTTCGCGGGTCGCGCGCACGGCGGCGAGCGCCACCACATCGACCGATGCGCCCGCGAACTCGGCGCGCGCGGCGGCGCGCTCCACCATGCGCTTCAGGATCGCCTCCAGCCGGTCATGGCTGGAGCGGTGCAGATGGTCGGCCTTGGTCGCGGCGAAAAGAATTTTATCAATGCGGGGCCGGAACAACGTGTTGAGAATCGTGCTGCGGCCGATGTTGAAGCAATCGAGAATGCCGGACAGCGCGCCTTCGAGATCCTGCAGCGCTTCCGGTCCCGCGTTGAAGGCCGCCAGCGCGTCGACCAGCACGATCTGCCGGTCCAGCCGGGTGAAGTGATCGCGGAAGAATGGCCGCACCACGACATCCTTGTAGGCTTCATAACGCCGCCGCATCATCGCCCACAGCGAACCGTCGGGCGCGGTGCCGTCCTGCGGCACGTCCAGCGGGGCGAACGTCAGCGCGGGCGATCCCGCGAGATTGCCCGGCATCAGGAAGCGGCCGGGCGGCAGCAGGCTCATGGCGAAACGCTCGTCGCGGCAGGCGCGCAGATAGTCCGTGAACAGTTTCGCTGCGGTCAGCGTCGCCTGTTCGTCCTCCCGTTCTTTCGGTTCAAGCGTGGCGAGATGGGCGTGCCACTGCGCCGCCAGACGCGCGCGAGGTTCACGCCGCGACAGCGCGAGACTTTCCGCCGACCATTGCTCGTAGCTTTTGTTCAGCAGCGGCAGATCGAGCAGCCATTCGCCGGGATAGTCCACGAGGTCGAGCGTCAGGGTGCGCGTCGCGCTGTTCTGGCGCTGGTATTCGATGACAAGGCGCAACTCGCTGATGTCCACGGTCGAACTCGGCCAGCGCCGGTCTTCGATCAGGGTGCGGACGTGGCTCTCATAGGCAAAGCGCGGCACGGCGTCGTGCGGCTGCGGCTCGAGGCGGGCGCGGGCGATGCGTCCCGTCGCCAGCGACTCGAACACCGGAAACCGGCCGCCGCGCAGCAGCCCATGCACCAGCGCTGTGATGAAGACGGTCTTGCCCGCGCGCGACAGCCCTGTGACGCCGAGCCGCACGGTGGGATTGAACAGGCTTTCGCCGTATTCGATCAGCGACTGGATCGAAAGGCGCGTTTCCTCGACGATGTCCGAAAAGCTGGGTGCCATAATTCGATCAAGACTTTATCGGACAGAGGAATACGAGAGAAAAGAACAGACCTTGCGACAGTTTTGTGAAGCTGGAGATTTATGCGGCGGAAATCAAGTTTCAAAAGCACATGAATCTTGATCGGTCCGTTTCGCCAGTTCATTGACCGTCGCCGGAATATCCTTTCTGCTCGACGGTGAGGTACATCAATTGGCCCGGACGATCTTCAGATTGAAGCAACTCAGCTCTCATGCCCGCGTCGCCGGCGGCGGCGTGGTCCGCTGGGATTACGATCGCGCGGAGCTGATCGCGGACGGCGTGGTTCATGTTCTCGGCATCGCGTTGGGATTGATCGCCGCAACGGCGCTTGTCGTCCTCGCGGCCATGTATGCCTCGGCAAAGGAAATCGTCTCGGTTTCGGTCTATGTCGCCGGTTTGCTCGCCATGCTCGGCCTGTCCGCGACCTACAATCTGTGGCCGGTCTCGCCGGTGAAATGGGTGCTGCGGCGGTTCGATCACTCGGCGATCTATATTCTAATCGCGGCGACCTACACCCCGTTCCTCGCGCAGATGAACGATCGCTTCATGGCGACGGCGTTGCTGGTCGGCGTCTGGTCGGTCGCGGCGGCAGGCATCGCGCTCAAGATCTTTCTCCCCGGCCGGTTCGATCGTCTCTCGGTCGGGCTCTATCTCGCCATGGGATGGAGCGGCATCATTGCCTACGACAGCCTCGTGTCGTCGCTGCCGACCTCGACGCTCTGGTTCATCGCGGCCGGCGGGCTGATCTATTCCCTCGGCGTGATCTTCCATGCGTGGGAGCGGTTGCGGTTTCAGAATGCGATCTGGCATTCCTTCGTATTGCTTGCTGCCGCGCTGCACTACACCGCGGTTCTCGATATGGTTCTGGTCGCGGCCTGATTGATCTGCCGGCGCTTCCCGCCTAAAACCTCTGCATGAAAGTTGCAGGTAAAGTCGTTGTCGTCACCGGCGGCGCGAATGGCATCGGCCAGGCGCTCGCCGAAATCTTTCATCGCGAGGGCGCGGCCAAGGTCGTCGTTGCCGATCTTGACGGCGCGCGGGCAAAGACCGTCGCGGACTCCATCGGCGGCGCGTCGTTCGCCTGCGATGTCGGCAAGGAAAGCGATATTTTCCGCGTCATCGACGAAACTGAAAAGCAGTTCGGCCCCATCGATCTGTTCTGCTCGAATGCGGGTATTGGCGGCGGCTTTGACATGATGTCGGAAAATGCCGGCGGGACGTCGGACGAGCCGTGGGCGCGAAGCTGGGCGATTCATGTCATGGCGCACGTCTATGCGGCGCGGCACCTAATCCCGCGCATGAGGGCGCGCGGCGGCGGATACTTTCTCAACACCATTTCGGCGGCCGGATTGTTGTCGCAGGTCGGCAGTGCTGCCTACTCGACCACCAAGCACGCTGCCGTCGGTTTCGCGGAAAATCTCGCGATCTCGCACAAGGCGCACAACATCCGTGTTTCGATCCTTTGCCCGCAGGGCGTGGAAACGAACATGATCAGGGGAATGCCGAAGGGTCCGCAGTCCAACGATGGAAATCTGACGCCGGAAGAAGTCGCGCAATGCGCGCTGGACGGCATCGACCGCGAGACGTTTTTGATCCTGCCGCATCCGCAGGTGATCGACTACATGCGCAGGAAGACCGAGAACTACGACCGCTGGATCGGCGGCATGGCCAAACTTCAGGCCATCACGCGTGAGATGTTCGGCAAGAAGTAGGGCGCCGTCACCAGCTCGCGGTGCCCTTCATGGTCGCGGCGCCGGCGGCGTTGGCCGTCCAGACCTCGAGTCCCGTAGCGGTCTCGTTTCCGTTGACGCTGAATTCCGCGCCGTCGAACAGCGGATTGACGCCGCGATAGACGAATTTCGCGGGCGCCTTGCCGCCGCGCTGCTTGGCCGCGAATTCGATCAGCAGCGACGCCTGCAACGGGCCGTGGACAATCAGGCCCGGATAGCCTTCGACCTTGGTGACGTAATCGCGGTCGTAGTGAATGCGGTGGCCGTTGAAGGTCAGCGCCGAATAGCGAAACAGCAGGACCGGATCGGCCATGTGGGTTTCGCGGATTTTTCCCGCCGGAGTTGGCGCGGGCGCGGCAGCCGGCTTCGCCTCGCCCGCAGGCGCAAGGTCGCGGTAGACGATGTCGTGCCGCTCGCGAATGGCTGTGCCGCGCGGCGTGGTGATGGTGTGATCCACCGAGACGAAACACAGCGAGCCCGTGCTGCCGGTTTTCATCGTGACGTCCGAGATGCGCGAGGCGCGCGTCACCGTGTCGCCGACGCGCAGCGGATCGATGAATTCGATCTGTCCGCCCGCCCACATCCGGCGCGGCAGCGGCACCGGCGGCAGGAAGCCGCCGCGCGCGGGGTGTCCGTCAGTTCCGATCTCGCTCATGGGCACGACCGGCTGCGCGAGACACCAGTGCGTGGTGAGCGGGGCGGCGTCGCCTTCCTTCGGAGTCCCGATGTCGAGAAACAGCGTCGCGCGCAGGCCCTTCACCAGTTGCGCGGTGATGATGTCGGACGCTTCCTGGGTGCGGCCGATCCACTGGCGCAGGTGATCGATGTCGGGCTTGGCTGTCATGGTTTTTTGCTCGCCTGCAATGCGCTCTCGACGGTGTGGGTGCCGATCGACGGGATCGCGCCATAAGTTCGCGTCTCGCCGACGATGATCGCCGCCGGTGCGGGATAGCTCACCACGCCATTCGGTGAATCGACGTCGATGCGCCGCAGATGCGGATGCGACGACAGGCCTTCCATGGTGTTGACCTCGGCAAACGCGATGTCGGCATCCGCAAGCCGTTTCAGGAGTTCATCGCGCGTCAGTTTGATAAACGCGGCGGCGACCGTGTCGTCGGTCAGTTTTCGGTTGCGCACGCGCTCGACCATGCTGCCGAAACGCGGATCGCCCGGCAGGTCGGGCATGTCGATCACCTTGGCGCAGAACACCTTCCATTCGCGTTCGCTCTGAATCGAAATCAGGATTTCGTTGCCGTCCTTTGAATGAAAGACGCCGTAGGGCGCGACCGACGGATGCGCGAGACCCATGCGCTTCGGCGGATTGCCGTTCTCGGCATTCAGCAGCGGCACCGTGAGCCAGTCCGCCATCACGTCGAACATCGAGATGCGGATGTCGCGGCCCTTGCCGGTCCGCCCGCGCGCGATCAGCGCTTCGAGAACGGCGGCATGGGCGGCGGCGCCCGTCGCGACGTCGACGATCGACATGCCGACCCGCGAGGGTGCTTCGGGGCCGCCGGTGACCGAGCACAGTCCGGACTCCGCCTGAATGAGAAGATCGTAGGCCTTGCGGCTGGCATAAGGGCCGTCGTCGCCGTACCCGCTGATGGTGCAGGAGATCAGCGCGGGATAGTCATTCAGCAAACGCTCGCGGGAAAATCCGAGCTTGTCCATCGAGCCGGGCTTGAGATTTTGCACCAGCACATCGGCGCTGGCGATCAGCGTCTCGAGCGCCTTGCGTCCCTCGTCGGTGGCGAGATCGATGACGACCGATTTCTTGCCGCGATTGAGCCAGACGAAATAGCTGCTCTGGCCTTTCGCCGCCGCGTCGTAGTCGCGGGCGAAGTCGCCTTCCGGGCGTTCGATCTTGATGACGTTCGCCCCGGCGTCCGCCAGCCGCGAGGTGCAGAAGGGAGCAGCGACAGCCTGCTCGACGGCGACGACGGTTAATCCTTCAAGCGGCAGCATGGATGTTCTCAGTAAGAGCGCGGCATGCCGAGCACATGCTCGGACAGATGCGACAGGATCAGGTTGGTGGAGATCGGCGCGACCGAATACAGCCGTGTCTCGCGGAACTTGCGCTCGATGTCGTATTCCTCCGCGAAGCCGAACCCGCCGTGGGTCTGGATGCAGGCGTTGGCCGCCTCGAACGATGCATCGGCCGCGAGCATCTTGGCCATGTTGGCTTCCGCGCCGCAATCCTTGCCCGCTTCATAAAGGCGGGTGGCTTCCCGCACCATCAGTTCGGCGGCGCGCATGTTGGCGTAGGATTTCGCGATCGGAAACTGGATGCCCTGGTTCTGGCCGATCGGACGGCCGAACACCGTACGCTCCCTGGCGTAGTCGCTGGCCTTCTTGATGAACCACTTGGCGTCGCCGACGCACTCCGCTGCGATCAGGATGCGCTCGGCGTTCATGCCGGACAGGATGTAGCGGAAGCCCTTGCCTTCCTCGCCGATCAAATTCTCGGCGGGAACCTTCATGTTGTCGAAGAACACTTCCGTCGTCGCGTGGTTCATCATGGTGCGGATTGGCCGGATGGTCAGCCCGCCGGCCTTCTTCGCCTGCTGCATGTCGACGATGAAGACGGACAGTCCGTCGGTGCGCTTGGCGGCCTGTTCCTTCGGCGTGGTGCGCGCCAGGAGGATCATCAGGTCGGAATACTCGGCGCGGCTGGTCCAGATCTTCTGGCCGTTGACGACGTAATGGTCGCCGTCGCGTTTGGCAAACGTCTTGAGCGAGGTGGTGTCGGTGCCGCTGGTCGGCTCGGTCACGCCGAAGGCCTGCAGGCGCAGTTCGCCGCTCGCGATGCGCGGCAGCCATTTGGATTTCTGCTCCTCGCTGCCGTGCCGCAGCAGTGTGCCCATGGTGTACATCTGGGCGTGGGTGGCGCCGCCGTTGCAGCCAGCGCGCTGGATTTCCTCGAGGATCGCGGCGGCCGCTGACAGTTTCAGGCCCGAGCCGCCGTATTCTTCAGGGATCAGCACCGAGAGATAGCCGGCGTCGATCAGCGCCTGGACGAATTCCTTCGGATAGGCCATCTCGCGGTCGAGCTTGCGCCAGTACTCGCCGGGAAACTGCGCGCAAAGCTTGGCAACGGATTCACGGATGTCTGAAAAGTCTTGTTCTTGATGGGTCATGCGGGGTGTTTGGCAGATCGCCGTCCTGTGTTCCAGCGGTTCGGACGCGCAGCCGCATTCCGATTTTGCATCAGTGAGAAATGGCGGCTTGCCGTGTGCCGCCGGCGTTCGGGATCAGGTGTTAATGCGAACCGGCAGGGTCTCGTAACCCTTCACGAAGCTCGAATAGATGCGGGTCGGCTCGCCCACGACTTCGATATTGTCGAAGCGTTTCAGGATCTCTTCCCAGATGATCTTGAGCTGCAAATCCGCCAGCCGCATGCCGACGCAGCGATGGATGCCGAAGCCGAACGACATATGCGTGCGCGGGCGGGCGCGATCGATGATGAAGCTGTCGGGATTTTCGATCACGTCGCCGTCGCGGTTGCCGGAGACGTACCACATCACGACGCGGTCGCCCTTCTTGATCAGCTTGCCGCCGAGTTCGGTGTCCTGCAGCGCCGTGCGGCGCATATGAGCCAGCGGCGTCTGCCAGCGGATCACCTCCGGCACCATGGTTTCGACCAGCGCATGGTTGGCGCGCAGCTTGTCGTATTCGTCCGGGTTCTCGTTCAGCGCGAGCACCGATCCCGTCATCGAGTTACGGGTGGTGTCGTTGCCGCCGACGATCAGCAGGATGAGGTTGCCGAGCAATTCATCGCGGTTCATGTGGCGCGTCGCGTCGCTGTGCGCCATCATCGAGATGAGGTCGCCCTTCGGCGGTGCATTGACGCGCTCGTTCCACAGGCCGATGAAATAGTCGGCGCATTCGCCGAGTTCTTTCAGCCGCGCCTCCTCGCTTTCATAGATGCCGCTTTTCGGCAGCGCGGTGGCAAGATCGGACCAGCGCGTCAGCTTGCGGCGGTCTTCCCACGGAAAATCGAACAGCGTGGCCAGCATCTGCGTGGTGAGTTCGATGGAGACGCGCTCGACCCAGTTGAAGGTTTCGTTGCGTGGCAGGTTGTCGAGGATTTCCGCCGAGCGCTCGCGAATGAGAACGGCCATGCGATCGAGCGGCCCCGGCGTGAACATCGGCTGCACGGTCTTGCGCTGCGGACCATGCTTCGGTTCGTCCATCGCGATGAAGCTCGGCCAGCTGTAGTCTTCGGTAACGTCGCGCAGAGAGATGCCGCCGAGCTTGACGTCGGACGAAAAGATCGCCGCGTTGGTGTCGACATGCATGATGTCGTTGTACTTCGTCACCGACCAGTAATCGCCGACCGGACAGGTCGTGCAGTAATGCACCGGCTCTTCCTTGCGCAGCCGCTCGAAGTACGGCCACAGCGTATCGCTTCGAAATAATTCCGGCGCGCCGGGATGGAATTCCGACAGCGGCATGGAATACGCCTTCTCACGGGCGGCCTTCTGGCGCTCGTCGCTGGCAAGCCTGATTGTGCCGTGCATCACTCCGCTCCCTTTGGGCGCTTCCGTGTCGATTCCGGAAGCTTGTCGTTCGGAGAATTACACTCTCTCGACGGCTGGGAGGCAAGCGCGCGAGAGCCGGTCGCCGCAGCGCCTGGGCCGCGCCTGCTCGAATTTTCGGCGGTGAGTGGTAAAAATGTATGCAACTGAAACGTGAAAATACGAGAGCCTGCACGCTGATAGAGTTTGGTTAACGGATATCCGCTAATTTAGGGGCGTCTCACCCAGAAAGGGCGCGCAGGATGCCATTCTTCAGATCCCATGAAGTTAGTGCAAAACTCGAGGCGTTTGACAAATCGCAGGCCGTTATCGAATTCGAGATGGACGGAACGATCGTCACGGCGAACCCCAATTTCCTGAACGCCATGGGGTACCGGCTCGACGAGATCGCGGGCAAGCATCACAGCATGTTCGTGGCTGCGGAACTTCGCGAGGGGGCCGAGTACCGCGAATTCTGGGAGGCACTGCGCCGGGGTGAGTACCAGTCGCGCGAGTTTCTGCGGGTCGCCAAGGGCGGCAGGCCGGTCTGGATCCAGGCGTCCTACAATCCGCTGCTGACCCGCAGCGGCAAGCCTTTCAAGGTGGTCAAGCTCGCCACCGACATTACCGAGCAGAAACTCCGGAATGTCGATTACGAAGGCCAGATCAAGGCCATTCACAAGTCGCAGGCCGTGATCGAATTCAATCCCGACGGCACCGTCATCACCGCGAACGACAATTTCCTGAAGACCCTTGGCTACCGGCTGGACGAAATCCAGGGCAAGCATCACAGCATGTTCGTCGAGCCCGCGTACCGGGACAGCGCGGCCTATCGCGAGTTCTGGGATTCGCTGCGCCGTGGCGATTATCAGGCGGCCGAGTACAAGCGCCTTGGCAAGGGCGGCAAGGCGATCTGGATTCAGGCCTCCTACAATCCGATTACGGGGGCGGACGGCAAGCTCGCCAAGGTGGTCAAGTTCGCCACCGACACGACGGCCCAGGTTGAAGACCGCCTTCGCCGTAGCGAGTTGCAGAAATCCATCGACATCGATCTCGGGCAGATCACCGAAGCGGTGGCTTCGGCGTCCGAACGGGTGACATCCGTTGCAAGCGCCTCGACGCAGACCTCCTCCAACATGCAGGCGGTTGCCTCCGGTGCGGAGGAGCTTGCGGCGTCCGTCAGCGAGATCAGCCGCCAGTCGTCAGACGCGCTCACCATTTCGATGCAGGCCGTGAAGCAGGCCAATGAAACAAGCACCATCGTGTCGGGTCTTGCCGTCGCCGCCCAGAAGATCGGCGACGTGGTCAAGCTCATCAACAACATCGCCGAACAGACCAACCTGCTGGCGCTCAATGCCACCATTGAGGCGGCGCGCGCCGGCGAGGCGGGCAGGGGCTTTGCGGTGGTGGCGTCGGAGGTGAAAAGTCTCGCGACCCAGACCGCCAAGGCCACCGATGAAATCAGCGCGCAGATCGCTGAGGTTCAGGGAACCACGACCAGCGCGGTCAATGTCATCGAGGCGATCACCCAGACGATCTCGCGCGTTAACGAAATCTCGGCGGCAATCGCGGCCTCGGTGGAAGAGCAGGCGGCCGTGACCCAAAGCATTTCGGAAAATATGCAGGTGGCGGCGCGGGGCGTGACCGACATCAACGCCAACATGAACGACATCGCCGAGGCGACGCGTTCCGTCGATGAATCGACCCGCAAAGTCAGGGAAGCCTCGCGCGCGCTGGGATAACCCGGCGCTCCAGCGATCGAAATTGCGGGCGAAATGTCAGGCGCAAGACATTTCGCCCGATTGCTTTGTGGCCATCTCGCCGGCGCGGTGAGTGGCCAACGAGAGGCGCCGGCGGTGGTCCGGTGCTTCCGCTCTTCTCCCCGCAACCGGCCCGTGGCATTGTCCGGCCGAACAAACACCGGCCTGCGTAAGAGCCGCGTCCTGGGAGAAATTCGATGAGTTCGAACGCGCAAAGTGTCTTCAATTTCGATCTGGGCGAGACCGCCGATGCGATCCGCGAGACCGTCCGTGATTTTTCGCAGAACGAGATCGCGCCGCGCGCCGAGGAGATCGACAAGAGCAATCAGTTCCCGCGCGATCTGTGGCCCAAGATGGGCGAACTAGGTCTGCTCGGCATGACCGTCGAGGAAGAGTACGGCGGCTCGGGTCTGGGTTACCTCGAACATTGTATCGCGATGGAGGAAATCTCCCGCGCGTCCGCGTCGGTCGGTCTCTCGTATGGCGCGCACTCCAATCTTTGCGTCAATCAGATCCGCCGCAACGGCAACGATGCCCAGAAGAGGAAGTATCTTCCGAAGCTGATCTCGGGCGAGCATGTCGGCGCGCTGGCGATGTCCGAGCCGGGCGCCGGGTCCGACGTGGTGTCGATGACGACGCGCGCCGACAAGAAGGGCGATCGTTACGTCATCAACGGCAACAAGATGTGGATCACCAACGGGCCGATTGCCGAGACGCTCGTGGTTTACGCCAAGACCGATCCGGCGGCGGGCCCGCGCGGCATGACCGCGTTCCTGATCGAAAAGGGCATGAAGGGATTCTCCACCGCGCAGAAGCTCGACAAGTTCGGGATGCGCGGCTCCGACACCGCTGAACTCGTGTTCGAGGATTGCGAGGTGCCGGAAGAAAACGTGCTGGGTCACGTCGGGCGCGGCGTCAACGTGCTGATGTCCGGCCTCGACTACGAACGCGCCGTGCTGGCCGCCGGACCGCTCGGCATCATGCAGGCCTGCCTCGACGTGGTGATGCCCTACATCCACGAACGCAAGCAGTTCGGCCAGCCCATCGGCAACTTCCAGCTCGTGCAGGGTAAAGTCGCCGACATGTACGTGGCGATGAATGCGTCGCGCGCCTACGTCTATGCTGTCGCGAAAGCCTGTGACCGCGGCGAGACCACGCGCGAGGATGCGGCCGGCGCGATCCTGTACGCGGCGGAACGCGCGACCGAATGCGCGCTCGACGCGATCCAGTTGCTCGGCGGCAACGGCTACATCAACGACTATCCCACCGGGCGATTGCTGCGCGACGCCAAGCTCTATGAGATCGGCGCCGGCACCAGTGAAATCCGCCGGATGCTGATCGGACGCGAGCTGTTCGAAAAGACGGCGTAGAACGCCGACCGTCCCTCAGCGTCATTGCGAGCGAAGCAATCCACCTTGAAAAAGCAAAGAACTGGATTGCTTCATCGCAAGTGCTCCTCGCAATGACGAGGCAGCCGGCAGCGTCTGACGGACGACGAAAGCGCTAGGACAACTCTACTGCGGCAGGTTGTTGATCTTTGCGACCCAGGCCCGCACCTCGGGCAGGATCGCAGGCAGCAGGCCGCGGACTTCATCGACGGTCATGCCGGCCTTGATGCGCGGATCGTACAGGATGTTCATGATGTACTGGTCGTACACGTCGAAGAATCCCATCGAGACCTCGTCGTTGAACATGGTCCACGGCACCGTGTCGGTGTCGTTGATCGGCCCGAGCGATTGCAGCAGTTCCTCGTAGGCGCAATCCAGAAACACGAAGTCGCCGTTGTCGACCGTGAGGATCACATCCGAGCGCTGGATCTCGTAGTTGTCGTTCTTGCGGAATCCCGAGAGACATTGCGGGTCCAGCGAGTCGTGAATTTCCTTGGCTTTCTCGGCGCCATAGAACGCCGTGATCGTTTTCTGAAGGTCACGGTCGCGGACCAGCGTGATGATGGTGTTGGCATCGTCGCGCTTGTTCGCCATGGCAATGTCGAGATGCTGGACGCGCTTTCCGATGTCGCCGACCACCTTTCCGATCTGCTTCTGGCGGTCGGGGCGGGTGGAGCCGTCGATGAAGACGCGTACCGGCATCTGATATTTGCGGATGCGGTCGACGCGCCCGGCGAGATGATATTCCGCGCCGAATGCCGTCTTCAGGAAACCGTCGATGATTTCCGTGTCGGTGAATGTCTTTTTTTCAATGCGCTGGCGCGCGCCGACGGACATTTCCGCGAACGCCGGCAGCGACACGCAGAGCGCGAGACCCAGCGCTACCGCGATGCCGGGCGCGAGGCGCCACATTGTGAGAGATGCTCTCATTGCAGCCAGAGCTACCGGTGGCGGGGTCTGCGCGCAAGGGAACTGGCAGGCTATATGACGATAAAACGACAAAGACCGGCCGCAAGGGCCGGTCTTTGAGGATTTTTTTGGCAAGGTCCGATCCGTCGTGACGGCTCAACCTCTGCCTTGTTTCCGATCTCAGTTCTTGACGATCACGGTCGCGCCGACCGAGACGCGGTTGTAGAGATCGATCACGTCGTCGTTGACCATACGGAAGCAGCCCGAGGAGACGGCCTGGCCGATGGTCTCCGGCTCGTTGGAGCCGTGGATGCGGTAAAGCGTCGAGCCGAGATACATGGCGCGCGCGCCGAGCGGATTGTCGGGACCGCCGACCATATGGCGCGGCAGGTCCGGGCGGCGGCGCAGCATCTGCGCGGGAGGCGTCCAGCTCGGCCATTCCTTCTTCGCGGTGATGCGGTGAACGCCGCCCCAGCGGAAGCCGTCGCGGCCCACGCCGATGCCGTAGCGCAGCGCGCGGCCGCCTTCCTGAACCAGATACAGCCGGCGCTCCCTGGTATCGACGATGATCGTGCCCGGCGCGTAATTGCCCTGAAAGCTGACCGTCGTGCGGGGGACAGGACCTGATCCGCCTCCGCCGCGATTCATTCCGAAAATATCCAGAAACGGGTTGAATTCCTGATCCGCCATCGCGAACCCGGAGCCAGCGACCAGGGTCGCTGCGGTAAGAATTACGGTCAAAAGGCGCGTCATTAGAATCCTCGTAAAAGCCCGTCAGACGGTGCCGGAAAAAGATCAGCGAGCGAAGCGCGGCGTCGAAGCTCACAGGTGCCACGAACCCGCGAGAAAGGCCACAATTTCGTTGTTTTCGCAACCCACGGACGCGTGATGGCGTAGCCCCATGCGTCCGGAGCCTTTGACGAACTGTCATAAGGATGGTTGATCTGATCCAGTGTGGTGGTTCGCAAGTCCGCATCAATTTTGAAGCGCGTCCTGTTTGCGGACTTGCGAACCAAAACCACACTGGGATTATGGGATTCTATTGTCCTTTTGAATCCGAAGTTCGCCATGGGGCGCGCTGCGAAATGAGGCGAACTTCGGATTCAGGACACTAGCTCAATAAGAAACCTTGAAAGGGAGTGACTCGATGAACGGTGCGGAAAGCCTGGTGCGAACTTTGGTCGCGGGCGATGTGAATGTCTGCTTCGCCAATCCGGGAACATCGGAGATGCACTTCGTCGCGGCGCTCGATCGTGTCGACGGTATGCGTTGCGTGCTCGGTCTGTTCGAAGGCGTCGTGACCGGCGCCGCCGATGGTTACTACCGGATGGCCGGGAAGCCAGCATCGACCTTGCTGCATCTGGGACCGGGCCTCGCGAACGGCCTCGCCAACCTGCACAACGCCAAGAAGGCGCATTCCGGCATCGTCAATATCGTCGGCCAGCACGCCACCTATCACATCGAATACAACGCGCCGCTGACGTCGGACATCGAAGGCATCGCCCGGCCGATGTCGGCCTGGGTCCGCACCTCGCCGGATTCGAAATCGATCGCGCGGGACGGTGCTGCGGCGATCGCTGCGGCCAGAAGCCATCCCGGACAGATCGCGACGCTGATTTTGCCCGCCGACACCGCATGGAACGAAGCCGACGGCGTCGCGCAGGTGCCGGACGAGTCGCAGCGCGCCAGTTATTCGCCGAAGGCCGTGGATGAAGCCGCCCGCGTTCTGCGCAGCGGCGAGCAGACGCTGCTGCTGCTGACCGGCAAGGCGCTCACCGAAGAGGGACTGGCGCTGGCCGCGCGCATCGCCGGAAAGACCGGATGCAAGGTGATGGGCCAGACCTACAATCCGCGCATGGCGCGTGGGCGCGGGCGTTTCTCCATCGACCGCATTCCTTACGTGATCGAGCAGGCGCTGCCGATCCTGAAGAATTTCCGCCACATCGTTCTGGTCGAGACCAACGACCCGGTGGCGTTCTTCGCTTATCCGAACAAGCCGAGCCTGTTGAAGCCGGAAGGTTGCGAAGTTCATCGCATGTGCGAGGCTGGCGAGAATTCGGTGGCTGCCTTGCATGCGCTGGCGGATGCGCTCGGCGCGAAAGCTGCTGACGCCAAGCCGCAGCAACTCGTCGAACTGGCGAAACCCACCGGCGCGCTGACCCACGCCTCCATCGCGCAGGCGATTGCGATGGCCATTCCCGAAAACGCCATCGTGGTCGATGAATCGATCACCACCGGCCGCGGTTTCTTTCCGCCGACGGCTGCCGCCGCACCGCACGACTGGCTTCAGAACATGGGCGGCTCGATCGGATTCTCGACGCCGGTCGCGACCGGTGCCGCAGTTGCATGTCCGGACCGCAAGGTGATCTGCATGGTCGGCGACGGCAGCGCGATGTACACGCTGCAATCATTGTGGACGCAGGCACGCGAAGGCCTCGACGTTGTCACGGTGGTTTTCGCGAACCGCACGTATCAGATCCTCAAGGGCGAATTTGCAGGCGTCGATGCGGGCGAGCCGGGACGCAAGGCGCTCGACATGCTCAACATCGACAACCCGGCGCTCGATTGGGTGTCGCTGGCGAAGGGCATGGGCGTGTCGGGTGTATCCGTCACCACAGCCGAGGATTTTTCAAAGGCGCTCACCGACGCCGTGCGTGAAAAAGGTCCGCGGCTCATCGAAGTCCTGATGTGACATGACGAGGGAACCCGGTGCGGGCTTGCGGCGTTGACCTCCGCAAGCTGTTCACCGGATTTCCTCATGAATGTTTTTCAGGGCTCGTCATTCAGCCCCGACACCATCGCCGCCATGACGCAGGCCTTTCAGGAGGCCGTCGAGACCTTGCCGTTTCCGGTCGGGTCGGCGCGCGTTCAGGCGCTGGCGAAAAACATTGTCGAGTTGGCCGCGCAAGGCGAACGCGATCCGGAGCGCATGAAGCTGTTGGCGCTGCTGGCCCTGAAATCGGCCGGGCACGGCTGACGCGGCCGCGCGGTCGCGCGCCGCCGGACGGTATCATGAAAAGGGTGAATTAAGTTTTTTGCAGGCTCTTGCCGCTAGGTTAGCCGTGGCCTCGGGATAGTGGTCCGATTCCAACATTCGCATTCCGTTTCGGCAGGCATTTTTGCGAATGTTGGAATCAAAGGACCACTAGAAATATAAGCTCTGGTGGAGTTTTGGATTTGTCATTCGCGTCGCGGACTCGCGGCCGAGTGGGACGCGAATGTCAAATCCACTCCACCAGGTTCGTATCGCGAGGCCGTCACGTGCAAGAACTGCGGTGAGGATGATCTCATGAAAACGGTGATTGCTTTTCTTCGCGACCAAAAAGCCGCGACCGCGATCGAATACGCTCTGGTCGCGTGCGGCATCGCGGTTGCTGTCATCGGCGCGGTCAACGGTCTCGGCCTCAAGCTCGGCACCACCTACGAAAACGTCCGCGCGGCACTCCCGTAACGTCGGTTACGTCATGCGCGGCGTCTCTTTCCTGAATCCGTGACGGCTTCCCTTCGTTCAGCCCACGCCAATATCAACGAACACAGCGCGGCTGGAATCGCACCCATCAAGGCTGTGGTCACATCTAGACCTGGCTGACCAAGGGAGCGTGCGACAAGCTCTGCCAGGATAGCCGCGACCGGCATCGTCGCGATGAGGCGCACGTAAAGCGGCTGGCGCGACAGCGCCCAGTCCACTCCTGCCGTCAGCCAGGCGGGGACAATTGCGAGCACGTATGCGTACCCCATCAGCCAGGTCAGGAAGCCGATTCCGGGAGGATCGCGGAGCAGCACCGGATCGGCGGCAATGTAAACGAGCGGCACGAGTGGCGGAAAGAGAACCGTGAAAATCAGAAACCGCTTCATGTAAGCTCCCAAAACTGTTGGTCGCCTTTAACGAGGTTTGCGTTCACGTTGATACGCGAAGATTTTTGAGCATTGTGTGCACAGGCTGATGCGTTGAGCGGGCGTCAAAGATCCTTCAACGCAATGATCTTTTTCTTGAGCGCCAATTGCGCGCTCGCGCAACTGGAGCCGCGAGCAAGGAGTTTGCAGGTAAAATGAGAGTGTCTAGAATGGACGGCCCGCTCAACTGGCAGCCTTAATCCACCGACTGTGCCATATGGGCTACTTTACGACAGTCCGCTTTCGCCTAAAGTGCTTCCCTGCTCTGGGCATTCGTTGGGGTGTCGAATGAAGAAGCTTTTAATTGCTGCTGCAGTTGCCGCGCTCTCCGCAACCGGTGCGCAGGCCGCAGATATTGCGGCCCGGCCTTACACAAAAGCCCCGCCGATGGCCGCCGCGTCTTATAATTGGTCGGGCATTTATCTGGGCGTGAATGCCGGCGGTGCACAGACACGATGGGACGGATCGTTTGTCTTGCCGCCAGCCGCCACCGTTGGCTCTCGATCTACAACTGGCATCGTTGGGGGCTTTGTTGGCGCTCAATACCAATGGCAGTGGCTGGTTGTCGGCATCGAGGGGCAAGTTGCAACCCTTTTCGACAACCAGTTCAATGGTTCGGTGTGTACTCCGCCAGCAGCTTGTGGGGGCACCGCCGTCTACCAGACCCGATTTACAGATGCGCTCTATACCGGGGGCGGCCGCGTTGGCGTCGCTCTGGATAAATGGATGCCTTACTTCACTGGCGGATACGCAGCAACGAAGCTTGACTATCGAGGTTTCAACCCAGCCGTACCGGCTTTCTTTGCGTCGTCGAGCAACAATCGAGACGGCTACTACGTCGGCGGCGGCGTGGACTGGGCTATCTATCAGAACTGGATCGTTGGCGTAGAATATCGCCACTACGACTTCGGAACGCAAACCGTGTTTCCCGTGACACCTGCCGGAACGCCCGCCATTGAACAAAACAACGTAGCGGCCAAGATTGACTCGGTCACAGCCCGGCTCAGCTACAAGTTCAACTGGAGCGGCCCTGTTGTTGCGAAATACTGATCTTGGTGGGCGCACAAGGGATCGAACCTTGGACCTCTCCCGTGTGAAGGGAACGCTCTCCCGCTGAGCTATGCGCCCGGGAACGGCCGGTGACGGCCGCGCAGGCCGGGATTTACGGAACGGCAGGCCATAGTGTCAAGCGCGGCCTGTCCGCCTGACGGGATTTCGCCTTAAATCGCCAGTGAAAGTGTGATCTTGCCGGTGAAATGCGGCGGAATGCGTCAGGTCGGCTGGCGCGCACGGGAGGCATGGGCCTGCAAGGCCCGGATGCGCTCGGCGAGGGTGCCGCGCGCCTCGGTCGTCGCTCCATTCGCGGATGCGCCGTTCGGAGCTGATCCGTTCGCCGTGGTGGCTTTGACGATGGCGCTGATCGCGGGCTGTTCCTCCGACGCGAGGATGGCCTCGATCGGCGAGTCCGGGCCTTCGAGCGTCACGGCGAGCTTCGCGACCTCGGCGGCGATGTCGTTGATGCGTTCGCGCAGCAGCGCATTTTCCATGCGCTCGGTGGACCAGGAACTCTCGGCCTGCTGCTGGATGAGATTGATGTCGCGCTGAAGTTTCGCGCGCTCGTCGCGGGCGACGCCGAGTTGTTCTTCGAGCGAGGCTTTTTCGGCGCGAAGTTTTTCCACCGCCGCCGAATTGCCGGCGCCCGAGGTCATGTCCTCGCGCAGTTTCTGCTCGGTCTGTTTTGCGGCCTCGGCCTGCTGGCGCAGCAGGTTGTTCTCGTATTCGCGTTCGGCGAGGATCTTGCCCTGCAGGGCGAGACGGTTTTCGAGATCGGTGACGCGCGCCGACAGCATCTCGGTCTCTTTGGTCTGCAATACAAGCTGACGGTCGAGATCGCCGACCCGTCCGTTTAAATCTTCCACTTTGCCACGCGCGGCGCTCAACTCGCGCGTCGCGATGTCCGCTTCGTTGCGATGATCGGTGAGCCGCTGCTGGCTGCCGGCGAGGTCCTTCTCGGCGTCGCTGACGCGGTTTTGCAGAACCTCGATCTGGCTGCGGACCGCGACCAGTTCGATCTGGCGGCTTTCCGCCGTCATCGAGCGCTCGGACAATTCGCTGTTGAGCTTCGCCAGTTCGGTCTGCTTGTCGGAGAACTGCTGTTCGGCGGTTCGCAGCAACTGCGTTTTGGTGGCGAATTCTTCCTCGGTCGCGCGCAACTGGTCCTTCAGCGCCTTCTCGCGCGCTTCGAGGGAGAAGATCGCAGCGTTCTTTTCGCCAAGCTCGATCTTGAGGCGATTGATCGCGTCCGATTTCTTGCCGAGGTCGGCAAGCTGGCTGCTGGTCTTGTTCTTGAGCTGCTCGACGCTCATTTCGAGCCGGCGCGCGGACATTGCGAACTCGGCGCGCAACTGATCCTTGTCGGCCTGAATTTCGGCCATCGAGAGCGGAGTCGCGGCCTCAAGCCTTTTCGTCGTCAGCCGCACCGCACGGTTATGCACCAGCGGCACGATCATCAGACCGAACAGCATCGAGACCAGAAAACCGATCGCCAGATACATGATCGGCTCGACCATAGGCATTATCCCTGCGCCAGAATTAACGCGGTCACCATGCCATGGCGGGCGGGGAAAAAGCTAGCCGGACAGTGCGTTAACGTGAATCCGCCGGGCCGCTCGAAAGCGCGCCCGCAAGGCCGTTCCGGTAAAGCCGGACGGCAGCGTCAGAAGGGATTCCAGGTCGCGCGCGGGGTGAACTTCAGGTAGCCGATGTTGGCGCCCAGCCGCAGGCCGACGCCGGACCGGATCGGGACCAGCACGATGCCGTTCGCCGTCAGCGCCGTCATGCCGAATCCGCCGATGATGTAGGCGGAGCCGTCGATGCCGGCGAAGCGCTGATAGATCGCGTCGGTGGCGGGCAGATTGTAGACCAGCACCATGGTGCGTGCGCCGTCGCCGCCCCAGTCGAAGCCGACCGACGGCCCCTGCCAGTAGACCCGCAAATCGCCGGCGTTCTTGGTGTAGAGCGTGCCTTCGCCATAACGCAGACCGGCGACGAAAGCGCCGCTGCCTTCCTCTCCGAGCACGTAGCCGTTGGGCAGGCCCCATTGGCTGACAGCGCGCTCGATCACCGAGGCGAGGCCCCGGGACACGCCGCCGAAGAACCGGTGGCCTGCTGCCGACAGTTCGTCGGGGCCATAGCTGCTGCCGCCGGCGCGCTGCTGGGCAGAAGCCGGCATCGCCAGGGAAATCGTCGCTGCAAATACCAGCGCCGCAACACGCGAAGCGAAGGTCATGAAAGAAAACCCCTTGGAGCACCAGATGGCGGAGTTTCATGTCCATCGCTTAACCCCTTGCTGACAAGCACAGGCCTAAGCTGCGGTCCCACGTCCCCGACTCGAATGTTTATCGGCATCAACTATGACGGCACGGCGGCAGGAAGACAAAGGGCTCTACCTTAGAATTGCCTGCCTTGCGGTCCTTGCGGGCGCTGCCGGGCTGGCCGGACCGTGCGCCGGAGCATGGGCGGCGGTCACTGAACGGGTGGTCGTCAACCGCCACAGCGGCCTTGCCATCGATGGTTTCGATCCGGTGGCCTATTTCACGGATGCCGAGGCGGCCAAAGGACAGCCTGCGGTCGAGGCCAACGAGGGCGGGAGCATCTGGCGCTTCCGGAATGAAGCCAACAGGGCCATTTTTCTGGCCCATCCGGAGATTTACGGACCCCAATTCGGCGGCTACGACCCCATCGACGCCGCGCGGGGCAAGATCGTCGCGGGACGGCCCCAGTTGTGGCTGATTTCGGGCGGGCGGCTTTATCTGTTCAGCCGCGAAGACAACCGCAGCGCCTTCGCGGCCGATCCGAAGGGCGTGCTGAAACAGGCCGGGAGCAACTGGCCGGTGCTGGTGGAAACCCTCTCGAGCTACTGATCCAAGCTTCTTGGTCGAAGGTTACCGGCCACAGTGGCCGGGTCGCCCCATGCGATGAATTCCGGAACCAGAAAGCCCTCGCGGGCCTCCCCGAAGCGCAGGGCGGCTCCCTTGCTGTCCGTGATTCTGCCGCCTGCCGCCGTGACCACGGCATGACCGGCCGCCACGTCCCATTCGGATGTCGGCGACAGCCGGGGGTAGATGTCGGCGCCGCCCTCGGCGACGCGGCCGAACTTGACCGCCGAGCCCAGGGCTTGCCGGATCGCTCCGGGGCGGGCTGCGATGAAGGCTTCGGTCCGCTCGTCGCCGTGCGACCGGCTCACCGCCACGATCCACGCACCGCCCGGCGCGGGGTGAGGGCGGGTCCGGATCGGCTGGGCCGAACGGGTTTTGCCGTCTTTCGTCACCATCAGCCGCTCCGATTGCCGGCCCACAAGTCCGCGCCAGACCAGCCCAAGCGCGGGCGCGGCGATGATCCCGAGAAGCGGCACGCCGGAACTGATGAGCGCGACATTGACGGTATATTCGTCGCGCCCGGCGATGAACTCCTTGGTGCCGTCCAGCGGATCGACCAGAAAAAAGCTGTGTCCGTAAGGGCGCTCGGCCAGATGGGTGCGTTCTTCCGACAGCGCGGTGATGTGCGGCGCGAGTTTGCTCAATCCGCTCGCAATGATGCCGTCGGCGGCCATATCCGCTTCCGTCACCGGCGAGCCGTCGGACTTGCCGTCGATCTGCATGGTAGAACGGCTCACCGCGAGGATGGCCGCGCCGGCCGCGACCACGATGTCCGTCAATGGCTCCATCAGGGCTGCCGCAGCATCCACATCGATCGCAGGCCCGGAGGTTTTGGTCATTGATCGGTCCCGGTTGCGCGCATATTGGCCTTCAATCCGCTGCGGTTGCTGTGGTTCATATTCCCTCGTCGGTGGCAGCAGAAGCAGCCGCAGTGTATCAAATCATAGAGCAGGCGTGATTCGCCGCGTCAGCACCGCGCAGCCTTATCGTTATCGTGGTTGCAGGAAATCGCCGAGAATCTCAAGACAATCCAAGGAATCTCATGTCTGGCACGTCGACCCCCGGTCCCACTCCCGACGCTCTCGAACTCGCCGCGCTGATGTGCTCGCGTGTCTGTCACGATCTCATCAACCCCGTCGGCGCGATCGTCAACGGCCTTGAGGTGTTCGACAGCAGCAATAAGGAAGACGACAAGGAGTTCGCGCTCGACCTGATCCGCAAGAGCGCGAAATCCACCTCCGCGCGGCTGCAGTTCTGCCGCATCGCCTACGGCGCCGCAGGATCGGCTGGCTCGCAGATCGATCTCGGCGAGGCGCAGAAGATGACGCGCAATCATCTCGAGGACGAGAAGACCAAGATCGTCTGGAATCTGCCGCACGTCCTGATGGCGAAGAACCGGGTCAAGCTGCTGCTGAACATGTTCGTCATCGCGCAGCAGGCGATCCCGCGCGGCGGCCAGCTCATCGTCGATCCTGTCGGCGAGGCCGACACGATGGGCTTCACGATTCGCGCCGCCGGCACCAACGCCCGCGAGCCACAAAACGTCGCGGCTCAATTGAACCTCGACAATGCCGGGTCGGTTTCCGCCCATGCCGTCCAGCCTTATTACACGGCGCTGCTGGCGCAGGCCTGCGGGCTGAAGGTGACGCTCGCGGCAGAGCCCGACGCGGTGACCGTCACCGCGGCCTGACGTCCGGTTCTGACGTTCGCGTCGGCCGCATCTTCATAAACTCTTAATGATCGGCGCCCCGGAGAGCACGTCTTTCCGGGGCGATGCCTATTAGCGCTTTGTTCAGCGCGTTCTTTTCTGATTACTCAACCATTATTAAACGCTTTGTGTTGAAACTGACTGCATTCGGGAGGCGTGCGTTGCACGCCCGTTTTGCGTGAAGGCCTGGTTTCATGGACGATCTGTTGCGTGAATTTCTGACCGAGACCAATGAGAGTCTCGACACTGTCGACAATCAGCTGGTTCGTTTCGAGCAGGATCCGAACAACGCAAAAATTCTCGATAACGTTTTCCGGCTCGTTCACACGATCAAGGGGACCTGCGGCTTTCTCGGATTGCCGCGCCTGGAAGCGCTCGCCCACGCCGCCGAGACGCTGATGGGAAAATTCCGCGACGGAATGCCGGTCACCGGTGCCGCCGTCACGCTGATCCTGAGCACGATCGACCGCATCAAGGAAATTCTCGGACAACTCGAAGCGACCGAGGCCGAACCGGAAGGCGCCGACGTCGATCTGATCGACGCGCTTCATCATATGGTCGATCAGGGCATGGCTGCGATGGCGGCGCCTGCTGCCCCGGCCGCCGCGACGGCTGGCGTCATGACCGGTCAGACGCTCGAGCGCGAACTGCGCCCCGGCGAGGTCTCGCTGGATGAGCTGGAACGCGCGTTCCGCGAAACCGAAATGGAAATTCCCTCGCCGCCGATTGCTCCCGCTCCCGCGCCGGCTCCGAAGCCGGCCGCCGCGAAGCCAGCGCCGAAGCCGAAAAAGCCGGTGATCGAGAACGACACCGCCGAAGGCGACAAGGTCGCCAACCAGTCGATCCGCGTCAACGTCGATACGCTCGAACATCTGATGACGATGGTGTCCGAGCTGGTGCTGACCCGCAACCAGTTGCTCGAGATCAGCCGCCGCAACGAGGACTCAGAGTTCAAGGTGCCGCTGCAGCGGCTCTCCAACGTCACCGCCGAATTGCAGGAAGGCGTCATGAAGACGCGCATGCAGCCGATCGGCAACGCCTGGCAGAAGCTGCCGCGCATCGTGCGCGACCTGTCGAGCGAACTCGGCAAGCAGATCGAACTTGAGATGCACGGCGCGGATACCGAACTCGACCGTCAGGTGCTCGACCTGATCAAGGATCCGCTGACGCACATGGTCCGCAACTCGGCCGATCACGGCCTTGAGTCGACCGCCGACCGCGTTGCCGCCGGCAAGCCGGAGCAGGGCACGATCCGCGTCTCCGCCTATCATGAGGGCGGCCATATCATCATCTGCATTGCCGATAACGGGCGCGGCCTGAACACCGAGCGCATCAAGGCGAAAGCGGTTTCCAACGGGCTGGCGACCGAAGCCGACATCGACAAGATGTCCGAAGCGCAGATCCACAAGTTCATATTCGCGCCCGGCTTCTCGACGGCCGCGGCGGTGACGAGTGTCTCGGGTCGCGGCGTCGGCATGGACGTGGTCCGCACCAATATCGACCAGATCGGCGGCACCATCGACGTGAAGTCGGTGCCGGGCGAGGGGTCGAGCTTCACCATCAAGATTCCGCTGACGCTGGCGATCGTCTCCGCGCTGATCGTGGAAGCCGCCGGCGACCGTTTTGCGATTCCGCAATTGTCCGTGGTCGAACTCGTCCGCGCCCGCTCCAATTCGGAGCATCGCATCGAGCGCATCAAGGACACGCCGGTGCTCCGGCTGCGCAACAAGCTGCTGCCTCTGATGCATCTGAAGAAACTTCTGAAGATCGACGACGGCGCGGAGATCGACCCCGAGAACGGCTTCATCGTGGTCACGCAGGTCGGCAACCAGACATTCGGCATCGTCGTCGACGGCGTTTTTCATACCGAGGAAATCGTCGTCAAGCCGATGTCCACCAAGCTCCGCCATATCGGGATGTTCTCGGGCAATACGATTCTCGGCGACGGCGCGGTCATCATGATTATCGATCCGAACGGGATCGCCCAGTCGCTCGGGACCGCGGCCGCGACGCAAAGCGAGATCGGAGATGAAAGCGCGGCGATGCGCACGAATTCCGACGCGCAGCTGACGTCCCTGCTGGTGTTCCGCGCCGGATCGGCGCAGCCGAAGGCGGTGCCGCTGTCGCTGGTCACGCGGCTCGAAGAAATCGCGGTCGAGAAGATCGAGTTCTCGAACGGCCGCTACATGGTTCAGTACCGCGAGCAGCTCATGCCGCTTGTCGAGATCGAAGGCGTGTCGCTCCGGGAAAACGGCGTGCAGCCGATCCTCGTGTTCTCGGACGATGGCCGTTCGATGGGTCTCGTGGTCGATGAGATCATCGACATCGTCGAGGAGCATCTGAGCATCGAAGTGGCAAGCACCCGCGATGGCGTGCTGGGCTCGGCCGTTGTGAAGGGCCAGGCGACCGAAGTGATCGATGTCGGACATTTTCTGCCGATGGCCTTCGCGGATTGGTTCAACCGCAAGGAAATGCGCCCGTCGGCGAACGCCCAGACCGTCCTGCTGGTGGATGACTCGGCATTCTTCCGCAACATGCTGGCGCCGGTGCTGAAAGCTGCTGGCTATCGCGTGACCGTCGCGCAGAGCGGACAGGAAGGTTTGACCGTGCTGCGTTCCGGCAACCAGTTCGATGTGGTTCTGACCGACATCGAAATGCCGGACATGAACGGGTTCGAGTTCGCCGAGGCCATCCGCGCCGACCGGCGCACCGAAGCGATGCCGATCATCGCGCTGTCGTCGCTGGTTTCGCCGGCGGCCATCGAGCGCGGCCGTCAGGCCGGCTTCCACGACTATGTCGCGAAGTTCGATCGTCCGGGACTGATCGCGGCGCTGAAGGAACAGACCGCCGATATGACTCAGGCGGCGTAAGGAAAATGACCATGGATGCAAACGTCGAGAGCGCCGACCGCGGGATCACCGAATACGTGACCGCGATGATCGGCGGCCAATTGTTCGGACTGCCGATTTCGCGGGTCCAGGACGTGTTCATGCCGGAACGGCTGACGCGGGTGCCGCTGGCGTCGGCTGACGTCGCCGGTGTTCTCAATCTCCGGGGCCGGATCGTCACCGCGATCGATATGCGCGCGCGTCTCGGTCTCTCCAGGAACGACGACGGCCGCCCCCCGATGGCGGTGGGTGTCGATCTGCGCGGCGAGTCCTATGGCCTGCTGATCGACAGCATCGGCGAGGTTCTCAAGCTTGCCGACGACAGCCGCGAGGTGAACCCGGTCAATCTCGATCCGCGGATGGCGAAGATGGCCGGCGGCGTCCATCGGCTCGATGGACAATTGATGGTGGTCCTCGATGTCGATCGCGTTCTGGAGATCGCGCCAGACATGATGGCCGCCTGACGACTTAAAAGAAGAATTTGGGAAGCAACGCACAAGATCCCGTCGAGCGCCGCCAAGCGGGAACGGCAGAAACATGAGGCTAAAATGAAGACATGTTTGATCGTTGACGATTCGAGCGTCATCCGGAAAGTCGCGCGGCGCATCCTGGAAGGTTTGGACTTCCAGATCGTCGAGGCCGAGGACGGCGAGAAGGCCATGGAAGTCTGCAAGCGCGGAATGCCGGACGCAATCCTGCTCGACTGGAACATGCCCGTGATGGACGGTTATGAATTCCTGCGCAACCTGCGCCTGATGCCCGGCGGCGACAGGCCGAAGGTGGTGTTCTGCACCACCGAGAACGATGTCGCGCATATCGCGCGCGCACTGCACGCCGGCGCGAACGAGTACATCATGAAGCCGTTCGACAAGGAAATCGTGACGGCGAAGTTTCATGAGGTCGGCCTGATCTGACGCTGTGCTGGAACGGCGGCCTGCGGCCGCCGTCCGGATCGTTTGCCTGAAGTCGTTTCACGTTTTGTCGTTCGGTTGCGTAGAGTTGGTTGTCCTGATGAGCGTTGCAGTCCTGAATCCGCCCGGCTCGGCTGCACAACGTCATGAACCGTTGCGCGTCATGGTGGTCGACGACTCCGCCGTCATTCGGGGACTGATTTCCCGCTGGATCGAGGCCGAGCCCGACCTGACGGTCGCCGCGTCAATCCGGACCGGGCTGGACGCCGTCAATCAAATCTCGCGCGTCGATCCCGATGTTGTCGTTCTCGATATCGAAATGCCGGACATGGACGGCATCTCGGCGCTGCCGTTGCTGCTCGAGAAGAAGCGCAACCTCGTCATCATCATGGCGTCGACCCTGACCCGCCGGAATGCGGAAATCAGTTTCAAGGCGCTGTCGCTCGGTGCAGCAGATTACATTCCAAAGCCCGAGAGCACCCGCGAGATTTCCGCCGCCGACATCTTCAAGCGGGATCTGATCGAAAAAATCCGCCATCTCGGCGCGCGGCTGCGCCGTTCGGCGGTCGTTCCCAGCCCTTCGCTTTCGCCAGCGGCGGAACCGGCGCGTGCGCCGCTGCCACGGACGCCGGCCGGCACGCTGCCGCCGGTCGCCCATCCGAAGCTGGTGATCCGGCCGTTCAGCGCCGCGCCGCCGCGCGTTCTCCTGATCGGTTCATCGACGGGCGGTCCGCAGGCGCTGATGAGTTTGGTGGCCGGCATCGGACCTGTGATCGACCAGTATCCCGTTCTCATCACACAGCACATGCCGCCGACCTTCACGACCATTCTCGCAGAGCATCTGGGGCGCGTGAGCGGGCATCCCGCCCATGAGGCCGTCGATGGCGAAGCGGTGACGGCGGGGCGGATTTATCTCGCCCCCGGTGGCCGCCATATGCGCGTCGCGCGCTCCGGCACCGGCGCCGTCATTGCGCTCGATGACGGACCCCAGATCAATTTCTGCAAGCCGGCCGTCGATCCGCTGTTCGCGTCGGCTGTCGATGTCTGGCACGCCGGAATTCTCGCGGTGGTGCTGACCGGGATGGGATCGGACGGCTCGCGTGGCAGCAGGACCATCGTCGATGCGGGCGGCAATGTCGTCGCGCAGGATGAAGCCACCAGCGTGGTGTGGGGCATGCCGGGCGCCGTCGCCAATGCAGGACTTTGCGCGGCCGTTCTGCCGCTGAACCAGATCGCTCCAAAGGTTGTTCGTGTATTTTCGGGAGTTCGCGCGTGACACCTTTGGATTATGAGTTTCTGCGAAAGCTTCTGAAGGACCGGTCTGGATTGCTGCTGTCGTCCGACAAGCAATATCTGATCGAAAGCCGGCTGCTGCCGCTTGCGCGCAAGGCCGGATTGGCGGGCATCGGCGAACTGGTCCAGAAGATCAAGGCCGGCTCGGAAGCAACGGTCGTCGATGTGGTCGAGGCGATGACCACCAACGAAACATTCTTCTTCCGCGACAAGGTGCCGTTCGAAAACGTTCGCGACACCGTTCTTCCCCAGTTGCTGAAGGTGCGCGCCAATCGCCGCAGCCTGCGCATCTGGTGCGCGGCGGCATCGACCGGGCAGGAGCCTTACTCGCTCGCCATGATCCTGAAGGAAGCACTGCCCGCGGGCTGGCGCGCGGAAATCGTCGCGACCGATCTGTCTCAGGACGTTCTCGAAAAGGCGAAGTCGGGAATCTACAGCCAGTTCGAGGTTCAGCGCGGTCTGCCGATTCAGATGCTGGTGAAGCATTTCAAGCAGGTGGGCGATGTCTGGCAGCTCAATGCCGACATTCGCGCCATGGTGCGTTACCAGCAGATCAACCTGCTTCAGGATTTTTCCCATTTCGGTGTTTTTGACATCATCTTCTGCCGCAACGTGCTGATCTATTTCGACCAGCCGACCAAGATCGATGTGTTCGGTCGCATGCAGAAGGTGAACGAGCCCGACGGCTACCTTTTCCTGGGTGCCGCCGAAACGGTGATCGGGCTGACCGACGCCTACCGGTCTGCGCCGGATATGCGCGGTGTCTATATCCCCAACCCGGTGCGTTCGTCGCCATCGCTGGTGCCCGGGATGGGAACGTTCAGTCACAAGGCGGTCGCGTCGAGCTGACGCTTCACCGGAACGCGACGCGCGCGTCATTGACAACCAGCGGGCCCTAAGGTCTAAAATAGGGCATGGGGAAGCGATCTCCCCACGAGGCGACATGCCCAAGAATCGCGTCCATTCTCATCAGAGGGACGCATCATGTCTTCCATCAATTCAATCTCACCCGACAAACTCGTCCGGCTGATCGGCACACCCAAGTGTCCGACCCTTATCGATGTTCGCCTCGCGGAGGACATCGCCGCTGAGCCGCAATTCATTCCGGGCGCGCGCCGCCGAGACCATGAGTCAGTTGCCAACTGGGCGTCCGAGTTTTCCGGCGGTGCAACCGTTGTCATTTGCAAGAGAGGCGGGAAGCTGAGCGAGGGTGTCGCCGCCTGGCTCCGTCACGCCGGAGCTTCAGCCGACGTGCTGGAAGGCGGCCATGAAGCCTGGGCGAAGGCGAAGTTTCCGGTGGTGCCCCTCGCGAAGTTACCGCCGCGCGATCAGCAGGGGCGCACGATCTGGGTGACGCGCTCGCGGCCGAAAGTTGACCGCATCGCCTGCCCATGGCTGATCCGGCGCTTCGTCGATCCGTCCGCGGTCTTTCTTTTTGTGACCGCTTCCGAAGTGGAGGAAGTCGGCGAACGTTTTGGAGCGGTGCCGTTTGACATTGAAAATGTCTTCTGGAGCCATCGCGGTGAACTGTGCACCTTCGATATCATGATCGAGGAGTTCGGTCTCGACACTGCGCCTCTCAAGCATCTGGCGACGATCGTGCGCGCTGCTGACACCGCGGTTCTCGACCTTTCACCAGAGGCGCCGGGATTGCTTGCAGCATCGCTTGGCCTGTCGCGAATGTATTCGGACGATCTCGAGCAGCTCGATGCCGGACTCGCGCTCTATGACGCGTTCTATCGCTGGTGCCGCGATGCCACCGACGAAACCCATAACTGGCCTTCCCATAAAGCAAAAGTGAAAGCCAAGGCATGAGCGATGTAACGACAACGTCCGCGTTTTCCGCTGAGCGGAGCAATCCGGTCTTTCCAACTCCAAGGGAAGCCTTCTGGGTCTGGTTCCGGGTCGCGATGCTCAGCTTCGGCGGTCCTGCCGGACAGATCGCGGTGATGCACCGCATTCTGGTGGAGGAGAAGCACTGGGTTTCCGAGAGCCGATTCCTGCACGCGCTCAACTACTGCATGTTGTTGCCCGGTCCTGAGGCGCAACAGTTGGCGACTTACATCGGCTGGCTGATGCATCGCACGCGCGGCGGCATCATCGCTGGCGGCTTGTTCATTCTTCCCGGCGTCGTCGCCATCATGACGCTGAGCTATATCTATGCCGCCTTTGGCAATGTCGGATTTGTCGCGGCGCTGTTCTTCGGTCTCAAGGCTGCGGTACTGGCGATCGTGATCCAGGCTGTTTTTCGCGTTGGCAAACGCGCGCTGAAGAACCGGATCATGCAGGGGCTTGCGGCCGCTGCATTCATCGCAATTTTCTTCTTCGACGTGCCGTTTCCCGTGATCATTCTGACCGCCGGGCTGATCGGCTATTTCGGCGGCCGGGCCGGCCTTCCCGCATTTGCTGCGGGCGGCGGACATGACAGCAAGACGTCGACTGCGCTGGTCGATGCCTTGCTTGGCGATGAATTGCCCGATCATGCGCGCCCGACTGTTGCGCGCTCGTTGCGGATCGCTGTGGTCTGGCTCCTTCTGTGGCTGACACCGGTGGCGTTGCTCTTCCTGATGCTTGGAGGGGGCAACGTGTTTACCGAGATCGCGGTGTTCTTCAGCAAGATGGCCATGGTGACATTCGGCGGAGCCTACGCCGTGCTGGCCTACGTCGCCCAGCAGGCCGTGGAAAATTATCACTGGCTGCGACCGCATGAGATGCTCGACGGACTAGGTATGGCGGAAACAACGCCCGGACCCTTGATCATGGTGCTCCAGTTCGTGGGCTTCATGGCGGCCTTCCGCGATCCGGGGACGCTGCCGCCGATGGTCGCAGGAACGCTCGGTGGCCTGCTTGCGACGTGGGTGACATTCACGCCGTGTTTCTTGTGGATTTTCCTCGGAGCCCCGTTCATCGAGATCCTGCGCGGCAACAAGGCGCTCACCGGCGCGTTGTCGGCGATCACGGCAGCGGTGGTCGGCGTGATCCTCAATCTTGCGATCTGGTTCGCGATCCACACCGTATTCCGGGAAACGTCTCCGGTGCGCGGTTTCGGGATGTCGTTCGATGCCCCGCTGCTCTGGAGCGTCGATCCGTGGGCGCTCGCCCTTTCCGTCGCGGCGGCAACAGCGATCTTTCGCTTCAACACAGGGATGTTGCAGACGTTGGCGGCCTGCGCCTCCGCCGGAATGCTGCTTTATTTGGCCGGAGCTCTCTGACGCACATCATGTATGAGGTTCCAGGATCGTCATGACGAAGGAGTAACGAAACGAATTCGCATCGAAAGAGTTCGGGCTGGGAAATGAAAACCGAACGGAGAAAACCAATGCGTATTCTCGGATGGTTGTTGAGTGCAATGCTTGTCACCGCAGCGCACGGCCAAGACATAAACTGGAAGCAGGTGGATGATGTCTTGGGGCGGACGGCAACCGTTACCAAGGATGTCCATCGCTATGGATTTCCGCGCACCGACTTGAACGTGACCCTCGACGGCATAGCAATCAAACCGGCTCTCGCGCTCGGCGGATGGGTTGCGTTCCAGCCTATGGGCAACCAGGCCATGGTGATGGGTGATCTGGTGTTGACGGAGAGCGAAGTTAATCCGGTGATGGCCAGGGTGCTTTCCGATGGGATGGAAGTGACCGCGGTTCACAACCATCTTTTGCGCGCCTCTCCGGCGACTTTCTACATGCACATCGGCGGACACGGTGATCCCGTGAAAATGGCGATGACAATCCGCGAAGCGCTTGTGCTCAGCAGGACGCCCGGCGTCGTTGCTCCCGCAACAACAGGTGCGCTCGCCGCGCTCGATCTCGACACCGCAAAATTGGATGAGGCGATTGGAGTTAAGGGCCGCGCCACCGGCGGAGTGTATCAATTTGGCGTGCCGCGGGCCGACACCATCACAGATAGTGGCATGGCCGTTCCCGCAGCGCTGGGTTCGGCCCATGCCATCAATTTTCAACCCACCGGAAACGGTAAGGCTGCGATCACCGGCGACTTCGTCGCTTTGGCCGAGGAGGTCAATCCGCTTGTCAGCGCGCTTCGATCGAATGGCATCGAGGTCACGGCTATCCATAACCACATGCTGATGGATGAGCCCCGCACGTTCTTTATCCATTTCTGGGCAAACGACGACGCGGTGCAACTCGCGAACAGCCTGAGAGCGGCACTCGAGAAGACCAGCGTGCCGCCGAAGGAAAAATGAAAGGGCGCAACGCAATCTGCGGCCGCGCCGGGCCTCGCGATGAGGTTGCCTTATCCCGCCCCGGCTTCGCCTTATCGGCCGAAGTTCGCCGCCAGTTTGCCTTATGCGCGTAATGGCTAAAAGCCGGTCGCCACGCGGCGAGATTGTGCCTTTCCCAAACAAAAACCCCGCCATTTGCGGCGGGGGTTCAGTCTGGGAGGTGAGCCGTACAGGCTCCGGTACAACCCGATATCAGGCAGGAATGCGGACTTCCTCTTCGTGAGGCTCGCGCAGCACGTAGCCGCGGCCCCAGACGGTCTCGATGAAGTTGCGGCCATCCGAAGCGTTCGCGAGCTTCTTGCGCAGCTTGCAGATGAAGACGTCGATGATCTTGAGTTCGGGCTCGTCCATGCCGCCGTAGAGATGATTGAGGAACATCTCCTTGGTGAGGGTGGTGCCCTTGCGGAGCGAGAGCAACTCCAGCATCTGGTATTCCTTGCCCGTCAGATGGACGCGCTGGCCACCGACTTCGACGGTCTTGGTGTCGAGATTGACCACCAGATCGCCGGTCTGAATGACCGACTGGGCATGACCCTTGGAACGGCGGACGATCGCATGGATGCGGGCGACCAGTTCGTCCTTGTGGAAAGGCTTGGTCATGTAGTCGTCGGCGCCGACGCCGAGACCCTTGACCTTGTCCTCGATGCCGGCGAGGCCGGAGAGGATCAGGATGGGTGTTTTGATCTTCGAGACACGAAGCTGCTTGAGAACATCGTAGCCGGACATGTCCGGCAGATTCAGGTCAAGCAGGATGATGTCGTAATCATAAAGCTTTCCGAGATCGACGCCTTCTTCTCCGAGGTCCGTCGTATAGACGTTGAAACTCTCGGATTTGAGCATCAGCTCGATCGACTGCGCAGTGGCGCTGTCATCTTCTATCAGCAATACGCGCATGCCAGTCCCCTATAGTCGCCGCTCCGGGCGTCAGGCCGGCCGCATACTTGCGGCACTGGAGAAACGCCTTTGAACAACTGATTCGGATCCTGACGACATATGGTTAACAAATGCTGATTCGTGTCTGCAAGCTCTATCGTGCAATTTTTGTCGAATCGCACTAAGATATTGCGGGTAAGCAGCTTTTCGTAGCCTAGCCGTTCAAGTTCCACATTAAGAGCCGGGCCTAACCGACTCCTGCGACTCACACCTTCGTTCTGAAGGTCGAGCGCTCTCAGTCACCAAAGACAGTGACGCAATGATTAACGATGCGGGTAAACACGGGGTTAAGGGACAGGCGCGAAATCGTCGAAACTTAAGGTTTTCGCAATGAAGGCGCTTGCCGAACAGATCTCCGACATCGATGGCGTCAACATTTACGGCCGTGTCGTCGGCGTGCGCGGTCTCATGGTCGAGATCGCGGGACCGATCCACGCCATGTCGGTGGGCGCGCGCATCGTTGTGGAGACCGGCACCAATCGATTCATTCCGTGCGAGGTGATCGGCTTCACCGGCAGCAACGCCGTTGTCATGCCGTTTGCGGGACTGGAAGGCGTGCGGCGCGGTTGCCGCGCCGTGATCGCAAATGCAGCCAGCCAGGTTCGTCCGTCCGCGTCCTGGCTTGGACGTGTCATCAATGCGATGGGCGAGCCGATCGACGGCAAGGGACCGCTGACTCAAGGCCCGTCACCGATGCCTTACCGGAACGCGCCGCCGCCGGCCCACTCCCGCAAAAGGGTAGGCGCGCCGCTCGATCTCGGCGTGCGTGCGCTTAATACATTTCTCACCTGCTGCCGGGGCCAGCGCCTCGGCATCTTCGCGGGCTCAGGTGTCGGCAAGTCGGTGCTGCTGTCGATGCTGGCGCGCAATGTGGACGCCGACATTTCGGTGATCGGTCTGGTCGGCGAACGCGGCCGCGAGGTGCAGGAATTCCTGCAGGACGATCTCGGAGAAGAAGGCCTCGCGCGGTCGGTGGTAGTGGTCGCGACTTCGGACGAGCCCGCCTTGATGCGGCGGCAGGCTGCTTACCTCACGTTGGCGATCGCCGAATATTTCCGCGACGACGACAAGGATGTGTTGTGCCTGATGGACTCGGTGACGCGCTTTGCGATGGCGCAGCGTGAAATAGGCCTGTCTGCAGGGGAGCCGCCGACTGCCAAAGGCTATACGCCCACCGTGTTTACGGAGCTGCCGAAACTGCTGGAGCGCGCGGGTCCTGGCATGGGCGAGGGCACTATCACCGGCATCTTCACGGTGCTGGTGGATGGCGACGATCACAACGAGCCGGTTGCCGACGCGGTCCGCGGCATTCTCGATGGACACATCGTCATGGAACGGGCCATCGCCGAGCGAGGCCGCTATCCGGCCATCAACGTCCTCAAGTCGGTTTCGCGGACCATGCCGAAATCGGCCGATCCGGCATTCTGGCCGACCATCATCAAAGCCCGCCAAACAATGGCGACTTACGCCGATATGGAGGAACTGATCCGGCTCGGCGCCTACCGGGCCGGGTCCAGCCCTGAGGTCGACGAGGCGATCCGGCTGCATGAGCCGCTGGAGGACTTTCTGCGGCAGGCCAAGGATGAAGCGACGGGTTTGGCGGAGGGGTACCGCCGATTGGAGCAAATCCTGCAAACCTTGGAAACGGAACGCTAACTTTGTCGGGCCATGATCCAGCATCTGTGTTTGACCGGGGGGGCCCTTGTGGGGAAGCCGGTTCCGTCCCGCTTTCAGATTGGGACTTCTGGGGAGTACGAGTCGATGAAGTCACGTGAAACGCTGATCCGCCTGAAAAAATTTCAGGTCGACGAAAAGCGCCGAAGGGTTGCTCAGATCGAGGGCATGATCGCTGACTTCCAGCGCATGTCGGTCGATCTGGAGCGCGAAATCCAGCACGAGCAGGATCGCGCCGGCATTCAGGACCCGTCCCATTTTGCCTATCCGACTTATGCCAAGGCCGCGATCCAGCGCCGGGAGAACCTGACCCGCTCCGCCGATGAACTGCGGGTTCAGCTCGAGGATGCCAAGGCCGTGCTGGGCGAGGCGTTCGAGGAACTCAAGAAGGTCGAGTTGCTGGACGAGCGCGATCAGGCGCGGGAGCGCGCCGAGGAAAACGCGCGCGAGCAGGCCGATCTCGACAGCATTGGCTTGATGCGCGCCCGGATCGGGGCGATGGCCTGAGGTCCGCGGCGGGGAGCCTTTCGGGCTCACCTGCCGGGCCAACAGGAACAGCGGACAGAGGTGCTGGTTTTCGCAATCTGTTTCCGTGATTATGAGACCCGGGCCGCAACGCCCGGGTTTTGCTTTTTCGCGACTTGGAATCGGCCGAGTTTTTCGCCTGACAAGAGGTTATTCGGCCGGTTGTTCATCCGGCGGAAGCTGGACCGGATGCAGGCAAGGTGTGATACGAAGGCGAAATCGCGACATCGCGGTTTGAGACGGCCGGTTGCGATAGAACGATATATTTTGAGGGAATTGAATGCTGACGCCGGCTGAATTGATCTGGCTGCTTGCATCTGTTGCGAAGGGGGACGAGGCCGCATTTGAGCGCCTTTATGCTGCCACCCGCGCGAAACTCTTCGGCGTGGTCCTGCGTATCTTGAGGCGTCAGGATCTGGCGGAGGAGGTTGTCCAGGAAGCCTACGTCAAGATTTGGAACAGCGCTGGTCAGTTCAACCCGGCGATGGCATCTCCGATCACCTGGATGGTTTCGATTGCCCGCAATCGCGCGATCGACGTTGTACGTAAACGCAGCGAGGCGTCGATTGAAGACGAGCCGGCGGCGATGGAGGTGGCTTCCGACACGCCCGATCCGCTGGCGCGGAAGGAAATGACGGAGGAGTTGAAGCGAATTCTGGAATGTGTCGGTCAACTCGATCCCGACCGGCAGAAGCTGGTGCTGCTGGCCTATTACAACGGATGGAGCCGGGAACAATTGTCGGAGAAGTTCAACACGCCGCTGAACACCGTCAAGACATGGCTACGGCGCAGCATGATTGATATTCGCGAATGTCTCGGGTTGGCATGAATTCGTCGGCAGGGACTCTTTTTGAAATAGTTTCGATTGGTATGAAATGAACTACAGCGAAGACCATATCGCACTCGCGGCGGAATACGCTCTCGGTACTCTTGACGCCGATGAGCGCGCGCTTGTCGAAACCATGATGATTGTCGATCATGGCTTCATGGAAGTGGTCGATGCGTGGGATCGCAAGCTCAGCCCGCTGCACCAGATGGTCGCGCCCGTCGAGCCGCCGCCGCATCTGTGGGATAACATCAAGAACGCCATCGGCATTGTCGATCAACCAGCTCAGCCGGTTTCAGAACCCGAGCCGGTCGGGCAGAGCCCGGTTTCCCCGACCGTGTCCGACCAGTTCGAATACGCGAATATCGGTTTGCAGCAGCCGGAAGACACAAGTTCTGTCAGCGCGACACCAACTGGCGATGCCGATGCGCCGGCTGCCGCCACCGTCGCGTCGGATCAGGTTGCGCAAGGGCGGGTGACATCGGATCAAGCTGCGCCGGGCCGCGCGGAGACCGCGGCAGCGATGCCTGAAATTATGTCCGGACCGGTCGTCGATCAGCCGTCGAATGTCGTTGCTTTGTCGGATCGCAAACGCGGCGGGTCCAATGCATTCGGTTGGGTGATGACGGCCGTTGCTGCTTCGCTCGCCGGGGTGATCGCGCTCCAGGCCTATCGTCCTGAACTGCTGCCTGAAAATCTTCGCGTGAAGCCGAAGATTCAGGTCGTGGAGGTGGCCGCGCCCGCAGCGCCGCTGCCCGCGCAATTCGTCGCGGTGCTCCAGCAGAACGCCGCAGCGCCCGCATTCATTCTGACGGTGGACACCGCCACGAAGAATTTCACCGTGCGCAAGGTCGGCGCCACGCCGGAGCCGGGCAAGAGCTATGAACTCTGGCTCGTGTCCGACAAGCTCCAGCGCCCGCGTTCTCTCGGCGTCATCGGCGGCAGCGACTTCACGATCCGTCCTTCGCTGGCGGCTTACGATGCCGAGACGATCAACAAGGCGACCTATGCAGTCACCATCGAACCCGAAGGCGGCTCGCCGACCGGCGTCGCTACGGGGCCGATTGTCTACACGGGCAAGCTGGTCGAGAGCGTGCCTGCGCTTCCCGCGCAGCCGCGCTGACTATTTTTGGTGCGATCTTTTCCGAAAACCGGTTTCCATTTTTCGGGATGCCCCCAAAATCCGGACAACAAAAAACCCCCGTGGGGAGCGGGGGTTTTTCGGTCTCAGACTTGGGGTCTTCTGAGCAATCACAAGGCGACTTCGGGGGGCGGGGAAGAGAGCCTCGTGAATTCGTTAGCGGATCGTCGATAGATCCGAACTGGTCATGACAACTGCTTTATTGGCCTTCACTGCCGGACCGCTGACGCGGGCCGTCTGGGTCAAGCCATTATCCGAAAGGCGCGCAGAGATACCGAAACCCGCGACGCCGATCGCTGCGACAAGCGCAACGACAACGATCTTCAAATGGGTCATGCGATCTGCACTGTAAAACGAATGGTTCATACAAACCTCCCGCCGCCTTTTGATGCGGTCGAACGTTCGTCTCGTTCGCCTGCCCGTGGGTTCAATGACCTCACGTGTTGAGAACGTAATTGGCAGGGATTCGTTTCCAAGCGGCCTTCACAAACGAGTGAAATGTCTTGAACTCCCGAGAGGTCGATAAACCAATCTTGGTTTTCCGAGCAAAATCAGTATGTTGATCCGGTCTATTTTGCCGCGCTGCGGTACGGAAATTTTGTGGATGCGACGAAATGCTTGTCTGTGACAGGAAAGTCGCAGCTTTTTTACCTGGAGCGGGTGCCCGCGCTAGATGCTTCCGACCGTCTTAAGGCGGGCTCGGGGATGAATTTCCGCCTGCGAAAGCACCGTGGTCTGGGCGCGGAACCGTTCCACCAGCGAGCGCACGAACGGCCGGATCGCGGCCGATGTGACCAGCACCGGCGCCTCACCTTCGCGCGCGGCCTGCTCGAAACGGTCGCGCACCATGGTCATGAATTCCGACAGTTTTGACGGCTGCATCGCAAGGCTGCGCTCCTCACCGGTGCCGATCAGCGATTCCGCGAAGGCCTGCTCCCACTTCGCGCTGAGCGCGATCAGCGGCAGGTAGCCGTTCATCGATGTGTTCTGCGCGCAGATTTGCCGCGCCAAGCGCGCGCGAACATGTTCGGCGAGCGTTGACGGATTGCGCGAGAAGGCGAGCCCGTCGGCGATACCCTCGAGAATGGTGGACAGATCGCGGATCGAGATGCGTTCGGCCAGCAGCAATTGCAGGACGCGCTGGATGCCCGACACGGTGATCTGGTTCGGCACGATGTCCTTGACCAGTTCACCCTGTTCTTTCGGCAGGTCTTTCAGGAGTTTCTGCACTTCGCCATAGGAGAGCAGATCCGACATGTTGTTCTTGAGCAGTTCGGTGAGATGCGTGGACAGCACCGTCGCGGAATCGACCACGGTATAGCCCTTGAGCGAGGCTTCTTCCTTGAGGGAGGCCTCGACCCAGGTCGCGGGCAATCCGAAGGTCGGCTCGGTGGTGTGGGTGCCCGGAACGTTGACCTGGTTGCCGGCGGGATCCATGACCATGAACTGGTTGGCCCAGATGCGGCCGGTGCCGGCATCAACTTCCTTGATCTTGATGACGTAGGTGTTGGCCTCCAACTGCACGTTGTCGAGAATGCGCACGGCGGGCATCACGAAGCCCATTTCGGTGGCGAGCGAACGGCGCAGCGCCTTGATCTGGTCGGTAAGGCGGTCGGTGCCGTCGGGTCCGTTCACCAGCGGCAACAGCGCGTAGCCGAGTTCGATTTTCAGATCGTCGATCTTGAGCGCGCTCGAAATCGGTTCGTCTGCGGCAGCTGCGGCGGCCGCGGCGGCAGCCGGTTCGGCGGCGACCCGGGCCTCCTCGACCTTGACGGCTCGGTTGCGGTTGCGTGCGCTCCACGCCAGCCAGCCGGCGCCGCCCCCGAGAAAGAGGAACGGGAGCATGGGAATGCCCGGAAGCATCGCCAGCACCAGCATCACGCCCGACGACATGCCCAGCGCCTGCGGATAGCCCGACAACTGCTTCATCATCGCCTTGTCGGCGGCGCCGGTGACGCCCGCCTTTGAAACCAGAAGGCCCGCGGCCGTGGAGACGATCAGCGCAGGTACCTGCGTCACGAGGCCGTCGCCGACCGTCAGCAGCGTGTAGGTGCGGGCGGCGTCGGCGAAGCCCATTCCCTGTTGCGCAACGCCGATGATGATGCCGCCGATTACGTTGATGAACACCACCAGCAGTCCGGCGATGGCGTCGCCGCGCACGAACTTGGATGCACCGTCCATCGCGCCGAAGAAGCCGCTTTCGTCTTCCAGTTCCTTGCGGCGGTGTTTGGCGGTTTTCTCGTCGATCAGGCCGGCGGAGAGGTCGGCGTCGATCGCCATCTGCTTGCCGGGCATGGAGTCGAGATGGAAACGCGCCGCGACTTCTGCGATGCGGCCTGAACCCTTGGTGATGACGACGAAATTCACGATGACGAGAATGGTGAAGACGATAATTCCGATGACGAAATTGCCACTCATCACGAAATTGCCGAACGCCTCGATGACGTGACCGGCGGCGGCGGTGCCTTCGTGGCCGTGCGACAGGATCAACCGCGTCGAGGCGAGGTTGAGCGACAGCCGCAGCATCGTGGAAATCAGCAGGATGGTCGGAAAGGCGGAGAATTCCAACGGCGTCTGGATGAACAGCGCCGTCATCAGGATCAGGATCGACAGTGTGATCGAGATCGCCAGAAACAGATCGAGCACCACCGCCGGCAGCGGCAGGATGAGGACGACGAGAATGGTGAGAACACCGAAGGCGAGCGCGAGATCGCCGCGCTTGAGCATGGTGCCGATGTCGGTGAAGTTGGGGAACCCCGAGGCTTTTGCCGGGCTGCCCTGGCCTGCCGTTAGATCAACCATCGTTGCCGCTTCCCCACGCGCGTGTCTGTCACGAGCCCCAAAGACTTGAGCGGCGGCCGAAGGGCCACCGTTCCTAAAGTGAGGCACCGCACTGGCATCCACGGGCATTCCCCCGGCTCTGCACGACAGACGACACTCGACTTCACCCGGCAAAATTTGCCCAGTTTATGGTTAGGAAAGAGTTAACGCGGAAAGCAGCGGCTAAAATGCCGCGCTCGGGAGGATGATATTCTCGCATATCCCCCATTCGGAGAATGACTTGACCGGCGGCCCAAGGGCGACGAAGTTGCCCCTGTGCCGGGTTCCATCGATTCAGTCTCCCATCCAGCGGGTTTCACGCCGGACTCACGTGCGGCGTGGGTGCGGCTGGGTATTGCCGTCATCATCGGATCGATCGGCAGCGTCGGCATGTGGTCGGTGGTGGTTGTCATCCCGATTGTGCAGGCCGACTTCGGCGCAACGCGGGGCGCGGCCTCGCTGGCGTTCACCTGCACCATGCTCGGTTTCGGCTTGGGCGGCGTCGCGATGGGCCGGCTGTCGGATCGCCTCGGCATCGTGTCGGCCATTTCCATCGGCATCGTGGCCATGCTGCTGGGCTACGTTGGGGCTGGATACTCTGCGGCACTCTGGCAATTCAATCTGATGCACTTCCTGATCGGCCTCGGTGCCGCGGCGACTTTCGGGCCGCTGATGACGGAGGCGTCGCACTGGTTCAGCCGCCATCGCGGTCTGGCCGTTACCATTGCGGCCAGCGGAAACTACATCGCAGGCACGTTCTGGCCGACGGTTGTCGAACGCGGCACCGCTTATGCCGGCTGGCGCGCCACGCACATCGCAATCGGGATCGGCTGCACCGTCGTCATGGTCGTTGTGGTTGCGATCCTGCGCTGGCAGATCGGCAGCGAAACCGTGCGCTCACATGAAAATGCGCCGCCGCCGCGCGTGGATCTGCGGCTCAATACAAATACGCTGACGATCATGCTTTGCATCGCGGCCGTTTCCTGCTGCGTGGCCATGTCGATGCCGCAGGTTCATATCGTCGCCTATTGCGGAGATCTTGGATACGGCGTCGCGCGCGGCGCCGAAATGCTGTCGCTGATGCTGGCCTTTGGCATCGTCAGCCGGATCGGCTCGGGCTTCCTCGCCGACCGTATCGGCGGTCTGCGTACGCTGCTTGTCGGCTCGATCGCGCAAGGCGTGGCGCTGCTGTTCTATCTGTTCTTCGACGGACTGACGTCGCTTTATATCATCTCCGCGATGTTCGGGCTGTTTCAGGGCGGCATCGTGCCGAGCTACGCCATCATCGTTCGGGAATCGATGCCGGCCAGCGAAGCTGCGACCCGGGTGGGCATTGTGATCTTCGCATCCGTGATCGGCATGTCTTTCGGGGGGTGGGTCTCGGGCGTGATCTTCGACGCAACCGGTTCTTACGCCGCCGCGTTCCTTAACGGCGTGGGCTGGAACGCGCTGAACGTCACCATCGTGGTGGCGCTGCTTCTGCGCGCCCGCCAGCGCATGGCTTTTGCCTGATTTTTCAGTGAAGCTAAGGGTTGACCGCAAGGAACGGGCGTCCTAACGGACATTCGCGCGAGATATTGCGCGCCGCAACCAGAGCATGTCGATGCAAGTCACGCTGATGAAAGGCAAGATCCACCGCGCGCATGTAACGGAAGCGGATCTGCATTACGAAGGTTCGATTTCAATAGACCGCACGCTGATCGACGCGGCCGGTTTCCTCGTCAATGAACGGGTCGACATCTACAATATCGACACCGGCGCGCGTTTCTCGACTTACGTCATCGAAGCGCCGGCAGGCTCCGGCACGATCGGCCTGAATGGCGCGGCGGCGCGGCTTGCGATGATGGGTGACAAGGTTATCATCGTAGCTTACGCGAATTTTGACGACGCCGAGGCAAGGCAGTTTCAGCCGCGCGTCGTTCTCGTTAATGAGAGAAACCAGAAGTTGTAACTTCTTGTTACCGGTTTCCATCGCGCAGACAGGATGTGATGTATGCACGAGCTGTTCGAGGCGGATTTGCTCGATCTGGCGGGCAGGGGGCGATTGCGATCGCTGCGCGAGCGGGCCGGGATCGATTTTACCTCGAACGACTATCTGGGTCTCGCTGAATCCGATGAGTTGAAGCGCGCCGCAATCGACGCGGTGGCACGCGGCGTTCCGGTCGGTGCCGGCGGCTCGCGGCTGCTGCGCGGCAACCATTCTGAGCACGAGGCGCTTGAGGCGGAAGCGGCTGCCTACTTCGGCGCGGAGACTGCGCTCTATTTCGGTGGCGGCTATGTCGCGAACTTCGCAATTTTCTCGACGCTGCCGCAGCGTGGCGATCTTGTCGTTCATGACGAACTGATTCACGCCAGCGTTCATGAGGGCTTGCGCAGTGGCCGTGCCGACCATGTCGGCGTCGCGCATAACAACATCGAAGCATTCGATGCCGCGATCGTCCGCTGGCGCGCTGCCGGCGGCAAGGGGCGTCCATGGCTTTCCGTTGAAAGTCTCTACAGCATGGATGGCGACAGCCCCGACCTCGCTGGCCTGTTCGCCGTCGCCGATCGTCATGAGGCGATGGTGGTCATCGACGAGGCGCATGCGACTGGCGTCCTGGGTCCGCAGGGACGTGGGTTGGCAGCGGCGTTCGAGGGGCGCGACAATGTCATTACGCTGCATACCTGTGGCAAGGCGTTGGGCACAGTCGGCGGCTTTGTTCTGGCGCCACGCACGATCCGGGATTTCCTGGTCAATCGCTCGCGCCCCTTTATCTTTGCTACTGCTCCATCGCCGCTGGTTGCTGCGGTCACACGTAAAGCGCTGGAGATTTCCCGCACCAACCCGGAGCGCCGCGAGCGGCTGGCGCGGCTGGTTCAGTTCGCGGGTCATGAGCTTCGCCGCAGCTGTCATATGACTGCGTCCGGTTCCCAAATTCTTCCCATTATCATCGGTGCGGATCGTGCGGCGGTCGCTATCGCGGCATCGCTGCAACGCCGGGGTTTTGATATTCGCGCGATCCGTCCACCGACCGTCCCCGAAGGCACGGCGCGGCTGCGCATCGCGCTGACATTGAATATCGATGAGGCCATCGTCACCGACCTGTTCGGCGCGCTTGCCGAAGACATGCGGACAGCCGCATGACCGTGCGCATCGTTGTCACGGGCACGGATACAGGAATCGGCAAGACGGTTTTTTCGGCGGCACTTGCGGGCGCGCTCGATGGGTTCTACTGGAAACCTGTGCAGGCCGGCCTTGATGAAGAGACCGATTTTGAGACAGTGCTGCGGCTGTCCGGGCTTCCGCGCGAGCGACTGTTGCCTGAGGCTTATCGGTTGAAGACGCCGGCGTCGCCGCATCTCGCCGCGAAGATCGACGGCATTGCCATCGATCGGGACGCGCTTCTTCTGCCGGAGGTTGACCGTCCGCTGGTGATTGAAGGGGCCGGTGGCCTGATGGTGCCGCTAACAGAGAGCGACACATATATAGATGTCATGGCGCGATGGCGGGTGCCCGTCGTGCTGTGCGCACGAACCACACTGGGCACGATCAATCATAGCCTCTTGTCCATTGAAGCGCTGCGCCCGCGAAATATCCCGCTGCTCGGTGTCGCCTTCATCGGCGACGAGAATGTAGAATCCGAGCGGATCATTTGCGCCATGGCGCGCGCGAAGCGTCTTGGCCGTCTGCCGCATCTTGCGGAGCTGACAGGCGAAACCTTGCGCTCAGCCTTCGCATCGCATTTCGATGTCGCCGACTTCCTCAAGGATGCGCCCCGATGACAACGACATCGCCGGTCTGGCATCCATTCACGCAGCACGCAGTTCAGCCTGAAGCCACGATGATTTCGAAAGGCGAGGGGGCATGGCTGGAGACGCCCGACAGCAAGCGCATCTTCGATGCGATTTCATCTTGGTGGGTCGTGACTCACGGCCATCGCCACCCTCACATCGTACAGGCAATCAAGGACCAGGCGGATCGGCTCGACCAGGTGATCTTTGCCGGATTCACCCATGAGCCGGCGGAGAAACTGGCGAGGCATCTGGTTGCGATCACGCCGCCGGAACTGAAGTATGTTTTCTTTTCCGACAGCGGATCGACCTCCGTGGAAGTCGCCCTGAAAATGGCGCTGGGTTACTGGCAGCATCAAGGCAGTAAACGCAGCCGCATTCTTGCACTTGAAGGCGCCTATCACGGCGACACCATCGGTGGCATGTCGGTTGGCGAGCGCGGCGTTTTCAATGCGCCCTATGATCCTCTGCTGTTCGACGTCGAGCGGATTCCGTTTCCTGCGCCAGGCCGGGAGGACGCGACGCTGGGTGCGCTGAACGCTGCCTGCAAGCGCGGCGATGTTGCCGCGTTGATTGTCGAGCCTTTGGTTCTCGGAGCCGGGGGCATGTTGATCTATCCGCCGCACGTGCTGGCGGAGATGAAACGCATCTGCGGAGCACATGACGTGCTCTTGATTGCAGATGAAGTGATGACGGGGTGGGGACGCACGGGCACGTTGTTTGCCTGCGAGCAGGCGGGCATCGCGCCGGATATTGCCTGCTACTCGAAAGGGCTGACGGGTGGTTCGGTGCCGCTGGCGGTGACGCTCTGCCGCGCGGATATTTTCGACGCGCACTATTCGATGGACCGCAGCCGCACATTCTTTCACTCCAGTTCGTACACGGCGAACCCGATCGCCTGCGCCGCCGCTCTGGCCAATCTCGAAATCTGGCAGCGCGAACCGGTGATGGAGCGCATCGCTTCGCTTGCCTCACTACATCAGGAGAGGCTCGCACGGTTTCGCGACGACGACCGCTTCATGAACGTGCGTCAGATCGGAACCATCGCCGCGCTCGATATTGCGGTCAAGGATGCTGGCTACCTCGCCGACATCGGGCCGCGTCTCTATCGCGGATTTCTCGCGCGCGGTTTACTGATCCGTCCGCTCGGCAACACGATCTATCTCATGCCGCCTTATTGCAGCACGGCAAACGACCTCGATCTGGCTTATGACGCCATCGATGAGCTGGCGGGGAAGGCCGCCTGAAGACCCGCTTATATTGTCGTCGGTACTATCCGCTGATGGCCACGAACGCCGACGCCAACCCTGAGCTGCTGACGGCCGAGCTGACGAAATAGCAGAATCCGAGAAGCGCGAGAAATCCAAGAAAAAACAGGCCGAACAGGATCATCGAGATCCGTTTGGTGAATTCCGAAATGTTGGCAAGGCCGAGGCCTCCTGCGATCAGCGACAGAACGAGAAACAGGACAGCCCAGCGAAACACATGTATCTCCTGTTGGTCCTCAAGACTTCTTTTGCTGCGGGGCAGGCGACTGGCTGGAATATCCCTCGAAACACAGGCGAACGACGCCACAGCCCGGGATATGTTCCAGATGATCGGCGCACGCGATTGCCCAGAGGCGTCGGTCATTGTATGGGGATGATTGCACCGTTATTTGCCCCGTTGCGGGGGCCGGCGGGGCCTGTAGCTCAATGGTTAGAGCCGACCGCTCATAACGGTCTGGTTGCAGGTTCGAGTCCTGCCGGGCCCACCACACAGTCCTTCGATATCCGTGATATCGCGAGAGCGACGAGAAAAGCCCGCTGTTGGCGGGCTTTCTGAAACTACCTGTCGCTCAATCGGTCTCAGAGACCAGCATACGGTTGATTTTGGCGGTTTGTCTCTGTGGCTGGAAAATCCTGTTCCCCAGCTAGCTAATCAGGCCTGTAGGCCAAGGCTTCGGTGTTGGGCTGCCCAGAGCTCGGGCAAATCGCGAATGGTTGAGATTCCAACTCCTCTCGGAAGATGTCCGTTCACAGCAGCTTGGACGAGGGTTGGCGATAGAAACGCGAGGGAGATTGTCAAGTTGACTTGCCGCAGGGTGCATTTCTCACGCGACGCGATTTGTTGAGTAGATGTGACGCTGCCTGAGATGAGTTTGTCGACCCAAAGTCGGCCTTGAGCGATCGCCTGGACGAGCTTTGCTCGCGTTTCGGACCGGATCGGTCGTTTATCCATGCGCTGTGATGATTTTGCTGGCGGGATAATTTCTCTGGCGACTTTGGAGGGCGGTTTGGACCACGGAACGGTGAGGACGGAGGGTTGAGCATTACGCGATTTGCCCTTGGCTTCTAGCTGGGCCTTGGTCGAAAGCTGAACTTTCAACGTGCTCAGGCCAACTTCGACACGTTCAATGTGACCGCGGATGTCTGATGCGGAACTAAAGTTTGTCTGCTTCAGGTGCTTCTGAACAGCATCGAATACCAGCTTTTCAATTAGCGGCGCTGGTACCCGCGGGACACTGCCAGTATTTCGGGACTGACCCCGTAGGAGGTTGCCCGAGATGTAGTAGCGATAGCGAACACCTTTTTTGAGCTTCGAGGTCGGTGTCATCCGGTTGCCGCGGTCATCGAAGATGCGGCCCATGAGCAGGGCCTCGGAGTTATTTCTAGCTGTGGCGGTCGCTTGGCGTTGCTGGTCGAGTTTGGCTTGGACGGCGTCAAACAGCTTGCGCTCAAGGACTGGCTTCTGCTCGCCTTGCAGGACCTCGTCCTTGTATTTGACCTCGCCGATATAGAAGCGGTTGCGGAGAAGATGAGCAACCGGTCCCCTGCCGAAGGGGATGCCTCCGATGATCTTGCCGGTCGATAGAGGTCGGCGCTTCGTGGTGATGCCGCTCTTTCGTAGATCCTCAAGGAGCGTACCGATGCTTCCAAGTTCGAGATACCGACGGAAGATATGACGAACGGTCTTGGCCTCACTCTCGACAATGGTGATTTTGCGATTTTTGGCCCTGTAGCCGAGTGGAACGACGCCCCCGACCCAAAGTCCCTTGCGCTTTGAAGCTGCTATTTTATCTCGAATGCGTTCCGACGTGACCTCGCGTTCGAACTGGGCGAAGGACAGCAACACATTGAGTGTCAGCCGTCCCATGGATGTCGTAGTATTGAACTGCTGCGTGACCGACACAAACGAGACGCCGTGCTTATCGAAAAGCTCAACAAGCTTGGCGAAGTCAGCCAATGATCTCGTCAGGCGGTCGACCTTATAGACGACGATGACGTCGATCCTTCCTTCCTGAATATCAACAAGGAGTTGTTGAAGGGCAGGCCGGTCAGTTGATCCCCCGGAGAAGCCTCCATCGTCGTACCGCTTGCGAAGCTGCGTCCATCCCGCATGTGCCTGGCTTTTGATGTAGGCAGATGCTCCTTCAAACTGAGCATCGAGAGAGTTGAAATCCTGATCCAGGCCGGCATCGGTCGACACGCGCGTATAGATCGCGCACCGAATGGTCTTACGGTGGCTGCTCATCGGTCGGTCCTTGCTTCCTTGCCGATAGTGCCGTCTCGCAGGCCGAAAAACCTAGGGCCGTTCCAACGCGTGCTGGTCATGGCAAAGGCTACCGCAGAAAGGCTCCTGTAGGTCTTCCCGTTCCAGGCAATCCCATCAGTCATCACCATGACGCGATGCTGACGACCCTTCCATTCCCGCATCAGGACCGTGCCGGCTTCTGCCTTGGTCTGCCGCCGATCATGGGCTTCAAGCTGTGAGGCAACGACGCTCCGGGATTTGGTCCCGCCGCTTCGTTCAAGCGCAGCTTTTGTCGCCGCGTCGAGATCGCCGAATGCGTCAGCCTGCAGCCGATAAGCAAGGACACCAAAAAGCAGGTGCTTTGGCAGATGGGAAAGGGCAGGCTTTCGGAAGTTGATCTTCCAGCGGGCCTGCAATCCGCGCAGATCGAGACCGCGCAACTGCGCGATCTCGCTTTCAATCGAGTTTCTCAAAGACTGCCTCAAGCCGCGCGTGCACGCCATGGCTAGGCCATCGAGCTAGTCACGGTATCTTTGGTCGTCGATGATCGTGCAGCTTTGATGCGATAGAGGCGTCTTTGCCCGGCTTCTCCGAGGTGAGGTCAAGTTTCAACCGCTTGCGCACAACACCGGCAAGAAAGCCCCGCACCGAGTGCTGCTGCCAGCCGGTTGTCTTCATCATCGCCGCTACTGTCGCGCCTTGTTTGGAGCGAAGCATCGCCAGTACTTTGTCGTGTTTGGTTTCTCCGTTTATCGACGAGGCCTTGGCCGCGACCGAGGCTGGGCTGATCCGCCCAGCGAGCGGCTTTCTATGTTGCTGTGCGGAATGGGGAGCAGTGGCTCGAAGCAGCGTTGCGCCACGTTTCGCGGCGGTCTTCTTGGGTTTAGTTTTTTTCACGAAAATCTCCTGAGATTGCCGCGGCAATGTCTGCCGCACGACCTCGACCCCGCGCACTGGCGGGGCAATCTCAGGGAGCCACTATGGGCGGCTCACAGATGTAGCAATGCTCGAATTGCTCTTCATTGCCAGTCATTTCTGATGTGAAATGGGACGGAATATTGGGTTCGAATCCTATTCGCCCAGCCAACCAGTGCGGCTTTCAGAGAATATCCTTCTTAGATGCCAGAAAAGCCCGCCAAATGCGGGCTTCTTTGACGTCGATGAGTCTCCAAGATACCAATTGTCGAACTTTTGCGGCGCGAATTCCCGAAAGTCTCCGGCTATCTATTGAAAAATTCCCGTTTTCTGGAGACTCGCTCTGGAGACCAGAGAATAATCCACTACACGGTGGGTGAATCAGTCGGAGCGATTTTTAGCATTCCAGACTTCGCCGAAGCGGATCGAGAGACCGGGTTCGAACTAGACTGGTTGAGTTCGAATCCTCGTTCTCCAAGCGCCGTACTTGCAAAGGTTAGGAATACGCCGCGACCGGGAGGGGAAAATGGGATTTCGATGACTTGATTGAGGAGACGATCCCGCCGCCTAAACCTGGTCGGAAGCGCTACTCACGCCGTGGTGAAATTGTTGATGTTAAGCCGCGAGCACCTTCGGAAGCTCAAACAGATTAGGCACAATCTGCGTCCCATACTTCTTGTGTAGCCCTGCTTGAAGGGCGAGGTTCGAAAAAAGATTTTCAGCGGTCACAATATCTGCGTAGGCCATAACCGCGCAGAAGGACTGCATGTCGCGCAAATCGTTCTCTTGGATCGCGCGTGACTGCGCTTCGATTCGAACGCCAATTTCGCGCTCAATGAAATACGTAGGGCTATCTTCAACGACGTTGAGAATGGTTTTCTCAATAACCGAATTCCACACCGACTTTGGCAAGTCCGCCTTGTCGATGAACAACTTCTCAAGGGCCCAAGGCGGTCAAACCAGAAGCCTGGCTTTATGAAGATCCGGGCTGAGCGGATCGCCGAGGCCGCCAAATCAGCCCCAAAATCCTCCCGACGAAGACGGCGCCGCTCCGATACGACGGTCTGCGCGGCGCCGTATCCCGTCCCTTGACAAGCTGCCTTGTGACATTTCAACTTTGCACAGATCGTGACATCTCAACTTTGTTGCAACACGACGTGTAGACGCCAGATAGAGAAGTCACCGTTGGCCCAGATAGAGATGCCACTCTCCACGGTTTCAGTTGGGGAGTATTCCCGCAGTCGCGGATCACCGGAGGAGGGGCGTTACGCCCGCGGGCAGAGCCGCATTCTTGCCCAAGCCACCGATCAGAAGATCGGCCGTGCCACGTGCAACTTGATCGACAGTCCATGATCCATCGGATCTGTACCATTTGGTGACCCTGTGTGTACCGAAAACCTAAACCCGGACGTAGTGATGATGAAGTCCGCCAAGGATGGCGTGTGATTTGATGTTCCGGTCCGCTGAATTTGGCGAGAGATCGGCGTATCCTTTTTCAACGATCGGTGCGTTCTGACGCTGTTGTAATAATCAGCATAGGATTTCATAAACCGGCGCAGATGCGCCTCGTCCAAGACAATGATGTGGTCCACACACTCACGCCGGATCGATCCGATCAGCCGTTCGGCGAAGCCGTTCTGCCAGGGTGAGGCTGGTTCAGTGGGCGTGTCCCGGATCCCCATCGCGCGCAACCGGCGTGTGACGATGGTGCCAAAGATGCGATCCCGATCGCGGATCATGTAGCGCGGGGCTTCATTCCACGGGAATGCTTCGGTGATCTGGCGCGCAACCCACTCCGCGGTCGGATGTGCTGTGACGCTGATCCAGACCAGCTCTCTGCGATCCAGCCGCACTATGATGAAGGCGTAAAGCAGGTCGAAACCGATAGTCGGGACAACGAACAAGTCCATAGCGGCAACATCCGGTGCGTGATTACGCAGAAAGGTGCGCCATCCCTGGCTTGGCGGCCCGCACCGTTTGATCATGTATTTGGCGACACTCGGCTGCGCGACCTGAAACCCGAGCTTAAGCAGCTCACCGTGGATGCGCGGAGTTCCCCAAAGTGGGTTCTCCACGCTCATCCGCTGGATCAACACACGGAGGTTCGTTTCGATCTGCGGTCGCCCTCCCAGTGGGCGCGACTTCCAACGCCAGTAGCAGCGAAGCCGGCCCTGTGCCAACGCACCAGCGTCTCGGCTGGATGATTGTAAGAACCTTCAAGATTGATGGAAGCCAGCGATACAGCTGGATAAAAAACCAACGATCGTTGTTCGTCAGCCGTGGCCGATCGCGCATCTTGCGCTGCAAAACGATCAACTGATGTCGATGTACTGCGTTCTCAGCTTCAAGCCGGTTCTTTGGTGAGGCCAAAATCCCCAGAAAGAAACGTAGTAGCCCAATCATCCCATCAGCTTAGGCGATTCCGTCACCTCATCAACGGGGAATAAGGTTTTCAGTACACACAGGCTTGTCGGCCAGGCGCGGTTGCCCAATGTTTTGGATTTTTTCCGGATTTCGCAGTTTATGTCTTGCATAGGGATATAACGTTATATAACGTCTTATCATGTTATAAGGCGAGGTCATCCAAGGCGCGTGGTGGTTCCGCTCTCCTTGAGGATGAATCGCAAGCTAGGTGGGTCATGCCGCAAGTCGATAAGCAAAAGGCCGGTTCGTTGCGGACGTTGTCTCGGCAAAGCCTCGAGCCTCTCTATGAGCAACTGGCCACCCGTATCAGCAATCAGATCCAGAGCGGAGAGTTGCCGGCGGGCACCAAGCTTGAGAGCGAAGCGGAGTTGATCGCCAGATATGGTGTCAGCCGGATCACCGTGCGTCAGGCGATCGCAGTGCTCCGGAAGCAGGGTAAGCTGATGGCGCGGCGCGGCAAGGGCACCTTTGTTGCGGAGAAGGTGGTCTCGCAGCGTCTTGATACCTTGCAGGGCTTTTATGATGCGTTGCGCAGTCAGGGCCTCGATCCGCAACTTCAACTGCTTGAGTTTTCGCCCGATGCCGGAGCGCAGGATCTCGCTCGACCAAGCGAAGCTGATTTGCCGGTCCGTCTGAAGCGTCTTTACTCTCTTGACGGTCAACCGTTTGCGCTTGTGATCGGCTATTTGCCGAGCCGGGCTGGAGAGATTAGCGCTGCCCGCGTCGAGCAGATGAACGTCTATCAAATCTTGGGCGAGCATCTCGGCGTTCGCGTTGCGCACGCCGAAGTGACAATCCGGTGTCAGCGGCCTCCTGCGGAGGTGGCTAAATTGTTCGACCTGAAACGATCGGAATCCATGCTTGTGATGGATCGGCAATCGTTCGCGCAGGATCGCAGCGTCTGCGAGGCCATGCGGATCTACATCGTCGCAGAGCGCTATCAGTTCAGCCTGCATGTCACTGGCGCGCTTGACATAGCGCGAGGCGTACAACCGGTCACCTTCGACGAGCGGCCGTTATTGCGTCGCGCCGTGTCTCCCGTGGAATGAGATTTTTAGTCGTCTGGTATCGAGGTTGTGATGAAGCTGAATGCCGAAGAAAATGCGATGCTTGCAGGCGAGTTCGGTCCGGTGCCGCAGATCGCTATTCAGCATCAGATCAAGGTTGGCTCTTTCTTCGGTGCGCATGATTTCGTGCCCGTCAGTCAGGCGCATGTTATGGCGGATACCGAAAGTCTCGGCGAGGCCGGCGTGCAATGGCTTGAGACGTTGGCCGCTGAACAGGTCGGTCGCCATCGGGTGTGCATTCCGACGATCACCGATCCGCGCGGCACTGATTTCACCAAGGCCAGCGCGCTCGGGCAGGCGTCTTGGATGCTGTCGCTGGAGCGGCGCGCGATCAATTCGTTCGTCAAACTCGGCGTCTCGATGACGAACACCTGCATCAACTATCAAACCATTCAGGCGCCCGTGCGCGGCGAACATCTCGCATTCGGCGATACCGGTGTGGTGATCTATTCAAACTCGGTTTGCGGAGCAAAATCGAATTTCGAAGGCGGCCCGTCAGCGATTGCTGCCGGGCTGACCGGTCGCACACCACGTTACGGATTTCATCTGGATCAGCACCGTCGCGCGACGTTGCTGATTCGCGTCGAATGGGCGCCTGTGACGCTGAACGATTGGGGCGCGCTCGGCGCAGTCGTCGGTAAGCTCGCCGGCAACTACTGGTCCGTGCCGGTTCTCGAAGGACTGACGGAAGTGCCCGGATCGGATGCGCTGAAGCATTTTGGCGCGTCAATGGCGAGCTTCGGTTCCATCGCGCTGTTTCATATCGTCGGCATCACGCCCGAAGCGCAGCGGCTCTCGGATGTCGGCGGCGATCGGCTTGAAGTCGCCCATCGCGTTGGCGAGGCCGAGATACGCGCGCTGCAGGCGCTCTACGAGAACAATGAAGAGATCGATGTTGTCGTGTTCTCGGCACCGCAGTTGAGTCTCTACGAGATGCGGGAGCTCGCGAACATGTGCGATGGCCGTCGCTTTACTAGGCCGCTGCTCGCCGTGACCAGCCCCCAGGTCAAGACCGATGCCGATCGCTTCGGTCTCACGGAGTCGATCGAGGCGGCTGGCGGACACGTACTCTCCGGCATGTGTTTCTATCAGTCGTATGCGCGGGAAATCGCCGAGGCCAACGGCTGGAAGCGCCTGGCAACCAACAGCGCCAAGCTTGTGAATATTCTCGGCGGCTACGGATATTCGGTCAATCTCGCTTCGATGGAGCGTTGCGTTGCAGCCGCCGAAACAGGGAGGCTCAAATGACGCAAGGGACCGCAGAAATTCTTGGCCGCTCACACACCAAGGTCTTCCAGGCGCGACAGGCGATGGGAGATACTGTGATCGGCGAGGCGCTCGTCGCCCAGGACAATTTTTCGGCGCGCTACGATCTTGATCGGATCGCCGGCATTTTTTCGCGACCGACCCATCGCCTGGTTGGCCAGTCCTATGTCGGCAAGATTCTGATCTTCGATACCGCCAAGGGCGGCGTTGCCAGCGCGTGGATGCTGCATGAAATGGTCTCGCGCAGCGTCGCGCCGATCGCCTTCGTGTTCAACAGCGTCAATCCCATTCTTGTGCAGGGCGCATCCTTCGCGAATCTCACGATGCTCGCGGGCTTTGACGAGGACATCACGTTGAGCGTCCCGTCCGGTGCGATGGTGGAGATCGACGGCAGGAGCGGTGTGCTGCGGATCGTGGATGAAAAGCCCTCTAGCCGCCGGCCGGAGCAACGTTGATGTGTCTGATCGCGCAGAGTGCGGCGCTGACGCGCGCCGTCCTGAGTGGAGTTTAACATAGCCGCGACAGCGGCAATGCAAGAGCCGAAAAGGCCAGCAAAATTGTCAGAGTATTGCCAGTGAGGAGGAGGCCGCAATGAAACGATCGAATACCGTGCTGGGACTTTGTCTAACGGCAGGTCTGTTGAGTGCAGGCGCGATGGCGCGCGCGCAGGAGAAGCCTGTCGTCCGCTTTCATGAGTATGGAAAGATCATTCTTCATCTGCCCAACTGGGTGATGATCCAGAAGGGATTTTGCGAGAAATACAGCATCAAGTGCGAGGCGGTTACGCTCGCAAGTGCGCCGCTCGCGCAGGCGGCATCGGCAGCGGGCAGTGTCGATATTGTCAACAGCACAATCGATACGACGTTGCAGGCGATTGCAAAGGGCAACGATCTGCAGATCTTTGGGGGGTACTGGAACAATAATCCCTACATCCTGGTGGCGCGGGCCGGTCTTCCGCTCGCTCACAAGAATGAGGGTTACCCCGGCAACATGGCCGACCTGAAGGGACTCAAGGTCGGCGTGACCACGCGCGGCAGCTCGGCCGAAATCTTCGTGAAGGCTCTGCTGAGAGAGGCGGGAATGCCGATCGACAGCGTGTCGTACATTCCGGTTGGCGGGCCGGTGACAGCCTACGCGGCCATCGTGGCCAAGCAGGTCGATGCGGCATTGAGCTGGGACCCGGTCCCGGCGCTGTGCGAAGCAGCCCAGACCTGCTCGTCGATGGTGGATATGCGCAAGGGCGAAGGCCCAGCGAGTTTCAAGTCGCTCAACAGCACGTCTGTGTTCCTGCAGGCGCAGCGTCAATACATCAAAAAGTATCCTGAACGCATCGAGGCCTTCGAGCGCGCGCTTGCCGACGCGGTGGCCTGGATTCAGGACCCGACGAACGCCGACGAGGTGTTGGCGATCACGAAGAAAAATATTGTGCTCGGCGAGAACATCCCCAATCGCGAGAAGGTCTATGAGCTGATGGTGCGTGATGCGATTCCGCACTTCACGTCTTCGCTGGTGCCGTCATCGATCAAGGGGTGGCATGACTTCCTGCTCGAGAACAAGGTGATCGACAAACCTCTTGCCGTCGACACGCTGCTTTACAAATCTGCATCCTGACCAAAGCCACCAATCGCTCGGAACCAAACGACGAAAGTTGAGCGCTTGAAATCTATCGACGCGGTCCAACGGATGTCGGCTGCGCAAAGGGAGGACGTAATGCAGATCAAGGGAGCGGTCGCCCTCATTACCGGTGGTGCTGGCGGGATCGGCGCGGCCATTGCAAGGCAACTGACCACCGCCGGCGCCGCCGCAATCGGGATCGGTGATCTCGATTTGGCGGCAGCGGAGCGCACGGCGGATGAACTCGGGAAAACTGGCGTCCGAACGTTCGCGGCGAAAGTCGACGTCGGCGATGCGGCGCAGGTGAGCGCGTTCATCGACCGTGCCGAGAAGGCTCTCGGGCCAGTTGACCTGATGTGTTCTAACGCCGGCATTTTCACGGCATCCACCGAAGAGGCTTCCGACCACGATTGGGAGAGAAGCTGGCGAGTGAACGTCATGTCCAATGTCTATGTCGCGCGCGAGATCGTACCCAGGATGATCGCGCGGGGGGGCGGCCATCTGATGATTACCTGCTCGGCGGCCGGTCTGCTGGCCAACCGCAACGCGCCATATATGGCGACCAAACATGCGGCGGTCGCGTATGCGGAATGGTTGGCCATCCAGTACCGAAGCCGTGGGCTGGTGGTCAGTGCTTTGTGTCCGCTGGGTGTACAGACGTCGATGCTTGAAAGACTGGTGGCGGAAGACGGCGCCGCTGCCGCGGGGGTCCTCGCGGGAGGGGATGTGCTTCCACCCGAGCAGGTCGCCAAGATTGTGATTCAGGGGATTACCGCGCGGCGGTTCCTCATCCTGCCGCATGAAGCGGTGCGCGAACGGATTGTGAGCAAAGCGTCCGACCGCGATCTGTGGATCGGAAGCATGGAGCGGCAATACGGCATTGTGAACAGTACGCACGTTGCAGCCGGCGACTCGGATGCTGCGATGGCGCGGTCCTGAGAGGAAACGGCCATGAATGCTTCCCATCGCGTCTTCGAGCCGGCGCGTCTTACGGAACAAGGCGCGTCAGCTATCGAATTTTCCGGCGTTACCCACACCTTCGCGGGTGGAATGCAGGCCGTCACGGATGCCTCGCTGTCGGTGCGGGCTGGTGAATTTGTTTCGATTGTCGGGCCAAGCGGCTGCGGCAAGACGACGATCTTAAATCTGCTGGCGGGACTTCTGCCGCTGCAGACTGGCGTCATGACAGTGGCCGGTCGTCCGCCGCGTGCGGGTCGGCATGATGTCGCTTACATGCTGGCGAGAGACAGCCTGTTTCCCTGGCGCACTGCGCTGCAGAACGCGATGGTGGGCAGCGAATTTCGTGGCGTGAAGGAATCCGAAGGCCGGGCGCGCGCGCTTGAATTTCTCAAGCGTGTCGGCCTTGAACGATTTGCCGATAATTATCCGAAGGCGCTGTCGCACGGCATGCGTCAGCGTGTGGCGCTGGCGCGCACCTTCACCCTGAAGTCGCCGGTTCTGCTGATGGACGAGCCATTTGGCGCGCTCGATGCGCAAACCAAGCTTCAGCTTGAAGACATTCTGATGAACCTGTGGAACGAAGAGCGGCGCACCGTCGTGTTCATCACGCATGATTTGTCGGAAGCCGTGACATTGTCCGATCGCGTGATTGTCATGTCCGCACGGCCCGGTCGCATCGTTGACGATGTCACGATTCCGTTGCCGCGCCCGAGGTCGGTGCGCGCGCTTCAGCGCGACCCGCTCTATCACGAGCTCTACGCCAAGATATGGGGACGTCTCGAAGTCGCCGTCGAGCAGGCGAGCTTGGAATCGGAGATATCAGGCCAATGAGCACGCTGTATTCGGCAAAGGCTGAAAAGTGGTGGGTCATCCCGTCGATCCAGATCGCTGGATTCACCGTTGTGGTGTTGCTGTGGGAGTGGGTGTCGGTCAACAGGATCATCGACCCTCTATTCATCGGGCGTCCTTCCGGCATAGTTCGTTACCTTGAAACGTCGATTATGGACGGGACGATTCCGACAGAGACGGCGTGGACTCTGGGCTCCACGCTGGCCGCGTTCGGCCTCGGCAGTGTCGCGGGTATTGCCTTCGGTCTCTTGTTCGCGGTCTATCCCATTGCTGAGAAAGTTCTGGAGCCGCTGTTCTCCGGGCTCAATTCGCTGCCCCGTGTCGCGCTCGCTCCGCTGTTTCTTCTGTGGTTCGGCCTAGGCGTGGCCTCGAAAATCGCGCTGGGCTTTTCCCTGACGTTTTTCATCGTGCTGGCGAACACGGTCGCCGGAGCGCGGAGCGTCGATCGCGACTTTCTCATCCTGTCGGAAACGCTCGGCGCGTCGAAGGCGGTGGTGTTCTTCAAGGTGATGCTGCCGAACGCGATCCCGACGATTTTTTCGGGGCTCAAGCTGGGGCTGATCTATGCCCTGCTTGGCGTGATCGCGGGCGAGATCATCGCATCAGAGCACGGGTTAGGGCAGCTCCTGACCTACCTCGCGGGCACCTTCGACACCAATGGCGTATTCGGTGTGCTTCTGGTGCTGGGCATCGCCGGGGTCATTCTGACCAAGGCCATGACGGGGCTTGAGAAGCGCTTGCTGCGCTGGCGATGACGGCTGCCGCGTTATCGCGCGGATGCTGACATATCTTTGATGAATCGACACGGCGTGTGACGCGCCGCCGGATGTTGCCGCAAGTGGTTGAGGAGGCTGACGTGAAGAGATTTGCAGACAAGGTGGCCGTGGTAACAGGTGGTGCTTCGGGTATGGGGCTCGCGGTTGCCGAAGGGCTGCTCGCGGAAGGTGCGCGGGTCTCGCTCGTTGATCAGAACGCAGCCGCGCTGCGCGACGCACTGGCGGCGCTGGGGACCGATAACGCCAGAGGCGTCGTTGCCGATGTCACCAGCGAACAGCAGATCGGGGATGCCATAAATGGCGTCGAGGCGGCGCATGGCCGTCTCGATATTATCTGCAACGCGGCCGGCATTGTCGGTCGCGGGACGGTGGAAGAAACGGACGCGGTGCTGTGGAATCGGATTGTCGGCATCGATCTCGCTTCGATTCACCTGACGGTACGTGCGGCGATACCCGCGATGAAGCGAACCGGAAGTGGTTCTATTGTTAATATCGCATCGGTGGCGGGTCTGCGCGGCACGGCCAGCGTCAACGTCGCTTATGCCGCAGCCAAGGGCGGCGTCATTGCCTTGACGCAGCAACTAGCAGCCGACCTCGCGCCGTATCGCATTCGGGTCAATGCGGTCTCGCCCGGATTTGTAACGACGCCGATGAATCAGGACATGCGCTCCGCCGGGCTTGACCGTTTGTGGGTCGGGCGGATCCCGTTGCGGCGCTATGCGCGCCCGGAGGAACTGGCCAACGTCATCCTGTTTCTGGCGTCGGAGCAGGCAAGCTATGTCACCGGAGCCAATCTGGTGGCCGACGGCGGTTTGTCCTCGGTCCTCGCTCCCGATCCGGTGCCGTTCGTCGATGAGACCGGGGGCGCGGCGGGATCAGGCGACAGTAGCGTACTCACCGGAGCAAGATAGGATGAGCGGGACAATTATTGCGGACGCGACGCGTACCCCGATCGGAAAACTCGGCGGCATGCTGCGTGACCATTCGGCGATCGATCTGGGCGCGCATGTCGTCCGGACGCTGGTCAGTCGCAGTGCGGTCGAGCCGCAGGAGATCGACGAGACATACTTCGGAACCGCGATTCACGGCAGCCATACGCTGGTTGCCGCGCGGCAGGTCAACATCAAAGGCGGGCTTCCGCCGGATACGCCGTCTCTCACCGTCGATCGCGCTTGTTGCTCGTCGATGACGGCAATCGGCCTAGCGGACATGCGCATCCGGATCGCTGAAGCGAACATCGTGCTGGCTGGCGGCATCGAGAGTTGCAGCAATGCGCCCTTTCTCCAGCGCGGTGTGCGCTGGGGCCGGCGCTTGGGCGATTTCACCGTTGAAGATCCGTTGCAGTTCCGCAACCCGATCAACGGCGAGCCGCTTGCGCGAGTCACGGGAGAGGTAGCCATTGCCCATGGTGTCGGTCGTGAAGAACAGGATGACTGGGCCTTTCAGAGCCATCAGCGTTTCTTTGCCGCGCTGGATCGCGGTTACTTCAGTGGCGAGATCGCGCCTGTTACCGCCGAAGCACAAGGCCGCAAGCAAAATCTCGAGACCGACGAAGCACCGCGACGCAATCTGCTTCGCGAAAAGCTCGCCGAATTGCCGGTCGTCTACCAAAGCCCGACGATTACCGCAGGCAATGCGCCGGGGCTGAACGATGGCGCGGCGGTCGCTCTGCTGATGTCGGCGGAAGAAGCCCGCAAGCGCGGGATAACACCGTTGTGCGAAATCGTCGGCCATGTCCAGCTCGCCGGCGCGCTCGATTCATCGCCGGTCCTGCCGGGGCGAGCTATCGCGGCGCTTCTGAACAAGGCCGGCGTCAAGCTGTCGGATATCAAGCGCATCGAGATCAACGAGGCATTTGCCGCCATGCCTCTGGTGTCGAGCAAATTTCTCGCAGATGGCGATGACGCTCTGCTGAAGCGCCTGCGCGCGATGACCAACGTCAATGGCGGCGCCGTCGCTATTGGGCATCCAACCGGCGCGAGCGGCGCGCGGATTTCCATGACGGTCGCGCGGGCGGTCCGTGAAGCAGGCGGCGGTTACGGTATTGCGGCCATTTGCGGCGGATTCGGCCAGGCCGATGCCCTGCTGGTGAAGGTGTGAGCATGTTGAAATTCATCGATGAGACGATGCGCGACGGGCCGCAATCGCTATGGGCGACGCGGATGGATACGCGCACCATGCTCGAGGCAAGCCCCCTCATCAACAAAGCGGGGTTCGACCGGGCGACGGTGATCTCCGGCGCCTCGTTCGAGACCGCGGTCCGCTTTCTCGGCGACGATCCCTGGGAGCGGATGCGTCTGGTCCGTAGTTATCTGCCGGACACGGATATCGACATTCTGATCCGGAGCCGCAACCTGTTCAGCTGGAACCGCTATCCGGACGAGGTCGTCGAATTGCTGTTCCGTTGCCTGCAGCGCAATGGTGCAAAGTCAGTCAAGGTGTTCGATGGCCTGAACGACGTCAGCAATATCGCCGCGCATTGCCGTATCGGCAAGAAGCTCGGTCTGCAAGTCACTGGCATGATCACCTATTCGAAGAGCCCGATCCACACCGACGAACATTATGCGCAGAAGGCGCGCGAATATCTCGATCTCGGCGTCGACGGCATTGTGGTTGCCGATGCCAGTGGCATTCTCGACGGCCCGCGAACTGTATTGTTGCTGGCAGCAATCAACCGCGGAGCGGAGAACCGGCTGCCGATCGAATTCTATGCGCACGCCTCCATGGGTCTGGCGCATGACTCCTATCGCGCGGCGCTGAAAGCTGGCGTGTCGGCCGTGACCACGGCGGCGGAGCCGTTGGCGAACGGCGAATCGCTGCCGGCGACCCACGACATTGTGCGCATTGCGAACGAGCTGGGCATCCCTGTTCCGCTCGACATGGACGTCGTGCGGCGGCTGGACGATTACATGTATTGGGCGGCATACCGGGAGAACAAGCAGGTCTTCCCACTGGCGACCTTCGATCCGGTTACCTATGACCGTTTTGTCGAGCATCAGATTCCCGGCGGAATGATTTCGAACTTCCGAAATCAGTTGCGGGAAGCCGGGCTCATGCATCGCCTTGACGAGGTGCTGCACGAAGCTGGCCGGGTGCGCGCGGAACTTGGCTATCCGATCATGGTGACGCCGTTCTCGCAGTTCGTCGGCGTGCAGGCGACGCTCAATATCATTCAAGGGGAGCGTTACAAAACGATCCCGAATGAGGTTCGCCTGTTCGCACTCGGATATTACGGGTCCACCGGCGCGCCGATCGATCCGAATGTGCTGGATCGCATTCTTAACGGAAAGTCAGCCGAGCGCATCGTTCTGAAGGACTTTTACGAAGAGCGCGTCCTGGACAGTTTCAGGCAACAGAACGGGCCGTTCAGGTCTGACGAGGAGCTGTTGCTGCACCTATTTTATGGCCGGCCGACCGTCGAGGCGATGGAGAAAAGCAAGAACGTCTTCATGGGCGGCAACGCGATCAAGACGCCGCTCAAGATTCTGGTCGAAGAGCTCACGAAGCAGACAACCATCAAAGCATTGCGGATCGAGAAGCGCGGGCTTGCGGGCAATCGCGGCCCGCTCCGCATCGCCATGGACTACGCCTAGTCGGATCGACGGCACCCGTTTGTGATATCTGGAGATGTAACGTGGATTATCCTCTGACCTACCGTGATGTCGTTGACATCCTGACACTCATCAAATCTGCCGACCGGTGCCGCAGTGCGACCATCGAAGTCGGTGATTTCAAGATCAGCATTACCGGGCAAGACGGCGCGGAATTGTCGCAGCCTGCCCAACGCCTGGCGATTGCACCGAACGCGGCGGCGGCGCCACGCCCGGCCGATACTGCCGCTAAGGCCGCGGCGCCAGTCGCTGCGGCGCCGGTGAATCTGATGGCTGATGGCCACTACATCAGGGCACCGATGCTCGGCACATTCTACCGCGCCCTCGAACCCGGTGCGCCGGCGTGCGTCGAGGTCGGCGATGTCGTCGGCCCCGAGGATACCATCGGGCTTATCGAGGTGATGAAACTGTTCTCCACAGTGACCGCGGGCGTCCACGGGCGCGTGGTCGAGATCCTCGCCGAGAACTCCGTGCTGGTCGAGTTCGATCAGCCGTTGATTCGCATCGAGCCGATTGGTTGAGCTCGTTTCTGTCGTTCACAGTGCCACTCTGAGTAAGCCGATGACCGCAGGTCGCTTCCGTCGCGTTTTCATTGCCAACCGGGGCGAGATCGCGGTTCGTATTATCCGGGCTTGCAAAAGTCTGGGTATCGAAACCGTGATCGGCGTGTCTGCTGCTGATCGGGACACACTTGGCGCGCGTCTCGCCGACCGGGCGATCTGCATCGGTCCAGCTGCGGCCAAGGAGAGCTATCTGAACATGAATGCGCTCATTGCCGCGGCACAGGGCACAGGGTGCGACGCCATTCATCCCGGCTATGGATTTCTCTCTGAACGCGCGGCGTTTCAACGGCTCTGCGCGGAAGCGGGGATTGCTTTCATCGGCCCGAGCGCTGACGCCATCGAAAAGATGGGCGACAAGATAACCGCCATTTCAATGGCCAAGCGCGCAGGCGTGCCGATTGTACCGGGAAAAGAGAAAGTCTCGTCGCCGGAGGAGCTTCTCGAGGCGATCGATGAGGTGGGCCTTCCTTGTTTGATCAAGGCGACTGCCGGCGGCGGCGGTCGCGGTATGCGGGTCGTGCGGGAGTTGGGGGCGGCGACGGCTGCATTCAAGAGCGCGCAGGCGGAAGCTTTGGCGGCGTTCGGCGACGGAGCGCTCTATCTTGAAAAATACATCAGCAGGGCACGCCACATCGAAATTCAGGTGCTGGCCGATCACCACGGCAATGTCTGTCATCTGTTCGAGCGGGATTGTACGGTGCAGCGCCGCCATCAGAAATTAATCGAGGAAGCGCCATCGGTGGTGCTGGCGCCAGCCACCCGGACGGCGATGGCCGAAGCGGCGTTGGCGCTGACCCGGGCCGCCGGCTATACCAATGCCGGCACGGTCGAATTCGTCTATGACATCGACAGCGATCACTTTTATTTCCTGGAAATGAATACGCGCGTTCAGGTTGAGCATCCGGTGACGGAAATGATCACCGGCATCGACATCGTGCGCGAACAGATACTGATCGCAGCGGGCGAGAAACTCTCGTTCTCTCAGGATCAGGTCAGGATCGACGGCGTTGCAATCGAATGTCGGATCAATGCCGAGGATGCGGCGAGAGACTTCCAGCCGATACCCGGCCTAATCACCGCATGGTCGCCGCCGGAGCAGGCCGGCGTGCGGCTCGATACCCATTGTTATGCGGGTTACCGCGTGCCGCCGTACTACGATTCGATGATCGCGAAAGTGATCGTCCATGCGCCGACTCGAGAAGCGGCGATCGCGCGCATGGATCGGTATCTCGCTGAATTCAACGTCGAGGGCATTACGACAACCATCCCATTCCAGCGCCGGGTCATCACGCATCGCAGTTTCGCCGCTGCCGAGGTGACAACGACGTGGGTCGAGAACGAATTGCTGCGGGAAACGGCTGTAACAGCCTAGCTATGGAGAGCTCAAAATGAACCTGATCGATTTCTTCAACCGGAATGTTCATATGTTTCCGGACAAGGCCGCGCTGATTTTCCAGGATCAGTCATGGAGCTACAAGCAGGTCGATGACCTGGCGTGCCGCGTTGCCAATGGCCTGGCAACATTCGGGGTGCAGCGGGAAACCAAATGCGCGGTGATCAGCCGCAATCATTGGCTGTCGTTCGTGGCGCTGCTCGGCATTCTGAAGTCACGCGGGACGTGGGTTCCGATCAATGTCGGAAACGCTGAAGAGGATCATCTATATATTCTGGACTTCTTCGATGTCGAAGTCCTGTTCTATCAGAAGGAGTTTGAGGCCCTAGCGCGCCGTGTGCGCGAGGAGATTCCGGCCATTCGTCATTTTATCTGTATCGATGGCGCGGGTGAGTGTGGTCCCGCCATGGAAGAGTGGATGGCGCATCAGTCCGACGAAGCTGTTCTGCTGCCGCTGGATCCCGATGGGATGTGCATGCTGCGTGGCACCGGCGGAACCACCGGGCGGCCGAAGGCGGTGATGAACACCAACCGCAATTTCATGGCGATGATTGCGAACTATCGCTCGCGGATGCAGTCGGACGGCTCGTCGGTCTATCTGGCTGCAGCGCCGTTGTCGCATGCTGCCGCGATGTTCGCCTTTATCAATATTGCGCTTGGCGGAACCATGGTGATTCTGCCGAAATTCGACGCGCTGGCGGTGATGTCGTCGATCGAGAAACATCGGGTGTCGCTGATCTATCTGCCGCCGACCGCGATTTATGGCTTGCTGTCGCATCCGCGCGTTCATGATTTCGACTATTCGTCGTTGCGCTATTTCCTCTACGGGGCGGCGCCGATGTCGGCGGCGAAACTCGGCGAGGCGATTGGTGTGTTCGGCCATGTCATGACACAGGCTTACGGTCAGCATGAAGCGCCTGCAGGAATCACGTTCCTGAGCGCGGGGGAGCATCTCGACAGCAACGGAGAGATCGATGAAAAGCGCCTTTTGAGCTGTGGTCGTCCGGCGCCCTTCACGCGGGTAGCACTGATGAACGACGATGGTGAATTCGTCGCCAGAGGTGAGGTCGGCGAGATTGTCGCTCAGGGCGATATCGTCATGCGCGGTTACTACAAGAATCCAGAGGCGACCGCGGAAGTGTCCAAGTTTGGCTGGCATCACACCGGCGATCTCGCCTACGAAGACGAGGACGGATTCCTCTATATTTGCGATCGCAAGAAAGAAATTATCATCACAGGCGGATTCAATGTCTATCCGCTCGAGGTCGAGCAGGTGATTCAGTCACATCCGGCAGTTCAGGATTGTGCCGTTGTGGGTGTGCCGGACGCGAAGTGGGGCGAAGCCATCAAGGCGGTTGTCGAACTCAAGCCCGGCGAACCAGCTCTCGCCGAGGACCTGATCGCGATCTGCCGGGAACGCCTTGGCCCGGTGAAGACGCCGAAGTCAGTGGATTTCGTAGCGACCCTGCCACGTAGCGCGGTTGGAAAAGTCATGCGTCGAGCTGTGCGGGACACTTACTGGGTCGGAGAGACGCGCCGTGTCTGACCTTGGGGATAGCGACCGCGAGAGCATTCGACCGCGCAAGTTGCGCGATCTGAATGTTCCGCGCGAGGCGCTTGAACGGGCGCTGGACACGCATTCGCAGACATTTGGCACGTTCTTCCTGGCTCGGTTTCTGGGTTTTGGAGTGTCGTTTGACCAGGACACCTGTACCGTGACGTTCGAGGTGCGCGAGGACATGCACAACCCTCGCGCAGTGTTGCAGGGCGGCGTGATCGCCACCGCTCTGGATGTGGCGATGGGGCATCTGATCAATCACTTGCAAAGTGCGGCTGCGACGATTGCGCTCAACGTCCAGTATCACCGCCCCATTTCAGATGGCCGGTTGCGGTGCGTCGCGCAGGTTCTTCATCGCGGCTCGCGGGTCTGGTCCATGACCGCATCTGCCTACGATGGCGCCGACAACCTGATCGCGTCGGCGACATCGAGTTTTCAAGTCTTGCGACCGGCCTAGCCGGGAACGAGATCGACGGCCGCGGCCACAAGCTTCGCAGTGCGTCGGCTGGATTTAGTCGCTATCGGATGGGAGTTTTCGATGACACAGCAAGTGAACGCGATGCAGTCTTTCTCGATCTTGAACGGCGACTGTCGGCCGGAGCAGGGTGTTGATCCGGGAGCGGCGAAGTCGTTCGTGATCCGCCATGACTGGTTGAGCGAAGAGACTGCTGCGATCTATGATTCTCCGTTTATGGATCTGGTGTTCAGGGCGCAGACGATTCATCGCATGGTGTTCGATCCTAACAAGATACAGTTCAGCCGGCTGTTGAATATCAAGACCGGCGGTTGCCCGGAGGATTGCGGCTACTGCAGCCAGTCCGCCCATCACGATGCCGGGGTGCAGGCCTCCAAGCTGATGGACCCGGCGCGGGTGATCGAGGAAGCCAGGGCGGCCGCGGCGGCTGGCGCGACGCGATACTGCATGGGCGCGGCCTGGCGCTCGCCGAAGGCCCGTGACATGGGTCCCGTGATCGAAATGGTCAAAGGTGTCAAGGCGCTCGGCATGGAAACTTGCATGACGCTCGGCATGCTGACGCCGGATCAAGCGAAGCAACTGGCCGATGCCGGACTGGATTATTACAACCACAACATCGACACTTCCGAACGGCATTACGACTCCATCGTTCACACCCGGACCTTCGGCGATCGGCTAGAGACGCTGCGGCATGTCCACGACGCCGGCATGAAAGTCTGCTGCGGCGGAATTCTCGGTCTTGGCGAGCAGCCGCTCGATCGCGCCGAGATGCTGCGAACGCTGGCCAACCTTCCGGAGCATCCGGAGAGCGTGCCAATCAACATGTTGATTCCGATTGAAGGCACACCGCTTGCCGACGCCGCGCCGATCGATCCGATTTCCTTCGTGCGCACCGTGGCGCTGGCGAGAATCCTGATGCCGATGTCCGACGTCCGCTTGTCGGCGGGACGCACAGCGATGACCGACGAAATGCAGGCGCTTTGCTTCATGGCCGGCGCCAATTCGATCTTCATCGGCGACACGCTTTTGACCGCGACCAATCCAAGCGAGGATAAGGACCACCAGTTGCTTATGCGACTCGGAATGGAACGAACGGAAGCAAGGACGACCATGACGGGATCCGTATCGGCATCGGCTTAACTGTTCTAGTCCGGTTGACGAAGCTGAGCTCAGTCAGCGATGTGAGGTGCGACGATGCATGAGAAATTTGAAGCAGATTTGCTCGAACTCACGGGGCGGGGCCGGTTACGGACGCTACGCGGGCGGTTTGGCATCGATTTCACGTCGAATGACTATCTCGGCCTGGCGGAATCGGACGAACTGAAAAAGGCCGCCGTCGATGCGCTGGCGCGCGGCGTGCCGGTCGGATCGGGCGGATCGCGATTGTTGCGAGGCAATCATGCGGAGCACGAGGCGCTGGAGAGTGAAGCAGCCGCTTATTTCGGGGCAGAGACGGCACTCTATTTCGGCGGCGGATATGTCGCCAATTTCGCGATCTTCTCGACGCTGCCGCAGCGTGGCGATCTCATCGTCCACGACGACTTGATTCATGCGAGCGTCCACGAGGGACTGAGCCGTGGCCGCGCCGAGTCGGTCGGCGTTCCGCATAACGATGTTGATGCGTTCGAGGCTGCGATCGTGCGCTGGCGCGCGGCCGGGGGGAGGGGGCGGCCCTGGTTGTCGGTTGAGAGCCTCTACAGCATGGACGGAGACAGTCCGAATCTGCCGGACTTGTTTTCGGTTGCGGACCGTCACGATGCGATGGTCGTGATCGACGAGGCGCATGCGACGGGTGTGCTTGGGCCGCAGGGGCGAGGGCTCGCTGCGCCGTTCGAGGGCCGTGACAATGTCATCACGCTGCACACCTGCGGCAAGGCGCTCGGCACGGTGGGCGGCTTCATTCTTGCGCCGAGAATTGTCCGCGATTTCCTCGTCAACCGCTCGAGGCCCTTTATCTTCGCGACCGCGCCCTCGCCATTGGTCGCGGCGATCACGCGGGCTGCTCTCGAAGTATCCCGTACCAATCCCGAGCGGCGGGAACGGCTGGCGCGTTTGGTTCAGTTTGCGGGGGCTGAGCTTCGTCGTTGCTGCGGTATCGAACCCTCCGGTTCGCACATTCTGCCTGTGATCATCGGTGCCGATCGCGCGGCGGTGGCGCTCGCTGCGTCCTTACAGCACAGAGGCTTCGACATTCGTGCGATCCGCCCGCCGACCGTCCCCGAAGGCACCGCGCGGCTTCGCATCGCGCTGACACTGAATGTCGATGAGGCTATCGTCTCAGAGCTGTTTGCAGCTTTGGCTGAGGACATACGGCAGGCTGCATGAACATGCGCATCGTTCTAGCGGGTACTGGCACCGGCACCGGCATCGGCATCGGGAGGACTGCTTCTGTTGCCGCACTCGCCCGGGCTCTGGATTGGTTCTACTGGAAGTCGATTCAGGCCCTGCATCTCTTTGGAGAGTCGAGCGGAGTCAGTTGCGGAGGAGAGCTGTAATGAATATCTCGCCACGTGACTTTGAAACACAGGTGCCGGTTACTATGTTTCCTGCAACCTCGCAGGAGTTCATCAACGTGATCGCGCATTATTACAGGGGCGAGATCGCGCGTATGGCAGGGTGGCGGGACCGTATCGACCGGACGACGAATTGGGCTATTACATGCGTCGCGGCGATGCTGTCCATTTCATGGTCTGGGCCAGCGCACCGTCATGAGATTCTGCTGTTCGCAATGATTATTGTTTCCATGCTTCTCGTGATCGAGTCCAGGCGCTATCGATTTTTTGACGTCTATCGCCGCCGGGTCAGGACAATCGAGCGTCATTATTATGCGCAGGTCTTCAAGCCCGAACGTGGTGCCAATCTGGATTGGGCGAATAGCCTCGGGGATGATCTGCGTTTGCCAACATTCGTTATCAGCAGACGTGAAGCGTTCTGCCATCGCCTTCGCCGAAACTATCTTTGGCTGTTCACGATTCTCCTCGCCGCATGGATGCTCCAGATTTCCCAATTGGAGATCTTGCCGGGGTCGTCTGATCTGAATTGGGCCAACCTGACCCTGAACGCCTCCATCGGCTCGTTGCCCGGTGTTGCAGTAGTCGCTGTGGTCGTAGCGTTTTACTTGACCTTGATTTCAGCGGCTCTGATCTGCAGACGATCGGACGGTGAACTTGTTATTGGCCGCGTACACGTTTAACGGCACGGTGCCGGGCATTCGGCACCGCCAATCGAGCTCAGAAATATGCGATATTAGGGACGAGTAACGCGCGCTCAGGAACTGAGCTCGTGGGAAGCGATGTGCTGATCTACCCACGCCGGGCCTTCGAGATGCGGCGGGCATACCGAGCAATAATTGGGAGTGGTCCATGAATATTGCCATCAAGGCGGCCTGGGCCTGCGCACCTGCAGAAGAGTACGGACTTGCAGGCATACCCATCGCCGAGATGCAGGCGAAGTTCTTAAACCCCGTCGCATTCTATCCCGACATGTAACTGGGTGTGATGTTGGGGCGGATCGAAACACCGACGCCAACGGAGAAAGTCTCATTCATTCTGCGTCCTTTCTGACCGGGCCGCCGGCGTACCTTATAATAACGAGCGCGGTGCGGCTCGATCGGGTCTATTTTCGTTTCCGCAATCCCTGATCGGCCCTGAAAATTCGCTGTTCCGGGCCTGTTCGATCCCTGTTCTTTGCGTAGGGAATTCTGCGAGAAAACCCTGCCAAATGGGCGTATCTCACACTTGCTGCGTGGAAAATTGCCCCGAATTCAGAAAATACCCTGTTCTTTTCCCTGTTAGCAGGGAATCCGGCGAGAGACTGGTCCGATCATAACTGGGTCGCCCACCAACAATATCAATAGCTTGAGTCGGTCCTGCACAAAGGCTGCGCGCCCATAGGTCGAACTCTCTCGATGTAAATTGACTGCCATTGTCGACCTCGATGCTTCGCGGTTTGCAAACATGGCGATGGCTCGGTTGAGCGTCGATATGATTGTCGGACGTCTTGGCTTGATATCCGACCCAAAGCGCAGGACAGATCCTAGAGAAATTACCGTCCGAACGATGCAGACCAAAGCAGGCCACTAGACGTTGACGTCGACAACGGTCCGGCCCTGGATTTTTCCCTCAAACAGTTTGCGCACGACATCGGGAACGTCTGCGAGACCGACTTCATGCGTTGTCCGTGCAAGCTTCTTCAGGTCTAGATCTCGTGCAAGACGTGACCAGGCCTCGATCCGCGCCTCCTGCGGTGTATTCACGGAGTCTATGCCAGCAAGGGTAACGTTGCGCCGGATAAAGGGCAGAACCGAGCCCGGAAGATCAAGACCCTGAGCCAGGCCGCAGGCTGTCACGACACCACGGTACTTCGTCTGCGCCAGGACGTTGACGAGTGTATGACTGCCGACGGAGTCGACGGCTCCGGCCCAACGCTCGTCGGCAATTGGACCTTTCGGCTCCGAAAGTGTCCGCCGATCTATGATGTCCGCAGCGCCCAGACTCCGCAGATAGTCGGCCTCCTCAGGACGACCAGTCGATGCAACGACGCGATAACCGAGACCAGACAATAATGCGATCGCGATGGAGCCAACGCCACCATTCGCGCCCGTCACGAGGATGTCGCCACGAGCCGGCGTAATGCCGCCGTGTTCGAGAGCAAGGACACTTAGCATGGCCGTATAGCCTGCCGTGCCGATAGCCATGGCGTCCCTTGTCGAAAAAGGTTCTGGCAGCTTGACCAGCCACTCCCCTTTTACGCGCGCTTTCTGCGCATATCCGCCATGATGGGTTTGGCTCAGCCCCCAACTGTTAGCAACAACGCGGTCTCCGACTGAAATGCCGGGATAGGACGATGCCTCCACGATACCCGCAAAATCGATGCCCGGTATCAGAGGAAACTTGCGAATGACCTCCGTGCGCCCGGTAATCGCGAGCGCATCCTTGAAGTTCACGGTTGAATAGTCGATTGCAATGGACACATCTCCAGGCATGAGGTCTTGCTCACTCATCTCGACTACGCCCGTCGAAATCTTACCACCTGTCTTGTTTGCCACCAGCGCCTTGAAGGTCATCGGCCTATCCTGATCCAGTTTTCGAGATGAGAGCGTACGGTACGGCTGCTAACGGACGGGCTCAGGTTGAAGGACGATGGTTGTTTGTGCCGCGACGAGTGCGCCGTTGATTTCCGAATCCCTTTTGACGGCCTGCCACTCTGGATCGCCCTGGAACGCTTTCCAAGCAGCCTGGCGTTTCTCATCCGTATCGAACTGCGTCAGATAATAGAGTTTCGAAGGATCGGCCGCATCCGAATAAACCCCGACTACGCCGATGCCATGCCTGGCGAAGAAGCGCAGCGTGTGCTTCATGAAGCGATCCTTCATCGCCGGAGCCGCGTTATCTGCAGCCTGATAGGTTTTCCATTCAAAGATCATGATATGCCTCGCTTGATGTAGAAATGCGCGCATCCTTCAGCAGGCGCGAGCGGCTTTCTTTTGATCGGCTGCATTTGCGGAAAGATTGGCCGCGATGTTCGATAGTGCGAAGGCGGCGACTTGTTCGGCGAGAATCGTGAGGCCGGGTTGCCAGTTGACGGCTTCGCTGGAGGACGATTGCTTCACATCGGTCTGGATCGCCATGGCGTAAGGTGTCGGCCATCCCCTCAGAGCATGGATGACGGATCGCATGGTCACTAGCGTGGTGCCCATCGCTTGGGCGCCGTTCGCGCAAACGATACAGCCGACGACCCGACCTTCGAGATAAGGCAAATCGTCACCACGCATCTCTTCCGTATAATCGAGCACGTTCTTGACGATTCCGGACATCGAACCGTGGTATCCCGGTGAGGCGATAATGACGCCGGATGCGCGACGAAGCGCATCAATCAGGTGAATGGCGCCGGGATTGTTCTGCGCGACACCCATCTCAAAGGGAGGGAGTATGAGATCGGGACCGGCGAAAGCAAGAGTGTCGCATCCCGCAGCACCCACCAGAGAAAGCGCGGATCGTAAGGCCCGCTCGGATGTCGAACCGGCGCGAGTTGAGCCGCCGATCCCAACAACGAGCGGACGGCTGTAAGCATTCTTCTTCATTAGGATTGCCTCAGTGGATTGGCTGGGTTTGCTTATGTATACAAAGCTGTTTCAAACGCAGGCGGCGCGCGGAGAGGGCGATGCCGCCATCACACGAGAGCAATTCAGGATATGAGATAGGTGCAGGGCGCACTACGTCTACAAAACAGAAGGTACATATCAACAATCGCAATACCTGCCGGTTGCAATGCGAAACAGGAGAGGGCGGTCCCTAACGATGGAAATTAAGCAGATTCGCTATTTCATGTGGGTGTACGAGGAGGGGTCTTTCAGCAAGGCTGCCCAGAAGGCGAGGGTGGCGCAGCCCGTGCTCAGCATGCAGATTCGCCGTCTGGAAGATGAGTATGGCGTTCAGCTCTTCGAGCGTCATGCACGAGGTATCAAGCCGACCGATGCGGGCGAAAAATTATACGGTCGATGCGTCGCGATTATGCTGAATGTTACTCTCGCGGAAGAGGACCTGCGTCCAGCGCATCACGAGGACATGTTGACCGGTCAAATTCACGTCGGTCTGTCGGGGATGTTTAATCGCAGCCTGCTCAAGAATGTTCTACTGCCATTCATGGAGCGGTATCCGCAAGTTGATATCACCATCTCTGAAAGTTACACCGGCACGCTCGTGGAGTGGGTTAGGGATGGCATGATCGACTTTGCCTTGGGTGCCCGGCCTGTTGTCGAAGGAAATCTGGTCCAACGGCTGGTGTACCAGGACCGCGTGGTTCTTATGAGTGGTTCTCCACTGTTTGGGCCTTCATTCAGCCCGTGCGACCTCACGCGCACCGATCGACTGAAGTTGATCTTGCCGACGACGAAACACAGTTTCGGAAAGGTCACTCAGGAGTACATTGAGCGCGGCATTATCAAAGTCGCGAAAGTTATCGAGATCAACAGCACGGTTGGATCCGTAGGAATAGCCATGAATTCGGACTGGGCGGTGATGGCCTCATTCATTGCTGTGCTCGATGATCTGGAAAATCCGGGAGCGTACATTTATCCGGTTATTGCGCCTGCAATCCCCTTTGATCTCTATGCGGTTTATGATCGTCGCCGGCCTCTTAGTGCCGTCGCGAGAAAATTTATCGAAATGATTGAAGCAGAACTAGGAAAAGTCGACGAGCTATGGAGCAGAATGCCGCAGTAGCGTGTAAATGCTTTGCTGTTGGCCGGGTGCTAGTGTGCACTAGCAGCATTAGATTTCTTGATATCATCCATATGAGTTTGAAAGGTAGTGGTAAGTAAGCATCTATGTAGATTGCGCCAACGGTTGTGAAGTTGAGCAACAGAAAGCGCGTTCTACATGACACCAACTGGTCAAGTAATTGAAGTCGACGGCGTTGCCGTAGGCCTGCTGCGGCAAGGCAAGGGCAAGCCGGTCCTGTTTATCCACGGAGCCAACGGAGTTGCCGGTTGGCTTCCGTTCTTTGAGAATCTTTCCGGTAAGTACGATCTGATCATTCCCGATCATCCAGGATTCGGTCGCTCCGACGATCCGGAATGGATACGCAGCGTGCCGGATCTGGCGTTTTTCTATCTCGATTTGATGGAGAAGCTTGACCTGCGTGATGTTCATCTGGTCGGAACATCAATGGGCGGATGGATTGCTTCCGAGATTGCAATCCGCAACGAGAGCCGACTTGCCAGCCTCACGATGGTCGGGCCTGCCGGCGTTAGAATCAAGGGCGTGCCGTTCGGAGACATCTTCATGTGGTCGAACGAGGAGGCTACACGCAATATCTTCTTTAATCAGGCCATTGCGGATCGCTTGCTGTCGGTCAAGCCGACCGATGAGCAACTCGATGTGATGATGAAGAACAGATTCGCGGTGACGAAATACGGCTGGCAGCCGCGCATGTTCAATCCAGATCTGGAAAAGTGGCTGCACCGAATCAAGATTCCAACGTTCATTGGCTGGGGCAAGGAAGACAAGATCATTCCATCCAGCTACGCCGAGCGCTGGAAACAGCGTATTCCGCACGCGAAGGTCTCCATCTATGAGAGCTGCGGACATCTTCCGCATATTGAAGCGTCGGATGCCTTGTTAGCCGAGGTTAAAACTTTCATTGATGGGGTAGCGGTATGAAGTTCGTTCTGTTTCATCTGATGCCGTATCGAAGCTTGGACTTCGTAGCGGCCAAGAAGTATCGCTCCGCCTGGACGTTGCTGCCAAACAGCTTCTACGATCCGGCCAAGGGCGCGGAAGACTACGCTGCCTACATCGAGCAACTCGTCAGTGGCGAACGGCTTGGATTCGACATTATTAGCGTCAACGAACATCATCAGACGGCATACGGCATGATGCCTGCGCCAAATCTGATTGCCAGCGCGCTCATTCAGCGAACAAAGAACGTCAAAATCGGTGTATTTGGCCGAGCTCTTCCTTTGGTGAACAATCCGATCACCATCGCGGAAGAATTCGCGATGTTGGATAACATGTCGAGGGGGCGGCTTATCGTCGGCTTCGTTCGCGGTATCGGGTCGGAGTACCACACGTCAGGCATCAATCCGGCTTTCTCTCACGAACGCTTCCACGAGGCTCACGATCTGATCGTAAAGTCTTGGACGCAGCCGGGTCCGTTTGCCTTCGAAGGTGATCACTTCACGCTGAATTATGCGAACCCATGGCCGCGTCCCGTCCAGAATCCGCACCCGAGGATCTGGATTCCTTCACAAGGTTCGGCTGAAACAATTCACTGGGCCGCCGCACCGGAAAGAAAATACCCTTTCGTCGTGACATTCAGCACGGCCGAAGCAGTTGAAAAATACCTCAAGGTCTATCGCGGCGAGGCGGAAAAATTTGGCTACGAGGTGTCGTCCGATCAGCTGGGCTGGGCCGCGCCGATCTATGTTGCGGATACCGACGAACGTGCTCGCGAAGAAGCGCGTGAACCATTGGAGCGGCTCTTCAACGACTATCTGCCCATGCCTTGGGAAATGCTCATTCCACCCGGCTATTCATCGCTGGCTTCGTCAAAGGCGCTGGCAAAGGTGCGGACTGGCCTCGGCATCGAAAGACAGACGCTGGAACAACTCGTCGAGAAAGGCACGGCGATCATCGGCAGTCCGAAAACCGTGCGAGAGAAGATCGAGCAGATGCGCGATAAGACTGGCCTTGGAAACATGGTCTGTCTGTTGCAGTTCGGAACGCTGAACGATGAGTTGACGAACAGGAACATCGAGCGGTTTGCTTCGGATGTGATGCCGTTCCTCCAGGATCGTGCGCCAGCCAGGAAGGATGCGCAGCCAGCTGCTTAGGCTGGCCTCGCTAAACGCGGATGGCATACCCGCGCACCGAAAAAGATAAATCGCGGTTATGTCATCGCTTAGCTGCTTCGATGATCGAAGTATCCCGAGTCAATGCTGTTGTATCTAGCGGACAAATGAGGAGTGGCAGGAGCTTTCGGTAGGTCCTGATGAGAATGCGCGTCAAAAACATGACAGCCGCAAGCAATGCGGCCTTTGGTCTTCAAGGGGAGTTTGGAAATGGTTACGGGGCAGCTGACGTACGACAAGCGGGAAAAGCGAAGTGTGCTTTTCTCCACGGTTCTCGGGTTTGGTCTGGATTTCTATAACATTCTGATTTTGGCATTTCTCATGGGCGCGATTCAAAAGTCGCTGGGGATCACGCTGACAGAAGCGGGTATCATCACAACGGTCACCCTAATAGGGTCGGTTCTCGGAGGGATCATCTTCGGCTGGCTTGGCGACAAGATCGGCCGCAAGAATTCCCTGATGTTGACGCTGGCGCTATTCTCGCTAGGCGCAATAGCATCTGCTTTCGCCTGGGATTTCAATTCTCTTCTTGTGCTGCGTGCCATCACAGGCATCGGACTTGGCGGCGAATGGGGCGCTGGCATCGTTTTGTTCAATGAGGTGTGGGACAAGAACAGGCGCGGCTTCGGCAGTTGCGTCGTCCAGGCCGCGTCTTCCGGCGGTATCGCCGCTGCTGCTGTTGTATCGGTGTGGGCGTTAGGGACATTCGGCCCCGACTGGGGTTGGCGTATTGCTCTCCTTACAGGCGGTTCTCCGATCCTCCTTATGATCTACGTGCGCTTCTGGATGCCGGAATCCAAAATCTGGGCCGAGTATGAGCGGATGCGCAAGGCGGGGGAGCTTCCACCGGAGAAGGCCAAATCGGGCAGCCCGCTGATCGAGATTTTCAAGGGGGCCTCACTTCTCTACACGGTGTTGGGATTTGCAGTCGTGTCCGGCTACATGTTCGCCTTCTATTCGGTGTCGGTGTTTATTCCGGGCTACATGGTCAAGCTTGGTGCGGCGCCCGCGACGGTGCGCGACGTGACATTGCTGTTTGCGCTGGTGCTGGCGATCACTTTCCTTGTGTTTGGGTGGTACTCCGACCGCCTTGGCCGCAAGCTCAGCATCGTGTTGCCAATGCTGCTTAGCCTTATCGGTTTCTATGGCATCTACATCTCTAAGGATGCGGCTTTCCCAGGTTCGCTTTGGATCTGGCCGCTCTTTGCCTGGTATCTGGTTTGGGGCGTAGGTCAGGTTGCCGCCGGCATGTTCGGCGCCTGGTTTTCGGAACTCTACCCGGTTGAGCTGAGGTCGAGCGCTGTTTCGACGATCTACATGATCGGTCGTGGCGTCGGCAGTCTTGCTCCGTATGTTGTACCGCTCGTAGCCGCGCAGACCGGCGGCAATCTTCTCAACGGCATGATGATAGGCGGCGTGGCGGCGGTTATCTGCCTCGTGGCTGCGCTGCTCCTGCCTGAGACGGCGGGGCGCAACTTTGCGGTGATCGAAGCGAAGGCCCGGTAGATATCAATGAAGTTGCAGCAACCAAGGGGATACGCATGAGCGACGTTCTGAGAGAAGTAGTTACGATTAATGGCAAGAATGTCGTTCTTGCGCACCATGCGTCGCCGGTCGAAAACGCAGGCGTGCTCGAGTATCCGGAGATTTTCCGAATGCTCAATATTTTCGACGCCAAGTTCACGCCGAGTAACAAAAACAAGGCGGATGGCACGCCACTGCGGATCTACTCCGCGGACCGCGTCAAGATCGACCTTTCCAAGCGCAGCAAGGAAGACATGGGTTTCTGGCATCGGAACATTGATGCACATGAAGTTATCATTTGCATAAAGGGCGCTTTGCGCTGGGAAACCGAGATGGGGACACGGACGATGCGTCCGGGGGACATGCTGTTCATCCCCAAGGGCATCGCTCATCGTTCGATGCTTTGCGAAGATTCCACCGACGAGAATGTCCTCATCGAACTTAAGCTCGCGGACGATCTCACTTATGTCGGCGAAGACTAGGAAAGGCCTTCTTCAATGAAAATCGAAGTTAATGGCGTCTCGATTCACTGCGAGACCGAAGTTCAAAACAAGAATGCTCCCTGGATTACGTTCTCACACGCGTTGGCGAACAACCTGACAGTTTGGGACGATACTGTCGCTGCGCTCAAGGCGGACTACCGCATTCTTCGTTACGATCAGCGGGGACACGGGGAAACCCAGGCAGTGCAGGGGCCTTATGACTTTCCAATGCTGATGCAGGATGCCATGGGTCTTTGGGATGCGCTGGGCATCGAAAAGAGTCATTGGGTGGGCTTGTCGATCGGTGGGATGATCGGATACGGCCTCGCGATCTCTGCGCCCGGCAGACTGCATTCGCTTACGGCTTGTGACTCGCGGCCGGATGCGCCGCCCGACTACGCGGCCTATTTCCAATCGCGAATCGACAAGGCGCGCGAGAAGGGTATGGAGGGCGTGGTTGAGTCGACAATCGAGCGTTGGTTTACTCCCGAGACGGTCACAAAGAATCCTCCGGCGCTCGACAAGGTTCGGCAGATGATCCGCTCGACCAGCCCGGTCGGTCATGAGGGATGTTGCAAGGCGTTACAGACATTGGCATTCGGTGCAAGGCTGCATGAAATCCGCGTTCCAACGCTGATCATCGGTGGCGCCAAGGATAAAGGTGCGCCGCCGGAGATTTTGGCCGAAGCGGCAGCGAAGATTCCGCGCGCCCGACATGCGGTGGTGCCCAACGCCGGGCATATCGTCGCAATGGAAAATCCGCAGGGTTTCCTCGCCGAGTTGAACGCGTTTCTCTCGACTGTCGGCTCGTAAGAAGCCGAGAGCGGTTTCCGTGCCGTGCGGCCTGCAAGAAGACTAGGATGGTAGCTAGCGCTGGGAGTTGGCTGTGCAAGGCAAGGATATGTTCAATCTCGATGGTCGGGTTGCTTTTGTGACTGGAGCCGCAAAAGGACTCGGCTTCGCGATGTCCGAAGCTGTTGCCGAGCAGGGCGCGACTGTCGTGATGACGGATATCGACAGGGCTGCTCTGTCGGACGCTTGCGCTCGGCTGACCGCCCGTGGGCTTCAGGTTCATCCCGAGATCGTCGACGTATCGGACATCGATGCGCTGGTGAAGACAATTGACGGCACTGCCGCCCGCTTCGGGCGGCTTGATATCGCTTTTGCGAATGCTGGCCTTTCTGCCGGTTCGGGACCGCTGACCGAAGCGGGCGCAATGGAGCAGGTCGATTTGACCCAGTGGAATAGTCTGCTTCAAATAAATTTGACGAGCGTATTCGTGACAATCAGGACGGCGGCTGCTCACATGCGCGCGCGGCGTAGCGGACGCATCATTGTTACAGCATCGATTGCCGGTCTGCGCGGCGAACGCATGTGCGGATACGCCTATGCAGCGACCAAGGCAGCCGTCAGCAATCTGGTTCGGCAGGCCGCCATCGAACTGTCTCCGCACAACGTCAGCATCAATGCAATCGCGCCAGGACCATTCTTGACGGATATCGGGCAGGGCCGCTTGCGTCAGGCCGAGGTTGCGAATCAATTCGCCGCCGATGTGCCGATGGGTAGGATCGGGCGACCCGAAGAGATCAAGGGATTGGCGCTGCTTCTGGCATCGCAGGCTTCCAGCTACATCACGGGCGCAGTCATTCCAATCGATGGTGGCGCGTCAGCGTCGTAAGGGGAATTGGCTTTGACGGTATCATCGCAGGTATCATCGGGGGGGCCATCGGCGCCGCTCGCCGGAAAGGTTGCAGTCGTAACCGGTGCGGCACAGGGGCTTGGCGCCACATTTGCGCTGGCGCTGGCGAACGCCGGCGCGTCGGTCGTCGCAGGCGACCTCTCGAGCACCGCTGCTACGTGTGATGCAATCGAGGCAAATGGCGGTAAGGCGCTGGGTGTTTCACTTGACGTTACCGATGGCAGTTCCGTCAACGCCATGCTGAAAGCTGCGAGCGAAAAATTTGGCGGCATAGACATTCTTGTGAACAACGCCGCAATATCCGGTCAATTGAGGCTACAGCACCTCACCGAGATCACGAGCGCCGAATGGGATCGGGTGCTGACGGTCAATGTGAGGGGCACGTTCGAATGCATCAAGGCGGCGGCGCCGCTCATGAAACAACGCGGTTATGGCAAGATCATCAATCTCTCTTCAGGTACGGCCATCAAAGGCTCACCTGGAATTGCTCATTACGTCGCGTCAAAAGGTGCGGTTATCTCCTTGACGCGCGCTGCGGCGCGCGAGCTTGGTGGTGACGGTATCCGCGTGAATGCTATCGCGCCTGGTCTTACCACGAGCGAGGCCATGCTCAAGAACCCGAGTTGGACCAGCGATATCGTGGCCAACAATATCGCTAGTCGCGCTCTGAAGCGCGAAGCTGTTCCGGACGATTTGGTCGGCACTCTCCTCTTTCTTGCTTCCCCAGCCAGTGATTTCCTGACCGGCCAGACGCTTTCTGTGGATGGCGGATCTGTGATGACGTAAGCGGATGAATGGAACGAGGGCACGCATGGAGCCACAAAGTGGAGTCAGTTCGCCGACAGACAAGGAAATTATAGGATCCTATTCAGCCTGATGAGAAGGCTTATCAGTCAGCGGCGCGGGTGATCTGGGGTGTCCAGCCAATACCGGCGCGCCCATGCAAAGGGCGGCACGTGCCGCGAATGGCCAGCGGCGGCCGGATGGGCGCAACTTGAACAGTGCGCCTTGCCGAAAGGAAAGTGACGGCGGCACGGGCGGGGTCAATGGAATATTTGAGCCGATTCATTGTCTGATCGCAGTCGGGCCACCTTAAGCCGCTCCAGCCGATGAGGCGGCCATTGATCAGACGCCGAACGCAGGGAGTTTGGACGAGCAATTGCCGGCTTCGCCTCCAGCGCGGAAATACCTAGGTCGTCGGGGTCTGAAACTACGGATAGTGCTTTGTTGGTCCGCTATAGACGGCATCGACCGGCATCATAAATCCGCGAAAGAAGGCAGCAAGTTCCTCATGCGCATCTAGCGGAAGGACATTCGCTACGAATTGATCCGGCCGCACCACGACGATGCATCCGGCCGACCTGTCGATGCCTCGCTGCTCGAAAATATCGTCGTCGCTTTTTTTGTCTGGGCAGAACGCCTTCTCGTAGTCGATCAAGCCGAACCGGCCCTTGCGCGGCCGTAGCAGGTCCGGAATCGCATCACAGGCGAGATCGCGATGGGCCTGTTGAAAGACGGCGCGCACATCGATCACCGAATCGATATCTGCTGTGGTCGGAGTATGCACTCTGACAGGCGAGTGATCAGACCGGCCAAGAAAATCGCATAGCGCGCGTAGGCGCGACGCAGGATGATCCGGCGTCTTATCGTCGGCAAACAGGAACAGGCGCCAGCGGCCGTCCGCCCTCACTACATGGCCGAGATGAAGCGGCTTGGCGTCGGCCAGCCTAATTACACGCGCCGAGTGAAAGCGCATGCCGACGACAAAGCCCGTCGCGAGATGCTGATATGTGGGCGCGGCCGAGATCAGCGACGGCCCATAGTGAACGGCGGTGCCGGCGGTGAAGCGACCCTGCTTGACGAAGTAGCGCTGGAATTCCGCTGGATCGATTCCAACGCCATCGGCGCTGGCCGAATCCTTTGTGTTGGAATCACTAGGCCGGGCGCTGAACATTTTTGCGAAGGCGCGGTCGAAGTCGATCAGTTCTTTCGCGAGCGCGCGACGCTCGTCCGAATAGGTGTTGAGGATGGCAGGCGAACACTGCCCACGGATTACCGACGCCAGCTTCCATCCGAGATTGAAACCGTCCTGCATGGAAACATTCATGCCCTGTCCGGCCTTCGGGCTGTGGGTGTGGCAGGCATCACCCGCGATGAGCACCGATGGAGTTCGCGTCCCGTCCGCGCCATCCGGCATATTGTCGAAGCGATCGCAAAGCCGCTGCCCGATCTCGTAGACCGACCACCACGCGATCTCTTTCACGTCGAGACTGTAAGGACGGAAGATGCGCTGCGCGGCAGCAACGAGATGAGTCGAGGTGATGTTCTTACTCGCGACTCTTTCGCCCTCCGCCAGCTTGTCGAGTTCGATATAGAGCCGAACAAGGTATCCGCCCTCGCGCGGAATGACCAGCATGCTGCCGTCGTTCGCCGAGTGGATCGCGGCCTTCAACCGGATGTCCGGAAAGTCGGTCACCGCCAGCACGTCCATGACACCCCAGGCCTGATTGGCGGAATCACCAACCAGCGCGCGCCCGATCGCTTGCCGTACTTTGCTTCGTGCCCCGTCGCAGCCGACGACGTAGCGCGCATGGACCGTCTCGATCTCGCCTTCGTGCCCTAGATCAAGGCGTTCGAGAAACGCGGTTACCGGATAGCCTGCCGGCTCATGCGCGCTGGCGTTGACGGATGCCGTCTCAAGCTGCACCAGCCGACGCGCATAGACCGGCTCCAGTCGCGACGGCGCGTGGCGCATCGTCTCCAGCAAGAAGTCGTGCACCCGCGCCTGATTGAGAATGACGTGCGGCATTTCCGACAGCCCGTCCTCGACGTCCTGCACGCGGCCGCTGCGGACGATGCTGCCGCGATGGTCCGGGTCCGGTTTCCAGAAAACCGTTTCGTTGACCCAGTAGGCTTCCTTCTGAACGCGTTCGCTGAAACCGAGAGCCTCGAACATCTCCATAGTGCGGCAAGCGATGCCGTCCGCCTGCCCCACCTGAAGCGGGCCGTCCTTGCTTTCCACGATCATCGTGGCGATGTCCGGAAATACAGCAAGCTGGGCCGCGAGCGTCAGGCCTGCGGGACCGCAGCCGACGATGAGCACATCGATATGGCTGGGCGGACTGTCGTGCGTATCGGACGCGCGCGCGATCGCCGGGTCACCGGGCCGAAATCCGTCGAGATGAAATTGCATCGATTCGTCTTCCTACGTCGCGGTTCTGGCAATCACGCCGATTGTCAGCGTAATGTCCTGTTCGATGAAGTCGAGTTATTCTCAAACAGTCAATCTGTCGGGCAGGCATAGCGGCTGGATGCGCTCGATCGGATAAAGGCTGCCTGTCCGGGGGATCCCCGATCGATTCTATCCAGATGACTCAGACTCCAAGTCTCAGGAAAGCTCGCGCCATCAAACCTTGTTAGTCGAACCTCGGCGTTTCGACGGGACGAGTTGCCCGATCACATCCTTGCCGCCGCCGTCCACCCATTCAGTCAGTTTCTGGATGCAGGAATCCAGGGTTTCGCGCTCCACCGCGGACAACGGTGTTAGAAAGTGCTCCTCTACTTCGCCAGCGATCTGCGTGGCCTTTCCGCACATCTCGCGTCCTTTTGCGGTGGTGTGCAGATTGAATTGCCTCGCGTCTTTCTTTCCGATCGTTCGCCGGATTAGTCCGTCCTTGATGAGCTTCGACAGCAGGCGCGATGTCAGGCTTCGCTCGAACCTGGTCTCCGCCGCGAGATCGCTGAAGGTGATGCCCGGGTTGTCGTCGGTGAGACGCAGGATGCGCAGCTCGCGCACATTGAGGCCGCAGCACCGGACATAGACTTCGTTGGCCATGTCGATCGCGCTGCTGCTCAGAGTGTCCATCCTATAAGTTAAGTGGCGCTCGACCTTTTCTCGCCGCATGGGTCCCTCGTTCGCGGGCCGGTCCTGGCCCGTATTGTTGTCAAACAATATTGTTGTAAATACCAACTAATCGTGATTGGCTCCGAACAAGCGGGTGCGGCCTTGATGGCCAAATCCGTCGCGTGGAAGCCTTTGGTTCCTTGAAGCCTATCGGCTTCTGGCGCGCAACATGTCGATGGGGCGGGGATGGGTGCTCTTGAATACCTGCAGCGCGAACTGCCGTTGTTGGCGAGCTGGCGCCATGATTTCCACACCTATCCGGAAATCGGATTCCAAGAAACCCGCACCGCAGCGAAGGTTGCCGAACTGCTCACCAGTTGGGGCATCGAGGTCCGCACTGGTATAGGCGGCACCGGCGTGATCGGGACGCTGCGCGGCCGCCGACCGGGTAACAACGCTATTGGCTTTCGCGCCGATATGGACGCCTTGCCGATGACCGGGCGCGCGGACGTGCCGTATCGCTCAACTCGGCCGGACGCGTTCCACGGTTGCGGGCATGACGGGCACACCTCGACCTTGCTGGGTGCAGCCAAATATCTTTCCGAGCATCCGGATTTCGCCGGCACAGTCTATTTTATCTTCCAGCCTGCCGAGGAAACCTTGCGCGGCGGGCCGGCGATGATCGCTGACGGCCTGTTCACCCATGCGCCGGTCAGCGAAGTCTATGGCCTGCACAACAACCCGCTGATGACGCCTGGCAAGATTGGCATTCGCGCCGGTGCGATCCTGTCAGGTTGCGATCCGCTGCGGATCGAGGTGCACGGTGTTGGTGCACATGGGGCGCAACCGCATCAGGGCATCGATCCGATCGTCGCCGCTTGCGAACTCGTCGGCTTGTTGCAGACCATCGTCAGCCGCTCGCTCAACGCCATGGATTCCGGGGTCGTGACCATCGGCACCATGCACGGCGGCACGGCTGCCAATGTGATTCCCGATCTGGTGGTGCTGGAGGGCACGATCCGCTCGATGTCGAAAGATGGCCGGGCGCTGTTGCTGCGTCGCGTTCGCGAGATCTGCGACGGGGTTGCCAACTGTTTTGGCATCAAGATCGCTTGCGATATCGGGCCCGGCTGTCCGCCGACGGTCAATCACGCCGAACAATCCGCGGTGGTCGAACGGGCGGCGCGGCTCGTCGTCGGGCCGGACAATCTGGTCGCCGACATCACGCCGGTGATGGCGTCGGAAGATTTCTCTTTCATGTTGCAGGAGCGGCCGGGGGCTTACTTCTTCGTCGGGCAGAGTGGCCAGAACTGCCACCACCCCGAGTATATTTTCGACGATGCGATCATGCCGATCGGCGGCGCGATGTTCGTGCAGATTGCCTACGATAGGCTGAATAGGGACTGATCTACAAAACATAAAATTGGGGGAAGCAATGGGTATCCAAGGCAGCACTGGATCAAGAGATCTCGCTTCGGACGATGCCACGTCGGCGATGCGTCGCCGCGTGGTGGTCGCATCGACATTGGGCAACGCCTTCGAATGGTTCGACTACGCGATCTTCGGCATGTTTGCACCGATCATTTCAAAACTGTTCTTTCCGGCCAGCAACGACGTCAACTCGATGCTGCTGACGTTTGCGACATTCGCGGTCGCGTTTGCGGTGCGTCCGCTGAGCGGTGTCCTGTTCGGGCTTTATGCTGATCGGCTGGGCCGCAAACGTGCATTGACGCTGATGATCATCATGATGGCGATCGGCACCGGTATGATCGGCTTGTTGCCGACCTACGCTGCGATCGGCATTGCAGCACCGCTGCTCATGGTAGTCGCAAGGTTGATCCAGGGCATCTCCGTTGGCGGCGAATTCTCCAACGCCACCGCGATGCTGGTCGAGTATTCGCCGGAGAGCCGCCGCGGCTACTACGGCAGCTTTCAGATGGTATCACAGGCGCTTGGCTTCACGGTCGGCGCGCTTCTGGCGTATCTCGCCACCACCTATGCGTCGCCCGCGGCGCTGGAAAGCTGGGGTTGGCGGGTTCCGTTCATCCTTGGCATATTGATCGGCCCGTTCGGCTACTGGCTTCGCTCCAACATCGATGAAACGCCCGAGTTTCAGCGCTATCTGCAATCCAAGCACAAGTCGGCGAATACGCCTCTCGCCGAGCTTTTCACAAAGCATCTGCGCGAACTCGTGGTCGGCTTCTGCATCGTGGTGATGGGCACGGTTTCCTACTACGTGATGCTGCTTTACATCCCGATCTATGCTGTTCGGCAACTTGGAATACCGATGAGCGGCGCGCAGCTCTCGTCTGTGCTGTCGACGGCGCTGATCGTCGTTTTCTGCCCCCTCGCAGGCAGCCTTTCCGATCGCATCGGCCGCCGGGTGGTGGTTCTGCCGGCGGTAGTCATTTATGCGGTTGTGGTGTGGCTGACGGTGCACCACCTCCTCGCGGAGCCATCGCTCAGCCGGTTAATTCTCGCCCAAATGGCGACGTCGCTCGTGATGGCCTTCATCTGGGGACCGACACCAGTGCTGCTGATGGATCTGTTTCCGGTTGGGGTCCGTTCGACCGGCGTGGGGATGATCTACAACGTTGGCGTGGCGTTGTTCGGCGGACTGGCGCCGTTTGCCATCACTTGGCTGATCGCCATCACCGGCGACAAGATGAGCCCGGTCTACTACGTCGCCATCTCAGCGGTGGTCGGTGTGCTGGGCCTGCTTCTGTTGCGGGAGGTCCGCGCCCGTCCGGCGGTAGCAGCCGCTCCCGTTAGGTCGGCTTAAGACAACTGCTACGCAGATTGGAGGAGACAGCGGGCCGTTCAAAAGTTCGCTGTCTCCTGATATCATACGGTAATTTCAATAATATGTAACTTCGTAGCTTTATTCTGAATAGGCGCAAAATTGCGGCGCATCTGCGCCAGATTCTGTGATCGTACGCACGCTATTACAACGACATCAGAACGCATCGGTTACTGGATAAAGACGCGCCGGTCTCTCGCCCAGTTCAGCCGACCGGAAGCATCAAATCGCATTCTATCCTTGACAGCCTTCATCACCATTACGTGCGAGTTTAGATTTTCGGTACACACAATGCTATTGGGCAATCCCTCTACTCGTGATTAGATTTGGCGCGGGTCTTAGTTGTTCCCCGTGATTATTCGTCGCCGACTAAAAGGAAGCTTGCCATGCGCGCGTCCCCGTCGCTTCGTACTGTCACAATCATGGGAACACTTTTGTTTGTGGCGCCGGCGATGGCGCAAGTGCCCCCCGGCGGGCCGCCGGCGGTAGGTGTAGTCAAGGCTGAGTTTCGGCCGATGACGGAAAGCACGGAAATTAACGGTCGCATTCAGGCTCGGGATCGCGTTGATCTGGTCGCGCGCGTGACGGCGTTCATGAACGAGCGGCTTTTTGTAGAAGGCGCGGACGTCAAGAAGGGACAGCTTCTGTACCGGCTGGAGCGCGCTCCGTTCGAGGCCGACGTCGAGGCTAAAGAAGCGGCCGTTGCTCAGGCTCAGGCTCAACTGGAGAACGCCAATCTCACGCTCTCTCGCGCGCAGGACCTGTTGCAGAAAAACTCCGGTACGCAGGTCGCGGTCGACAGCGCGCTGGCGACGCAGCGCACGGCGGTAGCGCAGGTAAAGGCTGCGCAAGCGCAACTCCATCAATCGCAGATCAATCTCGGTTACACAGAAATAAAATCGCCGATCGACGGCCGCATTGGCCGAACCTCGATCACGATCGGTAACGTTGTCAGCCCCACCAGCGGAACGCTGGCGACGATTGTCAGTCCAGATCCCATGTATGTGACCTTTCCTGTCTCGGTGCGTCGCGTTCTTGAACTAAGGGACCGCTACGCTGACAAGGGCGGCTTCGACGCCGTCAAAATTCGTCTGCGCCTGCCGACCGGCGAACTTTACAGTTCGACCGGAAAGCTGGATTTCGTCGATATCGGCGTCGCGCAGGATACCGACACCATCACCCTGCGCGGCACGATCTCCAATCCCGTTATCCAGACGGTGGGGAGCAGCAAGCTTTACGAATTGTCCGACGCAGAGTTTGTCACCGTTCTGCTGGAAGCGGTTGAGCCGCTCAAAGTGTTGGCCGTCCCGCGATCCGCGTTGCTTTCCGATCAACAGGGCGACTATCTCTTTGTCGTCAGCGACAAGAATGTCGCCGAGCAGCGTCGCGTCAAACTAGGGCAGTCGACACCGGACATCGCGGCCGTGACCGAGGGCCTAAAGCCCGGCGAGCAGGTCGTAGTCGAAGGCATCCAGCGGGTGCGTCCAAACCTCGTCGTGGCGCCCGGACCAGCGTCGCCAACAGCTCGCGGCGCGAGGTGAGGGCATGATTTCTTCAACCTTCATCGACCGTCCGAGATTGGCGATCGTCATCGCGATCGTCATATCGCTTGCGGGACTGCTCGCTTTATCGCGCATTCCGGTCGCGCAACTTCCCGACATCGTGCCACCGCAGGTTCAGGTATCTGCGGTTTATCCAGGCGCGTCCGCTTCAGTTCTGGAATCTACTGTAGCGCAGCCGCTGGAATCCAAGGTCATCGGCGTCGATAAGATGCTTTACATGAAGAGCAGTAGCGGCGCCGATGGAAGTTACAGTCTCACCGTCAGCTTCGCCCTCGGTACGGATCCGGACATCAACACTGTCAACGTCAACAACCGCGTCCAGACGGCCCTGGCTTCCCTGCCGACCGAAGTTCAGGTTCAGGGATTGACGGTCCAGAAGCGGTCTTCGTCGATCCTTCAGTTCATCGCGCTGTATAACGAGGACGGTAAACTCGATCCGCTATTCATAACGAACTACGCTATCATCAACGTCATGGACGAACTGTCGCGCACGCCGGGGGTCGGCCAGGCCAGCCTCTTCGCGCGCGAAGACTATTCGATGCGGATCTGGTTCGATACGTCGAAGCTTACGAGCCTTGGACTTGCGCCATCGGATGTAATCGCGGCGGTCCGGGCTCAAAACGTTCAGGCTCCCGTCGGGCGTCTTGGCGCTCGCCCGGTGCCGGACGACCAGCAATTCCAGCTCAACCTGCAGACCCAGGGCCGTCTGGCCACACCGGAGGAATTCGGCGCGATTGTCATTCGCGCCAACCAGGATGGCTCGGTGCTGAAGGTGCAGGATGTCGCCCGCGTTGAACTCGGGGCACAGAATGAGGATACGTTCAGTCGTTTGAACGGAAACCCGTCGGTCGCCGTCGGCATCTATCTCGCCCCTGGCGCGAATGCCATCACCGTGTCCAAGGCCATCAACGTAACGCTCGACAAGTTGCGCGCCCGTTTCCCGGAAGGACTGAAGGCGCGTGTGGTTCACGATTCTACCATCTTTGTCACGGACACGATCAGCGCGGTTATCACCGCCCTGATCGAGGCGTTCGTTCTCGTCGCGATCGTCGTGTTTGTCTTTCTCGGGAATTTGCGTGCGACGATCATCCCGATCATTGCAATCCCCGTCAGTCTCGTCGGTACTTTCGTCATTCTTCTGACATTAGGCTATTCAGCCAATACGGTCTCGCTACTGGCGCTGGTACTCGCAGTCGGTATCGTGGTGGACGATGCGATCGTCGTTGTTGAGAACGTCGAGCGAGTGATGGAAGAGGAGCCGGAACTTTCCCCAGTGGATGCGGCCAAGAAAGCCATGGCGCAGGTGACCGCGCCGATCGTTGGTATCACGCTCGTGCTGCTCGCCGTCTTCGTTCCCATCGCTTTTATTTCAGGGATTTCGGGCGAACTGTTCCGCCAGTTTGCGGTGACGATCAGCGCATCGGTGCTCATTTCCGCCATCAATGCGCTCACGTTATCGCCAGCCCTGTGTGCGGTGTTTCTCCGACATTCCCCTCGGCGCGGCATCATGGGGCGCATCAGTGGGGGGATCGATAAGGTTCGTGGAGGCTATGCTACCATCGTGCGCAAGACCTTGCGGCTGTCTATCGTTTCCGTCGTGCTTGTTGCGGCATTCGGATTCGGTATCTTCGGTCTCATGAAGGTCACCCCGACGGGTTTCCTGCCCGAGGAAGATCAGGGCGCGTTCTTCATCAACGTTCAATTGCCGGACGGCGCATCGGTTAACCGGACCAGCGAAACCGTGCGTCAGGTCGAGAGCATCTTGAAATCTATGCCGCAGGTGCAGGACACTATGGCGATTATCGGCTTCTCCTTGCTCGACGGCTATTCGGCGAGCAACAATGCTTTTCTGATCGCCATACTAAAGCCTTTCGAGGATCGAACTGCAGCAGCAGATACCGCTCAGGCGCTGATCGCCAAGGTGTTCAACGCGTCGCAGCAGATACGCACGGCAAATGTACTCCCGTTCAATCTTCCTCCAGTGGTCGGCCTGTCGACGACCGGCGGCTTCGAATATCAGTTGGAGAACCTTGCAGGCGCTGATCCCAAGGTCATGGGCAGCGTCGTTCAAGGGCTTATAGCGGCAGCCAATCAGGATGCGCGCCTGTCGCGCGTTTTCTCGACGTATGGGGCCAGCGCCCCATCAATTTTCCTCGACATCGATCGAGAGAAGGCGCAGGCGCTGGGTGTGACGCTCAGCGATGTCTTCACCACCCTGCAGTCCACGCTCGGCGGCTACTTCATAAACAACTTCAATTTGTTTGGCCGTACATGGCAAGTGAACCTGCAAGGCGAGGCGGCAGACCGTCGCGACATTTCCGCGCTTTGGAAGATCTACATTCGCAATGCAAAGGGCACGATGGTGCCGCTCCAATCGATCGCCACCGCGCGGACAATCACCGGGCCGCAAGTCATCACGCGTTACAATAATTACCAGTCGGTCACGATCAATGGCAGCCCGGCTCCCGGCGTCGCGACGGGAACGGCGCTGACCGCGATGGCGGAAGTGTCGGCGAAGACGCTGCCGGCTGGCTACGCCTTCGAATGGACCGGCACGGCCTACCAGGAGCAGGGGGCAGCGGGTCAGACCACAATCGTGCTTGGCATGGCGCTGTTGTTTGCGTTCCTGTTCCTAGTCGCTCTCTATGAAAGCTGGGTCATTCCAATACCAGTGCTGCTCTCCGTGGTCGTCGGTGTTCTTGGTGCCATCGGCGGAATCCTCGTGGCCAAACTTACGCTCGATCTCTACGCGCAAATCGGCCTTGTGGTGTTGATCGCGCTGGCGGCCAAGAACGCTATTCTGATCGTTGAATTCGCCAAAGAGCAGCGAGAGCAGGGGCACGGCATCGTTGACGCGGCAGCCCGAGGCGCAGAAATGCGCTTCCGTGCGGTACTCATGACGTCTTTCGCGTTCATTCTCGGGCTCGTGCCGTTGGTCTGGGCGAAGGGCGCCTCCCAGATCGCGCGGCACGCGGTAAGCACACCCGTCTTCACTGGTATGATCGCGGCGACAGTGATCGGCCTCTTTCTTATTCCCATGCTCTATGTCGTATTCGAGAGCATGCGCGAGTGGACTCATCGGCGGTTTGCAGGAGAGGGCAGGGATCAGGCGAAGCCCGCCCGCGAGCCAGTTGGACAACCCAAATTAGGGCCCTAGGCTCGGTTAGATCAGGGATTCGCCGCCGCCGTTTTGCGAATCGAATAACGGGGCGGCCCATAGAGGCGTGGCAACGCTCCGACGCGGTGCCATGATGTAGACACGGAAGTTCCGTTGTGCAATCAGATTAGCTGGACCGCTGTTGAGTTTGGGATGTTGATGGCGCAGGAAATCGAACGTAAGTTTCTGGTCAAGAACGATACGTGGCGCCGTCGGGTCGCTCGAAGCGAGCATCTCCGTGATGGAATACTGGCGGCAAGCGACGGCCGAAAGGTCCGGGTCCGGCTCTATGAGAACCGTGCGACCCTTACGGTGAAGTCCAGGCAGCGGCAGGGCCAGCGCGCGGAGTTCGAATACGAAATCCCGCGCGACGACGCGGAAGAAATGCTGGCGTTACATTGCGGCTCCAACGTCCTTGAGAAAACCCGTTACCATGTGCCCTTCGATGACATAGAGTGGGAAATCGATATCTATGACGGTCTGTTGGTCGGCGTAGTTCTCGCCGAAGTCGAACTCGATCGCATGGACCAAGAAGTTTCGCTTCCGGAGTGGATAGGAGAAGAAGTCACTGGCCGGCCTGAATACAGGAAGAGCGCGATGCTTGAGGCGCGACAGGCCGGGCGATCGTTGGATCGCGGGACATCGTGACCATTGTGTGTACCGAAAACCTAGACACGGGCGTAGTGGTGATGGAGTCCGCCCAGGATTGCGCGTGAACTGATGACACCGGTCCAATTTGGCTCGCCTTCAGCTCCGCGGAGCAGCAGCTCATACACGGTCAATGAAGATAACAAGCCGTTTCCGGCACCCTTCAAACTCATGACATTTCCCCCTGAGTCTGAATGATAGCGCACCGTTAATTCCAATTACACTATGAATTTCTCAAAGGGCTTTCAGCAGGCTGAGAACCGCTTCAACTACTTACCTCCAAACTATTTTGACCCGTGCAACGACGCAAACATTCCGCGGCAAAAGACCAGCGGCGTTCCCGCCGAGTGATTGAAGTGCTCTACCCTTCCCAGAAATATCACATGATCGCCGCCATCGAAGCAGCTTAAAATTCTGCATTCGAATCGGGCAATACAGTCAGCTATGTATGGTGCACCCCAGCTATTCGCGGCAATCTTCACACCATTAAACTTGTCATGTGCTGGCTTTGCAAAGCGGTGAGCGAGGTCAAGTTGGTCCTCGTCTAGCACGTTGACTACGAAATGATCGGCTTTAAGGATCGCATCCTTGCTGGGGGCATCACGGCGAAGACTCCAAAGAACGAGCGGTGGATCAAGCGACACCGAAGCGAACGAACTAATCGTAAGCCCTACCGGCGATTGGCCCTCAGGTCTCGCCGTTATGACCGCCACGCCAGTCGGAAAGCACCCGAGCGCGTTGCGAAAGGCCCGTGTATCGAAAGTGGTGGGTAAGAGAGCGTCCCCCGACATTCTCTATTCCGCTGCGGCTTGAGAGGGCGACTTGGGTCCGTAGCTCGCCATTAGGTCATCGACGGTCGTGTCAAAGGTTTGCCATGGAGCCAGCCTCATGCTGTGTGCCCGCACAAGGAACGGGGGGCCAGCGTAGAAATTTTCGTACTGCACGTGCCTGGCGCCAAACTCCGAGGCGAGCAGATCCCAAGCAAGCTTGTACAGCTTCATTCGGTCGAGGGCTGTCTCGTTCTCCGTCGCCCAATAGGTCTCGAAGATGTCGTTGAGCTTCTCGCTCTCGATGATGGAAATATCAGCGGGCATCTGGAAGATGGCGCCGCCCATGAGCTCACGCACCATTGCGCAAATCGGGCCGTAGTTGTCCTGACACCAGCTTAACGCCGCGTACATATACCGTTGGTTCACGACAACATAGCCATCGCCAAGCGGCTGGTAGTCAGCAATTTGACCATGGACTAGCCCGGCAATGGTGGCTTCCATTGCGGCCAGCTTGCCCAGCGTGTCCTGAACGGCGGGAATTCCCCGCACGCCGGCAGACTTCGCAATCTTATTTGCCAAGCCGATAATCAATTGAAGTTTTGACCAGAATCGAACGTTTGACTGGTGATTGCCGAAGTAGTGGCCACCGGTTTCCATATAAATGGCACGACTAAGATCAACGTTCCCGATGGTGAACACGCGGGACCAAGGTACTTTGACATGCTCGCACACAAGCATGCAGTCACTCTCGTCGAATCGTGAAGACAGAGGGTAATCGAAGTCGTTCGCTGCGGCTTCTTCCATGGACCTGCGCGACCAAAGCGAAAGACCAGGTGAGTTGACGGGAATTGCACATGTAACGGCTTCTTTCACGCGATCCGGGGCAAGTGGGGTCAAGTTCCCGATCCAGACCTCGTCGCAAAAAGCACCGCCTGTTGCGAGGGTCTTCATCCCGTGGAGCGTGATCCCTTCGCTATCTGTGGACTCAACATGCAGGGCAGGCGATTTAAAGAAATGCGCCTTCGAATCCGATGAATAATTGCGGGCCCCCTGAGGTGGATGAGTGGCGTAACTCACGTAAAGATCATTGTCCCGGATGTACCGATAGTAATCCAATAGCCTGTTCTTGAAACCGTGATCGGCGACGTCAAAGACTTCAGGCCGGCAGGTCATGCCGGTTATGAATGAAGCGACGTGATCGGGGGACCGGCCGAAGAGACCGTAACTCGCATCGGCCCACAGCTTGTGACCCTTCATCCGGAACTGAAGATCGCGCGTGTTTCGTGGCTGTAAATAGTAGAAGCTGTGGCGATCGCCCTCAGATTCAAAGGAAAGGCTATCTGTATGGGACGCGTCCCGCTTTAGATCAAAAAGATGAGCAAAGCTCTTCGCAGAGTTTCGAAAGCCGGGGTGCGTTGTGACATCGTCAACCAGCTTATTTCCGAGATAGACTTTCCGACCATCCTGAAGCGAGCGAAGATAATCCTTGCCAGACCGAAGCATAAGTCACCCATTAGTTATTTATCTAAACTAAATAATAAACGAGTACGAAGCTGTCAAGCGTACTTATTATGCTCCCCCGGGACTGCGTCTTCGGCGGCGTGGGCGAGGGACGTTTCCCAAGACTGCCAGCCGCTGGGCGGCTGCAATTTGATCGAGTACTGCGCTAGCCTTTTCAGCCTGCGAAAGTAGGGTATCCAGCTCATCAGCGTACGAGGCTGCGCTTTTCCGATCCAGGTGTCCGTACAGCGTGTCGTTCACAATCGTCTGGACCGGAGCGATCATTGAGAGCGCTTCGCGTCCTTTTGTTGTCAGAGCCAGAAAGCTCATTCGCCTGTCATTTGGGTTGGTTACCTTTGCTAAAAACCCTTGGGCTTCGAGGCTACTAATTTCCGTACTGACGTATGCGTCGGTCATGCGCATCTCGCGTGCGACCGAACGCACGGTCCAGTTCGTGTCCGTCTGAAGCCGTCCAAGCGCCTGCATCAGCACATACTGGAATGAGGAGACGCCGATCAGCGATGCAAATCCGCCACGAATATTCTCGAGCATCCCCGATAGCACGTAGTGCAAATGCGTAATCCGGCGTACGAGCGCGTCAGAACCGTCAAGCATCAGAGCTGCGCGCGAAATGGTCGGCGGAAGCAAAGTTTCCTTCGATCCGGTAGTCCTCGGTTTTGCGCGTAACGATTGCTTGGGTTCTTTGGATTTCATGGACTGACTACCTTGTGCGCCCATATAGCGCTGTCTTTCGAATCATCTGTAATTTAGTCGGGCTGCCCAATCCTTGATTAACATGCTTTTGTCCTCCCTGACAGGCAGCGCTGACGGGTGCCCGATCGCACGCAAAAGTGCCCATGCGAGACAAAGGTTTGAAGAAAATACCGGTTTTCCCGATCGCGCCGAAATTTCAGGAATTGCTGTGAGGGTAGGCGCGCCAGTCCCGGTCAAAACGATTGCGTCGGCTTTGCTCCAGTCCATCTTACTGACAGCTTCAACGATACTGCTCGTCCGCAATCGGTAGATTCCCAGGGTATCGCCAGTCCCGAGATCGACTCCGCCCTTCGAAACAAGATCAAAGCCGCACTCTGTCCAAAAATTGAATGACGCGTTCTGCAGCCAATCCGGGTAGGGGCCGAATATCGCGATGCGGGTTGCTCCCAGTTCTTTGAGAGCCATACGGATCGCTTGAGCTGAAGAGATTATGGGATATCCAAAACGCTTGGACAGCCGATCAAATTCGCGGTTCGCTTCAGGTTCACCACGCAGATAGGTGGTTGCCGTACAGGCGAAGCCAAAGGCCCCCAATTTGATCGCCCCATATCCTTCAAGGCTATCTCCAAGGTTTGTGAGATACTCACCGAATCTCTTTCGGGCGTCGTTCATGTCACCGCGCAGACGGGTCGTGACCATCGTAACATCCGCCGGGATAAGCGTTGCCATTTCTGGCTCGACGGTTGGATTCGATTGCGGTGGAGCAATGCCGATGATGCCTGCCGAACCATATTCGAAATCATCCCGCATCTTCGTCATCACCTTGGAGATTGGCGAGCTGTGAAAGCAGTGTCGCGGTTGGCAAAACTTCTGCATACTTCTGCGACATATCGAAAAGGTTCACGGCATGGGTTGTCGTACTGCGGTCGTAGACACACTCTTCAGGAATTGCGACATGAAAGTTATAGGAAAATGCGTCGACGACGCTGCTCCTGATGCATCCTGATGTCGTGCAGCCGGTCATGACTAGAGTGTCGACCTTGAGATCTACAAGATGGCTGACAAGCGTTGTTCCAAAAAAGGCACTAGGATGCTTCTTCGGAATTAGTATGTCTTGTTCAACCGGTGCCACTTCTTTCACAAATTGATAGCCCTGGAGCGGAATTGACATAATGGCGGGCACTTTGCCGGCCAGTCGCCCGCCGTCGTTCGCCGTTTTCGGTGCGACATGCGGATAAAGGACCGGCCATCCCTTGTCGCGAAACAAGGTCAAGACGGTTTGTATTTGATGGACTGCCTCCCAAGCGACATCGCCACAGGATGTTGGAAACTCCTCCACCGCCCTCCAGAAGGGCAGCGGTTGCGTACCAGTAGTTCGATACTGAACGTCGATGATAAGTAGCGCCGGGCGCTTTCCAAGGCCAGCCGATCGACCGAAACCAGCCGCTTCGTAGGCGCGCTTTTCTTCGGCGGAGATAAAGGGGTCCCACGGTCTCATGATCGTCCTTTGTGCTAAGCGGCAAAATTTTGTGCATATTTTTAGTTTGCAAAATTAAATATCTTGAACTAGCCTTTTAGTCAAGTTGGGTTCGGCTGCGTGTCAGCAGTAAGCAGGCACAGTTTGGAGGCGTTATGCTTTATTCAATTTGGTCAAAGATTGGACGTCTGACGGTTTTCTTTGCTATTGCGCTTTTTTCGCCAAGCGCTCTTGGCGCGGACTATCCCAGCAAACTTGTAAGGATCATTGTGCCGTTTCCTCCTGGTGGCGTGTACGATCTTTACGGTCGCATGGCTGCAGAACATCTGACGAAAGCGCTCGGACAGCAATTTATCATTGAGAACATTCCCGGCGGCCAGGCGATTCTCGGCTCGCAGACAGTCGCGAACGCGGAGCCGGATGGCTACACATTGCTGATGGGCGGGCAGGCGACGCACGCAACCAACCCGCATCTGTTCACGAGCCTGAAGTTCGATGTTTTGAAGGACTTCGAACCAATCGCGCTGATTGCGATGCTCGGAAATGTCCTAGTCGTTAATCCAAACCTGCCTGTGAAAACGGTTCAAGAATTCGTCGCTTACGCAAAAGCCAACCCCGGAAAAGTTACCTTCAGCCACGCCGGCTCAGGAACCTCAATGAGCATTGCCGGTGAACTGTTCAAAGAAAGGGCAGGCGTCAATCTTCTGAGCATCCCATACCGAGGCTCCGCTTTGGCGGCAAATGCGGTCGCGGTCGGCGAAGTTCAATCGATGTTCGCGAACACCATTTCGGTGATCAGCCAAATCAAGGCAGGCACAGTGCGACCTTTGGGAGTAACGACCACCAATCGCCAAGATCTCATCCCCGATGTTGCGCCAATCGCTCAGCAGGGAGTGCCAGGTTACGAAATGCGATCATGGTTCGGTCTCTTCGCCCCAGCTAAAACGCCGAAACCAATCGTTGAAAAAATAAATACAGAACTGCGGAAGATGGCCGAGATGCCTGAATTTAAGAAGCGCATTATCGACAGTGGCGCTACACCGGGTGCGTTCACGGCCGACGAATTCTCAGCGTTCGTAAGAAGTGATTTTGAAGTCATTGGCAAGATCGTCAGAGAGGCGGGCCTTAAGGCCGACAGCAACTGAGCGATGGGCAGATAAATGACCAGAAAGTTGTTCCTCAACAAAGATGTCCTGGCGGGAATCTTGTTTGCGACTCTGGGGTTAGCGGCGATCGCGTTAAGCCTGAATTATAAGATTGGAACTGCCGGCCGTATGGGGCCGGGGTATGTGCCGCTCATGATCGGAAGCGGAATGGCGCTTTTTGGGCTTGTTATCGCTGCAAAAGGCTTTGCTGCAACCCTCCGAACGGAGAGCCTTTCGATAAACGCGGATCACTGGAATACGCGGCCGCTGTTTAGCGTCCTGATCGGCATATTGCTGTTTGCTGTCTTGGTAAAGCCAGCGGGGCTGATCTTTTCAAGCCTGGCGTTGCTTGTGTGCGGCGCTCAGGCGGTTAAAGGCAATAGCATCATGGAGACGCTGCTTCTCGCCGGCGTTCTTATCATCGGGGTCGCATTAGTCTTTGTGTATGGCATCGGCGTACGCATCGATCTTCTTCCTAGACTGCCGGTGTTGCCATGGAGCTAGGTCTCAATCTTCTGAACGGACTGGCTTCGGCGTTGTCGCTTGCAAATCTTTTTTACTGCTTCGTCGGCGTTCTGATTGGAACTCTGATCGGTGTTCTGCCTGGCTTGGGTCCGACCGCAACGCTCGCAATTCTGTTGCCCATCACCTATCAGTTGCCAGCCGACGCTGCTTTCATCATGTTAGCTGGCATCTATTACGGCGCTCAGTACGGCGGCTCCACGACGTCCATCCTGATTAACCTTCCGGGTGAAGCATCGTCGGTGGTGACGGCACTGGACGGTCATCAGATGGCCCGGCGAGGCAAAGCTGGGACAGCGCTCGCAATAGCCGCCATCGGCTCGTTCTTTGCCGGAACTGTAGCGACTGTTTTCATCGCGTTGCTTAGCCCTCCGCTTGCGGCGTTCGCGCAGAAGTTCGGTGCGCCAGAATATTTTGCCTTGATGGTCCTCGGACTTGTGGCCGCCGTCGTGTTGGCCAACGGTTCGTTACTGAAATCGATCGCCATGATATTTCTGGGCCTATTCCTCGGCCTGGTTGGTACTGATGTGAGTTCGGATGCGCAGCGGTTTACGTTTGGCTTTCTGCAACTAGCCGATGGCATCGACTTCACCATAATTGCAATGGGACTGTTTGGAATCTCAGAGGTAATCTTGGCGCTCGAGAAGCCTGAAACGCGTAGCCTTGTCACGACCAAGCTAAACAAAATACTCCCTAGTGGCGAGGAGTTGCGCGAGTCGTGGCCGGCCATGCTGCGCGGTACAGGAATCGGATCAGTTCTGGGAATCTTGCCTGGGGGAGGCGCTATTCTTGCGTCATTCGCGAGTTACGCGCTTGAAAAGCGAGTTGCGAAAGATCCCTCAAAATTCGGACACGGAGCTATAGCGGGTGTGGCCGGACCTGAATCGGCGAATAACGCGGGCGCTCAGATGTCCTTTATTCCGCTGCTGACGTTGGGCATTCCAGCCAATTCCGTCATGGCGCTTATGCTTGGTCTCATGACGGTGAAGGGTATTATCCCAGGGCCGAAAGTTATCGAGGAACAGGCGCAACTGTTCTGGACGGTTGTCGCGAGCATGTGGATTGGCAATCTCATGCTCCTCGTTATCAATCTTCCCTTGGTGGGCCTCTGGGCGCGGCTGGTGCTCGTTCCTTACAGGCGGCTCTTTCCAGCTATTCTGCTGATCTGTTGCGTCGGGGTGTTTAGCGTCAATTTGCAGGCCTTCGATGTCGTGCTGATGGCCGGATTTGCCCTTGTTGGGTACATTTTACGCAAGTTGGATTGCGAGCCTGCGCCGTTGTTGCTGGGATTCATCCTCGCGCCTTTGCTGGAAGAGAATTTGCGCCGTTCTCTGCTGCTTTCGGGCGGGGATCCCGCCATTTTAGTCCATAGCAAAATCAGCTTAGCGCTGTTCTTAGCAACCCTGTTGTTGATCATGTCGCTGCTGCTCCCCGCGCTGCGAGCGAAAAGAGAAGCAGCATTCGCTGAGTAAGCTAGCGACTGTGATTTACGTCCATCAAACCTATCAGAGAGATGCATGACCAAGTTCGAAACAAAAATGAACCGTTACCCCTTCGTTCCTATTCCAAAACGCCCGGTTTACGAGTGGCCAAATGGCAAGCGGTTGGCAGTTTACTTTGCGATTAACATTGAAGCTTTCGAATTCGGCCGAAATCCAGGTCCCGATTTTACGACGATGCCGAGCGCACCGTTTCATCGTGGCTACGCCTATCGCGACTATGGAAACCGTGTTGGAGCATGGCGTCTTTTAGACATGTTCAACGAGTTGAATATACCGCTGTCAATTCTCACCAATGCAGCGGTTTATGATGCTTATCCTGAGTTGCTTGCCGCGTTTCGCGAGCGAAAGGATGAATTTGTCGGTCACGGTCGTACGAACTCCGAGCGCCAAGTCGATATGACAGAGGATCAGGAGCGAGAGATGCTTCGTGAGGTTTGCGAAAAATTTACAAGGGAAGAAGGTGCGGCACCGCGGGGTTGGCTCGGTCCCTTCATCTCGCAAAGCGCAAAAACTCCCGAACTTCTGGTTGAAAATGGGTTTCGGTACATGCTGGATTGGTTCTTTGATGAGCAGCCACAGCTGTTTCGAACGGATAACGGTCCAATTCTCAGCGTGCCTTATCCGTCGATGGAGCTCAACGATCTTCCGGCGATTTTCAATCGCAAAGTAAGTGATGAAGAATTTGCATCTCTCTTGATTGATGCATTTGACCAACAGCTCGAAGATTCAAAAAAGTATCCGCTCGTCTATTGTGTTGCATTGCATACCTTTGTGATGGGTCAACCCCATCGCGCGCGCAGGCTTCGGCGTGCCTTGGATCATGTTGCCAAGCATCGAGACGATATCTGGATTACAACCGCCGGCGAAATCGCTAAGCATTCCCTAACACTTCCGAAGGGCGTGTTGATTGAGCCGTAAAAGGGTTAGCTAATTCGATACGAACATTAATCCACAGGTCTCGCTAGGCGACTCTTCGCGTGCGGCCGGCGCAGTCGCGCATCAGTTCCGGTCAGATCGTGGGACTGCCACGCGTCGTGCGAATAATCGTCTTCGTCCTGAACATCGATTGAAGCATGAAGATCGGACCCGGCAGTAATCGCATGTAATGCCAGATAAAAATTGCCATCGCTATATTCCAGACAACGAGTGTAACCGTTGTCGAGATTGCCGCACCCGTTAGTCCTAACGGGTAAACGAGAACGGCACTGAGAAGAAGGTTGAATAGAGCGCTCAGTATGAGAAGAAGCGCAGCTCCACGCTCGCATCCCGTCATGGTCATAATCGATAGTTGTGATCCGCAACTCGCGGCAATGACCTGGCCTGCAAGGAGTATGTGCAACGCGGGGGCTCCGGTCTCATAATCCCGACCAAACCAGGCGAGAAGCGGCGCAGCCATAGCGGAAAGCGCCAGCGCACTGATAGCGGCTCCGCACAGCGTCCACAATGCGATCCTAGTGATCAGGATTTGTAGCGAGTGGTGTTGCTTCCTGACAAACAGATCCGAGATGGTGGGCGCTAGTAAGGTGTTGGCAGCGGTTCTCGGCAGAGCCACCAGGAATGAAATGCTAAATATAAGGGCGTAGATGCCTGCATCCTTAGTAGATCCGGTCCAGCCGAGCACTAGCACGCCGCAACGATTCAGTAGAGCTTCTGTCGCGGTAATTGCCATGAGAGGTAGAATGATCTTTCGCCAGGCCGGAATATTGTAGTCTGGTAAGACGCCGTCAATTTCGGAAGGATGTAGCCGCCGCACGGCCAGGCTTGCCATGACGAGAGCCGCGGCCGTGCTGGCAAGTGTTGCCATCATGATCAAGGGGGCGTCGAGGTGCCATTTCAGCCCCCAGCTCAAGAGCGCGATGATGGATATCAGAGTGCCGTCCCGTACCATTCGATCCGGAACAACAGCCGACAGGACTCCGCCAAACGCCCGCACGATTGAGCTTCGAAGCCACAACAGGGCCCAGACCGGCACCAGAGTGAATCCCGCCAGAAAAGTATTTCTCAGCTCCGGAGTTATTTCGTTGGCCGAAATCGCAACCGCGATCGCGCCGACCGCGACGACGAGGGTGCCGGCGATCATCATGCGTCGCTCCGAATACTGGATAACGCCACGAAGCAGACCCCACGCCTGACTGGCGCGGTAAGCGGACACAAAGCGTAGAAGCGCAATATCGAAGCCAAGCGCCGAGAAATAAGCAAGAACCGTGATCCAGGCGAGAACGTAAGAGTAGATTCCGAATGTATCCACCCCGACGATTCTCGCTATCAGGAATTGTGAGCAGGCTGTTAACCCAGCGCCAACGACATAAACCGCGAGCGCGGTCATTCCCCCGAGGGTGACGCGTCTGACAGAGCCGCTGCCGAGTACTTTGTCAAACATGCGGTAGACCCTCACCGAAGAAGTTCTCCGAAATTGCGCGGTGCTTCTGATGTCGCGCGCGGAGCATCGTTCTCACCTGTTCTGCGACTCTGTTCACCGCATCGGCAAGTGAATTCGGATCGGATGAGCAGACGCAGGTTACGGCCTGCGCCCGTTTTCGAAGAAGATTGTACAACTGTTCGAAAATCGGTTTGCCTTCGATATTCGTTTTAGGATCGATCTCAAGCATGCGTTCTACCAAGCCCTGGAGGCGCTGTCGGTCGCGAAGACGGATTGCCAGGATCTCCGGAGGCGCATCGAGCTGGATCAGCACATCGGGTTTCGGGATGACGTCGAGCGCGTGCGCGATCAGTGTTTCGTCGACCGATCGGCCAAATAGCGCGAGCGAGCACACGGCCTGGACGAAGGCTTGATCGAACAATGTGATATGGTCTGACTCGGAAGCAAGATGCCAGGAGCGGGAGAGGCGAAGGATGTACTGGCTCAATCGGATCGACGAAAGAAAGTTTTTCGGCGGCAGGGCTCTCAGCAGGTTCGCAACCCTATTGACGTCGTTCGAATAGGCGAACGGGTGGAGCATCATTGTCAGCAACTCAATGATCGGCCGGGCCAGGCGGATAGCTACGGCTGCTGATCGGGCGGGCGCAGGATGTTTGCGCGGATCTGGTCGCACACGTTCGGCAGGCCGGTAGCTGAGAACAAGATCAACGATGTGACCCTGTTCCTGCAATTGAGCAGCAAGTGCGCGGGCGAAAGTCGTTTTGCCGACACCTTGGGGACCGAAGATCTCGATAATCATGCTCCAGTTTCCCCGAAAAACAGGTCTACAAAAGATTCCAGATCTCGGATTTGATCAGGCGTATCACTTCAGGCAGCGGTTGTTCGGCATTCACAGTCACGACACGCCTGGCCCCGAAGTTCAGGTGTTGTAGTACGTCTATGCGTTCGCGAATGACCGCCGGGTTCATGTTTGGCTCGCGCGTCTCTGCCGTTTTCGGCGTGACCTGCAGTTTGATGACGAGATCCGGCGGCAGGCGATGCGCGAGGGCGTAGGCAGAACCTTCCAGACGGCGAATCCATCGCGGAGCACCAGGAAGACGGTTGAGGAGAGGGCCGTCGTTGAAGGCGGGGATTTCGTTCTGGGGGTATCGATCCGTCAGAACGATCAGTCCCCTGTTGGCTCCGCGTCGCGCAGCCAACAGTTTGCTTAGCTTTTCCCGAGCGACAACGATCGCCCAGACAGTGAGAAGCGAGCCGTAGAGAAAGCCCGGTGCTCGGTTCGAAATCTTGCCATGCGAAGATCCCCTGGGACGCGATCGGAGGATGCGTGCGATCGGAGGCATCATCATCTTGAAAGGACGCAGAAGCAGTGACGGTCTGCCGTCCCCGGTGCCGAAGTATATGGGAACGACGTCGATCTCCGAGCCCAGCCACGCCCTGATTGCGGCCACGGCAGTAGACTTGCCGCTGCCATCGACGCCGACGATTGCCACGACGGCACCGCCGCCAGGCGCACGTCGGTTCCATGGCCGGGGCAAGTGAAAGAACCGCTTGTTAAGACCACCGGCGATCCAGCGAACCGCGCGGCCGGCTGCTCGCAAGCGTGCCTCAACCGTTCCGTAAGCGCGGTAAGGTGCAAGAAATTTTTCTATGTGATGTCTCAGTGCGTGCCGATCTGCCAGCGGTTTATCGTCGTAGACCTCAACGATTTCCGTCGCGAGATGCCGATTCATGAGGCTTGAGGCCAGATGGTGGAGGGCTTTGCGATCGAGATGAGCCGCGAGTATCTCGCGATCCAAGGCAAATTTTCGTGTTGTGGAGGTCCAATGCCACAGTGTGACCGGATCGCGGCGCCGCAGTTCCAGGCAACAGCGAATGATCAGCAGTAACGCCTCGCTTGCCGGATCGAGCATCTTGATGGGGAGTGACGGATGCTGAATGGCGCGTGCGAGGATCACTTCTTCCCACGGGAGGCGGTAATTCTTGAGTAATCGCTCGCCGACCACCAGGCAGAAGTGCAAGTGAATATGCACCAGTCGGCCAGTCAAATTATCATAACCGAGAAAACTTAGGACTGCCGGATCATCCCGGCTGGGAACCGACGGAAAGAGCTTCAAGCCGCGTTCGAGCAGGATGATCTCGCAACGGTGCTGATCTTTTCGTGCGATGAGAAGGTCAAGATCACCTTCACCGGTCAGGACGGAATGAATGCTCCTGCTGCTTTTCCAGAAGCAGTAAGATATTTCTGTCCGGTGGAAATCATGAAGAACAGCCAACAAGACGAGGGAGACGGAGCTTTCCGTGCGCGGTGGTGCAGTTACTTTAAGCTCTCTCTGGATATCTATCTGTCTCATGGTCGAGGCACTCCGGCTTCAACGGCGTTCGCTGGCAGCGATGGGTTTCACGATGGCAAACCACCTTTGTTGCAGTCAGGACCGAACCGAGTGCGAGTAGTAATTTTCGTATTTCACGAGAGCCTCACCGACATCGCCATAGCGATAGTCTGCGTGCGCTTGCAGATCGACCTGCGTCAGAAGAACGATGGGGATATCGACGTCCCTGGTGAGACCATCCGGGCTGCGCAGCAAGCTCATCGCGTTCTGCGCGACCTCGCGTCTCGTGCTACCCCACTTCACCACGAAGAGAACCTTGTCCGCCATCAGAGCCAGCAACCGGGATTCGACGATCCCGAGAAGAGGTGGTCCGTCAATAATGACGCTGTCGTAATTTTCGCTCAGTTGACGCAGCAGGAGCGGCAGTTTCTGGCCGGAAAGAATCGGCAAGGCGTCAAGCGGAGATGTGAACATCGCAAGATAATCGATTCCAAGATCCGGAATATGCGTAATGACCTCTGTCGGAGACTGGTTGCGCAGAAGGATATCGAAGATTTCCCGCTCCGCATTGCCGCCGAGTTCACGCGCGACGGATGGCCGCTTGAAGTCGAGGTCGATCAGCAGCACCCGTCGTCCGAGCGATGCGGCGCAGACGGCGATACTTACGGCGGCCGTGGTCTTTCCCTCTCCAGGCACGCTTGAACTGATCAGCACCGTCCTTGGCGCGCTCCGGGACGAGGCCAACCACAATTCGCTGACAACCGAGCGGATTGTCTCTGTGTACGCGGAGAAGGGCTCCGTCAGCATATATTGATGGGGCTTCATGTCTCCGATGCCAGGCAGCCGCGGCACAAGACGAACGCAGGATATCCCGAGCGCATCATTAATGTCGCGCTCGCTGCGCAGTCCTCTGTCGCCCTGCTCCGCGATCACGGCGATGATACTTCCGCCGATCAGCAGAATGATCAGGATCGGCAGAATGAAGAGAATGGGATTGTGGGAGCTTGGCTGCTCCGGCGGAGTGGCAAGAGAAACGATTCGGATAGTTGATCCCATCCCGTCTCGCTGGTCGAGGATTTCCTTCTCGCGCCTCTGGAGCTTGGAATAGGTCAACGCGCTTGCCGCTGCTTCGCGCTCAAGTGCGCGAAGACGGGTGTTGATCTCCCGCGTTCCATCGCGGCCCTGATTCTGCGAGGCCTGGGTCTGTTCCTGGGCGACCTTCTGGACGGCGGCAGTATTCTGCACGACATCGTTTCGCGCTTCGGTAATCCGTTCACGAAGCTGCGCAAGTTCATGAGAAGTGTATTTCGACTGCTGTTCGCTTTGGCCGTCAATGTACAATTGTATGGTCTTGTTCGCGACGATGGCCGCTTCTTCGGGATTCTGCGACGTATATCTGACGGTAATCACGCGGGAGCGGCCTTCCTGAGCAACCTTCAGACGCCGTTCAAGATCCTCGACATCGAGAGGCGCTCCGTGCCTGTCTCTGAAGAGCATTCCCACCCAGATGTGAAGGCGGCGATTAAGTTCGCCCAACCAGGATGTCCCGGCTTCGGTAGCTACAGATCTGGAGGGTTTGTTCGGGGATGCCGTCATTGCCGCGGCCCCGGCTCGTTTCGCTATCGCGAGGAATTCCGGATCTGCCAGCAAGACTTCGACAATCCGCTGCAGGTGATCGTGCGATGTTAGCACCTTGACCTGCGTATCAACGGCCGATTCATCCGATGCCGGCGAGGCAGGTGGTCCGCTGGCGCTCTGAACTGGGGTAACGATGATCTGAGCTGCGGCGGTGTATTTCGGCGCAACCAACAACGCAACCACGGTTGCCAGCAGCGTACCGCAGGTGGCAATCGTCAGAATGAGCTTCCGGCGGCGCCGCAGGGTATCAAGCAATTGCGCAAGGTAAAGTCCTGGAGCGGGTCGTTCATCGCCGGGATGCGCGTATCCGGCGTTGTACACGTTTGGCAACGGCCTGAATGCAGGAGCTATCTTGTGGGCTGCGTCCATGTCTATGCGCGTCCAGTTCATGACTCAATCTCCACAAGACATTTGGTTCCGGCGTTGTCGGGAGCAGGCAGTGACATACCTGTTTTGCAGTTCGCATCGAGCCATGATTGAATCATCAGAACCGACCACAGATAGCGCGACTGGTCGCGCCGGCCAGTCAGGTGCTCCTGCCAGCATGCCTGGACGCTTCGAGAATTGAGAAAGCCATCGTTCCGAATGCGGTGCATATCGAGCAATCCCTGGGCCCAGTCGCGTAACGGGCCGCGGAGCCAAGGGCCGATCGGCACATTGAAGCCTTGCTTCGGCCGCTCGAAGAGGTACTCCGGAAGGTAGCGGCGCAGAACCTGCCGCAACAGCCATTTACCTTGCCCGCCGCGAATCTTCAGGGACGTCGGCAAGCGCCACGAAAATTCAATCACGCGATGATCGAGGAACGGGCTGCGCGCCTCGAGACCTGCCGCCATGGTGGCTCTGTCGAGTTTCACGAGAATGTCGCCGACGAGGTAGCTGGCCATGTCGCAGTAGATGAGGCTGGCTGCCGCATCGGGCAGATTGGGAATATCCTCGATTCCGACTAGTCCGGGTGAAGTCGATTGCCATCCACAGCCGAACGTCATGAGCCGATGGTAGAGTTCGTGATCGTCCCTCGCGTTGAGGACTCGGCCGAGTTTTTCCAGATTTTCCGCGGTTAAGGTCGCGCGCAGATCTTCGGGGAGGGGCAAGCCGCGGAGCATGCTCTCCCAGCTTTCCGTGCTCAGCACGCGGAACGCCGAGACGGTCATCTGGCGCAGCTTCGCCGGAAGCTGGAAGAAAGGCGCCAGACGCGCCATCATGACATGGCGAGAGTAGCCACCAAAGCACTCGTCACCTCCATCGCCTGACAGCGCGACCGTGACATGCTCCTTCGCTAGCCGGGAAAGAAGCAGTGTCGGAATTTGCGATTCGTCGGCGAACGGCTCGTCCCAAACGTGCGGAATATCCGGAATGACGGCGAGCGCTTCTTTGGGCGTGACCCGGAACTCCGTGTGCTTTGTGCCGAAGTGCCGCGCTACCAGCGAGGCATGTCGCGCCTCATCGTAGTTGGATTCGGCAAAGCCGATCGTGAACGAGCGAATCGGTTGTTGCGATTGCGCCTGCATCAGTGCGGCAATAATTGAACTGTCGACACCTCCAGAGAGGAATACGCCGAATGGCACGTCAGCTCTCATCCGCTGTTGCACGACGGTTCGCAGCAGTTGATCGAGTTCGGTTTCGAGATCGGATTGATCCCTTGTGATCGGGTTTTGCTGGCCCTCTTGTGCGATCGTGGCGAGAGACCACCAGCGTTGGACTCGTTGGCGCAGATAGGAGACGCTGCCATTTTTCAGATCATCGGCGGTCACGGAGAGCATTGTACCGGGCGGCAGCTTGAAAACGCCCTCCCAGATGCAGCAATGATCGGGAACGAAGCCGTGCCGCAACACCATGGCGATGGCGTTGCGATCGACCGTTGGCTTGAAGCCGGGGTAAGCCAGAATAGCCTTGAGCTCAGACGCGAAGACAATGCCGCCGCGGACGATCGCGATGTACAGAGGTTTCTTTCCGATGCGATCGCGAATTAAATGCAGAATTCGGTCCTTGCGATCCCAGACACCCAGAGCAAACATCCCGGAAAACTGCGTCAGTGCAGATGCGATGCCAAAATTCTCGAACGCAGCGAGCATGACCTCGCTGTCGCTGTGACCTCTGAAATGACAACCAGCTTCCTCCAGCTTTAGTCGTAGCTCCTCAAAATTGTAGACCTCGCCGTTGAAAGTCATGGCCAGACCTTTGCCGTGAGACAGCAACGGTTGTTTGCCGGCCTCCGACAGATCGACGACCGAGAGTCGGCGATGACCGAGGGCTATACCGCTATCCGCGTCGATCCACGTGCCGCTGGCATCGGGTCCACGATGGTGCAGGGTCGTGGTCATCGCTTCTATCGCCGCGAGTTGGCGCGGATCGGCAGCTTTTTGATCAAGAAAGATGCCGACAATTCCGCACATGTCATTTGCTCCGGTTTAGCAGGAAGGAGGGGATGCGGGCTTCTGTCCCGGCAACCAGCACGAAGGCGATTGTGAACCAGAACAGCGGATGGCGAACGATCAAATGGAAGATGCTGAGGACAGTGATGCTCCACACCACCATCGTTAGGGCGTCCAGATTGGATCGATAGACCGATCGGAAAGCCGTTGCGATGAGCCAGGTGAAAGACAGAACCGCGATCAATCCGCCCTGCGTGAAAAGATCGAGAAACGTGTTGTGCGCTTCGAAATTCGGTGTGCCGTTGACTTGGGGATGTTCGATGTATTTTGGCTCGGTCGCTTCCCGCCTGGCTGCGACGAGTACGGGTGGAATTTCGATGTGCGGGCCCGGTCCCAACCCAAGCATTCCCGACTCTATACCGCGATCGATTGCGCGACCCCATGATTGTAGCCGGATGTTGGCGGTTTCGGATGTTTCCTGGGGTGTGCCCTTTGCCATCTCCTTGATGACATCTAGCGCGTCGACCTCGATCAGGTTGGTGAATAGCAGTGCAGTGGAGGCGATAATCGGCAAGGTGACGACCATGACGCCGGCGATTGCGCTCCTGAACGGGATGCTCCGCTTGGACGTCAGCAGCCAGTATCGGAGCTTGAGCGCTGCGAAGAGCGGAAGCCCGCTCGCCAGGATAAGGCCAAACGTATCGCTCTTCGTGAGCCGGCCGACATACATCGAGAGGATCGAACAGGAGACAGCAAAGATCTTTCTGCCTGGTCCCGCTGCGTGTTCGACGAAATGAATCGCCAGGAACGTGATCAATGCACAAAAAATGGCGAGCTGATTTGGGTTTTCCGACAGGCCGCGAAATCTGTCCCAATACCAGGGGTCCATGTTCGGGATGGTGATGAAGTCCCACGCAAGGGCGAGTTGAACACCAAAAAACACAGCGCTGAAAAGCGTAAGAAACCACGCTGCGCGATGAATGTGGCAACCAGCGTGGGACTCCACCGTACTCAGGAAGCTCACAGCGGCGAGAAGCGGATACGCTAGGATATCGTGGATGAACAGATCAGGATCGTGAATGTCGCTGATCGCAAACGCCGTCGCGGACCCCAAGCACAGGGAAATGATGAAGAGGACCCAGAAAACAAACATTCGAGAAAGAGCCGCTGTCATCCTCGAGCGAAGCAGGTCTTGCATCCCGCCCAGCATCAAGGTGATCCAGATGACCAGGCAAATTTCACCCGGCCCGATCGGGACGCCATCGGGGCGCAGCTGCGACGCCGTGGACAGCAGCAAGCCGAGAGCGAGCAGGGCGTCCCGCATCATGAGGGCGCCTCCTGCAATATAGTCTCGTGTCTTGTTTCATCGCGCTCTCCATGCGAGGGGACCTGGGCCGATCGATCCATCAACGCGCTGTATGCTTCCGTGTATCGATTAACTGTGAGCTGAAGGCCGAATTCCTTTCTCACCAGTTGACCGGCGCGGGTACCCATCACCCGCGCAGATTCGCGGTCGTGCAGCATGTCCATAATTCTCGCAGCGAGCAGGCGCGGATCACGAGGTGGAACGAGAAATCCGCTCCACCGATCACGGACAACGTCGGTGCATCCCGGCATCTTCGTCGTGACTATCGGCAAATTCGCGAGCGCTGCCTCAAGCAAAACGCGAGGCACGCCCTCACGATATTCTGTCGGAAATGCGAAAACGTCGGCGAGACCGAGGAGTGCGGGGATGTCTGACCGTTTTCCGATGGGTATCACATAGGGGGCGTGGCGATCGATTTCGGCCTGTGTGACCGCAGACGATCCCTCACCCTCGCGTGGCCCGACAAGCAGGAAGCGCACATGGGGGCGTACCTTGTTCACCAATGCCGCTGCCGCAAGCAGGGTCGGAATTCCCTTCTGACGCGTCATACGGGTGACCGTGATCACAACCTCTGAATTATCAAGCTTGAGTTGTTGACGGAGCTCGTTTGCAGAGGGGCCTGTGAGAAGAGTCTTGTCGAAGGCCTCGATATCGACGCCCGAGCCAGGTATCAGCAGGCTCGTTCCCTTGCCGATCATCCGATGGCGTTCGAAGTAAGCCTGATCGTCACGGTTTTGAAATATCGTCAGGGCCGTGGAGCGCGCTGCCACCCGATGGAGCGTTGGAAAGATCTGACGCAGTGTGAGGGCCAACAACGAGCGCGATGAATAGATTTGTCCCAGCCCGTTGATTGTGCGTACTACGAGGACATTCGGCAGGCTCCTCGCTGCAAGAGGGACTAGCAAATTTGGCTTCGTATCAAAGCTCTGGGCGATGTGGGGTCCCACGTCGGCCATGAGTCTGGTCAGGGCGCGAACTGCGGAACCGTCCGCAAGCGGATTGATAAACCGGTTGAAGCAAAACGGACGGAAATCGATGCCGTGCCGCATGAATGGGCCAGGATCGCCTGTTCCAGCCGCAGTCACGCGATAGCCACGATCCCGGAGCGCGAGCAAGAATGGAATGCGCAGATTATGGTCCTCGCCTCCGATACAAAGCAGGTGCGGGTTCTTGCAGCGACTGTCGGAAAATCGGGCTTTGCCATTTTCGGTGCCGGCAATTTGCGGGCTGCTATGGCTGAATTGATATGTACTGCCGCGAGCTGGATTATCGATGTCACAGGAAAAGCTTTCGGTCATGAACGTATGTCCTACAAACGCATGAGTCTCGCGCGTGAATCTCGATGTCGCCGCAATCTCCCTGCTGCGTGTGTGAAGAACCCCATCATTGGCTCTGCCAAGCGGCCCTATCGAACGGAGGAGCCACAATGCTACCAGCAGGAAGGCTGACAGAGTTTGTGCATTAGGGAGTACCCATAGGGAGGTATGGTCCGAAGTGCCTGCGATTGCGGATGAGGATTTTGAAACTTGCGGCAGAACTGCAAGGGCATGATGCGCTGCCTCGCCTCGGAGGACGAGGGCGTAGATGACGTTACATCATCCGATGTTGCGGAAACCCGGAGATGGAATTGAGTTCCCCGCCCGGCGGTTCAGACGGCAAGCCAGGTCGGCCCGGAATGATTGACCGCCATCGCAGCAAGTGCAGCCCGATTTTTGATGGAAAGCTTGTGATAGATATGGTGCAGGTGAACCTTGATCGTGCCCTCGGAAATGTTTAGTCGCCGGGCGGCCTCTTTGTTCGAAAGTCCTTCGGATATCTCATACATGATCTCGCGCTCGCGTTCGGTTAGACATGCAAGCGATTGGTTGGATATACCGGCGTGCGCGGAGTGATGCCGTCCCCCCGAAACATTTTTATCGTCGGGGAGCACACGGCCGATCGATCTCTGACAAGCCGCGACCTGACGCAGGGAGTGCACCAACGTCGTTTCCTTGAGGCACAATCCATAGGGAGTGGCGGCGGATGCTACAATCAGCTCGCGAAGCTGGGATGATGCCGCTAGAAAGACCACCCGCGTGAACACGGATGCCGACGCGATGGCCGCGAGAATATCGAAACCTGGTATGCCAGACATGGCTTCGATGAGCGCGATGTCCGGAGATTCAGCTTGGATAATCCGAATGCATTCGGTGCTGTTGATGCAGCCAGCTATGACCTTGAAGCTCTTCTCCGCATTCAGAAGATTGGCAAGGCCTTGCAAAACCAATGGATTGCGGTCCGCAATAACTACTCTTACGCAACGCATAGCACACACCTCTGAAATGGGTGCCCCCAGTCAGTATCGATGCGGCCTTCGGAGATATCTCGTCAGGCACGATATAGCGTAGTAAGGCCTTATTTTTTTCACATTTCCACACGGGCAGCAAGTCAAGAATTTGTAACTCGTGAGTGTGGTGGCGGGTTTGGCCGCCGTTCAGCCGCAGGCGCAAGTTGCGCCCGGCCGCATTCGCACCGCGGTGCGCACTCACTGAGATATCGCTTTTTCAAAGCTCAGCATTGAATCGCCGTTGCGGATCGCAGGGGCGAAAGGCGGTCTCGTTTCGGAAGGACGTCATTCGCACATAACGAACGATATATATGAGTATCGGGGATTGTCATTTATATTTCATAAAAGAGTTGCAATCGGTGGCGTCGAAATTTCAATCGCACTGTCGGCTTTGGAAGGAGAAAAATCGCACGAGTGTGCATGGGATTTCAAGCGGCTTGTTTGACGTGCTGCCAATAATGACTCCGAAACGGAGCGAATGAATTGATCAGAGGTGGGAACAATTAGGGAGCAGCAAAATGCATGCGACCGTCATTGTTGGATCGAACAATCTCTTCCGTGAAGGCCTTATCAGTATTCTCGGAGCGGCGAATTTCCGGATACTGGATGCAATTGCCAGCGTTAACAGCTCCGTTCTGGATACCTTGGCCGAGGAGCGCGACGGCATCTTGTTTATTCTCGAAGCCGGCGATGATTCAGCAGCCATGCTGGATCAAATCAAGCTTATCAAGGCACACAATCCAATGTGGCGGGTTGTGGTGTTGGATAGCACCAATCAGTTGACCAATGCCGCCTCTGTCTATCGTGGGGGGGCGAGTGCCTATTTTGCCAACGTCGCAAGCTCCGTGGCCTTCATCAAGTTTCTGGAACTGGTGATGTTGGGCGAAACAATACTGCCTGCTGAATTTCTTCCATTTGTGCTAGACCACGAAAATTGCGACGAGAATGGCAGAAGTCATCACGATGACGGGGGCGCGTGCAAAACTGACTTGAAACAGGAATTTCTGACGGTGGCAGACAGCGCGCCCATGAGGCAATTGTCAGCGCGGGAAAAGGTGATCCTGCGCTGTATTATTGATGGGTGCTCAAACAAGGAGATTGCACGCAAGATCGCTATTTCAGAAGCGACCGTAAAGGTTCACGTCAAGTCGATCCTTCGTAAGATACGGGTTCATAGCCGTACGCAGGCGGCAATTTGGGGTATGAGCTACGGCCTTTCCATCTGGCAGGTAGGAAACGGTTCGACACCTCTTGCGCAGATATCCGTTCAACCGTCTGTGTCTCAGCACGCAATGCCGGCTCTGCCTCCAGCTAAGAGAAGCGAGTCATCGCTGTTCACGGCGGCTGCTCTTCGAAAGAGCGAGCCGTGGTAAATCGAAGATTTTGTTGATCACGGGCGGGTGAGCCTCGATTGAAAGAACGGCTGATTGGTCGGCTCGAAAATGCACGGGACCAGGGCACCGACAGCGAGAGGCGTGTTGTGTGCGGCATCGCTGATTGTCGCGTTGCATACCGTTGCGCTGGCCTATGATGAACTGACGGCGGCGCGGGTCCTCGCGACGCCTCCCATGCCAAATGTCGGCTATCTGCAAGAGGCCAAGGATCCGGTCTTCGGAACGCTTGTAACCCGAGTCACTGATCCAGGTGGGAAGATGCCCGGCGGCGTTGTCTGCAAGCTGGCATACTGCACTCACAGATATTCCAGTTCGCAAGCCTGGAACGCAGATCAGAGTTTGCTGCTGATCACAAACGGCTGTTCCGGGTTCTGTTTCCTGGACGGGCAGACCTACGTCCCCCTCTTTCAGCGCTCAATGTTTAACGAATGCGAGTGGCATCCGGCCGATGCAAGGCTGATGATATGCGTCAGCAGTCGCGCAATCTATACGTGGGCACCGCGGAGCGACACCAAGACGATTGTTTTCGTCGGAGATGCCGACCGCGATCTCCAGTTCGGGCCGAACAAGGGCAATCCATCCAGAGATGGCAATAGGCTGGTTGTGCGCGCAACGACGAAGTCCGGGACGCTCATCGCCTTTGCATTCGATATTTCAACGAAAACGAGATTTCCGGATATCAGGCTCACTGACCTACCCGGGACTAATGGCTATTGCGGCATTTCACCATCGGGTCGTTACATATTCTGTAGTCAAAATTTATCCGGCGGGATCACTGAAGGGTATGTTTTCACGGTCGATGGGGTGCAGCTCCAGCACTGGACCGATCATCATCGTCCGGGCCACGGCGACCTGACGATCGATGCGGACGGCAGCGACGTCTATGTCGGCATCAGCAAGGATAATCCAGACAAGTTTCATATTATCAAGCGGCGGCTGGCGGACGGTAAGGTAACTGACCTTGCGCCTTACGGCGAGGGCCAGCATGCCTCGCTTCGCAATATCAATCTGCCCGGATGGGTATTCCTGAGTTATGGCGGATATTTTTCCGAGGTCTCGCGACAGCGGGGCTGGGCGCCCTTTTACCAGGAAGTTGTCGCGCTCCGCATTGACGGCAGCGGAGAGGTGCGCCGGATCGCGCAGACCCGCAATCCCAAGCATGATTATTGGAGCGAGACCCATGCATCGCCTTCGCCCGATGGGTCGCAAGTCATCTGGTCCAGCAACTGGGGGCAACCGGGCGGCGCGGTCGCGGATTACGTCACGCGATTGTCCTGGCCGGAAACTTCGCGAAAGCAATCATCTATGCGTCAGTGATTACCGACACAGGGAGATACAATATGCCGACCATTCGATTGCCACCGGGGACCAGCGCCTCCTTTTTCCGCAAGGTCGTTCGGCTGGATGGAGCATCCGGTCTAAAGTGGGCGCTGTTCGCAACGGCCATGTTGTGTTCGGCCCCTCAGGCAAGGGCCGATTATCGGTTGCATGTCGGTGATGTGGTCGAAATCTCGGTAGCCAGGGCGCCGGAACTCAAACAACGCGTTCCTGTGCAACTGGACGGATCGATCTCGTTCCCCATGCTCGGCAATCTTCCGATAGCAGGTCTTACGCCCTCGGAGACGCAGGCCAGAATTCAGGCGATCCTGGCCACCAAGGTCTTCCGGCAGCGGATATCGGATGGCCGCGAGAACGAGATCATGATCGACCACGACGAGGTGACGGCGACCGTCGTGGAATACCGGCCGGTATACGTTAATGGCGACGTCTCCAAACCTGGCGAATATTCCTATCGGCCGCTAATGACGGTGCGGCAGGCGGTGGCTCTTTCGGGCGGTTATGAGCTTATGCGCTACCGCATGCAGAATCCTATTCTCGAGTCGGCGGATTTGAGAGCCGAGTATGAAACGCTTTGGGCGGGGTTTGCCAAAGAGCAGGCCCATGTGTGGCGCCTGAAGACGGAGCTCGGAGAAGACAGGAATCTCGATCGGAGCAGTCTGAAGGACCTGCCTCTGGGTCAATCAACCATCTCCGAAATCGTGCATGTCGAGGCGGAGCAATTGAAGGCTCGTCAGGCAGACTACGATAGTCAGAAGGAATTCCTGCAACGCGCAATCGCACTGGGTCAAAACCAGGTCGGGGTTCTCACGGAGCAGCAGAGGCAGGACGATGAGGGCGCGCAAGCGGACATAGACGAGTTGCAGAGGACAATGGATCTCTATGGCAAGGGGTCGCTTCCAAGTCCTCGCGTTGCCGACTCCCGTCGTGCGGTGCTGATGTCTTCAACAAGAAAGTTGCAGACATCGGCTCAACTGATGCAGATCAAGCAACAGCAAGACGATTTCACACGACAAATCGGAAAACTCGACGCCCAGCGCAAGATGGAGCTGCTCCGCGAGTTGCAGGACGCTAATCTGAGGCTCAGCGAGATTCGGTCGAAGCTGCAGAGCACAGCGGAGAAACTGCAATATGCGACCGTCGTCAAGTCGCAGTTTATACGTGGAAGCGGTAGTGAGCCCCAGATCGCAATCATCCGGATCAGCGAAAAGGGTCAGCAGCGCATCCTTGCGAATGAAGAATCCGAGCTTCAGCCAGGCGATGTCGTGGAGGTCACTCTGCGGCCCGGACTATCCGGCGAGCCGCGTGGACAATAAGACGATGTAAGATGATTGTGCGAGGTTATCCTGAATGAGCGCCGCCGCGACCAGGATTATCGGCTGGCTGGCGGTGCTGTCGGTCGTGGTGATCTCACTGGTGCCCGGCCGTCTGCGCCCTCACGTTCTAGCGAACAACTATGAGGAGCATTTTGTCGCCTATATCGTTGTCGGCTGTCTCCTTGCAGCGGGCTATCCCGCGCTCAGGCAGCGGCTTGCCATTGGTATTGCGCTGATCGTCGGTGCTGCCTCGCTCGAAGCAGCACAAATGTTTATTGTCGGACGGACCGCAAGCATTGAGGATTTCACGGTCAGCGTATTGGGGGCCTGGATAGGCCTCCATCTGTTGTTCGTCGTGCGGGTCTGTCCAAGGCTGTTTGATTGAGGCTGTTTGATTGAGGCGCCTTGTCTCCGGGCACTCCTCGATCGGAGTTATCGCTCTCGCAGGATGTCGTGCCTGTACCGCGTGAGCGGAGAGAGCAGATAGCTGATGATGCGGCGCGATCCTGTTTTGATTTCGGCTGTCACCGCCATTCCTGGAGAGAGCGGAATAAGTTTGTCCTCGATCTGCATCTGTGTGCGGTCGAGCGCGATGCGCGCGGCATAGGTGAGTTCCTGGCCTTTGGGTTCGTTCGCTGCGCTCTCCGTCTGGGATGATTTGTCGCGTAACTTATCGGGAATAATGGCGTCGTGCGAAACGTTGATGATGCGTCCGTGGACGAGGCCGTAACGCGTGAAGTTGAATGTATCGACCTTGATCTCGGCGTCCTGCCCGGGGGATACAAAGCCTATATCCGTGTTTGATACCATGGCCTCGATCTCGACCGCGCCATCGGTTGCGACGACAACGGCGAGGGCCTGTGCCGGCGTGACCACGCCCCCGATGGTATGCACGGAGAGTTGCTGGACAACGCCGTCAATTGGCGCGGTGAGGATTTGCAGTTTGGCTTTTTGTTCCGCCTTGATGACCTCCTGGCCAAGGCCACCGGCCTTCTGTTCCGTCTTTGCCAGATCGTCGAACAGCGTGCGGCGGTATTCCGCCTTCGCTTTGGATCGTGTCTCGTTCAATGCCGCGATCGCGGCGTCCGCCTCGCGCTCCCTGCTTTTCTGAACAAGGATCTCGTGCTGTTGCCCCACAAGATCCTGCAAATCCGACAGATAGGTAATTTTTGAGCCAAGCTTGCTTTCATAGAGGTACCCTCTCAGATTCGCTCGCTCCTCAAGCAAGGGGGTCGTGGCCTCAAGTTTGGCAACGTTGGTGGAGATGGTGTTCCGCTCTGCTTCCTTTTGACTGATCTGGCGATTGATCTCGGCGATCTTTGCACGATGCTCCTGAGTCTGGGTCATGAGGAACTGGCGCTGTGTTTCAATGAGTTCTTTGGTTGCGCCGTTCGGCGAGATAAAGTCATCGAACGGATTGTCGCCGTCCGCGAGTGCCGCGCGAAGACGGGCAACGTCGAGTTCCGCGGCGACGTAGTCAATTCTCATGTGCTTGACATCGGCTGCATTGATCGTGGGATCGAGTTCGATCAAAACATCTCCGGCCGTCACCACTGACCCGTCGTGAACGTGAATGGCCCGGACGATCCCGGTTTCGAACGGCTGGATAATCTTGGTGCGGCCGGTTGGAATGACCTTGCCAGGCGCGATTGCGACAATATCGACGCGGCCGAGCGACGCCCATACCAGTGCCGCACTGAAAAGCGCGATGATCGCCGCGCCGAGCGCGCGCGCGGTAGGCGAGGCAGGAGTCTCGACGATTTCAAGTGCGGCGGGAAGAAAGGCCGTCTCATCGTGGCGAGAGAGCTTCTGCCGTTCCGGGAACTGAATGATTTTTTTGACGGATGTCATGGAATCCCGCCTGTATGTCATGGAGGGTGGCGTAGCGTCCGTTGGTATGAATCAATTCCTCATGCGTTCCGTCCTCGACGAGGCGTCCCCGGTCGATCGTGAGGATGCGGTCGGCGCCGCGTACCGTCGAAAGGCGGTGAGCGATCACGATGGCGGTGCGCCGCTCGCAGATGCGCCGCATATTGTACTGTACGATCCGCTCGCTCTCGTAATCGAGCGCGCTCGTCGCTTCGTCGAAGATCAGAATGCGCGGGTCGGTGACGAGGGCGCGAGCGATTGCGATCCGTTGCCGCTGTCCGCCAGAGAGGCTGCAGCCACGTTCGCCGACGAGCGTATCGTAACCTTCGGGAAGCTGGAGAATGAATTCGTGTGCACCGGCAAGCGTCGCCGCGGCAATGATCTGATCCATCGACAACGCAGGGTCAGCGAGCGCGATATTGTCGCGCACTGAGCGATTGAAAAGCATGTCTTCTTGCAGAACGACGCCGACCTGGCGGCGCAGCCAGGCTGTGTCGACCATGGCGAGATCGACGCCGTCAACGAGTACGCGGCCAGCCTCAGGCAAATAGAGGCGCTGGACTAGCTTGGCGAGGGTGCTTTTGCCCGAACCTGAAGGTCCGACGATGCCGACCACTTGCCCGGCGGGCACGTGGAATTGCACATCGTGCAGGACTTCAGGTCCATCTATGCGATAGCGAAAGCCGACATGCTCGAACGTGATCTCGCCACGGATCGGCGGAAGCGCAGCGCGGTGAGCCGTGATCGACGATTCCGGGCGCGTATTCAGGATATCGCCGAGCCGTTCGATGGAAAGGCGGGCCTGGTGAAAATCCTGCCAGACCTGTGCGAGTCGCAGAACCGGCACATTTACCCTGCTGGCGAGCATGTTGAATGCGACAAGCTCGCCGACAGTCAGGCTGCCGTCGATGACAAGCTTGGCACCCAGGAACAAGATGGTGGCTGTGACAAGCTTGCTCACGAACTGAACGGCCTGGCTTGCCACGTTGCCAAGATTTAGAACCCGGAAGCTCGCAGCGACATAACCCGCGAGTTGTTCTTCCCAATGGCGCTGCATCTGAGGTTCGACCGCCATCGCTTTCAACGTTTCCATCCCGACGATGCTTTCGACCAAAAAGGCCTGGTTTTCAGCGCCGCGTTTGAATTTTTCATCAAGGGATCGGCGGAACAGAGGCGTCGCGGCGGCCGAAATTGCGATGTAGAAGGGAAAAGCGCCGAGCACGATCCAGGTAAGCAGCGGGGAATAGATGAACATCACGCTCAGGAAAACGAACGTGAAGACCAGATCGATGACCAAGGAGAGCGCGGAGCTTGTGAGAAAATTGCGAATATTCTCGAGTTCGCGGACGCGCGCGACTGAGTCGCCGGCGCGGCGATTCTGGAAATAGGCGAGCGGCAGCGATATCAGGTGCCGGAACAGCCGCGCGCCAAGCTCGACGTCGATCCGATTGGTCGTATGGGCAAAGAGATAGGTGCGTAGTGCGCCGAGAATTGCTTCAAAGATAGCAATGGTTATGAGGCCGATGGTGAGGACTTCGAGCGTGCCGAGCCCGCGGTGTACCAGCACCTTGTCGATCACCACCTGAAAGAACAGCGGTGTTACGAGCGCAAAGATTTGCAAGAAGAAGGAGGCTATGATGACTTCGCCAAGGAGCCGGCGGTATTTTTGAATGGCGCCAACGAACCAGGTGACGTCAAAGCGCCGTGAAAGGTCGGAAAGCGTTGCACGACGTGTCATCAGTATCAGGCGGCCACTCCACAGAGTTTCGAAGTCCGCCTTGCTCATCCCTTCCGGCTGTAGCCCTGGCGGGCGCTGGATGAGTACCTTGTCATCCCCGGTGCTGCCAAGGATCAGGAAGCCGCCGTCGGCGAGAGCCGCGATTGCCGGGAGGGGAGTTCGTGCCAGGCGGGCCCAATTTGTCTTGATGGCGCGCGCCTTGAGGCCAAGATCACGGGCGCAGCGGAGCATCTCCGTTGTGCCGATCGTATCTGTCCCGATGCGGTGACGAATCTGTTCAGCTTCCGCGGCAATGCCGTTCATCCGAAGCAGCAGCACGAGGGCAAGAAGTCCTGAATCGTTTTCTGGTGTCATTAGCTGACGTCCCGCGTTTCAGGAAAACGAAATTCAAAGCGACTAGTCTCATGCCATCGGAGGCGGTTGAACTCGTCTTGGTGCGTCATGCATGATGCGGCGCGAACAGAAGCGGCGGACCGTCTGGTCCGATCTGCGTCGATAGCGATTGCACAATCTGGCTGAAGCCATTGCTGCCAGCTCCGTGGAGGAAACCCGCGGCCGTATATTGGTCCATCAGCGCGATGAGTTGGCCGAGCGGCGTCCCCTGAGGAATTCCTCCAGCCGTGACGGGAGTCACGGGTGGGTCGGTGACGACAATTGTCTGCGATGCCGAGGTTGCGGCTTCGCCTGAGGTCGTGTTGCTTGCGCTGATCGTCAGTGTGTTCACCGGATGATCTGATCCGCTATAGGACGACAGCAGTGTCAGTCCGCTGTTGACCTCCGCCGCGCTCAATGTGACGGAGCTGCCGCTGAAGACCGTCTTGTCGAGTGCGTTGGTTACGGTCTCGTAGCTTGTCAGTCCGCTGATCGTGACAGATACGGCGTCGTCGGCGTCGAATGCGGTGACGCTGATTGGTAACGCCACCGATCCCCCGGCATTCACTGTCAGGGCGGTGCTGCCAAGAGTGAGCGTAGGCGTTTCCGGAGTTGACTGGATCTGCACCTGGGAGATTGCGGTCTGCCACCACCCATTCGCGATGTACTCGTTCGAAATCCAGAACGAACTCGGATTGTTAGGGTCAGCGATCGCCGTTGAATTGATGCCCCAGCGCTGGACGCTGTTCCCGTTGCCTGAATTGAAAAAGCCTGAACTCGCCTGATACAGGATAGGTGCGCTGAAAGATCCCGTTCCGCTGCCCGCCGACTGGAAGACGTAGTAGTCCGACGGATACATGTTCGGGCCGCTGGCGGTGAAATTGATGATGACGTCGCCCGTACTATCCGCAGCGATGGAGCCGTTGAAGGTTGCCACATTGGTGCCGAGCGAGGCGCCTGAGATGTTGCCCTGCGCTACCAGGGTCGGGCTGTTCGGATTGCTGACGTCGATCTTGAACCAGTGGACCAGCGGCACGCTCGATCCGATTGGCTTTTCCTCGGTGACGCCGTAGAGGAAGCCGTTGGAGTAGGCGAGATTCTGGACGCGCTTGTCTGTTGCATCCAGCAGCAAGCTCGTTCCCAGTTGCTGGGCGGTATAGGATCCGCCCTGATCGATATTGCCCAGCCCGATGGTGCTGATCGGTCCGAACGTTTTGGTGGCCACATCGTAGACCTGCAGGGTCACGACAATCTGACCGCCGGCGGAGTAGCTGCTTGCATAATAGGTGTTGCCGTTGTTGCCGGCCACGACACGGTAGATTCCTTGATTGGGGGAGGTGACCTCGCTAGCGGTAACTGTCATCGTGCCGCCGTTGTAGATGCCGCCACCGGTGCCAGCCGTGTCGCCGATAACCCAGACGCCTGTTCCCTGCCAGCCGCCGCCGCTAATGTTGTACTGTGGAGCGGTGATGTAGATGTTGGTGCCGTCGACCGACACCACGGGCGTATCCGAACTGGTCGGTTTCCCGTTGATGGTGAGTGCGGTATTCAGCGAGGCGAAGTACCAGCCGTCGTTCGGATTGGAGTCCTTGGAAACTGCGATGTCGATGTTGCTGATCGCACCGTTGGAGCCGATATTGTCCATGGTAATGATGTAGCGGCTGTTCACGCTGTCATAAACGGCGCGGGGATCGAACAGGGCATTCGTCGCCGTCGTCCCCAGCGGCTTGAAGAACTGATAAACTGATTGAAGTGTCGGCGCACCGCCGCTCAGATTCGTCCATTCAATCTTTGAGCTTTCCAGCATCACGATGTAGTTGGGCCCCACAGCAAGCGCGTTGTGAGGTGGATAACCGGATTTGTCGGAAATGCCCGAGAATTGAGTTTCAACCTCTGAGGTGGCTGCAGGTGGGGCTGCGGTCTCGGTGACCGTGTACGCCGCTGATACTGTGCTGGTGTTGCCTGCGGTGTCCGTCGCTTTTGCCGCAATGCTGTGAGTTCCGACAGCGAGCGGCAGAGTTGTGATGGCGAACACGCCGGTCGTTACGTTGGCAATTCCCGTGCCGAGCACGGTGGTGCCATTGGTGTCGTATAACGTTACGCTACTGCCGGGCTCCGCTGTACCGTTAATCTTCACTTGCGTGAAGTTGGTGATTCCGTCGCCTTTGGTGCCGCTGTCGGTGGCCGGGTCGAGGGTAAGGCCGGTTGGCGCATCCGGTGCGATGGTGTCGATTGTCACCGCATAGACGACCGATCCCGTACCGGTATTGCCGCCCGCATCCGTCGCTTGCGCAGTGATGCTGTGCAATCCATTGGCGAGCGCAGTTGTGCCTATCGCGAAGGTGCCGGTCGTAGCGTCGGCAATCCCTACGCCGAGCACGGTGGTGCCATTGGTGTCGTACAATGTCACAGTGCTGCCGGGTTCGGCCGTGCCATCGATCTTCACTTGCGTGAGATTGGTGATGCCATCGCCCTTGGCGCCGCTGTCGGCCGTTGTGTCGAGCGACAGCCCCGATGGTGCTATCGGCGCGACTGTGTCGATCTGCAATGCTCCGGCTGGATTGTAATTCACCGCACCCGAAAGATCGGCATTGTTGCCGAGCCCGTCCTGAATCGTGGCGCCATTGAGAATGATGGATGATATCGCGAGATCGGGTGTGTTCTGGCCCGGCGTAACAACATAACTGAAGACAAGAGCGTTGCTGCCCGAGCCTCCGACATAACTTGCGATGCCGCCATCGTTGAGCGCCAGTGTCGGCGAACCGTTTGTCGTGTTGACCGTCACGGCAACACTGAAATTGACCGTCAGTGTCACGGTCTTGCCGGCGTTAAGGTCGCCGCCGCCATTGGTGACGCCTGCACCGGTGGTCACGACCGACGCGATAGCCGGGATATTCGTCGCCTTGATCTCGATCTGGGAAACGGCGGTTTGCCACCAGCCGTTTGCGACGTACTCGTTGGATACCCAGACCGCATTCGGATTGTTGGGATCGGGGATCGCTGTCGAATAGGCCCCCCAGCGCTGCACGCTGGACCCGTTTCCGGAATTGAAGAAGCCTGTGCTTGCCTGGTACAGGAGCGGCGAACTGAAGGTGCCAGTGGGATCGGACGAGGCCTGGTAAACGTAGTAGTCCGAAGGATACATGTTCGGACCGCTGGCGGTGAAGTTGATGACCACATCGCCGGCACCGTCGACGGCGAGAGAGCCGTTGAAGGTTGCCACATTGGTCCCGAGCGACGCGCCGGAAATGTCACCCTGGGCGACAAGCGTCGGGCTGTTCGGATTACTGACATCGATCTTGAACCAGTGGACCAGCGGCACGCTGGAGCCGATCGGCTGCAGCTCGCAGACACCCCAGAGAAAACCGTTGGCATACTGGAGATTCTGGATGCGCTTGTCGCCGGCGTCGAGCAGCAAGGTGGTGCCTTGCTGTTGGGCGGTATATGCGCCGCCCTGGTCGATATTGCCGAGCGAGATGGTGGTCGCAGGACCGAACGTGCTGGTGGAGGTGTTATAAGCCTGCACCACAGCGATGATCTGGCTGCCCGTGGAATAGTCGCAAGCGTAGTATGTCGTGCCGTTGTTGCCTGCCGCGACGGAAAAAATACCCTGGTTCGACGGGGTGATCTGGTTGGCGACAACCGTCATCGTGCCGCCGTTGTAGAGACCGCCGCCGGCACCGGCGGTTTTTCCTATGACCCATGTCTCGGTTCCCGCGTAGCCCGAAACATTGACGTTGTACTGCGGCGCGGTGATGTAGATGTTGCTACCGTCGATGGAGATGGACGGTCTGTCGGAAGAGGTCAGCTGTCCGTTGATGGTGAGCGAGGTGTTCAGCGACGCAAAGTACCAACCGTCATTCGGATTGGAGTCCTTTGACACGGCGATGTCGATATTGCTGACGGTGCCGTTAGCGCCGATGTTCTCCATGAGGATGATAAAGCGGCCGCTGGCGCTGTCGTAGATGCAGCGCGGGTCGAACAGCGAGTTGGTTGCCGTCGCTCCGAGCGATGAGAAGAAGCTGTAGACCGACTGAACTGTGACCGCGCCGCCAGTCAGGTTGGTCCATTCGATCCGCGATCCTTCGGCCATCACGATGTTGTTCGGCCCAACCGCAAGGCCATTGTGCGGCGGGTAGCTCGACGTGTTTGAAATGCCAGAAAAGAGCGTGTCTATCTGTGAGATCGAACTCATTTGAACACTACCTTATTCCGTATGCTGCCACGTTACTGTGCTATCGTCTCGCGGGTCAGATCAGGGAGTTCGGATTCGATCCCCAACATTCCGGGAATATGTCCGACCACAAGCAGCAAAACCGTCGCCAGAATGATGCGCAGGTCGTTGATCGCGCCGATCTCGCGACTGTAACGTTCATAGTGGCCGAATTTGATAGGCATGATCTTGTGCCTGTAGACCGCGACAGGGTCCTGGTTCTGATCGAGCATGGCACTCTCGTCGCGAAACAGGATCGCGGCATAGTCGGTCATTCCGGGTTGCATCGAGAGAAGGATCGCCCGCTGTTCGGGAGAATAGAACCCCATGAACTCGGGAACCTCGGGGCGGGGGCCGACCAGCGACATGTCCCCTGCGAGAACGTTGATGAGCTGCGGCAGTTCGTCGATCTTCGTTCTTCTCAAGAATCTGCCGATGCGGGTTACTCTCTTGTCCGCGCGCACTGTCAGGGCCGTACGGTTCGCCCCCTTTGCGGTGCTCATCGATCGAAACTTGTAAATCCGGAATGGACGGCCGTTGAGCCCGACCCGCGTTTGGCGGAAGAAAGCCGGTCCCGAGCTTTCCAGCCTGATTGCGATTGCAATGATAACGAATAGCGGCGACAGCAGAATCAGTCCGAAAGCTGAACCGGCCACATCTAGAGCGCGTTTGAACGAGAGCGTTGTCGCAGATGGCCGCGTTATGGAGAGGCTGGTATCGCAAGCGGGCATGGCGTGTCACTCCAGCAAATCTCGCAAAGCGTCAACGACCCGATCGATCTCTTGATCGGTCATGGTGGGGAAGAGCGGCAATGACACCGCACCGGAGAAATAACGATCGGCTTCCACGAAATCGTCCGGCTTGAAGGAATAACGCTGTCTCCAGTAAGTCATCTGGTGCAGCGGCCGGTAATGGACCGAGGTGCCTATGCCCTGTGCGGTCAATGCTGCGATGACATCGTCGCGCGTGACGCGCGCGGTTTCGTGAATGCGGATGGGAAACATGTGCCACGAATGAAGGCTGCCGGCGGGCGCCGGTGCGGGGCAATCGAGCGGCAAACCGGCGAGTTTCTCCAGATAGCGTTGCGCTGCGCGTTGCCGGCCGGATTGCAGCCCCCTGGCGCGGTCGAGCTGAACCACACCCACAGCCGCAGCGACGTCGGTGAGATTGTATTTGAACCCGGGCGACACGACATCGTATGCCCACGATGCGCCGACCTTGCTGAAGCGATCGAACGCATCGCGATTGAGTCCATGGGTCCGCATCACGCGTGCGCGTGCGGCGATTTCCGGATTGCGGGTGGTGATCATGCCGCCCTCGCCGGTGGTGATCGGCTTGGTGGCATAGAAACTGAACACGCAAGCGTCCGACTCCCAGGTGCCGACTTGACGATCGAACCGATGCGCCGGCAGGGCGTGGGCCGCATCCTCGATAACTTTGAGGTTATGGCGACGGGCAAAGTCCAGTACCGCAACCATATCGCAGGGAAACCCGCCGAAATGGACCGGAATGATGGCTTTGCAGCGTGGCGTGATGCGCCGCGCGGCGTGTTCGAGGTCGATCGTGCGGGTTTTCTGATCGACGTCGACGAAAACGATTTCCGCACCGAGATAACGTATCACGGACGCGGTGGCGGTGAATGTGAGCGTCGGCACCAGCACCTCATCGCCGGGGCCTATTCCGCAAGCTTCCGCCGCCAGATGCAGCCCGGCTGTCGCCGAGTTCACCGCCACGGCCTCGATCCCGCCGCCGAGAAAGGTCGCGAATTTCTGTTCGAACTCGCGAGCCTTGGCACCCGTGGTCAGCCATCCCGAACGGAGCACGGCTGTCACGGCTTCAATCTCTTCCTCACCCACCACGGGACGGAAGCACGGGATGTTCGTGAGAAGCTCGTGAACCTTGGGCTTATGAAGTTTAGGGACGTGCGGCGACCGGCTAATTCTTGAGGCGCGGATTTCCTGTGCTTGCTGGTATCGCATTGCAATGTCCTTTAAGCTGCGGCTGTCTGTCTCACTCCGTGACTCGGAGCGATGCGATCGATTTTCATGTATTCGGCTTCCCAGCCTGTAATCTTGAAGCTACCGAAGCTCTGGCTGCCGCATTCCTTCAGATAGAGGACGTTGCTGTAGTTCGGCAGGGAATAGTGACCCACTTCATTCGATCGCACGACCGAGATGACCTGCGTTATGCCGCGTTCGAGCGTCCACGCCGGTTCGAATCCGAGCTGGTTGCGGATCTTCGCGAAAGACACACGATAGTTGCGCTTGTCCGTGCAGTTGTTGTCGGAAACGATCCGAGCGTCCGGCACTTGTGCTTTGATGAGCGCTGCGAGTTCGCCGAGCGTGTAGTTCTGGGTATCGCTGCCGACATTGAATACTTCGCCAGCGACGTCTGCAACCGGAGCCGTGAGAGCCGTCACGATGGCTCTTGCAACGTCATCCACATGCACGAAGGGGCGCCACTGATCCGCACCGAAAACCGTGATGACCCCGTCACGAACGGCTTTCGCACACAGCAAATTGGCCACGAGATCAAAACGTGTGCGGCCGGAAATACCGTAGACCGTGGCGAAGCGCAGGCATGTCACGGCGAAATCATCGCTGTTGAGTGTGCCGAGTAGCGCTTCAGATGCGACTTTACTGCGTGCATAAAGTGACTGAGGGTTGAAGTGGGAAGTTTCGTCCACCATTTCGTCGCAAGCACCGTAGACTGAGCATGAACTGGCGAAGATGAAGCGCTTGGCGCCGCGTGCCTTGGCGATTTCGCCAACGAGCTTGGTCGCCGTGACGTTGATGTCGACGGTGAGGTCAGGGTCGACCGCGCATGCCGGATCGCCCACAAGGCCGCCAAGGTGTATCACCGCGCCTATACCGCTCATGACGCGGGTGAGAACTTCAATGTGCCGAAAATCTTCCCGGACGATCGTCAGCTCTGGATGTCCGGCAACGCGCGCAAGCGGTTCATCACCATAATGCATGGCGTCGAGAACCGTGACATGCTTCCCGAGATTCAGCAGCTTCTCGACCAGCGCAGAGCCGATATAGCCCGCGCCGCCGATCACCAGTACCCGCGACTCGTCGGGGCTTTCATGCGCGTCCGATCCGCCGGGCTCCCGATCTTCGGAGCGCAGAACGAAAGAGATCATTCGCGCAACGCAGGCGAGAAGCGTCGCGCCTGTAATGGTCGTCAAAAGAATGCGAGGCGTGATGCCGGAAGCGGACGGCGCAAACGCAAGGATGACGCCTCCAATAATCAGCAACACGAGATTGATCCGGATGATACTGCTGATCTTTGTCGTGAGAGAGTAGCCGTGCCGGCACGTATAGAGGCCGGCATCAGCGTAGGTGATAAAGATCATGAGCGAGAAGAGCCCAAGGAACGGAAAAATATATTTTGTTTCGGCGATGGCGGCGAGATTCCGTTCTTCTATGAAGAACCAGCCAAACAGAAATGCCGCCCATAGGGAGCTGGCGTCGGCTGCGATACGTAGTGCGGAGCCTTTGGTTGGGCGCAATGCAAAGAACGCCTCGAAGGAAATCAAACGATGCAACAAAGTCATACGCGTTACTCCGGGCAACAGACCGCGGACACATACATTTGCTCGGATAAAACCGAGCGAAATGCGATGCAGAGAGAACTTGGATTGCAATCTCCAGCTTGCGTCTTTTTACTTTTTTATTCTGAGGTCGATTCCTGTTGTTAGTCGCCAGACAACCGGCCGGCCGTTTATTATAGCGCGGTCGGAATTTTTGGCTGATGACTAAACCGGAGTACTACCGTCGCAGGCGAGCGCACCTCGTGAAGACGAGGGGAGGTACTTACAAATGGGTACTTTATGATGCTGCTTTTGCGGATGTCAGCGTTCGATGGTGATGCGCAGCTTCAACCGAGCCTTGACCCGAAATGGATGATGTCCGAGCTGAATAGCTTATAGTGTTGCAACGGCGGAGAGCGAACCGAAGCAAATCGCATCGCAATGGTACGAAGCCTTTGCATGCCATGAAGCTGAGTTGCTCGGGAGGATACTGGCGCCGAGCTTGGTCTATATTCCATGGTCCGGAGGCGGCAAAGCGACAATGGCGGTGCGGAGCTTCAAGCGCATGCGGACTACATTTGAGCGCCAGATGGGCACGAATCCCATTCTTGTGTCCTGAAGCTGCAGATATCCACCGGGTGGCGCTCCGGTTGTAAGCAGCACGCTCAAGATCGTCGAAGTCGCCCGCAGCATACTGGCGGCCGCTTGGGTCAAAAAAGCGCAGTGAATGCGTGGTCCCGCTGACCGGCAGATGTTCCGGCTGCTACCTACCCCGTTGGGGCCCTTCCTTGTCCGAAGCAGATAACGGGTTGTTATTAAAGGTGTTTATACGTAACGAGATTTTAGTATTGACATGAGACGATTATCTCATTAGATAAAACTTATCTCGTTTAGTGGCGCGCTTTTTTCAACTGCCATATGCCTGACGGATGTCCGGGGCAGGCACGCGCCGATTTTTCGGGGGAAAGTCATGGAAACCCAAATCACCGAAATTGCCGATGGTATCTATCGTCTCTCAACATTTGTGCCGGATATCGCGCCACCGGCAGGTTTCACCTTCAACCAGTTTCTCGTCCTCGGGGATGAGCCTCTGATGTTCCACACCGGCTTGCGAAAGATGTTCACGCTCAATAGCGAGGCGCTTGCTCGGATCGTTTCGCCTGAAAAGCTGCGCTGGATTGCTTACGGCCATTTCGAGGCGGACGAATGCGGAGCCATGAATGAATGGCTGTCGATTGCACCGCACGCGACCGCCGCCCATGGGAACACCGGCTGTATGGTGTCCCTCAACGATTTTGCCGATCGTCCACCGCGCGTCCTCAACGATGGCGACGTAGTTGATATTGGCGGTGGCAAGCGGGTGCGCTTTATTGACACTCCCCACACGCCACATGGCTGGGATGCCGGTGTCATGTATGAGGAATCGACCGGCACGCTTCTGTGTGGGGATCTGTTCACACAGCTCGGCAACAGTTCGGCGCTAACGGATCGTGATATTGTCGGCCCCGCCATCGAAGCCGAAGACTTATTCAAGTATTCAGGACTCAATCCCGAGATGGGGACGACGATACGCGCGTTGTCGAAGCTGACGCCAAAAACGCTTGCGCTCATGCACGGTCCTTCGTTTTCCGGCGACGGCGCCGCAGCGTTGTGCGCGCTGGCAGATGACTACGATCGACGCATGCGGATCGCCGCGCTTTCGAACGTCAAGGCAGCTTGAATTTCGTATTCATAGCCAGAAAGGGCGACTTCTATGGCACTGACTTCGAGACAGATGGACGACAAGATGGACGAGCATTTCGCGTTCGAAGGGAACGACGACGTTGACGGCGTGCTTGCCACTCTGACCGATGATGTGGATCATGACATTGTGGGCTGGCCGTTAGGTCCTTCGCGTGGTCATGAAGGCGCGCGCCGTTTCTATGAAACAATGTTTGTTGACCTTGCCGACAGTAAGGTGCGGTGTGTGAAACGACTCTATGGGTCGAATTTTATGGTCGATGAATCGATCTGGTCAGGCAAGGCGCCAGGAAGGCCGTTCGGGCTGGAAGGGCGAAACCGACCCCTTGAGTTCAGGTTGCTTCACGTCCTAGAGTTTGCCGAGAGTGGCGATATCAAGCGTGAGAATGTCTGGATCGATCTGGCCGCCATCATGCAGCAATTGCCACAGGACTGACGTGACACAATCGGAATCATTGGGGCGTCCGAACCAGAAAGCCCGCACACGGAAGGATCTCCTTCAGGCTGCGGCCCAGTTGATCAAGCAGGGCCGCACGCCAACCTTGGAGGAGGTCGCCGAGGCTGCCTTGGTATCGCGCGCAACAGCATACAGATACTTTCCGAGCGTTGAAGCTCTTATGGTGGAAGCGGTAGTTGACGTCGCCGTGCCTGAGCCTGGGGAGTTCTTCCGAAATGAGACGTCGCGTGATCCGGTGGCGCGGTTGCAGCGTGTTGAAACCACGCTCTACGATATGATCCTGGCGAACGAGTCGTTGCTGCGCAACATGCTCGCTTACACCATCCAGAGGGACTTCCTCACCGATGGCGATGCCAAGTTGCCGAAGCGCCAGGATCGTCGCACGCCGTTGATTGAAGCGGCGCTGGAGCCGGCGCGCGACCAGTTCAAGCTGGCCGATCTACGCATGCTCACGAAGGCGCTTGCGCTGGTCATGGGCCCGGAAGCAACCATCGTTATCAAGGATGTTCTGCGTCTCCCCGATGAGGATGCGCGAAAGGTCAAGCGCTGGGTCATCCGCTCACTTGTCGAAGCGGCAAAAAAGTAAATACTTCTGGTCGGGAAGTTTTTCCCGCGTTCCGAACTCACGATCTGTTTTTCATAAACTGGTGGATTAGCCATGATCGACATTATTCATACGTTGTACCGAACCGTCTCCAGGATCGCTGTTCGTCTTGCAGCAGTGGCTGCGGCGTTGACATTCGTCATGTGCTGTGCGGCCTCTGCCCAAAACGCCCAGATCAAGCGCGGCCAGTATCTGGTTTCCTTCGGAGGCTGTAACGATTGCCACACGCCAGGATATTTCTTCGGTAAACCGGACACGGCACGTTATCTCGGCGGTTCGGAAGTCGGATTTGAAATTCCAGGCCTCGGCGTATTTCACGGCCCGAATCTCACGCCGGATCGTGAGACCGGGCTTGGCCAATGGTCATCGGAGGATATTGCGGCAGCAATTACCAAAGGCCGGCGGCCCGATGGCCGGATGCTGGCGCCGATCATGCCCTGGCATGCATTCGCCAATCTCACGCGCCAGGATACTCTAGCCATTGTCGCCTTTCTCAAGAGTCTGCCGCCCGTGAAGAACAAGGTCCCTGGTCCCTTTGGACCCGACGACAAGCCAGTGTCATTTGTGATGAAGATCGTGCCGCCCGCCAGTTCCGCAAGCGCGGCAGAGCAAAAATAGTGATCTATAAATATGAGACCCTGGCGTGCTTTGGTGGAGCTGCAGCGTAGCGTGGAAGCGCCCGCTTCCACCTACTATGTTGCAGAGCGGCGAAATCAGGTTGATAGCGGAGTGCTGATCTCGCTTAGGAGCTTCACCAAATCGGCCTGGCGCGACATCCCTGTTTTCGCGTAAATCCTGTTGAGATGGGTTTTTAGCGTATTCTCGCTAATGCCCAAGGTCTCCGAACCCGATGCAGAGGTCGAACCACCTCCGATTGTCCGGAGCACACGGGCTTCGGCCGGTGTCAGCTCAAACAACGTGGCAAGAACTGCTTCGGGCATCGGCGACGCGGATGTCGTCGTCGAAATAAAGATCGCTGCGCATGCAGGTCTAAGCGCTGAACGAGTTACGCCCTGATTTAGCGGAAGGACGTAGGCCACCGCAGGCGGTTTACCCCTCGCCGATATGGGGAGACCGATTCCTTTTGATCCCACTGAAAGGTCCGAGGAGCCGCTTGTTAGGGCTTGAAGTAGCGCGTCACCGATAGCTGGATTTTCAGGTTGTATTCTCCTGTCTTGCCGCTGGATCGGTCCTCCATCGGCGAACATCTTTTCCGCGCGCATATTCGCGTAAAGAATTTCACCGCGTGCATCTGTCAGCACGATCGGCACGGCGAGGTTCTGAAGAGTATCGCGAAAGCGGAGGGTGGCCAGCCGCGCATTATCCAGCAAGTCGCCGATGAGAGCCGCGCGGCGAAGGTGAGGAGATAATAGAGCTAGAAATTTCTCATCGTCCGGGTCAAACGCGGCGCGGCTCATACGTGTCGTGACCCCCAGGAGACCTATCCGGTCCGGCGTATGCACGAATTTTGTGATGCAGCCTTCGCGCAATCCTTGCGGGCCAGCCCAATCGCGAAAGAACTGCGTTTGCTGAAGTTCGCCTTCCGACATTAATGACAATGTGGAAATTGGCGCATCGACGTCTCCGGTCACAGCAGCCTTGAGACCTGGAATTTGGTCAAAGTCATATTCTTCCAGCTCACGCATGCGTGCCGGCTCCCAAGGCGATTGGGCAGCAAAACGGCCTTGATTGTCGGATATACCGGCTAACGCGATAGTGGTGTACGCGGCATCCATGGTCCGCGTAATACGAGTCAAAACATCAGGCCAACCGTCTGGATTCAATGCACAGTCGTAAATATCGCCGATGATCGAAGAGAGAGTCTCGTTGCTTACGGCAGCCATTCTTGGCCTTTTAAGGTTCTGTGCTCGTTGTGTGTGCGAAAGGCGAGGTCAAGTCAAACTGTGTGATTCTTGCCACCACGCGATGTTGAATCGTTCGCCTCATACCTGGGGGTGACGACACGTTACACCCGGCCCAATAGCCATAAGTTCTCGATTTCCGGGATGAATCGGTGTTGAGGGCGTTTGGGAGCTGATTTTGCGATTTGCGGAATGTCCGCCTCGCTGTGCCTTCAGTCCGACCCATGTCTGGCTTCCCGAAATCCGCAGCGTACATTTTATTCGCGTCATTGCCATTGGAATTAACGTATGAAATTGACTGTACTGCACACGGTTGCGCTGATTACTTTGATGTCCGCCGCAACCGCAAATGCCGACGATGTTTCTCTTCGGCGGCAGCAGCCAATCCCGTCATTTGAGGGCGCCGGCTTTTACGCCTCGATTGAGGGATCGTCGCAAACCATCAATCTGCCAGCCTACGATCTCGGCTGGAAACTGACCGACTACACCACGGGAGCCAATCGCGGGCCGTCCGAGACTTACAAGCCTCGCGTCGATGGCTATGGCATCGCGGGCACAGCTGGGTATGTCGCGCCGGACGGAACGTTTGCGAACATGTGGGGCCGCAATGTTCGGCTTGAAATCGGCGCGTCCTACATCCACGCCAGCGGAACAACGACCGGCCGGAGTGCCGATATTGCGGGCTTTGGCTACAGCTATGCCGCGCAGATGCTGGGCGGTGGCTTTGGTGAAACCAACGGTTTCGGCAGCACGTCATGGACCAACTCGACGCTCACGACCGATTACACTGCCTGGAAAATCGGCCTGAAGTCCGCAGCAGACCATTCCTTTGGCCCGGTGACATTGACGCCGTCGCTGTCCGTCTTCGCAGGTCACGCAAGCAACAACCAGACTTTCTTTCAGCAACTGAACACCGGTGTATCGCCCTCGAACCGGAATTATCGCGCGAACTCCTTGCTCGGCTGGACTGATTGGGGCGCACGCGCTGGGCTCGACGGAAAATGGCAACTCGCGAACTGGTTGAGCGTCGGCCTCGGCGGAAACATTGGGACCGCCTGGCGTGATGTTTCGATGAATGCGAGTGACGAGTACAACCATCTGGGTGTGGGCGGCTATACTGTCTATTCCGCCGCAGCTGGAAGCCATGCCACCGCGCCACTGCTCGCCAGCGCTGAAGCCAGCGCGACAATCCAGCCGCTTGCCGGTGTCTCACTGAAAGTTTTCGGCGGCCTGAATTTCGACAGCCGCGTTCCTGGTATGTTGGCGGCCTCCTTTGTCGGCGGCGCTCCCACTGGCGTTACCCCGGCCGGAATCAAGTTCGCGTCGGAAACCAGTTATTACGCTGGCGGACGCCTGACGGTCGGGTTCAATCCTTAAGATCGTTATCGTGTTTTCCGGATGCGCCGTATCCGCTTTGTCGGGAGATGTCGCCGAAGCTAGCCGATTTCTTTGATGATTGTCAGGAGATGGGTGTAGCGGTAGTTCTCGCCAGACTGCGATTATCCCATAGCTTCAAGAGTTTCGTTTTTCACCAACGCTATTTTTGGTCGCGGCGGTGCTGGCGGCGCCCCGTACCATCAGGGCTATCTGCCGACCAACATCGTCGACACTCAAGCGACCGCCTGCGGTGTACCAGAACACCGTCCAGTTCATGGCGCCAAGGATCGACAGCCGAAATGCGTGCCGGTCGCAATCGGCGCGCAGAGGCAAATCGTCGATGAGGCTGGCGAAGATCTGCTCGTATTCGTCGCGCTGACGGACAAGTTTTCGGACACCCTTGAGATTGTAGTAGCGCGGCGGCGTGAGGATCGCGCGAGTCACGCTGCCGCCGAGCAATATCCGGCAGTGCGCAGCGATGGCCTCGTCGAGCCGCTTCCAGGGCTCTTTGATTTCAGCAATGGCGGTCTCGACCTCCTGGCGCATCGCCGTGAGGCTTTCCTGGTGCACCGTGAAGAGCAGGTCTTCCTTAGACGGAAAGTGATAGTACAGCGAACCGGACAGAACGCCTGACGCGGCTGCGATGTCGCGGATCGACGTGCCTTCAAATCCGTTGCGCGCAAACAGTTCGGACGCTGCGGCAATGATCTGCCGGCGGCGATCGGGACCCTTTCGCAAGGATTTCGGCTTTTTTGTACGAGCCTTCGCGCGCCCTAAGGGCTTCGTCATCTTCTTCTCAGTCCGTCAACAATGAAGAACCTGGCTGCAACGTAAGATTTGGCCACTCCTGGCTTCCAATCGCCTCGGCAGGGTTTGCAGAAACCATTTCGCGGAGTGCAGACCATCTACACTTTTGGGGAGGCATTGTCGAGAATCGATCAAGCGACCGATAGACGCGAGAGTCCGCTAACCGACGTCACAGGCCGCCGCGTCGCCGCGGCTCGTGAGGCTGCATTTCAAGCCGGTGCGCCTTGGCCCGCAGTGCGTCGATCAGACACGCCGGTCTTTATCAGCGCACTGGCAGTGCTCGCTCGGGCCGTTTCATTCGACCCGCCCATCATTGCGGTGCATCGATGCTTGCCGGCGGCAGCTCATCACGGCCCCGCTTATACATTCGGCTTGACTTACTATTCAATCAAGCGAACGATAGAATAAGAAATGCTCGGCCGTCTTCCGCTGGATTTTTCCGGTGCGGGGCAAAAGGAGACAAGCCGAGCAAACAAAACGGACGGAAACAATTCCGCCGGCACGAGGAGCGCCGTGAACGACCCAGCTTTTTCCGGATTTCGGAAACCTGTGGTGCAAACTGCTGCGCCTCCGGGAAGACGCCGGTTGTTCATCGGGTGCGTCGTCGTGAAAGGCACCGACTTCAGCGAATTCATCGATCAAGCGACCACGTCTTGTAACGCGTTCCTTTGGATTTGAGGTGAAAGGGTCGCTGACGTCATCCAGCCCTTAAGGAGAAATCAATGTCTGATTTCCTGATCGAGCACACACCGTCGGCCTACAGATATCCGCTCCTGATCAAACACCTTCTTCACACGCCGATGACACAGTCGGCCGATCAGGAGATCGTATACCGCGACATCAGCCGCTACACATATCGCGATCTGCGCGAGCGAATTGGACGTCTTGCGAGCGGTTTGACTTCGAAAGGCGTTCGCCGCGGCGATGTCGTGGGCGTGCTGGATTGGGATAGCCATCGCTATCTGGAATCCTATTTTGCAATCCCGATGCTGGGGGCCACGCTTCAAACCGTCAATATCCGTCTGTCGCCCGAACAGGTTCTGTTCACCCTCAATCACGCGCGTCCGAAACTGCTGCTGGTGAACGTTGAGTTTCTTCCGCTGATCGAGCAGTTGCACGGTCAGCTTGAATCCGTCGAAGGCATCATCTTGATGTCGGACGACGGTGTCTTTCCGAGCAGCTCGATCAAAACTGTTGGTCATTATGAAGAGATGCTGGGCAAGAGCGCTCCCGATTTCACGTTCGAGGATTTTGACGAGAACACCCGCGCGACGCTGTTTTACACGACCGGGACCACAGGCGCGCCGAAAGGCGTTTATTTCAGCCATCGCCAGCTCGTGCTGCACACGCTGATCGATCTGGTCGGGTTCGGCTCGCCTGCGCGGCAAGGGCGCTTCCACCGCGAAGATGTATACATGCCGATCACGCCGATGTTTCACGTCCACGGCTGGGGTTTGCCTTACGCTGCGACTGCAGCCGGTGTGAAGCAGGTCTATCCCGGCCGATACCAACCCGAGCTGCTTCTGAACCTGATCAAGACTGAGGGCGTTACTTTCAGTCATTGCGTTCCAACGATCCTGCAAATGTTGCTGTCGGCTCCCAACAGCAAGGACGTCGATCTCTCCAAGCTGAAAATGGTGATCGGGGGCGCGGCGCTAACCAGAGCGCTGGCCAAGGCCGCGATGCAGCGCGGCATCGACATCTTTGCCGGCTATGGCATGTCGGAGTCCGGCCCTATCCTGACGATCGCGCAGCTCAAGGAGCATGAGCTCACGGGTGACCTTGATGCAGAGGCCGAGCTTCGCACCAAGACAGGGACGCCGGTGCCGCTGGTCGACTTCCGCATCGTGGATGCCGAGATGAAAGACGTCGCTCACGACGGCCGTACCCCGGGCGAAATCGTAGTCCGCGCGCCCTGGTTGACGATGGGATACCTCAACAATCCGTCATCCTCGGAAAAGCTCTGGGAAGGCGGTTATTTGCACACCGGCGACATTGGCACCATGACCGCCCACGGCGTCGTTCAGATCACCGACAGGATCAAGGACGTGATCAAGACCGGCGGGGAATGGATTTCGTCGATCGAACTTGAGGATATCCTGCTCCAGATGCCGGGCCTGCGCGAGGCGGCGATCATCGGCGTCGCGGATGCAAAATGGGGCGAGCGTCCGCTAGCCATCCTGGTCGCTCATCCGGGTGGCAACGTGGACGATGTGGCTGTGCAGAAGCATGTAAAAAGCTATGCCGAAAAAGGCGCCATTTCGCGCTTCGCGATTCCGGACCGGATCATGTTCGTCGATGCTCTGGACAAGACCAGCGTCGGCAAGATCGACAAAAAGGTGCTGCGCGCAAAATACGGGGACGGTTAAGCCGCTACCGAAGAAATAGACCGCGATCCGGATTAATTGATCGATCGCTTGATTAGTCGAAAGCGGTCTGGCTATGATGAGGTCAGACAACGACATGGAGTAGGCAAAAAAGCTCCAGGCACAACAGTACAACCGGGAGGGAAAATGGCCGACAAGACAGTCATGGATATGCTCGCCGACATGGCGAAGCAGATCAATCTGCCGAAGATTGATTACGAGGCGTTTCTCGACATCCACCGCAAGAATATCGAAGCCATGCAGAAGTCTGTGGCGGTGCTGTCGGACGGTGGGCGCGCCGTCTTCGCAAAACAGCAGGAAATCCTGTTGGAGGTTGCGCGCGAGGCGCGGCTGTTGATCGCTGACTTCAAGCCGGGCGGTTCTCCGCAGGAAGTTGCAACCAAGCAGGCGGAACTGACCAAGCGCATTTTTGAAGCAACCGTCAAAAACACCAGGGACATTGCTGAACTGGTTCAGAAGTCGAGCAGCGAAGCGCCCAAAATCATTCTCGGTCGCATGCGCGAAAGCTTTGCCGAGGCGCGCACGGCCATTGAAGCAAAAAAGTTCTGAGTTCTCATGTCTGACGTTGCGGGCGGCATCTGCTGCAACGCGGAAGAATTGGCGCATTGCACGTCGTCTCCGCGGCAGCCTCACGACTTAGCCATGATCCGGCTTGCAGTGACAGGCTCAATGGTTCGTACTGGTGGCGGGTGTGGAGCGCAGCGGGGAGGTTGCGAGGCCGTCGCCAATACCGAACGCTGAAACGTCTAACTCAAGGGTGAGCGTCAAGATGAAAAAAGAGGACGTACTCAAGCAATACACAACACCGACAGGAGCTCCGGCTTTCGTCCCGGGGCCACATCGCTTCACCTCTCGGGAATATCTCAACATCACCTACCGGACGGATCGGGAAGCCCTTCAGAAACAGGTGCCCGAGCCGCTCGAAGTCGACGAGCCCCTGGTGCGCTTCGAAGTGATGAACATGCCTGATACCACAGGCTACGGCTCGTATGTTGAATGCGGACAGGCCGCGGTCGTGCGTCACGGCGATGAAGTCGGCGAATACATTATCGGAATGTATCTCGACAACCTGCCTGCGATTGCCGCGGGCCGCGAACTCAGCGCGTTTCCGAAAAAGCTGGGTTCGGCGAAGCTGTTTGTCGATTCCGATACGTTGGTGGGAACGCTGGATTACGGCACACTGAGCGTCGCCCGCGCGACGATGGGCTACAAGCACAAGCCGATGGATCTGGAAAAGGCGCGACAGGAAATCTGCGTGCCGACGTTCATGTTGAAAATTCTTCCGAGCTACGAAAGGCGTCCGCGCATCTGCGAACTGGTCCGCACCGAGATCACCAACATCTCCGTGAGGGGCGCGTGGCGCGGGCCCGCCCGATTGCAGCTGTTTGAACATGTGCTGGCGCCGCTTGCGGACCTCCCCGTGCGTGAGATCATTTCGGCTACGCACATCCTGACCGATCTTACGCTGTCGCCGGCCACGGTCATCTACGACTATCTCAACGACAGCGCACCTGCTGCCGATCCCAAGAAGAAAAAGTAGGCGAATGCGATGGCCACAGCTCAGCAAGACATCCTGAACAGGTATTCAAAAGTCACTGTGATTGGCGCTGGCGTGATCGGCGCATCGTGGACGGCACTCTTTCTGGCGCATGGCCTTTCCGTTGTCGTCAACGATCCGCGCCCGGATGTCGAGACCATCGTTCGCGATTACATCCGCAATAACCTTTCGACCTTGAAAGAACTCGGATTGCCGACGGACAATCTGGAACGGAAGTTGAGCTTCGAGAGCGATCTCGAACGCTCGGTGGCCGGCGCCGACCTCGTTCAGGAAAATGGACCGGAGCGGATCGAATTCAAGCAGGATTTGTGGGCGCGCATCGACAAGGTGGTCGGCGGAAACACGCTGCTGGCGTCGTCAAGCTCCGCCAAGACCGCGACGGAGCAGGCGTTGAAGATGTCGCGGCCCGAGCGGTTGCTGGTGGGGCACCCGTTCAACCCGCCGCATTTGATTCCTCTGGTCGAGGTTGTGCCCGGCGAGAAGACGAGTCCGGAGGCCGTTGACGACGCCGTTGCATTCTACGCGGCGCTCGGAAAGGTGCCGCGCGTCGTGCGCAAGGAAATGCCGGGCTTCGTCGCGAACAGGCTGCAACGGGCGATCTTTCGGGAGTGTTGCTACCTGGTTATTCAGGGGGTCGTGAAGGTCGATGAACTCGACGACATCGTGACGAGTTCGATCGGCCTGCGCTGGGCGGCGGACGGGCCGTTCCGCTCGTTCCATCTCGGTGGCGGCGCTGGTGGCTTCAAGTCGTTCTTCAAGCAGTTTGGGCCCGGCCTCAACGAGGCTTGGAAGAACATGGCGCCGGTCAATCTGGACGAAGTCGCGCAGGACAGGATTATCGCGCAGGCCGAAGCGTCATTTGCCGCCCAGCCGCCTGAGAAACTCGAGGGCGAGCGCGATGCGAAGCAACTGGCCATTATCCGTGCGCTGAAGGCGGTGAAGGCTCAAGGATAAGCAGTAACAAAGGCTGCAATCGTGCCGTCCGAAAGGATCAAGGCGCGTTCTAAGGGAGGAATGAAAATGGGACTTCTGTTTGAAGGCTTAAAGGTGATCGACTGCGGCAGCTTCATCGCAGCGCCCGCTGCGGCCACGGTGCTCTCGGACTTCGGAGCCGACGTGATCAAGATCGAGCCGCCGGGAGCGGGCGATCCCTACCGGCATCTGACCAAGCTGCCCGGTCATCCAAAAAGCGACCAGAACTACGCCTGGATGATGGGCTCGCGAAACAAACGTAGCCTCGCGGTGGACATGGGTAAGCCCGAGGGCAGGGAAGCGATCCTGCGGCTGGCGTCAAAGGCGGATGTGTTTATCACCAATTACCCAGCCGCAGTGCGCAAGAAGCTCGGCATCGGTTACGAGACGCTTTCAGCGTTGAACGACCGGCTGATCTACGCGTCATTCTCCGGCTATGGCGAAAACGGCGCGGAGGCAACCAAGCCGGGATTCGACGTCACGGCTTGGTGGGCGCGATCCGGCCTGATGGATACCGTGCGTGCGTCGTCGCAATCGGTGCCGGTGCGTCCCGCCAACGGCATGGGCGACTACTCGGCGGGCTTCACGCTATTCTCCGGCATCGTGATGGCGCTCTATCAACGCCAGATCACCGGCAAGGGCACGGAGGTGTTGTCGTCACTGTTGGCGAACGGGCTTTGGGCCAACGGTTACAACGGACAGGCGGCGCTATGTGGCGCGACCTTCACCGATCGTCCGCCGCGTGAAGTCGCTTTCAATGCGCTGACGAACTACTACAAGTGCCGCGACGGAAAGTGGGTGATCCTGACCATCCTCAACGAGGAGAAGCAGTGGCCGGAATTCGTGAAATGCCTTGATCGTGAGGATCTGATCGAAGACCCGCGCTTTGCCAAAAAGGCTGACCGATTGGCGCGCTCGAAGGAGCTGATTGCGTTGCTCGACAAGGAGTTTGAGAAGCAGGACCGTGCCGATTTGCGCAAGCGGCTCACCAAGGCTGGGATCGTCTTTGACGTCGTGGCGACGCCGGAAGATATTCCAACCGATCAACAGCTTCACGATAACGATATCCTCATTCCCTTCGCCGACAGCGAAACAAAGACGATCAATTCGCCTATCGCTTTGCGTGGAGCCGACAAGGTGCAACCGCGGATGCCGCCTTCGGTGGGGCAGCACAGCGACGAGATTCTGAGGGAAGCGGGCTTCGATGCGGCGGTCATCGCGCAGATGCGGGCCGTCGGAGCGATTGGTTGAGGATGATTTCGTCAAGGTAATTCCAATTTGAGGAGCGACGCATGAAGATCGAGGAATTGTTCAGTGTCCGCGGTAAGGTTGCGCTGGTCACCGGCGGCAGCCGCGGTCTCGGCGAGATCATTGCCCGCGCCTATGTCGAGAACGGCGCGAAGGTCTATATTACCGCGCGCAAGGCCGACGCCTGCATGGCGCTGGCAGAAGAGCTGTCGAAATTCGGGGAGTGCATCGCCATTCCGGCAGACTTGTCGCGGATGGATGAGATTGAGCGGTTCTCCGCAGAACTCCACAAGCGCGAGAAGAAACTCGACATCCTCGTCAACAATGCTGGCGCGAGCTGGGGATCGCCCTTCGCCGAGTTTCCCGAGAGCGGCTGGGACAAGGTGATGAACCTGAACGTTAAGTCGGTGTTCTTCCTCACGCAGAAGCTGCTCGATCTTCTGGAAGTTGCGGGTTCCAAGAATTCCTACGCGCGGGTCATTAACATAGGATCGATCGAGGGCATTCGCACGTCCAGTTTGGAAGCCTATTCCTATGCAGCGTCAAAGGCGGGCGTGAACCATCTAACGCGCATCATGGCGAAATTCCTCGCGCCGAAGTACATCGCCGTCAACGCCATCGCGCCGGGTTACTTCCCGTCCAAGATGACGGATGCGATCGAAGAGCAGGAAGCCAAGATGGTTATCGAGGGGGCGCCGATGAAGCGTATGGGATCGCCGGAGGACATGGCGGGAATTGCGCTGTATCTCGCCTCAAAGGCCAGCGGGTTTGTCTGCGGTGCTGTGATTCCGGTTGATGGTGGTTTGGCCACGACGGCTTGAGGTCCGCGCTGTAAAGCAAGACTCCAGCGCGTATCAACGGGCTTCGAGAGCCTCCCAAAAAAAACTGGCGCCGCATGATGCGGCGCCTTCTTCTTGAACCATCAGTTCTCGGGAGCGAGCGTCTGCTTCAGACGTTCGCCGATCGTGATAGCTGTCCTGCCTCAGGCCTCGTCGGGGCCTGCGGCTTTTACGATGATCAGCAATAACAACCCGGACAGCAGATAGGCTCCGACGATAAGATATGTGCTGTAAAGCGAGTTGCCCGTCGTCGCGCTAATATAGCCCGTGAGGGAAGGTGCGACGGCAGGGCCGAGATTACCGAGGCTGCTGATCAGCGCGATGCCGCCCGCGGCACTCGCCTTGGACAGGTACTCAGTGATGGTGGTGAAGAACAATGGCGTCGCTGAAATGAACCCGAGGCCGGCAAGTGTCAGACCTATGATCGACGCCGGCAAGTTGCCGTGGGAGAATGTGATGGCCAAAAGGCCGATCGCAGCGACGGCGACGCAAGTGGCGTAGTGCCATCGCCGCTCTCTTGTCTTGTCGGAGTGACGTCCCATCAGGATCGTTCCGATGATACCCGCGATTTGCGGCAGGGTGGCAAGCAAGCCCACATACAAGAGGTCGGCCACGCCCCAGCTTTTGATCAGCGTGGGAATCCAGAAAACCATGGTGTAGGTCGCGCCCAGCAACAAGAAGTAGGTGAATGCGAGGCCGTAGACCTTCGGGTCTTTCAGCATCTGGAAGAACCCGGCGTGGTGCGCGGATTCGACGTCCTTGTGATCGTGATCAAGCTGGAAGCGCAGGGCCGCTTTTTCCTGGCTGCTCAGCCATTTCGCATCTTCGGGTTTATCCTGAAGATAGAAGTAGGCGGCAAGACCGAGGATCGATGCCGGCAAGCCTTGGGAAATGAAGAGCCACTGCCAGCCGTGCCAGCCCTCGATGTCGTTGAAATACTTCATCGTGGCGCCGGACAGCGGACCTGCGATGACGGACGCGATAGCCGTCGCGGTCATGAACATCGCGATGATCTGGCCGCGCCGCGCCGAAGGATACCAGTACGTCAGATAAAGGATGATGCCCGGGAAGAAGCCCGCTTCGAGTGCGCCAAGCAGGAACCGGGCAATGTAGAATTGCAGCGGTGTCTGCACGAACGCCATCGCGCACGCCACGATGCCCCACGTGAACATGATGCGCAGCAAGGTCTTGCGGACACCAATACGTTCAAGCAGTAGGTTGCTGGGAACTTCAAACAGAAAGTAGCCGACGAAGAAGATGCCTGCACCGAAGCCGTAGGTTGCGTCGCTGAAAGTCAGCGTCTGCTTCATTTGAAGCTGGGCATATCCGATGTTGATGCGATCCAGGAACGCGATCATGTAACAAACAATCAGGAAGGGCAGGATCCGCCAACTGATCTTGGAGAACAGCTTCGCGACGGCGATTGGCTCTTCAGCGGAAGGAACTGTGCGGATACTGGTCGCATGTACAGCCATTGTTACCCCCTCGTTTGTATTCCTTCGGAGTCGTTTTTGCTCCGAGTTGGAACTTGCTGGTTCTTACTCCTTGGCGTCCGGCGCGCCGTAACCGCGGCTGCTGACGTTTCGCATGTTGAAAATCTGAAATCCCAGACGATGACTGTTCGGGACCGCTGCCAGTCGCGCTGCGCGCGCGTGGCCGGATCTTTTGAACGTTCTCGGGCACACGCTCGGCGTTGTCCGCATCGTGATTGACTTTCGGGCAAGAACCAAGGCCAAAACGGTCACGGTTAGCTTCAAAAGACTCTTGCCATTAATCTATCAGTCGCTTGATTGTTTAGCAACACGCGCCGGTTGTCCCGGATGCGCTGCGAACAGGGGACATGCTGCTGCTACCCGCATCTGGCGGTTTCGGCTGGGGTGTGTAGCCGAGCAAGAAACCAGTATTGTCAGGCAATTGAGGGGGCCACGCACAGGCGAAGGAGCTTAAGGCAGCCTTAAGCTCGCGGGGCAATTGAGGGGCAAACTTGAGGGCACCTCGGGAAAATGCACCTGTCACGTCGGAAATAGTGGTCCTTTAAAAGACCATCCAGGCCGAGTCGCCGAGATCGTGGCCATCACCTGGCTGCCAAAGATGGTGGCAGCTGTTCGTGAGCAGTATCCGAAGCTGATCTTACAAGTTGAGATTTTGCTCAATTATGAAGCTCGGATCTGGCGAATTGGATATCGCGATCATGGCGGGTGTTGAAGCCGAGGTGCCCTTCGAGGCGCGTTATTTCGGGAGCGTACAGTTTGCTTGGATGGCGAGCGGTTCCGGGCTTGTCCGTAGAAAGGCTTCACGCCGATCGATCACAAGCTCAGAATCTGATTCTCGGAATTAACAGGCGAACAGCGCCTGTTGCGGCATCGCAAAGGGAGGGTAGTCCGGTTGCTTACCCACTAATGTGGAGGAGGTGAAGGGCAACAGAACGCAGGGATGGCTCGCGAAGTCGCTTTTCAGGCGAATAAAACCACTGTGCCGTAAGGTGTCAGTGATGGTCTCAGCCAAGGGAATATGGACTTCAATGGCTCGTGACGTGCAGTTCGCGGAATGATCGATTACGGAATTTCTTCAATTCGGGCGATCTTACGGTCGGTTTTGCTTTCTAAAGGCGCTGGCCTTCGCGGAACAATGCGGAACTATCCTCTTTCCAGCCCAGTGTAATCTGATCACCGATCGCCGGTACCTGAACTTGCTCAAACCTTACCAGGAATCGGACGCGATCTTGTACGTCGACGAGGATTTGCTGGCGGTCGCCAAGAAATGTGGTCGCAGCAACGGTACCGGTAACGCGGTTCGATAGATTTTCACTCGAAGTGGTCGGTTGGATTGCCTCAGGACGGAGGAAATAGTCAATCTCTCCCTCTGGCAAAGATTGCCCAACTCTGTGTGGTAAGCTGAAATCGCCAATACTGGTTCTGACCATTGATGATGACGCGTCTTTGATAATCCTTCCCGAAATGAAAGTTCCCTTGCCGATGAAGGCGGCGACATTTTTGGTCGCTGGGGTGTCATAGAGAGAGCGGGGTGAAGCAATCTGCTCGATCCGGCCTCCGTTCATGACGGCGACTCGATCCGACATCGAGAGCGCTTCGTCTTGGTCGTGGGTGACGAAAACAGTTGTGATGTCGAGCCTGCGCAGCAGCGCGCGAACCTCGATCTGCAAGTCTTCCCGCAGTTGCCTGTCAAGGGCACCGAACGGTTCATCCAGCAGCAAAATTGCGGGCTCGACGATGAGAGCGCGCGCCAGGGCGACACGCTGCTGTTGACCGCCGCTCAGTTCCTTGGGCTGTCGATCAAGCAGATGGTCAACCTTCACCAGTGTTGCGACCCTGCGCACGCGCGGCTCGATATCGGCCTTGGCGGTTCGCCGCATTTTCAGGCCGAATGCGATGTTTTCCGCCACGGACATGTGCGGGAAGAGGGCGTAGTTCTGGAACACCATCCCGATGTCGCGGCGCTCTGGGGGCAATGATTCTACGCGCTGATCGCGAATGGAGATCATTCCGGAATCGGGGCGCTCAAACCCCGCGATCATGGACAACGTTGTCGTTTTTCCGCAGCCGCTGGGGCCGAGCAGCGCGAGGAACTCGCCCTTGTTCAGCGCAAAAGAGACGTCGCTGACGACGAGCGTCGATCCGAAGCTTTTGCTGACGCGGTTTAGGTGGAGGTCATAGCGCGAAGGTTCAGCCACGATCCAGAGCTCCCAGTTTTCTCGTCATTAGAAGGACCACGATGATCATCAAGACCTGCACAACGGAAACCGCTGCTACCATCGGCTCGAAATTGTTGATCATGTAGTTAAAGATTGCGACCGGCAGTGTGATATTGTCCGCAGTCGTCAGAAAAAGCGATACAGGAATGTTGGTGAACGATACAATGAACGCGAAAGACGCGCCCGCGACGATGCCCGAGCGGATATAGGGAAGCGTAACGTAACGAAACGCCTGCCAGGGATTGGCGCCCGCCACGCGCGCCGCGCGCACGTAGTTCGGAGGCATATCGCGCAAGATCGCCAGCGTGATACGCAGGACATAAGGAATGGCGATGACCGTATGGCCGAGCATGATCGTCCAAAGCGACAGTCGCTGGCCGGTTAAGCTCCAGAAGAACAACAAGGCCAATCCGTAAACTAACCATGGAATAGCGAACGGCGATAGCAGAAGCGGGTAGATGAACTGTTGAGACACCGCGCCGCCTCGCGCGATCGCAAGGGCGGCGGGGATGGCGATCACTGTTCCCAGGACGGACGACGCAATTCCGACGATCAGGCTGTTCTTGAGCGCAAGAACAATCGTCTCGTTCGCCCACATCTCGACGTACCAGCGGACGCTGAAGCCGGATGGGGGAAATGCAATGTAGCTCCCGGGATCGAAAGAGACTGCGGCCACGATCACCAGAGGGAAGACGAGCAGAACCGCGACTGCTGCGGCATATATGCGGATCGGAAGGGGCATGCGTTGCATCAGACGAGATCCTTGCCGCGCATGATCCTCAACTGGAGGATCATGATAATGATCGAAATCAATATCAGCGCGACCGAAAGCACAGCCGCGAACGGCTTGTCGGATGAGACTGTAATCTGCTCCCAGATCGAGATCGGAATCATAGACAGGCCCTGACCGCCGAGCAGCAGCGGCAATACGAAGGCGCCGCAGACCTGCAGAAATACAATGAGAAAGCCGGCGGCCACGCCCTGCATGCTCAGAGGCAGGATTACCGCGATGAACGTCCTGATAGGGCCGGCACCAAGGGTGCGCGCCGCCTTTTCCAGGGACGGATCGATCTGTCGGATCACCGCTTCGATCGGCAAGACCATGAAGGTGAAGGTGACGTGCACCATCCCGACGATGACCGAGCTCCAGCCATAGAGAAGTTGAAGCGGGTCGGTAATCAAGCCGGTCCCGGTCAACAGTGAATTGATGAAGCCTGTGCGTCCGAGGATCACCATCCAGCCGAGCGTAAGCATGTTCATGCCGACGGCAAGCGGCGTGAAGGTGAGGACGGCGTAAAAGCTGGTCAGTCTGCTGCGGGTGCGCGCCAGATAATAGGCAATCGGAAATGCAGCGATGGCTGTGATCGTCGAAACGATCAAGCCCATTGCCAAGGTGTAGCCAAGGATCCGGGCGTAATAGGCGTCGGTGAATAGCCGGCCGTAGTGTCGGAAGCTGAGAGAGTCGAGGGATGTCGGCCAGCGAAACGGGACTTCCAGACTCATCGCAAAAAGCGCGAGACCAGGCAGCATGTAGCCCACGAAGATGATGGCGAACACCGGTCCCAGTAAAAGAACCGCTGTCGACCGGCCAAATGCTTGCCTGGTTCCGTTCATCGTAACTGCGCTTGTGTCTTAGGTGCGGATTTCACGGTTCCAGCGATCGACGATCCCCGGTATGGCTCGAATGAGATCCCTATAGGGAGGCGTGATGCCCTTCTCCAGCGGCATGATGTTGCCGCGCAGTTCGGCAGGAATCTCCACCCTGCTGTTGGTCGGAGTGAAGTTGATCAGCTTGAAGTATTTCAACTGCGGCTCGGGATCGAGGAGGGTGTTGACCCACTGATATGCGAGGCGCTCGTTTCCACCCTTAACAACCTGGGCTGGAGACAACGTGATCAGCGAGTGAGGATCCAGTCGTGTGAACTGAAGGAATTTCGCTCCGCCGCTCATCATGGCCGTAACGCGGCCATCCCAGAGAACGCCGATATCGACTTCCTTCGACATCACCATACGCTCGACTTCGAGAGCCGTTCCCCAGAACTTTACAATGTAGGGCTTGATCTTCCGCATAGCCTCGAAAGCCGGATCGAGATTGGTGATACTGCCACCGAGTGCCACCGCGTAGTGCCACATCAGATGCGGTCCCCACGGATAGCTGATGTCCGGCAGCGTGATCGAGCGGCCGAATTCACCTTTGCCGGCGCGCTCAAAGAACTCCGCCCAGGATTTGGGCTGATTCTTGATTTTATCTGCGTTGAAGAAAAGGCCCGACGTCGAATATTGATACGATGCGCCGTAATCATCAAACGGTTTGCGGAACAGATCAGGTGTGTTCGCCAGATTGGGGACCTTGTCGACGGTCAGTTTTGAAACAAGTCCCTTGTCGATCAAAGAGATTGCCAGTGTCTCGCTGTTGTCGACCGCATCGAGAGGGGGCTTGCCGGGCAGCGCTTCGATCTGAGACGACCATTGCGTTGGGGAGCCGAGCACAACTTTTACATCAGCGCCCGTGCGCTGCTTGAACAGCGGAATGAAGTGCTCGCGTATCGATTGCTCCCATTTGCCGCCAAGGCTGGTGATCGTGATCGAATTTTCCTGAGCCTGGACCAGCATGCCGCTGGGCCATACTGCTGTTGCCATGCCTGCGCCCAAGCCGCCGAGAATATACCGTCTGGAATACATGCGATCGCTCCATTTTGAGTTCTGCATAATTGGATACACATATTACAATTCTTGCAAGGCGATTTATGAGAAGTTCTCGCTTATATTTGCGGTAAGCGCATAAAATGCCATTATATGGATGGTTTATGTGGATTCATTCGTCCGCGACTAATTGACTTCACTGAATAACTGAATACACTTTTGTGAACAATGGTCGCGCTTCACCTCTTGCGCGGGAACGCCCGATGAATGCCCAATCAAAAGCCTACAATTTTCTCAAGGATCGGATTTTGGCCGGGAAGATGCCGGCGGGGACGGCGATCAAGCCTGCGGACATCGGCAGCAAACTCGGCTTGAGCCGCATGCCCGTGCGCGAAGCGATCGTTCAGCTCGAGGCGGAAGGGTTGGTGACGTTCGGCGCAAATCGGCGGCCGGTCGTGACAGTGCTGAGCGTGAAGGAGATTCTGGAGCGCCTGGAGATCAGAATTGCTCTCGAAGCGCTCGCTATCGAAAGAGCTGTCTTGCGGCTCACACCTGCGGTGTTTGCCGAACTCGAGCTTCAGCTCGACCGCATGGAGCGGGTCTCAGCCGATACCAAGCGGTGGCTCCTGCTGCACGATGAATTCCACGACATGATCTATCGTCATGCGGAGATGCCGCGCTTGCTCGATGAGATCCATCGCGTTCGACAATCCATCCGTCCTTACATTCTGATGTACATCGACGTCTATAAGGAGCCCGAAATGCCGGGCGTCGAACACTCGTCGCTTCTCAGGGTGTTGCGCACGGGTGATCCGGCAATCGCCAGAACAGCGCTGGCAGAGCACATCCGCCACACTGGCGCCGGCCTCGTCTATTTTCTGATGAATGGGCAGACCATGCCGTTTCCATCGGGATCAGCAAAGAAGAAATCCACCCAGCAAACCAAGGTAGGTTCATAGTGAGCAATTCCAAAGCCGTGCGTCGCGAATACTCCGTCGGTCTCAGCCCTCCCATCAGCCACTACTGCGATGCAGTCTCGTTCGGGAATTTGCTGTTCATATCGGGCATTGCGCCTCTGGACGAAAATCTCAACCTGATCGGCGGAGATGATCCGGCTGCGCAGGCCGAGGCCATCTTCTCCGCGATGGACAAGATTCTCAAAAAGGCCGGCGCGACGTTCGGAGACATTCTGAAGGTGACGGTTCTGCTCACCGACGTGAACGACCGAACCAAGATCAATCCCGTCCGCGAGAAGTATTTCGGCGCGGCACGGCCCGCGAGCACCTTGTTTGAAGTCAGCAAGCTTGCAGTGCCGGGAATGAAGGTCGAAGTCGAAGCCGTGGTCGGGCTGCCGACCTAACGATCAATAGCCAATTTCTGATCAGCGTCGCCGAAAATTGGCGACGCTGATTCACTGCCGTGATTCAAGGGCGCCTACTTCCGCATGCGTCAGATAACGAAAGCCTTCCCTTTGGGAACAGGCCTAATCAACGGGGCTGCGAAAGGGCTTGCTGATGAGCTTTTCATTGGATGAGCTTGTTTAGCTTAATGCGAAGGTGCAATGCGAGCCAGAGTCGGCACCGCGTATCATGGCAGCCTGGAAACGATAGGTTGCCGCGATATAGGTGAAGGCCCGCGCGATCTATTTGCGATCCTGCAATCTCCTCCGGGAGCGCAGAGCGCGAATATCAGTTGACACGCCCGTGCACATACTTAACATGTTAAGCAATAGCGGAGAGCCCGGTCTCGGAGGAAACATGCCGCATCTCTCGTTGGAGTATTCGGCAAATCTCGAGTCGAAGGCAGATATTCCTGCGCTGTGCCGGGATTTGCATCAGTCGATCATGGATAGCGGGCTGTTTGAGCTTGGGGCAGTGCGTGTGCGGGCATTTCCGGCACGCCACTATGCAATCGCCGACCTCGACGACCGGAACAGCTTTCTCGACATGTCATTTCGTATTGGGCGCGGGCGCACCGCCGAAGAAGCGAAGCAGGCAGGGGAACTGATTTTTGCCGCCGCGAGCAAGCGGCTATCCGATCTCTTCGTCACCCCTCATTTTGCGCTATCGCTGGAGGTTCGCGAGATTGATGCAGCTCTCAGCTGGAAGAAGAACGCCATCCATCCCAGACTTCGCGTTATGAAGGGATGACATGACCGCGAGACTTATCAGTTTCACCACAGGGGGCAGGGCCGGATACGGGCTTTTTACCGAAGATGGGGTCGTCGACCTTTCCGTCCGGTATGCCGATCGCTGGCCAACTCTAAGGGAAGTTATCGCCGAAGGCGCGTTGGCGCGCCTTGCGGATGATGCTGCGAAATTTTCACCGGATATTGCAGCGACCGACATTCGCTACGAAATTCCGGTGCCCGGTCCCGAAAAGATCATTTGTGTCGGGGTCAACTATCCGGATCGCAATGAAGAATACAAGGACGGAAATGCGGCGCCCGCGAACCCATCGCTGTTTGTTCGTTTTCCGCGCAGTTTCGTCGGGCATGGGCAACCGCTGGTCCGGCCCCCGGAATCCGGGCAGCTCGACTATGAAGGCGAAATCGTTATCATCATCGGCAAGAGCGGGCGGCGCATCGCGGAGAAAGACGCGCTCGGACATATTGCAGCGCTGTCGCTTTGCAATGAAGGCACTATTCGCGACTGGGTACGCCACGCCAAATTCAACGTAACTCAAGGCAAGAATTTCGATTGCACGGGATCGATCGGCCCGTGGCTCATTCCCTACATTGGTGAAACGCAAATCGCTGATATTGGTCTGGAAACTCGTGTGAATGGTGATGTCCGCCAGCGCGACCGAACCGGGCGCATGATTTTCTCATTCCGCAAGATCATCAATTATATCTCGACATTCACCACGCTGGTGCCAGGCGATGTGATTGTGACCGGAACGCCGACGGGCGCCGGTGCCCGCTTCGAGCCCCCCGTGTGGCTGAAACCCGGAGACATCATAGAGGTGACGGCGGACGGTATCGGCACTCTTCGCAATGGTGTGATGGACGAGGCTTAGCGCATATTCTCGATGCAGCAGATCGACATTGAGGTCGATCAGCTCGATTAAATCGAGCGCACCCATAGGCTGCACGGGCAGACGCCTTCGATAAAGAGTCGGCTGAACTGTATCGCCGTTACATTTGGATTACGCCGCCGCGTCAATGCGTTGATCATACCTTGCAGCGATGCCGTGCCGTTCAAAGGTGTGGCCACCTTCTTCGATCGAATTCAGCATTTGCTCCAAGACGCGGCGGATCGTCGTTTTCCCCGGACGATACGCCGCTCAATGGCAATGGCTTGCATCTTGTTTTTTTAAAAGATAACATGTTAATCATTGCCATGTTAACAATCATGGGCCGCCAGAAGCCCGATCGTGTTCACTGCAGTCTCAGGGAGAGATGCCAATGCAACGGATTTCTTTTGCGCTGATTTTGCTTGCCGGAATTCTCGCGTCTCCGGCGTTGGCTCAAGACAAGACGGTTACTCTGAAAATTTCCCTGTGGGTGCCTCCTGCGCACCCACTGGTGCCGGCGACGCAAGCCTGGGCCAAGGACATCGAGGCGGCGTCCGGCGGGACTATCAAGGCCGTCGTCTTCCCGTCCGAACAACTTGGCAAGGCGTTCGACCACTATGATATGGCGCGTGACGGCATTGCCGACGTGACTTACGTGAACCCAGGCTATCAGCCCGGCCGCTTCCCGATCATTGCAGCGGGTCAGCTCCCATTTGTCTTCAATGATGGCAAGAAGGGCACGCAGGCACTCAACGAATGGTACCAGAAGTACGCCAAGACCGAGATGAAGGATACGAAGCTCTGCTTCGCCTTCATCCACGATCCGGGTGCCTTGCATGGCAGGAAGAAAATCGTCGTTCCTGCGGATCTGCAGGGCATGAAGGTCCGTCCGGCCCAGAGCACAATCGGCGAGATGGTGAAGATGCTGGGCGGCACCAATGTTCAGGCCTCGGCGCCGGAAGCGCGTGACGCCATTGAGCGCGGCGTCGCCGACGAGATCACCTTCCCATGGGGATCGATCTTCCTGTTCGGTATCGACAAGGTGACGAAGTTTCACATGGACGCGCCGCTCTACACGACCGTGTTCACCTACAACATCAATCCGAAAATCTATGACGTGATGTCCCCGGCTCAGAAGAAGGTTATCGACGATCATTGCACCTCTGAGTGGGCATCGAAGGTTTCGGATCCTTGGAATGATTTTGAGGCGAATGGCCGGACCAAGATGAAGGCGCTCAACGATCATGAGGTCTATCCGTTGACCGCCGATCAACTGGGTCAGTGGAAGAAGGCGACCGAGCCGCTGAAGACGAGCTGGGCGGATGGCGTCAAGAAGGCCGGCGGCGATCCGGACAAGATCGAAGCCGATCTTCAGGCCGAATTGAAGAAGTTCAACGCCGGATTCTAGTTGTTGTGTGTGGGGCACTGAGTCGCGGCGGCCTTGCCGTCGCGGCGATTTTTGGATGTGGGGGAATGCATGGCGGCAGCGGTCGGATCCAGTGGTGCTGGCGGCATTGACGAAACGGGGAGTGAGCCGAATGGTCCGGCGAAGAAGAGCCCCATGGACCGCTTTATCGACTCGATCGAATGGGTGGCGGCGGCGTTTGTCGGAATTGTCGCGCTGAACACCTTCATCGCGGTTTTCCTGCGCAAGTTCTTCGCGATATCGATTCCGGATTATTATGATTTTGGACGGCTACTGCTCGGTATTCTGATTTTTTGGGGCATCGCTGCGACCAGTTATCGCGGAACTCACATCACGGTTGATCTGGTGTGGGCCAATGCGACGCCGAAGTATCAGCGCTGGATCGATATCTTTGCGACCTTGGTGCTGCTGTTCGTGGTGACGGTGCAGACCTACACGCTGTTCGACAAGGTGGTCTCGACCTATCACGATCACGTCCTGACCTACGATCTGCGCCTGCCGAACTGGCCGTTCTTCGCGGTAGCCTGGATCGGTGACGTTTCCGCGGTGTTGTTGATCGCGATCCGCACCTGGCGGCTGATCTTCAATCCCGAACTGATGCACGAACCCAAAATCAAGACCGCGGAGTGACCGATGTTGAGCCATGAAGCGGTTTCCATCATCGGCTTTGTCTCGCTGTTCGGCCTGATGTTGCTGCGCGTGCCGGTCGGCATGGCAATGGGCCTCGTCGGCACCGTCGGGTTCGGTTATCTCACCGGCTTTGAGCCGGCGCTGAAACTTGTCGGTCAGACCGTCATGCGGACGGTGACCGACTACACCTTCGGCGTGATCCCGATGTTCCTGCTGATGGGCGCGTTCGTCTCGGTCTCCGGCATTAGCCGCGAGTTGTTCCGCGCCGCCAACACTTTCGTTGGACACTGGAAGGGCGGTCTCGGCATCGCCACTATCGCAGCCTGCGGCGGGTTCGCGGCGATCTCCGGCTCGTCTGTCGCGACTGCTGCGACGTTCTCGGCGGTTGCTTATCCCGAGATGCGGCGCTTCGGCTATCCGCAATCCTTTGCTGCCGGCGTGATCGCGGTCGGCGGCACGCTTGGCGCGATGCTGCCGCCATCCACCGTGCTTGCGGTCTACGGCATCATCACCCAGCAGGACATCGGCAAACTGTTCATCGCCGGCGTCATTCCGGGATTACTGGCGATTGTGATGCACATGGTTACGATTGCGATCATCGGCGTCGTCAAGCCGGACTTCCTGCCGAGTGGGCCGAAAAGTCCATGGAAGGACCGGATGCATGCACTAAGGGACGTCTGGTCGCCGCTGGCGCTGTTCGTGTTCGTGATCGGCGGCCTCTACGGAGGCTTTTTCATCCCGACCGAAGCCGGCGCGGTCGGCGCGGTCGGCGCCTTTATCATCGGCGTCATGCGCGGCAAATTGACGAAAGACGGGATGCTGGAATCGCTGTTGCAGGCGACCCGCACGGCGGCGGCGGTGTTTACCATCCTGATCGGCGCGTTGTGCTTCGGCTATTTCCTCACTATCACCCAGACGCCGCAACATGTGACTCAATTTCTCACCGGCCTCGGCATCGGCAAATACGGCGTGCTCGCGCTGATCCTGCTAATGTATCTGGTTCTGGGCTGCCTGATGGACGCGATGGCGATGGTTATTCTGACCGTGCCGATCGTGTTTCCAGTGGTCACAGCGCTGGGCTTCGATCCGATCTGGTTCGGCGTCATTATCGTTATGACCGTTGAACTCGGCCTGATCCATCCGCCGGTCGGCATGAATGTCTTCGTCATCAAGAGCGTCATCAAGGACGTCAACATGTCGACGATTTTCATGGGAGTGCTTCCTTTCGTAGTCACGGATCTGATCCGTCTCGTGATCCTCATAGCTTTCCCGCTGCTCGCGATCTGGCTTCCACAACGCATGATGGGGTAGGGCGGTGGCACGGTTGGGTTCGGGACAACAAGGGGCCGCCTATGAGTGACGCATTGCAGGTTGATCCTTCCTATGACGTCCTCAAGGTTGACCGGCAGGTATCGACACCGATGGTGAATCAGCCCTGGATAGCCTCGGTTCGCGCGCGGATCGTGGCGCTCGCCATCATTCCAGTGTTCGGGTTCATTGCTAACGGGATCAGCTTCGACCTCAATGAGAAGCAAGTCGATCACGCCTTCGCCAACTCGGCCAATTCTCGGCAGATGATTGAATCGGGCCTCGAGCTCAAAGGGGCGCTCACGACGTTGCAGGGAATAGCGAGGGAGTTCTCGACCCAGCCGAGTGCGTCGCTGGTGCAGGCGTTCGATGCGACATACGAGCTTGCAAAAACCGGTATCAATGCCCTCGACGCTCATGCGGCGGCGGATAGCCGTGGACTGATTGCGGGGCTGGATGGCCTGCTCAGCGGCCTGAAAGCAAAATTTTCAGCTCTGGCGAAGGAGCAAAACACGTTCGGCTTGTCGCCGCGCGATGGCATCAGAGGACGGCTTCAGGCCGCGGGCGCGGCAGTTGATCGAATCGCCACCGGTGACGCGGCCACGAGTCCCGCCGACAAAGGTTTTGCGATGTCGCTGATGGCTGCGCGACGCCTGGACTTCGAGTATCGCATCGATCGGGTCGGGTTCGTCCCACAGCTTTTTCGCGCCGAGATCGAAAGATCCCGGTCGTTGTTTCAAGGCGCTGTCCTGAACGCCGATCAAGCAGTTGAGATCAATACTGCGATTACCGGGTACGCCGAGGCGTTCGATGCGTGGTTAAAGAATGCCGGGGCAGTGGCTCCGTTATTGAGCGGCATCAATTCGGATATTCAGTTAATGTTGCCACAGGCCAGTGAACTGATCGCCGCGGCGAGGGACCACGCCGATAAAGCGACGGCTGCGCAAAGAGCATCGCAGGCAGTGGCAAGAACAGCGGTGATAGGGATCGGGATCGCGACCGCTGTTGTCGGCCTGCTGCTGAGCTGGTTGATCGGTCAGGGCATCAGCACGCCGTTGCAGAAATTGACGCGTGCGATGGAGCGGCTTGCCGGCGGAGAAACCGGGATCGACATTCCGGGCGCTTCGCTCCGCAGCGAGATAGGCTCCATGGCAAGAACTGTCGAAGTCTTCAAGCAGAACGCAGAGGAGGTGAGCCGTCTGACCATGCAGCAGCAGGACGCCCGCCAGAAGCTCGATGCGGAGCGCCGGCAGCTTCTGGTGGCGACCGCCTACCAGTTCGAGAGTTCGGTAGCCCACCTTCTGGATGAGGCATCGCTCGCCACCGATCGGGTGACAACCTGCGTCGGCGAAATGAAAACGCGCATCGACGGTGTTGCCCGGCACGCCGGGAAGGTCCAATCCGCTACCGAGCAAACGCTCAGCAACGCTAACGCTGTTTCCGCCGCTATTGGCGAAATGTCGCGTTCCGTCGAGCGCATCTCCGAACAGACGGCGCAGAGCGCTGGCTTTTGCGCCAATACCTCGACCGCAGCCAGTGAAGCCTGCGCAGCGATCGAAAACCTTGCGGCAAGGTGCCTGGAAATCAGTAGCATCGTGAATGTGATCCGCGAGATTGCCGAGCAGACCAATCTTTTGGCGCTGAATGCGACGATCGAGGCGGCGCGTGCCGGCGACAGTGGCCGCGGCTTCGCGATTGTCGCCGAAGAGGTCAAGACCCTCGCCGGGCAGACCGCAAAGGAAATTGAGGGGATCGAAAAGAAGATCGCCAGTGTTCAGAACGCGACTGTCACCAGTGTTGAAAGCGTCAAGCACATCTCGCAACTGGCGATGCGATCGCAGGACGCGACCGCTGAGATCGCCGTTGCGGTAGAGCGCCAAAGCCTGACGGCGCGGGAGATCAGCACGAACGTCACCGAAGCGGGACGAACCACGCAGGTTGTCGCGGATATCCTCGTTCTGGTGACGGGAGATGTTGTCGCTGCAGAGCGAGCGACCGGCGATGCGCTGAGCGATGTCGAGTTCCTCAAGCAGAAATTCGATGTGCTGGTCACCCAGATTCGTGAATTCCTTAGTTCCATGAAAGACAGCGAATTCAAGTCGAGCGCAACCTGACGGATGCCGGGAAAATCCTTGTGGTTCGCAGCGGTGCCGAAACAGTTTGCGGCGGGAAGAGCGTTCCCGCTGCCATGGCGAGCCTCCCAAACTAGTCGGTCGTATGGATATGCCGTGCGGCCGATACTTTTTGCCCTCAAACGCGGCTTGCCGGATTGCGATTGACACACGCGTATAATTCATTAACATGTTAATGAAATGAAGGTGGCGATGCCCATAATCGCTGTTGCCGAGCGATTTGGACGGATGCATTGGAGGCTGGATGTCGGATTTGAGTGAGAACCTCAGAAAGGCGGAGAGATATCTCCAACGGTTCCGGGGCGCGCCGGTTTGTCATCATATCGGCGGGGTCAGCGTTCCGTCGGCTGACGGGAGTTACTTTGAAACCATCTCGCCGATCGACCTGAAGCCGCTCGCAAAAATCGCTGCCGGCAAGGCAGAGGATATCGACCGTGCCGCGAAAGCGGCAAAAGCGGCTTTCCCCGAATGGTCGGCTATGCCGGGAGGGAAGCGCAAAAAACTGCTTCACGAATTTGCGGACGCTATTGAAGCCAGGGCGGAAGAGATCGCCCTGGTTGAATGCATGGATACAGGTCAATCGCTGCGGTTTATGGCAAAGGCTGCGTTGCGCGGTGCGGAGAATTTCCGCTTCTTCGCCGATCGGGCGCCGGAAGCGCGGGATGGCAAGACGTTGCGCGCGCCGGGTCAGATCAACATGACGTCACGAGTGCCGATCGGGCCGGTCGGAATCATCACGCCGTGGAACACGCCGTTCATGCTATCGACCTGGAAGATCGCGCCGGCATTGGCTGCGGGCTGCACCATCGTTCACAAGCCCGCGGAGTTCTCCCCGTTGACGGCACGGTTGCTTGCGGAGATCGCCGTCGACGTGGGAATTCCAGCCGGCGTGTGGAATCTGGTGAATGGGTTAGGTGAAGAGGCCGGGCGGGCGCTCACCACTCATCCGGACATCAAGGCGATCGGCTTCGTCGGCGAAAGCCGGACGGGATCGACCATTCTCAAGCAGGGCGCGGATACCCTGAAGCGGGTGCATTTTGAACTGGGCGGCAAGAATCCGGTGATCGTATTCGCAGATGCCGATCTGGATCGTGCGACCGATGCCGTCCTGTTCATGATCTATTCGTTGAACGGCGAGCGATGCACGTCATCGTCGCGGCTGTTGGTCGAAGCTTCGATCTATTCGGATTTTACGGCCAGGCTTGCTGAGAAGATTGGAAGGATCAAGGTCGGTCATCCGCTCGATCCTGCAACCGTCATCGGGCCGATGATTCATCCTGAGCATCGCGAGAAGGTGCTGTCGTACATTTCTCTCGGGCAGGCCGAAGGTGCCAGATTGTCTGCGGGCGGAACGGCGGTCGAGGGCCCTGGAGGTGGATGCTATGTGGCGCCCACGCTTTTTACAAACGTGACTAACACGATGCGTATCGCTCAAGAGGAAATTTTTGGCCCAGTTCTGGCAGCCATTCCTTTTGATACGGAAGATGAAGCGTTGGCCTTGGCCAACGATAGCCAATATGGCCTCACGGCGTATCTCTGGACGTCCGACGTTGGCCGGACATTTCGGTTCACCGACCGGCTCGAAGCGGGGATGATCTGGGTCAATTCGGAAAATGTGCGTCATTTGCCAGCACCGTTTGGCGGCGTGAAAAACTCCGGCATCGGCCGGGATGGCGGAGACTGGTCGTTCGACTTCTACATGGAGACAAAGAACGTCGCATTCGCGACACGTGCGCACGACGTTCAGCGTCTCACCGGTGACTGAGCCAATCGAGGTCATGTTTGTTCCAGGAAACCGGCTGTTGCGGATTATCAGGATCGTTGGATTGCATTTATGTCGTTGAAGCCAGAATTGATACGTGATGCGGCAGCCCAGTTGAGCAAGGCGGAACAGACCCGCGTGCAGATTCGGCAGCTATCGCTGCAATACCCGGACCTCACTATCGAGGACTCGTATGCCATTCAGCAGGCTTGGATGGGCATGAAGATCGCGAATGGTCGCACCATGCGCGGCCACAAGATTGGCCTGACCTCCAAGGTCATGCAAAGCGCGTTGGCAATCGACGAGCCGGACTCCGGAGTTTTGCTCGACGATATGTTCTTCGAGAATGGCGCGGTCGTGCCGTCCGATCGTTTTATCGCAACCCGGGTCGAAGCAGAACTGGCGTTTGTGTTGAAGTACAGATTGAAAGGGCCGGATTGCTCTTTGCTCGATGTGCTCAACGCGACCGATTTCGTCGTGCCGGTGCTTGAGATTCTTGATACACGAATCGAGCGCGTCGATCCCAAAACAGGATCGATGCGGAAGATCTTTGACACCATTGCCGACAATGCAGCGAATGCCGGCGTCGTGCTCGGCGGGCGTCCGTTTCGCCCGACAGATACAGACCTGCGATGGGTAGGTGTGCTGGTCCACAAGAACGGGCAGATCGAGGAGACCGGAGTTGCGGCGGGAGTCCTGAACCATCCTGGCAGCGGTGTGGCATGGCTCGCGAACAAAATCGCGGCGCAGGGATATTCGCTGGAAGTGGGGCAGGTGATTCTGTCCGGATCCTTCATACGGCCGGTTGAAGCCAGGAAGGGCGATACGATTCATGCGGATTTCGGCGCATTCGGCAGCGTCACTTGTCATTTCGGCTAAAGTCCATGAACCGCTCGCAAAATTCGTTCAAGACGGCCAGGCGATATTTCCGGAGCCGTGCTGGGAAGATCAGATCGCTTTGCAATGGTGTTATCGAAGGCAGCGCTAGGCCGTGAGCAAGCTGAAAACGCTGACATAGGCCTGATCGAGCCAAGCAAACCTACTGAAAGACAAAAACGAATATCGAGGTGAGGAAATCATGGCGATCCCTGTCTGTGTGTTGAATCCTCCGTTCAACGTCGTCCGTCTCAGTCATATTGTCTTGACGGTGACGGATTTGAGCGCATCGCGTAAGTTCTACGTCGAAATTCTTGGCTTGCAGGTTACGGATGAAACCGAAAACCGCATCTATCTGCGGGCCATGGAGGAACGCGGCCACCATTGCATCGTGCTGGAGAAGGGCGATGTGGCGGTTGCCAACGAACTTGGCTTCAAGGTTCAGAACGACGAGCATCTCGATCAGGCGAAGGCATTTTTTGAATCGCAAGGACTTGCGACCTCTTGGGTCGAAACTCCGTATCAGGGGCGCACGTTCAGAACACGCGACCCGCAAGGTATCCCGCTCGAGTTCTACGCGCGGATGGAGCGACTGCCGGCCATCCATCAGAAGTACGCTCTCTATCGCGGCGTGAAGCCGCTGCGGATCGACCACTTCAACTGCTTCAGCCCTGATGTCGCCGAGGCGGTGAGCTTCTATAACTCGATCGGCTTCCGGTTGACCGAATACACCGATACCAAAGACACCGGTGAGTTCTGGGCGGCCTGGATGCATCGTAAAGGCGGCGTGCACGACATCGCCTTTACCAACGGCATGGGCCCGCGGCTGCATCACGTGGCGTTCTGGGTGCCGACGCCGCTGAACATCATCGATCTGCTGGATGTTATGTCCACATCCGGTTATGTGGCCAACATCGAGCGCGGGCCGGGGCGTCACGGCATTTCGAATGCTTTTTTCCTCTATATCCGTGATCCCGACGGGCATCGCATCGAAATCTATTGTTCTGACTATCAGACAGTCGATCCGGATCACGAGCCGATCCGATGGGATCTCAAGGATCCGCAACGGCAAACGCTGTGGGGCGCGCCGGCTCCCCGTTCATGGTTCGAGGAAGGCAGCTTGTTCATCGGCGCCACACCGAGAAAGCCCAAGCTGCTGGCGACACCCATCGTGGCGCCATGATGCGCCGCGTCGATCTGCGGCTGCTGCGTGACCGTGCCTATCTCGGCGGCGAATGGGTCAGCGCAGCGGATGGCGGCACCTTCGCGGTGACAGATCCCGCCGACGGCTCTGTCGTTGCGATGGTGGCTGACCTATCGCGGGATGATGCGGAGCGGGCGATCGCGGCCGCACAGGCAGCATTTCCGGGCTGGCGGGCAACGCCGGCGAAGGAGCGCGCGAACCTGCTGCGCCGATGGTTTGATCTTGTCATGGAGCGTGCGGAGGAACTCGCAGCCATCCTCTCTCGCGAGCAAGGAAAGCCCTTTCCGGAAGCGCGCGATGAGGTTGTCTATGGTGCATCTTTCATCGAATGGTTTGCCGAGGAAGCGCGCCGCGTGTATGGCGACGTGACGCCCGCACCGAGGTCGGGGCGCGAGATCGTCGTCCTGAAAGATCCGGTCGGCGTGATCGCAGCGATCACGCCATGGAATTTTCCCAATGCCATGATCACCCGCAAGGTTGCGCCGGCTCTGGCGGCGGGCTGTACCGCGATCGTGAAGCCAGCCGGCGAAACGCCGCTTTCGGCGCTGGCGTTGGCTGCCCTTGCGGAAGAGGCGGGAATTCCGCCTGGCGTTCTCAACGTCCTGCCGACGACCCGCACCAGGGAAATTGGCGACATTCTGACGAGCGACCACCGCGTGAGGAAAATATCGTTCACAGGATCAACCGAGACCGGCAGGCTGATCATGCGGCAATGCTCGGATACGATCAAGAACGTGTCGCTCGAGCTTGGAGGGAATGCGCCTTTCATTGTGTTCGATGATGCAGATGTGGATCAGGCCGCGAGCGGAGCTATTGCGTCGAAGTATCGTAACTCGGGACAGACATGCGTTTGCGCCAATCGGTTTTATGTTCAGTCCGGAATTTACAACGCGTTCGCTGAAAAACTGGCGCTCGCCGTAAGCCAGTTGAAGGTTGGCTCAGGTTTTGAGAGAGGTGCCCAGCAAGGTCCTCTCATCAGCGAAGCAGCTATCAAGAAGGTGCAACTACTGGTGGACGATGCGCTTCGGGGAGGCGCCCGCGCAATTGTCGGCGGTCGGCCTCACGCACGTGGCGGTCTATTTTATGAGCCGACCGTGCTCGTCGATGTTCCTCCTACTGCAAGACTGTTGCGCGAAGAGATATTTGGACCTGTTGCGGCACTGGTCAGATTCGAACACGAGGACGAGGCTGTCGAGCGGGCCAACGACAGTGAGTTTGGGTTGGCCTCATACGTCTACACCCGAGATCACGGGCGGGCTTGGCGCCTTGCTCGTAGTATCGATGCCGGAATCGTAGGGATCAATGAAGGTGCGATTTCAACGGCCGAGGCGCCCTTCGGTGGAGTGAAGCAGTCCGGCATCGGCAGGGAAGGATCACGATACGGGATCGATAGCTATATCGAGATCAAATATGTTTGTATGGGAGGGCTATCGCACTAGCGCAAGGATTCTAACCCGACGCCTTGCGTGCTTTTCTTGGCTTTCCGTCGGCTCGGCTTGCTTCCTTTTTGCCGGCTGCGGAAACCGGCTGGAAGATTGGGCTGGACATTGCGTCCTCCAGCTCCTTCAGCATGTTTTGCAAGGTCAATAGCTTCTTTGCACCATAGCGCTCAGACATCTGAGCGTAGATTGATTCGGAGTATACGCCGACGTTCTCGATCAGGCGTAAGCCTGGAAGGGTGATGGATACGATGACGCGCCGCTGGTCACTGTTCGGTGTTCGGCGAACGATGAGCTTGCGGCTCTCAAGCTCCTTGAGGATGCGTGACATGCTCGGACCAAGCAGAAATGTCATTTCGACAAGCTCGGAGAATTCGACAGATTCCTTTGACGTCAAGGCCCGCAAAACCCGCCACTGCTGTTCCGTGATCCCGAATGTGCGAAGCATGGCGCGAAAATGTTGCATGACCGATTCACGTGCGCGAAGGAGCGACATCGGCAGCGACATCGAGAAGCCGCGAAGGCGGCCTCCGGGGGGCGAGGGATCGTCAATCATGGTTATCTTTTTGGGCGGACGTGAAGTGTATTGGCTAGCGTTTTTGTGGTCATTTTACCAGTGGAGATTTGGACAGGCTTGCGATTTGAAGCGGCTTGGATCTGCATTCAAAAATGTTCAGATTGTTCAATCTGAACGGCTCGAAAGGTGGGTATCATGGAGTTCGAGAGCGCAACGCCATCAATCGTACGGTCAATCAAACAGCGCGATTTGCTGAACCAATGGCTTCGCTTGTTCGCAAAGCATGAGCAGCAACCGCGCGTAGTCGATTATCAGCCTGACCGGATCGGTGATGAGTTACCGAAGTTGGCGCTGTTTACAGTCGATCGGCAGACGGTGCCTCCACGACTGTTCTTCGAGCGGGAAAGCACCCACATGGCTACGGTCTACGGCCATGCCAGCACGGGGCAAGCTCTCGATCAGTATCTCGGCCCCCAGCTCGCCCCGATGATTATTCCGGCGTACGTCGAATGTATTTCCCGCGCTCGCCCAGTTTATACGATCTTTATGATCGAGGATGTACTTCACAGGCCCGTATCTTACGAACGTCTGCTACTGCCATTCTTCGAGGAGGGGCTGGTGACGCAGATCATCGCCTCGCATCACAATATCAGTATAGACGGCGCCTTTGAGATCAATGATTTGATGGGCGCAAACCGTGCCACTCCCAGGCTGGAACTGTGTGTCGTCATCGATCGCCATCTAGACAGGCATAGTCCGATGACGGGTTCGAAGAATGACATTGTCGAAATGTGAGGTCACAGTGGGGTCGATCTTGCTGGCATCGTTTGTTTGATCGTCTCCCGATATGCTGAGGAGGAAGCTCAAACGATTTGGTTTGGGCAGGGCACTTGCTTGTGGACCAAGCCATTGCCCCGTTGGATGTACCAGCTTCACGGATCATCAGGCGCCGACCGCAGTCCTTTGATCAGCGCTTGCCTGAGCATTTCCACCCAGATACGCGGCTTCGAGCGAGGGATCCTCCGCGATGATTTCTGCCGCGCCGCTTTTTACAATGGCGCCCGTCTCCAGGAGATAGGCCCTATCAGCCAGAGCAAGCGCTTGTCCGGCCATCTGGTCGACGACGATCAGTGTCATGCCTTCAACGCGGAGTCTCTCGAACGACGCAAAGAGTTCATCGACAACAAGCGGAGCAAGACCAAGCGAGGGTTCATCCAGCATCAGCACCTTCGGCGATGTCAGCAGGCCGCGCGCAACTGCCAGCATTTGCTGTTCACCACCGGAGAGGAGACCGGCGCGGTGATCGATGCGTTGGTTCAAGCGCGGGAAGCGGGCCAACATGGCTTCGACTTCGGCATCGAGGTCGATACCCGTGCGAGCATAGGCGCCAAGCTGCAGGTTCTGCCGGACGGTGAGTTCTGGAAATACCTGTCGTCCTTCCGGCACCAGCACAACTCCGATACGGGCTCGCGCATGCGCGGGCAGGCCGTCGATCCGTTTGCCGGAAAGCGAAATCTCGCCGGTTGCACGTGGCGGCTCGAGGCCCGCGATGGAGCGCATTAGCGTAGTTTTGCCGGCACCGTTTGCGCCAAGCACCGCGATCGCTTCGCCGTCTCCGACAACAACATCGATGTTTTCGAGCGCCTGCGACAGACCGTAGAACGCATTAAGCTTCTTAATATCGAGCACGGTTTCCTGTCCGGTCTGACGTGCGGGACGGTGGTGCTGTTCGCTTGCCGTAGCGTCGCCAAGATAGGCTTTCCGAACCAGCGGATCGTTCCGGATGGCCGCAGGCCCGCCGATGGCGATGCGCTTGCCACCATCGAGCACCACGATGTGATCGCTCAGCGACATGATCATTGGCATGTCGTGCTCGACAATGATCACGGCGACACCGAGGTCTGCGATGCGGCGCAGGAGCGTCGCTAAGCGCTGCTTGTCGCCTTTCGACAGGCCTGCGGCGGGCTCGTCAAGAAGCAGAACTTTTGGCCGCAACGCCAACGCGCGCGCGATTTCGACCAGACGCTTCTCGCCATGCGGCAGGGATTCCGCCGGCCGGTCGAGGTCGCCGTCGACACCGGCGAACCGCAGCAGCGATCGTGCGAAACGCTCCGTATCCGGGTTGCGCAGCGGCGAGACGATGCCGCCGAGCTTACCCGCGGTTTCCGCCAGAAGCGTGTTCTCGATAATGGTGAGTGATCCGAACAGTTGCGTGGTCTGAAATGTTCGGGCCACGCCAGCGCGGGCGAGGACATGCGACGGCAGGCCGGTCAGGTCACGATCGCCGAGCTTTACCGTCCCTGAGCTCGGCCGATAAAACCCGCAGAGCAGGTTGAGAGCGCTCGTCTTGCCGGCGCCGTTGGGACCGATCACGCTCGTAACGTGACCAGGCTGTGCCGTAAATGTCACGTTCTGCACCGCGCGCACACCACCAAATGCAATCGAGAGATCCGTCACGTCGAGCGGAGGAACGCTGTTGGTTTCCACACGAAGCCCGGCGCCCGGTTCGCCGATTGCGGACACGGCTTCCGTTTCGGATTGCAGCCGTGACGCTGGAAAGAATTTTGCGATGAGCTGTCCGACAAGGCCTGCAACCCCGTTTGGAGCGACGCGCAGCACAGCGAACAGCAAAAGACCAAACGCGAGCAGGCGATACTCCGCCAGATCCGACAGAAGCTCCGGCAACAGCACGACAAGCGCTGCACCGATGACCGGGCCGAGCGCCGATCCGGCTCCGCCGATCATGACGCCGAACAGCAGCAGGATCGATTGCAGGAATGGGAATGAACTTGGGCTGATGTACCCCTGAAGCGGAGCGAACAACGATCCTGCCAGCGCCATGGCCGCCGCGGAAATGACAAAGGCCATAGTGCGCACGCGGACGAGATCGATACCGACCGAGCGTGTCGCAACCTCGGAATCGCGAGCGGCGCGCATGGCATAGCCCCAGCCGCTGCGCTTCAGCCGATCGAACAGGACGACGCCGGCGAACATCAGGATGACGCTGGCGATCGCGAGGCCGCGTTCCGACAACGGCACGCCGAAAATGCTCGGCGGAACGGTAAGGACGAGGCCGTTGCCGCCGCCGGTGAGATCGCGCCATTCGATGGTGCCGTGTTCGACGATGAAGCCGAACGCGATCGTGACCATGGCCAGATACGGGCCCCGGACGCGTAGCGCGGGCATAGCAAGAAGACCGCCGATGATGCTGACAAGGACGATGCCTGCGCCGGTAGCCGCTAGATATGGCCAACCCGCTTTTTCCATCAGAAGCACCGTGGTGTAGGCGCCAATAGCCATGAAACCGATGTGCCCGAGCGAGATCTGGCCCGCGAGTCCGAGCAGGACATTCAGGCCAATGCAGGCAATTGCGGTTAGTGCGATCGTCGCGATGAGAAACACCGCGTAGCTGTCGGCGAGGGCGGTATAGCCAAGAGTGATCGCAAGTACGGCGCAGCCGATGAGAAGAGACGTGCGGGAAGTCATACCTTTTTCACTCCAGCGCGGCCGAGCAGCCCGTGAGGCAGAACTACGAGAATCACGATGACGGAAGCGAATGTGATGATCTGGGTGTAAACCGAGCCGAGATAGCTGGTGGCGAACACCTCGATGAGACCGAGACAGAGTCCAGCCAGCATCACGCCCCATGCGCTACCTAGGCCGCCGATAATCGCGGCGGCAAATGCCTTGATGCCGAACAGTGTGCCCATTTCCGAAGAGACGTTGAATAGCGGCGCGATCAGGAGGGCGGCGATCCCGGCGAGAACTGCCGACACCGCGTAGCTTGCAGCGATGGCGCGGCCGACATCGATGCCCATCAGGCGCGCTGCATTTGGATTTTGCACGACGGCAAGCATAGCGACGCCGTGGCGTGTACGGCGGGTGAAAAGATGGAGAGCCGTTGCCAGCAGAAGGCCGATGACCGGGATCAGTAGCTGAAGCGGATAGACGCCCGCTCCTTCGACGATCTGGATGGGCTTCACCGCGAGCATCGACGGGAAACCGCGAGGCTCCTTGCCGAACACAAACAGCATCAGGTTATCGACGATGATGCCGACGGCGACAGTCGCCATCAGCCAGTTGTCCGATCCACGCTGCACGAACGGGCGCACGGCGTAACGTTCGATGATGAGGCCATACAGAGCGCAGATCGCGAGCACGGCCGGAATTCCAAGTGCGCCCGGCCAGCCCCACAGGACAAGAAAAAAGTATCCGGCCACGGCTCCCAGGGTCATCGAACTGCCCTGGGAGAAATTCACGGTGCCGGATACGGCGTAGGTGACATGGAAGCCAAGCGCGAGCAGCCCATACATGCTGCCGAGCGCCAATCCTGTGATGATCGCAGGAAGAAGTGACATGTGCTGAGCGCCTTGGTTATCGGCTAACGAGCCGGTTACTTCTTCACAAACGGCAGGATGTGGTTGTCCTCGAAGCGCGTCCAGATGTAGTCGCTCTCCGTGAGCGCGTCGTGCTTTGTCTTCGTGAACGGCTTCTCATATGTTTTGATCAGGCCATCGACTCGGTCGATTGTGTAGAGGCCGTCACGAATTGCGACGGGTTCTGCCTTGCCGGCCTTCTCGATTGCCTTCGCAATGACGAGGACGGAGTCGTAGGCGTTGGCAACGCCGACGGCAGGGGTAATGTCAGCCGGACCCTTGATGTCAGGATACTTCGCCTGCAGTGCCGCGATGACTTTCTTGCCGACAGGCGAGAGGTCGCCGAAGAAGCTGTAGGTCTGGACGAAAATCACGTTCTTGGCGTTAGGGCCTGCAAGTTCAGTGAAGCGGCCGCCGGCGGGACCCCAATGCGAAACGATCGGCGGAGCCCAGCCCATTCGGTCGAGTGACTTCACCACCTGCGAAGCGGGGCCGACGTTGCCGACCAGGAACAACGTATCGGCGCCTGCCTGCTTCAATCGTGAAAGCTGCGGCACGACATCGACGTCGTTGCCTTCGAATTTCTCGATGCCGGCGGGCTCTGTGCCAGATGCTTTCATGGCCGCCTTGAGGCCATGCTCGTTCGACTCGCCCCATGGATTGTTGACCAGGATCAGACCGGGTTTTTTGGTGTCGTAGGTCTTGCGGGCGAATTGGACGATGGCCTTGTCGACTTCATCATCCATCGCCGAGACACGGAACACGAAGTTGTCGGCGGCGCCGTTCTGCGTGATGTTGGTGCCCGCAGCCCATGGCACGACGAAGGGCATCTTGGCGTTGTTGACGAACGGCACGATCGCGAGTGCGACCGGCGTGTCGAGGCCGCCGAGCAGGGCTGAGACCTTCTCACGCTGGATCAATTCGCGTGCGGCAATGAGTCCTTTCGCCGGATTGCTTTCGTCATCGCGGCGAACGAGTTCAAGTGGCCGGCCGAGAACGCCGCCCTTGGCGTTAATCTCTTCGATGGCGATGGTGGCTCCACGAGTCAGAGCTTCGCCAGCTCGTGCCGATTGGCCTGAAAGGGCAGTGACGAGACCAATCTTGATAGGGTCAGCGGCGTGAGCTGGTGAAACGGCCAGTGTTGCCGCGAAGGCCGCGCCTATCATGCCTTGCCGGAACGAAAGACGAGGAAAGGCACGGTTCGATGATGTCGAATTGTAGCGCATTCTGTTATTCCTCCCAATAAGGCGGTCACTCTGCGTATCGAGAGCGAACTCGCCAGCATTTCCGCCGCTCATCGTTTTGCGAACTTGACGGAAGTAAAAACTTTCTTCAACTATAGTCGAAATGTCAAGCGGCCATAATTACTTTGAAGGAGTTTTCGGGATGGTCGAGAAAACGTCCACTCCAAAAGAGGAGCAAAATGTGCCCAGATCTGCGGCAGTTGCCGACGCTTCGAGCAGTCCGAAAAATCAGTTGCGTTCGCCGGCAAGGAAGAATCTCGAGGTTCCTTCGCACGGGCGGTATGGCTACAGCGCGATCGTCAACCGGCCCGATTTTAGTTGGCCCGACGGTAAACGCCTTGCTGTCTATATCGGTCTGAATCTTGAGCATTTTTCATTCGGAGATGGGCTGGGCGCAGAGTTGTGTCCTGGCGGGCCGCATCCGGACGTTCTGAATTATGCATGGCGCGACTACGGCAACCGGGTCGGTGTCTGGCGGTTGATCGATCTCTTCGATGAGTTGTCGCTGCCCGTATCAGTGCTCGCGAATAGCAGCATCTACCACTACTGCCCGGAAGTGATGGAAGCTTTTCGGAAACGCGGATCCGAGGTTGTCGGCCACGGGCGCACGAATTCCGAACGGCAGGGCATCCTGCTTGAAGCGGAAGAACAGCAATTGATCGCAGAGTGCACTGCGGTGATCGGCGATGCCGAGGGGCGCCAGCCGGCAGGTTGGCTCGGACCGTGGATTTCGCAATCCCACCTCACGCCGGATTTGTTGGCCGAAGCCGGTTACGGCTATCTGCTCGACTGGTGCATGGACGATCAGCCGATCTGGTTTTCAACCCGCAATGGCGGGAAAATTCTGTCCGTGCCCTATCCACAGGAAATGAACGATATTCCTGCCATCGTAGGCCGAAAGGATTCGGGCGAGCAGTTTGCGAACATGATCGTCGACAACTTCGAGGAGATGCTGGAGCAGTCGACGAAGCAGTCTCTCGTGATGGGCATCGCGCTGCATCCTTATCTTGTAGGCCAGCCATACCGCCTGCGATCGCTCCGGCGCGCGTTGCAAGCCATCGTTGCGAAACGCAGCGACATCTGGATCACCACGGCTGGAGGTATCGCCGATTATTGCCGGACGCTCCCGGAAGGAATCATCCAGTCATAACGCGGCGCTGTAGTGCGGCCGACTGACCATGCATTCGCTTGCCTACAGATTTGGAGACTTCAATTGACTGACATCGACACGCTGTTTCAAAATGCACGACTGCCTGATGGTCGAACCGCCGATATTGCCGTGAAGAACGGGCGTATTGCTGCTATCGCAGCCGGTCTGCGCGTTACAGCGCGTGAAAGTTCCGATCTCAACCATCGCCTCGTGCTGCCGGGTCTGGTCGACGGTCATATCCATCTCGACAAGGGCTTCATCGGCGACGAGTGGAAGCCGCACCGGCCGTGCACCGCAGGTTTCAATGTCCGCGAACGGGTCGAATTCGAGAAGCAGGCGCTTGCCAAGGCGAAGCCGATTCCCGTACGCGCCGCTGGCTTGATCGAACTCTGCGTTTCACAGGGCACGACCCACATGCGCAGCCATGTCGATATCGATCCGCAGATCGGGTTGCGGAATCTTGAACAGGTGTTGGCGGTGCGGGACGCGCATCGCGACAAGGTATCGATCCAGATCGTCGCCTTTCCGCAAAGCGGCATCGTGACCGCGCCCGGCACGCGCGAATTACTTGACGAGGCCGTCCGCAACGGCGCCGATCTTGTAGGTGGTCTCGACCCGGCTGGTTACGACGGCGATATCGCGGGGCATCTCGACGCTATCTTCGACGTCGCGGAACGGCATGGCGTCGGCATCGATATCCATCTGCACGATGGCGATCTGCTCGGTGTGTTCGAAATTGAGGAGATCGCACAGCGCACGAAAGCACTTGGGCTTGGCGGCAAAGTGACGATCAGTCATGCTTATGCGCTGGGTCAGGTTCCGCGCGACGTCGCGCAGCGAGCGGCGAATCGGCTCGCAGAGGCGGGGGTCTCGATTCTGACGAATGCGCCCGGCGCCCACGCCTTTCCACCGGTCCTGCTGCTTCACGAAGCCGGCGTAAATGTCTTCGCGGGCAATGACAACATCCGCGATTCTTGGTGGCCCTATGGAGACGGCGATCTGCTCGAACGGGCAATGATTGTGGGATATCGCTCGGGTTTCAATACCGACGCGGAACTCGCGCTCGCATTTGATATGGTGACGTCACAGGCGGCGCGCGCCCTCAATATCAAGGGGTATGGTCTTGCGGCAGGCGGTCCTGCGGACTTTCTGGTGATCGATGCGCAGCACGTTCAAGAGGCGGTTATCGCGCGGCCGAAGTGCCGTGACGTCTATAAGGCCGGCCGCATGGTCGCCCGCAACGGTGCGATGATCTCCAATGCGCATTGAGCAAGCGCATTGGCTAATGGGCCATCCATCTGGTGCAGACGGTCTATCTCGTCATTTGATTGCGGTAGCGGCGATGTGGTAACTAGGACCGGTATTGCCCGCAGAATGTCGAATGACTCGCCGGTAACGGCAACGATATTAAAGTCACCATTTCAAAGTCACCAAATGCTTTCAACGGTGTTGACCAGGTGCACGAATGAACGAGACGTCAGTAAAGAAGCAGCCCGCGCGAAAGAAAGCCGCTGGAGGCAAGCGTAAGCGGGATTCCGCCCTCACTAAGGAATCGATTTTGCGGGCTGCGACTTATGAGTTCTGCCGCAATGGACTTGGCGGTGCCCGTGTCGACGCGATTGCACACCGCGCGAAGGCCAACATGCGCCTGCTGTATCACTATTTCGGCGACAAGGACGGCCTTTATCTGGCTGCTCTGGAACACGTCTACACGGATATCCGCGCCGCCGAACAACAGCTTAATCTCGATAGCCTCGATCCCGCGGCAGCTCTGCGCGAACTGGTCGATTTTACGTTCACGTTCTTCCAGAATCACCAAGACTACATCGCGATGATCAACACGGAGAATCTGCAACGCGGAAAGTATCTTCGCAAATCCCGCAAGATCGCTGCGCTCACGATGCCGCTTGTATCCAACATCGAGAATATCCTGCGGCGTGGCGTGGTGGCTGGCATTTTCCGCAGCGGGGTGGACCCGATCCAGCTCTACGTGACGATTACAGCATTCAGTTACTTCCATGTGTCGAACCGGCACACGCTGTCGCTAATGTTCGACAAGGAACTGGGCGATCCGAAATGGCTTGAAGATCGCCGCATGCATACTCACGATGTGATCATGACATGGTTGACGGTCTCCAATGCCTTGCGCAAGGACGGGAAGAAGGTTCCCTCGCCGAAACTGTCGCCTGTGCAGGGGAAGGCGTCCCACCTCGTCTAACCCGTTATTATCGGCGCCTTCTGCGGGCGCGCGCCGCAGGCGACCCCATTCTCGATCATGCCTTGACGCTGCCGGGCGACTGGACGCGGCTGCGGCTTACTGTTTGACATCGATAAGTAAGAATATTATTACTTATATGCTTGCAGGGCGTGGCCGCCTGAGAATTAGATATGGCAATTGCGGATCGAATACGGACGTCGGTGTCACAGTCGGAGCGAGCCGCGAGCCGGCCGTCGCCGGCCATTATCGAGCTTGGCTTTCTCGCCGAGAAGGTTCTCCTTAGCGAAAGCGAGGGGCGAATTGCCGCTGTTTTCGAGAGTTCATTTTATGCCGCGCTTGGGGATCGGTGGATCTGCGTCGGTCTCCCGCATCTCGGCTCTGGTCCGCTGCATGTCTTGTATGAGCGCCGGCCGCTTTGCTGGCCAGAGATAGGGGCCGCAATCGCGGTGACCGGTTCAACTCTCTGGGTCGACAATAAGCCATTTGCGACATTCGGCGATGCGTCGATCTGGAGGCCAGAATTGCCGGTAAGCTGGACGTTTGCAGAGTTGCGGCTTGGACTCAGCGCTGTTGAAGAGTCTTTTCGTTTAGGACCGGCGGAGGAGGGATTGGCGGCTGCGGGATGTGTGCAGCCTCCCGTGACATTCACGCCACTTATTGCTGCCGCCGCACCGGGAATTGCGGCTCTTGATCGCGTCATCACGAATGCGCTCGATGGATGCGCTCCGTCGTCAACGGATAGCGCAGAGCTTGCGACGCTGATCGGTCTGGGACCCGGTCTGACACCGTCGGGCGACGATTTGCTCGGAGGCGCGCTCATCGCGTTGGCGGCACTCGATCTGTCGAAGGTGCAGGATCTGCTGTGGAGCGCCTGCCGCGATCACCTTCATCGTACCAACGACATCAGCGCGATACATCTGCGCACAGCGGCGCTGGGTTATGGAGCTGCCGCGATGCATGCTGCAATTCAGGCGACGATAAAAGGCGACATCAGTCGCGTGGAGCAGGTCTTGGCTGCCGTATCGGCGATCGGTCACAGCTCGGGCAGGGATGGTTTTGCAGGTGCCCTGGTTGCGCTACGAGCCGTCGGGCGGCATTTCGCCGGCAATGAAGAACGGGCTTCAGTTTTCAACATCTAACAGCACCAAATTCCGGCAACTTTCTCCCAACTTGGCTGCTCCGGGTGCAGGCCCGGAGCAGTTCTTTCTCTGCTGCGTGCTGCTCTCGCCGTCTATGTATTTTTTCGATGCGGCACCACGCAATCGCACGTCGATTGTGGTGCGGTTCGCTCACAAAAGGCTCTTGACGATATATAAGTAAAAACATTATTACTTATTTTTCTCCGGAGCGTTCTGATGTTGCAGACGAAGAGAAGCTATCGAGGCATGGTTACGGCGCCGCATCACCTCGCGGCCCAGGCTGGTCTTTCCGTTCTGTCGGACGGCGGCAATGCGATTGAAGCAATGATCGCCTCGGCTGCGGCAATCGCTGTCGTCTATCCGCACATGAACGGTCTCGGCGGCGATAGTTTCTGGCTGATCGGCAAGCCGGGATCGGCACCGATCGGAATTCAGGCATGCGGGCGCTCCGCGATGGCTGCCGATCGCAACTGGTATCGGGATCGCGGATGCACAGCCATTCCCGGACGCGGTCCGCTGGCGGCGTTGACGGTTGCAGGCACCGTGGATGGCTGGGAGAAAGCGCAAAATCTCAGCCGCCGGCAGCATGGCGGCCGATTGCCGATGTCGCGGCTTCTTCAGGACGCGATCCGTTATGCATGGGAAGGGGTGCCGGTTCCGCAAACCCTTCATGAGAACATCAAGAAGAAGCGCCCGGAGTTGCAGGATGTGCCGGGCTTTGCCGATGTCTATTTGCCAAATGGCGCTCCGCTCGCTATCGGTTCAAAGCTGCGGCAGCCTCGCGTGGCCGATACGCTCGCGCGTCTGTCGCAAGCGGGCCTGTCGGATTTCTATCGCGGTGATCTCGCCCGATCGATGGCCGCGGATCTTGAAAAGGCCGGCAGTCCGGTTCGTCTGGCCGATCTCGAGCGCCATCAAGCTACGCTCGTGACACCATTGTCGCTGGATGTGGCCGGCCACAAGGTTTTCAATATGCCGCCGCCGACGCAGGGTCTTGCGTCGCTTTTGATCCTTGGGCTTTACGCACGGCGCATCGCCAATGTGGCCGATGGCATCGATCATCTTCACCGGCTGGTTGAATGCACCAAGGCCGCGTTCCGTGTCCGCAATCGGCACGTGACGGATCCTGACTACATGGAGCGTGCTGCGGCCGACTTCCTGACCGCGGAATCGCTCGTTGCTCTCGACAAAACTGTTTCGACAGGGCGTGCTGCGCCGTGGCCGGATCCGTCAAAGCAGGGCGACACGGTGTGGCTCGCCGCAACCGATCGCAGCGGTCTCAGCGTCAGCTTCATTCAGAGCATCTATTGGGAGTTCGGTTCGGGCGTCGTTCTTCCGCAAACCGGCGTGACCTGGCAAAATCGCGGAACAAGCTTCAGCTTATCCGAGGGCGACACCAACCTGCTGGAGCCGTCGCGGCTTCCATTCCACACCATTCAGCCTGCGATGGCGGAACTGAGCGACGGCCGCCTGATGTCTTACGGCACGATGGGCGGTGAGGGACAACCTCAAACGCAGGCCGCGATTTTCTCGCGTTATGCGCTGCACGGCCAAGATCTCCAGTCGACGGTCACCGCTCCGCGCTGGCTGCTGGGCCGAACCTGGGGTGAGGAAAACAACAACCTCAAAATCGAATCCCGTTTCGATCCCGGAACGATCGAGGCCCTGCGCAGTCTCGGACACGATGTCCAGGTTGTGGGCGCGTTCGAGGAATTCATGGGGCACGCAGGCGCAATCGTCTGGCATCCAGACGGATTGCTCGAAGGCGCAAGCGATCCCCGCAGCGATGGCGTGGTCGCTGCGCGATAGCTGCGATTTGCAGCGCGACGTCGGTGTGGCTGGTGAGAGCTAGTCTCGTATGCCGATCGCGCGGCGTCTTGATGCTGTTTCAGCATCGTTCAGCCGCGACGAGCGGCGTGCAGTGCATTGCTGCTGCGACCCTTCACTCACACCATGATTTTCGCTGCATCTATTGAGCATGCTTGCATCGACAATTGACAAAGTAAGAATTTTCTTACTAATCTTAAATCGTCGATAAAGAGTGGAGGAATGACGTTCGTGGCAACTGAGAAAGACACGCCGTACCAAGCCTTGCTGACGAGCGACGTGAAAGTCGTGAACGTCGGACTTGAAGGCTTCGTGAAGGATCTGCGCGACTGCGACATCGAGGTCATTCATGTCGACTGGTCGCCACCCGCCGGCGGCGATCCTGAGATGGCCGCGCTGCTCGCAAAGCTCGGCGTATGAGGAGGCATTCATGAAATTGATCGAAGAAGCAAACAAGCAGGCGCTGGCGCGCATTTTGGAAGGCGAGCCGAAGCTAATCGACATCGTTCCGGCGCGGGAGGTGTTGAAGGGATTGAAGGACCGGATGGTTCTTCATGCCGGACCGCCGATCACTTGGGACAAGATGTGCGGTCCGATGCGCGGTGCGGTCGCCGGCGCGGCCGTCTTTGAAGGTTGGGCGCCCGATCTCGATGCCGCCACTGAATTGGCAGCAAGCGGCGGTATTGAATTTCATCCGAACCATCATTTCGGGGCGGTCGGTCCAATGACTGGAATGACGACCGTCTCGATGCCGCTTTTTGTCGTCGAAAACTCCAGGTTCTCGAACCGCGCCTACTGCGCCATCAACGAAGGGCTCGGAAAGGTGATGCGTTTCGGTGGGAATGACGCGAGTGTGTTGGCGCGTCTGGCCTGGTTGCGGGACGTGTTTGGGCCGGTCCTCGCCAAGGCGATCCGGGCGCGCGGTGGCATTGAACTCAAGTCGATCATCGCGCGCGGTCTTTCGATGGGCGATGAGATGCACCAGCGCAATCTCGCCTGCTCGAGTGTGTTTCTGAGAGAGGTGGGACCGTCGATGGCGCGAACGTCGACCGACAACGAAGTTCTCGCCGATTGCATCGCGTTCATTGCGCAGAACGATCAGTTCTTTCTCAACATCGCGATGGCGATGGGCAAGGCGATGACCGATCCGGCGAGGGGCATTCGCGGTTCGACCATCGTTACCGCCATGTGCCGCAACGGCACCGACTTCGGCGTGCGCGTCAGCGGCTTGGGTGACCAGTGGTTCACCGCGCCGGTCGAGATGCCGGAGGGGCTCTACTTCGCAGGCTATTCAGAAAAGGACGCCAACCCCGACATGGGCGACTCCGCTATTGTCGAGACAATCGGTCTCGGCGGTTTCGCCATGGCTGCGTCGCCCGCCGTTGCCGGATTCATCGGCGCCGGTGCGCCGTCCTCCGCGGGAAACTTCACCCGGGCGATGGGTGAGATTACCGTTGGCCAAAATCCTGAATGGACGATCGCAGCGCTCGACTTCGCTGGCGTTCCAACCGGAATTGACGTGCGGCTGGTGGTCGAAACCGGATTAGCGCCGGTGATCAATACTGGCATCGCACATCGTGAGCCCGGGATCGGGCAGGTGGGCGCCGGCGTGGTGAAGGCGCCGATGGCCTGCTTCCAGCAAGCCGTCCGAGCCATTGCGAAAGACCTGGGGGTATCATGAGCGCGTTCGTTCTGAATGAGATTCGAAAAGGTTTCTATCTGGATTCCGTCGCGCTGATGCGACTGTCCCGTGAGATCGCGTCGGCGCCTGGCATTCTCGAAGCCGCGCTGATGATGGGGACGCCGTCCAACGTCGCCATTATGCGCAACGCGGGATTGCTTGATGGCGATGTCGCTGCGCAAGGCAATGATCTGATCCTGGCGGTCAAGGCCGAGAGCGAACAGGCCGCGCGGGCGGCGCTCGGCGATGCGCTCAAGGCGCTCGACAAGCCGAAGACACAGAGTTCGGGAGAAGCCGCATGGCGGCCGCGCAGCATCGGCGCCGCGGTCAAGGCCGCGCCTGACGCTAATCTGGCTCTGATATCCGTTCCGGGTGAATTCGCCGCGGCGGAAGCACGCAAGGCACTCAATCGCGGACTCCACGTTTTGATGTTCAGTGACAACGTCTCGATCGCTGATGAGTTGTCGCTCAAGCAGCATGCGCGGGAGTTAGGTCTGCTGATGATGGGACCGGACTGCGGTACGGCCATTATCGGCGGCGCGCCGCTGGCATTTGCCAACAAGCTGAAGCGCGGCAAGATCGGTATCATCGGCGCGTCCGGAACCGGCACGCAGGAAGTCTCGTGTCTCATCTCCGAAGCGGGCGAGGGCATCTCCCATGCGATCGGTGTGGGCGGCCGAGACCTGAAAAAGGAAATCGGCGGCATCACGACGCTGATGGCGATGGACGCGCTGGACGCTGATCCGGAAACGGAACGCGTGGTGCTGATTTCCAAGCCACCGCATCCGGATGTTGCGAAAGCTGTGATCGCGCGTATTGCCAGAAGTCCAAAGCCCTACACGGTGTGCTTCATCGGCGCAGCTTCGGCTGAGCTTCCGCCGAATGCGAAGTTTGCCCGCACCCTCAAGGACGCGGCGGAACTCGCGCTCGGAGGCCGGACCATTGGCGGCAGCTTCAACGTCACGAAACTGGCCACGCGCCTGCCTAGGCGCAGAGGCGAGCGCCGGATCGAGGGACTGTTTGCCGGAGGAACACTCTGTGCGGAAGCGCAGGTGATCCTCGGAGCAGGCGGCCGCAAGGTAGCGTCGAACGCAGCAATTCCCAACGTTCCCTATCTCGATGCACCGGAGAGCGTGGGTCGAGATCGGATTATCGACCTGGGTGCCGACGAATATACCCAAGGCCGGCCGCATCCCATGATCGATCCGTCGGTGCGCGACGATGCATTGCGCGCGGCGCTGATCGATCCCGAGGTTGCGGTCATTCTCGTCGATCTCGTGATTGGTTACGGCGCGCATGCTGATCCCGCCGCGCATTTGGCGGAGATCGTGGCAGACCGCGCTGACAATGCGCCCTTCATTGTCGCTTCAGTGACGGGCACCGAACTCGATCGGCAGGTCCGCTCCGCGCAGGCCCGGCGTCTGGAAGAGGCGGGCGTTATGGTCGCGCCATCGAATGCACAGGCATGCGAACTCGTGCTGGCCCTCGCGGCCACTGACATGAAGGTGAACCGTTATGCGAACACTTAGTGAAGTTCCGCGCCGCCTCGTGATTGCGATCGGCGGCAACGCTGTTCACCCGGAAGACATCAGCGGGACCTCCGAAGAGCAAAAGTCCGTCGCGCAGCAAACCGCGGAAGCGCTGTTGCCGCTTGCCCAGATCGACAACGAACTGGTGATCACGCACGGCAATGGTCCCGTGGTCGGCAAGATCATGATGCGCCAGATGCTGACCATGAGCCGTATTCCGCCCATGTCGATGGACATCTGTGTGGCGCACAGTCAGGGCGGCATCGGTTATCTGCTCATGCAGGCGATCGAGAACGCGCTGCGGGAACAAGGCAATCAGCGGCACGTCGCAAGTCTCCTTACTCAGGTCGAAGTCGATGCCGACGATCCTGCCTTCCGTAACCCGACCAAGTTCGTCGGGCCGTTCTTTACGGAAGAGGAAGCCAAGAACATCAGCAAGGAGCTCAACTGGGCGATGCGTGAGGATTCGGGCCGCGGCTGGCGTCATGTCGTGCCGTCGCCGAAACCAAAGCATGTCTGCGATATCTCGCTGGTCGATGCACTGGTCAAGCGAGGTACGATCGTCATTGCCGGCGGCGGGGGCGGCATGCCGGTGATCCGCGATGCGAAGGGCGTGCGCACCGGTGTGCCTGCGGTCATCGACAAGGACCTGACGTCAGCACACATCGCCAACGTGCTCGACATCGACGAGTTGCTGATCCTTACGGCGGTGCCGCGTGTCGCCATCAATTTCGGTAAGCCCAACCAGAAAGAGCTTGCGGAGGTGACCCTCGACGAGATCAAGGCCTATCACCGGGAGGGACATTTTCCGCCCGGCAGCATGGGACCGAAGATCGATGCGGCGATCCGTTTTATCGAAGGAGGTGGTAAGCGCGCCATCATCAGTCATCTCGATCACGCGATACCTGCGCTTCGCGGCGAGACCGGCACGCATATCGTACGGAATCCGTGACGTGGTTCCGCGCCACGGGAAATATGCGCAGTCAAGCGCCCGTTCCACACGCTCAATCCGGGCATGTATCTCAAGCAGGGACGGCCTCATCTTCTGTATGGAACGCAGGGCGCCGACGGTCAGCCGCTCGCTGCCGTGCTCACGCGGCTCATCGACTACAACATGGACCCGCTCACGGCGCTTTCGCGGCCGCGCTTCCTGCTCGGAAGACGTTCTCCGATTCACGCGACAGCCTGAAACTGGAGAAGGACGCGGGCGAAGAGGTGTTCAAGAAACTCGCTGAACGCGGCCACGAAATGAGTCCGATTCCCGCCCAGAGTCCTCTGGCAGGACATCCCGGCGCGATCCGTAGCGCACGATCCGCGCAGCGACGGGCGAGCACTTGGCATGTGATGCAGCGGAACTGAGTAACGGCATTTTATGTTGTCGTTCAATCTGAGTGTCGAGAAGGCACGCCGGAACGGGCCCCGCGTCCGCGCTGTTCGTTAAATCCCACCGCCAGCGGACATTGTGCACATGCCTCCTTTTGATCCGACGCGGGCAACCGGGTTGCGGCGATAATATCCCACGATGCCGACTGCACGCTACGGCGCGGACAATTGGCGGGTGCGATTGGCCATGGCGAAGCTCTGGGTCGAAGCCATCAACAAGCACGGCGGCGACGCCGGCTGGTGCATCTGCCCGTCATCGCCATTCCCGGCAACACACACACTTCCTGATGTCGGACCTGAACAACGTGGAGATTGCGGATCAGGTCTCGAAGCTCCTTGCCGAGAGGAGACTCGAAGGGGGGACCGAAATGACCAACGGCGTCATCAGCGAAAGGCGGCGCGAATTCCTGGGTAGATCCGAATCCGTTTACGTAAGGGGGCAGGTCGCGGACCTGTATGCCCAGCATCTGGCGCAACAGGGCTGCATCACGACCGCCGTGGATGATCGAGCTGGGCCTGGCATCTATCTTCAACTTAGAACGCTTTTGGTAGCCGGCACAAATGGGTCGGTGTCGAATGGCTGCGCTGCAATTTTCAAAGATCGTCCCCTGAACATATCAAGCCGGTTGCGCTGAACAGGCCTCAGTACTATAACATACCAATAGTGCATCACTAAGATATCAGAGGCAATCCTTGGACAGTCGTAATTCCGTTCGGATCGATACGGACGTCGTCGTAGTAGGCGGAGGTGCGGCCGGAGTCGCGGCCGCAGTATCGGCGGCCCGACAAGGACTTAAGGTGACTTTGATCGAGCGCTATGGGTTCTGCGGGGGCGGTGCTGTTGCCGGCCTGTCAGGGACAGTATGCGGTCTTTATGAAGCGACCGAGAACCTGGCCGGAGGGCCTAAGCAAGTTGTCTTTGGCTTTGCCGATGAATTTTGTCGGCGATTAGAGGCAATGGGTGGTCTCGCTGATCCGGTTTTGTACGGGAAAACCTGGGCGAGAGTGCATGACCCGCATGTTTGGCGCGAAGCCGCCGATGCCATGCTGCGCGAGGCGGGCGTTGATATTGTCTTTCATGCGGTTGCGACCGGGGTCCATATGGATGGAGACCGTGTTGCTGGTCTGAAGGTCTGGACCAAACAGGGTCCGATCGACGCGCGTGCGAAAATTGTGATCGATGCCAGTGGCGATGCGGATGTCGTGGCAATGGCTGGATTGCCCAATTTTGTTGGTGATCAAGGCCGGGTGCAGAACCCCACAATGATCTTCCGGATCATGGGAGTGGATGTCGATCGCTTCATTGGTGAATACGGCACGGATACCATCATGCCGGAGAAAATCTCCGCGATGATCCGCTCCAAGCACAATGCGGGCGACTATGTGCTGCCTCGTGCAAAAATATGGCTATTTGCAACGACGCGTCCAAACGAACTTCTTTGTAATTGCACTCGTGTGATCGGCTCCGACGGCCGGGAGCTGAATACGCTGTATGCCCGAGATTTTACCGATGCGGAGATCGAAGGACGACTGCAGGCACGGCAGTATGCAAGGTTCTTCCAGGAGAATCTTGTCGGTTGCGAGAATTCCTTCCTGAACGATACCGGCGTGCAGGTCGGGGTGCGCCAGACGCGCCAAGTATCGGGCGTCAAACGTCTGATGAACTCCGATGTCGTGCAGGGAACGAAGTTCGCCGACGGCATCGCCGTTTCGCCGTGGCCTATCGAGCTTCACTCGGGTGAAAAGCCGAAGGTTGAATGGCTGCTCAATGATTATTACGAGGTGCCTTACGGATGCTTTGTCCCGGAGGGGGGCGAAGGACTGCTTGTTGCGGGCCGCTGTCTTTCGGCGGAACACGAGGCCGTAGCGTCGGCGAGGGTGACCGCGCAATGTTTCGCTTACGGTCACGCTATAGGGCATGCCGCGGTCATGGCCATCCGGAACAACCTCACCCCCCGTGAAATCCGCGGAGAGGATGTCCGCGCTGCCGTGAACGCCGACGGCGCACGCATCGGCCAATAGGATATCTAGAATGATAACGTCCGAGTTACATGGTGCGGTAGCGGTCGTGACAATCGATCGGCCCCAGCGCCGCAATGCGCTGGGCTCAGAGCTGATGGCGCAGCTTGGCTCCGCTCTGGCCGGGGCCGAGCGCAACAAAGATGTGCGTTCGATCGTTCTGACAGGTGCGGCCCCTGCGTTTTGTGCAGGCAGTGATCTGAAAGAACTGGCCGGATTGTCAATCGCGGACATGTGCCATCATGAAGCTGTGACAGCGGCCTTTGCCCGTGCGATTGGCTACCGGGCAAAGCCGGTGATCGCGGCAGTAGAGGGCTACGCTCTCGGCGGTGGATTCATTCTTGCCGCCTCGTGCGACATCGTCGTGAGCGCATCGAATGCGCGCTGGCATTTGCCTGAAGCCCCAAATGGCTGGCTGCCGCCATGGGGTTTGATGGCGCTCACCGCGCGGGTAGGGCCGGTGCGCGCGCGGCGGCTGACATGGGGCGCCAAACCCATCGATGCCATCGAAGCCGAGCGGATCGGTCTTGTCGATGATTTGGCTGAGCCAGGCGCGGCGCTTTCAAATGCGGTTGATGTCGCCAATCAGCTCGCTGCGGTGCCGCCTGAGGCAATTGCGTCCACCAAGCGGTTCTTCGAGCCGCTTATCATGGCGGATGCAGAGCGCCTTGATGAAGTCGCGGGGCGAGAATTCGCGCTGAATTGCGAATCCCCCAGTTCCAAAAAAACTTTCGAGCGTTTTACGGTGAAGTCATGAGCAAGATTGTTGACGCTGCAACGGCAGTAGCGTCCATTTCAGACGGGTCGTCGGTTGGTTGCGTCGGCGTGATCGGGTGGGTGACTCCCGATGCGCTGCTCAAGGCTTTGGGTGATCGCTTCCGAAAGGAAGCTGCTCCTCGTAATCTGACATTCTATTTTCCGGTGGGCACCGGCGATGCCCAGGGCATCAGAGGAATGGATCATGTCGCCCAAGAAGGGCTGATGAAGCGCATTGTCGGGGGCTCCTATATTAATCCCGTCGATCCAGTGACCGGCAAGCGGCCGGAGCTGATGCGTCTGATCCGCGAAAACAAAGTTGAAGCCTACTCCTGGCCGATCGGAGCCACGATGCACTGGCTGCGCGAGGTGGCGCGCCGGAGTCCGGGCTACATGACGCGCGTCGGATTGGATACCTATATCGATCCAAAGAACGGGGGCGGACGGTTCACCGAGCGCGCGAAGGACGATCTCGTTAAGCGCATCGAGTTCGAAGGGAAGCCATATCTGTTCTACCCAGCCTGGAAACTCGACACCGTATTCCTCTGCGCCTCGTCGTCGGATGAGTACGGCAATCTTTCCTTCGAGGAAGATGCGTTGGTTTCCTCGAATATTGCGCTTGCGCTGGCCGCAAAGGCGAGCGGTGGACGGGTGATTGCGCAGGTACGACGTCGGGTTTCGCACGCCACGCGGTCGGCAACCGATGTGCGAATTCCGGGAATGTTTGTCGATGCCGTCGTTGTCGATCATGAAATGATGATGACCACGGACGTGAAATTTGATCCCGTTTACTTCGGTGGTTCACGCAGACCTTTGTCGCAACTGCCGCCGATCGCAATGTCAGCAGACAAGGTCGTCGCGATGCGTGCGGCCAAGGAAGTGCGCAAACGAGAATTATCAATCTTCGGCTTTGGTGCAGCGGCGGATGTCCCGCTGGTCATGGCAGAGCAAGGAATGTTCGCTGCTGGCGAACTGCAAGACTATTGGTTCACAACCGAGCACGGATCATATGGCGGGCTCGTTATGTCCGGTTGGCAGTTTTCCGCGAACTTGAATCCAGACGCAATTCTCGACGGCATTTACCAGTTCGACGTTATTGACGGAGGCCTTTGCGAATTTGCGGCGTTGGCGTTCGCGCAGTTCGACGCCAAGGGGACCGTCAACGTCTCGAAATTCGGCGTAGCAAATCCCGGCGCGGGGGGATTTATCGATATCGCCGAAAACGCGAAGCGGCTTGTTTTTACCGGGACGTTTACGACGGGCGGGCTTGAAGTGGCATGTGAGAATGGGAAGCTTCGCATCCTTAAAGAGGGGAAGGTGCGTAAATTCGTACCTGATGTTGAACACATCACATACTCTGTTTCATCGGGAATCCTCCGTGGCCAAACCGCGAAGGTTGTGACTGAGCGCGCTGTCTTCGAGGTCACGACAAAGGGACTCGTTCTCACCGAGGTCGCACCTGGCATCGATGTAAGGAAAGACATCCTTGACCAAATGGAGTTCGCGCCAGCGCAGATTTCCGATCAACTGCGGACAATGGACGCGGCTTTCTTCTCAAAGCCCATGGCGGAAGCACAGGCGAGTTAGGCCGGGGCCGTTACGAACTAGTTCCCGGCAACACTCAGGTTGAATATCTTTCTGGTGTAGCTCTCGATCTGGTCCAGAAGCGCGTTGGCCTTCTCAACAGCTAACCGCTCGTCTTGCTGGACAATCGCTCGCGCGCGATCGGCGTGAAGTCCGCCCATTGCGCGCAAGTTCTGAAGGTCTCTTTCGTACCTGTAGTAAAATCGCCGAGACAGAGCATGAAGCGGGGAAATTGATCTTGCAGCAAACGGATTTCCGGCAGCCTTCGCAATCAGATGGTTGGCGTTGAAAACCTCACGGAGGTACTTTTCCAGATTTCCTTTAATGCCCGCATTGTCGATTTCCTTTGCCGCTACCGACAGGAGTTCCCTGTCAGATGCCGTTATGCGAAGGGCGGCGCGCTTTGATATAAATGCCTCCAACTCCCGTCTAAATTCTATGACCAGCAACTGATCATGCACGCTGATCTCAGTGATCATTAGGCCGTGTCTTGGAAGAATACTTACCAGATAGTCAGCCTGCAGACGTTTTACCGCCTCGCGCACAGGGGTGCGCCCAATTCCGATTTCATCGGCGAGCCCTTCCTCGGACCAATGGCTCCCCGGGGCAAGCTTCAGCGTAACTATCATCTCTTCGAGCCGCTGATGGGCCAGGTCGGCCTGCGAAGCGGGTGGAAGGGAAATCTCGGGTTTTTTAGCCATGGGATATCGAGCCTAAGGGCAAGTGGTCGCTTCGGGGCCAGTAATACCACACTACTGGATTCGTTAGTTAGCGTGGGCACGTAACCTCTGCCAGAGCGCAACCTCCGCCGGCTTCGATTCTCAATAAGGGCGAATCCTTCGCGGGCGGATTGACCTCAAGTTCGTAGTATATTACTAGTACGTTAGCTAAATAATACAAACGTTTTGGGGAGGAATAATCCATGATGCATCTCAAGAAGGTGGCGGTAGCTGTGATCGCAGCAGCCGGCCTGGCACTCTCGAACCAAGCGGTGCGCGCGCAGGACACCGTGAAGATCGGTCAGATCGAAGCGCTGACCGGCGCGACTGCAACGTATGGCTGGATGTCGGCACAAGGCACGAAAGTCGCAGTTGAAGAGATCAACGCCAAGGGCGGCTTCAAGGTGGGTGACAAGACCTACAAGATTCAATTGCTGCAGATGGACACGCGTGGCGAGCCGCGCGAAGCGACCGTGCAGTTCCGAAAGATGATGGAAGAGAACGTCCAGTTCGTTTTCGGCCCGTTTCTGACCAACGTGTTCAATGCGATCGAGCCGATCGCAAATCAGAACAACGGCAAGTTTCTTCTGTTTGCAGGCGCCACGTCCGCGCACCATGCGCTTGGAAAGCCGGAGCATGACTATTTGCTGCGAACCTGGAACTGGGACGCGGGGCAAACCGGTTTTGGAAAGCTGATGGTCGACTATCTGAAGAAGTTGAACACCAAGAAGGTGGCAATGCTTTTCCAGAACGACGCGTTCGGCAAGACTGCCGTCGACATCTACGCCGCGCTATTCAAGGAAGCCGGTATCGAGCTTCAGGTTGAGCTCTTCGAGCCTGGCACGAAGGATTTCAGCGCCGCGCTTGCCAAGCTTGCATCTGGAAAGCCTGATATCCTTTTTCCCGGCTACTCGGACGCGGTGCTCTATGACATCGTTCGTCAGTCGACCGAGTCCGGTTTCGGGAATCGCTTTTTCCTCGTTCGTGGTTCGATCGGACCTGCTCTGAAGAACAAGGACACCATCGCCGACTACATCGCTTACGTTCCAAAGTATTTCGAAGAGGCGGAGAAGACCGAACCGAAGACCAAGGCCTTCATCGAAAGCTACAAGAAAATTCACAAGCGCGACTTCCCGTATGACCAGGCGCCGCTCTGCTCGTCGTCTTGCTACGACCATGTCTACATGCTGGTCGAAGCCATGCAGAAGGCGGGAACTGTGAGCGACATCGCCAAGATCCGTAAGGCGCTCATGGAGATCACTTACGACGGCCTGTGGAAGATCAAGTACGACCAAACCGGCGAAGCGGTCTTCGGGTTTGACGTTGTGCATGTTCGCAAGGGCGGCACCATCGAAGTCGTCAAGTTCGACCCCACCAAGTAGCCAAAACAGGGCGGCGCCTCGGCTTTGTCCGCGGCGCCGTTCCTTGATTTTCAACGCACACAATAGCGATCTCCGCGGAGCGAAACCGCAACGGATACATTCATCCATGACACAGCTCATTATTGGTCAGCTGCTCAACGGCATCATCGTAGGCTCGCTCTACGGGATCATCGCGTTGGGTGTGACTCTTACGTTTGGGCTCACCGGCATCGTGAACTTCGCACTCGGTGCGTTCATGATGCTTGGCGCCTACAGCACATGGTATCTCTACGATGTAAATCACCTTCCTTATCCCGTGGCGGTGGTTGGCGCGGTTCTCATCGTCAGTGTTATCGGTTATCTATCCGATCTATTTCTGTTCCGTTTCACGCGAGGTAATCTCGTAAACGGTCTTCTTGTTTCGATCGGCCTCATCTCGGTGTTCGAGGCGCTCGTGCTCGCGGCCTTCACGACGACACCGAAGGATTTAACCTACGTTCTACCGGGCGCTTTCCAGGTCGCGGGCATGTTCCTCCCGAAGATCAAAGTTGTCGTTTGCCTGGTCTTCCTGGCAATTATCTTCGGTACGTACTTGGCTCTAACGCGGACATGGCTTGGGCGAGCTGCGTTCGCATATGCGCAGAATCCGGAAGCCGCCGCGCTGATGGGCATTCGCACTGAACGGTTGCAGACTATTGTCGTCGTTTACTCGACAGCTTTGGCAGGGTTGGGCGGTGGTCTCTACGCCAGCATGTACTCCCTCGAACCCACAATCGGCGCGGCCTACATCTTGAAGGCCGTTGAAGCTGCGATCCTCGCCGGTGTCGGAAGTGTGATCGGAGCGCTGGGGGGCGGAATCATTCTCGGTGTGAGTGAGAATATCGGATCGGTGTTCTTTCCGTCCGCTTTCCGCGACGCGTATGGACTCGTCTTCCTCATCGCAATCCTTCTTGTCCGCCCGAGCGGACTGTTTGGAGACAAGTCATGAGACTAGCTATCCTGGGCGGTTTGCTTGTCGCGCTGATAGCGCCGTGGTTCGTGAAAAGCGACTCCACGCTGGCGATCGCTGTTTACGGCTTCATGGCAGCATCGCTGGCTGTGAGTTTTAACCTGATTTTCGGTTTCACCGGTCAGCTCTCGATGTTCCATGCCGCCTCGTTCGGGGTGTCAGCCTATGTAGTGACGATCCTTGTCACTACGTTTGGCTGGAATTTCTGGCTCGCCATTCCATGCGCCCTTGTGCTGGTGATTCTTCTCTCCCTTCTGGTGGGTACGATTTGCTTTCGCTTCAAGCTGAAGGAATTCTACTTCGCCGTCGTCACGATGGCATTCTCGGAAGTTCTGCGTCTCATCACACTGAACTGGAACAGCGTCACTAACGGTTCGCTCGGCATTACGGTGGTTGAGAAGCCCTCGCTTTGGACGCCATGGGGTTCGGTCGTGTTTTCGAGCGGCTTCTCTTGGTACTATGTGACGCTCGCGCTGCTGGTTGTCGTTTACATAATCTGCCACCGGGTTCTCCATTCGTGGATTGGCCAGTGTCTTGCAGCCATCCGCCTGAACGATCAGTTGGGCGAGACGCTCGGGATCAATGTCTTCAAGTACAAGCTGCTCAGTTTCGCTATCGGCAGCGCACTTGCCGGTCTCGTGGGCGCTTTTTATGGCTTCTACGCCGGCTTTGTTGAGCCGCACTATCTGTCAATCACGCTCGGCCTCGACATCGTGGCGATGGTCCTGCTCGGCGGCATCAACTCGCTGATCGGACCTGTGATCGGCGCGCTCCTGCTGACTGCGCTGCCTCACATGATCGAGCTGAGCGCTGAACTTCGCATCGCGCTTTACGGCGCAATTCTCATTTTCGTGATCCTGGTGATGCCCAAGGGCATCATGGGTCTTTTGTCGAGCAGAAAAAATGCTGCTTAATATCAAAAATCTTACTAAGCGCTTCGGCGGTTTGACCGCCGTCTCAAATGTCACGTTCGGTATCGAGCGCGGCGAAATCATCGGTATCTTTGGACCCAACGGTTCGGGGAAAACCACGACGCTTAGCCTTATCGCCGGCATTTTGAAGCCGACGAGCGGGGAGATCGTCTGGAAAGGTGAGAATATAAATACGCTCACGCCGTTCGAGGTTGCGCAGCAGGGGCTAGTCAAAACCTTTCAAAATCCGCAGCTTTTCCCCGAACTGACCGTTGCCGAGCACATGCGCATTGCATGTCATCTTCACGTCAAGCGGGCGCTCGGCCCGAAGCGACTGCTCACGCTTTTCGGAAAGGGCGCAACGGTCGAGCTTGAAAAGACGTTGAGCAAGAAGATTGATCAAATGCTCGAGTTGTGCCGGCTCTACAAGCACCGTAACGACGAAGCAGGCGCGCTATCTTACGGTGGTGAGAAGATGCTCGGCGTCGCGATGGGAATGGTCTGCGACCCCGAACTCCTGCTGCTCGACGAGCCGGCTTCGGGCCTTGGTCACGACGAAATCACCAATCTTGACGCTGTGCTTCGCGATTTGAAAACGCACGGTATCACGCTTTGCATTATCGATCACAAGGTGGGCTTTCTCGGTCGTCTGGCTGACCGGTCTATCGCTTTGCATCATGGAGCAGTTATTGCTTCCGGAAAGACCGCCGACGTTCTCGCCAACGACGCGGTCGTGACCGCCTATCTGGGCAAGAAACATGCTTGAACTCAAAAATATTAACGTAAGCTATGGAAAGCAAAAGGTTCTGCGCGATGTGAACCTATCGCTTCAGGAAGGCGAGGTCGTCGCTCTCATTGGTTCGAATGCGGCCGGTAAATCGACGACGCTTCGTACGATTGTAGGTTTGAAGAAGGCGGACTCCGGAACAATCGGATTCGGCGGAGCCGATATTTCTGCGCTCCCGACCGTCGAACGCGTTCAATCCGGGCTGGTGCTGGTTCCGGAAGGGCGTCAGATATTCCCGCGTCTAACAGTCAATGAAAACCTGCTGATGGGCGCCTATCACCGTGCGGACCGTAACGATCTCGACAGCGATCTTGAACGAATTTTCACAATGTTCCCGCGCCTCAAAGAGCGTCGGGTTCAGCGCGCCGGCTCGATGTCGGGAGGCGAACAGCAGATGCTTGCCATCGGCCGTGGTCTCATGTCTCGCCCAAAGGTCATGCTTCTCGACGAACCAACGCTCGGTCTTGCGCCGATCATCATTGAGGAGCTTGGCTCAACGATCAGAAATCTTGCGCAGGCGGGTCTGGCGATCCTGCTCGCCGAGCAGAATGCCATGATGGCGCTTGGTTGTGCTGATCGCGCGTACATCCTGCAATCGGGCAGCATTGTCATGAAGGGCGACGCCCAACAGCTCTCGGCAACCCCCGAAGTTAAGCAAATGTATCTTGGTACGTGATTGTCGCGCGTACCTGACTGAAGATGAGCATGAGTAACGATCAGAGTGTAGTTGGTATCGAAATGCGTGGCGCGGTAGCGATCGTTACGCTGCTGCGCTCAGCGCGACGTAATGCGATGGACCAAGCGCTGGTCGACGGTGTGAGGGCCGCGCTTCTCAAACTCGATCGGGACCAAAACGTTGGCGCAATTGTACTGGTTGGCGCAGCACCGGGTTTTTCAGCTGGTAGCGATCTGAAGTTTATCGGCAACCTCGATCTTGAAGTCATGGGGCGCTTCGAGCAGGAGTGCGGGGATCTGGGGCGGCTGATGGGGTTTCTCGAAACGCCTGTGATTGCGGCTGTCGAGATGTTCGCCGTCGGCGGCGGATTCACGCTTGCGACAAGCTGTGATGTCGTGGTGGCCGGACGTGGCTCGCAATGGAGCCTCCCTGAAGTGCCGCATGGTTGGCTGACACCTTGGGGTATCAAATCGCTCGTTTCGCGAGTCGGTCTCGTGAAGGCACGGCAGCTTTGCTTTTGCCTCGAACCGCTCGACGGCGAAGCTGCGCGTGAGATTGGCGTGGTCGACTACTGCTGTGACGACGGCACAGCGCTCGAAACGGCATTGGCCATCGCGGGGAAGATCGCGACGCTGCCGCGGCCGGCAGTCCGCGCAACCAAGCGCTTCTTCTCGAACTATCTAATGGAGGATGCCGAGGCGATGGATTTCGAGGCGAACAGGCTCTTTCTCGACAATTGCCGCGAGAGCGCTGCGCAGCAGACCCTTGCCAAATACCGGCGCTGAGCGACAGGGCCAACACAACGAGCAGGACAGGCACGATGCTACTCGATCTCAACGAAGACGAAACCATGCTGCGCAACGGGTTGCAGCAGTTCGGGGAGGGCGCGCTGCGCCCGAAGATCAAGCCGTTTGCGGACGAGCACAAATTCCCGACCGAGCTGATGAAGGAGTTTCTTGCGCTCGGGTTTATGGGCACGGCGTACGATCCCAACTACGGTGGAAGCGGGCTTGGCACCCGTGGAGCGGCGATCGTTGCAGAGCAGCTTGCCCGCATCGAGCCGGGCTTTGCGGCGATATATCTCTGCAACAGCGCTCCTATGACGACGATCGCTCGGTATGGCTCGGATGAGATCAAAAAAAAGTGGCTTGAGCCGTTGTGCCGTGGAGACATGATTGCATCGTTCGGCGTCACCGAGCCGAGTGGCGGCTCCGACGTCGCAAGCGTCAAGATGCGAGCGGTCGAAGACGGCGATTCGTTCGTACTCTCCGGATCAAAGGTGTTCTCAACCAATGCCGGAACGCCTCTGCACGGCGTCACGACATTCGTCGCGGTGACAGATCCCGACCTCGGTCCGCGCGGACTTTCCACTTTTGTGGTGCCGGTAGGTACGCCCGGTTTCACCGTCGGCAAGCCTGGCCGCAAGATTGGTTGGCGTATTGCGGACTCGGTTGAACTCTTCCTCGATGGCTGCCGGATCCCGAAAGCCAACATGATTGGCAATCGCGGTGACGGGCTGAAGCAGATTCTGACCACGCTCAGCATTGGACGCATTCTGGTCGCCGCCACGGCACTCGGTCTGGCCCGCAAGGCGGTCGATCTTGCCAAGGCCTATGGTGGCGGGCGCAAGGTCGGTGGTGTTCCGGTGTTTACCCATCAAGGGCTGACATTCCCGCTCGCGGATTCTCTGACGAATATTCACGCCGCTGAACTGATGATTCGAAATGCTTCGTGCCTAGCGGACGCAGATCGGCCATTCCGGCTCGAAACGTCCATGACAAAACTGTTTGCAACGGAGATGGCAGGTCAGGCTGCCGATATTGCCCTTCAGGTCCATGGCGGTTATGGCGCATTTGAAGAGTATGATGTGTCGAGCCTCCCAGGCGAGGCGCGGGTACTCAGGATTCTGGAAGGCACCAGCGAGATTCAGCGTCTGGTGATCGCCCGCGAACTGACCGCCTAGTTCTCGCGCCGCGACAACCCCCTGTTGTTCGCAGGTTTGTTCGTTCAGTCGGCTCCTTGCCGCACTCTGGCGCTCCACGCTGGAGTGATTCCTGTGTGTGGCGTGAAAAGGCATTGAGCCGGAGCGCTTTAGACGCATAATGCGCCCGTTCGTATCCGGCCTCGGCTGAATTTTCTTCAGGCTGCAGATCAAGAAACGGAGCATCAACCGTTGGCAACAGCGAAGACGCCTATACGTGCGGGACGCGGGCCAAAAAGTCACGCAGCCGCTTCCCGGCCCCGGCGCGAGATCGAAGCTCCGGATCGGCTGTCCGAGCAGACGATGACGGATCGAGCTTATGCCGAGCTCGAGGAAATGATCGTCACATTGCGGCTTGAGCCGGGCACTGTTCTGTCGGAGGCGGTGCTGGCTAAGCTGTTGAAAATTGGCCGCACACCGATCCGCGAAGCATTACAGCGGTTGTCGCGAGACGGGCTCGTAAACATCTTGCCTCGTCGCGGAATTCTGGTGTCCGAGATCAATCTTCACAGTCAGTTGCGCTTGCTTGAAGTGCGGCGGGAGCTTGAGCGGCTGATGGCCAGAGCTGCCGCTGAGCGGGCAAATGACATCGAGCGCAAGAAGTTCACTGTTATCGCCGAAAGTATGAAGCGTGCTTCGCGCGAAGCCGACGACATCGCGTTCATGCGACTCGACAAGGAGTTCAACGCGCTTATTTCAACGACTGCGCGAAACGAGTTCGCGAGCCGCTCTATGGGGCTGATGCACGGCTTGTCGCGCCGCTTTTGGTATCAGCATTACCGCCAGACGGCGGACCTTCCGCTTGCTGCGCGGCTACATGCGGAGGTTGCTGAAGCCATTGCGGAGGGCAATCTGGATAGGGCGGGTGCGGCCTCCGACCGCTTGGTCGGCTATATCGAAAGCTTTGCAAGATCCACGTTGTGATGATGCATCGCTAGAATTCGATGACAGTGCGAATAGTCTTTCCGTTACGCAGAAGGTCAAATCCCTCGTTTATGGATTCGAGCTTCATACGATGGGTTATTAACTCGTCGAGCTTCAGCCGCCCGTCCAGATAGGCTTTGGCAAGAAGTGGAAAATCACGGCGCGGCCGCGCACCGCCATAGCTGGACCGGCGCAGGCGCTTTTCGCCCATCAGCGATCCCCAGCGGAAATTCACATCCTTGGTGACATCGATCTTGCCAAGCCAGATCACCTGGCCGCCGAGACGCACAGCCTCGGTGGTCTGGCGAAAGGCGACGGGATGACCGGCGGATTCGAGTACGACATCTACCCCACGGCCGCCTGTGGCGGCGCGGGCTGCTTCGACGGGATCTTCCTTCGTGGCGTTCACCCGCCGGTCTGCCCCTAGGCTGGCCGCGATCTGAAGTTTGGAGTCATCGAGATCAACCGCAATGATGGCGCCGGCACCGGCGAGCTTTGCACCTTGAATGGCGGCAAGGCCCACGGCGCCACAACCGAAGACCATCACAGTGTCGCCCTGGTGGATTTTAGCAACATTCAACGCGCCACCGACCCCTGTCATGACGCCACATCCGATCAGGCAGGATCGATCGAATGGAATGTCCTTGGGTACCACGATGGCCTGCTGGGATGGCACCACGCAGTACTCTGCGAAGGTACCGAGGAACATGAGGTGGGTGAGGGGTGAACCCGATGCGAGAGTAGCTTTCGACGCGCCATCGAAATGCAGCCCGCGCGGGCCGGCCTCGATATAGGTGTCGCAGAGGATCGGCTGGTCGCGATCGCATTGGAAGCAATGGCCGCAGTGTGGATTCCAGGACAATACCACATGGTCGCCTACCTTCAGATCGGTAACCCCGCGGCCAATCTCCTCGATGATGCCCGATGCTTCATGGCCGAGCACCATCGGCAGCGGATTGCGAAGGGAGCCGTCGATCACTTCAAGATCGGTGTGGCAAAGGCTGGTGGCACGAATCCGTACCCTGACGTCATCCGGACCGACAGGAGGGGCGGTGATTGTCTCAATTGCCAGCGGCGTACCGACCTTGTGCAGCACGGCGGCACGGAAATCTGAACTCATTGATTTGTTCCGGGGCGGCGTAAGAGAACTGCTGTCTATGCGTTCAGAGCCTTGATCGACTCGTCCATATCCTCTGACGTCAGCTCCCAGACATTGTCAAAGTTCGCTACGATGCTCTTCATGAACTGGTCATGGAGAGCCTTTGCTCGGTTGGCGTCGCGCAGATGGTCGTACAGCAACGCAAAGGCCAGTTGCGCGGGCTCCGGCCCCTCGTAGCTCCATTCGAACCCGCGATCTGTGAGGGCTAGCTGGTCATAATAAGTGGACAGCGGCTTTCCATCAGCCGATACCGCGATTCCGTCGATCGTTCTGTCGCCAACGTAGTGAGTCATGTTCCGGGCCCTTTGGTGAGCTTACGAGTGGGTGCGTTGGCTGCTGTCGCCCTTCTTCATCACCTCAGGGAACACCCACATGGCGACGGTGGCAAAAACGCCGAGGAACGCGACCGCATAACTTGGGCCGGTTTTGCCCGCCTGCGCCATATAGAAATAAGCTGCTGCGGCCACCAGGAGACAGCCCACGGAGAGAAAGAATTTGATGCGAGGAGGCATTCGTCGTGTCCTAAACGTGAAAGATTAGATGATCGATCTCAGAACATTCGTTAGCAGATTTGGTGTGAAGACACAGAAAGCGATTAAAGTCACAGCGAGAGTCAGTCCCGTAACGATCAACCCCGCCGAACTGTTTCGCCACCTTTCCGGTATTGCTTGAAAAGGTTCAGGCGTGAACAGGAAAAGCAGTCCAGCGACGACAATGGTGCTCGTCCACCGCAGTTCGGTGACAGCGTATGCGAGCGCGGTCACCAGCAGGGTCATCCAGATTGCAGTACTCACAATCACGACCGAAGCCGGAATCTTCGCGCTTCGCGAAGCGAGTGGATACATGCCGGCGAGCTGAAAAAAGCCGAGACAACAAACGCTCCAGAGTAAAGTAAACCAGACAAGCTCTATGATATTTGGTTCTAGCTGGCTCATTGATCGTCTCGGCTTCGAGGTCGCTCAGGTCTTGGTCTGCTGAAGCGTCGTCGTTGATACGCGTGGCGTACGAGCGGTCTTGCGCATGTTCTTCTTCACGTAGCGAGTCTCGTAGCCGTTAAAGATATGGCCAAGCAGACCTCGGTCCAGATCAGAAGTTCCGAACACATAGTCCATCACCGGGAAAGTGAGGTTCATGTTGCGCTCCATCATGATCGACTGATTGTGGTGAGCCGTATGATGTCTGCGAATTGTGTTTACGAAAGGCATATTGCGTACGAACCAGTTATCTTCGACATGGCAGCAGAAGTGCATGAATTCATAGATCAGATACATGGACGTCGTTGTCGTAATCAGCAGCCAGCCAACGTTTGGGGTAATGACGTAACCGGCTGCGATTGCCGCAGGGATCGACATGAATGTGAACACGACGAGGGCGTACGGCGGGAAAAACGTCACGCGCCAGTCCTGATGGTCGGCGAAGCGCATTTCTTCTTCGGTGAAGAATTGATGGTGCATCAAAGTGTGGCGGCTGTAGACCGCGCGCAGCACCGGGATGTTGGAGGGACGATGCATGACATAGCGATGCACGGCCCACTCGAAGAAATTGGCGATCAGGAAAACAGCAGGAACTGTCAGCAATTCCCATGAACGCACGTCGCGCATGTTGGCGATGTAGATGTAAAGCGCAGTGAATCCAATTGTGTAGATCAGAAGTACGTGCAGCCAGCCATTATACCAGCCCGCAACACGCTCCCGATAGGTTGCTCGGTACTTCCGTTGCCGTTCCGCCATTACGCTCTGAACGAGTTCCATCATGCGGCTCCAAGGTTCGATTGCTGACATATCAGTAACATATTAATGGCCGATCGCAAGGTGTTTTCGAAGGCGAAAATGAGTTTGGCCAAGCAGGGCTGCGGCTCTGCGCGCTCGAACCATCCATTGCAAAACTTAGAAAAACGCAATGAAGACCAGTCCAGAGATAAGCCGTCAGGCCGCGACCTCGCTGACTTGGTCTTCCTGCAGGAAAGTCTCTCGGCGGTGCCGCAGGCGATTGCGTTGACTCGCGGGGCGGGCCGTCTGGTGCGCCAAAATTTGGCGCTGGCGGTTCTTTACAATCTCGCGGCGGTCCCCATTGCTATCCTTGGCTATGTCACCCCCCACTGTTTGCCGCAGTGGCTATGTTTGGGATCGTCAATCGTGGTTGTCGCGAACGCGCTGCGGTTGACAGGACGCCCGACGGCGTCGCGCGCGCGGCCGAAGCTCCCGCGGGCAGTGCTGCAGACTCCGCGCTCCTGACCCGAAGCGGATATTCTGGCCAAAGCACGGCGTGCCGCGTCTTACCACCAGCCTCGTTGCACCGGAGCAATGAACTGGCTGCCGCTCCGGCGCGTATTGTTCGGATTTCGCTGGGAAAAGACGCCGAAGCCGTCGTCGTCCTGTCGGCTGCCGTAACCCCAGCCGTTGTCGTCCGCCATGAGAACCTCGCTCGGTTGGCGTGTGATGAAGCCGCCTTGGGGCTGGTCGCTCAGTACCGCAACAAATTCGGTGCGATAGTTGGTCTCCTCGCTCAGCGGCTCGTCAGAGACGATGATCGAGGATCGCGGCAATGCGGTCGGCGCGATGCGGTCGAGGACCTCCTTCGGGAGAGTGATCCGATCGAGCGCGTTTTTGGCCTCATCCCCATTATCGATCGTGACGGCGGTCCAGCGCAGGCCCGCGTCATTGCGCGCCACCGCCGTGAACACATGCGTGCCGAGTGGTTTGCCGAGATCTCGAATCGCGACCGGGACCTCGATGGTCGCATCGAACACTTCGCCACCCCCGTCCGGCGCCGGCTTATGCGTGTTGCGCCGGACGTAAAGCGTCCGCGTTGCACGGCTGATATAAATCGAGACCGGCTCAAGTGCGAGCTTCGCGTCAAGCGCCGCCTTGGCGGTGTCGGCCTTTTTTGTCTGAGCCGTCTTGGCCGCTTCTTTTGCGGCGCTGGCTGCGTCGAGTTTTGATGACGCGTCCGCCTTGGCGGTGTCGAACTGGGTCCCCAGTTCCGCTGCCCTGGCGGCGGCCTTCTGCTTACGAACCTCAGCCTTTGCCCTGGCTTGATCGATCTTGGCGGCTGCCACCGCCTTGTCGGCGGATACGAGCTCGGCGTCTGCCCGCGCCTTGAGCCGCTCCAGCTTGCGCAGAGACGCTGCGAGCGGTGCCGACTCGCGAGCCATTGCCGCAGCAGTCTTCTTGGCCGCGTCGGCCGTCATGACAGCGTCCGCCGCTTCGCGTGAGAGCGTCTCGGCCTTTGCCGGGGCAGCTGCGATGACCTCCGCGTTTGGTACGAAGAGCGCTAGCGCTGGGTGAGAAAATTCGACCGGGGCCGTATCGCCCGGCGAGATGACCACGCGCATCCCGATCCGCGTCTTGTCGAACAGCTTCTCCGCAAAGCCAAAAGGCATTCGCACGCAGCCGTGTGAGGCTGCATAACCGGGCAACGGCCCGCCATGCAACGCCAGGCCGTTCCAGGTGATGCGCTGCATGTTCGGCATCGAGGCGTCGTCATACATGTTCGAGCGGTGGTCCTTGTTCTTCTGGACGATGGCGAAGACGCCGGCTGGCGTCTCGCGCTCCCTGATGCCGGTCGACACCGGCGCGCGCAGGATCCAGCCCTCGGCGTCATAGACCGTGACGTGCTGGCTCTTGATCGACACGATCGCCATGATCGGCTCGCCTGCCTCGCGCGGCGCAGCCGTCTCGGCGGGTTGCGCGCGGCGCGCCTGTTTCGCCGCGGCATCTGCGGCCGGCGCCATCAGCGCGGCCATCGCTGCGAACATCACAACGGCTGAAAATCGCCAATGGCGCATCGCCATAATGGATTTCGCCGACGTCAATCCATCCACCATTCGCTTCTCCGATGCAGCGCGCGTCCGCTGCCGTGAACCGAACATCAACATATCCGACTCGTGAGGAACAAGCGTGCCCGCACCTGAATTTGGCGCAAAGCGGGCCCGCCATCCACCGTTGCGCACAGGCAACACTTCGGGGAAAAGGGCACAGCCTGTCGGGTTACGCATTGCGTGGTCATGACGTTGCCCGAACAATCAGCGGCGTCCGCATGCTTGGCTGTGCAATCCGGTTCCGATGAGGCTGGAATGATGAACCTGCAGCGACTTTGGACAGAGCCGTCGCTATTGTTGCGATTAGCCATTCTCGCGACCGGGGTCGTCGGCTTGCTCGCTGCTTCCGGGCCAGAAGGAATCCGGAGCACCGGCGCGGCCCCAGGCAAGGGCATCATCGCTTCTTCTCACTCCATCAAACATGAGCTTGCTGGGGGATCGCAGTTTGCCTCAGTGCCCAATGACGATCTCGATCGAGCCGATGGTGCGATGGCCGAACTTGCAGGCGCAGTTGCCGAAGCATTCATCGCTTTGAACAAGCCGCTCCCGGCTGTCGAGACGACTTCGATTAATTCCCCGGATGTGCCGCCGACGCAACCAGGGCCTGTTCAAGTCGCAAGCGCTGATCCGTCGGATATCGTAATCGGCGACGCAAGCAGGGTCGTCAACTCCATCGAGATTATCGATGAGTGCCTGGTCGTGGACATTTGCGTCGATCGTTATCTGTGGGCGCTTTATCAACGGACGCCCAAGGAGGACACCATCAAGGTGCGTGAACGGAGGAACGTCTCCGTCAAGCGGAAGCGCAAGATGGTGACTGTCGTTAGAACCTTCACCAAGCTTGTCGATCAAGGTTTTGGGTGGAAGGATCCCAAGGCGGCGGACCGGGTCCGCATGTCGATGATGGACTACGTGATCGGAGGCATGGATCGGAGTTTCAAGCTAAAATTGTTTCATATGCTTCACGCGGCGGAGGCGGCGGGCCTTTCGCCCGGCATCACCAGCGCATTCCGTGATGACTACCGCCAGTCGATCGCAAGCGGCCTCAAGGCGGCGAGCAACAAATCGTTTCATGGCGGGAGCTCCCGCGGTGGCTATGGGCATGGACTTGCGGCCGATATCGTGAGTGTCCAAGGTGGAACTCGCGACCAGCGATGGGCTTCCTCCGATAGGCTCTGGAAGTGGGTTGATGTGCATGGGAAGGAATTCGGAATCGGGCGCCCATATCTCGGCAGGGACCCGCCGCATGTCGCACCGATCGATGGCCGAGAATATGCAGCGCACAACCGCGACACCAGACAGGCGGCATTAGACGTGAAGAAGGTGAACGTGAAGAAGCTCGACGTGAAGAAGCTGAAGCGCGTGACCACACGCGACCACTCACGCCCTGCGAAGCGCCCGAGAACTGCCGCCGTCTCAAAGCTGAGAGCGAGCTGAGTGCTTGGGTCCGATATCAGACTCGCAAAATGAATTCCTGACGTCCCTTACTGGCGCAAAAGCAGATATCTGTAGATCGTCGCTTCTGACCCAAAATCGAGAAGCGCGGCCGAACAGCGGTGCGCCTCGAAGACCCACACGGTTGTTGTAAGCGACATCTTGTGACACCATCCGAACATCGATGTTTCATGACCTCAGATATCCTATGTCACGCCAAAAATTTGCCTGGGAAAAGCTATCGGACGACAAGTTGCTTGCGCGCCGCCTCAGCAGTTTGAAGGTTGGCGTCAAAGGCACCTGGCTCGACGATTGCCTCGCAACCCTGCATGAAGAGCTCGAAGAGCGGGGAATCCGGCTGCGGCCGCACGCATGGATCTCAAGCGAATGGTTCAGCCCGGCAAATTCGCCGGGTATCGCCATTCCTTTCTATCTCACTCATCCCCGCCTGATGAAGATCGAGAAGAAGATGATGCTCGAGGTCGAGGGCGGCACCTGGTCCGAGTGCATGGCAATTCTCCGTCATGAGGCAGGCCACACTGTGCAGCACGCCTACCAGCTACAACGCCGCCGACGCTGGCAACAGCTGTTCGGCCCGTCCTCGAAACGCTACCCGCGCTACTACCGGCCCAATCCGGCCAGCCGGCGGTATGTCCAGCATCTTCGGCTCTGGTACGCGCAGAGCCATCCGGACGAAGATTTCGCCGAAACCTTTGCGGTGTGGCTGCGGCCGCGTTCGAGCTGGCGGACCCGTTATGCTGGCTGGCCGGCGCTCAAGAAGCTCGAATATGTCGACGAGCTGATGGGCGAGATCGCCGGGAAACGGCCGCTGTTGACGACGCGGGAGCGGGTCGAGCCCCTGAATGAACTCAGCCAGACTCTCGAAGAGCACTACCGGAAAAAGCAGGCGTTCTATGCCTTCACACCGCCGAAAACATACGACCGCGATCTCTCCCGGCTGTTTTCCGCGGACCCCAGGCACCACCGGGCGCAAGCAGCGTCGGGCTTCATCCGGCGGCACCGCGCGCGTATCCGTGAGTTGGTTGCGCGTTGGACCGGTGAGAACCAGCTGACGCTAGATGCCGTGTTGGACGACATGATCTCCCGCTGTCGCGAGCTTGATCTGCGCGCAGTCGGCTCTGAACAGAAACTCGTGATGGACTTCACAGTGCTGCTGACCGCCAAAACCATGCACGCACTGTTCGGCCCATCACGACGCAAATGGATAGCACTATGAGGCGCCTCCGTATCCTCGTGCTCATGCATCCGGACTTCGTGCCTCCGGATTCGGCCGATGGGTACACCGCGCAGGAAATCAATAAATGGAAAACGGAATACGATGTCGTAAGCACCCTGCGCGCGGTCGGCCATAACGTTCGTCCGCTCGGCGTGCAGGAAGAAATCAAGCCTATGCGCGACGAGATTGAAAATTTCAAGCCGCATGTGGTGTTCACTCTACTGGAAGAGTTTCACTATCAGACCGCGTACGATCAGCACATCGCAAGCTTTCTCGAATTGATGAAGGTTCCTTATACGGGGTGCAATCCACGCGGCTTGGTGCTGGCGCGTGGCAAGGACCTGTCGAAGACGCTGGTGCATCATCGCCGGATCGCGGTCCCGGCTTTCGCCGTGTTTCCGATGCGCCGCAAGGTCAAGCGGCCGTCGCGCCTGGCGCTGCCGCTGATCGTCAAGAGCCTGAACGAGGATGGATCACACGGCATCTCGCAGGCGTCTGTCGTCGATACCGACGAAAAGCTCGCCGAACGCGTCGCATTCATCCATGAGCGGATCGAAACTGCGGCTATCGCCGAGCAATTCATCGAGGGGCGTGAGCTGTATGTCGGCGTACTCGGAAACAATCGGCTGAGGGCTCTGCCGGTGTGGGAATTGAAGTTCGGCACCATGGGCGGTGCTCGGAACATCGCCACCGAGAAGGTCAAGCACGATACCAGTTACCAGGAACGCGTCGGAATCGTGGACGGACCAGCCAAGGGCCTGGCGCCGGAAGTATCCGCCCGCGTTCAGCGAGCAGCGAAACGCATTTACCGGACGCTGGGGCTCGATGGATACGCGCGCATCGACTTTCGCCTCTCGTCCGACGGGACGCCGTATTTCATTGAAGCAAATCCCAATCCTGAAATCGCGAAAAGCCAAGAATTCGCTACCGCCGCTCAGCATGACGGCCTCGATTATCCGGACCTGCTGAACCGCATTCTTGCTCTCGGAATCAGGCGGGCAAAAGCGGGTGTATCTGTAGGTTAAAAGACAAAGCCCCGCTTGAGCAGCGATATGGTGTCAGTTCGCCCACTCATAAGGAAACTGAACAATTGATTCAGTCAGCGACTAATAAGGCAAGGTAAGCTGATCACTGACAATCACGCTAACGCCAGCCCATTGCCGGAGCCACGTGCTTGAGGATCGCTTCTATGACGTGCGCGTTATAGTCCACCCCGAGCTGGTTCGGGACTGTAAGGAGGAGGGTGTCCGCCTCAGCAATCGCTTCGTCCTTCTTGAGTTGTTCGACAAGGACGTCCGGCTCGGCGGCATAGGACCGGCCAAAGACAGCGCGCATGTTGTCGATGATACCGATCTGATCGCTGCTGTCGTCGCGGCCGAAGTAAGCATGGTCGCGATCATCCGTTAGCGCGAAGATCGAGCGCGAGACCGAAACGCGCGGATCGCGCGTGTGTCCTGCCTCGCGCCACGCATCGCGGTAGCTGCGAATTTGCTTTGCCTGTTGGAGATGAAAGGGTTCGCCGGTCTCGTCCGCCTTCAGCGTAGAGCTTTGCAAGTTCATGCCCATGCGTGCGGCCCAGACCGCTGTCGCGTTTGACGCCGAACCCCACCAGATGCGTTCGCGCAGGGTTGGTGAGTATGGCTCGAGACGCAGAAGACCCGGCGGGTTCGGAAACATCGGATGGGGACTTGGCTCGGCGAAGCCTTTCCCCTTCAACAGTTCAAGCAGGACCTCCGCGTGCCGGCGTCCCATATCTGCATCGCTTTGTCCTTCACTTGGCACGTAGCCGAAATGACGCCAGCCATCGATGACCTGTTCAGGCGAGCCGCGGCTAATGCCGAGCTGAAGTCGTTCCCGACTGATGAGGTCGGCCGCGCCAGCGTCCTCAAACATATAAAGAGGGTTCTCGTAACGCATGTCGATTACCCCGGTTCCGATTTCGATCCGCTTCGTTCGGGCGCCAACCGCCGCCAGCAATGGGAACGGTGACGCGAGTTGCCGTGCGAAGTGATGGACGCGGAAGTAAGCGCCGTCGGCTCCCAGTTCCTCCGCAGCGACCGCGAGATCGATCGATTGCAGAAGGACATCACCGGCAGAGCGCGTCGCTGAACCGGTAGCGGCGGACCAATGTCCGAACGAAAGAAAACCGATCTTTTTCATTGTACCATCCAAACCTGTCATCTTAAGCCCAATTAGCTGGCCGTGAGTGAGCTCTGTTGCAAGAGCTCAACGGGAAACTCAACGTTTACGGCTTTGAACGGGTCGTCTGCAATTGCGCAAGCGAATCGAGTGGGCGTTGTCCGGGGCTATTCGAGCGTCACCGTGCGCGTTCGGTAGGACCATTTGGTTGGAGATTAGTAAGGAAAGATGCAAAACCTTATCGGTTGGATATGCAAGCCGCTGGGCATATACGTGGTGATGTCGCTGAAATTATTATGGCGCGGTTTGGAGTTTCCAGATGTCGAAGGGCGCTTTAGCGCTGCTCATCAGCGGCGGTACTGATAACTGGGCTCCGGATCGCTGGAAGTTGCGGTTCAATCAGAAGCTCAAGGACCGAGATATTGCTCTGCTTCCTGCTGACAGGGCTGACCCGGATCTGGTGCATTATGCTGCCGTTTGGCAGCCAAAACCGGGCCTTCTTCGGACCTTCCCGAACCTCAAAGCGATCTTCAATCTAGGTGCGGGCGTTGATGCAGTCTTACAAGATCCTTTGCTTCCAGCTGTGCCGCTTGTCCGCGTCGCGGATGATGACCTGACGTCTCGCATGACGGAGTATATCGTCATGCATACGCTGATGTATCATCGGCAACAGGCTTATCTCGCCGACTGCCAGGTCAGGGGAGTCTGGGCGCCTCGCTTGCAATGGCCGGCCCGAGCTGTTCGCGTCGGCATGCTTGGAATGGGTGTGTTGGGCCGGCAGGCCGCGCTTGCGCTTCGTGATATCGGGTTTCAGGTCGCAGGCTGGAGCAAGACTGTGAGGTCAATCGAAGGTATCCAATGCTATGCAGGACCCAGTCAGCTCAACGCCTTTCTTGCGAGAACCGATATTCTCGTGGTGCTTCTGCCCTTGACGTCGGAAACGCGAGGGCTTCTTGCGCGTGATCTTTTTGTGCAGCTTGCAAGCGACGGCCCTCTCGGGGGACCGGTGATTATTAACGCTGGCCGTGGCGGACTGCAGAACGAGAAGGATATAATCACCTGTCTTGAGGATGGCACACTTAAAGCAGTCACGCTTGACGTGTTTGAGCGCGAGCCGCTGCCGTCCGACAGTCCGCTTTGGGCACATCCTGCGGTTACGATCTCCCCGCACAATGCCGCAGATACAGATCCCGATACCATCGCTTCATATGTTGCCACGCAGATTTTGAACTTCGAGGCAGGACAACCGCTGCAAAACGTGGTCGATCGCCAGCGTGGCTACTGATTACCCAATTTCTTTCGTTCTAGTACGGCGGCGAGCGATTCATCAGTCAGAGACCGCGCGTGCGCCAGAAAGCCAAAATTAAAATTGGGCAGGCGGCTGTTCGATAAGAAAGCCTGCTTCGATTGGTGCGCTTAGAGAATCCGCTGAACTGATAGCGGATAAAGATCGCGTAGAGAGCGGTGCCTGAGCTCACTGTCGCTCCTTTCGATAGAGCAAGACGCATCGTCTTTTGTAATCGCCGACTTTAGCGCCCAACGGGCGACGGCGGCCCGCGCTCTATCTGCCTTTCGACCAAACAGCCCCGGGAATACGTCCGCCGCGAAAACAATTTTCGCCACGGTGCCCCGTTGACAGAACCTTTCGTCTGAATACACTGTGCGCATATAGAAACTATTGTGCGATTATCGCACAGGAGGCAAATGTGACCAGACCGAGTGAGATCAAGCCCCGCGAAGGTTCTGTGCGGGGAACGCTATATGACGAATTCGCGGAAGGGGCTCGACTTGGACCGGTAAGTTTCGAGATAACCCCGGCAATCGTGGAGGAGTATTTTACTGCGGTCTCTGCAGATCGTGCTCTCTACAAGATTGACGATCGTCAAGCTGCGCCACCGAACGTGCTGCTGCCTTACATGACGGTGCCGATCTACATGACCTATCCGCCGAACCAGGGGATCGTCATGGCCGAGCTGGACATGACCTGGCACAAGCCGATCTGGGCGGATGAGACGACCTCGGTCGTCGCTACCGGGCGCGTTCTCACGAAGTTCGAAAAGCGTGGCCGTCGCTACATCAATTGGGAGGCGACATTCGCCCGCACGGACGGCGAGCCAATTGCAACGCTGATCAACACCTTCCACGTGCCGGAGTAAACGTTATGAAGCGCGAGATCGACATCACCCAGGAAATGATCGACGGCTACGGCCGCATCAACGGCGACAACGATATCATCCATTATGATCACGAGTATGCTTTGGCTCGCGGATTTCGCGGCACGCTTCTGCACGGTCCTCACATGACTGCCTTTGCTTCGGATCTCGGGGCAAAGCGCTACGGCAAGGAATGGCTCTATCGTGGTCATCTCAAGACCAAGTGGATCGGCCCGGTGTGCCCAAGGGATCGCTTCGTGGTTGAGCTTTCCGACGATGGGACTGTGAAAGCCGTATCGGGCGGTGAAGTCGCCATGGTCGGCTCTGTCACGCTTAAGGATTGAGGGAAGCCGTGTCCGACACGAAGGTAATCGGCGATCAGCTCGCAGCGTGCGACCTCAACCCCGGGGAGCTTTTAGCGGAGCGCGCTATCATGCTAAACAGGGGCACGTTTGATGCCTTCGCGTCGCTGACCGGCGACAATCACCCGATCCACTACGACGTCGCATATTCGAGAGCGCGCGGACTGCGAGCTCCTATCGCTCATGGCCTGCTGCTTGTCGCAATGACGGCGCTCGGTGCGACGCCGATCTCGGATCGCTTACACGCGAGCATGGTGGCCATGGTGGGGACCGAGGCCAAGTTTCTCGGTCCCGCATACTTGGATGATGCGATCAAGATCGAACTGCGCGTTGGCGAGATCGTGCCGAAGTCAAACGGTGTGTCGCTCGTGGGCTTTGATGTCGAGCTTCTTTCTGAAGCTCGGCAGGTGCTGGCGCGGGTAAGCCACCGATTTCTTCTCAAGACGACACTTTAGTGGGCGCATTATGCATTCTTCATTGAATCCGATCCAGGTCGCCGGCGCCAATCCGAAGGCGACTTTCTCGTCGGCGGTGCGTGCTGGAGATTTTCTTTATGTCTCCGGTATCACCGCCACCGATGATCAGCGTCGAATCGTCGGTGTTGGTGATATCGAGGCTCAGGCCAGATTTATTTACAGCAAGATTGCAAAGGTGCTGGAAACCGCAGGCGCAGATCTTGGCCAGATTGTCGAAACGGTAGACTACGTCACCACCTTCGAGGGTTATGAGAAAACGGCGAAGGTTCGTCGCGATGTATTCGGCGATGGTCCTTTCCCCACAGCGACGGGCGTCAAGGTGTCCGAACTCGTGCGGCCGGACGCTCTTATAGAGATCCGGGTAATTGCCTATCTCGGCGGCGGCGCATGACCTCCAGCCGCAAGTCAACGCGTTCGGTAGCAGCACAGTATCTCGAATGTCTGCGTTCCCATGGTGTCCGCTATATCTTTGGCAATGGAGGAACGGATTTTCCTCCGCTCGTCGAGGCGCTCTCCCATGATGATACCGGCATTGAGCCGATCGTCGTTCCGCATGAGAACGTCGCCGTCGCTATGGCGTATGGCTACACGCTGATCACCGGGCAGCCACAGGTTGTGATGGTGCATGTGGGGCTTGGAACTGCCAATGCTCTGTTGGGTATATTCAACGCCGCCCGCGAGCATGTGCCGATGATCGTCTCGGCTGGCCGCACGCCAGTTCTCGAGCATGGACGGCTGGGGGCCCGCAACAATTTCATCAATTGGGCCCAGGAGATGTTCGACCAGGGTGGCATGGTGCGAGAGCTCGTGAAGTGGGACTATGAGCTGCGTGACCCCGCTCAGATATCGGACGTTGTGGACCGGGCTTTCGCGATATCCCGATCTTCTCCGGAAGGCCCTGTCTATCTCGTTCTGCCGCGCGAAGTGCTTGCGGCTAATGCGATCGAAGCCACCAATCGTGGTCTCGGCGTGCAGATGCCGGCGGTTGCGGGCCTTCCGCCGGAAAGCGATCTCGAAATCTGTCGGAAATGGCTTTCAAGTGCGCGGCGCCCGCTGGTTATCACATCTGGTGCAGGGCGGACCCGCGAAGGGTTCGATGCGCTGACCGAGCTTTCGCTGAAATATGGCGTACCGGTCGTGCAATATCGGCCACGCTATCTCAGCATTCCTTGCTCTTCGCCGACCCATGCAGGATATGAAGCGGCGTCTCTCCTCCCGGATGCCGATCTCGTCCTCGTCGTCGAAAGCGATGTGCCGTGGTTACCAGACGGTGTGTCTCCAGCGTTGGGCGCCAAGATCGTCCACATCGGCCGCGACCCGCTCTATGCCGATTATCCAATGCGCAGCTTTCGATCGGATCTGACGTTGCAAGGAAGCACGCCCTTGATCTTGCGCGAGCTGATGGCTGCTCAGCCCACCGCAGCGCCGCGCACGGCTTGGCTGAAGGCTGCCACGCAGTGGCGAGACAAGATTCCTTCTGTCGGTCATGCCCTAACAAACCAATATGTTTCACGGTGCATCGCCGACGCGATGGACCAGAACAGTGTTCTCGTCAACGAATACACCTTTGCTCTGGAAGAACTGCGGGTCGAAACAAATGATCAATTCTTCACGCACAGCCCGGCTGGGGGGCTTGGATGGGCGCTGGGTGCTTCACTCGGCATTCGCATGGCGCGGCCAGACGCCACCGTCTTCGCTACGATCGGTGACGGCACGTACATGTTCGGCAATCCAACGCCGGCTCACTTCGTAAGCGCGAGTCGCGGACTTCCGTTTATCACCGTGATCTATAACAACCGGCGATGGGCGGCAGTGCATCGTGCGACGCTATCCATGTATCCGCAGGGAGCGGCAGCCGCGCAACCAACGCCTGTCTTCGCAACGCTCGAACCGGCTCCCGACTATGAACGCATCGTTGAAGCGAGTGGTGGGCTTGGCTTGCGGGTAGAGCAGGTCAGCGAGCTACAGCCGGCCATCGAGCGCGCGGTCTATGCGGTTCAAAAGGAACGCCGACAAGCGGTCATCAACGTTCTCACGGAGGCGACTTACACTCGTACAAGCTAAGGCGGACATGGAGTCCGTAGGAGAAAAAACTCTCACTATCGCAACACGATCCAATTGTTCAGACCAACAATTCAGGAATTCAGCCATGATGCGCGCTGCCCTTATCATCGTTGCCACATTATCCATGTCGCTAGCTGCTGCAGCGGAGTCATATCCGACGAGGCTGATTACGCTGGTGGTGCCGTATGCGGCCGGCGGAACAAACGACATCATTGCGCGCGCAGTTGCTAACAGGATGGCGTCCAGCCTCGGCAAGCCTGTTGTCGTGGAAAACCGGTCGGGAGCTGGCGGAAACGTGGGCGCATCCTCCGTGGCGAAGGCAACGCCTGATGGGTATACGCTGTTGACAGCGCCCATCGGTATTCTCGCGATCAACAAATGGCTCTATACGAACCTTGGCTATGATCCCGAGAAGGAATTCGCACCCATTACGCTTGCGGGTTCGGTGCCGAACGTTCTGCTCGGGCATCCTTCTGTGCCCGCGCGTGATATCAAGGAACTGATTGCCTACGCACACGCGAATCCGAAAAAGATAACATTTGCTTCAATGGGTACCGGGACGACCGGGCATCTCAATGGCGAGATGTTAAAGATCCTGGCAAACGTGGATATTCAGCACGTTCCTTATCGTGGTAGTTCACCCGCGCTTCAGGACCTCCTGGGCGGACATGTCAATATCATGTTCGACAATCTGCCTACCGCGCTGCCGCTCGTGAAGTCCGGACAACTCAAGGCGTTTGCGGTCACGAGCGCGACCCGTTCCGATGCATTGCCAGACGTTCCCACACTGGATGAAGCGGGTGTCCGCGGTTTTGACGCGACAGCCTGGTTCGGATTCGTCGCGCCGGCGGGGACCCCGGCAGAAATTCTCGATCTACTCAACAGCGAGATGGTGAAGGCGCTCAAGGACCCGAGTGTCGCAGATAAACTCAAGGCACAGGGTGTCACGATTGTCGCCAATAGCCGCGCGGAATTTAGAGATGTCATCGGTCGTGAATCGAAGCGCTGGAAGGACGTGGTCGAGCGATCCGGCGTGAAGGTGGAGTAATCTGTCAATGCGGATTGAATATCCTAATCTGACGTATGAAGTTCGAGATCGTGTCGCGACTGTAACCCTCAATCGCCCGGAGCGGCTGAATGCCCAGGACTATCCCAGCAAATGGGATTTGAAATCAGCGCTCGTTCATGCGGCGGAGGACGCAAGTGTTCGTCTTGTTGTTTTCCGCGGAGCCGGCCGCGCCTTCTGCAGCGGAATTGATCTAAAGGAGCTTTCGAGCCGAAAAATCGACGAACGCAATTTTGCCCTGTGGGAAGACTGTCTGCGGATCGTCGAAACCATGGACAAGATCGCGGTGGCGCTTGTCCACGGCTATGCGTTTGGCTCCGGCGTGCAACTCGCAATTGCGTGCGACCTGCGCATCTCGACGCCGACGACGCAGTTCGGCCTTCCGGCAGGGCGCGAAGGGCTCCTGCCTGGCCTTTCCGTGTGGCGGCTGGCCAAATTCGTCGGGATGGGACGTGCCAAGGAACTGGCTCTACTCGGAGATCCGATCGATGGCAGGGAGGCGTTGCGGATTGGTCTCGTGTCCAAGCTTGTCTCCGACGAGAATCGCGAGGCGGAGTTCGCCGACTGGGTCGGGAAAATCGCCGACCTCTCATCCGAGGGAGTGAGGGCGACCAAGCGCGCGATGAACGAGCTTGCCACCATGGACTACGACGCAGCGTTGGCTGCTTACATGGGTTATCAGCGCAAGGGTCTCGTGTCCGATGATTTTGCGGAAGCCATGCTCGCATATCGCGAGAAACGCGCGCCGCGGTGGAAATAGGACAGCACGATGACTTCCGTGAAGCACGCTTATGATCCGTCCGATGTCATGCCGCCGGCAGGTCATTGGGTGCATGGACGCGCTCGAACCGATTGCGTTTCGATGCTTGATGTCATGCGCCCTTCCGATGGCTGCGTACATGGGCGCATACCTCAGGCGAATGAGGGATTGGTGGACGCAGCTGTCGCTTCGGCGCGCGATGGTCATCGCGTTTGGGCCGCTATGCGCCCGCGGGAACGCGGAGCTGCGATGCGTCGCTGGGCTGAATTCGTGCACCGGGATATTGTGGCGCTGGCGCAGCTCGAGTCCGTTGTCTCTTCGCGCCCCTACCACGAAGCTGTCGCCGCGGATGTGCCGGCCGTGGCGGAATGGCTGCGTTTTTACGGTGAATATGCCGACAAGCTCGAAGGGACTGTGACCGCGAGCGGAAATGATCGCCTCTCGTTGGTGTTGCGGGAGCCTTATGGCGTAGTCGGCATCATCACGCCCTGGAATTTTCCACTTTTCCTCGCGGCCTGGAAGCTCGCGCCGGCCATCGCTGCTGGCAATGCCGTTGTGGTCAAGGCATCCGAACTGACGCCATACTCCATCCGCAAGCTGGCCGAACTCGCCAGTGAGGCGGGACTTCCCGATGGCGTTATCAATGTGATCCACGGATCGGGGCCGGAGACTGGTGCGGCGCTCGTCCGGCATCCGGGTATCGATTATGTGACCTTCACGGGATCGACGGCAGTCGGTGCGCGTATCATGTCGGATGCTGCAGCGTCAGGGATCAAGCCCGTTTCGCTTGAACTCGGCGGCAAAAGCGCGACGGTCGTCTTTTCCGACTATGGAGACCTTGAAACAGTTGCCGATCATGTCACGTGGGGTATCACGCGAAACGCCGGGCAGCTTTGCTACGCCGGAGCGCGGCTCGTCGTGGAGGAAAGCATTGCAGACGAACTGATCGAGCGCATTGCCAAGCGCATGCAAATGTTGGTGCCCGGTCCGACCTGGTCGCCGCAAACGACATTTCCGCCCATCATTAGCCAGAAACAGTGCGCGCGCATCTCGTCGCTTGTGCGCTCGACGCGCGAAGAGGGTGCCATCTCCCGATGCGGTGCCGGTGCCTTTGAATTGCAGGGTGGTTCATTTTTCCGTCCAACAATTCTCGATAGAGTGAAGGATGGAATGACCGGATACCGCGAGGAAATCTTCGGTCCCGTTCTTTGCGTGCAACGCTTCGCGAAGCGTGAAGAAGGGCTGCAACTTGCCCAGCATCCAGTGTACGGCCTGTCTGCCGCGGTGTTTACCCGAGACGTCGCTACGGCCCTATCTGCGGCGCGCACGCTGAAAGCAGGCACAGTGTGGATCAATCGTTGGGGGCGCACTCCGGAAATGATGACAAGCCCCTTTGGTGGCTACGGACAATCGGGTTTCGGCAAGGAGTCCGGCAGGCAGGGAATTGAAGGTTTCATGCGTGCGAAGGCCGTCTGGATCGATTTCAGCCAGACAGCCGAGCTGTCGCAGGGAGGTCGTCAGTGAGTCGAAGCGCCCACAACGACGCCTGGATTTCGGCAGCGCTGGACCCGGCATCGGTTGCTATTATCGGGGCATCCGAGAACCCCGAGAAGATCGGCGGCCGTCCCATCAAATACATGAAAGCCCACGGCTACCGTGGTGTGATCTATCCGATCAATCCGACCCGTTCCGAGATCCAGGGACTGCGCTCCTATCCGGATATCTCTGCGCTTCCTGCTGTTCCGGAGATGGCTATCGTCTGCATTCCGGGCCAGCTTGCGGTCGAGGCGGTTGAGGAATGCGCGCGGCGCGGTGTGAAGATCTGCGTCATTGTATCCTCCGGATTCGGCGAGACCGGCGCTGAAGGGCGGCAGCTTCAGGATCGCATGTTGGACGCAGCTCGCCGGCACGGAATGCGACTCGTCGGACCCAATACGCAAGGGCTCGTGAATTTCAGCTCGGGTGCAATTGCCAGCTTCGCGACTCTGATCGGCGAACTCGGTGCTGAAGATGGACCGGTCGCCATTGTGAGTCAGAGTGGGGCAATGAGCGTTGTGCCTTATGCCTTTCTGCGGGCCGAAGGCATCGGGGTGCGCCACGCGCATGCGACTGGCAATGAGTGCGATTTGACTGTTGCCGACTTCGCGCTTGCCGTGGCGCAAGATCCTGGTGTCCGGCTGATCTTGCTCTATATGGAATCGATATCCGATCCCGCAACTCTCAGTGAAGCGGCCCGTGTCGCGCGCGCGCGCGGCGTGCCGATCGTCGCGCTTAAAGCCGGCGTGTCCAGCCGAGGGCAGGCAGCGGCCAGCTCTCACACCGGAGCCCTCGCGACCGAAGACAAGGTCGTCGATGCGTTCTTCCGCCAAGCCGGAATTTTACGCGTCTCCGATATGCGGTCGCTCGTGCGTGCCGCGCGCGTGCTCATCAATGGGGCCAGGCTCGATGGCCGACGTGTGGTGGCGATCAGCAATTCGGGCGCTTGCTGCGTCATGGCGGCGGACGCTGCGGAACGCCACGGGCTAGACCTCGAACCGCTGGCCTCTCATACGCGCAGCATGCTGGAGCGCGTACTGCCTCCCTTTGCGAGTGCCGCAAACCCGATCGACTTGACGGCTGCGTTGCTTTCCAACAGCAAGCTCTTTAGCCAGGTTCTGCCGCTGCTGGCTCCGAATGATGTTGCAGATGCTTACTTCATCAGCCTGCCGATGTCCGGGAAGGGTTATGACGTCCCACAGTTCGCAGAGGATACGGCCTCTTTTGCAAGGCAGACGGGGAAGCCGACGGTAGTTGCAAGCCCGCTGGCGAGTACGCGCGACTTGTTCGAGAAGGCAGGCGTAGCGAGTTTTGAGCATGACGAGGATGCTATGCTCGCGCTTGGTCAACTTGCGCGCGTAACTGCGTTGCAGAACGAGGCCGAGCGCCTTGTGGGCGCGTCTATGAAGACTGTGAAATCAGGGTTGCCAGTGTCGGCGGGGGGCTTCCTGTCCGAGAGCGACAGTCTCGCCTGTCTTGCGGAACTCGGTATACCCGTTGCTCCTTATCGGTTGTGCCGGTCCAGGCAGGAATTGGCCGTCGCGTTGCGGGAAGTGCCGGGCCCCTGGGTTATCAAGGCCTGCTCGGCGGAGATCCCGCATAAGACCGAGTATGGGCTCGTCAAACTTGGTATTGCGGATCAAGAGACTGCTATCTCTGCCTTCGACGCGATCACCGAGGCGGTGCAGAAACTCGGGAAGGGTCTTGATGGTGTGATCGTTGCGAGCATGTTGCGTGCGCAGCGCGAGATGATTATCGGTGCGCGCTGGGATGCCCAGTTCGGAAGCATCGTGATGATCGGTGACGGTGGCAAGTACGTCGAGGCCATGCCCGATGTCGTCACGCTGATCCATCCCTTCGATGTGGAGCATTGTCTCGCGCGGATGCGTGCTTTGCGTATGGCTCCTCTCTTCTCTGGCGTCCGCGGGGAAGCCCCCCTTTCTGCAACGCATGTTGCCGAGATTGCGGTGAAGCTAGGTAGCTGGGTCCACTATCATGCTGGACGTGTAAAGTCTGCCGACATAAACCCTCTCATGTTAGGACCAGCCGGCGCAATGGCGGCAGCGGACGCGCTCGTTGAGCTGGTGCGCTCATGAGGGAAATATGACGACGAAGGCCAAAAAGTCTCGACGCGGCAAGGCGGTGGATCGCCGCCAGGATAGTGAGGAGGACAGCGCCCGCGGAAAGCACTTCGTCAATGGTTTGGCGAAGGGGCTTTCCATGATCCAGGCGTTCAGTGCGGAAACACCTGCTTTGACACTTGCAGAAGCGGCTGCCGTAACCAGCCTCACGCGAGCATCGGCGCGGCGCATACTCATGACGCTTGAGGATCTCGGCTTCGTCGCGCGCGAAGGGGTGCGGCACTTCATCCTTACGCCCAAGGTGCTGGCGCTTGGATATTCCTACCTCGCATCTACGCCATTGTGGTCGTTTGCCAGCCCGATATTGCAGGATCTTGTCGAGGAAGTGGGCGAAACCTGCGCCATAGCCGTCCAGGACGATACAGATCTCGTCTATGTCTTGCGCATTCCCATTCATCGCATTTTGAGCCAAGGGGTAATCGTCGGCTCGCGCCTACCGCTCTATTGCCATTCGGGGGGGCGGGTGCTGCTCTCTGATTTAGGCCCCACACAGCTCGATTCCTACTTCGCGCGCGCGCGTCTCAAGGCGTTTACACCCCGCACGGTTGTGGACCCAGCACGTCTGCGCAAGCTGCTCAAGGATGTCACTCGCCAGCAGTATGCATGGGTGAGCAGCGAGATCGAAGAGAACGTCTCCGGACTATCGGTCCCCATTCGTCAGGTCGATGGCAGGGTGATTGCTGCGTTGAACGTCAGCATCAATCAGCCCGCGGTCAAGGAAGATGCAATGGTCAAGCGGCTGCTGCCGAGCTTGCAGACTGCGGCAGACCGAATTCAGGCTTCGCTCTCGGTCGGACAACCGATGCGCAGGGCGGCTGCCTCGCAGAATCTCAAGGGACGGGGCGGATGAAGGCACTCAAGCCGACGCGTCTCGCGTCCATGGAACTGCGCAATGCCGTGGTGGTCGCTCCCATGTCGCGCATGCAGGCTCAGACCGACGGCGTCGTTTCATCCGATATGCCCGACTATTATGCGCGCTACGCGCGCGACGGCGCTGGGCTGGTGATGACCGAGGCCGTCTATACCGATGAAACATCCGGCCGCGCATATTTCAATCAACCCGGACTTGCCAACGACAGGCAGGGCGAAGGGTGGCGGAAGGTCGTCGATGCGGTGCATGCCGCTGACGGTCGGATTTTCGCGCAACTCCAACACGGCGGACGGCTTGCCGAGCCGGGTTTGAATCCGCTGCATCTGGCCGCAAGCGATGGCGTTGCGGCAGGAAATACGTGGCAGACCGGACGCCCGAATGCGGTGGCGCGCGCTGCTACCGTGACTGAAATCCAAGAGATCGTTACGTCATTTGGAGATGCTGCTCGACGGGCATGCGAGGCCGGGTTCGATGGCGTGGAAATCCATGGCGCACGCGGCTACCTCATCGATGATTTTCTTTCTGCCAGCACCAACCGCCGTACCGACATGTTCGGTGGGTCGTTAAAGTCGCGTCTCGAGATACCCCTTGCAATGGTGAAGAGCGTGCGTGCGGCGATTGGGGCTTTGCCGCTGAGTTTCAATTTCTCCCTCTACAAGATGGATGACCCTGCGTATCAGCCGCCTGGTGGCCAGGACGAGGTGACGGAGATAGTGCGAGCGCTGTGCGGTGCGGGCACCGACATCATCCACGTCAGCACGCGCAAGGCGTTGCGCACCGAGGCATGGGGTGAGCCGCTCTTTCGTACCGTCCGGGCAGCAGCATCCGGCGATATCATCGCCAATGGCGGTTTGACGACACTTGAGGATTGCGAAGCTGCGCTTCAGGAGGGTGGTGCAACCGCGGTCTCGATCGCTCGAGCTTATCTCGCTAATCCAGACTGGTTGACTCGCATGATCGCCAAGAGCGATGTGGTGCGATACGCGCCTGGACAAGAGCGTTTGCCGCTGCTTGGTGACGTTCGGGCCTGACATGCTCGACCGCGCTCGCTTTGATCCATCGATTCTCGAGAGAGAAATCTATGGCTTAGCGAAATCGGCTTTCAGTTTCGATTTTAAGATTTTGCCTGTCGGGCCAATCGGCAATTCGTTGGTCAGAACAATTTCCTTTGGCCGTTTATAGGCAGTGAGATTCTCCTTCGCCCAGGCATCAAGTTTGGCAACATTGAGCTGACGGCCTGCTGTCGGTTGAACATAGGCGATGATTTCCTCGTTGCCATCCACGGCGCGGCCAACCACAGCCACCAGCGCAACGCCGGGGAACTGCGACAAGACCGCCTCCACCTCGATAGGGTAGACGTTGAATCCGCTACGGATGATAACGTCCTTCGTTCGACCGACCAGAGACAGATTACCGTCCTGATCCAGAGATCCGATGTCTCCCGTTGTCATGAAGCCGTCGGGCCGCCTGACTTCAGCGTTTGTGAGCTCGTTTTTATAGTATCCCAGCATGAGATTGGGGCCCTTGACCCATATCTCTCCGGGTTCTCCAATCGCGGCATGCTTGCCGTCTTCGCGAACGATACGGATTTCGATTCCGGGCTGCACCACACCGACCGATCGACCTATTGTGGCGCCGCGTGATCGCGTGATCGGCGCGATCTCTGTCATCCCGTATGAATTACCGAGCTCGAGCCCGAAGGCCTCTTCGATTTGCGTCTTCAGTGTCAGGTCGAGCGGCATTCCACCGACGGCAATGAAGCGCAACCGATTGGATCGCAGCGAAACGTTGTTGCTCTTGGCGTATTCGAGCAGTCGCGCGAAGATCGTGGGTACGCCCATGACGTAGGTGATGCGATCGGCCTTGAGCGCGGTCACGAAACTGTCGGGACGGAATTGAGTCACGAGTTCGGTTGTGCCGCCGGCCCAGATTGCCGTTGTCAGCATCGCTCCGAGACCGATAACATGACTCACCGGCGTGATATTGTAGAACACATCGTCTGGCGTAATGTTGCGGAGCTCGGCCATGTTTCCGCCCATATACATGATAGCCTGGTGGCTCAGCATCACGCCTTTCGGCGCACCTGTGGTGCCCGACGAAAACAGCAGAATGGCGGTCTGGCGTTCTTTCTCCGCATAAACCGGCTCAGGTTGCGCGTTGACGTCCGTGGCTCCGAACGCGACTTTGCCAAAAACAGGATCTTCGTGCGGCCGAGCCTGTGCCTGCGCGGCGTGATCCGCCGCCGCCGTTGAATCTCCGACCGTGTAAACGACTGTGCGGCACCCGCTGTATGCGCGGCAGGCCTCGATCTCGCGCGCTGACATTCGTGCATTGATGGGACTCGCCCATGCGTCGAGATCGGTCGCGGCAAAAATGAATGTGACAGCGGCAATGGAGTTCTCGTTCACGATCATCACACGATCGCCACCGACAACACCGGTCGCTTTCAGCAAGTCCTTGGCGCGTTCAATAGCTTGCCAAAAATCCAGATATGTAACGGACTTCCCAGCCGAGATGAGCGCGATGCGATGCGGCGCGGTCAAGGCCTGCCGCTGAACCAGCCCTGCGAGCCGCGACGGCATGGACGCCAGCAAGGCTTCCGCGCTGCCGCCGTTGAGCGGGTCAACCGCGCTGAATTCCGTCTCGTGCATTGCGGCTGCTTTTACTGTCGACGACATGGCCTTCCCCAAGCGCTATGATTATGCGCCTTCTGCCGCAAGATGGTTTCTGTTCTCCCAGAAGACCACCTTGCGATGCAGGTATTGCAGGATCTCATTTCCGGCCACCCCGATGGCGGCGAGAACGATGACCACCGCGAACATCGTTGCGACATCCATCGTCATAGAGGAAGCCTGCAATAAGTTACCAAGTCCGGCCTTGGATGCGATGAATTCGCCAACGACTGCGCCGATCAGCGCCATAGCGACGCTGATCTGAAGGCCAGCGAAGATGGATGATGCTGCCGCGGGGAGTTTGACATTGAGCAGGATATTCCATCGCGATGCACTGAACGCACGGTAGAGGTTCACGATGTCCGGATTGACCGAGCGGATGCCGACCAGTGTGTTGATGAAAACAGGGAAGAAGCAGATCAGTGCGACCAGGACGATTTTGGAGGATATCCCAAATCCGAACCAGACGATGATGAGCGGCGCGAGGGCGACCTTTGGCATCGATTGCAACGCGACGATATAGGGCATCAGCGCTCGCTCGATGAGCGGAATTTCGGCCAGAAGGGCGCCGATCGCGATGGCGAGAAAACAGCCGAGGAGATAGCCAACGACCACTGCATAAAGCGTCGCGGCGATATGCGGATAGAAGGTGCCTCCTATAAGGCCATCGATGAGCGCTCCACCGACGGAAAGCGGCGAGGGGACAAGATAAGCGGGCACCTTGAAGAAGCGGACCGAGAGATCCCACAGCAGCAGGGTGATCACGAAAAACGAGATGGAAATCCCAATTTCAATCCAGCGAAATTTTGTCATGCGGTCCTCGCAGATTGCGTGGTGCTTGATTTGAACAGCGCCCTGAGGTGGGTTGCATACTCGCCGAACATGGATTGTCCCATGGTTTCGACGTCCCGGACGCGAGGAAGGTCGATTTTAAGGTCGTCAATAACGCGACCCGGACGCTGCGACAGCGTCAGGACACGATCCGATAGATACACCGCCTCCGGAATCGAGTGGGTGATGAACAGCACGGACTTTCCGGTGGTCATCCATATCTGCTGCAATTCGTCCATCATGAATTCGCGCGACATTGCGTCGAGTGCTGCAAATGGCTCATCCATCAACAGCATCGCAGGGTCGTGAATAAGGCCGCGCGCGATGCCGACCCGTTGCTGCATTCCGCCGGAAAGTTCGTACGGATAGTGATTGACGAAGTCGCCCAGCCCGACGAGCCGCAGAAGATCGTGCGCGCGATCCTTGTATTCGGCGATGGGCATGCGCATGGCCCTGATCGGCACGAGAACGTTCTCCAGAACAGTCTTCCATGGGAGAAGCGTCGGTTGCTGAAAGACAATTCCGACATCCGGCCGCGGCGCTTTAACCTCGGCGTTAGCCAGAACAACCTTGCCTGAGGTCGGACGCAGCAGACCTGACACAATCCGAAGCAAGGTCGATTTGCCGCATCCGGACGGCCCGAGGATCGAAACGAATTCGCCTTTCCGGATCGAGAACGACAGATCGCGGATGGCTGGAATCGGGCCACGGCTCGAATTGTAGGTCAGATTCATCTGGTTGATCGAGAGCACGGGATTCGGAGAATCGCCACGCATCTGTTTTGTTGTCTGATCCGGTTTCGACATATTGGTGCGACCTTGGGCCTCTCGCGAGATATCTGCGGTTTCCCGTCCGCGGATTGATGGGTTTTGTGTGTGCGGGTCTGCGCCCGTTTGCCGGTTGATCCGCCATTCGGCGGCAGTGCAGGAGCCATTGTGCACAATTCGCACGGTCGTGCAAATAATTTCATTGCGGGTTATTTTTGCGACGTAAAACTGCTATCATTGCCGGTAGATGCAAGACCCGATAATTTGCCGCATCGGATCGCGGACAACGCTCGAAATTGGATTCCCGGAACATGAAGAGTAAATCGAAAGCCATTGCCGGAAAGCGGCCTGGTCGAGTTCAGAGGCGCAAGGATTTGCTGGGCATTGTTTACGAAGTCATTTCGGAATCCGGCATTGACGGAGCCAGCATGCGACAGATCGCCGACCGGGCGGAGGTCAGCACCGGAACGATCAACTACCATTTTGGAAACAAACAAAAGCTGATCATGGCGGCGCTTCAGGCTGCCTATGAGACACCCTCCGAAGAGGAGCCCAGTTCTTCACCGCTGGCGCAACTCAAGGTGTTTGCCTTCAGCCATATTTTTCGCTCGTCGAACGACCGGTTCTGGCGCTTTTGGGTCAACTACGCCGCTGCCGGCACCAGAAGCACTGAGCTGCGGAAGCATCAAAACCGGCGTTTCGAGAAGCAACTCGGCTTCTGGAGGAGGCTGATCGAGAGCGCTATCAAGGCTGGGGAGTTGCCGGCCGATCTTGAGGCGCAGCGCGCTTCCGAGCATCTCCTGATCTTCGTCCACGGACTCGTCATGCGTCAGATATTGCGTGCAGATGCAGAAAATCGTGCGCATTGCGAAAAGCTTCTCGAGGAGTATTTCGAGGTCTTGGAGCGGCGTAAGCCTGAGACGGATGGCAAGACTTTGAAGCCTTCGATCCGGGAATTGTCCGAGATCAGCTAAGCTCATTGGCGCAATTATAGAGACCGTCGGTCATAAGGCCGGCGGTTTTTTTGTATCTTTGGATTATTTGCACGGTCGTGCGAATTATGTTAACCGATCCCGGATTGCCCGTAGCAAGATCAAAGGAAAGATAGCCCGCATGCCTGTTGTCCTTGTCGAAAGACCATCTCCGCACGTCGCCGTCGTCCGCTTCAACCGCCCGGATGTGCGTAACGCGCTGAACACCGAAGTGCGCCGCCTTCTGCATGGACACTTCGCCCAGCTGGCGGACGATCCCGATGTCCGTTGCGTTGTTTTGACGGGCAACGAACAGGCATTTGCCGCCGGCGCGGACATTCAGGAGCAGGCAGGCCGCGACGTCGTCGGCGCGATCGAGGCTTACACGACCCGCGCCGTGATGGATTTTCCGAAGCCGGTCATTGCGGCAGTTAACGGCTTTGCGCTTGGCGGCGGTTGCGAATTCGCGATGCAGTGCGACATCATCATCGCGAACGACAAGGCCAAGTTCGGTCAGCCCGAAATCAAGCTGGGTCTGATTCCAGGCGCTGGCGGAACACAGCGGCTGCCGAGGACGGTCGGCAAGTACAACGCGTTGTACCTGCTGCTGACAGGCGCGTTCATCAACGCCAACGACGCGCATCGCATGGGCCTCGTCAGCGAAATTGTTCCGGGCAACTGCGAACCGCGCGCGCTTGAGATCGCCGCGCAGATTGCAACGCTTGCGCCGCTGGCAGCGCAGCAGATCAAGGAGGTGGTGAATGCGGGCCTCGATACGTCGCTCGATGCCGGGTTGAAGCTCGAGCGGCGCGGCTACCAGTTGATGTTCGGTACCGCGGACATGCGCGAAGGCGTCAAGGCATTCACGGAAAAGCGTGTAGCCGCCTTTGCGGGCAAGTAAAACGTCGAGGAACCCTGAGGAAAATCAATGATAAATCGCGATATCGCAATTATCGGCTTTGCCGAGACAAAGATCGAATTCCGGTCTGGCCGCAGCGTCTACGATCTGGCCGGCGAAGCCATGGCTGGCGCACTCGCGCATGCCGGGATTGAAAAATCCGAGATCGATGGCATGGCTGTCTCTTCCAGCTTTGCGGATGCCGGCAATCCGTTTTATGGGCCGATTCTATCGGCCTATCTCGGGCTTGAACTGGACTGGTGCCAGGTGACGGATCTTGGCGGAGCGTCGGCCTCCGGCAACATCGCGCGCGCTGCCGCGGCAATTAAAGCAGGGCTCTGCGAAACTGTTGTTGTCATCGCATCCGATCCGCAGTCCAGTGAAAACAAGCAGGCTATTGGAGCTTTCCGAGGCGAATTCCAGTACCCGATGGGCATCATGGGTCCTCCGGGATACTTCGCATTGATCAGCCAGCGCTACGATCATCAGTACGGGCTGGATCCCAAGGCGCTTGGAAAGCTTGCGGTGACTCAGCGGAACCATGCGCTGATGAATGATCTCGCATGTGAGAAGCTTAAAAAGCCGATCACGGTCGACGATTACCTCGCATCGCCGATGATTTCCGACCCGATCCGGATGCTGGATTGCGTCATGGTATGCGACGGCGCCAGCGCGTTTATCGTTACGACGACCGAGCGTGCGAAGAAGATGGGCGCAAAGAAGATGGTCCATCCGATTGGCTATGGCGAACGGGTAAACTACATGGAGACAAACCCGACTCCCGACATCACCGAGGGCGGTCACCGCGCTGCGGGCAAGCGGGCGTTTGAACGCGCTGGCATGAAGCCTTCCGACATCAAGATGTTCCAGCCCTACGACGACTTTCTTATCGCCATCGTCATGCAACTCGAACATCTCGGTTTCTGTGAAACAGGGCGCGGTTGCCAATTCGTCAACGAGCGCGACATGACCTATCGCGGCGATCTTCCGTTGAACACGGGCGGCGGACAGATTTCAGCAGGGCAGGCCGGACTGGCAGGCGGTGCGCATAATCTGTCGGAAGCTTTGCGCCAGTTGTTTGGTGAGGCTGGCGCCCGCCAGATCAAGGATCATGCCAATGCGATCGTTACCGGAATCGGCTGGATACCGTACGGACGTAACTGGGGCTCAAGCACCGCATTGATTTTGGAGGCTGCATAATGTCGATCGAATTCGATCCCTTGGCGGGACAGCGTCCTGCTCCGATTCCGTTGAACTTCAGCAAGCCGTTCTGGGACGGCGCGAAGGACAAGAAGCTGATGCTTCAGTATTGCCCGAAATCGGGCAAGTACCAGTTCTATCCCCGGCCGGTCAGTGTCTACACCGGCACACGCGAACTGGAATGGCGCGAAGCCAGCGGGAAAGGGCACATCTATTCGTTCTCGCTGTCATATAAGGCTCCGCCTCCGTTCAAGGACGTGAAGCCTTACGTCATCGCGAGCGTCGAGCTCGAAGAAGGCGTGCGGATTCTGACCAACATCATTAATTGCGATCCGAAAGCCCTCAAGATCGACATGCCGGTCCGCCTGACATGGGTGCTGGCCGGGACTTCGAACTATCCGGTGTTCGAGCCGGCATAAACAACCCGTCGAGGTTGACCCTTCGACCGACCAAAAGCAAGCCGCCGACAATTGTCGGCGGCTTTGTCGTAAGAGGACTCCGGATATCGTTTACTTCGTAGCCGCCTTGGCTCGCTTGATGACGTCCGCGCGGTCGAACTTGTTGAAGTCGGCTACAAAGCGGTTCGTATAAAGCTTGTCCATCGGTAGGTCGGTGACCGTAATTACGCCGCCGAGCTTGAGCGACTTGATGACGCCTTGCCACTCGGCATCGGTAAAGCTGCCCAACAGCGGCTTTTCTCCCGGCCCAAAGTAAAGCAGCTTCTTCATACGCGCCGACAGGATCTTCAGTTCTTTTGCCATCGCCTCGCTTTCCAGGCCTTGCGGTTTTTGGGCAGGGTAAGCTCGCCAGAACGACCGGATGCATTCTTCTAGATTGGCGTCACAGGCGACGATGCTTTTAGCGATGGCGCGGCCAAAACGGGCAACGAACTCGGGCTTGTTTTTCATCAGATCGTCTGTGACCGCGAACCCGTGACTTGGGTTTCCGTTGAATTCGCTTGGAAAGTTGACCTCGCGGAGTTTGAAGCCGGAAGCTTCGAGAGTCGCGTGCATGGTGTCCCAAAGATTCAAGGCATCCACCTGTCCAGTCGTCATCGCCCGGAATGCTGGACCGCCAGTACCGACGGTGAAAAGCGAGTATTGACTTGGCTGGATACCGACAACGCCCAACGCAGCCTTGGTGACGGGGACGTTGCCGAATGTCGGACCGGCGATTCCGATTGTTTTACCTTTCAGGTCGGCAAGTCCTTTGATCGGGCTGTTCTCGGGAACAACGATCTCCCAGATCGACTGCCGCGTGTAATTGAAAACAAAGCGCAATGGAATTGGTGTCGCGCCTGGCTGAAGTGCATTGACCACGGTTTCCACGCCCACATAACCGGTGTCGAATCCTCCCGACAGTATTTGCTGAATGACGGGATAAGTCCCCTGCATGGAGACGACCTCGTAGTCGAGGTTGTCGTCCTTGAAGAGGCCAAGCTCCTTGCCGAAAGTCAGGTGCGCCATGTTGGACGCAAAGCCGGCTGGCCAGCCGATTTTCACGACGTCAGGCGACTGGGCGACAGCGACCGAGGAAAGGAGTGGGATGCTGCCAGCAATCACGAGCGCGAACCGCAACTGTGACAATGCCTTTCGATTGATACAGTGTGACAATTTTCTCTCCCCTATAGTAATTAATTTTTATTTGCACGATCGTGCGATTAGGTGAGAGACAAGTCAAGCCTCATTCGATACGAGCGCCATCACGTCGCAGCACTAAGGCACGGGAATAACTGCAGGAAGGCGGAATCCGCTGCGTGCATGCAGCGGCATGTCGAACAACGCATTTCGCCTGGGTCTCTATTTCCAGTGCTTGGTGACGCCGGACCGTTCATTTCCAAGCTGTCGAAATGGGTGCAATGCAAAACAGAAATGCAAATTGTACGCCCGTACAATTCCTGAAGTTGGTTGACAGAATAAAGTTGAGGTGGCAACTAACTAGGCGCATGCGAGTGCGGACGGTTTGCTGATCGCTCGGAGGAATCTGGTTTTGCCGAACGAGCGGGCCTGATGAATCACAGGGGCTCGTTTCTCTTGTGCGATGCCGGATCGACGGACGTTCGTTTCAGTCACTAGGAGGAGAATGACCATGGACGTGATTGCTGATCGGACCGCTACCGACATCGATCCTTTTTCATCGGGTTACATCCTCGATCCCTATGCATCTCATGAGCGGATGAGAGATCTTGCCCCCGTTGTCTGGCTCGAGAAATGGAACGTCTGGGCTGTTGCTCGCTACGAGCAAGTGCAGTCCGTTCTGACAGACTGGCGGACTTTTTGTTCGGGCGGCGGCGTCGGAATTCTCGATCAGCGTAAGAATGGCGGCTGGAGAACGCCAAGCCTTCTTCTTGAAACAGATCCGCCCGACCATACCGCCAACCGCGCAATCGTCGGCCGCATTCTCTCCCCCGCGGCGCTGCGCGCTTTGCGCGCTACGTTCGAGAAGGAAGCGGAAATTCTGGTCGATAAGGTCGTCAAGGCCGGAACGGTTGAGGGCATTACCGGATTTGCTGAAGCCTTCCCCATGAAGGTATTTGCAGATGCGGTTGGCGTACCTCTCGAGGGCCGGCACCATCTGATCGCTTGGGGCAACATGGTGTTTAATGGCATGGGGCCTCGCAACGAACTGTTCGACTGTGCAATGGCGAATGCCGACGAGGTGTCGCAATGGGTCAACATGGCCTGTCAGCGTGAAAACCTGACGGACGGCAATCTTGGCGCGCAAGTTTATCGTCATGTTGATTCTGGAGAGATCGACGAACGGCACGCCGCGCTGTTGGTCCGGTCCTTTCTGTCAGCCGGAATTGATACGACAACATACGCGATAGCCAGTGCGCTTTTCTGTTTCGCCAGTCATCCCGACCAATGGGACATCGTTAGGAGCGAGCCGGCGATGGTGAAAGCGGCGTTCGAGGAAATGATGCGCTTTGAATCGCCGTTTCAGACATTCTTCCGAACGACGACGTGCGATACGGAACTCGCGGGCGTTCAGATTGAAAAGGACAGCAAGGTCCTTGTGTCCATCGGTGCCGCGAACCGCGATCCGCGCAAATGGAACAATCCCGACAATTTCGACGTTCGGCGCAGCACAACGGGGCATGTCGGGTTCGGGGCCGGCATTCACGGTTGTGTTGGACAAATGATCGCCCGGCTCGAAGTTGAGGTGCTCTTATCCGCGCTTGCGCGACGGGTGAGTCGGATAGAAATGACCGATTCACCGGTTCGCCAGTTGCACAATACGCTGAGGGGCTTCGAGCGCCTTCCTCTGCGCTTTCACGCGTGAGGCGGTAAAGATTCAATGCCGTCGATCACCTTCATTCAATCTAATGGACGCCAGGACGTCCTCGATGTGCCGGTCGGCACCACGCTCATGCACGCGGCCGTCGGCGCAGGTCTCAACGGTATCGTTGGTGAGTGCGGCGGATCCGCGATGTGCGCAACATGTCATGTCTATGTGGATCAAAAACAGGATCAGGCGAAAGCAATTCCCCCGGTCAGCGCTGTTGAAGACGCGATGCTCGATTCTGCGGCATCGGAGCGACGGAGTGAAAGCCGTCTGAGTTGCCAGCTCCGTGTTACAGAAGCGTTCGATGGCCTTGTGGTTCATCTACCCGAGAGCCAGCTATGACGGCGCCCGAAACGGTCATCATCGTCGGCGCGGGTCAGGCGGGATTCCAAGCCGCGGCTTCGCTGCGCGATGAGAAATTCGCGGGCCGCATTCTTTTGATTGGCGATGAACCGCATTTGCCGTACCAGAGACCACCTCTCTCCAAGGCGGCGCTCGAATCCGGGGCGCAGGCCACCGGACTATCACTCAGGCCGTCGAAATTCTTCGACGACAGAATGATAGAGGTCCGGTCCAATGAGCCGGTTTCAAAAATCGATCGTTCGAGCCTATTGGTCACGCTGCGCTCAGGAGAAATTCTCCGATACGATCATCTTGTTCTTGCGACCGGCACGCGGAATCGGCTTCTGCAGGTTCCCGGCGCAGATCTCGACGGGGTTTGCTATCTTCGAACTGCGGCCGATGCCGAGGTTCTCCGGGCCAAGCTTGAACAGGCCAAACACTTGGTCGTCATCGGTGCTGGCTTTATCGGTCTCGAAGTCGCTGCGGTTGCTCGGAAGCGCGGTATTGCCACGACGGTGCTCGACATCGCGTCGCGGCCTATGGCGCGTGCCGTCAGTTCACTGACGTCGGATTATTTTCACGGCCTTCACGCAAAAAGCGGCGCGAAGATTCATATGAATGCCGACGTTGTTGCGATCGACGGCGTCGATGGGAAGGTGACTGGAATTCAACTCGGAACCGGTGAGCGGCTTGCGGCGGATCTCGTTCTGGTTGGAATCGGTGTGGTTCCAAATGCAGAGCTGGCAGCTTCAGCGGGGTTGTTGGTGGACAATGGCATCGTCGTCGATGAATTCCTGACGACCAGCGCCCCGCATATTTCCGCCATCGGCGACTGTGCAGCTTTTCCGGCCGGCGCGGACGGTATGTTGACGCGGCTGGAATCGGTGCAGAACGCCGTCGATCAGGGACGTGTCCTGGCTGCGAAACTCGTGGGCCGGCAGATGCGTTATGCAAGCGTGCCGTGGTTCTGGAGCGACCAGGGCGACGTCAAATTGCAGATTGTTGGCCTTGCAGCAGGGCATGATGAAGTCCTGGTTTCAGGCGAAATGGATGGCGGCTGCTTCTCAGTATTCTGCTTCAGAAGAAAAAATCTCGTTGCCATCGAATCCGTCAACCGCCCGGCCGATCACATGGCTGGCCGGCGCTTATTAAAGCATAACGTTCGGTTGTCACCGGAGCAGGTCACTGCCGCGCAGTTCGATATCAAGGCAATGGAGATTCAGGCGCGTGAGACGGCGTTGGAGGTTTGTCCATGACAGGCCGAGCCATCCGCGAAAGCCATCTTCGCCAAAGAAATGCCTCCATCTCGCTACTTTTTCCGTTTGCCTTGAGTGGGGCTCGTGGGGTCGTAGGCGTTCACGTAAGGCACATTAGCGCGCATCTTTCGCAGGCAGACGATGAGAGTTTCGATCTCTTCCGGCGAAAGAGTCGACAGCAGCCGTTCTTCGCGCGCAAGCGCTGCAGCAATAATGCGGTCATGGAGAGCATTGCCGGATTTGGACAGCCGCATGATCCGCGAGCGGTTGTCATCGGGATCGGGCTCACTCGTAACAAGACGCTCGTCCTCAAGGACGTGCAGGCTGCGACTGACCGCGCCTTTATCGAGTCCGATCGCGTTGATGATCTGGTTCGCGCTGATGTCAGGCATTCCCGCGAGGACGCCCATCACGCGCCACTCGGTGATCCCAAGACCGAAGTGATTCCGGTAGGTGTCGGAAGCACCGCGCGACAGCCTGTTCGAGATGTAAGTGAAAAAGTACGGGATGTGCCGATCCAGATCGAGCACGGTGCGGCCGGATACGGCTGTAGCTCCCTGACGAACATTTTTCTTTTGCACGAATATTTTCCCCGCAATTTCTCAAAGGAAATCCGGTCACTTGCATAAGACCGAACATACAAAGTGATGATCTAAAGCAAACGCAGAGTCATTGAAATCAGAATGAGGGAGGAAAAAATGGAAAAGTTCAAGCACATCGTGATGACAGGGTTGTTCGTCGGACTGTGTGCATCGTCTCAAAGTCATGCACAAGAGCCGCTCAAGGTCGGAGTGGTGACGCCTCTCTCCGGTACTTATGCGGGCATCGGACAGCCGGTCCGGTGGGGGTTGGAGCTCGCAGCAAGTGAGATCAATAGCGCCGGCGGCATTGCTGGCCGAAAAGTTGTCCTCATTTTTGAAGACGAGGAAGCAAATCCCTCTGTCGCCGTTCAGAAGGCCGAACGCCTGTTTCAGGTCGAGAAGGTCGATTTCCTGACAGGCATGGTCAACTCGGGTTCGACGCTCGCAGTTGGACAACTCGGGGAGCGAAACAACAAGCTGGTGTCGACCACCGTTTCGTTCGCGGATTCGATCACGGGCGACAAGTGCTCGCCGAACGTATTCCGCGTCAATGCTCGCGCCGAGCAGCAATCCTATGCACTGACGAATTGGCTTGGGAAAGAAAAGCCAACCGCCAAGGTATTTGCGGTCGGTCCTGATTATGAGATGGGACGGTCAAGTGTAGCCGCGCTCAAGGCCGGCGCTGCGAAAAACAAGATCGAGGTCGTGGGCGAGGTTTTTGCTCCGCTGGATTCGAAGGACTATTCGCAATACTTCGGCCAGATTCGCGCAGCGCGACCTGACATGATCTACACGTCGGTGGCTGGCAACGACACTGTTCGCTTTCTGACCCAGCTCGATGAATTTGGAATCCTGCGGACAGCGGGTGTGGTCGGTTCGTCGGGAACGATCACTTCGCAAAATCTGGCTGCTGTCGGCAAAGCCGCGGAGGGTTACGTTACGGGATCGGGGTATTCACCCAAGATCGATACCATCGAGAATAAAAAGTTCGTCGGTGCATTCCGCGCGATGTTCAAGACGGACCCTGATCTGTTCGCCGCGGACTCCTATGGGCTGCTCTATGCCTACAAGGCGGCGGTTGAGAAGGCTGGCTCGGCTGACACCGACAAGGTTCGTGAAGCGCTGCGCGGACTGTCGTGGCAGACGCCTCAGGGCCAGAAGACGATCCGCGCCGGTGACAATCAGGCCATGCAGCCGATGTACATCGTGAAGATCAAGAACGGCCAGTTCGATGTCGTCGGTCAGGTCGCGGCCGAAGACGCGATCGGTCCGGATCAGTGCACTCGCTTCTGATTCTTTCGCTGCGGCGCTCGAAGAGCGCCGCAGCGCCACACGGTGGAAAGCATCATGGGATTGATCGACTACATTCAATTTGTCCTGGCGCCTCAGGTCATCAACGGGCTGGCGCTGGGGACGGCTGTTGTGCTTGTCGCGCTGGGACTGACCATTATTTTTGGCTTGCTTGACGTCATTAATATGAGTCACGGTGAATTCTACGCGGTAGGTGCATTTGCAGGCCTTTCTTTGGCGGCTACCGGAGTCAATTTCTGGATTTTGATCGCGCTGGTGCCGATTTTGATGGCGCCATTGGGGATACTCACAGAGCGATTTTTGATACGACGCGTGTTCGACGGCAAGGATCGGCATGTCTCGACGCTTCTGCTGACGTTCGGCCTGTCTTTGATCATCGAGGATGTTCTGAAGGCAATTTACGGGCCCAACACCCACCGCATCGATGCGCCGGTATCAGGCGCACTCGAAATCTTCGGAATTATCGTTCCGAACTATCGGCTGCTTCTGATCGGAATCGGTGCAGCCATCATCTGTGCTGTGGCGTTCGTGACCTATCGTACGCGCCTGGGAGCGGTGGTGCGTGCTGCGGCGTTCGACCGCCTGATGGTTTCGTCGCTGGGCGTTCCGGTGGGCTGGGTTTATGCGGGCACGTTTGCGCTCGGTGTTTCGCTTGCCGGACTCGCAGGTATTTTGCTTGCTCCCTTGTACTCGGTGTTTCCGACGATGGGACGCGATTTTATCCTGCTCGCGTTTTCCGTGGTCATCATCGGTGGAATGGGGTCAATTTGGGGCGCGGTCATTGCCGGCATTTTCCTGACGCAGGTGCAGGCCCTCGCAAGCCTCGTGATCTCACCGGTCTGGACCGACCCGATCGTGTTTGGAACGATGGTCGCGTTTCTTATGTTCCGCCCGCAGGGACTGTTCGGGAGACTGGGTCATGCTTGACCGGCAATCCCAGATCATGCGCGCAAACCACCTTCTGATGCAGGTCTTCGTCGGCGGGGCGCTGGCTTTGGCTCTTTTCGGTATGGTGTCCGGCAATGCATTCTATCTTCGCTTGAGTACAGAAGCTCTCATTTTTGCGGGCCTTGCGCTCTCCGTCGATCTGCTATTGGGTTATACTGGAGCCTTGTCGCTTGGGCAGGCGCTCTATTTCGGCATCGGCGCATATGTGTCGGCGCTTGTGCTGCTCAGAACGCCGTCATTCTGGCTTGCAATGGTTGCGGCCGGTGGGGTCTCCCTCGTCGTGGCCTTTGTCGGTGGCATTATCGCCAATCGTGTCCGCGGTGTTTACTTCACCTTGATCACTCTTGGTCTCGCTCAGGTCGTCGGCAAGATCGTATACAACACCCGCGAACTGGGAGCGTCAGACGGTATCATCGGCATTCCGGTGATTGATATCGGCATCGGTACGTTGTCGGTGTCCGCGGGCAATCCGGTCGGCTTTTTTCTGGTCGTTCTCTGCATTATGGCGGCGCTCTACGCGACCCTTTCATACCTTCTCGAAACGCCGTTCGGGCGCGTTCTGATTGCACTGAAAGTCAACGAAAAGCGTGTTCCGTTCCTGGGTTACTCATCGTGGCGCGCGCGGATGGTGGTTTACGTGCTCGCTGGGTTGGTGGCAGGCCTGTCCGGGGCGCTCTATCCGATGCTGCGCGGCTTCGTGTCGCCCGAACTGATGTCGTTCACTGTGTCCGGCAATGCGGTGGTCTCTGTGCTGTTGGGGGGCGTGGGGACGCTGGCCGGAGCACTTTACGGCAGCGTCCTGCTTGTCATCATCAAGTCGATCGTCGGGAGCTGGACCGAGCATCATCTGATTTTCATTGGTGCGCTTTTCATGTGTTCGATCCTGTTCCTGCCTCGAGGGCTGATTGGGATTGTTCAGCCCTGGCTTCTGCGATTTGCGGCACGGTCAGCCAAATCCGAACCCGTTGAACGTGTGGTGGCTGTCTCGCAGGAGGTCAAATCGTGACATCACCTGTCATGAAGATTGAGGGACTCGGCATCGCCTTCGGAGGATTGAAGGCGGTTGACGATGTCACCTTCGATATCGAACGGTTTCGGGTGACCACCGTGATCGGCCCTAACGGTGCGGGTAAATCGACGCTCTTCAATTTGATGAGCGGCGCGCTTCGTCCCCGCTCCGGACGGGTGTGGATCGACGGCGTCGACATGACGGGAAAGTCGCCAGAGCAGATGAAAGCGAGCGGTCTGTCACGCTCATTCCAGATTACGAATCTGTTTTTCGATCTTACGGTGCGGGAGAATCTGAGGATTGCAGCGCAAGTTCTGGAGCCGCGGCGAAACGCTTTCCTGTTGACTCGAAAGAGCGTCCGCGCGCTGGCCAAGGTCAAGGAAATGCTCGACCGGTTCGATCTCGGTTCAAAAGCCGACGAACTTGCGGGGAGCTTGTCCCATGGTGAACAGCGCCGGCTGGAAATCGCTGTCTGTCTTGCCTCCGAACCGAAAGTTCTGCTGCTCGACGAACCGACCCAGGGGATGAGTCAGGGTGACACCGAGGAGACCAAAGAATTAATCCGGTCGCTCGCCAACAGTGTGACGGTCGTTTTGATCGAACATGACGTAGGTCTAGTGATGAGTATATCGGATTACATTGTCGTCATGCATCAGGGCCGCAAGCTCGCTGCCGGCGATCCCAAATCCGTGCGCGCCAACCCTGCCGTCCAGGCAGCCTATTTCGGACACGCGTAATGCTGCTGAAAATCGAAGGGCTGCACACGTATTATGGCCTGAGCCATATCATTCAGGGAATCGATCTCGAAGCTGACAGCGGCGAGATCATCGGCATTTTTGGCCGCAACGGCGTCGGCAAGACGACACTGCTGAAAACGATCGCGGGCTGGGTGGCGCCTGCGCGGGGACAGATCATGCTGGACGGCGCGCGGCTGGATGGCCGCAGCTCCGACAAGATATGTCATCTGGGTGTCGGGATTGTGCCGGAAGACCGGCGCATCTTTCCGGGCCTGACGGTTGCGGAGAACCTCAGTATTGCTCTGCTGCAAGTGAGAGGCCGCAGCGCGCGAGAGGAACGACATGCGCTCGACCGCATCTACGTGCGGCTGCCGCGCCTGGCGGAGCGCCGCAAGCAGTTCGCGACCACGCTATCAGGTGGCGAGCAACAGATGCTCGCGATGGCGCGCGTGATGCTGGGAAAGCCGAAGCTCGTGTTGATCGATGAGCCTACGGAAGGATTGGCGCCCATGATCGTGGAAGACATTTTCAAAATGATCCGCGATCTGCGCGACGACGGCGCCTCAATCTTGCTAGTCGAGCAGAATGTCCATCAGGCACTCATGGTGACCGATCGTTTCTGTGTGGTGGAACGCGGGCGCATTATCGTGACAGGCGATGGAAAATCCGAAGCGGATCGCGAGCGGCTCTTTGCCGCGATCGCCGTCTAAGCGGCAAGCTGACCCCATCCGAACTCTCAATTGTATGCAGGAAAATGGAATGACAACGGCTTCGAAGCGACTTGATGGCAAGGTTGCCATCGTGACTGGCGCAGCACAAGGCATTGGGCGGGTCTATGCGTTGGCGCTCGCCGCCGCTGGCGCCAAGGTTTGTGTGTCGGATATTGCGGTGCCTGAAGAAACTCTCGCCGAGATCAACGGAGCCGGTGGGGAGGCGAGTGCCGTGAAGGCCGACGTTTCCAGTCAATCGTCACTTGATGCCATGATCGAGCACACGGTTGCGAGGTTTGGCCGTCTCGATGTGCTGGTGAACAATGCTGGTATGTTCGGATCGTTGAAGATGCAGGGCTTTGCCGACATCGCATCCGAGGAGTGGGATCGCGTCATGACGGTCAATGTGCGCGGTGTCTGGCAGGCGATAAACGCCGCGGTTCCCGCCATGAAAAAGTCCGGTGGGGGCAAGATCATCAATATCTCATCCGGCACTGTATTTAAAGGCAGCCCGTATCTATTGCACTATGTGACGTCCAAAGGAGCCGTGATCGCGCTGACACGCGCCATTGCTCGCGAGCTTGGAGACAGCAATATTTGCGTCAACGCTATCGCGCCGGGTCTTGTCATGAGCAGCAACGTCCAATCCCATCCAGATTGGCAGAATGTTGCCGCGGCCATTGTATCGAGCCGTGCAATCAAGCGGGAATCGATGCCAGAGGATCTCGTCGGCGCATTACTTTTTCTTGCTTCAAATGATAGTAATTTTGTCACTGGCCAGACCTTGGTGGTCGATGGTGGCTCTGTTATGCACTGATTGAAACTCAAGAAACCGCTAAGGGAGAATTCGGGTGTCAAAAGTTCAGCTCTTTATCGACGGCGAGTGGTGCGACAGTCTGTCCGGGAAGACGATTACAGTCGTTAATCCAGCTACGGAAGAAAAAATCGGCGAGGTCGCCCATGCCCAGCGCGAGGACCTCGAACTTGCAGTGAATGCGGCTGAACGCGGCTTTCGGGTCTGGCGCAAGATGTCGCCGCTCGATCGCTCCGGAATCTTGCGCAAGGCCGCGGACCTGCTGCGCCAGCGCGCTGAGTCCATCGCGCCCATGATGACGCTCGAACAGGGCAAGCCTGTCGCCGAGGCGAAAATCGAGATTCTGGGCTGCGCGGACTTTCTCGACTGGTTCGCCGAAGAAGGCCGCCGTACCTATGGGCGGATGATCCCGGCGCGGGGTGAGGGCATCTACAATCTGGTGATGAAAGAGCCGGTCGGGCCGGTGGCGGCATTCACGCCGTGGAATTTCCCTATGAGCCAGGCGGTGCGTAAGCTGGGCGCGGCTCTGTCGGCCGGTTGCTCTGTGGTCATTAAGCCGCCTGAGGAAACTCCTGCATCCCCGGCTGAGTTAATCCGCGTGCTGGCCGATGCGGGCTTGCCGAAAGGTGTAGTCAATCTGGTTTATGGCGTGCCGTCGGAGATTTCGGATTACCTGATTTCACATCCGGTCATCCGCAAGGTTTCCTTTACGGGGTCGACGCCGGTCGGCAAGCAATTGGCCTCTTTGGCTGGTGCGCATATGAAGCGCATCACTATGGAGCTTGGCGGCCATGCTCCGGCGATTGTATTTAATGACGCCGACGTCAAGTTCGCAGCGGCCGTGCTGGCAGGTGGGAAGTACCGCAATGCCGGCCAAGTTTGTATCGCGCCGACGCGCTTCCTGATCCAGGACGGCGTCTACGATCAGTTTGTCGATGAATTCGTTGCGAAAACGAAGGCCCTCAAGGTGGGCAACGGTCTTGAGGACGGCGTGACCATTGGACCGCTGGCCAACGACCGTCGTCAGGCGGCGATCGGCTCGCTTGTGGATGATGCGCTCAAGAATGGCGCCAAGGCGCTCACCGGTGGCAAGCGAAGCCAGAACAAGGGCTATTTCTTCGAGCCGACCGTGCTCGTCGATGTGCCAAAATCCGCGCGCGCGATGAACGAGGAGCCGTTCGGCCCCGTCGCTCTGATGTCACGCTTCAAGGATTTCGATGAAGTCATGACGGAAGCCAATCGTCTTCCATATGGCCTTGCATCTTATGCCTATACGCGTTCGGTGAAGACCTCGACCGCACTGGCAACCGGTATCGAAAGCGGAATGCTGTCGATCAATCATTACGGACTGGCATTGCCCGAGTTACCATTTGGCGGGGTCAAAGATTCGGGTTACGGCTCTGAAGGCGGGCTTGAGGCTGTGGAAGCCTATCTCGCCACCAAGTTTGTCTCGCAAGGCAGCCCGGCATCGTGATTGATGATCCGAGGTGAACGCTTTGGGTTCGTTGCGTGTGCGAGTGTCAACAAAGGCGCGGACGCCCTGTTGACACTCGCTTGCAACGATCTTTCAGTGAAGCCTGCTATTTCTCGTCTTTGATGCTCTTGAACAAGATTTTTCAATACTTTGAGTCATCGCGCTGACGCCGGAAACCGTGCGCGGTCGCGCGACGTCGCCAATACCCATTTCAGTGACGTTCCGCGAATAGGAACAGCTTTCGGGCGTTTGTTAGCGATCGTGTCGTAGTCGACAACGGCTATGCGTGATTGGATGAGAAAGGGCGACAATCCGATCAGCGAACCGAGATTGCCGGCAGATGACTCGTTCCCCCAAACTCGACGCGTTCATCCGCTCACGAATTTCGACTTGATCGGCGAAATGTCATGCGAGCCGGCGCCCGGGCGGACAATCCAATCCTGCTTTGTGGTAACTTATGGAAATAGAAGGCTGGTGCTCCGGGAGAAGCCCGACGGAGCGTTACCTTCCGCGCATGCAAACATGGCGATTTCTTTCAAAGGCGCGAGGCGGTCGAACAATCCCGGCCGTTGCGCGCACGGTGATCATGTGCACCGCCCAAACTATTGTTGTTATTGGAGATTTGCAGGGCGTGCATTGATGCTTTCGTTGTCCAAAAAACCTGCTGGCTGGTTTCCGCTCACATGCCTCTGAGTATTGGCCGTTCCTTCGTGGAGATGATATTCTGCGATCTGCTGAACCTGTTGCCGGCTTGGATTTTTAAGGCTCGTTGCCAGCGATAATTGCGGGATGTCGTCATGAGCACGAACGTTCCTGATTCAATGATCGAAGGTCGGCATCACGGCTCTGCTGCGCCTCGACGCCGCGAGTGGCGGGCAACTGACGGCGGCGCGCTGACCCGGTTCTTGCAAAAGATATCGCTGGCCAGACAAATGGCTGGCTACCGTTTCAGCTCCTACATCTTTTCACAGCTCTGGCTTCTCAAGCTTGCCTTTACGCTGCTGCGCGGCGTGAGGCCGATCTCGATTTTCGGAAAACTCGTGGTTCTCACCAAGATGAGCGATGTCCGCGAAGTGCTCGGACGCTTCGATGACTTCACACTTGGCGAGGTAATCGAGCCGGGAATGCCGTGGGGCCCGTTCCTGATGACGGTTGACTGGAACGAGCAGCATGCGCGCGAGCGGGGGCTTCTCCAGAGTGTGGTCAAGCGGGAGATCGATCCGCAGACAATCCGGAAATCTGTTGCTGAAGAATGCTGCGAGCGGATAGCCGCCGCCGCCAATGACGGTCGGATTGACATGGTGGCCGAGCTTGCGGAACCTGCTGTTATTCGCATCGCCGCTGACTATTTCGGCGTTGCTCCGTTGAAGAACGACATGCGCCGCATGGCGCGCGCCACGCGTAATTTGGCCGGTATCATTATGGTCAATCCGCCGGTCGGATCGAAGCCGTGGATCGACTCGCGTGAGGACATGGTGGCCCTGACGGAACAACTGCTGGAGCAGATTGCAGTTGTAAAGTCGGTAATCAACGCGTCGCGCCGAACCGAGCTTCCCGATAATTTGCTGACGCGTCTCACTGTACTGCTGCACGCGGGTGGCACGCCAAAGTGGTTTGATGAAGACTGGATACGACGATACCTGACCGGTCTGGTTGCGACCGGCTTGGCAACAGTCGTCCGCGGCACGTCGCAGACGGTCGATCAGCTCGTCGCACGTCCGGATGCCTTGAGGGAGGCGCAGAGGCTCGTCGCGGCGCTCGACGAAGCGGAAGTAGATGAGAAACGTTTCGCCAGCGGTGCGTCGGAAATCGAGCGGCGCTCGGCCACCGAGCGTGTGTTGAAATCACACGAGGCGCTGACGCACTACATCTATGAGGCTCTCCGGTTTCGTCCGATGCTTCCTCTGCTGGTCCGCGATTGTCCGCGCGAAACAATCATCGCAAGCGGAACTAGGCGTGTGCGCATTGTGCCGGCGGGTGCGCGTGTTCTGGCAGCGCCGCTGGCCGCCATGTTCGACCCGGACGCATTTCCACATTCGTTGCGCTTCGATCCGCAGCGACCGCTCAAGAGTTACATTCATTTTGGTGACGGGGAGCGTCGTTGTTTTGGGAGATATGTTGCGGAAGGCGCGCTCATGGAAATGGTGCGGGCACTGCTGCGTCTGCCAGGTCTCGCCCGTGCGTCCGGCTCCGATGGCCGGATCCGCTATGAGGGGCCAGCGCCATATTCATTTGTGCTTACATTCAATAAGCAAGCGACCGGGGCTCAGGAACGGTGAACCCGAACTACACGACCATCATCACGCCGCTCGATCCCGATCGTGTGGATGAGTGTCGGGAATATCTGCGCAACAATGCCGAGCCAGGTCTCGCCGGTGACTCCATTGAATGCCGGCCGCTGTTTCGGTTCGACAAGATCGGAAGCCTGCATTTTTGCAGCTTCGTTATCCTCAAAACCGACAGCGAATTTCCACCGAGCCTCGTGTTCGAAGCAACATTCGACGGGTCCCGAGAGGATTTTCTCAGTGAATTGCTGGATGTCGCGTCTGCAGGCATGCATGAAGTGTATCGGTTTTGTGCGGACTATCCGTTTTCCGGGCTCGCGGCACCGCAGCTGATCGAAGAATATCTTGTGAGCCATGACGTCGGCGCGAACACTTTTTTCAGCGGCAGTCGGGGACGTTCCGTTGCGCAAATTCAAGGCGAAAGCCTTGTCCGCCGCGATATTCTCACGTTCCTTTCGAAACGATGCCAGCCGGGCGAAGCTATTCCAACGCGGTCGGTCGGGTTTCTGAACGAGGTGCGTCGGCATGTGATCCGCGGCCAGAACGATAATCGCTGGTTCGAGCAAGTTGCGCCAATACCCTGGGAGATACGACAGCGCTTGGCGATTGTGGCTGGGACCGTCATCGCGGCGTTCGTCGTGGTCTGTGCGGTCGGTGTAGCCGTGGGCGCGCTGCTCGGGTGGGGGCCATTTGTGCTGCACGAACATATCATTCGGACATTCGAACAAGTGAGTCACATCGGGGCCAAAATCAGCAACCTTATGGTGTCTCGGTTCCCCGGGATTGCCAGTCACATTACCATTGAGCCCGCGATCCTCCACATCCTGATCGCGTTGACCGTCGTATGGCTGATCGTGCGTGTCTTTGAACTGTTTCTGACCAGCTGGACGAAGAATCCTCACGATCAGCTTTTCATCAATCGTTTCCCGCTCCAGATCGCGGTTATCGTCAGATATGTTTTGATCGTGTTTCTTGTCGGCTCTATCGTCCTGGCCATTATTTCAGGAATGACCGCGGCGCGATCGGCAGGCATTGCTCAATCCGGCTTCTGGTCATCGTTCGTAACGACAGCATCGATCATCGGGCGTCTCATTGCGGTCGGCTTGATCTTGGCGGTTCTGAACTATTGGACGACGTCGCTGAAGCTTGCCGTCCAGCTTCGGCCATACGATGCCGTTCGTGAGAATGTGCGCCGGTTGCTGTTGGATATTGACAGGTTCGCGATGGTTGTCGTGGGCGCGATCGGCATCCTGCTCGTTGCACGTCATATCCCGTTTGCCGTCAGCGAGCAGATAGCGACGGTCGCGCGATCATTCGTTTATGTGATTTTTGTCATTGTGGCTTACGGGTTCATTGGCATCCTGACCTTTTATGCCGCTGGAGTTTTGATCTTCGCGCTCATACGAACGCTCGAGATCAGGGACAAAAGCAACTTTTCGGAGCCTGCCGAGCTCATCGTCCGAGCCCGTGCGAACGCCGTGAAGTATGCCCGCGAAGAGGGTGGCATCAACAGATATCAGAACCATCTGGCGAGCATAACCTCCGTAAAGCCGGGCTTCATTCGGTGTTGGCTGCTACGGCTTGCACTGTTTGTGATCAACCTGCTGTCCCGTTTCTGGTTTAACCGGGGGGAGCTTGGCGGCATACCGACAATCCTGTCGGCGCGGTGGGTGATGATCGACGGCGGGAAGCGACTCCTGTTTCTCGATAATTACGGAGGCGCCTGGGAAAGCTATCTCAACGAGTTCATCGATCTGGCGGCGGTGAAGGGTCTGAATGCCATTTGGTCGAACACGTTCGTTACGGCCGATGGAAAATCCTACGGTTTTCCTGCACCGAAATTTCTCTTCTGGAAAGGCGCGCAGGCCGAACAGCCCTTCAAGGCTTATGTCCGCCAAAGCCAGGTTGAGACGATCGTCTGGTACAGTGCATATCCCACGCTCAGCGTTATCAATATCAATGCGAGTACCGATTTGAGACAGTCGTTGTTCAAGCCGCTGAACTATGGCGAGATCGACGCGATATTTCGAAACCTCTGATATGGACAGCTGCCATGGAGAAGGTTGAATGGGATGACGTTCAGAGGCTGGTGCTGAGCGGGTATCCAAAGTTGCCATTCTCCGCTTACGTCTTTTGGCACTTCGTGCCCGGCGAGGTTGACTCTGCAAGAGAATGGTTGCGACGATTGTCGAGCCGTTTGACGTGCGCGACGGCCAACGGTGGCAAGCAGGCGATAAACCTGGCGCTTACGGCGTCTGGCCTGAAGCATCTCCGTGTCAGTGACGACGTACTGAACAGCTTTTCTCTGGAGTTTCTGGAAGGAATGGCCCCGAAGCCGACAGCGGAAACGAAGTTTCCGCGACGGTCAAACGTTCTCGGGGATGTTGGTGACAGCTCGCCCGAGCTCTGGGAGTGGGGTGGTTGGAAAGAAATTCGCGACATCGACGGAATGCTGCTGCTTTACGCTGCCGATAAAACGAAACTTCTCTCGTTCATCAATGCCGAGATCGCCGAAATGGCGGGTGCCGCCGTGCTTGCTATGCGGCAGAACGGCGAACCGCTCATTATCGACGGCCGGATTTATGAAGATCGCAAGGAGCACTTTGGATTTACCGACGGCATTTCCCAGCCTTTGATTGAAGGTTCGCCAAAGGCAAACGGGCGCGGCAAGAAGCGCAGCAGCGACGCCGACCACAACAAGAAGCTGACCCCGGATGAAAAGCGAATTCTCCTCGTCAAGCCGGGCGAGTTCGTGCTCGGTTATAAGAACGAGCGTCGTACCAGCATCTCGGATATCTCCGGCGCGAAGATCAGCGCAAATGCAGAACCAAGAGACATTCGGCGCAATGGGACATACCTTGTATTCCGGCAACTGGAACAGGATGTGCCTGCATTCAGCGAATTTGTCGCGAAGACGGCTGAACGTATCTATGGACGGGCAGATCAACTTGCCCAGGGAAAGGTTGCATCCCAACTCGTTGGGCGAACGCGCCAAGGCGATCCTCTGTTTCCGATAGACCGGCCTCCTGGCGCGGCGCCGCGTAACGATTTTCTCTATTACTTCGAGGATCGCTTTGGCATGGCTTGCCCAATCGGGGCTCACATCAGGCGCGCGAATCCGCGAGACACGATCGGGCCGGATGCCGATACAGCGCTGCGTCTTTCAAAAATGCATCGCATTATCAGGCGCGGCAGGCCTTATGGCGAAAGATTGGATATGGCCAAGGAAAGTGCGGCTGGCAGCCAAACGATGCGTGGAATTTCATTCATCGCTCTCAATGCAGATATCGCCGGGCAATTCGAAATGATCCAGCATTCATGGTTGAACAACACTCGCTTCGACGGCCTTTACGCCGGCACAGATCCACTTGGACATTTCAGTTGCGCTGGAGACGTGGCCACGATCCAGGACAGGCCAGCGAACCACCATATCGACCGGCCGCGCCCGTTTGTCCGTGTCCGTGGTGGTGCTTACCTGTTTCTGCCCGGCATTGAGGCAGTCCGCGCGTTGGCGGGTTAATTCTGGCCGACATTCAAGGCTGAGGCAGCTGACTTGCTGCGATGCTCGGCTCTTTGTTTCGGCTTGCGGCGCTCATTGCCGCGTGACGGCAGGTTGCCACCAGAATCTGCATGCCGCATTTTTCTGCAAGCTCAAGTGCGCGCTTGAAATAGGATTCCGCCGTGGCGCGGTCCTGCGGATTTCCGGCCCGCGCAGTCTCACCGAGCAAATGCGCAGCGTACGCCTGCTGCGGCGGCTCCCCGCGCTCTTCCGCGAGCGCCAGGGCGCGCTCACCCGCGGCCTGCGCTTCCGTAAGGCGGCCAGCAGCGAGCAGGGCCCGTCCTTGAGCAACAAAGAGATAGCGCCAGCCGAACGAATGCTCCGCCAATGGCACGTCGAGCCGCTCAGGCGCCGACAGGATTTCGAGGGCAGTCTCTATGTCGCCCGTCGCAAGATAAGCCTCTCCTATCCGGGCTGCGAAGACGGGATACATTTGAACCATTTCGAGATCCAGGCAGGTTTGCCAACTCTCGCGCAAAAGGAAAAGCGCTTCGGCATGTCGCCCCTGGGCCGTCCGCAGGCGACCGAGCACATGATTGATATTTGCACGTGAGTAAGCGTGATCCAGAATTTCAGCGCGTCTGCTGGCGTCCTCGGCCACGGTTTCCGCGCGGTCGAGATCGCCGAGTTCAATCAGTGAGTCCGCCATGAACGTTCGCAAAAGAACGCTGGGATAAGCGGCCCAGCCAGCCCTCTTCTGATCAAGCTCCGGGGTTTCAATGGCAAGGCACCTTTCGTGCATATTGATTGAGGTTGCGAAGTTTCCGAGCTCGTGATGGACAATGCCGACAATGAGAAGTGAAGCGAACTGGAGCGAGGGGTCGCCGATTTTATTTGCGATCCGGCTTGCGATTTCGGCAGCTGCCATTGCGGCGTCATGCTCTCCGAGTCTCCAAAGTGCTACAGCAAGCTGACAATTGACTGCAGCCGTGCGCAGCGGGTCTCTGGAGGCATCGGCCAGACGGCTCGCCTCGCGCAATATGTCCGCGATCTGGCGATGTTTGCCGAGCGGCTCAAGCGCAATTACCAGCGTCAAGCGGAAATCGATCTCGGCTTTGATCTTGGCGGGAGAATCAGCCAAATGCGACAGGGTTTCCAGGCCACGCTCGAAGATGCTGATAGCGTCCTGATTGGCGCCGCGCTTTATAGCACGCCGGCAACTGCGCAATTGATAAGGAACGGCTTTTTCCCATAACTCGGCCTTGAACGCGTGATCGGCGAGGCGATCAATGTACTCGTCAAGGCGATCTGAAAAACGCGACTCAATGATTTCGACGGCTTTGGCATGAAGGGAACGTCGAAGGCCTAGCAGCATCGTGCTGTAGACAACTTCGCGCGTAAGCTCATGCTTGAAGGAATAGTCGGCTGATGTGGTGCTTCTGATTTTGCGAAGAAAATCGGCAGCTTCCAGCGTTCTAAGTTCGCTGGAGATCTCCGCTGGGGTCACGTCAAGCATTTCCGAGAGCAATGCGACGGAAATTTCCATACCGATGACGGCTGACGTCTGCAGCAGGGACTTTGGGAATCCATCCAGCAGATCGATGCGAGCCGCGAGGACAGAATGAATGGTCTGTGGAATTTCAGCGCGCCCGGTCCGCTTGATCGCCCGATAGCTGCCGGGCTGTCCCTCAAGAAACCCCGTTTCCTTGAGCGTCTGGACCAGTTCTTCCATAAACAAGGGATTGCCTTGCGACTGAGCCAGTATTCTCCGTTTCAACGGGGCAAGACCGCTGTCGTCACCCATGAGCCAGTCCATCAACTGGTGAGACGTCATATCGTCAAGCGGTGACAAATCGATACAGGTTGTGCCGCGATTCAGGGGGCCGCCTTCGGGGCGCTGCGTTCCAATGAGAACGCTTCGCGTTCCTTCGAGGGCGGTAGCCAAATTCTGCAGAATGAGCTTGGTCTCTGCGTCGGCCCAGTGAAGGTCCTCGACCAAAATTACCGAGGGATTCGATTGTGCGTAGTGAAAAACCAGCGACCTGACGGCCTCCATGGTTTTGAGCCGCCGCTCTGATGGCTCCAGTTTCTTCCATTCCTGATCATCAGCGTTGAGGTCCAGCAGCGAGAGAATAGGCGGCAAGAAAACGGACAGATTGCCGTCCAGCCGGTCGATTCCTTCCTCGACGCGGCTGATAACAGCTTCGGGGCTGTCATCAATGCCAATTCCAAACATGGCTCTGATCAGTATGCCGATGGGATAGTAGCTTGAACTTGTCCGTTGCGAGGGGCAGGCGGTCTCGAGCACGGTCCATTCAGCGGAGAGGTTCCGGATGAAATCATGTATCAGCCGGGATTTTCCCAGTCCCGCTGCACCGACAATGCTTAATGACTGTCCATTGCCTGCCGCGGCATTCTCGATTGCGCTTCTGAGGGCGCGCAATTCATTTTGGCGGCCAACGAGGACGCTGAGGCCACGCGCGGACCGGACCTGCCATCGCGTTCTCATTCTTATTGCCGATAGCTCGAAAACTTCAACTGCTTCCGAGATGCCCTTTACCTCCGCAAATCCCTGCGGCTTGACCGTGATAAAACCTTTCGCAAGATCATGCGTTGCCGCCGTCAACAGGATCTTGCCTGGCGCGGCGAGTTCTTCCATTCGCGCGGCCAAATGGACGCTTTTCCCGACAGCATCGTAATTCATCGCGAGATTATTGCCGATTGAATGAATGACGACCTCTCCGGAGTTCATGCCAATGCGGATGGCGATATCTCGTCCGGTCCTTTGATTGAGTTCGCCGACGGCGGTTCGCATCGCAATCGCCGCGCTGCATGCTTGAACCGCGTGATCCTCTCTCGCGATCGGAGCTCCAAAGAGTGCCATAATTCCGTCGCCAAGCGTCTGGTTCACGAAGCCATCGTGATGATGGACCGCATCCATCAAACTTTTGAGGACAGGACCGAGAACCTGGAGCGCTTCCTCCGGATCGAGCTGATCGATCAGGGCCGTTGAATCGCGGACATCCGCAAAAACGACCGTAACGTGTTTGCGTTCGCCAAGCATTGCACCGCCGGAACGCAGGATGCGTTCGGCAAGATCGGCGGGGATGTTCGATTGTAGAAAGGAAAGCGCGTGCGACGCTGTCTCGCTGGAACGAGCCTTCGGGCGCCCGCAGCCACCGCAAAACCTAGCTGTCGGTTCCAAAAGGAAACCACAGTAGCTACAGCGATGATCCGTGCTGCCGACCATGCCACGCTACCTTATGCTTATGGTAGCCCGCAGTTCCAAGCCTAGGCTAGACTTAGGGGGTTCTATGGCAATAGCAAGACAGATGAGCCTTTTGGGGCGGGTCAGACCTCTGAAAGATAGCGGCAAGCCGGCCGAATATTGCAAATATATTATAGACTTCGCCGCTCTGCAGCGGCATTTGATTGAAATTTCTCGAAGCCAATATTGTTCCGTACCGGCGTTGCCAGGAGCGTCGAATGGGAAGAAGTTTAGTTGTTTTGCAGGCGGGCCATACACCGATGCTTCAAGACGATAAGCCGAGAGCAGTCCGATCCGCCGGCGACAAGACCCATGTCTTGCGCAGCCATCCGCTGTTTCGCGGCCTCGGAGCTGATGCCCTAAATCAACTATGTCATTGCGCAAAAAAGAGAACCTTCAAGCGTGGCGCAACAATTTTCGCGAAGGGTGATCCTGGCCAGAGCCTCTTCTTCATTATCAGCGGCACGGTAAAAATCGGTGTTTCATCCGCCGACGGCCGAGGTGCGATCTTCAATATGGTCGATGCGGGAGAAATGTTTGGTGAGATAGCGGTCCTTGACGGCCTCGCGAGAACAGCCGACGCCATCGCTAACTCTGACTCCGAACTGTTTGTCATCGATAGGAAAGATTTTCTATCGTTGTTGGCCGGTCAACCGGTGCTGGCGACAAAACTGATAGAGCTGCTTTGTGTCCGATTGCGCTGGATCAGTGATCATGTGGAGCAAGTCATATTTCCTGACTTGTCCGGCAAGCTGGCCAAGGCGCTGATCCGCCTGATCGATCGACGGGGCGCTGCGCTGGACAAGAAAATCACCATCACGCAGCAGGAAATAGGTGAGATGCTTGGCATGTCGAGAGAGAGCGTCAACAAGCAACTGCACGAGTGGGCTGAGCGGAAGCTGGTGCGTCTTCAGCGCGGGTCGATCACCGTCATCGACGTGGATTCGTTGAAGGGTATGGCGGAGCGCACGCAGGATTGATCGCTTGCGATGGCCGGCCATCCGAGATTTCAGATTTTCTGGAGGTTAACCAGCGGACAAGCCTTGCGGCTATGAGTCGGGTTCTGCTGCGCCTGTTCGAGCTGCGAGGATGCCTTTACTGGCAAGGCTGATCGGGGGGTTATAGCGAATCCGATCAAGGCCATGACGAAAGCAAATTCCACCGCCAGAACTGTAACAGACCATCTCCAACACACCGTCCAATTTCGCCGGTTGCCTAAATCGGGGTGAGCAAAGTTTCCTGATGGCACTTGCATGAATCCCTCCTTTGAAGGACAGCGATTCACTAGCCTGGATTTCCATAGAGGTCTGTGAACTAAGTCACAGACCAAGGCGGGCCTCCGTATGTCAGCTTCGGAGCTACCCGACAGCGGGTCACCATGATGAGGTGTGGCGGCGAGTTAAACTCCCCCGCAAAATGCAAGCAACAACATCGGCTCACATGCGATCAGCGCGCAACATGATTGTCGCGTGCAAGATCGCTCGCTCACGCGTTGGCTCGCTAAATCCAAAAGGTACCAGACGATATGCTTGCTTCACACCAAACGGTCTCCTAGGTTACCACTTCATTGCAACTGTCGGTGTCTTGATGAGATCGCGTTTGACCGATGTCGCCCGTATGGCAGGCGTGGATATTTCCACCGCGTCCCGCGTGCTCCGCGGCGAAACCAATCAGCGCATTCGCGAAGAGACCCGCAAACGGATTCTTGAAAGCGCGCGTAGCCTTGATTATTCGCCGAATACACTGGCGCAAGGTTTGCGGACGTCACGCAGCCGGACGCTCGGCCTGATCGTTCCGCAGCTTGATAACCCGGTGTTTTCGTCGGCTATCCGAGGTGCGGAGAAATCGTCGGCAAAGCACGGCTACTCATTATTGATCGCTCATAGGGAGCCGGGCGCAACCGATGCTGTCTATCACCGCCTGTCGCATGGCAACCGGGCCGATGGTCTTTTGGTCGCGAGCCTTGATGACGACGGTCTGTTGCGTGAGGAACTGGAATCCACCCATACGCCCTTTGTGCTGCTTAATCGGCGATTGCCGGGCAGTCCCTATTGCGTCGTGCTGGACAGCCGCGCTGCGGCGGCAATCGCTGTCGATCATCTTGCAGAGATGGGGCACAAGCGGATTGCGCATCTCGCAGGGCGACCTGGCGGATTCAATGCGGGCGAACGTCTCGCCGGCTATCGTGATGGACTGAAGCGTCACGGGATTCCGTTCGATCCGAAGTTGGTTGCCGTTGCGGGCTATACAGCAGAGGGCGGTGCGGACGCGATGCGCAGTCTTCTTGCGCTCAAGCCGACGGCGGTTCTGGGTGCAACGCTCGTCACCGCGGCGGGCGCGATGGCTGTTTTGCATGATGCAGGTTTGCAAATTCCGCGCGACGTTTCTGTGATCGGTCTGCACGATGCGCCCGTTGCGACCATGCTTTATCCGCAGTTGACGTCGGTGAAGATGCCGACCGAATTGATGGGCGAGATTGCATCCGATCTTCTGATTGATCTTTTGAACGGCGGTACGCCGCAACCCGTCGCGCCATTGGCGCCGGACGGTCTGGTCGCGCGCGCGTCTACAGGTCCAGCTCCACGCTGAATTTTTAACTTGACCGACGGGCAAGTTTAGACGACGTTTGAACAAACGATTGCGCAAACTATTTGTTCAATCATAGAAAAGCGAAGTTGTCGGGGAGTACGTCGAGTGAGCGTGGCGAACTTGGCCTCCGAACAGGGGCTGTCATGACCGCAAACACCATCGTTGCCATTCGCAATACCGATCAGGTCGATGAAGGCCTGGCTCAGGCGTTCGCCACCATTGTCGGACCGGCGAACGTTCTGACGTCCTTCGACCAACGGCTTGGTTATTCAAGGGACCGGTTGCCGTTCGCCGTATTCCGCGAACGCGCGGGCGCAATTGCTGGAGCTGTGCCGCGCCTGGTTGTCCGCCCGGCGAACCAGGATGAAGTCGTTCGTATCGTTGAGCTTGCGAAAGCGCGCAGCATCGCATTGATTCCATATGGTAACGGCTCCGGCGTGCTCGGCGGCGCGATCCCGCTGGGCGGCGAGGTTATGGTGGACATCCGCCGGCTCGACCAGATTGTTTCGATCAATCCCACTGATGCGATGGTGACCGTGCAGGCGGGAATGAATGGTGCTGATTTCGAGCGTCAGCTCAATGAAGCCGGATACACCAGCGGGCATTTGCCGCAATCCATCGAGATATCGACCGTCGGCGGCTGGCTTGCTTGCCGTGGCGGCGGGCAGTTGAGCAGCCGTTACGGAAAAATCGAGGATATTGTCGTGGGCCTCAAGGCTGTGCTGCCAGACGGCACGCCGCTTGAAGTGCGGCCCGTTGCCCGGCGTTCGGTCGGTCCCTCCATCCGTGACCTGATCATCGGCAGCGAAGGCACCCTCGGGATTATCACCGAGGCGACGCTGCGTATCTTCAAGAAACCCGCCGTGGAACGCGGTATCGTGCTTGCGTTCCCGTCGTTGCAGTCCGCTTTGGACAGCGCGCGTCTCATCATGCAGGCCGAACTGCGCCCGTCGATTGTACGTCTTTATGATCGCGTCGAGAGCGACGAGCGCACCAAAGACATCGAACTGTTCAAAACCAAGCCGTTTCTCGCTGTCTTCCAGTTCAGTGGCAGCGAGCCTCTCGTGTCGGCCGAACAGGACATGTCGCTCAAAATCGCCGCAGCACAGGGCGGCGAGGTAGGACCCGATGGACCGTACCAACACTGGAAGCAAAACCGTTACGTTGCCTATTCCCAGAAGTGGCATGACGCCGGGTACTTCAACGACACGATTGAAGTGACCGGAAACTGGTCCACGATTCCTGCAATGTATGACGCGATTGGTAAGGCTGTGCGGGCGATTCATCCCGGTGTTCATTTTGGCGCGCACTGGTCGCACGTGTATCCGGAAGGTGCCTGCCAGTACATGACAGTGCGTTTGCCGCCCATGGCAGACGATCAGGCGCTGCCGATTCACCAGAAGCTCTGGGACGCGGTGCAGCAATTGACGCTGGATCATGGCGGCTCCATCGCGCATCACCACGGTGCGGGATTGTTCCGCAATCCCTGGATGAAGCGTGAACTGGGCTCAGGCCTTGCAGTGTTGCAGGCGATCAAGGATGCGATAGATCCGGAAAACCTGTTCAACCCGGGAAAGATCGGCTTGCGCGCGAGCGCGAATGCGAAAGACATTCGCCGTGATTGACATCGCGCGCACCTGCGCTGTTGGGGAGGGCGCGCGTCATGGCGGTGTCTGATCCTCTTCTGGTCGGCATCGATCTTGGTGCGGGCTCGCTCAAGATCAGCATCATCAAGAGCGATGGTTCGCTGGTCAGCGAAGCGTCCGCGCCGGTCGCGACATCGTCACCGCACGCGGGCTGGAGCGAGCAGAATCCCGATGACTGGTGGCTTGCAGCCTGCGACGCACTGCGTCGCGGGTTACAGACGTCGGGCCGCCCGGCCTCCGATATCGCCGCGATTTCATTTTCAGCCGGTGCCCATACCCAGGTGCTGGAGGATGCCGACGGTCGTGTGATCCGTCCGGCCATTCTCTGGAACGATCAGCGCAGTCGGGATGAAACGCAACAACTCCGCGAAAAGGCCGACGCCCGCATCCTTGAGATCGGTGCGAACCGTGCCAATCCGACCTGGACGCTGCCGCAGATGCTATGGCTGCGCACGCATGAGCCGGAGGCATTTGCCCGCGTAAAGCGCCTTTATGTCGCCAAGGATTGGCTCCGCGCGCAATTCACCGGCACATGGGAAACCGACACCATCGATGCGCTCGGCACCCTCATGCTGGATGCGCAAAGCGCCGAATGGTCGAAAGAACTGTGCGACATGATCGGCTGGCCGATGGCGACGTTGCCGCCGATCGTCAAGCCGAGCGCCGTGGTTGGCAAGGTCACGGCAATGGCAGCACAGGCGACGGGCCTCGCCGAAGGGACCCCGGTGGTTTGCGGCACATCGGACACGGCGGCGGAGACCTTTGGCGCCGGCATGGTGCGCGAAGGTATGGGTGTCGTGAAGCTCGCCACGGCCGCGACAGTGAATGTGTTGTCGCCGAAAGCGCGGCCGGACTTCTCGTTGATCAATTATTATCATGTCGTGCCGGATCATTGGTACGTCATCGCGGCAACCAATTCCTGCGCGTCGGCACATAAGTGGCTCCGCGACACGTTCTTTCGTCGCGAGGGTGAGGACGGAAGTGCTGTGTTCGACGCCATGGATGCGCGGGCGGCTGCGGTGCGCCCGGGTTCTGAGGGCCTGTTCTTTCACCCTTATCTCAACGGCGAACGCAGTCCATACTGGGATCCGCTGCTGCGCGCGGATTTTGTCGGAGCGGGCTTCAATCATGGTGGCGGCCATTTCGTTCGTGCTCTCTATGAAGGCGTGGCCTATTCCCTTCGCGATTGTCACGAGGTCATGAAATCGAAGGGACTCGGCTTCACAACCGCGCGCCTGACGGGCGGCGGAGCGCGAAGCGCCTTGTGGCGGCAGATCGTTGCCGACGTGCTGAACATCACCGTCGAGCTTCCTGCGGTGGCGGACGCCTCGTATGGCGCGGCATTGCTGGCAGGCGTTGGCATTGGCGTCTTCGAGAGTGAGCGCGCCGCCGCGGATGTCGTTCAAATCGTGTCGCGTGCGACGCCGAACCCGGTTCGTGCAGCGATCTACGATCAAGGTTTTCCCATCTACCGCGATATCCAGAAGGCGCTGGCGCCAATCAATCATCGCATCCACGGTTTCGTAGCCGGTCAGAGCAAGTGACGCATGTCAGAGATTAGACTGGAAAAGGTTCGCAAAGCGTATGGCCCGGTGGTCGCCGTTCACGGCGTCGATCTGACCATCCGCGACGGCGAGTTCGTTGTATTCCTGGGTCCTTCGGGTTGCGGAAAGTCTACCACGCTGCGGATGATGGCTGGCCTTGAGGAAATTACCTCGGGCAAGATCTTCATTGGTGATCGCGATGTCACGGCGCTGGAGCCGAAGGATCGCAACATCGCAATGGTGTTCCAGAATTACGCGCTCTATCCACACAAGACGATTTACGAAAATCTCGCCTTCGGCCTGCGGATGCGGAAGATGGATCAGGCGCAGATCGATATGCGAGTCCAGCGCGCCGCCAAGATGCTCGGCCTCGATGAATATCTGAAACGCAAGCCAAAGCAGCTTTCGGGCGGCCAGATGCAGCGTGTTGCCCTCGGTCGCGCGCTTGTGCGCGAACCGGAAGTATTTCTGCTCGACGAGCCGTTGTCGAACCTCGATGCCAAGTTGCGCGTGCGTATGCGCGAGGAGATCGCACGGCTGCATCAGGAGGTCGGCACCAGTATGGTGTACGTCACCCACGATCAGGTCGAGGCTATGACGCTCGCCAATCGCATTGTGATCATGCGCGATGGTCACGTGCAGCAGGTCGGTGCGCCGCTCGAAGTCTACGATCGCCCAGTCAATCTGTTCGTCGCCGGCTTCATTGGCTCACCTGAAATGAACCTGATCGAGGGGCGTGCGGGGAACGGTGTGTTCGAAAGCGGCGCGCTGCGGATAGAACTACCTGCGCAGTTTCAGGGCATCAACGAAGACATCGTGCTCGGCATCCGCCCGGAGCATGTCACGCTCGGCGAGGGTCCCGGTGCGCTCGCATTCGAGGTCGGCGTCATCGAACAGCTCGGTGCGCAAACTCTCGGCATCGGTGAAGTGAGCGGCGCACGCCTGCGTATTCTCACGGATCGCGTCGATAACTGGACGTTCGGTCAGCGAATTCCCGTCCGGCTTCAAGCCGGGCGGCTCCATCTGTTTTCGAAAGCGACAGGACAGCGTTTTTAGACGGCCAAGAAACTAAAACAAACATAAGGGGTGAATTGCCATGGGAGAAAAGGAAATGGCTAAGAACGGAAAATCGGGTATCGACCGCCGCACGCTCATCAAGGGCGCCGGTGCGGGACTTGCCGCCAGCACACTTGGCGCGCCGGTGGTTTGGGGGCAGGGCAAGAAGACGATCCGCTTCCTCAACACTGAAACGTCCATCGACAGCATCCGGGCGCTGAAGGTCGCATGTGCTGAGTACGAACGGATGACAGGCACACAGGTCGTCGTCGACTCCGTGCCGCTTGACGACGCTTTTACCAAGGTGACGACGTCGCTGCGCGGCGGTCAGCCTTATGACATCGCGACGTTCGCATTTGTCGGCCATGTGTTGCTGCTGCAGGCGGAAGGGCATTTGATGCCGTTGACCGAACTGACCAGCAAGCACAAGTGGGGACCGAAGATACTCTTCCCCATTAAGGGCGAAACCTACTGGTATCCCTACGATTACAACCTCGCATGGATCTACTATCGCAAGGACCTCTACGAGAAGAAGGGCCTGAGTGTTCCCAAGAACTGGGCTGACATGCTCAAGAACTCGCAGGCTCTGAACGAGGATGGCCGCGCGGGTTCCCTGTTCCCCATCGGCAGCAACGGCGCGACCAATTGGCTGTCGCCGGGCTTCATGTGGGCGGAAGGCGTCAAGCTGTTTGACGACAAATGGAATGTCGCCATCGACAATGCCGCCAACGCTCCGAAGGTCGCGGCCTATCTCGATTTCTTCGCTGATCTCTACAAGACGATGCCGTCTGGCACCAGCCAGGCAAGCTTCGGCGAAGTACTCTCCAACTTCTCTTCAGACAAGGTTGGGCACACGGCCTACGCCGGCCGTATCATCGAGGCGCTCGAGCGCACGTCGCCGGCTCTCGCGACCAAGTACGGAATCATGCCGTATATGGACAGCGCGGGGAAGTCGAAAGCCGTCAATCACGGTTACGATGGATGGGTTGTGCTGAAGACGCCGAACTCCAGCGAGTCGATGAAGTTCATGAAATGGTTCACCGAGAACCAGTACATCAACTTCCTGCACACCGCGCCGCTGCACTTCCAGCCGCCGCGTCTGGACGTCTATGAGGATGCTCGCTGGCGTGCTCACCCGCTGATCGAAAAGCACAAGGATGCAGTCGAGACGATGAAGAACTTCATCGTCGACAAATCGATGATCCTGACCTCGGTCGACACCGAAGGCCCGGCGCCGGATCTGCGTCCGGGTAAGGTGTTCGAGGGCTTCGTGATCCCCGAGATGCTGCAGAACCGTATCCTCAAGAACACGCCGGCAGCCGACTGCGTCAAGGCGGCAGGCGACAAGATGCGCAAGCTCACGGCATAAGAAACGCGTTTGCCAACTGCCCCGGCCGGATGCTCCCGGCCGGGATTTTCCCGGAAAGACGAATTTGAGTTCGAAGACGACGATATACACCTTTCTGGTGATTGGACTTCTCGTGACGCTCGTTCTGATCGTCGCGCCGGTGGCCTATGCGATCAGCCTGAGTTTTTACAAGCTCGATTCGTTCGTCGGTGAGGCCAAGTGGGTCGGTCTCGATAATTACATCGCGATCCTACAATTGCCGGAGTTCTGGCGTGCGCTCTGGAATGGCGTCGTGTATTCGGTCGGCTCCATTGTGCTTCAGGTCGTGCTCGGCATCGGATTTGCGCTGATCCTCAACGAGACGTTTCCGGGCCGCAATTTCGTCCGCGGATTATCCATTCTTCCTTATCTCCTGCCGACAGTGGTCGTCATCCTGACCTTCAAATGGATGGTGGATGGCAGTATCGGCATTCTCACCAAGACCATCGCGGCGTTGGGATTGCCGCCGGTGAACTGGTTTGAGAGCTCTGGCGCCGCGATGACATCGGTCATTCTGGTGAGCGTCTGGATGTGGACGCCGTTCGTCACGACCTGTTTCCTCGCGGCACTGCAAACTGTTCCCACGTCGCTCTATGAGGCCGCGCGGGTCGATGGAACGACCGCGGTCCAGCGCTTCTTCCACATTACACTTCCGATGCTGAAGCCGATCCTGACCGTTGTCGTGTTGTTGCGCGCGATCTGGATGTTCAACAAGTTCGATGTGATCTGGCTCCTGACGCGCGGTGGCCCGGTCGGCTCGACCGAGCATCTGGCGATCCTGTCCTATCGCCATGCCTTCAGCCTGTTCGACATCGGCGGGGGCGCGGCGATCGCAACGATCTCCTTCGCAATCCTGTCCGTCGCCGTATTTTTCTACTTTCGCATCTTCCCGCTGGAGGACGATTAATGGCTGCCGTCAAATCGCTCCCGGCCCGGCTCAGCCTCTATGGTGCTGCGATCGTTATCGCGATCTATTCGGCATTTCCGATCTACTGGATGTTCATCTCCAGTCTTCGGGAACCGACCAGCCTGCTCAGTACCGTCTCGCTGGTGCCGGGCCCGTTCACGCTGGAATATTATCGCAACCTGCTCGAACTGACTGATTACCCCACGCACTTCATGAACAGCGTGATCGTCGCGGTGGTGACGGTCGTCGTGACGATGATCTTCTCGATCATGATTGCCTATGCGGTGACCCGCCAGCGGATTCGCGGCAAGAAGCTGATCGTCGGCGCGATGCTCTATGCTTACATGTTTCCGCCGCTACTGATCGCAATCCCGATGTTCACGATCTTCGCGCGCCTCGGCCTCAGCGACACCCTGATCGGCCTGATCGCGTCGCATTTGACGCTGACGCTGCCGTTGGGAGTCTGGTTCCTTTGGGGTTTCTTCAAGGGCATGCCTTTTGAGCTTGAGGAAGCCGCGATGGTCGACGGCTGCACACGGCTTGGTGCGTTCCTGAGAGTCGTTCTGCCGCTGTCGCTGCCGGGATTGATCACGGTTGCGATTTTCTCGTTCTTGCTGTCATGGACTGACTACACCTTCGCGCTGATCATGATCGGGAGTGATGCCAACAAGACGCTGCCGGTGGGATTGGCGTCGATGGTTGGTTCGTTTGACCTACGCTGGGGTGAAATCATGGCCGGATCGACCTTGATCGCGCTTCCGCTGTTTGCGGCATTCGTGATGCTGACGCAGTATTTCATTCAAGGTCTCGGCGCTGGCGCCGTAAAGGGTTGATCATGGATCTCGGACTGAAAGGCAAGGCTGCGCTGGTGACTGGAGCTGCGCGCGGCATCGGCAAGGCGGAAGCACTGGCATTGGCGGCGGAGGGCTGCTCCATTGCCATCAACGATATCGACAAGGATGCCGCCGATGCCACGGTCGCCGAATTGTGCGCGAGTGGGGTCAAAGCCGTGGCCTGTGTCGGGGATGTGTCCGAGGAAGCAGGCGCAGAGGCCGTAGTGCGCGCGGCGCATAAGGGACTGGGTCAGCTCGATGTTTTGGTAAATAACGCTGGCGCGGGCGGCCGCCATCTTGGACGCAATGCTGAAGACATGTCGATCAACGATTGGGACATCATCGTCCGCACGCACTTGCGCAGCACGTTCCTGTGCAGCAAATATGCCGTGCCGTTGATGCGCGAACGTGGCTTCGGGCGGATCGTGAATACATCCTCCATGAACGTCACCGGAGGCGGCCGGCCCGGCGTGACGAACTATTCCGCCGCGAAGGCCGGTGTGATCGGCTTTACACGGACGCTGGCCAAGGAAGTGGGCAGCGCAGGAATTACCGTGAATGCCATTGCGCCGGGCTATGTCGAGACCGCGCTGATTGCTGGTTTCTCCGCCGAGAAGCGGGCGATTATCGCCGGACAGAATCCGCTCGGACGTTTCTGCCAGCCGGACGAAGTGGGATCGTTGATCGCGTTTTTATGTTCCACTCAGGCGGCTTTCATCAATGGCGCGCTGATCTGCATGGATGGCGGCAAGCGCGATTTCTTCTGGGGCGACCAATGACCATTCGCGCGTTCGGCGGGCCGCATCGTTACGTTCAGGGGCCGGGTGCCCTGGAACAACTTGCTACGCTTGTCCCGATGTATGGCCGGCGTCCGTTCGTTCTTGCAGATACCGCCGTTCTCGGATCATTGCGCGCGCAGCTTGAGGGAATTCTTGAGCCCTGCGTCGATGGATTGTATTTCGCGGAGTTCTCAGGCGAATGCTCTTCGACTCAGATCGATGCAATGGCAAGCAAGGCCGATGCTGCGGCGAGTGACGTCGTGATCGCCATTGGCGGCGGCAAGGCGATCGACACTGCGAAGGGCGTTCGCATTCTGCGAGGGGGAGGGATTATCGTCGTGCCGACGGTGGCCTCCAACGATGCGCCGACCAGCCGGCTCGCCATCGTCTACACGGATGACCACGTTCTGAAGGAAGTCAGGCTGATGCCGACCAATCCAGACGCGGTCGTCGTCGATACGTCGATAATCGCGCGCGCGCCGCGAAGGTTCTTTGTCGCAGGAATTGGCGACGCGCTTACAAAGAAGTTTGAAGCGGAGCAGTGCTACAACTCCGGTGGCTTGAATTTCTACAAGGCACGGCCTGCGGCGCTCGCTGTATCGATTGCCGATCAGTGCTATCAGGTAATCCGTCGCGATGCGATTGCTTCTCTCGCGGCGGTGGATCGCAAGCAGCCCGATGCTGCGTTCGAGAACATTGTTGAGGCAACGATCCTGCTCAGCGGTCTCGGCTTCGAAAGCGGCGGTCTATCGATTGCGCACTCGCTGACGCGCGGCTTCTCGGCCATTCCCTCGCTCAACGGCGCGCTACACGGGGAGCAGGTGGCGTTCGGGCTTCTGGCACAACTCTGCCTCGAGCAGCGGTCGTCTGAATTCCTCACCGATATGGTCGCATTCTTTCGGGCAGTCGGTCTGCCCACGAGCCTTAAGGACTTAGGATTTTCAGGGAACGCGCAGGATGGTATTCGGATCATCGCGCAGCGGTCGATTGCCGAAGCGCCGTATCTGAAGCAATTCGTTGGCGATGTGACCGAGCAAGGTCTTGTCGCGGCATTGGACAAGGCGAACTGCTGCGCGGGATAGCAGGGAGAGCTAGGTCTCTGAGCCAGAGCATAGGGTGAGTTGTCGCAAATGGGGCATCGCTCGCTGCCGTTATCCGCCTGATCCACCCGCGACGATCTTTTCGCTGAGCTTTTGATCGACGATTTGCACCGTGCGGTCGATTTCTGCATTGGGCATGCCTAGCTGCTGCGAAATCAGCTTCACCAGCAGGTCGACCCGCTCAATGAACGGCGCACCACTTGCAACCGCGCGCGCTGCGGACGAGGGCTTGAGAAGGCTTTCCGCTGCTTTCGCGTACTTCTCGAATGGCACCGCATCCTGCGGGTCGGCTCCCAGACGCTGCGCGATTGCATCGACATGGGTGTAGATCGACTTCGAGAGTTTCAGATCACCGTGCACCGCGTCGCGGATCGGCTGAGGATCGTTTGGCGTGATGCAGCGGTAGTTGCCGGTCAACAGCATCGACCATTTCGCCAGCGGCACGAACAGTGAATCGAACACCTTGAGCTTCACTGGAACATCCTGACCATCGAGCTTCACAGCGTCGATGTCCGTTTCCAGTTCCCGAAGCAGCTTGTTGTGAGCCTCATCTTCAAATACCGCAGCCTTGAAATTTGTTGGCAAGCCCACGTGAAGCACATTTGCCGGTTCCTCCGGTGGACGGAAGGCCTGCGGATCGGGGGAGCAGAGCGTCACCAGTCCCGGCTTGAAGCGTTCCCACACCTGAGCATTCGTATAGGCCTCTTCGAGTTCCATGTCTGCCAGCGCCGGAATCCGCTTGAGATAGGGCAGGGGCGGCATGTTCATGATCGAAAGACAAGGCAACTTCGCCTCGGCGATTTTGATCATCAAAACCCGGATCGTATGGTTGGTGTATTGCGGCTCCTGCATGGCAAGAGCAACGAGGTCATACCGGGAAAGGTCGACCTTATCGGGTGAGGTCGCATCCAGTTTTCCGGGCAGATCGCGGGAAAAGATTGACCGGTGATTCCGCTCATCGCGAAGCTTGATACGAACTTCGGTGCCCTCGCGGTTGATCAATTCCGCAGTGTTCTTCCGGCAAACCAAAGTCACGTTGTGACCAGCCATCAGCAGCTTTGTTGCCAGCAGCGAGCCGTACGAGGCTCCAAGAATCAGAATATTGCGCGCCATGCTCGCTCGTCCTCAAATTACGTCTCTAGCCCAGATGGGGCTGGGAAATGTCGGTCACGTCAGAAACACCACCTGGGCGAAGGAACGGCGCAGGCCAAACCCTTAACATCACAGGGGAATAGCTCCTTTGGGCAAGGAGGCGTTGGTATCTACCGCAAGTCGATAGACATAACAATCATATAGGGGGCCGACTTTGACCGTCGCCGATGCGCATCCGGCCAAGTCGAAATGCTGACATATGAACATTTCTTCCAGTGTGATGCGATCTGCACCGTCAGGGGGCCGGCCTCGTTCAAGTCTTCCGGTCCTTCATTCTTTCCATAAGAAGCTGCGCGACGCGAAGACCCGACGGCGTGGTATTTCTGGTTGCAAGCTGCACGAGCGTTACCTGCGTCGCTTCGAGACGTTTATCGCGCAATGGCACTGCGACCAATGTGCCTGCAAGTAGTTCGGGCATGGCGGAGTCACGCGGCAGGAAGGTTCCGATATTGGCCTTCATGGCGATCGTGCGGAGGAAGGCAATCGAGTTTGTCTCGCTGTAGACATCGAGTTGGACGTTGGCCTTGGCGCAAGCGCGGTCAATTTCCTGACGGATGCCGAACGACGGATCGGGCAGGATCACGCGCAAACCTGCGAGGTCTTTGACCGTGCAATATTCCTTACCTGCCATCGGATGACCGGGAGCGACCATGAGGCACAGCGATTGGCGCATACGCGCGAGTTCGATCAGGTCGCGCCGTGGTGCGCGCCCGAAAACGAGACCGAAATCGACTTCGTGCCGTCCGACCTTTTCCGCGACACCGCTGGTGCCCGCGGTCGTGACCGTGATCGAGATGCCGGGATAATTTTTTGAAAGATCGACCACGAAATCGGACACAAAGCTCGCGAGCAGGCCTTCCACCGTTGCAAGCTTGACGTGGCCGCGCTGCAGCGAGTCGAATTCCTCCACCTGGGCGCGAATCCGGTCGAGCCTGTCCTCGCTTTCGACGGCATAACGATAGAGCAGGTGGCCGGCGCCGGTCAGGCTCATGCCGCGCGCGCCCCGCTCGAACAGTTTCGCTGAAAGTTCGTCCTCAAGCCCCTGCACCTGCCGGCTGATGGCACTTGGTGCGATGCGCAACGATTCGGCCGCGCGCTTGATGGAGCCGCGCAGCGTGACCTCCCGAAAGTATCGCAAAGCTGTTGATTCAATCATGTTTCGTGTTCCTAGGGGCCTCGTTGCTTGCCCGGAAAGAATGCAGGCGGTGCATAGCGTTCGAATTTTCAGACCGTTCGGTTCGAAATTCAATGCTTTTATTCGACCCCTCAATTTGTCATGCTTTCGTCAGGTCCCGCTCTCGGTCCCGATGGAGAATTTGGATGACTCATTTCCGGCTTGCATCACGTCGCTTGAATGCGCTTCTTCTCGCCGCCTGTTTCGGGCTATCCGCCTCTGCGGCTATAGCGCAGGATGTCATCAAGTTCGGCGCGCCGCTTCCGCTGACTGGCCCGCTGGCGCCCGAGGCCATCAAACAGCAGCAGGGATACGACCTCTGGGCCGAGCAGGCCAACAAGGCTGGCGGTATTTCGGTCGGCGGCAAGAAGTACAAAGTCGAGATCGTCTACGCCGACTACCAGTCGAACACACCGCGCGCGGTGCAGACCACCGAGCAGATGATCACGCAGAACAATGTCAACTTCCTGTTCAGTCCGTTCGGTTCGGGCGCCGCCAAGGCCGGCAGCAGCGTCTCCGAGAAATACAAGGTGCCAACTATTGCATCGACCGCGTCTTCCGCGCAGGTCTACGACCAGGGCTACAAGTATTTGTTCGGGACCTTTACGCCGAACGACACGCTGACCACACCGCTGACGCAAATCGTCAAGGCCAAAGCGGCGGATGTGAAGAAGGTCGCCATTCTGGCGCGCAACGATCTCTTCCCGCTGGCGATTGCGCAGGAAATGGAAAAGTCGGCCAAGGCTAACGGCCTTGAGGTCGTCTACTTCGAGAAATACGCGATCAACACGCTGGATCACTCGGCGACGCTATCGCAGATCAAATCGCTCGCACCGCAGTGGGTTTTCGTAACCGGCTACATCAACGATCTGCTGCTGGTCCGCAAGCAGATGAGCGATCAGCAGATCAAGGCCAGCGTGGTCTCGATGATCGCCGGTCCCGCGTATCAGGAGTTCATCGATGCCGCTGGTGCGAGCGGCGAGAACATCACGAGCGCGGCCTGGTGGCATCCGGCCGCACAATATTCCGGCAAGGACATTTTCGGCACCACCGCGAATTACGTGAAACTGTTCCGTGAGAAGTTCAAGTCGGATCCCGACTATGCGCAGGCCTCCGCGTCTGTTTCCGGCGCGCTGTTCCAGATGGCCATCGAACGGGCCGGTTCGCTGGACCGGGACAAGGTGCGTGACGAACTTGCCAAGCTGAACGAAATGACCTTCTGGGGACCGGTGAAGTTCGGCCCCACCGGACAGATCGATTCACTGGAGCCGCCCGTATTCCAGCTTCAGGGCGGCAAGGCCGTGGTTCTCTCACCTGCGATTATCAAGCAGGGCGAATTCAAGCTCGGCGTCAACTGATACGCCGTAGCTGAGGAGAGGACACGACATGCTGGCGGCCCAGGTTCTGATCAATGCGTTAGTGCTGGGCTGCCTTTACGCGTGTATCGCGATCGGCTTCTCGCTGGTCTGGGGCGTCTTGAACGTCATCAACTTGATCCACGGATCCTTTATCGTACTTGGCGCTTATCTGGCGTGGGGGCTCTATCAGTCGCTCCACATCTCGCCGTGGTATGCGCTCGGCATCGCAGCTCCGGCTTTTTTCGTTTTTGGCTACGTCATCCAGCGCCTGATCCTCAATCGTGTGATCACCGCGCCAGTGCTTGTCACGCTGACTTTGACATTCGGGCTCGACCTGATCCTCAACAACGCGATGATCTACTACTTCAAGGCGGACTACCGGAAACTGACGCTGACGCCGCCGATGGGTTCGGTTTCGCTGTTCGATGTTGTCGTGCCGGTCGATCGTTTGATCGCAACCGTGTCGGCGCTGGCATTGACCGGCGTGCTCTATCTAATCTTGCGGCGGCTGCGGGTCGGCCGCGCCATCGTTGCGGTCAGACTCGATCGCGACGCGGCCAAACTCATGGGCGTCGACGTCAATTCGATTTATGCGATTGCGTTCGGTCTTGGCGCCGCGCTCGCGGGCTGCGCCGGCGTGCTGATGGCGCTGATCTTTCCGATTTCACCATTGACGTCCACGGCCTATCTCGGAAAGGCCTTTGTCGTCTGCGTGCTAGGCGGCCTCGGCAGCGTGTCCGGCGCGCTGGCGGGCGGCATTCTTCTGGCGCTGATTGAAGGGATTGGCTCGACGCTGATAGGTCCCGCTCATGCAACAACGTTGTCGTTCGCGCTACTGATCGTTTTTCTGATCGTGCGTCCCCAAGGTCTGCTCGGCCGAAAGGGCTTTGAATGACACGGTCGAATTTTATCCTTCTGGCGCTGGTCGTCTGTATCGCCGCGTTGCCGATGGTTGGTGGATCCTACGCGCTGCGGCTGGGCACAATCGCCTGCATGTACGGCATTCTCGCGCTGTCTTGGAATGTCGTCGGCGGCTTCGCAGGCTATCCGTCATTCGCGACTGCGGCGTTCTTCGGCTTCGGCGCCTATGCGGCGGGCGTCCTGATCGGCAAGGGCATGCCGCTGCTGGTGTCCGTTTCCGCTGCCGGAGTAATGTCGTTTGTGCTGGCGTGTCTGCTCGGCGCGGCGCTGCTTCGTCTGCGCGGGCATTATTTCGCAATCGCCAGTCTGTCGCTGATCGAGGTATTCCGAGAACTCGTCAACAACGCCACCGATCTAACTGGTGGTGGCATGGGGCTCAACATCCCGCTGACCTCGGCGGCTGGTGTGATGGCGGACGCAACATTCTTTTTCTACGTGATGTGGGGGCTGCTGCTCGGCACTGTGCTGATGGTCATTCTCGTCGCTGGCTCCAAACTCGGCTTCGGCCTCGCCTGCATCCGCCAGAATGAGACCGCGGCCAATATGATCGGACTCAACACCACGCTCTATAAGAGCATCGCCTTCGGTCTGTCCGCCTGTTTCGTGGGCGCCGCAGGCGGGGTCTATGCGGCGTGGGTGCATTACATCGATCCATCCGATGTCTTCGATATTCTTTATTCGGTGAAACCGATTGTTATGGCGCTGATTGGAGGGCTGGGCTCGCCCCTCGGTGTCCTGATCGGGGCTTTCGTATATCTCGGTCTGGAGGAGGTGGTCTGGCGCAACTACATCCAGATTCACAGCGGCGTACTCGGCGTTCTGATCGTCATACTGTTGCTGTTCCTGCCGCACGGGTTGATGTCGATGCGTGATCGCCTTCTCTCATGGAGGCCGAAGCGTGTCTGAAATCCTCCGGCTCCAGTCCGTCTCCCGAAATTTCAGCGGCCTGAAGGCGCTGCGCGACGTCTCGCTCGGCGTCAATAAAGGCGAAGTCCTGGGCCTCATCGGCCCGAACGGCGCGGGCAAGACCACGCTGGTGAATGTCGTTACCGGCGTTACTCCGGCAAGCTCCGGCGCCGTGACATTCATGGGGCAGGATATCACGCGCGTGAAGACCTATCAGTCTGCGCGTCTCGGACTGTCGCGCACGTTCCAGGTGGTGCAGCCGTTCGCGGAATTCAGCGCGCTGGACAACGTCGCCGCAGCCGCACTGTTTTCGCAGCCCGGCGAGAGCATCAGAACGGCGCGAGAAGAAGCGCGTGCGCATCTCGCGTTCGTCGGCCTTGAAACGCAGTCAGATCAACCCGCAGCGACATTGACTCTGGCGATGCGCAAGCGCCTTGAACTCGCGAAGGCGCTGGCGATGAAGCCGAAGTTGCTGTTCCTCGACGAGGTGAATGCAGGTCTGAACAGCGCGGAAGTCGAACGTGCGACGCGCCTTATCCATCAGCTTGCGGAAAGCGGCATCACCATCGTGATGATCGAGCATTTGATGAAGGTGGTGCTAAATGTCTGCACGCGGATCGTGGTGCTGCACAACGGTCAGTTGATCGCCGATGGCGCTCCGCGGGACGTGATCAAGAATCCGGCAGTCGTTGAAGCCTACCTCGGTCAGCAGTATGCGCAGAGGGCCGGTGCTCATGGCTGATACACCCATCCTTGAATTGCAGGGCGTGCGCGCTGGCTATGGCGAGGTTCAGGTGCTGTGGGGCATCGATCTTTCCGTGCGAAGCGGGGAGATCACTGCGCTGATCGGCTCCAATGGCGCGGGCAAGACGACGCTGATGCGTGCCTTATCGGGCCTGATCCCGATCCAGTCGGGAAGCTATCGTTCCGACGGCGTGGACCTCGTCGGTGCGACTGCGGCAGCAATCCTGTCACACGGCATCGTGCATGTGCCCGAGGGCAGGCGGCTGTTCGGCGCGATGAGCATTGAAGACAATCTTCTGATGGGGGCTTATTCGCGCACGGCCGGACGCGCTGAAATCAGTCGCGATATGGACCGCGTTTACGCGACGTTTCCGAAATTGTTCGAACGCCGCAATCAGGCGGCCGCGACATTGTCCGGCGGCGAGCAACAGATGTGCGCGATCGGGCGCGGGCTGATGAGCGCGCCGAAGCTATTGATGATCGATGAATTGTCGCTTGGATTGTCACCGTTGCTGGTCGAGCAACTCGTCGCTGCGCTTCGCGCGCTAAACGCAGAGGGCATGTCGATCCTGCTGGTCGAGCAGGATGTGACGACGGCGCTCGACCTGTGTCATGCGGCTTTCGTGATGGACATGGGCCGAATCGTGCGGACGGGGTCCGGTACGGAGCTATTGGCCGATCCGATCATTCGCGACGCCTATCTCGGCGTGCTCGAAGAGTAACTTGAAATCCACCGGAAAAGAAATTCCTGCAGTAAGAAGAGGCAACATGATCGAGACTGTCGAAGCAGCAAAGGGCGGCTACAGGTTCATGCCCGGCGTCAGCCAGTATTCAGCCGGAGTCGCGGCGCTGCCGGGATTCTCCCTCGAGCGGGTGCGGTTCACCAAGCCGGTGCCGCTGCGGCAAGGCTTCGATCGCATCGCGCAGCATCTAAAGGACGCCGGCAGGCCGTTGACCGCATTCGCTGCTTGCGAGTTGCGCTCGCCCGCACCGTTCACGGAAAGCGGATTCGTGCAGTTCAATGAAGTGTACACCGGTACTCTGAAGGCATGGGGATTGCTGTCGGACGGACTGAATCCGGTATCGCGCAGCAACGTTTGTCCGAAAATCAATCCGCCGGCAGAGCCAAGCTTCCACGCGTTTTCGTATGCGGTGCCGGCTGCGAATGCGCCTACATCGTTCGTTGTCGCGGGCAGCGGCGAGGCGCCGGAAGGCAAGGGCAGCTATCGCGATCATGCCGTTCGGCTCGGTGACATTAGTCCGGCGGCGATGGTCGAGAAGGCGCGGTGGGTTCTGGGCGAGATGGAACGCCGCATGAGCGCATTCGGTGGCGACTGGAGTCAGGTGACCGCGACCCAGCTCTATACCGTTCATGATATCTACCCCTTCATCGAAAGCGAGCTGGGCAAACGCGGCATTTTCGGACAGGGCCTGACCTGGTACCTCAACCGGCCGCCGGTTCAGGACCTGGAGTATGAAATGGACTGCCGCCGCGTCCATGTGGAACGCGTCATAGAGAGCTGAGCCGCCGGCAGGCTACTTTCAAATAGCTCTAAACCAATGCCCGCCCCGTTGAGTGGGCGGGCGTCCGCTTCCATGGCGACAGGTTAGACCAACCTGAGCAGCGGCGAAGCTCCGAGCGGAGCCATACGAGCTGTCGATATCGCCTTTCCCGCTCGTCGATTGCGGCGCTGAGTATCGAGCAAAAGTTTCTCGATCTGTTCAAGGCAACCGACAGGCGGGATCGAGCCGCCGGTCGTTCAACGTGCGCTTTCGGGCGGCTTACGGCATCAGCGCCATCGACTATCTGAGAACCAGACGGCTTGAGGTCGCGCGCGAGGCGCTGGTCAGATCAACGGCCAGATCTTCTCGATATCGATTGTTCTCGGTGCGCTGAGTGCGATCGTCCTCATATCAGCGCTGGTCGGTGACGGCTTCTGGGACGGCGTGTCATGGATGATGCTCGCGACCCCGATCCTGTTGTGCGGATACTTTTTCCTCAAGCGCAGCTGACTTTATGGTCGCCGCCGAGCGTTATGGCCAAGCCGCATAAAATGGTCCGCGTTTCGCATGCTCAACTCTGGTGCGACGTCGATAGGCGCCCGGTGAAATGCCCTGATGCTTGCGGAAGAAGCGGCTGAAATAACCCGGATCGCGAAAGCCCAGGCCGTATCCGATCTGTTCGACCGGCAGATCGAGTTGATGCAACCGGGTGCAAGCCTCGTGAATCAGCCGATCGTGGATGATGGCGCGCGGACTGCTGGCCTTTTCGCGTTTGCAATGTGCATGAAGCTTGTCGTCTGTCACGCCGAGCGCCGCGGCATAACGTGCGATCGGCCAGCCGTCGCGATAGTGCAGTTCGACCATCTGGAGAAAGTTGCCGACAAGACGCGGCCCGTCGCCGCGCTGAGCTGTCTCGCTTGTGGCGTCCTCCCGGGTCGCCGAACGCCACAGATGCAGACACAGCAACAGGATATGAGATGAAACCATGCTCATGCTGCCGCGGCCCGGCGTGTGGAGCTCGCGTACCAGCGTCGCACAGGACCCCGCGACGGCATCGATTGCACCGTCGATCTGCCGGCCGCTCAGCATCACGAACCGGCCGATCGCGCGCTGCAAATGGAGAGCTTCTGCGCTGCTCGCGACGATCCGGGTCAGGAAATCCTCGGAGATGGCGACGAGATGGCCCGTCGTGCCGGCTTCCACTTGGAGATGGCCCTCTACATCGCCCGGCAGCCACAGCACAGTGGGAGCTTCGAACGCAACAGCCGTTCCACGTAGCGTCGCCGTGCCGTTTCGTGTCTCGATCATGAGCAGATGCGCGCGCCGGTCGACATGCTGGCGGATGACCCAGTCACGCGGCGCGAGCCCGCCGGAGAAGGTTTCCGCATGAAGGGCCGGGCTGGCTTTCTCGAGAAAACCGGCCGGGCCGGGGATGACATGGGTCGTGCCGTCCTGCACCTGAGACAATCCGTCGCCTGTGAACCAGTGGAATTGACGGAAGAATACAATCTTTCCCCGGAACCGTCCAATTATCTGCAGATGGTGCTCGATTAATCTCTTACCGTCGAACGCCATTCAAGGCGACGGACGGAATTATCTCTGGGAGGAGAACATGGTGTCATCAGTCACCCGCCTCGCGGCGGGGTTGCTCGCGATTGCCGGCGCTGCCGTTTTGGGGGAGGCCGCTCAGGCGCAGACCTCGATCAAGATCGGTTACGCTATCTCGCGCACCGGCCCGAACGCCGGAGGCGCCGCGGTCAGCACAATCCCGAACTACGACCTGTGGGTGAAGGAAGTGAATGCCGCCGGCGGTCTGAAGCTCGGCGACAAGCGCGTGCCGATCGAGATCGTACAGTATGATGATCGCTCAAGCGCGGAAGAGGCGGCGCGCGCGCTGGAACGGCTGATCAGCCAGGACAAGGTGGACTTCATCCTGCCGCCATGGGGCACGGGTTTGAATCTTGCGATGGGGCCTATTCTCAACAAGGCCGGTTATCCGCATCTTGCCGCGACTGCGGTGACCGACCGCGCGCCTGAACTGGCAAAGCGCTGGCCCAACAGTTTCTGGCTGCTCGGCACCAGTGCGGATGCCTCCAAGACCCTCGTTGAACTGCTGGTCAAGCTGCGAACCGAGGGAAAGATCGGTGACACGGTCGCGATGGCAAGCATCGCGGATGGTTTCGGCATCGATCTGTCAGCTGCAGCGCGCCCTGCGCTGACGGCGGCAAAGTTCAAGCTCGTTTACGACAAGACCTATCCGATCGGCACGCAGGATCTCGGTCCCATCGTCAATGAAGCGAAAGGGCTTAATCCCGACGTTTTCATCGCCTTCAGCTACCCGCCGGATACTCTCGCGATCACGGAACAGGCGCGCATTGCCGGCTTCAACCCCAAAATCTTTTACACAGGCGTAGGCACCGCGTTTCCGCTGTTCCGGCAGAAGTTCGGCGCAAACGCCGAAGGCGTGATGGGCATAGGCGGCTGGAGCGGCGATAGTCCGGCGATCAAGGACTATCTCGCGCGGCACAAGGCTGCATCCGCGAACGGGGCTGAGCCGGATCGCTGGGCCAGCGCCGTAACCTACGCCAGCCTTCAGATGCTGCAGCAGGCTATCGAGCGCGTCGGCAAGGTCGACCGCGCTGCGGTCATCAAGGATCTACAGACCGGGACGTTCGACACGGTGATCGGCAAGATCAAGCTCGAAAACAACATGCCGACCAAATACTGGTGGGTCGGACAATGGCAGGGCGGCGAGTTCTATGGCGTCGGGCCTGCGGTTAACGAAGGCGCGCGCGGCGCCGTCGTGCCAAAGCCAGCCTGGAAGGCTCCGTAATCGTCCGATCTCTCCAGCTAGTCTGAATAAAGATGACGAACGCGGTCCTCACCGGACTCATGCTCGGCGGTATGTACGCGCTGATTGCCATGGGTCTGACGCTTCAATATGGCGTCGCGCGGATCATGAACCTGTCCTACGGCGAGTTTCTCGTCGCCGCAGCCTTTGCGTCTTACTGGCTGTTCACGGGATGGGCTCTCAGTCCGCTGCTTGGACTGACGCTCGTCATTCCCATTAGTTTTGGCGTGAGCTACGCACTCTATCGTGTGCTGCTCACGCCACTGGTGCGGCGCGCCCGCACGCGCGATGCGCTCGAGGTTGAAAGCATTCTGGCGACGTTCGGAATGATGTTCATCGTTCAGGGCATCATGCTGGCGATGTTCGGTGGCGCTTATTACAGCTACTCATTTCTTGCGATCCCGGTCGAATTGCTTGGCGAAAATCTGGCACTGAACCGATTGATGGCGTTCGGCCTCGCCGTGGCGATCGGCCTTGCGCTGTATCTGGTGCTAACGCGCACCCGCATTGGGACGGCCATTCGCGCCGTCGCGGTCGATCCCGCCGCTGCGCAACTGGTCGCGATCAATGTCGGGCAAACGTCGGCGTTGGCCTTCGCGCTCGGTGGCGCGCTGGTGACGACGGCCGGGGTGTTGATCAGCATGTTCATGACATTCAGCGCGAGTTCGGGTGTGGTGTTCACGATGAAGGCGCTAATCATCGTTGTGATGGGAGGCGTGGGCAATCTGCTGGGGTGTCTGGTTGCCGGCCTTCTTTTGGGGCTCAGCGAGGCACTCGTGGCGACATACGTCGATCCAGGATTGACGCTCGCGGTCAACTTCGCGCTGTTCCTGACGGTGCTGCTGATCAAGCCGGCTGGCTTGTTCGGGAGGGCTCAGCGATGAAAGCATCGCAGATGGCGCTCGCGGTGGCGGCTCTTGGCAGCCTGATCGTGCTGATCTTTCTTCCGCTTTACGTGAACGCCTACTATCTGTCGCTGGCGATAAGCCTCCTTCAATTCACTGTTCTTGCGACGGCATGGGGCATGTTTTCCGGCCCCACACGGTATGTCTCGCTGGCAACCGCGGCTTTCTTCGGTGTCGGCGCCTATACGGTCGCGGTGCTGGGCGAAGTCCTGGCATGGCCACTGGTGCTCGGCATTGCCGCGGCGATCGGCGGGTTGATGGCCGTGATCGTCGGCCTGTCGACACTCAGACTCAGCGGCGTCCATTTCGTGATCTTCACGTTTGGCCTCGCGGAACTCGTGCGCCAACTCGTCGTCTGGTACGAGGTCAACAAGACGCGCGTGCTCGGCCGCTATGTCTTCGTGGAGATCACGCAGAACGACATCTACTGGCAACTTCTTGTCCTTGCGGTTGTGGTGTTCGCCGTCGGATGGATGATTGCCCGCTCGCGGCTCGGATTTGCGCTCCGCATTATCGGTGAAGACGAAACCGTCGCGCAGCATTGCGGAATCAATGTCACCATCGCCAAGGTGGCGCTGTTCACGATCAGCGCCATCGTGATGACTCTGGTCGGCGCGATCATGTCACCGCGCTGGACCTATATCGAGCCGTCGATTGCGTTCAATGCAACGATCTCCTTTCAGGTCGTGATCATGGCGTTGCTTGGCGGCGCGCACCGGCTGTGGGGGCCTGTCCTCGGTGCGGTGCCGCTGACACTGCTGTTCGAGTTCCTGTCGGCGCGTTTCCCGAGTACCTCGACGCTCGTCATGGGCGTTGTCTTTCTGTTGATCGTGTACGCGCTGCCGTCCGGGGTGGCCGGTTTGTGGGACCGGTTGGTCTCGCGGCCTGCGTTGCGCATGATGCGGAGGGCGGAGACATGATCCGGGCCGCCTCGTCATCGCCTGTGCTTGAGGTCATCGCGCTCACGCGGGCGTTCGGCGGCCTCGTTGCGGTCAACGCGATCGATCTCGCCGTGCATCGTGGCGAGATCGTCGGGTTGCTAGGCCCGAATGGCTCAGGCAAAACGACGGCGCTCAATCTGATGTCGGGCCTGCTGCGCCCGGATTCCGGGACGATCCGTTTTGCCGGAACGGATATTGCGGGATTGCCGGCGTATCGCATCGCACGCCTCGGTCTGGCCCGCACATTTCAGCTTGTGCGTGTGCTTGGCGGCATGACCTGCGCCGACAATGTCCGCGCGGGGCTCGCATTTCATCGTACGCCGCTCGCGTCCGGCGAGATGAATGATGCCGCAGCAATGTTGCTGGAACGCGTCGGGCTGGGCGGGCAGGGCGAGCGGCCGGCATCCGAACTTACCTATATCGATCAGAAGCGGCTTGAACTGGCGCGGGCGCTGGCGCTGACGCCACAACTTCTGCTGCTCGACGAGTGGCTCGCGGGCCTCAATCCATCGGAACTGCTGATCGGGATCGAACTGATCCGTTCTCTGAAGGACGACGGGCTCTCGATCCTGCTCGTCGAGCATGTCATGGACGCGATCCGTTCGCTTTGCGATCGTTGTGTGGTCATGAACACTGGCCGCAAGATCGCGGAGGGCGAACCGAACACTGTCCTCACTGATCCCGTTGTCATCGAGGCTTATCTTGGGGTGACAGCGGATGCTTGAAGTCTCGGATGTGAGCGTCGCCTATGGCCAGCACCGCGCGCTCACCGAAGCAGCGCTGAACGTCGGCGATGGCGAAATCGTCGTTATTCTTGGCGCGAACGGCGCCGGCAAGACGTCGCTCATGAAAGCTATTGCAGGCATCGTGCCGTGTCTTCCCGGGAAGAGCGTCAAACTTTCAGGTCGCGATCTTTCCAGCTTTCCGGCGCATGAGATCGTGGAAGCCGGGCTGGCATCGGTGCCGGAAGGGCGGGGCATCTTCGGGGAACTGACCGTCGCCGAGAACTTGTTGCTCGGTGCCAATCCGAAGCGGGCGCGCGATGGTGAGGCGGCGCGACGCAAGCGGGTGCTGTCGCTGTTTCCCCGTCTCGGCGAGCGGCTCACTCAAACCGTCCGCACCATGAGCGGCGGTGAGCAGCAGATGGTTGCGATCGGCCGCGCACTGATGTCGAACCCTGAGATTCTGCTGCTTGACGAGCCTTCGCTCGGTCTGTCGCCATTGATGGTCCGTGAACTATTCGCGTCGCTGCGTCAGGTGCGCGAGGCCGGCGTCGGCCTGCTGCTGGTCGAGCAGAACGCACAGGAAAGCCTCGCGCTTGCTGATCGCGGCTATCTCATCGAAAACGGAAAGATCGTCGGCAGCGGAACGGCGTCGGCATTGAAGTCCGACCCGGCGGTGCGGCGTGCTTATCTCGGTGGGCTTCCGGGCTAGTCCTGACCCGGAACCAAGCTATGCAGCATCAGGAAATCACAGAGAGGAAGCTGGCATGAATCAGATCAATCTGTTGCTCGAGAATCAGGATGTTCAGGCGATCGACGGTGTGACATTTGACCGGCTCAACCCGATCACGGGCGATATTGCCACACGTGCGGCTGCGGCGAAGATCACCGATGTCAGGCGGGCGGCCGACGCCGCAGCAGCGGCCTTTCCGGCGTGGTCGGCTACCGGGCCGAGCCAACGCCGCATGATCCTGCTGAAAGCGGCGGACATACTGGCGAGCAAGGCCCCGAAGTTCATCGAATTGATGGCTGCGGAAACCGGCGCGACCGCCGGCTGGGCGGGGTTCAATGTCAATCTTGCGGCGGGGATGCTGCGTGAGGCGGCATCAATGACCACGCAAATTTCCGGCGAGGTGATCCCATCCGACAAGCCGGGATGTATCGCAATGGCAATCCGCCAACCGGCTGGCGTCGTGCTCAGTATTGCGCCTTGGAACGCGCCGGTCATCCTCGGCGTGCGCGCGGTGGCGCTGCCCCTGGCTTGCGGAAACACCGTTATCCTCAAGGCGTCGGAAATTTGCCCCGGCACGCACCGGCTGATCGCGGAGTGCCTGCGCGAGGCAGGTCTGCCGCCGGGCGTTCTGAATGTGATCACGAACGCGCCGGAAGATGCGCCCGCTTTCATCGATGCACTGATCTCTCACCCGGCGGTGCGGCGCATCAACTTCACAGGCTCCACGCGGGTCGGACACATCATCGCCCAGACCGCTGCAAAGTACCTCAAGCCCGTTTTACTTGAACTCGGCGGCAAGGCGCCGCTGCTTGTACTGGACGATGCTGACATCGATGCGGCGGTCGCGGCAGCAGCGTTCGGTGCCTTCATGAATCAGGGACAGATATGCATGTCGACCGAACGGATTGTCGTCGATGCGAAAATCGCTGATGCCTTCGTCGCCAAACTTGCCACCAAGGCAGGGACGCTCGTGGCCGGCGACCCGCGTACGGGGAATACGCCGCTTGGATCGCTAATCGGAACGGATGCCGCGGATCGGATTCAGGGGTTGATCAAGGACGCGGTCGGGAAGGGGGCACGGGTGGTTGCGGGCGGGAAGGTCGATGGGACGCTGATGTCGGCGACGGTGGTCGATCATGTCACTTCGACAATGCGCATCTATGGCGAAGAGTCATTCGGTCCCATTGTCTCGGTCGTTCGGGTCAATGGCGCGGATGAAGCCGTGCGGGTTGCGAACGACACAGAATACGGATTGTCGGCCGCAGTTTTTGGCCGCGACATTGCGCGCGCACTCGACGTCGCGAAACGGATCGAATCCGGCATCTGCCATGTCAATGGGCCGACAGTACATGATGAGGCCCAGATGCCGTTTGGAGGGGTGAAAGCGTCGGGCTATGGGCGTTTCGGGGGCAAAGCAGGCGTAGCCGAGTTCACCGAACTGCGATGGATCACCATCGAAACCGGCCCGCAGCATTATCCCATTTGAGGTACCGAAGCCCGGCAAAGGTTCGGATAGAGGATTCTGCGGTCGCAGATGGGACGCACGGCGGCGTGCTGGTCTCGATTGCGCAGTTGTGCGTCATAACGAGAGCGGTGGACGGCAATCGTAGGGTCGCCGTCCACACGCGAGAGACTTCAAGCAATCGTCTTGAGGTAAATGCTCGGGTCGAAATACTTGCTTGCCGGCGTAAAGTCCTTGACCCCGGCATTTGCCATGAAGAAGTCGGTCGTCTGCTGCAACCAGTTGGTCACAGTTCCGTCCGAATAGAGCCGCTTCCAGTCGCGCGACGTGAACATCTTCTGCGCCTTGAACTGCTCGTTGATGTCCGTCAACGGCGTCTGGCTGTAGTGATTTTTCTGAAGCGCTTCCATCGCCTCTTTGCTGTTGGCGATGATGTAATCATTTGCTTCGGCCCAGCCCTTGATGATCTTGGCGAGAGCCTCCTTGTTCGTATCGTAGTAGCTGTTGCTGGCCGCCCATCCGCCGATGATCGCGGCTTGCGGATAATAGGCTGACGCGTCCGCAAGCTTTACGGCGCCGGGTACCTTGTCGCGGACGGTGACATTGAACGGCACCCAAAGCGCAACCGCCGGCACTGCCCCTGAGATAAAGGCCGTCACTGCTGCGGGCATGCTCTGGTTGACGAGTTCGACCTCCTTGGGGTCGACCTTGTTGGCGCGCAATGCCTTGTCGAGGAAAACGTGTGCGGTCGTGCCGGTGGCCGTCGCGATACGTTTTCCCTTCAAATCCTCGAACGACTTGATGCCTTGATCGGAACGCACCCAAAGCTGCGCGGTTGCGACTTCGATGTCGTTGATCAGGAATGCCTTGCCCTGTCCACGCGCAGGGAAATTTGAGAGCACAGCGCCGGTGGCCAGCACATCGAGGCTGCCGCCTATCAGGGCCTGGAAGATTTCCAGGCCAGTGTTGAACTGGCGCAGTTCCAGATCGAGCCCTTGCTTCTCGAACGAACCCCGGTCCATTCCGGTCCAGATCTGTCCGTCAACGGCGACCGTATGCAGATAGCCGACGCGGACCTTGGTCTTGGCTTGTGCAATGGCGGGCGCGGAAGCTGCGAAACCACTCAGTGCGACGCCTGCTGTCGTTGCGAGAAACTGTCGTCGATCCATGGCATTATCCTCCCGGTTGATTGTGATTTGTGTTTGCGATTATTCCGAAAATGAGGCGGGACGCATCTGTGCCTGCTGCGCGCGGTATTCGCTCATAACGAGTTCTCGGATGTAGCTTCTCAGTTCACCGAATTCCGGGCGCTCCTGTATCGATTCATCGCGCGGATAGGCGAAGGGCACATCGATGATCTGCTTGATCCGGGCCGGACGCGCCGTCACCACCACGATGCGGGAGGCGAGATAGATCGCTTCCTCGACGGAATGCGTGATGAGCATGACGGTTTTGCCTTCGGTGGCGAGAACCTTCAGCAGCAGGTTTTGCATATTGGCCCGGGTCTGCGCATCGAGAGCGCCAAACGGCTCGTCCATCAGGAGAAACTGCGGCTTCACGGCATACGCGCGGGCGATCGCAAGGCGTTGACGCATTCCGCCGGACAGGTGCTTCGGATAGGAATTCGCGAAATCCGAAAGTCCCATCAGCGCGAGATAGTGCTCGCAGATTTGATTCCGCTCCGTGAGCGGAACGTGGTTCGCCTTGAGCTGGAGACCAAACGCGATGTTTTCCTTCACGGTCAGCCACGGAAAAACACCGTACTCCTGGAAGATGACGCCTCGTTCGGGGCCGGGTCCTTTGACGGGATGTCCGTCGAACAGGACATTACCCGTAGTCGGCTTCTGGAATCCGGCCAGCATACTCATCATCGTGGTCTTGCCGCAGCCGGAAGGGCCAATCACCGCGATGAAATCGCCATCGTTGATGTCATAGGTGACATCCTCCACGACGGTGAGTTTGCCCTTGGGTGTATCAAAGGCGAGTGAGACGTGGTCGAACTGCACTCTCTTGAGGCTAGCTGTCTCGCTCATGCCACAGCCCGTTCTTGCCAGACCAGAAGGCGCGCACTGATCCGCCGCAGGATCAGGTCCATGATCAGAGCGATAAAGCCGATGCAGATGATGCCGACATAGATGACGTCGAGCAGAAAGTAGGTCGAGGCGTTCTGGATCATTGCGCCGAGACCGCGCTGAGCTGCAACCAGCTCGGATGCAACAAGCGTTGCCCACGCCACACCCAGTGCGACCCGCAATGCGGTCAGGATATGGGGGACTGTCAGCGGGATGATGACTTTTCGGAAAATCTCGAACTCGCCGGCGCCGAGGGTTTGTGCCACGCGTATATACAGCGGCGTGATTTGCGACACGCCTTCGTACATCACGATCACGCCCGAGAAAAACGAGGCATAGAACAGGATCACGAGTTTTGCGGCTTCGTCGACGCCGAAATAGACGATGACGAGCGGGATCAGCGCGATTGGTGGAAGTGCCCGAAAGAAATTGATCATGGGATCGGCGAAGGTCCGGGCAGGCCGATACCAGCCCAGCAGGAAGCCGACCGGAACGGCGGCGAGAATGCCCAGCACGACGCCGATCAAGACCCTTCGCGTCGAGGCGTAGATGTCGAACAGCAGCCCTTCATTGAGCAGCAATTCGACAAACTTGGCTGCGACCTGATGAGGCGCTGGAATCAAGGACTCGTTGACAAACCCGCTCCAGCGCACGCCATACCAAAGAAGGACAGCGCCGACCCACGGTGCCAGCCCAAGCAAAAAGCGTCTCGCGACACTCCCATTCATTCGTGCATCCCGCAAGCAATTGCAGTTGATCCGATGGCAGTCATATTATAAATAGGATGACCATACAAGAGGCGGCCGCATGTTGCCGGTCGCGCTGTCGGATCGCAGAAATGACATCGCAGACGTTCGCCATCCGTACCGTTCAGGCATTTTGTTACCGCTACCCGCTCTCCACACCGGTCGTCACATCATTCGGCCGGATGCTGGATCGGCCTGCGGTCTTCGTTCGCGTTGAGGACGATAACGGCACGGTGGGTTGGGGAGAAGTCTGGGCTAACTTTCCCTCGACGGGCGCCGAGCACCGGGCGAGGCTGGTCAACGAGGTTCTGGCGCCGGCGGTAGCCGGATTTTCCGTCAGCCAGCCCTCGGATGTTTTCGAAAGGTTGACGCAGGCCACCGCCGTCCTCGCGCTGCAATCGGGGGAGCCGGGCCCTTTTGCGCAGGCGATCGCCGGCATTGACCTCGCGGTGTGGGATCTCTGCGCGCGTCGCCGCAACATGCCGCTATGGAAGTTGCTCGGGGGCAACGGTAATGAAATCCGGGTCTATGCCAGCGGCATCAACCCGACAGGCTCGGCGCAAATGGCGGAAGCGGCGCTGAGCCGGGGGCATCGCGCGCTGAAGTTGAAGATCGGCTTTGATCTGGCGGTTGACCGCGCAAATCTCGGGGCGCTTCGCAGGCTCATCGGAAATGGAATGTTGGCGGCGGATGCCAACCAAGCCTGGTCAAAGGAACGGACGCTTGAAGTTGCGCCGCACCTTCAGGAATTTGGTCTGGCGTGGCTTGAAGAGCCAATCCGTGCCGACCGGCCGTGGAGTGAATGGCAGGCACTTCGTAGCGGCAGCGATCTGCGGCTGGCGGCGGGAGAAAACATTGCGAGCCGCGAAGGCTTTGCACAAGCGCTAAGTGACGATGTCCTGCAGGTCGTTCAGCCGGATATCGCCAAATGGGGCGGATTGACCGCTTGCGCGGAGATCGCGCGCGATATTCTGAAGTCGGGCAAGATGTTCTGTCCGCATTATCTCGGCGGCGGCATAGGCCTGCTGGCATCGGCACACTTGCTGGCAGGGGTCGGCGGCGACGGATTGCTGGAAGTCGACTCGAACCTCAATCCGCTGCGTGACCAGTTCTGTGGGCCCGTCAGCAAGATCAATGACGGCCGGGTGACGCTGGACAATCATCCGGGTCTTGGAATCGAACCCGACCTCCTTTCGATCGAACAATATCGGACAGCCTGATCTGTCGGGAAGCAAGTATGGCTGCTCAGGGATATGACTACATCATTGTCGGCGCGGGATCAGCCGGTTGCGTGGTTGCGAACCGCTTGTCCGCCGATCCGTCCTGCCGCGTGCTGCTGCTGGAGGCCGGAGGGTCCGATCGGAATTTCTGGTTGAAGCTTCCGGTGGGTTACTACCGCACGATCTACAACGAGCGCTTCTCACGTCTCTTCAAGACCGAACCCGGAGAAGGCACCGGCGGACGGTCGATCATTTGGCCGCGCGGGCGGGTGCTTGGCGGGTCGTCATCGATCAACGGTTTGATCTTCATCCGCGGCCAGCATGAGGACTTCGACGACTGGGAGCGTCTTGGCGCGAAAGGTTGGAATTACCGCGAACTGCTGCCGTACTTCCGGCGTTACGAGCGGTACCAAGGCGGTGAGAGCCAGTACCATGGCGGCCTCGGTGAATTTGAAGTCTCCGACCTTCGGACAGGGAATCGCGCTTCTGCAGCGTGGGTCGATGCTGCTGTGGAATTCGGCCTTCCGCGTAATCCGGATTTTAACGGCGCCTCCACGTTGGGTGTCGGCACGTATCAACTCGGCATTGGCCGCCACTGGCGTACCAGTTCTGCGTCGGCGTTTTTGCGGCCCGCCAGAGATCGTACCAACCTGACTGTCGTGACTGACGCTCAGGTCAGCAAGGTCACATTCAGAGGCCGCGTCGCGAGCGGCGTAGAATGGGTGCGCAAGGGAGAGGTTTTCACCGCTGCAGCCGACCGCGAGGTCATTCTGTCGGCCGGCGCGTTGCAATCGCCGCAGGTATTGCAACTCTCCGGCGTCGGTCCGCCTGATCTGCTGCGTGGACTCGGCATTCCCGTCATTGCCGACTCACCCGAGGTCGGCCGCAATTTGCAGGATCACTATCAGGCCCGCATGATTGTCCGGTTAAAGGATCGAATTTCGCTCAACGATCAGGTCCGCAATCCGTTCGAGCTTGCAAAGATGGGTTTGCAGTGGATGCTGGCGGGTAGCGGTCCGCTGACCGCGGGCGCGGGACAGGTCGGCGGCGCTGCCTGCACGGAGTATTCCGTGGGCGGACGTCCCGATATTCAGTTCAACGTGATGCCGCTGTCGGTCGATAAACCCGGTACCCCCTTGCACAATTATTCAGGATTTACGGCGTCGGTCTGGCAATGCCACGGAGAATCGCGAGGACATCTTGCGATTCAATCGACCGATCCGTTCACTCAGCCGCGCATTGATCCGAACTACTTTGCCGAAGATATCGACCGCAAGACCATCGTTGCAGGCTTGAAAATGCTGCGTGATATTTATCGGCAGAAATCATTCCGAGATCTGTGGGATACCGAGGTGGTGCCCGGCGCTTCGGCGGACGATTCGGCCGGCCTGTGGGATTTCGCGCGAAACACCGGCGGCACCGTGTTTCATTGCGTCGGCACCTGCCGGATGGGAAGCGACGAGAAATCGGTGCTCGATCCTGAATTGCGTGTCCGCGGTGTCGAAAAGCTGCGCGTCATCGATGCCTCGGTGATGCCGAAGATTACCTCCGCGAATACCAATGCGAGCAGCCTGATGATTGGAGAACGGGGCGCGGCGCTGGTCATGTCGTAGGTCGCGTGGCGTTAGTATCAGACCAATGATCTGAAACATGAGAACAGCGATGGATTTGATTTCAAACAGCCATGTTCCAAAATACGCCCAGATCGCCGATATTTTTCGTCAGCGTATCGCCCGCGGAATATGGGCGCAGGGCCTCCGGTTGCCGGCCAATGAATCGCTCGCAGCGGAGTTCGGTGTTTCGCGCGTAACCATCCGGCAGGCGGTCGATCTGCTCGTGCGCGATGGAGTTATGGAGGCTCAACAAGGGCGTGGTACCTTTATCACAGGTACATTGACCGAGAACCGATGGTTGAAGGTCGAGACGACGCTGTCCGACCTCGCGGAGGTCTACCGGGACACATCGCCGGAGATCATCAATATTTCGGAAAGCCGTACCGACGCGCCGCTGCGGCCGGAAGAGGGCAAGGCGGCGGCGCATTATGTTTTCATGCGCCGGGTGCATTCACGTGATGGCCGGCCTTATTGTGTGATCTCGATCTATCTCGACGAAAAAATATTCCGCAGGCATCCAAAGCGCTTTCGCAAGGAAACCGTGATTCCGATCCTGAAGGATATGCGCGATCCCGCGATCAGCAGCGCGCGGCAAACGCTGACGATCGGCACTGCCGACCTCGAAGTCGCGAAGCTGCTGCAAGTACCGTTGAATTCGCCCGTCGCTGAAGTTCGGCGGGTTTTCACAACTGCAGACCGGACCGTGATTTATCTTGGTGAGGTGACCTATCGCGGCGACTTCGTCCGGATCGATATGGATTTGCGGCCTTGAAGTAGGCGGCTCACCGGAAATACAGTTCCTGATTGCGCCGTTCGAGTTCCTCACCGTAAGTCCGCAGAACGTGCGCCTCGCTGACCGTTCCGATGGCGGCACGGTGGTCTGCGCGGTCAACGACCGTCAGCACATCGGCCTCGGTCCGTTCAAAGGCTGCCATGATGTCCCGGATCGTCGCATCAGGCAGCAGGAACTCCTCGCTCTGTTGCGCCAACGTGGCGAGCGGAAGATTGTCGATTGTTGCGATCGAATGCAGATCGGCGGACGAAACGAGACCTGCATAAGTCCCGTTTGGATCGCGCAGCACAATCTGTTTGACGCGCGCGGGCGAAAACAACTTCTGGGCTTCGACGATCGGCATTGTGCTGAGAGCATTCTCGAAGTCCGAGCGCATCAAGGATGTCGCGCTCAATTGCTGGATCCAGCCGACATCCTGAGGACCGCGAATAACCTCACCCCGCAAGTGGAAACGCCAGGTCGCGAAGCTGTAACCGAACAGTTCCCTGACAATCAGTGCGCTGACGGACGAGGCGACGACGGCGCCGACGGTGACCGAAAAATCGCCGGTAATTTCGAGCGCCAGACAGATCATGCTGAAGGGCGCCCCAAGTACCCCGGTGCCAAGCGCTGCGAGCGCGGCGATGGCCGCTGTTCCCGGCTGCAAGGCAATGTCGGGCAGCAGGATGCTCATCACGGTGCTATAGAGTTGACCGACCAGCGCGCCAAGCAGCAGGGATGCGAAGAACAAGCCGCCGCGAAATCCGGACCCAAGCGATATGGCCGATGCCAGTGTCTTGAGGACGATCGTCGTCGTCAGCAGCAGCCATGTTGGGTTGCTTACGAGCAGAATCTGCATCGCGCCGTGCCCGGCGCCGAGCACCGTTGGTGTCAGGAGAGCGAGGGCGCCCAGCAATGCACCACCGAGAATTGGTCTCAGGAAACCGCCGAAAGCCGACAATCGTTGGAAAAGACGTTCGGAGGAAGCCACCGCCAACATCAGGATGATGCTGGCGAATGCGCAAATGACGCCGATCAGAACGGTTTGACCGATCATCTCGACCGAAACGGGCGAGGGAAAGCCAGGGACCATCAGGAATGACTGATGAGTCAGATGGCGCGCCACCAGCCACGAAGCCACGGCGCTTGCAATGACCGGCACCAGCCCGGCGGATGTGTATGCACCCAGAACAACCTCGAACGCATAGAAGGCGCCAGCCAGCGGCGCAGAGAATGCCGCGCTGATCGCACCGGCTGCGCCGCAAGCCACCAGCAGCCGCATGTCGCTGCGGCGTGCCGCGAGGCGCTTGCCGATGTGAGAGCTGAACGCGGCGCAGATTTGTGTGTAACCGGCTTCCAGACCGACCGATCCACCGAAGCCGTTCGAAAGCAGGGTCTGCATCGAGATGAGAAGACTGCCTCGCATCGAAACGCGGCCGCCGTAAAGTGCATTGGCTTCAATCGCGTCGGCGAGTTGCCCCTTAAAGCGCCCGGCCACAAACATTGCGATCACGGCGAGGACCAGACCGCCCGCGATCGGCACCAGCAATGTGCGTTGCCATGAGATCATGCCGGTCGCGCTTAGATGTGCGTCGTAGGGAATATCGAACAGCAATGCGTGCGCGATTTCGCTCAGCTTCGAGATGATAGCAACAAGGAGGCCGGAGAGAAGCCCGATCACGATCGCGACTGCGACGACGCCGGTTTCGCGATTACGGACGAAATTGCGCAGCACGGTGGGCAGCAGATAGCCCGCGACGCTCGGCTTTTTGGGAGAGTCCGGCGGGGTAACGTAGGTCATGGCGTCTTCCGGGTGTCGCCGTCAGCGATCCGTGCCACGCGAAATCCGATATTGCTGGACGAACTGTCCGGCGTGTTCGAGCTGCGTGCGGCGACACGATAGCGGTTACAGTAGGACTCATGGCAGAGGAATGATCCTCCCCGGAGCGAGCGAGTGGCGGTTGGCTGGCTCTGGAGCGGATTGGTCACGTCGGTGATGCAATGATAGTCGGGCGAGAAATAGTCTTGGCACCATTCCCAGACATTGCCGGCGACATTGTACAGATCGTAGCCGTTCGGTCCGAAGGCATGAACGGGAGCGGTTCCGGCATAGCCGTCATCGGTCGTATTGCGATCGGGGAAGCTGCCCTGCCATATGTTGCAGCGATGTTGTCCCTCAGGCGTGAGCTCATCGCCCCAGGGATATGTCGCTTGCTCAAGTCCGCCGCGTGCGGCGATCTCCCATTCCGCTTCCGTCGGCAGGCGCGTACGGGCCCATTTGCAGTAGGCCTGAGCGTCATTCCATGAAATGTGCACAACGGGATGATCGAGCCGATCGAGTATCGTACTCGGCGGGCCCTCCGGTTGCGCCCAGTAGGCGTGTGGTACGGGAATCCACCACGGCGTATCGGCCGCCCGGCTGCCGATGTCACGCTTGAGATCGTCTGATAGAAAGCCTTGGAAGACAAAGCTCCAGCCATATCGCTCCGCGTCGGTGGAATATCCGGTTGCGCGAACGAAGTCACCGAACTGGAGGTTGCTGACCGCGTAACAGGCGATCGCAAATTCGCTCACGGTTACGGAGCGCGGCGGTCCTTCGCCATCCTCCGGGAACCGTCTGTCATTCGATCCCATGATGAAAGAGCCGCCGATAGAAGGACTCCATCTACGCGCAATGAATGCTGAGCTCGGTTCAATTCCGTCGCGTGATGCCGCCGAAACATCGTCGGTACGGCGAGCCACACAGCAACGGGGAGAACTCTCGGTCATCGGTGCTCAGCGATCGTATCGCGCTCCATTGTTTTTACTTGCCTAACAGCCGCGTTACTGTCGTTCCTGCTCCCAGAATGCCGTGCCGCCTTCGGCTTTCATCAATTCGAGTATCTTCTCGCGCGGGATCACGCCGCAGCGATTTGCCCAAGCCGCGTATTGCTCGCTCATGGACTGAACACGCTCCGGATGCTGCGCGGCGAGATCGTGCATCTCGGTGCGGTCAATTTCCATGTCGTAGAGTTCCCACGGACCGGGATAGTTGCGCACCAGCTTCCATTTTCCGATGCGAATTGCGGCGTTGCCTTCGTGCTCCCAAAACAGCGGGCCGCGACCGCCATACGCTGCCGCAAACGATGGCACCAGGCTCTCGCCTTCGCATGGCAGAATGGTGTTGCCGTTGAACGTCGCGGGGTAGGTGGCGCCGGTGACATCGACGATGGTTGCCATAATATCCGGGAGCTGGCTGGGATTATGCCGCAGGCCGCCCTTATCCTTGATGCCTCGCGGCCAGTGCACGATGAATGGTGTGGCGATCCCGCCCTCGTGCACCCAGTGTTTATAAAGCCGGAATGGTGCGTTCGACAGGTTGGCCCACGCCGTACCGTAGCTTTGATACGTATCTTCTGCGCCAGGCATCAGGGACGGATCGTTTCCGAACCGGACTGGTTCGCCGGCCCGTGTCTTCGCCTTGGCAATCATAAGCTGATCGACCAACTCCTGCGCCGTGACGTTGTCTGGAATGTCTTCCGCGCACGCACCGTTATCCGAGAGAAAGATGATGAGGGTGTTATCCAACTGGTTCGTTTCCTCCAGCGCCGCGATAATCCGGCCGATGCCCTGGTCCATCCGGTCGATCTGGGCTGCGTAGACTTCCATGCAGCGCAGCGTCCACGCGCGATTCTCTGCTTCAGTAAAGGGCGGCTGTGTTGGATCGCGGTCCGTCAGTTGCCAGTTCGGATGGATGATTCCGCCGTCTATCAGCCGTTTCATGCGTTGTTCGCGCAGCTTGTCCCATCCAGCGTCGAACCTGCCCTTGTACTTGGCAATATCCTCTTCGTGGGCATGAAGCGGCCAGTGCGGAGCCGTGTAAGCAACATACTGAAAGAACGGGGCGTCGGGATTGGCCTGCTTGTGCTGCCGGATATAGGTGACAGCCTGATCGCTGATCGCGTCGGTGTAAAAGAAAGCCGGATCCTTTTCGGCTTCGTGTTCGATGTTGTCGTTGCCGCGCGTCAGCGTGTTCGGATGATAGAAGCTTCCTGCGCCGATGATGGTGCCGAAGAAATAGTCGAACCCCCGTTGCAGGGGCCACGAGTCCGTGGGCACGGTCAGGCTGCTGGAGATATGCCACTTACCGCTCAGGTAAGTCTTGTAATTCTTCTGTTTGAGAACTTCGGCCACCGTCACGCAACTCTTGTTCAGGTTACCTGCGTAGCCCTCTGGTCCGTTGTTGTAGGTGAGAATTCCGATCCCGGTCTGATGCGGGTGCAAGCCGGTCAAAAGCGACGCGCGTGCAGGGCTGCAGCGGGCGGTGTTGTAGAATTGCGAATAGCGAAGGCCATTCGCTGCAAGCCGGTCGAGATTCGGGGTTTCGATTTCGCCGCCATAACATCCGATATCGGAAAACCCCATGTCGTCGTTGAGGATGATCAGGATGTTGGGGCTGTCGGATGCTTTACCACCAGTTCGCACGGTTCTTGTCCTTCTTGAGCTTTACTAAAAAACGTCCTGCCAACCGGTCAGAGATGGCGTCTCGTCAGATTGATGCTGAGGCGAAAGTAGTTCGGCAGATAGACCGAACGCAGCAGTTCCAGGGGGCGCCCGTCTGCATTTACGGTGAGGCGTTCGATCGACAGCAGCGGGCTGCCGGCCTTCACGCCGAGAAGCTTTGCGCTGGTGGCGTCCGCCAGGGATGCGCTGATTGTTTGGGTCGCTTCCTTGATGTCGAAGCCGATCTCGGCTTCGAACACGCGGTACATCACGATGGACGTCAGATCGCGCTTTTCCAGCTCGAGCCCGATGTCCGGAGGATAAAAAGCGTGCTCGATTGCGATGGGAATGTCGTCAGCGAGACGGACGCGTTTGAGCTGCCAGACGGCACGCTCCCGCAATTGTTTGCGGACGTCGGCGTCGTGCTTGTTCGTCATTCCCTGCAACAGAATATTTGCGCCGGGCTGATAGCCAGCGTCCTTGATGGTTTCCGAGAAACCCATCAGCCGCCCGACCCAGTTCTCGGGCTGATTTGTGCGCAGGAACGTTCCGCGGCCGCGCTCACGCTCGAAGATGCCTTCATCGACCAGCGGCTTGATGGCGTTGCGGATGGTTATCCGGCTGACGCCGAAATGCTTGCCGAGTTCGGCTTCTGTCATGAGCCGGCCGGCCTTGTCGATCAGCTTGCCGACCTTGACCTGCCGCCGGATGGTCTCTCGGACCTGAATGTGAAGCGGCGTAGAACTTGCGTTCACGGGCTCATGGGAGCTGGTCATTGTCGGTCGTGCCTTTTGAGTGCGAAGACGCGGAACATTGTCATCACAAACGCTTGCGTGTCGCCTTATCGAAAAGATGAATGTCTTGCGGCCGCGCGGTTATCGATAGCCTCGTACCCTCGCGTGGAACATCGCCATCGCTGACGCGCGCGCGAATCAAGGTGCCGCCGCAGTCAAGATCGAGGATCGCCGTGTCGCCAAGGTCTTCGACGAGATCGACGATTGCCGGTATTCCGTTCGGAGTGATCCGGACGGAACCGGGCCTGATGCCCACGACGACATCGCGATCGCCGCCGTCCTTCATTCCGGTGTCGAGACGATGGCCCGCGATGTCGATGCCGCCGTCGCTATAGCGTGCCGGGATCAGGTTCATGGGCGGACTGCCGATAAAGGCGGCCACATCGATGGAGTTAGGCCGGGCAAAGACTTCCGCCGGGCGGCCGATCTGCTGGATTTCACCGGCCATGAACACCGCCATGCGGTCGGCCAGCGTCATCGCTTCCTCCTGGTCGTGCGTGACGTATACGGCCGTCACACCGAGCGAACGTTGCAGCTTCTTCAGCTCCACGCGGGTTTCCAGCCGCAGCTTGGCGTCGAGGTTGGACAGCGGTTCATCGAGCAGGAACAGCCGCGCCTTGCGCACAATGGCCCGCGCGAGCGCGCAACGCTGCTGCTGGCCTCCCGACAACTGGCCGGGTTTGCGTTCGAGCAGATGTTCGATAGCAACCTTGCGCGCAGCCTCATGCACCGCAGGCTTGATCTCTGCTGTCGGCAACTTCGCCATCTCAAGCGGGAAGGCGATGTTTTCGAAGACGGTCATATGCGGATAAAGCGCGTAGCTCTGAAACACCATGGCGATGTCACGGTCGCGCGCGTCCGAGGCCGTAATATCCTGAGCGTCGATAAAAACGCGGCCCGCGGTCGGCGCGTCGAGGCCGGCGAGAATTCGCAAGGTGGTGCTCTTTCCGGAGCCCGACGGGCCGAGCAACGCAAAAAACTCTCCGGGCTCAATCTCGAATGTCACGCCTTTCAGCGCGGCGAATTCGCCATGCATCTTCGAGATGCCATCAAAACGTACCTGACCGCGACCGCTCACCGACGTCCTCCGCCCTTGACCGCCCCGACGGTCAGTCCCTTGACGATATTTTTCTGGGCGACAATGCCGAGGATCACGACCGGGAGCATCGCGAGCACGGAAACAGCTGCGAGCTTAGCCCACAAGGTTTGTTCCACAGAGATGAAGTTGAACATGGCGACTGTGACCGGCCGCACGGTGTTGCCGCTCAGCACGACCGCGAACAGGAATTCGTTCCACGCATTGAGGAATACGAATACGATGGTGACGGCGATCCCGCCGCGTACCTGCGGAATGATGATCCGCCACAGAGTCCGCATCCGGCTCGCGCCATCGAGATAGGCGGCTTCCTCCATCTCGAACGGAATGTCCTCGAAGTAGGAAACCAGCAGCCAGATTGCGAAGGGCAGGGAAAACGACAAATAGATAAGAATGATACCCTGATAGGTATCGATCCAGCCGACGTTTCGCAGAATCAGGAAGTAGGGGATGATGATGCCGACTGGAGGAAGCATCTGGGTTGCGAGAACGTAGAAGCCCGCTGTTTTCTTGCCGCCGAAGCGCAAGCGCGCCAGCGCATAGGCAGCCGGCACGGCCATCAGCATTGTAATGACGGTGGTCCCGATCGAGATGATGAAACTGCTGATAAGATTCGGCAGGATCGATGCAGAACCGAACAGAACGTCGCGATAGGCACTCAAGGTCGGTTCAAAGAAGAGTTTTGGCGGGTAGGCGAGGACGTCGCGATCGGTCTTGAGCGAATTCAAGACACTCCAGACGATCGGGAAAACCCATGCCAGCAGAAACACCAGCGAGATTCCAAGCGTTACGGTGACACGAATTCGTCTGGCCGTCATTTTGCCCTCCGCAAGGCGAACAGCACGCCGGAGATCAAAATGGTCACCACGAGAAGGGCCACAGCGAGCGCGGAGCCGTAGCCGATCGACAATTCCGTGAAAGATTTACGGTAGGCGTAGAGGTTGAGAATTTCGGTGGCGGTGCCCGGGCCGCCTCCCGTCACAGTGAAAATCGCGGCGAACGCAGTCAGCGCAACCATCGTCCGCATGATGATCACCATGACAATCGCAGGCCGCAGCAGCGGCAGCGTGATGCGCCGGAAACGCTGCCACGCGGTTGCCCGGTCAAGGCGGGCTGCTTCATAGATATCTTCCGGAAGAGACGCGAGACTGGCCAGCAGCACCATGAACGCAAACGGGGTCCACTGCCATGTATGGATGACAATGACCGAGACCATTGCCAGGAAGGGGTCGCCGAGCCAGTTCTTGCTGCCGATGCCGGCATTGATTGCGAGGTAGTCGACAATGCCGAATTCGGGCGCGAGCATGAATGTTCGCCAGATCATGCCGACCACCGCGGGCGACAGCACAACAGGCAGAATGGCGATAACACGAAACCAGCTCTGCCCGCGCTTCATGTCCATCACGAGCAAGGCCAGCGCCAGCCCTAGTGCGACCTGCAGGATAACGGTGGAGCCGGTGTAAATCAGGCTGACCAGCAGCGACGACCAGAACCGATCATCGGCCAGCAGGATGCGATAGTTCTCAAATCCGACAAAGCCATCCGAAAACGGCATTGCGAGATCCATTCGGAACGCGCTCGTCCAGATCAGAAACAGGAGCGGGAAGGTCGTGGTTGCCATGAGCGCAACGAACGCCGGTGCAAGCAATGCACCTGCGAACCGCCGCTCGCGCTTCGCCAGCACGCGGCCGTAATCGCCCGATGCGATGACGGCCGCGTTGCCGGAAGCCCGCATGATTGTTGTCGCTGGCTTCGCCAAGATCAGCCACGCATCATCGGTTCGACGCGGCGCTGGGCGTCATCCAGCGCTGCCTTGACCGTCGCCTGACCGGACAGCGCCGACTGGATCGCAGTTGCCATGGTGTCGCCGATCGCCGGCCATTGCGGTACGCGCGGACGCCAATCGACATCAGTGTCGCTTTGCAAGGTCTGCATCGTGGCTTCGACGAAGTTGTCGCCGAAACCGTTCATCAGCTTGACGTAGTCCGGATCGCGCCAGATCGAGGTCCGGTTGACGCCCGAGCGTTTTGCCGGACCGGCGAAGCGATGCGCCGTTCGCGCCTGTGTCTCGGCGCTTGCAGCCCACTGGATAAACAGCCAGGTCGCTTTCTTCTTCTTTTCGGAAAGGGCTGCGTTGATCGGGAAGCCCCAGTTCCAGATCGAAGTCACCCGTTTTCCCGACGGCCCCTTGGGCCAGCGTGCATAGGCAACCTTGCCGATGACTTTCGATTTTTCGGCATTGTTGACGACCGACGCCGAGGAGTGCGCGTCGATATAGCTTGCCACCGTTCCCTGCGAGAAGGCGTCGGCAATGTCGGGCCAGTTCCAGTTGGCCGCGGCGGTCGGCGCATACTTGCGCATCACGTCAATGTACCAGGCAAGGGCCGCCTCGGCTTCGGGGCCGTTGACCGTGAGCTTTCCGCCCTTGAACCATTCGCCGCCGAATTCGCGGAAGATGGAGGGATAGATGTACATGTTCTGGCCCGCGCCGGCGACGCCGCGCAGCGCGGTACCCCAGATGCGATCATTCGGTGCGTTTAACGCGACGGCGTTGGCAACGAATGTCTGAAGGTCGTCGGCTGGCTTCAGCCCCTTCGCGTCGTAAAGATCCTTGCGATAGACCTGAATGGTGACTTCGCCGTCGTAAGGCACGCCGTAGAGCTTGCCGTCGATGCTGTCGGCGTTTCGCCAGGCCGGAATAATGTCGTCGAATTTGAACCAGTCGGCGTCGGTCAGCGATTTATCGCCAAGGTAGCTGTCGAGCGGTTCCACCCATTTGTTAGCGGCATAAAGCGAATAGTACATCGGGTCGGCAGCATGGGTTGCATAGGTCGCGGTTTTCGACGTGAGATCAATCACGCTCTTTTGGCGGATTTGCGCAGGCGGAATTTTTTCGAACCTGACATCAATGCCCGTGAGCGCCTTGAACTGCGGCGCGAGCGAAATCAGATTATCGAAATAACTCGCTGGAATAACCGCAACGGTGATGCTTTCACCTGAGGTTTGCTGCCAGTCGATTTTGGCGGATTTGTAAGGCGCGAGGTCGGCGTCCTGTGCAGAAGCCTGCCTGAGCAGAGCAGGGGCACCGATGATCAACCCTGATGCAGCGGCGGTTCCCGTCAGGAATTTTCGGCGCGTTGGCTTGTATGACTCCATATGTCGTCCTCCCTTGGCCCGGCTTTATAACCGGTTATGTTAGAACATTGGTCAAATGTTATAACATGTCAAGCTGCACTGCATCGACGCGTCACCAGTCCGAGGGTAACGTCAGGACATGAAAAGCATTGCGATTCTCACCAGCGGCGGAGATGCGCCGGGCATGAACGCCGCGATACGTGCTGCGGCGCGTAGCGCTCTCGATCAGAATATGACGGTCTATGGCATCCGCCAGGGATTTCAGGGTCTGATTGAAGATCAGATGCGCCAGCTCAATGCGCGCGACGTTGGTGGTGTCATTCATCTGGGCGGCACCTTTCTCGGAAGCGCCCGCTCCAAGGAATTTAGGGAAGAGAGCGGCCGTTCGAAAGCCATACGTAATCTTGCCCAGCGCGGGATCGACGGGCTGGTGGTGATCGGCGGTAACGGATCGCAGACCGGCTCTTACATGCTGAGTAAGCTCGGATTTCCTGTGGTGGGCATTGCATCGACGATCGACAATGATCTGTTCGGAACCGACGTCACTATCGGATGCGATACCGCGATCAACGTGACGCTCGAAGCCATCGATTATCTGCGGACCACTGGATCGTCCCACAATCGCGCGTTTCTTGTCGAGACGATGGGGCGGGATTGCGGTTACCTTGCAATGATGGCGGGCCTTGCGGGTGGTGCGGAGGTGATCTCCACTCCGGAGCTTGAAGTCTCCGCCGCTGAAATCGCGCAGCGATTGCGCGCAGCCTATGAGCGCGGCAAGACTCACGCCATCGTGGTCATCGCGGAAGGGGTCAAGGACAACTCTGCACGAATTCTTTCTTATTTCGAGAAAGACAAGCAGATGATCGGCTTCGAGTTGCGCGCAACCGTGCTGGGGCATGTCGTGCGCGGCGCTCCGCCGACCGCCGTTGACCGGTTCCTTGCGACTCGGCTGGGTGTTTGCGCCATTCAGGCTCTCAGCGAGGGCAAGTCAGGTGTACTGGTTGGTTACCAGAAGGGAAACATGACCCTCACGCCTCTGGCAGACATTGCGGGGCTCACCAAACCAATTGAACCAGGGCTTATCGAGTTAGCCCGGATCCTAGCAAAATAAGATATGAGGTTGCGGCTGTCAGACGCGGGCCGGGCGTGATTTTCCGCGATCGTTGCATTTGCAATCAAGCTTCCACGATCCTGTATCCAATGCCGGGTTCGGTCATGATGATGCGGGGATCGTCGGCTTTCGCTTCGATCTTCTGGCGTAGTTGTCCGATGTAAACCCGTAAATATTGGGTGTCGGCCGTGTGAGCAGGCCCCCAGACCGCAGTGAGAATGTGGCGGTGGGTGAGAACCTTGCCCGCGTGTTTCGCAAGAAACGACAACAGCTCGAATTCCTTCGGTGTGAGTTTGATCTCGGTCCCGCCGCGGGTAATGCGATGACGCACACTGTCGATTTCAAGATCGGCCACGGCAAGCACCGCCGTTTCATCCTTGCGCTGCATACGATGCCGGCTTGCCGTTCGCATCCGAGCCAGCAACTCGCCGACGCCGAACGGCTTGTTCACGAAATCGTCGGCGCCAAGGTCGAGCGCCTCGATTTTTTCGGTCTCACGGTCGCGAGCTGACAGCACGACAATAGGAACGTCCGACCATTCGCGAACGCTTCGAATCACATCCTTGCCGTCGCCGTCGGGCAGGCCGAGATCGAGCACCACGATGTCCGGCGCAGTGGCCGCAATCTGACGTATCGCCTCAGCGACCGTACCGGCAACCGCAATATCGTAGCCGTTGGCCTCAAGCGCCGGCCGCAAAAATCTCAGGATCGCGACTTCGTCATCGACAATAAGGACGCGCGTATTTGCCGTCATGACGCGACCTCACTAATCGGGAATTCCATTGTAATCCGTGTGCCGCGGCCCGCAGACACCGGACTTTGCGCCAAGGCGTCACCGCCATGAGCTTTCATGATGCCTTTGGCGATGGCAAGCCCGAGACCCGTACCCTGGCCCTTGTTGGTCGTGGTCTCCGACAATGTGCGGGCACTGACGAATTTTTCGAACACGCGAGGCAGAACGTCTGGCGGGATGCCGGGGCCATTGTCCTGAACAGACAATGCAAGCGTCTTTGACGAGACCTCGGCAGTGATCACAATTGTGGTTTCGTCCAGTGTGTGTTCGATGGCATTGCCGATGACATTTCCAAGCGCTTGCTCGACGAGCAAGGCATCGGCCCGAACGAGCGGCAGTTCCGTTGGGAGCTGGATTTTTAACTCCTGATGCGCCCCGCGGCGCCGCGCAGCGCTGACCACCCGATCGATGATCTCGCGCAGGTCGACCCAGTCCTCACGCAACTCGAGGGCGCCCGCGTCGATCCTCGTCATGGACAACAGGTTGCGCACCATGCCGTCGAGATGCTCGACCTCTTCCTTGATATGGCTGAGCAGGTCCGTGCGGCCTCGCGCGTCGATCTTGTCGCCGTATTCAATCAGGCTTGTCGCTGAACCGAGAATGGAGGCGAGGGGAGTGCGGAAATCATGGGAGATCGAGGCGAGTACGGTATTACGCACTCTTTCGGCTTCGATCTCCGAATTCGCGGTCACCATATCCCGCGACAGCATCGCGCGCTCGACCGCAGCGGCGGCCTGCTCGGCAAGCGTGTCGAACAATACGCGTGTTTCCGAGTCCATCGCGCGCTGGTCTTCGACAACGATGCCGACGACACCGAGCGAGCGCTGCGACGCTCGCATCGGGACAAAGAACCACGGTACAAGAGGCAGCGTCGATGTGTTCCGTCCGGCGGGTTCGCCGTGCTCGAATGCCCAACGCGCCGCTGAGAGGGAAGCGGTATCGAGCGTATCTTCCGGAGGCCATGCCGCGACGACGTTCAACCCATCGTCTCTCTCGAGCAGGATGATTGCCGGTTTTCCGAGGCTGCCGTGAATTTCGCTGACCGCACCCTCGGCAATTTCATCGACGCTGGCGAGGCCGGACAGTCTGCGGGTGAACTCGTAAAGCCGGCGCGTGGCGCGGATGCGACCGGCGGCATTGCTCGCTTGGGTTTTGACGCGGCCGGCCAGTGCAGAGGTGGTTACGGCGACCGCGAGAAAGATGACCAGTGCCAAAAGTTCGTATGGTTCGGCAACGGTCAAATTATAGAGCGGTTCTATAAAGAAGAAATTGTATGCCAGAAACGACAGCAGCGACGCATAGATCGCAGGGCGGATACCGAACGTGACGGCGGGAAGCAGCACAGCCACAAGAAAGATCATCGACAGATTCGGCAACGGCGTCAGCGACGTTAATCCGCGTCCGATCAGTGCGGCCGCACCGACGCCGACAGAGGACCAGATATAGGGCATCGGATCAAAGGACAGATGCTGCCAGGACGGCGACCATGATCGTCGCGGCGCGGACGAGGTGTTTCCGGTCACGACATGAACAGCGATGCCTTCCGCGCGCCTGATAATCTCCAATTGCAAGGAATTGCGGAATAGCTCTGTGAGAAAGCGTGGACGCGCGCGGCCTATGACAATCTGGGTTACATTCTCAAAGCGGCAAAAGCGTAGAATTTCGTCGGGCAGATCGTTTCCGATCAGGGTCTTCGTTTCGCCGCCAAGCGTCTCTGCAAGCCGGATCGCGTCGTCGATACGCCTGCGGGCGTCGTCGGCGAGCGGGCGGCCAGGCCGCTCCACGGTCACGGCGATCCACGGCGCGTCCATCAAATCGGCCAGCCGTTTTGCGGTACGCACAATCGTTTCCGCGGCGGCTTCAGGCCCAATGCAGGCAACGATCCGTTCTCCCGCAGCCCACGGCCCTTCAATGGCGTGCGCCTGCATACGGGAGACGAGATGCGCGTCCACCCGTTCGGCGGCCCGACGCAATGCCAATTCGCGAAGCGCTGTCAGATTTTGCGGCTTGAAGAAGCTTTCGACAGCGCGCGCGGCGGTGTCCTGGACATAGATTTTGCCCTCTGCAAGCCGTTTCAGGAGTTCGTCCGGCGGGAAATCCACCAGCACGAGCTCATCGGCTTTGTCGAAAACGGTATCCGGCACGGTCTCGCGCACGCGAACCTTGGTAATTTTCTGGATGACGTCGTTGAGGCCTTCGAGATGCTGAATGTTCAGCGTGGTCCAGACGTCGATGCCCTGGTCCAGTAGTTCATCGATGTCCTGCCAGCGTTTCGGATGTCGGCTGCCGGGGACGTTGGTATGCGCGTATTCATCGACCAGCAACAGGGCCGGCTTGCGCGCCAGCGCGGCATCAAGATCGAATTCCTTGATCACCTGGTTGCGATAAACGATGGGTTTCCGGGGCAGAGTCTCGAGATTGGCGATGAGTGCCTCGGTCTCGCGACGGCCATGGGTCTCGACCAACCCGGCGACAACGTCATGCCCTTCGTCCTGCGCGGCGCGCGCGGCAGATAACATTGCATAGGTTTTCCCGACGCCGGGTGCCGCGCCAAGAAATATCTTGAGGCGCCCGCGCGACTCCCTGTTAGCGAGGGCGAGCAAGGCGTCGGGAGAAGCTCTGGCGTCGGATCTGGCGGGCATGGTTGTCCTTATGCCCTTCGATATTAGGGCTGAATTACCTCAAGCGCGAGGTTAAGTCCGAGAACATTGACGCGCGGTTCACCAAAAATGCCCAGCGTCCGTCCTTCCGTCCGGGCGTCGACGAGATCCCGGATCTGTTGTTCTGACAGTCCGCGTGCCTTGGCGACCCGTGGAATCTGGCTCTTCGCATTGGCCGGCGAGATGTGCGGGTCCAGCCCGCTGGCGGACGTCGTGACGCTGTCGGCCGGCACCGGACCGCGGATGCCGTCTGCGCGCAGCTTCTCGATATCGCCCTTGACGCGGTCGACGAGCTTTTGCGATGTCGGCCCCAAGTTCGAACCGCTGGAGTTGGCGGCGTTGTAGGGCGCGTCGATTGTCTTGCTTGAATCGGCGGGATCGGGGGCGCTGGTGGCCGAGGGTCGGCCGTGGAAATATTTTGCGTCCGCGAAGTTCTGCCCGATCAAACTGGAGCCGACGACCTTGCCGCCTTTCTCGATCAGGCTGCCGTTCGCCATTCGCGGCATCGTGGCCTGTGCGATGCCGGTGATTGCGAGAGGGTAGGCGAGGCCGGTCAGGGCGACGAAAAGCGCCAACAGGACGATGGCGGGGCGAAGATGCGTGAACATGACAACCTCCTTCAGGCCAGATGCAATGCGTTGACGATGATATCGACGATCTTGATGCCGATGAACGGCACGATCAGTCCGCCCAGGCCATAGACTACAAGATTGCGCCGCAGCAGCGCGGCGGCCCCGACCGGTCGATAAGAAACGCCCTTCAGCGCCAGCGGGATCAGCGCCACGATGATCAGCGCGTTGAAGATAACGGCCGACAGGATAGCGCTTTGCGGCGTCCCGAGCTGCATGATGTTGATGGCGCTCAACTCGGGATAGGTTGCAATAAAGAGAGCCGGGATGATCGCGAAATACTTTGCGACATCGTTCGCGATGGAAAACGTCGTCAGCGATCCCCGTGTCATCAGAAGCTGTTTGCCGATACCGACAACTTCGATCAGTTTTGTCGGATTGGAGTCGAGATCGACCATGTTGCCGGCTTCGCGCGCAGCCTGTGTGCCGGTCTGCATCGCGACGCCGACGTCGGCTTGCGCAAGGGCAGGCGCGTCATTGGTGCCGTCGCCGCACATGGCGATCAACCGGCCCTTGGATTGTTCCTCGCGAATGTAGCGCAATTTGTCTTCCGGCGTCGCTTCCGCAATGAAATCGTCAACACCGGCCTCCGAAGCGATTGCCGCGGCCGTGACCGGGTTGTCGCCCGTCACCATCACGGTGCGGATTCCCATCCGCCGCAGTTCGGCAAAGCGCTCCTTGATGTCTGGTTTGACGACGTCTTTCAGATGGATCACGCCAAGCAGGCGATCGCCGTCGACAAGCCCGAGCGGCGTTCCGCCGGACCGGGCGATCCGGTCATAGGCGCTGCGGAATGCAGCAGGCTCCTGCTGGTCGTGGCTTCCGCTGTCGCGCGCAAATTTCAACACCGCGTCGATAGCGCCCTTGCGTAGGCGGCGTGACCCGGTATCCATGCCGGACAATCGTGTAGTTGCGGAGAATTCCACAAAGACTGCGTCGGCTGGCTGCTGATGTGTAGCGATGCCATACTTTTCCTTCGTGAGCGCGATGATCGAACGGCCTTCTGCTGTCTCGTCGGCGAGGCTGGCCATCATGGCGGCTTCCGCAGCCTCCCGTTCGGTCACGCCTGCAACCGGGATAATTTCGCTGGCCAGACGATTGCCGAAAGTAATGGTCCCGGTTTTGTCGAGCAGCAGCGTGTCGACGTCGCCGGCCGCCTCGACGGCGCGTCCGGACATTGCCAGCACGTTGAACTTCAGCAGACGGTCCATTCCGGCGATGCCGATCGCCGACAGCAGGCCGCCAATCGTGGTTGGGATCAGGGTGACGAGCAACGCCGTCAGCACCGTGATCGAAAGCACGGTGCCGGAATAGCTGGCCAGGGGCCACAGCGTGACGACGGCGATGAGGAAGATCAGCGTCATGCCAGACAACAGGATGGAAAGGGCGAGTTCGTTCGGAGTTTTCTGCCGTGCAGCGCCTTCGACCAGCGCGATCATCCGGTCGAGGAATGACGAGCCGGGCGCCGACGTGACGCGAATGACGAGCCAGTCGGAGATGACGGTTGTGCCGCCGGTGACGGCGGAGCGGTCGCCACCGGATTCGCGGATGACCGGCGCAGACTCGCCTGTCACCGCAGCTTCGTTAACCGATGCGATGCCTTCAACAATCTCGCCGTCGATGGGAATGATCTCGCCGGCGTCGACCCGTACCAGATCCCCGACTTCGAGATCGGATGCGGTGACACCTTCGTAAAGCTCGTTATTTCCGGTCATCAGAATTCGCTTTGCCCGCGTTTCCGTCCGGGTCTGCCGGAGTGTATCGGCCTGCGCGCGGCCACGGCCTTCAGCGATGGCCTCGGCAAAATTGGCGAATAGTACGGTGAACCAGAGCCATGCCGCGATCTGGCCGCTGAACAACGCGGGTTGGCCATGGAACAGATCGTTGGCAAAGGCGATGGTAACGACCGCTGCGACGACCTCGGTCACGAAAATGACCGGGTTCTTCATCAGGTGCCGCGGGTTGAGCTTCCGGAATGCGTCAGCGATCGCACGCATCATCAGGGCGGGATCGGCGATTGCGGTTTGCTGTGTCTTGCGTGTCATTGCGATCAACTTTCATTCGAAATTGCAATGGTTACAGTTCAGAACGTCTTGCCCGCGAGCATTTGGAAGTGCTCGACGATGGGGCCAAGCGCCAGCGCAGGGAAGAATTCAAGTCCCGCGACAATCAGGATCGTGCCGATCAAGAGAGCGACAAACAGCGCGGTATGGGTCGGAAAGGTACCCTCGGACGCTGGCGCCTTGATCTTGCCGATCAGCGAACCGGCAATCGCCATCGCCGGCACGACGTAAGCGAACCGTCCAAGCAGCATCGCAAGGCCGAGCGTGACGTTATACCAGGGCGTGTTGGCACTGAGTCCGGCGAAAGCTGAGCCGTTGTTCCCTGTCGCCGATGAATAAGCGTAGAGGATTTCCGACAGGCCATGCGGACCGCTGTTGGCGAGGCTGGCGAGAGCAGTGGGTAATACCGCTGCGATCGCAGCGAAACCAAGAATCGACAGCGGCAGGATCAGCAGCGCCAGCATGGCGAGCTTCACTTCCTTGGCCTCTATCTTTTTGCCAAGATATTCCGGCGTGCGGCCCACCATCAGACCCGCGATGAACACGGCGACGATCGCGAACACCAGCATGCCGTAGAGCCCGGAGCCGACACCACCCGGCAATACTTCGCCAAGCTGCATCATGACGAGCGGCATCAATCCGCCGAGCGGCGTGAATGAATCGTGCATCGCGTTGACGGCACCACAGGAAAGACCCGTGGTAATCACGGCATAGAGCGCGGACATGGCCGTGCCGAAACGAACCTCTTTGCCCTCTATGTTGCCGGCGGATGGGTCGACACTCAGCGAGGTGAGTAGCGGATTTCCTGCGGCTTCAGCCCAGTAAGCAACGATGACACCCGCGATCAGGATCGTCAGCATGGCTGCGAGCAGGGCCCACCCCTGTCGCGTATCGCCAACCATGCGGCCGAATGCGTATGGGAGGGCGGCCGGGATCACCAGCATCGCCCAGATTGAAATCACATTGCTGATCGCGCTCGCGTTCTCGAAAGGATGCGCCGCGTTGACGTTGAAAAAGCCACCGCCGTTGGTGCCGAGCTGCTTGATGGCTTCCTGACTGGCGACCGGGCCAAGCGCGATGGTCTGCTTGATGCCCTCAAGTGTCGTCGCATCAACGGAGCCCAGCAGCGTCTGCGGCAGGCCGGTTGCGATATAGGCGAGGGCAACGACAGCCGATAGCGGCAACAGCACGTAAAGAGTCGCGCGCGTTAGATCTGCCCAGAAATTGCCGACGGTCGAACTTCCCGAACGGGCCAGCGCGCGCACGAACACCAGCGCCAGCGCAATGCCGGTTGCCGCGGACAGAAAATTCTGCACCGTCAACCCTGCCATCTGCACCAAATGGCTCATGGTGGTCTCGCCACCATAGGCCTGCCAGTTTGTATTGGTGACGAAGCTGGTCGCGGTATTGAAAGCCAGATCTGGCGGGACTGCGGAGAATTCCTGCGGATTGAGCGGGAGCACGCCTTGGAGACGCAGCAAGGCGTAAAGAAACATGAAGCCGGCCGCGTTAAACACCAGCATCGCAACGGTGTAACCGCGCCAGGACTGTTCACGCGACGGATCGACGCCGGCGAGGCGGTAGAAGCCGTTTTCAACGGGGCCAATAACGGGCGACAAAATCGTCCGGCCGCCGCTGAAGACCTGCGCCATGTAGACCCCAAGCGGCTTCACGCACAACAATACCAGAATGAAAATGGCGGCGATCTGAATCCAGCCGATCAATGTCATGACAAAAGTCCTCGCAAGCATGCGTCGTTAAAATCGCTCCGGGCGGAGCAATGTGAGGAGCAGATAGATGCCGAGCGCGACAGCGACGGCGAGGCCGAGGAGGGGGTCAATCATGACAGCCTCCTACAGTCGCTCGGTCGCGGCTGCGTAGAGGATCATGGATGCGAAGAACGCGAGCCCGAGGCCCAGGTACAGAAAGTCCAGCATGGTCGTCTCCCGTTGAGATGGAGCAGGACCAGAGCTAGAGCGCCTGACATAAAGGATCGATTGGGAATGAGGCTGGAGATCGTAAGGATCGTATAAAGATGCGGGCGCGTCGCATTGCGAGGCGAAAAGCCTAGATTTCTCTTATGGTTACGGATCTGACGAAAATTGACGATCGGACATTCAGGACAACGAGTTACCCTTTATCTTCCGGCACGGCGTTGATCCCGTCGAGGAGAATTGCACGATACGTGCGACCGAGGGCGTCTGAAGCAAATCCTTGCGGGACAGGAATCGCAGGGTGCCTCGCGGATTGGCATCGCAGAAAGCTGAAAGCGTGCCAGCAGTTGCCGCGACATTATCCTGCTTCGGAATCACGGCGATGCCGCCATCCTTCAAAATGTACGCATCCCTGACGTTCGACATACGGGTCGTCGCCAAACATGTCTTGAACAGGCCTTGATAAGCTTGCGGTGGCTGCGGGAGATCGCCTCCGACGCCGCCCAGCAAATAGTCACGGCTCTTGCTGCAGCCTTCAGCATGGGCGGGCGCAGTGATGAACCCGATCAAGACGATGCCCGCGGCGAGTGCTTTCATCTCACGAGCCCCGCCGAAGCCGCTGTCCGGGGAATGCGTTCCTCTCGCCGCGCCTGGTTTTGGACCGAATGCCGGTTTGATGCCTTGAAAATCGCGCGCTCGCCAGACCGCAGCAGACCATAAGTTTCGGCGGCGCAGCGTTCCCATGACAACGCGCGCGCATGTGCCGATGCGCCGGCGGCGAGAATCGAGCGCGTATCACTGTCTTCAACAATTTCTGTAATGGCGTGCGCGATAGCTTCGGGTGCGGGTTCAACGAGAAGTCCAGTTTCATCGTCGATCACGGCGTCGGGAACGCCGCCGATGGCGGTTGCGACGCTCGGCAGGCCACCGGCGCCAGCTTCGAGATAGACGAGACCAAAGCCTTCCACCCGCCCGGACGAATCCGGCACGCCGGTCAGGCAAAAGAAATCACTGGCGCCATAGATGTCGCGGATGGCTTCATTTGGCAGCGAGCCCAGAAGATGGACGTCGCAACCCGACGTGTCGACCATATCGCGTAGTTCCTCGACATAGTCCGGTTCGCCATTCGGGCCAATGACCAGCCATGTGATGCGCTTCCGTAACTGTTCCGGCAGGAGGGCAAGCGCTGCGAATGTCATATGGTGCCCCTTGCGGCGTGTGAGCCGGGCAACCGTGACCATGACGATCTTGTCCGCTCCGATGCCGTAGGCTTTGCGGGTCGCCTCCCGGGCGTTAGGTGGACCGAACCAGAAGTCCGATACGCCAAGCGGGATCGCACTGATCCGCTGCGGCGTGATGGCAAAACGGCTGTGAAAAAGATCACGCGTATAGCGGCTGTTCGCAGCCACCTCCATCCGCGGTCCAAAAACTCCCGCGGTGCGGATCGCAAGACGCTTGAGCGGTGTCTGCGTCTCGTTGATTTCGGTGCCATGAACGGTCATCAGCAGACGAGCTCGCGTCCGACGTCGTGACAGAGCCAGCGGAATGAAAAACGGCCAATCCGCGGCATGAACGATGTCGTAATCGTCCAGTCTCAGGCGATTGCGCGCGAGAAGAATCTTGGATGGCAGATTCCGCATCGAATGGAGACCGCCGCGAAACCGTTGAAGCTCGAAAGGAAGCGATCCGTCTTCGGCTGGAGAACTCTTCGAATAGTCCGGAGCAAGAACCGTCATTTTTGCGCCGAGGCCGGCAGCGGCGGCGGCGATCTCGCGTGCGTAGGTGCCGATCCCGCCGGTCGCGGGAGCGAACTCGCTTGTGAGCATCAGAATATTCATGGAGCTTCCCCAATAGCCGTTCAGTGGGTCTGCGGATTGACGATCATACCCCGCGTATTCTGGATTTCCTGATGGTAGCGGAAGACCCGCGCAAGCTGCGTTCCTGGCGTGAAGCTCTTGATTCCCGCTGCGATACGTGACGAATCCATCTCGCCGTTGGCGATAGCGTCGCGGACGTTGATGAAGCGGTGAGCGAGACGTTCCACCATGTCGGATCTCGAATCGCTACGTCGCACCAGATAACCACCTTCGCCGTCGCGAATAACGGCCTCGAGCTGAGGCAGGTGCATGGCGACAACGGGGCGCCCGACGGCCAGCGTTTCAAGAACGAAGCGCGGCATTCCCTCGAATTCCGAGGTCAGAATCCCAACATGCACACTGGCCAATGTCGTTGCCATGCCGGCAGCGTCCTTGAATCCATGTCGAATGGTGTTGTTTTCGATCGCCGCGAATTCGGCGAACCGGTGCGGGTCGCTGGTCCCTATATAGTGAAACTCGACCTTTTCCTGCACGAGTTGCTGCAGCCGCCCGATGGTTTGGAACATCAGCGGCGGGTCCTTGAACTCATCAAGGCGGCCCGCAAAGACAATGCGGAATGTCGTCGTGTCACGGGACAGTGGCTGTGGCTTGAATATCTCCGTGTTGACCCAAGTCCACAGCGTATCGATTTTTTCCTTCTGCCGCGGATAAGTCTTCTGAAGCCGCTCGGTGATGTACGGGTTCACGCAAAGAAATTTGGAGCTCGTCGCCATGGCAAAGCGCTCACCGGCATTGTGGACAAACGAGTATTTTTGTAGCAACGAGTCCATCCGCAGCTTCGGCGCACCTTCACCATGCAGCATCTGGACGAAGGGCTGTCTAAGAACGGCAGGCAGCCAGGAGAATTCCACGCGGCGCAAATCGATCGAGCAGCGGCGTGCACGGATCAGCTTCGCGATAGTCCCGAAGTTGCGCAGCAGTGCCATGAAAAACTGCCCTGTCAGCGACGTTCGGATGGTGCGGGCAGCTTCGCGCGCCTGCTGATCTGAATAGTGTAAGATCGGAAGGAAATCGAAGGTCCGGCCTCGAAAGATGAGCTTGTGAATCTCGCCAAGTTTCAGGTCCCCCGCTGAGTCCACTCCGATGAACAGCAGATCGGTGTCGTTAGGATGAAAAGTGATGAAATCCCTGATGTAGGTCTCAAGGCCGCCAACCTTCTCGCCGCGCGGATCGAACGGATGGATCAGGCAGATTTGATAACGCCGCTCGACGCGACCCGCATTTCTGGCCCGCTGCGCAAGTGTCAGTATTGATGTCATGCCGCTTTCCTTATTCGTGCTGTTACGATTTGCGGAATGCTGCGAGCGACCAGCCCGGGGACAATCGCCATGCATCGTGCATAACGCGGTCCCAGCCGGCGCGGATTGCGCAGCATTCGCCATGCCCATTCGAGGCCTATCTTCTGCGTGATCGCCGGGGCGCGATCCTGTGTGTGGGCGATAAAGTCGAGGGCAGCGCCGATACAGAGCAACCCGACGCCAGGAAGTTCATCGAGACAGCGCGCCGCGAAAATTTCCTGCCGAGGCGCACCTAACGCAACGAAGCAGAGTCTTGCGCCGGATGCCCGGATCTCGTCGATCGCACGGTCGGCCTCGTGGGAGTAGGGATCAAATTTGGCGTTCGGCGAGAACCACCCAACGACTTCAAGCCCTTTGAATCTTTCAGACAATCGCCGGGTTGTTCTGTGAAGGGTGAGATTGTTGGAGCCAAGAAAGAAAACGGGGATCCCGTTTCGTCCGGCCTGCTCGCAAAGCGGCTGGACAAGGTCGGCGCCGGTTGTTCTCTCGATTTGCGCTCCGGCGAGACGACCTAGAATAACGATCGGAAACCCATCGGCTGTAACGAATCGCGCTCGACGATAGGCCGCGCGAAAGTCAGGGAGTTGTTGCAGTTGCGCAACGTGATCGAGGTTGAGCGTACAGACGCTGAAGCCGTCACCCGATCTCGCTGCCGATACGATTGAAGATACGGCCGCTGGCATCGATAGAACGTTGATGGCGATGCCATCGACGATGAGATTGTCCGGCTGTCGCATCTGCGAGTCCAGCATGTCGATCTCCTGACATTGTGGTCGAGGTACGCGTGCACAAAAACAAGGTGCCCTTCGTTGATGACGATGGACCGACGCACTCGAAGATTTAATTCTTCGAAACGATAACGTCACGAAATCGCACCATTGCGACGCAACGATGGCGTCTGGCTCACTTAGTTCAGCGACGGCGAGACAAAATTATTCTTTCAAAGGAGGTCTGCCATGCATGTGGCGTGTTCACGGCGACAAGCACTTGCGGTTCTTGCTGGCGCGAGTGTTGCATCTAGCCGAGTGACATTTGCGGCTAGCGCAAATGAAAGTCTTGGCGCAATTGCGGCGGCGAATGGATTCGTGTTCGGCGCGGCCGCAGGGCCCGTGATCGATAAGGATCTTGCGTACCGGGAACTCTATACAACGCACACCAGGATTGTGACGACCGACGTCGCCATGAAAATGGGCACGATTGCGCCACAACCGGGACCGAAGCGTTTCGAAAGCGCGGACCGCCTGCTGCGATTCTGTGCAAGCAACAAGATCCCGATGCGCGGCCATTGTCTCATTTGGAACGAGTGGGTTCCATCATGGGTGAAGAGCATGACGACCGCAGAGCGGCAGACATTTTTCGACGGCTATATCGAAGAGGTGGTCGGCCGCTATGCGGGCAAGCTGCATTCTTGGGATATTGTGAATGAGCCATTCTGGCCGGGGCACAAGGCGCCGGGTGGTTATCGGCTGGGTCCGTGGTACGACACATTCGGAACAGGTTACGTGCGGCGCGCGTTCGAACGTGCGGCGTTGGCCGACAAGAAAACAAAATTTGTCCTCAACGAAGCTCAGACCGAGCGCGACGATGATGTCGGACGTACGGTTCGCAAAGGCCTGCTCCGCTTGGTCGATGAACTACAAGACGCCGGCGTGCCGCTCCATGCCGTCGGGTTGCAGGGACATCTTCAACCGCGCTATCCGCACGATCCCGCACGGTTCGCGGATTTCGTCCATACGCTCGCCGAGCGTAAGGTCGATATCTATATTACCGAGTTCGATGTTCGAGACGATACGTTTCCGGATGATATTCCGAGCCGCGACGCAATGATTGCCGAAACTGCCGAAAAATTCCTCAACACCGTGTTGCAGATCCCTGCCGTCAAGGTCGTGATCGCCTGGGAGCTTGCCGATAACTATTCGTTCTATACGGATGCGGCCAAGAAGAAGAACCCGCTTGCCGAGCGGCTTCCGCGGCCGCTGCCCTTCGACGATGCAAACCAGAAGAAGCCGCTCTGGTACGCGATGGCGCGCGCGTTCAAGAACAACGCGAGAAAGGTGTAGCCGTCGAAAACCCGGTCGCCATCACGTTTGCTGCGGCCGGGCGCGGCGCAGCTTCAACATGGACGGCGCATAAAGCACGGCGAGTATCGCCATATAGGTCGCCGCGCCCATGGCAATGTGCGCGGTGAGCGCGACGAAGTTGGCAGCGTTCGGCAGAATCCGCAAAACAGCGCCCATCCCGACGGTTGCAAGTGCGATGCGGACCAGATGACCCAGCGGCAGCGTCAATCCGAACTGCGAGAATCCGATCGTGAAGCTCGCAATCGCTGCGGCTGAAGCGGCGACGACGGTCGCAACGGCCCCGCCAACGATGCCCCAATACCAGATGCAGATAAAGCTGAGGATGACGGTCACTATGGCATCTATGCTCGCGACCACTATCAGCAGGCGGGTCCGGCTGTGCAGGAGAAATACCTGATCGCCGAAATGTGCGCGCAGATTGCGGATAGCGCCGGCCAGAACGGACAACGGCAGAACCGCCAATGTCACCTGCTGAAATGGCGCTGCGATTAGCAGATGGACGATCTCGGCGCGCAGCATGAATATTCCCACGATGCTTGGCGCCAGAATAGCAATGAGAAGCGCACTGTTGTCTGCGAGCTGCCGCATCGCGGCCTTGCTGCCGCTGTCCTCCATGCGCTTGACCGCGATCGGGAATGCCGCAGCCGTGACGAGCATTGCCGCGACAGCCGCCGCCCGCTGTCCGAGACCGTAGCCAACCGCGAACAAGCCGGCAGCAGCAACGCCCAGCATGTCGTTGACGATGAAGCGAGAGGCGTTGAGGCCAACCCAGCCCAACGCACCGCCGATAATGATCGGAATGCCGTAATGCAGCGCGTGCCTGACAATCGAACGATCGATCGGCCATAACCGCCAGCCATAGCCGATTTTCGGCAGCACGATAAGGATGGCGACCAGCTGCGCGATGGCGTAACCCACCAGCGGCCATTCAGGATCCTGACCGAGCAGTTTAATCAGGATCAGGCCAATGATGAACCCGATCGCCGGCCCGACAACCTGCTGGATCGAGTAGACGGCGATCTGCTGCTGCACACGGGCGCGTTCGCCGATGTAAAGATTGAATGAGCGGGTGATAATGTAGGCGACGGTTGCAATGAGCAGTCCGGCATTTGCATCCGGCGCAATCACCAGAATCAGAATACCGATGATGGCCGCGCTCTGGATCGCGATCGAGGCGAGCAAAACGGCGCTTTCTGTCCGGCGAAAGCGTTGCGCATCGTCGCCGCTCTGAAAGCGTCCAAAGAATCGCAATGCGTATTGCGACCACCACGCAAGAAAGCCGATCTGCAGGAGTTCATGCGTGGCTGTAATCAGCGTAATGACGCCGAGGGTATGCTCGCTGACGACATGGGTCCAGACCACCATGGCGATCAACTGGAACAGCGGGCCGACGATCTGCGCCGGCATATAAAGAAGTGTGTGGCGCAACAGCATGGTCAGGCCCCCAGCCAACGCGAAAAATGGGAAGGAGCGATCCGCCGTACAGCCAGCAGGGCGCCGACACTGACGAGAGCAGTTACCGCATAGGTGGTTGCAAAGTCCGCGATGGGTCCGAAGGCGCGCAACGATGTGTGGTCGCGCAGCGCCATGACCGGGAAGATATGCCAGAGGTAAATGAAGTAGCTGCCTGACCCGATGGTTGCCAGCAACGGCAACCGCGGACGAAGAACCAGCAGCAGGATGCAGAGCAATGACGCATAACCGAAGAATGCAGTCGAATCGTAGTCGGCGGCGTCGCCGATACCGAATATCCTCACCGCTGCATATATTAAGTAAGCCGCCAAAGCCGACGCAGCCAAGATGAGGCGCATGTTACGAAGTTCCGGCCCGCTGGTGAATAGCCCCACAAGGGCGCCTAATGCCACAAAGGAAAACCAGAACGGAATATCACGCAGACGCACTTCCTGAACGATCGATTCTGAAATGCTGACGCGAGCCAGCAAGGGATCGATGTAACTCCCGGCAATGAGGCCGACCACGATCGAAAGCGAAAGGAGAACAGCAAGCCGTTGCCGGTCGTTGGAAGCGTTACGTTCAGCGATCAGAAAAATCAGCCACAAGCCGAGAGTGCAGCCGATATAGACGAAGACGTAGTAGTAGACAAAGACGTAGGCGAAAATGAATCTGGCAGCGGCCGTCGTGACGCGGTGATCCATCGCAGCATTATGCAAGGCCATGTAGATATAGGCCGCGACGAAGACAATGGCATACGGAATGAGCGCCGCCTTGACGCGCTTCCACAACGCAACCTTTCCCGAGAGCGCGGTCAAATAACCTGATGCGAACAGAAAAATCGGCACACAGGGGCGCAGCGCCGCATCGATCAATTTTTGCCAGGATGCATCGAGCGGCTGGGGAAGCGAGTGGATCGCGATCACCATGAGGATGGCGATACCACGCGTGGTGTCGATGACAGAGTCCCGGCCCACCGTTCGCGTGCGTGCGTCCTGGTTGGCTATCCAATGGTCGGAAGCGCGCGACACCATCGTCATCGCGTGTTCTCCGGCTGCGGGATGGCTGGCGCCGAAGCTCGTTGTGCGATTCGATGGTCGAACATCTCGTTTAGATATCGGCGCGAAGGCGTTTCAAAGAACCGGTATGACAGAGCGCTTGTGGCCGCGAGAACCGCGACGGCGACCGGCAGTAGAGCCAGCTTCCCGCCCGGCGTGCCGATGGGCAGATAACGCGCACCGAACGTCAATACGGCGGTGGCAACCGGAATGTGGAGCATATAGCAGGAGTAAGTGTAGACGGAGCTTCGATCGAAGCGCATCCGCGTCAGTAAGGTCGATGCGCCGAAAGTATCGCAATGGATCGCGAGAACGGCGATCGCATAGACTGCAATGAGAGCCGCCAATTCCGGCAGGAGCCACCCGAGCAGAATGAATGCCGTCAGGGCGCTCGTCAGAATGCCTGGAATTATGGGCCAGCGCGCGATCTGGTCGCGGAAGAGATAACATGCGACGCCGAGATTGAAACCGGGAAGCGCCCGGAATACGCCGCCTTTGTTGATCCATTCAGCCCATGGTGCGGTTCCGGTCGCCGCTGCATAGAAGCTGTTTGCGATCATCAGGATGACGACAAGCGCGAGGACAAGTTCCTTGCGACGGACAGCGAGAACGGCCGCAACGGGAAAGGCGAGATAGCAGAACATTTCCGCGGACAGCGACCAGCTCGGAAAGTTGAAGGTCAGCCGTTGACCGTCGAGAGCGTGAAGCAGGAAAAGCTGTGCTGGGATATCGGACAGAGGATAGCGCGCGAGATTTCCGTCATTTGCATAGCCGGTATAAATTGCGAGCGCGATAATCACATAGAACGCCAGCGTGGCCAGATGGAGCGGATAGATGCGCGCCAGCCGCCGCCAGAGAAATCGTCCGATCGATGGAAAGTCATCGACCTTGTCGAGGTACTGACTTGCAATCACAAAGCCGGAGATCACAAAGAACAGGTCTACGAACAAATTGAAATGCAGGGTATGCGCGAGCATAAAGCGCCCTGCAGGGACGTCCTTCACGTAATCCGCATAATGCAAGACAACGACGGCGCTGGCGGCGATGATCCGCAACGCATCCAGATGTCGCGTGTTGTGGCGTGGTTCCTGCAACGGTTCTTTCCTGGTAAATTGATTGCTTGTGCGAAAGATTGCTCTTGCCTACGGCGTGATGCCGCGGTCATCCCGATTGAACTGAACAAGTGCCGCTGGAACGGACGTGCGCCGCTGGGCGACTCGGGTGATCAGGTTGATGACGGCGTCGTGGTCCGAGGCGGCAAGAGCATTCCAGCGCGCCAGGTTTTTCGCCGCGCGCGTGGCGTGGAACGCTCGCCATTCCGGCGCTGAAATGGCGTCGGAAATTGACCTGACCGATGACGAAAGATCGGCGGAATCGATGAAGATTCCGGATTGACCCAGCACTTCGCGGAAAATCGCGGCATCAGGCGCCACGATTGGAAGGCCCGCATACTGCGCTTCGAGCAGCGGCAGGCCGAGGCCTTCTTCGTGGGATGTGCAAATGAATACGTCGGCATCCTGAAGGATCTGTCTGGCACGATCCGTCGATTGGTAGCCGTGCAGGATAACGCCCGGGCATGCTTCAAGCATACGCCAGTCTTCGCCCCAGCCTTCGCGGCCGACAATTTCCAGCGTCGCGTTTTCGAAACCACGCTCGCGTAGCGCGGCGAGAATTCGTGCAGCTGCGAAAAAATTCTTGCGCGGCTCGACGGTTCCAAGTGCGACGAGGCGAAGCGGGGACATCCTCCCGGAGGGATCGGAACGTTTGTCCGGGGACAGGTTGAACACGTTGCGCACCGGCGGGCGGTAAAGTGTGATCTCTGCATCCGATCTGCAGTACCTGGAGAGCTTGTGCCAGGTATCGACCGAATTCACGAGAAAGCGAGGATAATTCTTGACCGCTAACTCAAACGGCTTTGCCATATAGAGCTTGGCGCGCCAGTTGAGATCGGCCCGCCGTGACAACAGAAACATGTCGTGAATGTAGGGAATGACGCGCGCCGCGAACGGCCGCAGCAGCGGGCTGGGCGGAAAGCCAGGGCACAACAGGATGGAGGATGGATCCAGCAGCCGGGACGGGAGCCCGAACGTCTGCGTCGCTACCATGCGTCCGGCGCCCTGCACGGTCACTGGAACGACGTTGAGCGGCGCGAGAGTTTCCTGCGAGAACAACTCAAGCGTAATGCGTTCGAGGCCGGTAACATGACGTCCGAGATGGGTGTGGTCGACGTAAATGGTCATGTGAGTCCAATCTCGGCATTCATCCACGAAGTGGAATCGATCTTCCGGGAAAAGGCTGCGCCGCCGCGCGACGTGCTTCGTCTCGCGGCAACAGCAGCGTGATGATCATGATAAACTGCGCAAGCTGGATGTTTTTTGACGAGAAGCTGACCGAACTTGCCGCGATCACCAAAATCAGCAGAACGATCGCCCATGCGGCAGAGCTGGCGCGCTTCATGACTTCCACAAAGAAGCCGATCAGCCCGATCGTCAGCAGGGCGGTATGGATCACGCCGAACTGGACGATGCACGAAATCCAGAAGTTCTCGATGCCGTAGTTGAGCCCGAGCTGCGCCTGAAGTGCGTTTACGCGCACTGGATTCGGTCCCATGATCAACTCATGCCAATCGAAATGGGACAGCAGATCAAAGGTGGCAAAGCGTGCGAGCGCGCTGCCCTTATCCGACGAGAATCGCAACAGCATCTTGTCGAAGGTGCCAAGATCGAATGCAGCGAAAAGGCCGGCACCCGCGACAAAGAGCAGGCAGATGGTTCCTATCAGCGCCGGAAGCGATACTCGCTTGCCGCGCAAGATTAGAAATACTTCCGCGATAGCAAGCAAGCCCAGCACGATGAGCACTGTAACCAGCGCTGTCCGGCCGCCGAACGCCATCAACGATCCGAGACAGAACGTAACGAGTGCAATCCGAAGCACGACGGGTGGGCAAAGCGCGGGCCGCAAAACCAGCGCAAGGATGTAAGCGCTAACCAGCCCGGACGCGGTCAGCGGATGCCCAAGAAACGCCGAGGAGCGCCACTCACCGACCACGAGTACATTGCCAAGTGTGAGCGGAATGATCCGGTGACCGGAAAAATATTCATAGTATCCAAGGCATACGTTCAGGAGAATTGTAAGGTGAACGGCCCATACCAGCGGCTTTCTTTGCGCCGGAGTGAGCTGCCAGATGAGAAGGCACAGCACCACCGGCAGGAGGAAAGTGTCGATGATGACCGTGAATGGACGTTCCAACACGAACATCTGAACGAGAAGCAACAACCAGCACATCAAATAGACAATGACGAGCTTTGCTTCAGAAAACATCCGGTCGAGTTCGCCGACCGGATCGCTGTTGCGTATTAGCAGCAGGCCGAAGGCGAGAAGTGTAAGGTAGGCCGCGGGATGCAATTTCTCATAGAAGTTTCCACCGGCTGTTAAATAGTGGATATTCCAGTTCGTTAGCATCGCCGCGGACAGCGTGAATGTTGCGATCACTGCGAGCAGCAACAATCCCACGACTATGACGTCGATGAACGATGTACCTGCCACCGATGCACGGTCCGCGGCGAACGGCAACTGGCGAGCGTCCGCCATGGCAAGGCGCCCGCCGGGATATGGCGAAAGCGGCCCATTCACCGGGAATGCGCGTGGAGATCCGCTCATCGGCCCGCGCGCTCTCATTCCGCTGGCCTCGGGTTCAATCCCGCAGTGCCATAAGGTTTGAGATAGGCCGAGCTGCGATAGTAGTCGTAGAATCGAAGGCGGCTGAGGTCGACTCGCGTCAGCACGGTGCCGAGAATTCGGTCGTAGACGGGAGCTAGCAGGTTGATGGTATGCGTGAGAACGTCTTGAGGAGTCTGGTCCCACCCCACAGCGAGAACGATGCGATCGGCAAGTTCCGCCAACGCTCGCCCATCGACCAGCGGAACAAGCGGCGGCGAGTCGATGATGATCAGCTCGTAGCGCTGACGCAAATGATCCAGAATTTCGACGATCCGCTCGGAGAACATCAGCTCGGTGACGATGTCGACGTTCTTTACTGCGGGTGATGGCAGGATCGAGAGCCCGGAAGCGCGGTCGAGCAAGATGGCCTGTTCCAGCCGTGTCTGACCGGTCGCGACTTCGAGCAATCCGGCATCGGCATGAGGGCAAAGCGCTCGCGTCAGCTGCGGGTTGCGGAGGTCGCCGTCGATGAGAAGAGTCTTGATTCCGAGTGTCGCAAGCGACAGGGCGAGGTTCGCAGCAAGCGTCGTTTTCCCCTCGTTGTCGAGCGAGGATGTCACCAGTACAACCTTGACCGGCTGAATCCGCATTGTCCGCTGAAGGGCGAGGCGAACGGCGCGTACTGCCTCAGCAAAGAAGGTGCCGGGCTCGTCTAAGGCATATCGCATCAGAGGCGGTTGAAGCGGCGGCGGCAAAAGCCGTACGGTTTTTGGGTCATAACGACCGAGTTCGTTCCGGCCGCGTTTGGCCCGCGCGGCAAGCTCACGAGTGCCGATCAACGGAACGGCTGCGAGCGCCGGCACGCCCGAGATGGATTCCACTTGTTCAAGTGTCTTCATGCGACGATCGAGGTAGTCGGCCAGGAACGCGAAAACACTTCCGCCGCCGACGCCGAGCATGAGCGCAAGACCAAGAATGAGCATGGTCTTGGGCGACGATGGCCGGATCGGGATGCTCGCCCTCGTCACAACGCGGGAATCGGGCATCTCCAGGCTCTCTTGCGCCGACGTTTCCTTGTAGCGTGCGAGATAGGATTCATAGAGTGTGCGATTAGCCTCGGCCTCACGCTGCAGTTCGTGAAGGCGTACCTGCGCCTGACCGGACGAACTCGATACGTCCTGAACCTTATCAAGGCTTTCCTGCAAAGATGATTCACGGGAGCGTGCAACATCGTAGTCGTGTTGCGTACTGTCGAGAATGCGGCGGATTTCTTCATTGATCAGACGCTGGGTGTCACGCAGCTGCGCGCGTATGTTGGCGACGAGCGGATGGCGAGGGCCGTACTTGCTCGAAAGATCCGCTTCGTTCTTGGCGATGTCGGCATATTGCGTGCGCAACTTGGTGATCATATCCGACGTAATGGCGGCGTTGATCCCTCCGGGGTCGCTGCCCGATTTGGCGAGTTGCTGAACTTGATCATATTTGGCGCGCGCCTCGGCGGTTTGTACGCGCGCGGCAATGAGCTTGTTGTTGAGGTCCGTGATCTGCTGGTCGTTGACCGTCACGCCCTGCGACACCGCAAGATTGTTGGTGGCTCGAAAATCCTCCACGACTTGCTCGGACGTCACAACGCGCGACTTCAGCCCCTCGATCTGGCTATTGAGCCAGCTGGCAGCGATTTTCGTCGCGTCATACTTGGCGCGGACCTGTTCCTCGAAGTAGCTCTGGGCTATCTCGTTTGCGATCGCCGCGGCCTTTCGCGGCTCTTCCGAGTTAACGCTGATGTCGACAAGAAACGTGGTGCCTTGTCGCGTCACCTTCATCCGCTTCTGAAGGATCTCGACGGATCTTGCCTTTGCGGCATCCTCCGGACTTGCGCCCGCGGTGGGGCCGCTGCTGCTGAACAATCCCTTGAGCGGATCGAGAAAGCCGGGTTTCGGCATGAATTCCGGATCCGCGGTGAGCTTGAGCTTTTCCACAACGCGCTGGAGAATCGCTACCGACTGGATCAGAAGCGTTTGGCTTTCGATCGTTGCGTCGTCAGTACCAAAGTTGGAAAGCACAGTCTGGCTGGTATCGACGACATTGGCGCGGCGCGGATCGACTAGAACCGTCGATGTTGCAGTGTACAGCGTGCTGATCGCCATGATGTAGATCAGGGCAAGGACAGTCAGTGCGAGCGGCGCGGCCGCAACCAGCTTCCAGCGTCGTCGCAGAATGCGCGCCATCTCGCGCAAGTCGACCGTCGGCGGCGACCATTTTCCAACGGCCGGGCCCGCCGGCTCTTCCAGCTTTTGATAATCGTATTCAGAACTGCGCTGTAACATTTATTCCTACCTGATGTTTGTCGAAGCTGAAGGCGGGAATGTCGCTGTCGCGCTCGGTGTATCTGTGGAAGAAAGAAATGGCGCCGTATCGGTTGATCAAGTATTTAATCCGCGAATCCGCGGTAATGACCTTGTCCTTGCGCTGCTGTCCGACGAATCGATCGCTCTCATATCCGCCTGCCAATGAAAGGATGATGTTGCGGCGGAGTTCGTAGTCGAGGCCGAGTTGAAACGCGTTCGCCAGTACGCCAGTAGAACTGGTATCGGATGTCTCCGTGACGATCTGTTCCGCTTTGAAATGGACGTCGAGCAGGCGAGTGGGGCGCCATGTCAGCATCGCGCGATAGGATGGGCCTTCGATGGTTCCGATCGACAAGGCGTCGAATCGCTGCTGGGCATAGCCAGCGCCGAATTCACCACTGATGAGATTTGTGAATCCGACGGTAAAGCCGGACAGCGCGCGATAACCCTGTGAATCGAGCGTCTGACCGGGCGTGCCGCGAATGTTGCGTTGATTGCCTTCCACGCCCGCGAACCATCCCAGGACTGGTGAGAATGCGTAGTCCACACGGCTGTGAAGGGAATAAATCTGACCGTCGCGACTGTCCTGATTGATGATCGAACCGTCCTGCGCGCGCGTTTTGCCGTAGTCATAGGAATCGACGCGCATACCGGCCGAGGTCGTGAAGCGGTTGAATTCCTTGCGGACGGTCAGATCGCCCGAGAACAGATCGTAAGGTGTCGGCGAAATCGCGTTGACCGGCGAACTCAGCGTGCCGACGCCCTCATTCAGGTGAGCGATCTGAAAATTGGCGAGAACAGTGAGGTCGTGTGCGATGTCGAACCAGCCGTTGCCTTTCAGGCTGGCATTGGTCTGATTGAGGCTGGAGTTCTCATTATATGTCGTGGACAGCGCATCCAGCTTCAGATCCAGGCCGTGGCGCTCCCACAGGGTGTGCGCCCGCAACGATGGGGCGAACACGGCGGCGATATCCGAGCGCTTGGTGGTGTTGGAGGAGAAAACGTTGCTGTCGTAGAGCGCGCCGGACATCAGCGACGGATTGAACATCCAGGATCCGGCGCGTATCCCGACCGGCTCATATCCGGGCTGCTGTCTTCTTTTCACCGGCATATCCTCTGGTGGAATCTCGTCGCGCGTATCCCGGTCGGTCAGGTCGGGCAATGAGGACGGTTCAAAAACTCGCTGTGCGTTCCATGGAGGTGTCAGCAGCTCAGTCGTTGGCGGTATCACCTGCGCATTCGACGGTGACGCGAGGCCAAGCACGATCGCTGTCGCCGGCCACTGTACGTTTCTCAAGCGTGCAATTTTCGGTCCACAGCGATTTTGTCGTGTCCTCGAACGCGTAGTTCGCGAGCGCTCTTTGATTTTTCTCAACGCGGTCAACGCAAAAGCACTCATCACTCATCGGCCCTCGCGGGAAGCGCTCATGTCGGCTGAGAATTCCGAATACTCGATTGTTCGTCATCGCCCAGAAAGTCATCGCGCCTTCGCCCACAAAATCGTCAGTGTGGATTCGGTTCACGCAGTCAATCTCCCGGAGAATGATGTCTCGCGTTGCATCCGAAGTTGTGGCTCAACGCGCAGTTCCGGAGATTGTTCTGCATTGCAGAAAAAATTGCACCGCAAAGAGACGACACTATGACCAGATGAAATTCATCCGATGCCAATACGAACGTGGGCGCCTTGCTCGAATGTGGAGGAATAAAGATGAGCGCTAGAAGTATCGTTCCGATACCCGAATGTTGTCGCCCGGAAAAATAAGCACCGGCGCGTCGAGTGAGTAAATTTCTTCCACAGTGCTGCCGGACCGTCGCAAATGAATCTTGTTTTCATTGGCGCGATAAGTGAACCCGCCGGCGCTCGCAATGGCATCGAGCACGGTCATGCCAACGCGATAAGGATATTCTCCGCTCTTTTTGACTTCGCCGAGAATGTAGAAGGGGCGATAGAGGGCGATTTCCACATTGACGCGCGGATCGCGCACGATTCCTTTTGCTAGCGCCGACGTAATCGAGCGTTCGAGCTGCCCCGTCGTTAGCCCACTGGCGCGGAGGCGTCCTGCCAAGGGAACCGACACATAGCCGCTGGCATCGACTTCATATTCGCCAGCGACATCGGGTTCGCCATAAACCTTAACTCTCACCTTGTCGTTGGGTCCCAAAACGTAGGCGCCAGAAGCCGAAGGAGATGACTTATGTTTTTGCTGAGCGCGAGCTTCGCCGGAGAACCCCGCGATGCTGCAAGCGATGATGGCAAGAACGACAAAGAGTGTCGCGATACGAACCGATGATTGCGTCATGCCGTCCCCACTAAACGCATACAAATTACTGACATGCGCTCCGGCAGAGCCGGCCGCGCTCTGATGACGATTGCAATGAATGATAGTCGGTCAAACAAGGCAAAAAAATGTGAGACATTGTTCCAGTCACTGTGCGGTGGTTCCATCGTCCGCTTCTGCGCAACGGAATTGCACAAGTGATTTGCAGGGAGATCGCCGTAATTCTCACAACACTAGGATCGTTGCGCCTTCAATCGCGACACAAGTCAAGGTTCCCGTCCGCCACGCGCCGGTGTCGATATTGATGCGATTTCTGCGGATATCCGGATGGTCCACCGGGGTGTGACCATGCACAATCACCTTGCCATGATCTGCCGTCGAATTCAGGAACTCATCGCGAATCCAGAACAGGTCTTCGGGGATCTGTTGCGCTATGGGAATGCCCGGCCGTATTCCCGCGTGAACGAACAGAAAATCTCCGCACATATAGCTGTTGTGGAGGCACTGGAGAAAAAGATCGTGTGTGCGTGGGAAGACCTGGCGCAAAGATTGCTGAAGTTCGGACGGTGACATCGCGGCAGCGCCGATGCCCATCGAAACGCCATAAGACGCAAGAGTTTGCAGCGCGCCCAGTTGAGCCCAGTGCCGGATGACAGCTGGATCGTCACGGAGAAATCTTTCGAGGATTGCTTCATGGTTGCCGCGCAGGCAAATCGCGCGCCGCTGAGCGATCCGGACGGCGAGTTGATCGATCACGCTCTTTGAATCGGGCCCGCGATCGATATAGTCGCCGAGATAGACTTCGAGCGCGTATTCGATAGGCCGTCGCTGAAGATCGTCCTCGATGTGAGCGATGGTTTCAGCAAGCAGATCGGCCCGGCCGTGAATGTCGCCGACGGCATAGATACGCGCATTGGCCGGCAGTGAGGCAGGTATCGTTCGCGGATTATCGGAGGAGACAGATCGTATCATGAGTGAGCTTCGCCACGGGAAAGTTCCACGGTCAATCGGCTGACCGCCGATAGATAGCGTGATGCTCTCCAGTGACGAAATTTTTCAGAAGAAAATCATCCTGATTACGAGAATGATGACGATCCAGGCAACGACATTGACCAGGATGAGTCGGTTCCTCAGCCGCCGATTGGAACCTGCGGCCGGTGCGAGCGAGGGAATGTTCGCGCGGTCGGCGATCATCGGCGACTCCGGCGAAGACACGCGCGGCGCAAACGAGTCATCGCCGCCCGTCGTATCGATCTTCTGCAGCCTGACAATCATTTTGCGGCTCGTTGCGAGCTAAAACACATCTATTCGAGGAGTCTACGGTGTCTCTTTTAGTTTTTAGTGAACGTGGTTGCTCAAAGTATCAGCGCGACTGCGCATTCCCGCATCAACTCAACAATGCGCTTGTTCGATACGAATATCGACTCTCATTTTGAACTTGCGCGCGATTGTGGTTGCGCATGGCAGCTTCAACAGAACCGCAGCGTAAGAATTCGGCATCTCGTCTTAACCGCTTCGTACCGCAGCAAATTCTCGCGTCGCACAAATGTGGCGTGCATCAAACCGTCATAACGTGCGCGAACTTTCCGTTTTCCCGCCCTATTTCGTACAAAACTTTAGGAAAACTTTAATCAACGAAGGTTGGTGCCTTCCTCATGCGATTTGAATTTCGCAAGTGCGAAACGTTGGATCGGAGATCGAGGCGCTGTGCTTCTTAATAAGCGCGTTGAATTCCATTCCAGCGTTTGCGGACGTTAAGCAGAGAGCGAGAGCAATGGCATCCACCGTCACAGCTCGTTTTATCCAGGATAACACATCGACGCAGTGGAGCGGTCCGCGGTTTATCTCCGTGCGTCCTGTCGAATACGCGAACAACAGTGCTTACCGTAAGCACAGCGCTTATCGACGGACGACCCGCGTCGCCCACAGTGAGCCGGCGTCTGCTTTCGGGAAGCGGATTTTCGACGCCACAGCCGCCGCGCTGGCGCTCCTGTTTTTTGGGCCGCTATTCATCGCCATTGCAATAGCGATCAAGACGACGTCGCGCGGTCCGGTCTTCTTTCAGCAAAATCGCTACGGTTACCGCAACCGGCTCTTCAAGATCTACAAGTTCCGGTCCATGTACATGGACCTCGGCGATGCTGCAGGCATCACGCAGACGGTGCAAGGCGATCCCAGAATCACGCCGATCGGGCGCATTCTACGAAGCACCAGCCTCGACGAGATTCCCCAGTTGATCAATGTCATCAAGGGCGACATGTCTCTTGTTGGGCCGCGGCCTCATGTGCCCGGCATGCTCGCCGCCAACATGCTCTACGAGGACCTCGTCCCATATTACTTCCAGCGTCATAGCGCACGGCCAGGGATCACCGGTCTTGCGCAGGTGAGCGGCTGCAGGGGTAGCACTGTCGAACCCAGCCTCGCGATTGCGCGTATCGATCACGATCTTGATTACATCGAGAAGTGGTCGCTTCGGATGGATATCGCAATCATCGCGCGCACGGTTCGAAGGGAGTTTCTGTCAGGCAGCGGCAGTTAACGGGACCGCCGTTTCAAACCGAGCGTCTGACTTCGCGCAGACCATTTCACGCATAACTGGGGCAACGAGATGAAACAGCGACAACGCCGTATTACTCCTGTTTTGCTGTCGGGTGGGACCGGTTCCCGGCTGTGGCCGCTATCACGCGAGACCTATCCCAAACAGCTTCTCTCCCTTCTTGGCGAAAAAACGCTCCTGCAGCAAACTGCCCAACGCGTTGCCGATTCATCCATTTTCGGTGATGCGATCGTGGTCGCCAGCGCGGAGCATCGGTTCGCCATTGCTGAACAGTTGCGTGCGATCGGGGTTACCAATCCAACGATGGTTCTGGAGCCTTTCGGGCGAAATACTGCGCCCGCCGTTGCCATCGCTGCGCTCATCGCAAGCGATTCCGATCCCGACGCGATCATTCTTGCCATGCCGGTGGATCATTGGGTTCCTGACGCCAAGGCGTTCAGCGCCGCTGTCGAGGTCGGGATGACGGCCGCGATGGCGGGCAAGTTCGTGCTTTTCGGATTGCGCCCGACTGCTCCGACGACCGGCTTTGGCTATATTCGATTCGGTGATCAACTCGACGCCGCGCCAGGTGTCCACGATGTCGCGGGGTTCGTTGAAAAGCCTAATCTGGTCACCGCGGAGCGGCTTCTGGCCGCAAACGATCATCTCTGGAACAGCGGAATCTTCCTGCTGCCGGCCCGATTGCTCATCGAAGAGTTGGCACGGTTGGTGCCGGATGTGCTGGCTGCGTGCCGGGCGGCATTGGCCGATGCCACCCGCGATCTCGATTTTCTCCGCCTCGACGAGAACGCCTTCAAATCCTGCCCCTCCATATCACTCGACTATGCGGTGATGGAGAAAACCGAACGGGCCGCCGTAATTCCAGCGGATTTCGACTGGAGCGACATCGGAAGCTGGTCGGCGCTGTGGAAAATGGGTGACAAGGATAATTCCGGCAATGTGGCGATCGGCGATGTCGTCATGGAAGACGCCAACGGGTGCTACGTCCGGGGCGAAGGACCGCTGGTTGCCGCGCTCGGCGTCGAAGATCTGATAATCACGGCAACTCCCGATGTCGTTCTTGTTGCCTCCAAGGATCGCGATCAGGACGTCGCCAAACTCGTGAGTCGGTTGAAAGCCAATGGTCACCGCTCGGCGACGCAAACCCAATCCGTCCATCGGCCATGGGGATACTATCAGTCGATCCATGCCGGCGATCGTTTTCAGGTCAAGCGCATCACCGTCAACCCTGGCGCCAAACTATCGCTGCAGAAACATTTCCATCGCGCTGAACACTGGGTTGTGGTGAACGGCACGGCGATCGTCACGCGCGACGACGAAGAGATTTTGCTCCGCGAGAACGAATCGGTGTTTGTACCGCTCGGTTGCATGCACCGGCTGGAGAATCCAGGGAAAGTGCCGCTCAACCTAATCGAAGTGCAGTCAGGCCCGTATCTCGGCGAGGACGATATCGTCCGCGTGGAAGACATCTATCATCGGGTTTGAACCGGGCGAACTCGTCCGGGATGCAGAACTCTTTCAAGACCTGAACAGAAAGGCGGCCATCATGAACGCCGTGAGACAAGCTAAGAACGTTCTCAAAGAAGCGTTCCCGTCACTCTGGTTGCGCTGGCACTTCATGCATCGTCCGAAATCCGCCGAAGTCGAGTTATCGTTTCTGGACAAGATCGTGCCAAATGATGCCGTCACCATCGACGTCGGCGCAAATTGCGGCCTCTATACGCGTGAACTGGCGCGGCTTTCAAAGCGCGTCCATGCGTTTGAGCCGTCGCACCAGATGGCCGACGTCCTCCGGCAAACTTCCGCGACCAATGTCGAGGTGCATGAGATCGCCTTGTCGGATCGAGAAGGCGAGGCGGATCTTCTGATTCCGCAGAGCGAGCAGGGAGCGGTGCATGGTCTTGCTTCTCTTGAGCCGCAATTGGCGGTTTCGGAGAAATCCTGCGTCGCGCATCACGTTCCGCTGGCGCGTCTCGACTCTCTTATCCAGGAGCAGGTGGCATTTGTGAAGATCGATGTCGAAGGACACGAACTGAGTGTCCTGAATGGCGCGGTCGGGATTCTGGAGCGAAGCCAGCCGATATTCCTCGTTGAGGCAGAAGACCGGCACCGCGCAGCTGCCACTGAATCTGTCTTCGAGTTTTTCCGGGACAAGGATTACCGCGGATTCTTTGTCGAGGACGGCGACATCGTTTCCGTCGATCAATTCGACACGGGGATTTTTCAGGACGCCGATTCGCTTCTGCCCGATGGCGGGCGCAAAGCCGGATGCGCTTACGTGAACAACTTTTTCTTCTTTCCGCCGCACAAGGACGGGAAAGCAATCCTGAGCGGTTAGAAAAAGCCACGCTCCGCTTGATCTCACAACTTGAAATGACATGCGCTGTAAGCGCCACAGGACCGTTTTGGTTAGACAGGATCGTCGATGCGAATTGCCATGATTGGAGCTGGATATGTCGGATTGGTGTCGGGGGCGTGCTTCGCGGATTTTGGACACCACGTGGTTTGCATCGACAAGGATATGGAGAAAGTCGCCGCGCTTGGCCGTGGTGAAATCCCGATCTATGAGCCCGGCCTTTCCGAACTTGTCGCGAGCAATGTCAAGCAGCGCCGTCTGACATTCTCGAGCGAGACAAAAGCAGCAGTGAGCGATGCCGAGGTCGTGTTTATCGCGGTCGGAACGCCCTCCCGCCGTGGCGATGGCCATGCCGACCTTTCCTATGTGTATGCAGCCGCCCGCGAAACTGCTGCCGCGCTTTCGGGATTCACGATTATCGTGACGAAATCAACCGTTCCGGTCGGCACAGGGGATGAGGTGGAGCGCATTATTCGTGACGAGAACCCCGATGCAGAATTCGCGGTCGTCTCGAATCCCGAATTCCTGCGTGAAGGCGCCGCGATCCGCGATTTCAAGCACCCTGATCGAATTGTCATCGGCACCGATGACAAGCGTGCGCGAGACATCATGGCGGCGGTCTACCGCCCGCTTTATCTCAATACAGCGCCGATTGTGTATACCGACCGCCGCACGGCCGAATTGACGAAATACGCGGCGAATTCGTTTCTCGCGACCAAAATCGCCTTCATCAATGAGATCGCCGATCTTGCGGAAAAAATCGGGGCGAACGTGCAGGAAGTTGCGCGGGGAATTGGGCTGGATAATCGCATCGGCGCGAAGTTCTTGCACGCCGGGCCGGGATATGGCGGGTCGTGTTTTCCGAAGGATACGCTGGCGCTCATCAAGACCGGTCAGGACAATGAATCGCCGCTGCGCATTATAGAGACGGTCGTGGCCGTGAACGACCAGCGCAAACGCGCGATGGCGCGGAAGGTGGCGAATGCGTTCGGCGGCAACGGAAATCTGCGCGGAAAGACCGTCGCGGTGCTGGGTGTGACCTTCAAGCCGAATACCGATGACATGCGCGATGCGCCGTCGATTCCGCTGATTACGGCCTTGCAGGACATGGGCGCGATCGTGCGCGCGTTCGATCCGGTGGGAATGGAGCAGGCCAGGAAGGTTTTGGAGAACGTGGATTTCTCCGACGATGCCTATGCCTGCGCGAAAGGCGCCCACGCGCTTGTCATCGTCACCGAGTGGGAGCAGTTCCGCGCAATCGACCTCAAGAAAATGGCGACGATCATGGCGACTCCCGTCATCATCGATCTTCGCAATATCTACTCGCCGGAAGAAGTCTCGCGAAACGGGTTTTTGTATTGCGGGGTCGGGCGACCGCAGCCCGTGGCTTACTGATATTCGCAGGCTTATCGAGGTACGGCATCGAGGACTACCTCGAAATCAAATACCTCTGCATGGGCGGCATTTGAACGGTCGGGATTGACCGACTACCAACTAGATCCGGGTGCGTCGGCCATCGCTAGAGCGATTGGCTGGCGTTTCATTTTCTACGCCCTTGTCCATTGAATGGTTGAGTTTGTCCGACAAATGAACAGAGCCAAAGGATCTTGGTCTATCTTCTGCGGTGCAGCACAAAAACCTATATTTACTTGGATTGACGGCACTCTAAGCCCGCCCTAGCATTTGTCCGACAAACGACAAAGGCTGCTGTGACGATCGCCTCCGCACCCAGCTTCAAACGCATCGAATTCGCGCCGGCCTATCAAAGGGTGGCGGATGCGATCGAGCGCGAAATCGTCAACGGGCGCATTAAGCCTGGTGATCCGATCGGCACCGAATCCGAATTGGTTCAGCAATTCGGGGTCAATCGCTCGACCGTGCGCGAGGGCATTCGGGTTCTGGAAGAAGGCGGCCTGATCCGGCGGGATTCAAGCCGGCGGCTCTATGCCTGCATGCCGCGTTACAACAAACTGGCAAGCCGTTTGAGCCGGGCGCTCGTCCTGCACGAAGTCACGTTTCGCGAATTGTATGAAACCGCGATTATTCTTGAAATCGCCGCCATCGAATATGCGGTCGATCACGCCACGGACGACGACATCGGCGAGATTGCCGCCAACATCGAGAAGACCGAGCAGGCAGTTACCAATCCCGCCTTGTTCGCGGAACTGGATGCCGATTTTCATGTTCTGATCGCAAAAGCATCGCACAACCGGGTATTGCAACTCGCGCGCGAACCGGCTGGCCTGCTGTTCTTTCCTACCACCGAGATGGTTGTGCGCGATGTCGCCGAAGGGATGCCGCGTCTGATCGCCGCACATCATCATTTGCTTGATGCGATCCGCAAGCGCGACAAGGAAGCCGGTAAGGTCTGGATGCGGCGGCATGTCGAGGACTGGCGCCGCGGTTTCGAACGAGCGGGCAACTCGCTCGATCGGCCGGTCGAGCGAATGTACATGGAACACGCATTGGTGACGCAAAAGCGATTGGGCGCGTGAGTTTGTAGAATACGGCCGAAAGAGCGCGAAAAGCGCCGGGAGGGTCAAGGGGGAGTGTCAATTGTCGGATTTTACGAAGCCTGGCTCGGCCAGCTTGAACGTCAACGGTTTGTCGCTCGCATTCGGCGGCCTGAAGGCGTTGACGAATGTGTCGTTCTCAGTGGCACCAGGGTCGATCACGGCGGTGATCGGACCCAACGGCGCAGGCAAAACCTCGCTGTTCAATTGCATCTCCGGATTTTACAGGCCATCCACCGGGGCCATTGAGTTTGCCGGCGAAGACATCAGCAGGCTGCATCCCCCGGCGCGCGCGAAGATGGGACTGGCGCGCACGTTCCAGAATATTGCGCTGTTCCGCGGCATGACCGTGCTCGACAACATCAAGCTCGGCCGCCACGCGCACATGCAAACCAATGTGTTCGATGCGCTCTGGTATTTCGGGCGCGCGAAGCGCGAGGAGCTTGAACTGCGTTCCGAGATCGAGCGGCGGGTGCTGGATTTCCTCGAGATGGAGCATATCCGCGACCAGCCGGTCGCTTCGCTGTCCTACGGTTTGCGAAAGCGCGTCGAACTCGCGCGTGCCCTCGCCATGCGTCCGCGCATTCTCATGCTCGACGAGCCTGTCGCGGGCATGAACCGCGAAGAAACTGAAGATATGGCCCGCTTCATTCTCGACGTGAAGGAGGAGTGGGGTGTCACCATTCTCATGGTCGAGCATGACATGGGCCTCGTGATGGATATTTCCGACCATGTCGTTGTACTGAATTTCGGTCAGGTGATCGCGGCAGGCAAGCCGGCCGAAATCCAGAACAATCCGGATGTCATCGCTGCGTATCTCGGGTCGGGTGACGTCGGAGACCTGTCGCGGCGCATCGCAGGCGAAAAGGCGGCGTGATGGATTGGCTGTTCCTCTTCGAGATCGTGCTGTCGGGCCTTGGATCTGGCGCGTTGCTGGCGCTGACCGGCATCGCCTTCGTGCTGATCTACAAGGCGACCCGGGTTCTCAATCTTGCCGTCGGCGAAATGCTGATGCTCTGCGCCTACTTCTTCTTCGGATTGACGACCGCGCTTGCGCTTCCGGTGTGGCTGGCGATCATTCTGACGATCATCGGCGGGGGAATTCTGGGTGGCGTAATCGAGCGCCTGTTGATCCGGCCGATGCTGGGTGAAAGCTCGATTTCAGTGTTCATGGTGACGGTCGGCCTCGGCTCCGTGCTGATTGGCTTTGTCGAATTCGTTTGGGGCAGCGATCCCGCAACGCTGCCGAATTTTCTGCCCACGAAGCCGATCTTTATCGGAGATGCCTATGTTTCACCGAAGATCGCGGTGGGTTTCGTGGTCGCGTCGGTCTTGATCGCGGTGTTCCTGGTGATCTTCCGGACTTGGCGGGGCGGCGTCGCGCTTCGTGCCACGGCGACCGATCAGGGCGCTGCGTTCTCGTGCGGGATCAACGTCCCGGCGGTGTTTTCGATTTCGTGGATTGTTGCGGGCATGGCGGCTGCCGGTGCTGGCATTCTCATCGGCTCGATTGGCGGTATCTCGCCCACCATGGGCGTGTTCGGGCTGTCGGTGCTGGTCGCGGTGATCGTCGGCGGCCTCGATTCCATTGCCGGCGCACTGGTGGCAGGTCTCGCCATCGGTGTCGTCGAAGCGCTGGTCGGCACCTATATCGGCGGAGAATTCAAGCTGCTTGTGACGTTCGTCATCCTCGTCGTCGCCCTGATGATCCGGCCTTACGGATTGTTCGGCACTGTTGAAATCGAGCGACTCTGATGCGTATCGGCGCCACCCACGAAACTTACGCTCAGGCAGAATCGCTGCTGGATACGAACTTCCAGCGCGTGATGCTGGTCGCACTGTTTGCCGCGCTGGTGTTGTTCCCGTTCTTTGCCGATCAGTACTGGATCTACCTTGCCTGCCTTGTTGCCATCCATATTGTCAGCACCACAGGGCTCAATATCCTCACCGGCTACACCGGTCTGGTCAGTCTGGGACAGGCCGCCTTCATGTCGGTCGGGGCCTATACCGTTGCGATTCTCGAAATCCGTGTCGGTACGCCGTTCATTATCAATCTGATCGCTGCCGGATTTGTCTCTGCGGGCGCCGGAATGGTTGTCGGAATTCCAAGCCTGCGGGTGAAGGGACTTTACCTTGCGATTGCGACCATCGCAGCGTCCTTCATTCTGCATTTTCTGTTTGCCAACGGGCCTTCGATCCTCGGTGGCACGCAGGGGCTGAGTATGCCTCCAGCGCGGATATTCGGGTACGATCTTGCGCGGCCGTTCGAACTGTACTGGTTGTTCATGCCGCTGACTGTGCTGTCGGTGGTTGCCGCAGCCAACCTTTTCCGCACGCGGATCGGTCGGGCCTTCATCGCGATTCGGGATCGGGATATTTCGGCGGAAGTGCTGGGTATTCCGTTGCTGAAGTACAAGCTGCTCAGCTTCGCTCTATCATCGTTCTATGCCGGCGTGGCTGGCGGAATGTGGGCATATTTCTTTCGTGTCGTGACGCCGGAAAGTTTTCCGCTGATCTATTCGGTTTTCTTCCTCGCAGCCGTCATCGTCGGCGGAATGGGCACGATCCTCGGCGCCATTCTGGGCGCGATCTTCATGACCATGGTGCCGGAGTTTCTCAAGATTGTTGTTGGCTACATGACGTTCATTCCGAATGCGGTGGCGCAGCTGTCGCCGATCCGGACAATTGTTTTCGGTGCCCTCATCATCGGCTTTTTGCTGTTCGAGCCGCAGGGTCTTGCCGAAATATGGCGTCGGACGCGACGCTTCTTTCATTTATGGCCGTTCAAAAAGTGACATCAAAGGGAGAGAAAAAATGAAATTGCTTCCATCGCGCCGCAAGGTGCTGTCCTTCGCAGCCGCCGGCTGCCTCGCATTGGGGCTGCAAAGCCCGGTTCGTGCGGCCGACGATATCGTCATCGGCGCGTCGATGCCGATGACTGGCGTGTTCGCTTTCGCGGGCATCGCGCTCAACAACGCGTTTCAGGATTACGTGAAGATCGTGAACGACGCGGGCGGCATCAATGGCCGCAAGATCAAGTACGTGGCCGAAGACACCGGCTACAAGGTCGACAACTCGGTGGCGGTTTTCAATCGCATCACCAGTCAGGAGAAGGTCAGCCTTTATTATGGCGACTCCACAGCTTTCTCCAAGACCATCAATCCCGAGCTTAACCGCCGTGGCGACATCATGCTGGCCGGCGCGTCCTTCGCGACCGAGTTGAACGATCCGAAGAATTTTTCCAATCAGTTCATCGCCGGTCCAGACTATTCGGAGATGATCGGCATTCTGCTAGAATACATCGCGAAGACGAAGCCTGGCGCCAAGATCGCGCTGGTCAATTCGGACACCGAGTTCGGACGCGATCCGATCGTGCCGACTGAAAAGCGGGCGGCGGAATTGGGTTTGAAGATCGTGGAGAAGATCGCCACGCCGCCGACCAGTGTCGACGTGTCGACCGAAGTGCTCAAGTTGCGCCGTGCCGACCCGGATTACACGATCTTCCACGGTTATATTCTTGCGCCGCTGCCTGAGTTCATGACGCAGGCCAAGCAACTCGGCCTCAAGACCAAGTTCATGGGCACGTTCTGGTCGATGGACAACGCTATTTGGGCGAAGTCAGCCGAGGTGGCCGATGGTTTCATGGGCGTGATGCCGTATCGCTACTATTACGACACGGAAGGCAAATCGCCGATGCTGGAGAAAATCCGGCAGATTCGGCCGGAGTATCAGTCAACCGGGTACATGCAGGGCTTCCTTACGGCGATGCTGATGACCGAGGCCGCCAAGCGCACGCTCGATGCAAAGAAGGAGTTGACCGCGGCCAACATGAAGGCCTCGCTGAACTCGATCAAGGACTTCGACACGGGTGGTCTGATCGGCGTGCCGATCTCGATTCCGGGCAACACCGTTCCGGTCGGGCGCGTCTATCAGTATGACGGCGCGAAGAAGACGATGCTTCCCGTCTCCGACTGGATCAAGATCGCGAAGTAGCAGCCATGGCCGTGGAAGCACTTTTGTCCGTGAACAATATCGAGGTCGTCTATAACAAGACGGTCCAGGTGCTCCGCGGCCTTTCGCTGAAAGTCGACAAGGGTGCGGTGGTCGCCTTGCTGGGCTCCAATGGAGCCGGCAAGTCGACCACGCTGAAGGCGATTTCCAATCTGCTTGAGCTTGAAGACGGCAAGGTCACGACGGGTGAAATCCTGTTTAAGGGCGATGCCGTCTCAAACCACGCGCCGCACAAGCTGGTGCGGAACGGCTTGTTTCACGTCATGGAAGGCCGCCGGATATTCGAAGACCTGACGGTCGAGGAAAATCTCACCGCGGCAACCTATGCCATGTCGGGCCGTTCCGGCACCAAGACGCCGTTTGAATTGGTTTATACTTATTTTCCTCGCCTGTACGAGCGGCGCAGCGGGCGGGCAGGGTATCTGTCGGGCGGCGAACAGCAGATGTTGGCCATCGGACGGGCTTTGATCGCCCAGCCGGAGCTGATGCTGCTGGATGAGCCATCGCTCGGCCTGTCGCCGATGCTGGTGGAGGAGATATTCACGATCATCGCGCGCATCAATCGCGAGCAGGGCGTTTCGATGCTTCTGGTCGAACAGAATGCTGCTGTCGCTTTCGCGGTCTCTAGCTATGGCTACATCATGGAGTCCGGAAAGATTGTCACCGACGGGCCGACGGAGCAATTGCTGCGCGATCAGGACGTCCGGGAATTCTATCTCGGCGTTGGCGCAGCGAATGCCGAGGCCAAAGGCTTCCGTGGCATCAAGCATTACAAGCGCCGCAAGCGCTGGCTGTCTTAACGATGGGACTGTGAGGCCAGCATGACTGAAAAATTCGCTGAATTGACCTTGCCGCAAGTTCTGCGCGACAACGCGCGGCAGCATCCGGACCGTGTGGCGATCCGGCAGAAGAAATTCGGAATCTGGAATCCATACACCTGGAAGGCCTATTACGATCGCGCCCGGCGCGTCGGCCTCGGCTTTCGCGCGCTTGGCCTGACGGCGGGCGGCCACATCGCCATCCTGTCCGAGAACCGGATCGAGTGGGTGCTGGCCCAGCTTGGAGCGAACGTCGTGGACGCTGTTGTCGTCGGCGTTTATCCGACGAGTCCGTCGAACGAAGTCGGGTATGTGCTTGCGCATTCCGAGTCCGAGATTGTGGTCTGCGAGGATCAGGAACAAGTCGACAAGGTGCTGGAGCGCCGGGACGAGTTGACGAGGCTGCGCCGTATCGTGGTGCTCGAAACGAAGGGACTGCGGGACTATTCGGCCGATCAGGTCATTTCGTTCGATGCGCTGGAGGCACTGGGCGCAGAGTACGAGGGCAGGCACCCTAGGCTGGTCGACGATGTTCTGGACCGCCAGACTCTCTCGCAGATCGGTTTGCTGATTTACACGTCAGGTTCGACGGGCAAGCCAAAAGGCGCGATGTTGAGCTACAAGAACATCCGCGCGCAGGCCATCGCGGTGGTCGATCGGCTCGCGCTCGATCAATCGACCAGTCTGCTGTCATATTTGCCGCTCTGTCATGTCGCGGAACAGTTCACGACGGTGATGGTCCCGCTTTATCTCGGGTCCCTGGTCAATTTCGGCGAATCGATCCGCACCGTGCAGGAAGACCTGCGCGAGGTTGCGCCGAGCATGTTTCTCGGAGTTCCGCGCATCTGGGAAAAGCTGCACTCATCGATTCACGTCAAGTTGCTCGAGGCTGGCCGCGTTCGCCGCGTGCTGTTCGAGCGTGCCTACGCGGCATGTGAACCGTTTGCGGTGAAGAGCGCTGCGCAGCGCACCGTTGTCGAGCGGGCCGTTTACAGCGTTTTCTATCTGCTCGTGTTCCGCGCGTTGCAGAATTTCATCGGGCTGCGAAGAACGAAGATCGCCATGACCGGCGCCGCGCCGATATCGCCATCAATTGTCCACTTCTTCCGGACCATCGGCGTGCCATTGATCGAGGTCTATGGCCTGACGGAAAGTTCAGGCATGGCGCTGGCGCAAGTTCTGGCTGACAAACGTGTCGGCACAGTCGGGATCGGCATCGATCGCATGGAGACGAAACTCGGCGATTCAAATGAGCTTCTCATTCGCGGCGATACGGTGTTCGCCGGTTATTACCGCAACGAAGAGGCGACGAAGGCAGTTATCCGAGACGGCTGGTTGCATACCGGCGACGTTGCCGAATTGACCGATGGCCATTTTCGGATTGTGGACCGGCTCAAGGACATCATGATTACCGCGGGCGGCAAGAATCTCAGCCCGTCCGAAATCGAGAATACCGTGAAGTCGAGCCCGTTCATCAAGGAATGCATTGTGATCGGGGAGGCCCGGAAATATGTCTCAGCCTTGATTCAGATCGATCTTGAACTCGCCGGGAAATGGGCTGAGCAGCGAGGCATTGCCTACACGAATTTCAAGAATCTCGTTGAAAACGAGAGCTTGCGCGAGCTGATTCAGTCCGAGATCGACGCATCGAACGCACAACTCGCGCAAGTTTCGCAGATTCGGCGCTTCTACCTGCTGACCAAAGAGCTTGATCATGACGATGACGAAGTCACCGCCACGATGAAGGTGCGCCGCGCCAACGTGCAGAAGAAATACCAGGCGGAAATCGAGAGCCTTTATCATTAAGATGATTTAGCCGGTCGACCGATCTCATCCGGCTCATATCTTGCCGGCAGGTGAGGAGCGCGGAACGATCGCGGTCGCCTCAATCTCGACGCGCGCGGACTTTTCAACGAGGCGGACCACCTGGACCAGCGCCATGGTCGGATAGTGCGAGCCGAAAACCTCGCGGTATGCCCGGCCAATCGCCTTCAAGTTGGACAGGTATTCCTCCATATCGACAACGTACCAGGTCAGGCGAACGAGGTTTTCGGCACGCGCTCCTCCCTCGGTCAGGATGGCGAGGATATTTTCCAGCGTCTGCTTCACTTGGTGCACAAAATCATCGGAGAAAACACCTGCCACATCCCATCCCACGACGCCGCCGGTCAGGACCATTCGTCCTTCGGCTGCCATGCCGTTGGCGTATCCGGCAGGGCGCGGCCAGCCGCCGGGTTGCAGCACTTGTGGAAGATCCGGGTTGGATTCAACCGGCGCCGACGCCGCCACGCTCGTTCCCTTTGATACACTCACCACACTGTCTCCCTGTCGATGTTGATGGCGCTCTGGATTGTTCGCGCCAACGCAATTACTTACTCAGCCGCCGACCTTGCGCGTGTCGCGCTCGCCTGCGCGGCCTCACGCAATGCAAACCGCTTTAATTTTCCGCTCGCGGTTTTCGGCAATTCAGCGACGAACTCGATTGCACGCGGATACTTGAAAGGCGCGATTTCGCGTTTGACGTGATCCTGCAACGCAGTGACCAATGCCGCGTCGGCCTGTACCCCAGACTTCAGTACCACATAGGCTTTTACGATTGCGCCACGCTCATCGTCGGGAGCGCCAACGACGCCGCATTCCAGGACCGCATCGTGGGTCATCAGCGCGGCCTCGACATCCGGCCCTGCGATGTTGTATCCGGCCGACACGATCATGTCGTCGGAGCGCGACTGGTACCAGAAGTAGCCATCGCGATCCATTACATAGGTGTCGCCGGTCAGATTCCAGCCGTTCAGAATGTATTTGCGTTGCCGCTCATCGGCAAAATAGCGGCATCCTGTCGGACCGCGAACAGCTAGGCGACCAGCAGCGCCGGGCGCCAACTCATGGCCCTGTTCGTCGACAACCTTCGCTTCATAGCCTGGAACGGGTTTTCCAGTCGCGCCGGGCCGGATGTCTTCTTCGGTGGCGCTGATAAAGATATGCAGCATCTCTGTAGAGCCGATGCCGTCGATCAGCTTGATGCCTGTCGCCTTGAGCCATGCGTCGAACGTGCCTTTGGACAAGGTCTCACCCGCGGAAACGCATTTGCGCAGCGACGTCAGATCGTGTGTTCCAAGCGTCGTCAGCATGGCCCGATATGCGGTCGGCGCGGTGAAGCAGACGGTCGCCTTGAATTGTTCGATGGCGACTGCGAGGTTTTCGGGAGTGGGCTTTTCGAGAAGAATGAACGACGCGCCGATGTGCATCGGAAACAACACGCCGCCGAATCCGAACGTAAAGGCCAGCGGCGCGGATCCGATGAAACGGTCGTCGCGGCGCGCGCGCAGGATATTTCCTGCGAAACCGTCGCACACGGCCAGCATGTCGCGATGAAAATGCATGGTGCCTTTGGGGTCGCCCGTCGTGCCGGATGTGAAGGCGATCAGGCAAAGGTCATCGGCCGCGGTATCGACAGCCTTGAAGTCAGGGCTGGCGTCGGCAATCAGGGCTTCGAGCGAATCCGGTCCGCTCGCTCCCCAGTAGACGACTTGTCTGAGTTCGATGGCGAGGGCCTTCGCCTTCTCCATCTCGTCAGCGAGGCTGCGGTCGCACAGCGCGAGCGAGATTTTGGTCTTCTGGATCGGGTGAACGATTTCCTTGGCGCGCAGCAGCGGCATGGTCGCGACCGCAATGCCGCCCGCTTTCATGACGGCCAGATAGGCCGCCACCATCATGGGATTGTTGGCGGAGCGCAGCAGCACCCGTCCGCCTGTCACCAGTCCGAGCCGGTCGACCAGGACGTTGGCGATGCGATTCACCAGCGCCTGAAGTTCGCCGTAGGTGTAGGTCTTCTCGCCGGTGAAAATGCAAGGATCGTCGCCGTGTCCCTCATCGACCCAGCGGTCGAGAAAATTGAACACGCAGTTCAATCGTTCGGGATACTGGAATTCGGGTCGCGTGAAGATCAGGTCAGGCCAGAGTTCTTTTGGCGGCAGATTGTCACGCGCAAACGTATCGATATGAGCCGTCTTTGCCATCATGCGTCCTTTCATCGGCGCCGGCACACTTGCTGTCGCCACTCATTTGCACTGCTATTCCGCAGCGCGTTGAGCGCTCGCTGTATGTGCTGTCTTCATCAGTTCCCGGCCAATGATCACCTTCTGCACTTCCGTCGCCCCCTCGTAGATTCGCAACGCGCGGATTTCCCGATAGAGCTCTTCGACCTTGCTTCCTTTCTTGACTCCCAGGCCTCCGAAGATCTGCACGGCGCGGTCGATCGTCGCCTGTGCTGCTTCGGTTGCGAACATCTTCGCCATGGCAGCTTCGCGGGTGATTTTCTGTGCGCCCTGATCTCGCATCCACGCGGCGCGATAGACCAGAAGGGCGGCCGCATCCATTCCGGTCGCCATGTCGGCCAGCCCGGCCTGAGTCAATTGAAGATCGCCGAGTTTCCCGCCAAACATCTTGCGCGTTGCGGCGCGATCGATCGCTTCGTCGAGCGCCCGCCGTCCAAGTCCGAGCGCGGCCGCCCCGACGGTGGATCTGAACACGTCAAGAGTACCCATGGCGACCTTGAAGCCTTCGCCCGAAAGGCCAATCCGGCGGGTGAGGGGAACGCGGCAATCTTCAAACCGCAGCGTCGCCAGCGGATGCGGCGCGATTACATCGATACGTTCCGCGATGGTCAGGCCGGGCGTATCGGCATCGATCACGAACGCACTGACTCCTCGCGCGCCGTCTGCTTCGCCAGTCCGCGCGAACACCACATAATAGTCGGCTATGCCGCCGTTGGAGATCCATGTCTTGAGGCCGTTGATCCGCACATGATCCGCACCATCCGGCGTGGCTGTCGTGGTCATCGCTGCAACGTCGGATCCGGCGTCAGGCTCTGACAGTGCGAAGGCCGCGATGGCTTCGCCTTTCGCGACGCGCGGCAGATAGGCTTTCTTTAACTCGTCCGAACCGAACAGCGTGATGGGCGCGGAGCCGAGGCCCTGCATGGCGAAGGAGAAATCCGCCAGGCCACATTCATAGCCGAGCGTTTCCCGGACAAGACAAAGAGTGCGGACATCGAATGCCTGCGAAAGACCGCCATAGCTTGCCGGCACCACGGTGCGGAGCCATCCGGCTTCACCTATAGTGCGAACCAGCTTCCGGCAGGAGCCGTCGACATCGTCGTTATCGACAAGTCCGCCGAGTGTGGCCGCTGCCCAGCGTGACAGATCTGTCGCGAGTTTGCGGTGCGGTTCTCCGAAGAACGGCCAGGACAGGAATGATTTATCGGCCATCGCTTTATCCGCCGGATTAAGGATTGGGTTCCGGAACATCCTTCGCCAATAATTTTAAACCTAAAATAGTTTTCCGCAACAGGAGAATCGACAGGCGACAGTCACGCTTTGGGCGAGACGTGCTGTCCGTAGGAAAACGAGAGAGGGTCAGGCGCGACGTGCAGCCAGTTCCGCAAGGCGCGCTGCCATACCGGATTGCGGATCCGCCATCGGCGCGATCACGGTAAAATGGTTGGCTTCGGGCAGCGGTGCAAATCTCGTCGGCAGGCCAGCGCTGCCCCAGATTTCTGCCATCACTTTGCTCTGCCTCAGGAATTCACCGCTCTCGGCGGCGCCCACCACGGCGTCGAGACTCCCTTGCCGCGGTGCCCGCCAGAAGGCCGGGCTCGCTTCGCGCGCGGACGTTTCATCGAGTCGCAAGGCGGTGTTGAGTGGGGTGCCGATCAGAGGCACGAGGTCGAACACGCCGGAAATACTATAGGCTGCGGTCACCAGATCCGCCGGGAGATCGGCCGCAACCTGTTTCCAGTCGGTCGCCAGCAGACACGCCCCCAGATGACCGCCAGCGGAATGTCCGCTGATGACAAGGCGCTTGCCGAGTTTCGCAAGTTCGCGCGACATGCTGCGCATCTGTTCGATGATGGTCCCGACCGAGACTTGAGGACACAGATCGTAACCTGGGATGGCGACGCTGATCCCGCGCGCGTTCAGGCCGCGGGCGAGATGGCTGAAGTAAGAGCGGTCGAGCGATTGCCAGTACCCGCCATGGATAAACACAACAATATTGTCGCCGCCGCTGGATGGAAAAAAGTCGATCCGGTGCCGTTCGCCCGGCCCATAGCTGATGGTGCGCCAATCGCCGTCGCACGATGCGCGATAAGCCTCCGCATCCCGAGCCCAACCCGCGATGATTGCGGGGTGATCCGGAACGCGCGCCCGGTTGTTGTATTCAGCATCGTAGTCAATGATCGTGACCAATGAACGGCCCTGCCATGATTTCCGTCGTTGCATCGGTCAGGTGAGATGCAGAGCCCGTTCCTTCGCGGCTTGCTGGGTCGATGCCTTCGCTTTCGCAAGCAGGCGCATCAAATCTCGAACGTCCTTCTCCGACAGGTCGGAAAAGAAACGCGCGACCCATGTCTCGTGTTCGGCGGCCATCTTCCGGAATGTCGTGCGGCCCGTTTTGGTGAGGCGAATGTATTGAACGCGCCGGTCTTCCGACGAGGTCCGGCGTTCGATATGTCCGGATTCAACCAGACGCTCGACCAGACCGGTGACGTTGCCATTGGATACCATCATCCGCTTCGATACATCGGACAACGTCATGCCATCTGGCGCCCGGTCGAGTTGCGCCATCAGATCGAAACGCGGCAATGTGACGTCGAAGCGCTCCCGAAGCCGGCTCCGGATTTCGCCTTCGATCAGCGTCGTGCAGGTCAGCAGCCGGAGCCACAACCGCAGTTCGGAGCCATGATCTTCCGGGGTTTCGACGGCTTTGGTTTCTGAATCGAACGGCATGTCTAGGCATCATATTCTGGAGTCTTCAGGATCGGCTCCGGGGGCGGGGCGACTCTGTCGACAATCCGGTCGTATCAGCTTGAACCTTGAAATAATTCAATCCGAAAGTCAAAGTTGCGAAACTGGCTGACTTGAAGGCTCAGAAGGGCGTGCTGGGGATGCATATCGCGCTGCGATAATTTTGGGCGCTCCCGGCAAACAGACTGCGCAGATGTCCCAATGCGAGCGGTGATGCCACGTAAAACGCCGCACGGCCTCGCTTGACGAATAGGCAGGGGCGCCGCTTGCGCGGAATAAAATGATGCTTTAGGATTAAAACAATTCAGGATGTGATACGCGCGGCTAATTGTCGACACGCTTCACCTTGCAGCCGTGTCTCAAAGACCGCTAGATTGATTTCGGCAGTTTTTATAGGGCACGGAGAGTGACAATGAAGCAGGTTTTCGGGCGTGTGGCGGTTGCGGCCTTGTTTGGCCTGATGGCCGGTCAAGCGGTTGCACAAGAGAAAATCAAGATCGGTCTGGTGCTGACGTTGTCCGGTCCGCCTGCGGTGCTCGGGCAGCAAGCCCGCGACGGCTTCAATCTCGCTTTGAAGGATATTGGCGGTAAGATGGGCGGCCGCGAGGTCGAAATCGTGATCGCAGATGACGAGTTGAAGCCGGACGTGGCCGTGACCAAGGTCAAGGGCCTGCTGGAGCGTGACAAGGTCGACTTTGTCGTCGGCCCGATCTTCTCGAACATCCTGGTCGCGATTCAGAAGCCGGTCGTCGAATCCAAGACCTTTCTGATTAGCCCGAATGCCGGCCCCTCAAGTCTGGCGGGCAAGGCCTGCAACTCTTTCTTTTACGTGACCTCCTATCAGAACGACCAGGTCCATCAGATTCTCGGCAAGGTCGCGCAGGAGCGCGGCTACAAGCGCGTCTATCTGTTGGTCCCGAACTATCAGGCCGGCAAGGACGCGGTGGCCGGGTTCAAGCTGGATTTCAAGGGCGAAGTGATCGAGGAATCTTATGTCCCGCTGAACACGCTCGATTTCCAGGCCGAACTCTCCAAGATCGCATCTCTTAATCCCGACGCGATCTTCACCTTCATGCCCGGCGGCATGGGCGTCAATCTTGTGAAGCAGTACAAGCAGGCGGGTCTTGCCGATCGCATTCCTCTGCTTTCCGCCTTTACTGTCGATGAGTCCACGCTTCCCGCGCAGCAGGACGCCGCGGTCGGCGTGTTCGGCGGCGCGAACTGGGCGCCCAACCTCGACCTGCCGCAGAACAAGAAGTTCGTGGCGGCCTATGAGGCGGCTTACAACCACGTTCCCGGCACCTACGCATTTCAAGCTTACGATGCAGCCATGCTGATCAACAGCGCGGTTGTCGCCACCAAGGGTGATCTGAGCAACAAGGACGCCGTCAAGGCCGCACTCAAGAAAGCGGATTTCACCTCATTGCGCGGCGCATTCAAGTTCAACACCAACGGCTATCCGGTCCAGGACTTCTATCTGGTCAAGGCCGCCAAGCGGCCCGATGGCAAATATCAGACCGAGATTGCCCAGAAGGTCTTTTCCAACTTCGGCGATAACTTCGCCAAGGATTGCCCAGCCGGAAACTGAGTTGTCCGCCCGCATCGTCACGATGCGGGCGTCTCGAATTGGTGAATGGCTCGCATGACGCTTACACTCGCCCTGGTCCAGGTCTTGAACGGGTTGCAGTTCGGACTGATCCTGTTTCTGATTGCGGCGGGACTGACGATCGTGTTCGGCGTCATGGACTTCATCAATCTGGCTCACGGCGTGCAGTATATGGTCGGAGCCTATCTCGCGGCGACGTTTACGGCGATGACCGGAAGCTTCGCCGCGGGAGTGGCTCTTGCGCTGCCGACAGCGCTATTGTTCGGGCTGCTGCTTGAGGTTCTGATCTTTCGACATCTTTACGATCGCGATCATCTCTCTCACGTGCTGGCGACGTTCGGCGTCATCATCTTTCTCAATCAGGCAGTGAAACTGCTCTGGGGAGCGGCACCCCTTAGCGTGCCCGTCCCGGAATTGTTGTCAGGCACCGTGACGCTCGCGCCCGGCATTCTTTATCCGGTCTATCGCCTCGCGATCATCGGGGCAGGGCTCGCCGTGGGACTGGCGCTGTACGTGATCGTCAATCACACCCGGCTTGGCATGCTGGTGCGGGCCGGCGCGAGCAACGCACCCATGGTGTCCGCGCTCGGCGTCAACATCGGGCTTCTTTTCAGTATCGTATTCGGCGTCGGCGCCATGCTGGCCGGATTTGCCGGAGCAATGGTGGCGCCGATCCTCTCGGTCGAGCCGGGCATGGGCGATAACATCCTGATTCTCACCTTCGTGATCATCGTGATCGGCGGCATTGGCTCCATTCGCGGTGCGTTCATAGCGGCATTGCTGATCGGGTTGACCGATACGCTTGGGCGCTTTTTTGCGCCGACCTTGTTGCGCGCGATTCTGGATCCCGCGACTGCCAGTCAGGCGGGCCGCGCGATCGCGCCGATGCTGATTTACATTCTGATGGCGGCGGTGCTGTTCTTCCGGCCCAATGGCCTGTTCCCCGTGAAACGATAGGCCCTGGCGTGAACGATCTTGCCGATACCGACACTGTTGCGCCGGTCGCGAAATCCCGGTCGTGGCGTCAATCGATCGTGTTGCCGGGCATCCTGTTTGCGCTCTTTGCGATCGTGCCCATTGCCGCGCAGTTCGGTGCATCGGGCTTCATTCTGGCGATGCTGACGCGAACCATGATCCTCGCTCTTGCGGCGATGTCGCTCGACCTTCTGATTGGTTGCGGAGCCATGATCAGTTTCGGCCATGCCGCCTATATCGGCATCGGGGCTTATTCGGTCGGTATCCTGTCGAGCCACGGCATCGACGATGTGTTCATTCATATCGGCGTCGCATTGGCGGCATCGTGCATCTTCGCATTGTTCACGGGCTCGATTTCGCTGCGCACGCGTGGCGTCTACTTCATCATGATCACGCTGGCTTTCGGGCAGATGCTGTACTTCCTTGCCACGTCGCTCGCAGCCTATGGCGGCGACGACGGCATGAGCCTCGCGTCGCGCAGTCTGGTGTTCGGCAAGCCACTGCTGAAAAACGACGTTGTTCTTTACTATGTGACGTTCGGCTTTCTTGTTGGGCTTTATCTCGTCTGCCGCGCCATCGTCGCATCACGCTTCGGGCGGGTTCTGCGCGGCATCAAGGAAAATCCGGTGCGGATGGAGGCGATAGGGTTCGCGCCCTATCGCTACCAACTGACCGCCTATGTGATCGCCGGCATGATCGCGGGTCTCGCCGGCGTTCTACTCGCCAATCAGACGGAGTTCATCAGTCCTGCCTATGCTGCCTGGCAGCGCTCCGGCGATCTCATTTTCATGATTGTGCTGGGCGGTCTCGGTTCGCTGCACGGGGCAATCCTCGGCGCGGCGGCGTTCACGCTGCTGGAAGAGTATCTGTCGGGGATCACCGAGTATTGGGGAATGATCTTCGGCCCAATCCTGATTCTGGTGGTGCTGTTCGCGCGCGGCGGTCTTGTCGGTCTTTTGCGGGGCAGTCGATGATTCAGCCGGTTCTTAAGCTCGAGCATCTCCGGAAAAGCTACGGCGCACTGTGCGTGACTGACGATGTCTCGCTGGAGATCGCTCCGCGGGAGCTTCATGCGATCATCGGGCCAAACGGGGCCGGCAAGACGACGCTGGTGCATCAGATTTCGGGACATGCACCTTCCGACTCCGGCCGCGTGATCTTTGAAGGCGAGAATATCTCCGCGTTGCGGATGGATGAGCGTGCCAAGCGTGGACTGGTGCGCTCGTTCCAGATCATCTCGATCCTGCCGGGGTTTTCCGTGTTGGAGAATGTGGCCATTGCTGCACAGGCGCATGCGGGGTCGAGCTTCAAGTTTTTTGGCGCGGCATCTGACGAATGCGCACTCAACGACATCGCGATGAACCTCCTGACGCGCTTCGGACTGGCGGCTCGCGCCCATGTGTCGGCGGGTCGGCTTTCGCACGGTGAAAAGCGGCAACTCGAACTTGCCATTGCGATTGCAGGGAAGCCGAAGCTGCTGCTGCTGGACGAACCGCTGGCGGGCACAAGTCACGAGGAATCGCGCAACGTCATCGCGACCTTGAAGGAGTTGAAGCAGGAATTGCCGATCATTCTGATCGAGCACGATATGGACGCGGTGTTCGCGCTGGCTGATCGCGTTTCCGTGCTGGTCTATGGCCGCATCATTGCCAGCGGTTCGCCCGAAAGCATCCGGAACGATCCGGCTGTTCGCGCGGCCTATCTCGGGGAGGAGGTCGCCTGATGCTGACCGTCTCCAACCTGCAAGCGTCCTACGGCGAAGCGAAAGTTCTGTTCGACATATCGTTTGGCGTGGGAGCGGGTGAGGTGGTCACGCTGCTCGGCCGCAACGGCATGGGCAAGACGACCACCATCAAGTCCATCATGGGCCTGCTGCCACCGACCGGCGGCGCCGTGACATTCGGCTCCACGGCGCTGGCGGGTTTGCCGCCGTACCGGATCGCGCAATGTGGTATCGGACTTGTGCCGGAGGGGCGGGAGATCTTTCCAACGCTCACGGTTGATGAAAACCTGACAGCGACCGCTGCCGCGCGCGACCGCCCCGCGCGCTGGACGCTCGACGCCGTGCACGCGTTCTTCCCCCGCCTGAAAGAGCGGCGCCGTAATCTCGGCAGCCAGCTTTCGGGCGGAGAACAGCAGATGCTCGCCATCGGGCGTGCCCTGATGACCAATCCGAAGCTGCTGATACTCGATGAGGCGACCGAAGGCCTTGCTCCGCTGATCCGTATCGAGATCTGGAATTGCCTGAAGCAGCTCAAGAGCGAGGGCTACGCGATTCTCATCATCGACAAGAATGTCGATGCGCTAGCGGCCTTCGCCGACCGGCATGTGGTGGTCGAAAAAGGCCGCGTGGTCTGGACCGGCGGAAGCGCCGACATCGTGAACGATCCGAGCGTGAAAAACCGTTTTCTGCATGTATAAAGGTGGCGTCCCGGCGGGGACGAGCATCCAAGGGAGGACTGAAATCATGGCGACACCGATCGAGACGGCGGGCATCACCCGCGCCAACGAGGGAATGCAAGGCATCAGCTGGAGTATTCTCGGCCAGACTTATGTGCCGAAAACCCGCACTGAACATTCCTTCTCGTGGCACGCGACGTTGCCGCCCGGCACCTTCGTTCCGCCGCACATCCATCCCGACCAGGACGAGTATCTCTACCTCCTGGAGGGCAAGCTTGATTTCATGCTCGATGGCGCGAACGAGTCCGCAACGTCAGGAGATCTGGTGCGCCTGCCAATGGGCAAGCCGCATGGAATCTTCAACAACGCCCAGCAAACGGCGAAAGTGCTGTTCTGGGTGTCCCCGACGCGGCGGCTCTACGATCTGTTCTGGGGAATTCACAACCTGAAAGAGCAGAATCCCGAGACTGTCGTCGCGCTTGCGGCCGAGTTCAACATTCACTTCCTGCCGCCGCCGCCCGCCTAAAAGGCGACAGGCTAGGACGGAGACGCGCCGAGACGCGACGCCATCAGGCCTGCCGCGTGACCACTCGCGCGGCGAAGCCCGCCTTGGACGCGTAGCCGCGAACGATCGCTTCGCGGGATTCGTAACTCAGGATCGCGTCGAGATTGGAAAAGCCTTGCGGCGCGATTTGTTCGACGGCGTCGATCACGCCTTCCGGTCCGCCTCTGCGATTGGACGCGACGATGTCGGCGGTCATCGGCAGCCGCTGACGTTCGTATGCGATCAACCCCTGTCGAGGATGCTCCGCCCGCGCCAGTGCGTCGGCGATACAGCGGGCGTCGAGGATCGCCTGCGATGCGCCATTCGAGCCGACCGGATACATCGGATGTGCAGCATCGCCGAGCAGGGTGACCCGCCCACTCGACCAATGAGGCAACGGATCGCGGTCGCAGGTCGGATACTCCCAGAATTCGCGCGTCGCGCCGATCAGCGCGGCGAGGTCAACCTGGGGAATCGAAAAGCCCGCGACATGCGGCATCAATTCTTCACGTTTGCCGAGGCGTGACCAGTCTTCGCGGCGCGGCGGGGGCGTCGTGCCGTCGCCGATGCGGACCAGCACGGCCCAGTTGGTCAGCCGGTTGGTGGGGCTGGAGCCTTCCGCGATCGGATAAACCACAGCCTTGGCGTTCAGCCCTCCGGCTACGATCATCGAACTGCCGGTGAGGAACGCCGGCCAGTCGGTCGCGCCGCGCCACAACATCAAGCCGTTCCAGCACGGCGGGCCTTCGTTGGGAAACAGCGCGTTGCGCACACAGGAGTGGATTCCGTCAGCGCCGATCAGGACGTCGCCCCGGGCTGCTTTAACGTGCGCGCCAGAACGATCGAAGAAATGCGCAGTCACGCCGCCTTCGTCCTGCGTGAACGCACCAAGACGGCAGCCGGTCTGAATGGCATCGGCGCCGAGACGCTCGACCACGGCCTGATGAATGACGCCTTGCAGACGGCCGCGATGAATCGAGAACTGCGGCACGTCGTGTCCGGCGCCGAGACCGCGCTTCTCATGCCAGACTTCCTGGCCATGCCGCGTAAGATAGAACAGTTGATCGGTGCGGATCGCGACATCGTCGAGCCGATCCAGCAGGCCCAGTCCGGCCAGTTCCCGGATCGCGTGCGGCAGCGTATTGACGCCGACGCCGAGCTCGCGAATGGTCTCGGACTGCTCGAACAGTTCGCAGTCGATGCCGCGCGCCCGCAGCATTAGCGCTGTGGTCAGTCCGCCCACGCCGCCGCCGACAATAATTGCTTTCATTGACCTAACCTCACGCAGTCAATCCTGCCATTCAGTCTTCGGCGATCATAACCGCGCGGCTATTCGACAGCCAGTGGTTTGACCGGGTTAACCTTAGTTGCCCTGAAACACCGGTTTCTGCTTGTTCGCAAATGCATGAAAAGCCCGCTCGAAATCCTTGGTGGTCATGCACAGCGCCTGAGCGATGGCCTCGGATTCGATGGCTTCCTCGACCGACATAGCCCATTCCATCGCCAGCATACGCTTGGTCATGGTGTTGGCGAATGTCGGGCCTTCCGCAATCGAGACGGCGAGGGCGCGCGCTGCCTCCAGCACCTCGGATGGCGCGACAATGCGGCTGAAAAAGCCCCATCGTTCGCCCTCATCGGCGGTCATGAAGCGGCCGGTGTACAACAGCTCCGATGCGCGGGATTGCCCGATGATCCGGGGCAGGATTGCGCACGCGCCCATGTCGCAGCCCGCAAGACCCACCTTGTTGAACAGGAATGCGACCTTGCTCCCGGTCGCCGCAAGGCGCAGATCCGAAGCCATGGCGATGATCGCGCCGGCGCCCGCGCAAATGCCTTCCACCGCAGCGACGATCGGTTGCGGACATGCGCGCATCGCCTTCACGAGTTCGCCGGTCATGCGGGTGAAGGCGGTGAGGCCCTTGGTGTCCATCTCAACCAGCGGACCGATGATCTCGAACACGTCGCCGCCGGACGAGAAGTTGCCGCCCGCGCCAGTGACGACGATGACTTTCACGACGTCGTCATGCGCGCAGGCGTGAAAGAAATTGGCCAGTTCGCGATAACTCTCGAACGTGAGCGGGTTCTTTCGTTCCGGCCGGTTGAGCGTCACGGTCGCGACACCGCCGGTCACCGACAGCAGAAAATGCTGCGGGACGTATTGCGACAGCGGCAGCGTGACGGAGTTGGCGAAACTCGCCGTTGAACCTGTGGTCATGATATCTCCTGAACGCTTTGGGTTGTCTCGATGGTAGCCGCCGCTGCGGCCGGATGATTTTAGATTTCTCCGCCCGCGACCGCGATGGCCTGTCCCGTGATCGCGGCAGCGCCCGGTCCGCACAGCCAGGTTACGGTGTCGGCGACTTCCGCGGGCTTCACCAGACGGCCTTGCGGATTGTGTTTGGTCAGTTCCGCGACCGCCTCGTTGCGATCCCGTCCGGTTTTTTTCATGATGAGATCGAGACTGCCGGCGACCAGATCGGTGTCGGTAAAGCCGGGACAGACCGCATTGACGGTCACGCCGGTGGCGGCGACCTCCAGCGCGAGCGCGCGCACGAACCCGACGACAGCGTGCTTGGCCGCGCAGTAGGCGGACACGTAGGGGTATCCCTTGAGGCCTGCGGTTGAGGCGATGGCGACGATCCGGCCGCTGCGGCGCTCGATCATCGGCCGCAACACCGCATGAGCCGCGCAAACCACGCCCATCAGATTGACGTCGATCATCCGCCGAAACACGGCAGGATCGGACTTCGCGAAGGGGGCGGACTCGGCAGCGCCCGCATTGGCGACCAGAATGTCGATAGGCTGTCGCGCAGCGGCTTCCGCGATGGTCTGGCGCATTGCCGCTTCATCGGTGACATCGGCCACCAGACTCGTATTTGCCGCGCCCGCCGCGATGGCCGCGTCGAGCGTGGCGCGATTGCGTCCGAGGATCGTGACAGTCGCGCCGGACTGCGTCAGGGCTGCGGCCACTTCCCGTCCAATCCCTCGTCCGCCGCCTGTGACAAGCGCATGGGTCTGACGGGTAAATGCCGGCATTTTCGACCTCGCGTGATGACCGCCCGCCAATATATTTTAGGCTTCAAGTTTTTGCAAGAAATCGGGCTTTTGCGTCAATATCCGGCATACGCCCGGGGCATGGGAAATGAGCAATTTAGCGGGCCTGAATGCTCTTCCATCGGCGCGGCATGTGGCATAAGGGCCGCCACAACTCTCTTTCTGACAGGCTCGCGTGCATATGATTCGTCTCGACAATATCTCCAAGCAGAATGGTCACCAGATTGTCTTCATCGAGGCCGCAGCAGCCCTCCAGAAGGGCGAAAAAGTAGGCCTCGTCGGTCCCAACGGGTCCGGCAAAACGACGCTATTCCGGATGATCTCGGGACAGGAACTGCCTGACGAGGGCCAGGTGGTCGTCGAACGCGGCATGACCATCGGCTATTTCAGCCAGGACGTCGGCGAAATGTCCGGCCGCAGCGCCGTCTCCGAGGTGATGGATGGCGCAGGCCCCGTGAGCGCTGTGGCGACGGAATTGAAGGAACTCGAAGCCGCCATGGGCGATCCGGACCGCGCCGGCGAGATGGAAGAAATCATCGCGCGTTATGGAGAGGTGCAGGCGCGCTTCGAGGAACTGGACGGCTATGCGCTGGAGGGCCGGGCTCGCGAAGTCCTGAGCGGCCTGAGTTTCAGTCAGGAGATGATGGACGGCGACGTCGGCGCGCTGTCCGGCGGCTGGAAGATGCGCGTGGCGCTCGCCCGCATCCTGCTCATGCGCCCCGACGCCATGTTGCTGGACGAGCCGAGCAACCATCTCGATCTGGAAAGCCTCATCTGGCTGGAACAATTCCTCAAGGGCTATGAGGGCGGATTGCTGATGACCTCGCATGATCGCGAGTTCATGAACCGCATCATCAACAAGGTGGTGGAGATCGATGGCGGTTCGTTGACGAGCTACTCGGGCAATTACGAGTTCTATGAGCAGCAGCGTGCGCTCAGCGAAAAGCAGCAGCAGGCGCAGTTCGAGCGTCAGCAGGCGATGCTCGCCAAGGAAATCAAGTTCATCGAGCGTTTCAAGGCGCGCGCCTCGCACGCGGCGCAGGTGCAGAGCCGCGTGAAGAAGCTGGACAAGATCGAACGCGTCGAGCCGCCGAAACGTCGCCAGACCGTCTCGTTCGATTTCCTTCCCGCGCCCCGATCGGGCGAGGACGTGGTGAGCCTGAAGAATGTTCACAAAGGCTATGGAAGCCGGAGCATCTATGAGGGACTGGATTTTTCGGTGCGCCGCAGGGAGCGCTGGTGCGTTATGGGCATCAACGGCGCGGGAAAATCCACGCTGCTGAAACTGATCGCGGGCTCGACTGAACCCGATAACGGAACGGTCGCTCTCGGCGGCAGCGTAAAGATGGGTTACTTCGCGCAGCACGCCATGGATTTGCTGGACGGCGAGCGCACGATCTTCGAGGAGCTGGAATATTCATTCCCGCAGGCGGGGCAGGGTTCGTTGCGCGCGCTGGCCGGTTGCTTCGGCTTCTCCGGCGACGATGTCGAGAAGCGCTGCCGCGTGCTATCGGGCGGCGAGAAGGCGCGATTGGTGATGGCGAAGATGCTGTTCGATCCGCCGAATTTCCTGGTGCTGGACGAGCCGACCAACCATCTGGACATGGCGACCAAGGAGATGCTCATCACCGCGCTGTCGGAATACGAGGGCACCATGCTGTTCGTCTCGCATGACCGGCATTTCCTCGCGGCATTGTCTAACCGCGTGCTGGAACTGACGCCCGAGGGCATTCACCAGTATGGCGGCGGCTACACGGAATACGTGGCGCGCACCGGCCACGAGGCGCCGGGCCTGCGGAGCTAAAAGACACGGCCGCAGCCCCGCTGGGTCGTGGTATGGTTGACCGCGTCCCGGCGCGTTTTGAGGATTCCCGGCTTTTTGCCGGGAACCTTTTCGATCCTGAGCCATCCAAGAGCGCAACAGGAGATCGGCCATGGGCAAAGTTCGACGACCGGCGGTTCCGCTGGATGCCTCCGATGACGCCGGACTGGTCCGGCGGACGCTGGCACAGGACGGTGATGCATTCCGGGCCATCATGCAGAAGTACAACCAGCGGCTTTATCGGATTGCCAGAGGCATCCTTCGCAACGACAGCGAGGCGGAAGACGTTGTCCAGGAGGCTTATGTCCGTGCTTTCACGCACCTCAAGGGCTTTCGCGGCGACTCCAGTCTGGCGACGTGGCTGTCCCGCATCGTCATGAATGAAGCGCTGGGACGATTGAGGACAAGACGTCCGACGGTCGATTTCGCGACCTACGAGGCAGCGAGCCCGGAAGCTGAAATTATTCAGTTTCCTCATGCGGCAAGATCGGATCCGGAACGAACAATGGCGCAACGCGAACTCTTGCAGCTCGTCGAGCAGGCCACGGACAAATTGCCGGAGGTCTACCGGATTGTCTTTATCACACGGGTGATAGAGGGAATGAGCGTGGAAGACACCGCGGAACTTCTCGGTCTTCTCCCGGAGACCGTCAAGACGCGGCTGCATCGTGCGCGCCGGCTCGTGCGCGAGCACCTCGACAAGCAGATCGGTCCGGTCCTGATGGATGCTTTTCCGTTTGCCGGCAAGCGTTGCGAGCGGATGACCGATGCGGTGATGAAACGCATTTTTGTTTCCGGCTGATTGCCGGGAACCTTTTCGATCACAGACCATCCAACGAACGTCAACATTGACCAAAAGCATCGGCGCCCTTTCCGGCGGCCGACCACAGGAGTCTATCATGTTCGTCCGATTGAGCGCGGCTATTGCCGCTGTTGCTGCTGTTGCTCTGCTGAATGGCGCGGCCTTCTCGCAAGGCGCCGCAAAACCGACCGATCCTCAGATCGCTCATATTGCATACACCGCCGGCGTGATCGACGTCACGGCGGCGAAGCAGGCCATCGCGAAGTCAAAGAACAAGGCCGTCGTCGCGTTCGCGCAGGACATGGTGCGCGACCATGAAGCTGTGAACAAACAGGCTCTCGATCTTGTCAAGAAGCTCGGCGTCACCCCCGAAGACAACGACACCAGCAAGTCGCTGGCGAAGCAGGCCGCCGACAAGCAGATCGAACTCGCGAAACTGAGCGGCGCTGCTTACGACAAAGCCTATGTCGCCAACGAAGTCGCCTACCACAAGGCGGTGAACGGTGCGCTGGAAACCTTGCTGATTCCGTCGGCGTCCAACGCGGAGCTGAAGAGCCTTCTGCAAACCGGTCTCAAGATTTTCCAGGGCCATCTGCAGCATGCCGAGCACACCGCCGCATCCGTGAAGTAAGGGTGATCGCATGAGGCAGCGACGCAGGCTCTTTCTGTCTCTGACCGCGCTGTGTGGGATGATTTCCTTTCCGGCTTTTGCGGAAACCATTCAGGTCACGGTCGACAAGCTCGTGTTTTCGCCTGCGGATATCTCCGCAAGGGTCGGCGACACCATAGAGTGGGTCAACAAGGACATCCTCGCGCACACCGCGACGGTCAAGGGAGATTGGGATGTAATGATCCCGGCCAAGAAGTCGGCAAGCTTCGTTCTGAAAAAGGCCGGCGATGTCGAGTACTACTGCCGCTTTCATCCCAACATGAAGGGACGAATTTCGGTGGCACCGAAACCGTAACGTCGGTTACCGTTGTGAAACAGAAAGAGCGCGCGGAATTTTCCGCGCGCTCTTTTGTTCGGCGCATGTCGCAATGGAAGAAAAATCCGCTGAAAAACGAGAATTCGAGAGTTTCGACTAAAGTTCAATGTATCGATATGTTAGATAATAAGGCGCAATATTATTCGTTTGTCAAAATAGTTGGCAAGCGTAGCGTGACGCGCGGGACGACTGGTGAAGGCACGATGTCTGCATTTTGCGTACTCCAAGAAAAGGCCACGTGAGGCGGAGTGCTTTCGCCAGTTGCCACATGAAGAACAGAGCAATGCAGTCTGACCGACCTTTTCACATGGCCAATCAGACCGACAAGCTCTTCGCCGCGCAAGAGGGCAAGGCCTTCGCCGCGACTGCCGAACATCCCGGAAAACGATCGAAGCCGACTGTGCGAGCGCAAATCTGCGCGCATCCCACAGGCGGCGAAAGCGATTCTGATCCGTTGGTTCGGCAGGCCGTCGGAGCCACTGGCTCCGCGAGTGAGGTGCTGCATCATCGCAGCTAATCAACACATTCAAAAAAATAGGGGGAGATAAAACGAATGGCTGTTATCAATCACGCTGAAACCTACACGAAATCCTGGCTACCGTTTCTTGATCGGTCGCGCACGATAGCGAGGCCCGGCTACAGCCGCTGGATGGTGCCGCCCGCCGCACTCTGCGTGCACTTGTGCATTGGCCAGGCTTACGCGTTCAGTGTTTTCAATTTGCCGATGACCAAGCTTCTTGGCGTTTCCGCGTCCGGTCCGGGCGACTGGAAACTCACCGAACTCGGCTGGATTTTCTCGATTGCCATGCTGGTTCTCGGCCTGTCGTCCGCAATCTTCGGGCGCTGGGTTGAAGAAGGCGGTCCGCGCAAGGCGATGTTTACGGCGGGCATCTGTTGGGCCAGCGGCTTCCTGATTTCCGCGCTGGGCGTGAAGTATCACCAGCTCTGGATGATCTATCTCGGCTACGGCGTGATCGGCGGCTGCGCACTGGGCATCGGCTACATCTCGCCGGTCTCGACGCTGATGAAATGGTTTCCCGATCGTCCCGGCATGGCGACGGGCATGGCGATCATGGGCTTCGGTGGCGGCGCGTTGATTGCCTCGCCACTCTCGGTCTGGCTGATGAGCAAGTTTTCCGGCCCGACCGACGTCGGGGTTTTCAGCTCCTTCGTTGTTCTCGGCTGCGTCTACTTCTGCTTCATGATGTTCGGTGCGTTGATCGTGCGCGTTCCGGCGCCCGGCTGGAAGCCGGAGGGCTACGTGCCTGCCACGACGGCGTCCAAGCTCATCACCAAGAATGACGTCTACGTCTATGACGCGGTCAAGACGCCGCAGTTCTGGCTCATCTGGATTGTTCTGTTCGTCAATACGACGGCCGGCATCGGTGTGCTTGGACAGGCGTCCGCGATGAGCCAGGAAATGTTCCCCGGTCATATTACTGCGATCGCGGCAGCCGGACTCGTCGGCCTCATGAGTCTCTTCAACATGGGCGGACGTTTCAGCTGGGCTTCGCTGTCTGATTACATCGGGCGCAAGAACACGTACTTCGTCTACATGACGCTCGGCTTCATCCTGTATGTGACCGTGCCTTATGCAGGCGGAAACGGAAACGTCGTCCTGTTCGTGATCTGCTTCCTGATCATTGTCAGTATGTACGGCGGTGGCTTCTCGACGGTTCCGGCCTATCTGCGCGATATGTTCGGAACGCGATATGTCGGCGCTATCCACGGCATCCTGTTGACGGCCTGGTCGGCCGCGGGCATCGCTGGTCCGGTGCTGATCAACTACATTCGTGAGTACAATATCACGCATGGTGTGCCGAAAGCGCAGGCTTACAACGTCACGATGTACATCATGGCGGGTCTTCTCGTGATCGGCTTTATCGCAAATGCCCTCGTCAAGGCCGTCGACAAGCGTCATCACATGGTCAAGGAGGCGGATACCGATGCCTTACCGTCAGGTGCACAGGCGGCGGCCGGCTCATAGGACCACTCACAGATGCTTCGGTCGGATGCTTCATCCCTGCGGAATACCGGATTGAAGCATCCGTCGGGCATCGAACACCATGATACGCAAAAGCAAATGCGCTGTACGGGCCAACCGCTGGTTTGAAGTCGGCGGCAGTTTGCCGGGAACATAAAGGATAACAATCATGCAGAACGTGGAAGTTCGTAAAACCGGAACGTTGCAACTTGCGCTGGCGTGGAGCATCGCCGGCATTCCGTTGCTGGCGGGCGTCGCGCAGACGCTCGTCAACGCGATGAAGTTGTTTCATTAGGCGTAGATGGGTTGCTGGCTGGTTTTGTAATCACCTGTCGAGGCGGCCTGCACATCGATCAGGAATGCGGCGGGTGGATCAGATCCACCCGCCGCATTTTCTTGAGGATAAGCTCTCAGGCTTGCAAGTCTCAGGGCTTGAATGTGTAACCCGCTCCGATCGCCACGTTTGCCGGGATCGGCGGCAGATCGGCGAACAGTTCGGGCTTATCCTTCATCACCTTCAGGATGTGCTTTGGTTCGATGTGCTTGTTGACGTCGAACGTGGTCTTCAGGATTCCCAGCCGATTGAGCCGATCCTCCGCACTCCAGAGAGCGCGAAAGTTGTTCGCCGACAGGCGCCGGTCGGCCTGCTGGATGTTGAACTGCATCGCGGCCTCGGCAATTTCCTGCTTGAGGCCGGGAATCCAGCGCGTGGCGACCTGCGCGGCCAGTTTCGGATTCTTGCGCATCCACTGGTCGGCTTCGGAGACGGCGGCTAGGAATTTCTCGATGGTCTCGCCGTTCTTCTCGATCCACGGCCGCAACGCGACGTTAAAGCCGAGATATGAAATCACGTCGCCGCCGCGAATGACCTCGATGGAGCCCGGAATATCCTTCCCGGCGACGATCGGCCACGGATCCCATGCCGAAAAGGCGTCGATGCCCTTGGCAAGCAGCGCGACCGTCATATCCGGCGGCGGCGTGTTGACCAGCGTAACGTCCTCAGGCTTCAGACCGGCCTTTTCGAGGATCGCCAGAATATAGAGATGGTTGATGGTGCCGAACGAGGCTGCGATTTTCTTGCCTTTCAGGCTCGCGAGGTCGCCTTTGACGATTCCCGCGCCTTCGCGGGCGATGACTGCCATGGTGGCGTCGGAGCCCGCCTTGGTCGCGTTGCCGCTGTAATTGCCGAGTGCGACGAGATCCATCCCGCGCAACACCGCGCCGATCATCGGCACGCCGACTTGGACGATGTCGCTTTCGCCGGCTTGCAACGCGTTGAGTGCATCGACGCCGGTTGCGTAGGGGCGTGCGATGGTGACATCAAGGCCGTTCTTTTCAAAGAAGCCGCGCTCGAGTGCGATCGGAAGCCCGATCTGATCGATGCCGGTGACCATGCCGGCTTTCAGTTTCACCATGGTCTGCGCTTGCGCGGGCGCGCATGCCAGAATCAATGCCGCGCCAAGCATCAGTAGTCGTTTCATGTTCATCCTCCCTCTTTTATCGGCCCGACGCTCGTCACCCAGTAAGGCCGGGCAACCGCGTTGAGATCCGTTCGTTTGACACCACGCAGTTCTATCGAATGGCCATCCGCACCGGAGACCCTTCCATATTGCTGGAACGCGAGAACGTGAAACCGTTCAGGCGTGAAAGGCAGTTCGATCTGCACATTGACCTTCTCGGAGCTGCCCGCGAGTTCGGGCGACACTTTCGCGGGTGCGGCCATCGTCAGCCAGAGCTGGAAGCCGAGCCACGCAGCGATCACGCCGAGCACGACGCGGGCTTTGGTCGAACGCAGGGCTTCGGACGCAAGGCTCATGCGGAGCGCACCATTTGCAGCACCTGCGCGGACAACCGCTTGAACGTGTCGTCCTCGATCAGGTTGTCCCAGACGCGCGGGCGGGGCAGGTCGACCTTGATCTGGTCGAGAACGCGGCCCTTGGAGAGCACGACGACGCGGTTGGCGAGAAACACCGCTTCCGGCACGTCGTGCGTAATGAAGATGACTGTCGGGCGGCGCTCCTGCCAGATGCGGGTGAGTTCCTCCTGAAGCGTCATGCGAGTTTGTGCATCGACGCTTGCGAATGGCTCATCCATCAGCAGTACTGCCGGATTGTTGGCGAGCGCGCGGACCACGCCGACGCGCTGCTGCATGCCGCCGGACAGTTCGTTGGGGTAGCGGTTCGCAGCATGGGTCAGGCCGGCGAGCGCAAGATATTCATGGGCGATCTTGTCGCGTTCGGCTTTCGGAACGCCGCGCATCTTCGGGCCAAAGCCGACATTGTCGAGCACGGTCTTCCAGGGAAACAACGCGAACGACTGGAACACCACGCCGCGCTCCGGGCCGGGACCGTCGATCGCCTTGCCATTGAGCAGGATTTCTCCGCCTGAGTGCGGAATGAAGCCCGCGATCATGTTGAGGATCGTGGTCTTGCCGCAGCCCGATGGCCCGACGACCGAAACGAATTCCCCCTGTTCGACGTCGAGCGAGACGTCATGCACGGCGTTGACGTGTTCTCCGGCATAGGGATCGAAGTAAGTTTTCGCGAGATTGCGGATTGAAAGCATGCTCATGATGTCACCAGTCCCCAGCGTTTGCCGGTTGCGCGCTCGATCGGCGCGAGAATCCATGCGTCCACGATGTACCAAAGCAGTCCGAGAATGATCATGCCGAGAACGATCTCGACGGTGGAGCCGGCACGGCGCGCGTCGAACATCATGAACCCGATGCCGCTGGTGCCGACGATAATTTCCACGGCGATCAGCGCACGCCAGCCATAACCGAGCCCGTTGCGCAAACCGGTGATGATGTTGGGCAGCGCGCCGGGCAGGGTGACTTCCCATAGAACGCGCGCGCGCGATGCGCCGAGGCTGCGGGCGGCGCGCGCCAGATCGCGCGGCACGGACTCGACACCGAGCACTGTGTTGAGCACTACCGGAAACAGGACCGTGTAGACGATCACGAACGTCATGGTGGTGAGGCCGAAACCGAACCAGATCAGCAGGATCGGCAGCCACGCGATATCGCCGATGGCCTGGAAGAACAGCAGCACCGGCCAGCACGCGCGATGCGCCCAGCGGCTGGTGCCGATCAGGATACCCAGCGGAATGCCAAGAGCCATGCCAACCGCCGCCCCGGTGATCAGCCGGATCAGGCTGTCCTGAAGGTAGTCCGGCAGGATGCCCTTATATGTGAGAGTCACGAACGATTTCATGACATCGACAGGCCCCGGCAGGAACGCGCGGGGAAATACGCCGGCTTCGACGATCGCGGTCCACAGCAGCACCAGGGGAATGAACGGAACGATGGCGGCAACACCCGGCCAGCGGGCGGTCATCCGCGTGTAGGCGCTCCAGCTTTTGAGGACAATGTTCATGCGCGCCTCACCATGCCCCAACGCTCAATGGTCGAGCGTTCAAGCGGCACCAGCAGCAAACGATCGATCAGCAGCCAAATGACGCCGATGACGATCATGCCGAGCACGATGACTTCGGTGCGGTAGAAATCGCGGGCGACGAACAGCATGTAGCCGAGGCCGACATTGGTCGCGATCATCTCGGCCGCGATCAGCGCGCGCCATGCGAAGCCGAGGCCAGTGCGAATTCCGGTAACGATGTTCGGCAGCGCGCCAGGCAGCAGGACTTGCGTCAACAGCGCCCAGCGACCCGCGCCGAGCGAGGCGGCGGCGTTGCGCAATGCATGAGGAATAGTCGAGACGCCGAGCAGGGTGTTGTAGGCGACAACGAAGAATACCGCGTTGAAAATCACGAAGATGATCGCGCCGAAGCCGTAGCCGAACCACAACGTCGCGATAGGGATCCATGCGATGCCGGCCAGCACCGAGAAGAAACGAAACAGCGGCGTCAGGAATGTGGAGACCGCGGGACTGACGCCCATCGCGATGCCGAGCGGTACGGCTGTGACGATGCCGATTAGCGTTCCCAGCCCGACACGGAGCAGGCTCGCGCCGACATGACTGATGAGCGTCCCGTCACGGATCGACTCAAGTCCGGCGCTGCCGACCGAACCGAGCGACGGGAAGACGCGCGGATTGATCTGGAACAGCGGCACCGCGACGGCCCACAGGATCACCAGAACAAGCAGGGGCGCGACAAACATCGCGGTGCCCGCGATCGAGTTGAACCCCCGCACGAGCCATCTCGGTTGAACCTTTCGACTGGGCGTGACCAGCACGTAACCTCCCTGCGGCCGATCGTTCGGCCCGTCTTGTTGTCGTTTTCTTGCAGGCGGCTTTGTTGTTCAGCAGCCTTTAGATTAAACGCGATCGGTCTCACCAATACGCGGCACGTCGCCACACGCTGACGTTGCTGTCATGCGATGGCGTATCCTCCATCGATTGTGAGAACGGTTCCGGTGACGAACGATGCAGTTGGCGAACACAGATAAAGTACGCCGCCCAGAAGGTCCGCCGGCTTGCCCCAACGGCCCAGCGGCGTGCGATCGAGAATGGGCTTGCTGCGGCTTTCGTCGCTTTGCAGCGCCGAGGTGAGGGGCGTTTCGATCCATCCGGGTGCGATGGCGTTGACGCGAATGCCGTCGCCGGCGTAGGCGATGGCAAGAGATTTCGTCAGTTGCGCGATACCGCCCTTGCTGGCGGCATATCCCGGAACAAGGCCGCCGCCAAAGAACGACAGCATCGATGCGAGATTGACGATTGCCCCATTGGAATGCGCCAGCAGCGGCCGCGCCGCCGCGCACATGCGCATGGTTCCGTTGAGATTGATGTCGACTACCGACTGGAAAACCTCGGGGTCGAGCTCTTCGCCGCGGCGGATGACGCCCGCGCAGTTGACCAACACATCGAGGCCGTCGAGCGAACTGATAAGCGCTTTAACGGCGTCGCCGTCGCGGACGTCGAGCTGGTGCGCGCGCGCCTTGCTCAACACGGGATCGGAAGCAGCGGCCGAGACTTCGGCGTCGCCGACGCCGGCCACGGTGACAATTGCGCCGGCCTCGATGAAACCGCGCGCAATGCCGGCACCGATACCGGATGTGCCGCCGGTCACAAGCACGCGCTTTCCGGAATACCAGATCGACGCCCAGGCGCCGGACGTGGTCGCGCGCGGGATGGTTGCCGTGTCCATCATCAGCGCACGAACTGGTCGACGTAATCGCGACCGAGGCCGCTGGCCTCGTAATGCGCGCGGCACATATCGATCTTGGTGAACACGTCCTCATAGCCGACGTGCTTATTTTGTTCGTCCAGATACACCATCGATCCCTGAATGTTGAAGAAGGTGATCATCTCGGTGGTGTCTTCCGGCACTACCAAGGTGTGAATTTCACCCGGCGGCTCGAACACATACGAGCCCTCGGTGGCGACCCATTTATGCTCGCGATAGAACCATTTGCCCTTGAGGACGAAGCCATGGACCGGATTCGGATGCAGATGCCGCGACAGCACGCCGGATCGGCGCACGCGCAGCAGATTGCACCACTGGCCCTGCCGGGTGTTGAGCATTAGCGGACGGAACCAGACGTCGGGCGCTTGCGGCACCCAGACGCGCTCGTCTTCCGGAATCGCGACGACTGCGATCTCCGGCGATGCGAGGACGTGGGCGGAGCCCTTCATATCACGATACATCTTGCTTCCTCTTGATCTTCGGCTTGGCCGCGCGCGGGTTCGGTAAAACCCGAACGGTGCCGGGCTTCTTCTTCGACAGCTTGGTCTTGGTGAATCCCAGCACCTGCTCCATGGCGATCCGCGCCTTGCGGGCGTTGCCTTCGTCGATGGCGCGGGCCACAGCGGCGTGATTGGGAAGGTTGTCGTCGAACCAGCCGACGCTGCCGACGGCCACAAGAAAGACTGTGCTCAGGATCGTGTCGATCGCACTGCGGAAGCCCTGAAATACGCGATTGTGCGTGGCATCCAGAATCGCAAGATGGAACGCCTTGTCAGCGGCGATGGCGCTGTCCTGATCGTGCGATGTTTCCATGGCGACCAGCGCGGCGTTGATGCGTTGGCGGTCGGTCCTTGTCGCACGTTCGGCAGCCAGCGCGGCTGCGGCCGGCTCGATGATCGAGCGCACTTCCTGAATTTCCAGAAGCAGTTCGCGATCCGGGTCGCCTTTGCCGACAAGCCAGCTCAGGACGTCGCGGTCGAGCAGGCTCCAGTCATGGCGGGGCAGCACGCGCGTGCCATGACGGGGACCCACACTGACAAGTCCTTTTGCAGCGAGGGTTTTGATCGCCTCGCGGATGACGCCGCGGCCGACGCCAAACCGGGCTTCGAGATCCGGTTCGGGCGGTAGCGCCGCGCCAACGGCAATGAGATCGCGCGCAATCTCGGTGCCAAGCGTGGACAGCACTTCATGAATGCGGCCGGGTTTGGCGCGTTTGACGATGAACCGGGTGGTCGCCTTGGCCAACGCTCAGTCTCCCAATCGCCGTCTTGGAGCGGCGCGCCAAAACGCTAGCACGCAGGAAACGGGGATTGCAATCATCCGATGTTAAACATCGGATGATTAGGCAATTTGCTGCAACGCAAAGCGCCTGGCAAATTGTCGCAGAGTTAGATGCGTGGACGCTTTCCGCGCTCGCATAACGAAACGCATGAGGATGCCGACGACTTAATCTTCGGGTTTTTCGCGAGGTATTTCAGGCAGCCGCCGCGTTATGTGCGGAAGTCGATGCTGCGCAGAACGATGCTCGGCGGATGGCCTTCAAACTCGGTGGCGAGGACCTTCGCTTCGGCGCGCGCGTCGATTTTGGCGCGCAGTCGCATGTACTGGGCTTCGCGTTGCTCCGGCTTGGTCGATTTGGTGCCTTCGATGTCGTCCATCGCTGTGGTGCTGATCGCACACGGTACTTCCGTCTGCTCATCCATCACGGTGAAGAGCACGACCATCCGGTTGTAATCGTAGGACTGGAAGGAGCCTTGGCTAATCGTCATTGCTGTTGTCCTCATTGTCCGGTGGATCGTCGCCCGCGCCGCTGGCTGGCAAGGTTCGCGGTCGGCGTGGTGTACGAGGAAGAGGACTTGATTCTTCGAACTCTCAGCGAATTCGAACGCCTCGGGCGCGGCGCTTGTGCAGCGAATTGCGTGCAGGGACACAATGCGCCCTTCCGGGCGCAATAGCCATCGGCTTGTTTCGCCGATATTGCCGCATGAACGGCGTGGTTTTGTGGTCTAACCCAGCATCTGCGTATCGCCGCACACCGAGATGGCCTGTCCGGAGATCGTCTTGCCGCGCGGACTGCACATGAAGACGATCTGGTCCGCGATCTGTTGTGGCGTCACATAATCCTTGATGGAGGTGTAAGAGAACGCGGTCTTTTCCATCTCCGAAAACGATATGCCGCGCTGCTGTGCCTTGGCTTCCAGCACGCGCCGTTGCCTGTCGCCCGCAACGAGGCCCGGCAGGATTGCGTTGACGCGGATGTTATCCGGGCCGAGTTCGATGGACAGGGATTTGGTGAAGCCAATTACACCCCATTTGGCGGCGGCATAGGGCGAGCGCATGGCAAAACCGAGACGGCCTGCCGCAGAAGAAATGTTGACGATGGATGCGTTCTTGCTCTCACGCAGCAGCGGCACCGCCAGCCGCGTGCAGTTGAATTGTCCGGTCAGGCAGATTTCGAGGCAGCGATCCCAATCTTCGGGATTCATCTCGTCCACCTTTGCCGTCGGTCCGGCGACGCCGGCGTTGTTGACCAGCACATCGAGCCCGCCGAGGACGGTGGTAGCTTCCGCGAACAGCACCTTCACGGCGGCGCGGTCCGCAACGTCGCAGATCGTTTGCGTCAGCGCAGGATCGCTCGTTTTCAGCGCGGTGAGGGCGGTCGTGTCCACGTCGCAAACGTGAACCTTGGCGCCTTCGCCGGCAAAGGCCCGCGCGATGGCGAGGCCGATTCCGTTGGCGCCTGCCGTCACCAGCACCCGAAGTCCCTTGATATCGAGGTTCATGTCGTCTCCAGCGATAGCAATTATTGTTCGGCGAGGCCGCCACGCGACAGTATCACTTCCGCCGCGTTGTCGATGTCCGCCGCGATTCCCTTACGTGCGCCGGCTTCGTCACCCGCCTTGATGGCAGCAAGCACTCCGGCGTGGAAGCGCACCGCGTCTCCCTTTGCCAAGCGTTCCGGATTGGCGCGCAGATCGAGATTGATAACCGGCCCCGCCTTGAGCCAAAGCGCGCGGATGATTTCCACCAGCGTTGCCGAATGCGCCGCTTCATAGACCGCGAAGTGGAATGACTTGTTCAACTCGACCGCGCGCGGCAGGTTTGGCTTGGCCGCACGGCTTTCGGCGCGCATCGCCGCTTCCGTCCGCGCGATCGATTTCAGATCGGTATCGTTGCGATTCTTGGCCGCGAGCGCCGCGACGTGTCCCTCGATGGCGATGCGGGCTTGCGTGAGATCGCGAAACTGCGCTGCAGTCATCACGCGCACGCGCACTGCGCGGTTCGGCGTGACTTCGAGCGCGCCATCGGCGACCAGCCGCGAGACGGCTTCGCGCACCGGCATGATAGAGACGCCGAGCACCTCGGCTGCCTGGCGTAGCGAGATTTTTTCGCCGGGCGCCATCCGGCCGGAAATCAGCAAATCTGAAAGTTGCGCATAGGCGCGTCCGCCAAGTGTCTGACGGTCAAGCGGTTCAACCAGATCAAGCGCGGCGGGGCGGTTCATGACCGTTGATCCTGCGGGACGTGCAAAAAGCGAAACAAGGGACTCGACAACATCGTTCTCCTTTGTCAGTCTAAGTGTGATCACAGATCACGGCAAGCGATATAAGCGCCGACAAGACGCGCAACGCCCTGCCGGAAATAAGCGCCGCGAAACGCGGCCGTCACAGGGAGGATGGCTTATGTTGACCAAGGACAAATTCACGCGACGTAGTTTGCTGAAGACCGCTGGCGGCCTCGCGCTGGTATCCGGAATCTCCGCGCCGTCAATCCTGCGCGCGCAATCCGCCGACGTCATTCGAATCGGTCATTTGACCCCGCGTACGGGCTTTCTCGGCCCGCTCGGAGAATATGCCGTGATGGCGGTGGATCTTGCCGTCGAGGAAATCAACGCGGCGGGCGGCATGATGGGCCGCAAGGTCGAAGTGCTGAAGGAAGACTCGGTTAATCCGCAGACTGCCTCCACCAAGGCCGAACGCATGATCGAGCGCGACAAGGTCGCCTGCATCATCGGCGAGATTTCGTCGGCGTCCTGCCTCACCATCGCGCAGGTGGCATCGCGCAACAAGACGCTGTTCATCAATACCGGCGGTAACTCCGACGCGCTGCGCGGCAAGGACTGCCAGCGCTACATGTTCCATGTCGAGTCGCAGAACTCGATGTATGTGAAGACGGTCGGCCGCTCGTTCCTTCAGGAAGGCCTGGTCAAGGGCAAGAAGTGGTATTCGCTGACGGCGGACTATGCTTTCGGCCACGATCTGTTGCGTGTCGCCAAGCGGTTCATGGAAGGCAATGGCGGGCAGTTCGCCGGCGACGATCTGGTGCCGACCGACGCCACGGACTTCTCGGCCTATCTGCTCAAGATCCGCGATTCCAAGCCGGACCTCGTCGTGATCAATCTCGCCGGAAACCAGATCACTAACTTCCTCAAGCAGTATGCCGAATTCGGGCTGACCTATCCGGTCGGCGGCTTCGGCTTCGATACCGCACTGGCCTGGGCGGCGGGCAAGGGCAATTTCGTCGGCACATGGCCGGTGGTCTGGCATCACTTGATCGACACCCCCGGCACCAAGGCTTTCGTCGGCGCATTTGTGAAGAAGTACAACAAGCCGCCGGAAAATCAGGCGTGGGGCGATTACATCGCGACCAAGATCGTGGCGCAGGCCGTCAACGACCTGAAGTCGGCCGAATCGCCGAAGATCATCGAACACTTCGAGAAGGGCGCGAAGTTTGATCTCCTGAAGACGCGGCCGGGTTACTTCCGCGCCTCCGATCATCAGTTGATGCATGAGATGTATGCGGTGAAGGCGCTGCCTGCCGCGCAGGTCAAGAACCAGTGGGACATCTTCTCGTCGAGCGGTCCGGTGCCCGGCCCGAACGAGGATCTCGAAATCATCGCGGCTACCAAAGAAGAGAACAGTTGTACGTTCCCGTCCTGAAGCCAACTTGATGCGTCCCTCCGGGTGATCCCGGAGGGCGCGCTCTTCATCCTTCTTGTTTTCCGGCACGCGCGATGCGTGGCCCATCGATTGCGGGGCGACGACCATGTCCGGCATTTTGCTCGCGCAGCAGGTTCTGAACGGACTGCTCGACGGCGTTTACTATCTGCTGATCGCGCTGGGGTTGTCGCTGATCTTCTCGCTCGGCGGCATTGTCAATCTCGCGCACGGCGCGTTCTTTGCGATCGGCGCATATCTCACGCTGGTGATCTCGCCTTATCTGGGGTTCGGCGGTGCGTTGGTGTTTTCGCCGGTGGCGGTGGCGCTACTCGGCGTCGTCATCGAGAGGCTGTTGTTCACCAGGTTCTACCGTTCCGATCCCATTCTTTCGCTGCTGCTGACATTCGGGCTTGCAATGGTGGCGGAGCAGGCGCTGCGCATGATCTTCGGCGCGCCGCCGCTGTCGTACTCGATACCGGACGCACTGCGCGGGCAGGTCGTGGTCGGCACCTTCATCTATTCGTTCTACCGCGTCGTGTTGCTCGGCATCGCGGCCGCCTGCGTCGCCGGATTGTGGATGCTGCTGCGGCTGACGGCGTTCGGCCGCGTCGTGCAGGCCGGCGTGCAGAATCCGGATATGGTGGGCGCGCTCGGAATTTCATTGCAGCCTTATATGTCGGCTGTCGCTGCACTCGGCATCGGCCTCGCGGGGCTGGCGGGCGTGCTGCTCGCGCCGATCTATGCGGTGCATCCGGCGATGGGCAATGAAATCATCACGCCGGCCTTCGTCGTGGTGGTGATCGGCGGCCTCGGCTCGTTCTGGGGCGTCGTCGTCGCGGCCTTGCTGGTCGGGCTGGTGAAGGGCGTGATGGTCGGCATCGGCTATTCGGCTGCGTCCACCGCCGCGATCTATCTTCTGATGCTTCTGGTGCTTGTGTTCAGGCCGCGCGGTCTGTTCGGCGAGCGCATCACCCGCTTCGAGTGAGGCGACCTGCCATGCTCAAGCGTATTCCCGTTCCGCTTCTGATCGCCGCCATTGGTCTGCTTGTCCTGCCATCGATACTGATTGCGCTCGGCCTGACCATGACATCGGCGACGGAAGTCGTTGTGTTCGGCATCGCCTGCATGGCGCTGAATATTCTCGTCGGCCACACCGGGCTGGTGTCGTTCGGTCACGGTGCATGGTTTGGGCTCGCAGCCTATGCCGCGGGGTTGCTTCAGCGCAACCTGATGCCGGACTCGTTTTTCGGCCCGGCGATCGGAGCCACTCTGATTATTGTGGTGGTTGCCGTTCCGTTCGGATTTCTGATCCTGCGGCGGCGCGGCGTATATTTCTCCCTGCTGACGCTGGCGCTCGCCGCGATGCTTTATTCAGTGTCGTTCCGGTGGACCGACGTGACCGGCGGCGAGAACGGCCTTGGCGGCATCGTTCGCCCGTCGATCCTGGGCCTCAATCTGGATTCGTCGGTCACGTATTACTGGTTCGTCGCAGCCATCGCCTTCGCGGTGCTGGTGCTGCTGTGGCGCTTCCACAATTCGACCGTCGGCACGGTGCTGGTGGCGGTTCGCGAAAACGAGCAGCGCGCGCGTTTTCTCGGCTATCCGACCAATCGCTACAAGCTCGCGGCGTTCGTGCTGTCCGCGGCGCTGACCGGGCTCGCCGGCATCCTGCTGCTTTACAAGAACCGCATGACCTCGGCCGATCCGATTTCAGTGGCGTTCTCCGGCGAGTTGCTCGCGATGGTCGTGATCGGCGGGATGCGCAGCTTTCTCGGGCCCGCGCTCGGCGCGCTGTTTTTTATTCTGTTCCGCGAATTTTTCGGCATCTACACCGAAAACTGGCTGCTCTGGTTCGGTCTTGTCTTCGTCGGCTTCATCGTATTCTCGCCGACAGGCCTGATCGGTGTCGGCGAGCGATTGCTGGCGCCGTTCCGCAAGAAGGTCACCGAAGACGCGGCGATGTCGGCCCGCAAAATCGAGGCGCTGCCGCTGCCGGAATTTCTGCGGCCGAAAGCCGCCGTTGAGGGCCCGGTGCTGGCCGCCCGCGACATGGTCAAGAGTTTCGGCGGTATCAAGGCGGTGCAGGGCATCGATATTTCGATCGCGGACAAAACGCTCCACGCGCTGATCGGCCCCAACGGCGCGGGCAAGACCACGGCGTTCAATCTGCTGTCCGGCATGTTTCCGCCGGATGAGGGCGAAGCCACGCTGATGGGCAAGCCCATTGCCGGTCACACGCCGGAAGAGATTGCCGAAGCCGGCATTGGCCGCTCATTCCAGATCACCAATCTCTTTCCCCAATTGAGTGTTGGCGAGAACATTCGCCTTGCGGTGCAGGCGCGGCACCCTCGAAGATTCGATCCTTTCACCAACGCGCTATCCATTGACGCCATCAACCGCGAGACCGACGAGGTCATCCGCTATCTGGGTCTCGCGGGCATCGAGAAGGCGGAAGCCGGCGCGCTGTCCTATGGCGGCCAGCGGCTGCTCGATATGGGCGTCGCGCTGGCCACCGCGCCGCGCGTGCTGTTGCTGGACGAACCGCTTGCGGGCCTTGCCGCCGCTGAGCGCGAGCGCATTGGCGCGATCATCAAGCGCATTTCGTCCGATCTGCCGGTGCTGCTGGTGGAGCATGACATCGACCGGGTGTTTGCGCTCGCCGATCATGTCACGGTGATGAACGAAGGCCGGGTGCTGCTCGACGGCACCGTGGACGATGCGCGCAGCAGCAAGAAGGTTCAGGACATCTATATCGGCTCGGGAGCCGCAGCCGTGGCGGCGAAGCCGCGCGAAACCTCCGCCAAGGCCAGCGCGCTGCTGACGGTGGACGGCGTTGATACGTTTTACGGCAAGAGCCATATCCTCAACGGCGTCAACTTCACGCTGCACAACAACGAAATCATCGCGCTGTTGGGCCGCAACGGCGCCGGTAAATCGACGCTGCTGAAAACGCTGGTCGGCATCGCGCCGGCATCGAACGGATCGATAAAGCTGGCCGACGCCGAACTGGTCGGACGCGCCTCCGCCGAATGTGCGCGTCTCGGCATCGGTTATGTGCCGCAGGGACGCGGTCTCTTTGCCGGGATGAGCGTCGAGCACAATCTCGAACTCGGCGGATTGAAGCGGCAGACCGGCAACGGCGTGCACTGGACCCGCGAGCGGGTCTACGAATACTTCCCGCGTATTCGCGAGCGGCTGGACAGTCCGGCGGATTATCTCTCAGGCGGCGAACAGCAGATGGTCGCGGTGGCCCGCGCTCTCTCCGGCGACGTGCGGGTGCTGTTGCTCGATGAGCCGTTCGAGGGGCTGGCGCCGGCCGTGGTCGAGCAACTGTTCGAGGCGTTCGATCGCCTGCGCAAGGAGGTCGCCATCATCATCGTCGACCATCACCTCGATCTGGCGCTGGCATTGTCCGACGCCACGGTGGCGCTGGAGCGCGGTCGCATCATTCACGAAGGTCCGTCGAAAGCGTTGCGCGACGATCTCGATCTGCGCCGCAAGGTGCTCTGGCTTTAAAAGAAAGAAGAAACGCATGCCTGACAACAAGACTGTCGCAATTGTCGGAGTGGGTCTGATCGGACGGGCCTGGGCGGCGATCTTCGCCCGCGCGGGATGGACTGTGCGATTGACCGACCCCCATGCCCCGACGTTGAGCGCCGCGCCCGGCCTGATTCGCGATGAGTTGCGCGCGCTCAACCGTCATGGGCTTGCGAATGATCCCGACGGTGCGGCGTCGCGCATTTCGGTGGCGGCAAGCCTCGCCGATGCGGTGAAGGACGTCGCGTTCGTTCAGGAAAACGGCCCCGAGAAAATCGAGGACAAGATCGCGCTGTTCGCCGAGCTCGACCGGCTTGCGCCTGCGAATGCTCTGCTGGCGTCGTCCACTTCCGCCATTGTTGCCTCGCGCTTTACGGAAAATCTCAAAGGCCGCGCGCGCTGTCTCGTCGGCCATCCGGTCAACCCGCCGCATCTGGTGCCGCTGGTCGAGCTTTGCGGTGCGCCCTGGACCTCGCCGGACACGATCAGCCGCGCGCGCGAGATCTATCGCGACATCGGGCAAGTGCCAGTGACGGTCAACAAGGAGATCAACGGCTTCGTGCTCAACCGCTTGCAGGGCGCGCTTTTGGCGGAAGCGTTTCGGCTGGTGGGCGAGGGCTATATGTCTGCCGAAGACCTCGACCATACCGTCAAGGACGGCCTCGGGTTGCGGTGGTCGTTCCTCGGGCCGTTCGAGACCATCGAACTGAACGCGCCGGGCGGCATACCGGATTATTGCGCGCGCTACACAGGCTTCTATAAAGAACTGGCGGCGGAAGCCGCGGGCCCGGAGGTTTATCAAAGCCCGAATGTCGATCGCGTCATCGCGGCTTGGCCGCATCAGCCGGCGCCGGATCGCATAGTCAGGCTCACCACCCGCCGCAACGAGCGGCTAGCGGCGCTGGCCGCGCACAAGGCGAGACAAGCCGACTGATTTCTGTTCGCCCATCCTGTGATCGATCAACCTACAAAATGAAAGACAAGAAAATGAGCCGTAAAATCATCATCACCTGCGCCGTCACTGGCGCGATCCATACGCCGTCGATGTCCAAGGCCTTGCCGGTGACGCCGCAGGAGATCGCCGACGCGGCCGTTGGTGCTGCGGAGGCGGGTGCGGCCATCGTGCATCTTCATGCGCGCAATCCGAAGACCGGCCAGCCGGATCAAAGCCCGGAGGCGTTCGCGCCGTTTCTCAAGATCATCAAGCAGCGCTCCAACGCGGTCATCAATCTCACCACCGGCGGATCGCCAACGATGACGGTGGACGAGCGCGTTCGCCCGGCGGCGGTCTACAAGCCGGAAGTCGCCTCGCTGAACATGGGATCGATGAATTTCGCGTTCTTCGGGATGCTCAACCGCTTCAAGACTTTTGAGCACGAGTGGGAGCGCAAGCATGTCGAGAACAAGGACATCGTGTTCCGCAATACATTCGCGGACATCGAGTATGTGCTGAATGCGCTGTCGGGCAGCGGCACGCGCTTCGAGTTCGAGTGCTACGACACCGCGCATCTTTATAACCTGAAGTATTTTCTGGATCAGGGGCTGGTGAAGGCGCCGCTGTTCATTCAGACCGTATTCGGATTGCAGGGCGGTACGGGCGCGCATCCGGAGGATGTGTTGCACATGAAGCGCACGGCGGATCGACTGTTCGGCGATCAGTATGTCTGGTCGGTGCTGGGAGCCGGGCGCAACCAGTTGCCGATCGCGGCAATGTCGGCGGCGATGGGCGGCAACATCCGCGTCGGCCTCGAGGATTCACTGTGGGCCGCGCCGGGCCGCATGGCGGAGTCCAATGCCGAGCAGGTTCGCCTCGCGCGCAAGATCATCGAAGGCCTCGGCCTGGAGGTTGCATCGCCCGACGAAGCACGCGAAATTCTCGACCTGAAGGGTGGAGATACCCTGCAGGTTTGAGGAGCCACCATGCCGGTCACGCTCGATCCCGATGCCGCCGCCGTTCTCGCCGCCTTCCGTGCGGCAGGGCGTCCTCCCTATGAAACGCTGTCGCCGGCAGAGGCTCGTGAGATGTATCTCGCCGCCCGCGCGGTGTCGCAGCCCGAGCCGCCGAAGATCGCGTCGGTGGACTCGCTGTCGGTGCCGGGACCGGCGGGAGATATTCCCGCGCGCATCTATAGGCCGTTGACGCTCCGGCAGTCCGATGGACTGTCGCCGTGTCTGGTATTTTTTCATGGCGGCGGCTGGGTGATCGGCAATCTCGATTCTCATGATGTGGTGTGCCGGACGCTGGCCGACGAAGGCCAGCTCATCGTGATCTCGGTCGATTACCGTCTGGCGCCGGAACACCAGTTTCCCGCGGCGGTCGACGATGCGATCGCTGCGACGGTGTGGATTTCAACGAACGCCCGCCAGTTGGGAATCGACGCGGCGCGGCTGCTTGTGGGCGGCGACAGCGCCGGCGGCAACCTGGCAGCGGTGGTCGCGATCCATGCGCAGGAAGCGGGGCCAAAAATTGCCGGTCAGGTCCTGATCTATCCCGCCACCGACTTCGCGATGACGCATCCCTCGCACCGCGAACCCGAGACCGATGCGTTGCTGACCCATTCCGTGATCCGGTGGTTTCGCAATCACTATCTCGGGGCATCCGACGGCGAGCACTGGAAAGCCTCGCCTGCGCGGATGGACAAACTCGCAGGTCTGCCGCCGGCCTTCGTGCTGACGGCGGGCGCGGACCCTTTGCGAGACGAGGGCGATGAGTATGCCCGGCGGCTCGGCGAGGCCGGCGTGCCGGTCACCTGCCGGAGCTATCCTGGCCAGTTCCACGGTTTCATCACCATGGGAAAACTGCTGCCGAAGGCTGGCGACGCGATGCGCGAGATCGGCGCGTGGCTGAAGGCGCTGAACTAGCTGCCTAGACCGGCAACGCGTTGGTGTACTTCACCTGACTGAGCGCGAAGCTGGATTCGATGGAAGCAATGCCGTCGAGCCGCGTCAGTTTGGTCTTGATGAAGGCTTCATAGGACGGCAGGTCGGCGGTGACGACGCGCAACAGGTAATCCCGGTTGCCGGTCATCAGATAGCATTCCAGCACTTCTTCCCATTTCGAAATCGCTTTCGCGAAACGGTTGAGGTCTTCTTCTTTTTGCCGTTCCAGCTTGATCGAGATGAAAACGCTGACCGGAAGCCCGACTGATTTCTGATCGACCATGGCGATGTAGCGCGTGATGACGCCGCGCTCTTCCAGCAGTTTCACACGCCGATGGCAGGGCGACACCGACAGGCCGACCCGATCCGCCAGATCCTGCATGGTGACGCGGCTGTCGGCCTGCAGAATCGCAAGGATTTTACGGTCGATCGCATCGAGGTCGGTCATTGGGATGAAATCCGTAAATGGATGCTCTTATTGAAACGATATCCCAATATTGCCTTACCAGTCGAGAGGATTTGAGATTTTTCGGGATCGCCCGAGGGATAGCATGACGGGGTCTTAACCGCTGGTGACCGCCATGCCGATCGATCCATCCCGTCTGGAAATCCTGAACGCGCTGAACAGGAAAGCGCTGTGGCTGTCGTCATGGACGATTCATCACGCCAACCATCTGCGCAGCGACTCCGATGGCCTCAAGGTCGGTGGCCATCAGGCCTCGAGTGCGTCGCTAGCGACCATCATGTCGGCGCTCTATTTCGGCGTGCTGAAGCCGGAGGACCGCGTCGCGGTGAAGCCGCACGCCAGCCCGGTGTTTCACGCGATCCAGTATCTGCTCGGACAGCAGACCCGCGAGAAGCTGGAGAATTTTCGCGGCTTCAAGGGCGTGCAATCTTATCCCTCGCGCACCAAGGACATCGACGACGTGGATTTCTCCACCGGCTCCGTCGGACTCGGCGTGGCGCAAACGCTGTTCTCGTCGCTGGTGCAGGATTACGTCAAGTCGCACGGCTGGATGAAGGATCGCTCGGAAGGCCGCATGATCGCGCTGGTCGGCGATGCCGAACTCGACGAAGGCAACATCTTCGAGGCGTTGCTGGAGGGCTGGAAGCAGGGCCTGCGCAACACCTGGTGGGTGATCGACTACAACCGCCAGAGCCTCGACGCAGTGATCCGCGAAGGGCTGTGGGAAAAGCTCGAGACCATGTTCCGCAATTTCGGCTGGGACGTGGTGATCGTAAAGTACGGCAAGCTGATGCAGGCGGCGTTTGCCGAGCCGGGCGGGGGGGCGCTGCGCAAGTGGATCGATAGCTGCCCGAACCAGATGTACGCGGCGCTGTGCTTTCAGGGCGGGGCCGCGTTCCGCAAGCATCTGCTGGACGACATCGGCGATCAGGGCGCGGTCACGAAACTGATCGAGAAGCGCAGCGACGATGAACTGCTGGCGCTCATGTCGAATCTCGGCGGCCACGACATGGCGAGCATGCTGGAGGCGTTCGAGGCGATCGATCACGATCGCCCGGTGTGCTTCATCGCCTATACTATCAAAGGCGTCGGTCTGCCGTTTCAGGGCCACAAGGACAATCACGCTGGGCTGATGACCGTGGCGCAGATGGAAACGTTTCGCGCCGAGCAGAACATCCGGCCCGGACACGAGTGGGACCGGCTGGAGGGATTGGCGCTGGAGCCCGCGCGCATCGAGGCTTTCCTGAAGAATGTGCCGTTCGCGCGCGACGGCGCGCGGCGGCTTGAGGCGCCGAAGGTGGAAGTCCCCGCGCAACTCGGCGTGACGCTCACGCCGCGCATGGCGACACAGCAGGGCTTCGGCCTGATCCTGAATGAACTGGCGCGGGGCGACACCAAACTGGCCGAACGCATCGTCACCACCTCACCCGACGTCACGGTCTCGACCAATCTCGGCGCATGGGTCAATCGGCGCGGTCTGTTCGCGCTGGCAGAGAAGGCCGATCTGTTCCGCAAGGAGAAGATCCCATCGACCTTTGCTTGGGATTATTCGCCAAAGGGCCAGCATATGGAGCTGGGCATTGCGGAGATGAATCTCTTCATCATGCTCTCCGCGCTCGGCCTGTCGCATTCGATTAACGGTGAGCGTCTGCTGCCGGTGGGCACGCTGTACGATCCCTTTATCGAGCGCGGTCTCGATGCGCTGAATTACGCCTGTTATCAGGACGCGCGCTTCATGGTGGCGGCGACGCCGTCGGGCATCACGCTTGCGCCGGAGGGCGGCGCGCATCAGTCGATTGCGACGCCGCTCATTGGCATGGCGCAGGATGGACTTGCCTCGTTCGAGCCGGCGTTCGTGGACGAACTCGCGGTCATCATGCGCTGGGGCTTCGACCACATGCAGCGCGATGAGGGCGAGGGCGGCTCCGTCTACCTGCGGCTTTCGACGCGCACGCTCGACCAGCCGCAACGCACGATGACCCCGGAGTTGGAGCAGGACATTGCGGCGGGCGCCTACTGGATGCGTAAGCCGGGACCGAATTGTGAGTTGGTGGTCGCCTATACCGGTGCGGTCGCGCCGGAAGCGATCGAGGCGACGGGATTGCTCGGCGAGTCACGGCGGGACATCGGTCTCCTTGCGATTACCTCGGCCGATCGTCTTCATTCCGGCTGGAATGCATCACGCAAGCTCCGCCGTGCCGGCGGGCCGCGCGAGCCCAGCCACATTGAGCGGCTGCTGTCGCCGCTGCCGCGCGATTGCGGATTGATCACCGTGATCGATGGACATCCCGCGACGTTGGCATGGCTCGGCAGCGTGCAGGGTCATCGCGTCGAGGCGCTCGGCGTGGAGAAGTTCGGCCAGACCGGCACCATCGGCGATCTCTATGCGCACTATGGAATCGACACCAACACCATCATCGACGCCGCGGCGAGCCTGACGTTCGGTTCGCCGATCCGGCATCGCAAGATGGCGGTGTGACCCTCTGCACGGCAGGTTTAACCAAGTGCAGCGGTCGTCGCGCGCCGGACCGATTGTTAAGTTGACCGGACGCGGCAACGGCAGCACCATTGGCTCACACGAGTTAAGGTGCTGAATGACCGAGTTGTCCAACCGCCAGTCCGATATTCTGAACATTGCGCGCACGTCCGGGCGCGTGACGGTGGAGGATCTGGCGCGGCGGTTCGAGGTCTCCGCGCAGACCATCCGCAAGGATCTCAACGACCTGTGCGACCGCCGGTCGATGACGCGTGTTCATGGCGGCGCCATCATCGCCTCCGGCGTGGAAAATCTCGCTTACGAGGCCCGGCGGTTCGTCGCGGCGGATGAGAAGAAAGCCATCGGCATCGCGGCCGCCGCACAAATCCCCAATGGCTGTTCGCTGTTCATCAACATCGGGACCACAACTGAAGAAGTCGCGAGCGCACTGACATCGCATGAGGATCTGCTGGTCATCACCAACAATCTGAACGTTGCGATGCTGCTGTACCGGCATCCGCGTATCGAGGTGATTGTAGCCGGCGGCACGGTACGCCGCGGCGATGGCGCGGTGATCGGATCGACGGCGAACAACCTGATCACCCAGTTCAAGGTCGATTACGCCATCATCGGCGCGTCGGCGATCGACGAGGAGGGCGCGCTGCTCGACTTCGACTATCGCGAGGTGCAGGCAGCGCAGGCCATCATCGCCAATGCGCGAAGCGTGATGCTGGTGGCCGACAGCACCAAGCTCAGCCGCAACGCGCCGGTGCGGATCGCGCATCTCAGCCAGATTCATACGTTCGTGACCGATCTGCCGTTGCCGGGCGGACTTCAGGCCATTTGCAACAGCCGCGGCATCGATGTGATCGCCGCGATGCCGGACAAGCCCGCCGACCTCGCCTGAACCGCTTCGTCCGGCTTGTCGGCTCGTCGTCACGGGCTCGGCCCCGCCCCAACCTAACGCATTGGTACAATGACGATTCTTCGGATCGTCAGTTGACTGCCTATGAAATCATCTCCCACTTGCTTTCGTTTTTGGTTGTGATTTAATCACATCCGAAAGCGAAACCGCTAAATCTGAAAATAGCGAGCGCTGGGGAGACGCGGTGGGACAGGTTTTCGACCTCGCTATTATTGGCGGCGGGATCAACGGCTGCGGTATTGCCCGCGACGCCGTGGGCCGTGGAAATTCTGTCTTCCTGTGTGAAATGAACGATCTCGCCAGCGGCACGTCGTCGTGGTCGAGCAAGCTCATCCACGGCGGCCTGCGCTATCTCGAGTATTATGAGTTTCGTCTGGTGCGCGAGGCGCTGCTGGAGCGGGAAGTGCTCTGGCAGATCGCGCCGCACATCATCCGTCCGCTGCGTTTCGTGCTTCCGCATCATGCGGGATTGCGCCCGGCGTGGCTGCTGCGGCTCGGCCTCTTTATGTACGATTACCTCGGAGGCCGCCGGTTGTTGCCTGCCACGCGCACGGTTGATCTCGCGCGCGATCCGGTCGGTCAGCCGCTGGCGCCGGGCCGCTTCACAAAAGGTTTCGAGTATTCCGACTGTTTCGTCGATGATGCGCGCCTTGTGGTTCTCAACGCGCGCGATGCGGCGGATCGCGGCGCGGTGATCCGCACGCGAACCCGTGCTGTTGAGGCGCGGCGGCAGGACGGACTCTGGCAGGTCATCCTCGAAAACACCGAGACCGGCGCGCAGAGCAGCATTCAGGCGCGCGCGCTGGTGAATGCGGGCGGCCCGTGGGTTGAGGATGTTCTGAACCGGCGCGCCGGTATCAACGCCAAGGCCAAGGTGCGTCTGGTGCAGGGCTCGCATATCGTGGTGCCGCGTCTTTACGAGCACGATCACGCCTACACGTTCCAGAATGCGGATGGGCGCGTTGTGTTCGTGATTCCGTTCCAGAACGATTTCACGCTGATCGGCACCACCGACCGCGATTACGACGGCGATCCGTCGAAGGTGAAAGCCTCGTCCGAGGAAATTGCCTATCTCTGCGAGTCGGTGAACGACTATCTCGCGAAGCAGGTCAAACCGGACGACGTGGTGTGGGCCTACGCCGGCGTGCGCCCTCTCTATGACGATGGCGCCAGCGAAGCCAAGGCGGCGACCCGTGATTATGTGTTTGAGTTCGATGCGCCCGACGGACTGCCGCTGCTGTCGATCTTCGGCGGCAAGATCACGACCTATCGCCGTCTCTCCGAAGAAGCGCTGGAACGGCTGGATCAATACTTGCCGGGCAAAGCAAAGCCCGCTGGCTGGACCGCGACCGCGCCGCTGCCCGGCGGCGATCTCGATGTGTCGGCGATACCGGCGCTGGCCGACGAACTGGTCCGCGACAATTCGTTCCTGCCGCACTCTCTCGCGCTTCGTCTTGCGCACGCCTATGGTACGCGGGCCAGCAAGGTTCTCGACAATGCAGCATCGACGGCCGATCTCGGGCAATTGTTCGGCGACACGCTGACGGAACGCGAAGTCCGCTATCTGATTACGCACGAGTTTGCGCGCACTGCCGAGGACATCGTCTGGCGGCGATCCAAGCTGGGCTTGCGCCTTTCAGTTGATGAGGTGAAAGCGCTCGATGACTGGATCGCCACGCATCGCAGCGGCTTCGACCGGCCGCTGAGGGAAGCGGGAGGCCGCGCATGAGCGTCACCCTCGACAAGGTTTCGCGCGAGGTGAACGGCGTATCCTGGATTCGCGATATTTCGCTCACCCTTGAGCGCGGCACCCTGAGCGTGCTGCTCGGGCCGACGCTGTCGGGCAAGACCTCGATCATGCGGCTGTTGGCCGGTCTCGATAAACCGACGTCCGGGCGCGTTCTTGTCGACGGTAAGGACGTGACGGGCTTTGACGTGCGCAAGCGCTCGGTCGCGATGGTCTATCAGCAGTTCATCAATTATCCGACGCTGACGGTATTTGAGAACATCGCTTCGCCGTTGCGCGTGCAGGGCGTGGCGCGCGCGGAGATCGAAAGCCGCGTCAGGGATGCGGCGAAGCTGCTCAAGCTGGAGCCGTATCTCAACCGCACGCCGTTGCAATTGTCCGGCGGCCAGCAGCAGCGCACGGCAATCGCGCGGGCACTGGTGAAGGGAGCGGACCTCGTTCTGCTCGACGAGCCGCTGGCCAATCTCGACTACAAGCTGCGTGAGGAGTTGCGCACCGAACTGCCACGCATCTTCGAGGAATCCGGCGCAATTTTCGTCTACGCCACAACCGAACCTTCCGAGGCGCTGCTGCTCGGCGGCCGCACCATCTGCATGGGGGAGGGGCGGGCGCTTCAGTCCGGCCCGACGCCGGATGTCTATCGGCGGCCTGACACGGTGGAAGTGGCCGAGGTGTTTTCCGACCCGCCGCTCAACACTGTTGGCATTGAAAAGAAAAACGGGTCGATTTTCTATTCCGGCGGCGAACGCGCGTCCGTCGCCGGTCTTTATGAAGGCTTGAGCGACGGCTCGTACAAGGTTGGATTCCGTGCGCACCAGCTTGACGTTGCGGGTGCGTCTCCCGGCCGTCATGCGTTCGTGACGACCGTGAGCGTCACGGAAATCACCGGCTCCGAAAGTTTCGTGCATCTCAAGCGCGAGGGCTACAATTGGGTCGCCGTGCTGCCTGGCATTCACGAATTCCTGCCGGGGCAGGAACTGGATGCCGTTCTCGACCCGAACGATCTTTTTGTTTTCGATCAATCCGGCCGGCTTGTGGCCGCGCCGGCGGCTAGGTGAGGGCCAGTGATCCGATTTTGATCGCTGGAATCGTAAATTAACGAGTGTCCTTTCGAGTTCGGCGTTCGCGAAGGGACACGCTGCAAATTTAAGCGAACGTCGAATTCGGGATACTCGCATGGCTCGCATTGACCTTGTCGATCTTGCGCATTCCTACGGCGGGGACGCCGCCGATCCCGCGTCCTATGCGCTGAAGCCGATGACCATGACCTGGCGGCAGGGCGGAGCCTATGCGTTGCTCGGGCCGTCCGGCTGCGGCAAGACCACGTTGCTGAACATCATCTCGGGCATCGTCACGCCGTCGCACGGCAAGGTCCTGTTCGACGGTGCCGACATCACGAGTTCGACCACGCGCGAACGCAATATCGCGCAGGTGTTCCAGTTTCCGGTGATCTACGACACCATGACCGTGGGCGAGAACCTTGCGTTCCCGCTGAAGAACCGCGGGCTGCCGCGCAATGAGATCCAGACGCGCGTCACCGAGATCGCAAAGCTGCTCGATCTTACGCCCTATCTCGGCCGCAAGGCGGTGCGGCTCAGCGCAGATGCCAAGCAGAAGATATCGCTCGGCCGCGGCCTCGTGCGCTCCGATGTGGCGGCAGTTTTGTTCGATGAGCCGCTGACGGTGATCGATCCGCATCTGAAATGGGAATTGCGCTCGAAGCTCAAGGCGCTGCATCAGGCGCTCGACCTCACCATGATCTACGTGACCCACGACCAGACCGAGGCGCTGACATTCGCCGACACGGTGGTTGTGATGCATGACGGCAGCGTCGTGCAGAGCGGCACGCCGGAAGAACTGTTCGCGAAACCCGCTCATACCTTCGTCGGCTATTTCATCGGCTCGCCCGGCATGAACATCGTTCCCGCCGAGGTGAGAGGCCGCGATGCGATCATCAGCGGCCACACCATCAGGCTTGACCGGACCTACGACAGCCAGCCGCCAGCCGCCAGGATCGAAATCGGCGTGCGGCCGGAGTTCGTCCATGTCGCGCCGCCGGCGTCGGGACTTCTGTCGGCGCAGATCGAGCGGATCGACGATCTCGGGCGTGTGCGGTTTGCGCGCGTGCGGATCGGCGACGCGAAATTTGCGGCAAGGGTTCCCAACGGATTTTCGATACCGGACAAGACAGCTGGTCTTGTTTTCGATCCGGCGCATGTTCACGTTTATGCCGATAGCCTGCTGGTCGAGGGGCGCGTCTGATGGACAAGACGATCAACAACAAAGCGTGGCTTCTGGTCCTCCCGGTGTTCCTGATCGTGGCCTTTTCCGCGATCCTGCCGCTGATGACGGTGGTCAACTATTCGGTGCAGGACACCTTCGGCAACAACAAGTTCTTCTGGAACGGTGTCGGCTGGTTCAAGGAGTTGCTGGATCCGACGACCGACCTCGGCGACCGCTTCCTGACCTCGCTCGGGCGCAATCTTCTGTTCTCGGCGATCATTCTCGCCATCGAGGTGCCGCTCGGCATTCTGGTCGCGCTGTCGATGCCGCGCGATGGCTGGCGCGTCGCGGCCTGTCTTGTCATTCTCGCGCTGCCGCTGCTGATTCCGTGGAATGTGGTCGGCACCATCTGGCAGATCTTCGGGCGTCCCGACATCGGCCTGATGGGTTACGCCCTGAACAAGATGGGCCTGGATTACAACTACGTCTCCAACAGCTTCGATGCGTGGTGCACCATCATCGTGATGGACGTCTGGCACTGGACCAGTCTCGTTGCGTTGCTGTGCTACGCGGGCCTGAAGTCGATCCCGGACGCCTATTATCAGGCGGCGCAAATCGACGGCGCGTCGCGCTGGGCGGTGTTCACGGCGATCCAGTTGCCGAAAATGAAGCGCGTGCTGCTGATCGCGGTGCTGCTGCGGTTCATGGACAGTTTCATGATCTACACGGAGCCGTTTGTCGTGACTGGCGGCGGCCCCGGCAACTCCACGACCTTCGTGTCCATCGAACTGGTCAAGATCGCGCTCGGGCAGTTCGACCTAGGCAAGGCGGCGGCCCTGTCCATCGTCTACAACCTCATCATTCTGATCGTGTGCTGGGTGTTCTACACGGTGATGACGAACGCCGATAACGAGCGCGCGCAACCGGCTGGAGGCGCGTGATGCATACCATTCCCGGACGCCGCATCATTCTCGGGCTGTTCCTGATCTTCCTGTTGTTGCCGATCTACTGGCTCATCAACATGAGCTTCAAGACCAATACCGAGATTGTCACGACCATGACCCTGTGGCCCAACAATCCGACGCTGATGCATTACAAGCGCATCTTCACCGACGCGAGCTGGTATTCGGGTTACATCAATTCGCTGAAATACGTCATCATCAACACGATCATCTCGATCTCGTTCGCGCTGCCTGCGGCTTACGCCTTCTCGCGCTACCGCTTCCTCGGCGACAAGCATTTGTTCTTCTGGCTGCTATCGAACCGCATGGCGCCGCCGGCGGTGTTCGCGCTGCCGTTCTTCAATCTCTATTCGGCGATCAACCTGTTCGATACGCCATGGGCGGTGGCGCTGGCGCATTGCCTGTTCAACGTGCCGTTGGCGGTGTGGATTCTCGAAGGCTTCGTCTCCAGCGTGCCGAAGGAAATCGACGAGACCGCGTTCCTCGACGGTTACTCGTTCCCGCGCTTCTTCGTGAAGATCCTGATGCCGCTGATCGCGAGCGGTATCGGCGTCGCGGCGTTCTTCTGCTTCATGTTCTCGTGGGTCGAATTGCTGCTGGCGCGCACGCTGACATCGGTGAACGCCAAGCCGATTGCCGCGACCATGACGCGCACGATTTCCGCGTCCGGAATGGATTGGGGATTGCTGGCGGCGGCCGGCGTGCTGACCATCATTCCGGGCGCGCTGGTGATCTGGTTTGTCCGCAACTACATCGCGCGCGGTTTCGCGCTGGGCCGGGTGTGATCATGGAAAATATCGCATGGATGGCATGGACTGCCCCGACAGCAATCTTCTTCTGCCTGCTGGCGGCGACGCTCGGAACCATGACGTGGCTGGCGGTGCGCTATCCGGAGGCAGAGCGCGTCGGGATATTGCACATTCCGACCACGCGCGGCGACCGGCTGTTCATTTCGCTGATCATGGCGGCGATCATTCATCTTTTGTGGATTGCATTTGCGGGCACGAACCCGATTGCGACGCTCCCCCTTGGAGAAGGCGTCGAGATATCGAGTTTGTGGATCGCCAGCGTCATTTCGGTTGGCATGGCCGTTGTCATATTTCGCAACGTCTAGCTAAGCGAAAAGAGGCAGATCCGGGATCAACCCGGAGCTGAAGTTGTGTTTCAACGGAGGAAACCAAATGCGACATCTAACCGGGAAGAGCCGTCTTCTGTCGATGGCAAGCGCGGTGGCCTTGATAGCAGCGTCGGCTGCGATCATGCCGGCGCGCGCCGATGATGCGGTCAATCAGAAGTGGATCGACAGCGAATTCCAGCCATCGACGTTATCGAAGGCGGATCAGATGAAAGAACTGCAATGGTTCGCAAAGGCCGCTGAACCCTTCAAGGGCATGGAGATCAACATCGTCTCCGAAACCATCGCGACCCACGAATACGAAGCCAACACGCTCGCAAAGGCCTTCAGCGAGATCACAGGCATCAAGCTCAAGCATGACGTGATTCAGGAAGGCGACGTGGTCGAGAAGATCCAGACCCAGATGCAGTCCGGCAAGAACGTCTATGACGGCTGGATCAACGACTCGGATCTGATCGGAACGCATTTCCGCTACGGTCAGGCCATCGCGCTGTCTGACTACATGACGGGCGAGGGCAAGGACGTCACCAACCCGATGCTCGACATCGACGACTTCATCGGAACGTCGTTCACCACCGCGCCGGACAAGAAGCTCTATCAGCTTCCGGATCAGCAGTTCGCGAACCTTTACTGGTTCCGGTACGACTGGTTCACCAATCCGGACTTCAAGGCAAAGTTCAAGGCCAAGTATGGCTACGAGCTCGGCGTGCCGGTGAACTGGTCGGCGTATGAAGACATCGCGGAGTTCTTCACCAACGACATCAAGGAAATCAACGGCGTCAAGGTCTATGGCCACATGGACTACGGCAAGAAGGACCCGTCGCTGGGATGGCGGTTCACCGACGCCTGGCTGTCGATGGCCGGCAACGGCGACAAGGGTCTTCCGAACGGTCTGCCCGTCGATGAATGGGGCATCCGCATGGAAGGCTGTCGTCCGGTCGGCTCGTCTGTCGAGCGTGGCGGCGATACCAACGGTCCGGCGGCGGTCTACTCGATCGTCAAGTATCTCGACTGGATGAAGAAGTATGCTCCGCCGCAAGCGCAGGGCATGACCTTCTCTGAATCGGGTCCGGTGCCGGCGCAGGGCAATATCGCCCAGCAGATGTTCTGGTACACAGCCTTCACCGCCGACATGGTGAAGCCGGGTCCGGTGGTGAACGCCGACGGCACGCCGAAGTGGCGTATGGCGCCGTCTCCGCACGGCTCGTACTGGAAAGAGGGCATGAAGCTCGGCTATCAGGACGTGGGTTCGGGCACGCTGCTCAAGTCGACGCCGCCGGATCGCCGCAAGGCTGCCTGGCTCTATCTCCAGTTCATCACCTCCAAGACGGTGTCGCTGAAGAAGAGTCACGTCGGTCTCACCTTCATCCGTGAATCCGACATCTGGGACAAGTCGTTCACCGAACGCGCGCCGAAGCTCGGCGGTCTGATCGAATTCTACCGCTCGCCCGCGCGCGTGCAGTGGTCTCCGACCGGAAACAACATCCCGGATTATCCGAAGCTCGCCCAGTTGTGGTGGCAGAATATCGGCGATGCGTCGTCCGGTACGAAGACCGCTCAGGCTGCGATGGACTCGCTGGCTGCGGCTCAGGACTCGGTGCTTGAACGCCTCGAAAAGTCGGGCGTGCAGGGCGCCTGCGGACCGAAGCTCAACAAGAAAGAAACCGCTGAGTTCTGGTTCGCCAAGTCGGAAAAGGACGGCAACATCGCGCCGCAGCGCAAGCTGGCGAATGAGAAGCCGAAGGGTGAGACCATCGACTACGACACGCTGATCAAGTCGTGGCCGGCCTCGCCGCCGAAGCGCGCCGAAGCCAAGTAAGGACTTACAAAGAACCTCCCTGTGCGCCTAAGCCTTGCAAACGAGACTTGCGCACAACTTGAAGGCCGGGAGCGATCCCGGCCTTTTTCCTTTGCGATGCCTCGTGCGCGAGCGCTTGCGCGGCAAGACATCGCACCCCAAGCAATCGTGACTGCCGTTCCTGAAAAGAACTGCCAAACGCAAATCTCGTTGCGGCGCACCCGGTGCCCTGAACGGCAGGCGAGCGCGAGGATTGTTGACACGCCATCGCTGTTTGGCTCTGATTGCCAGAAGTGCGCACGCAAAAACGCATAGCTAATCGACACAAGAACTGACCAAAGCGATCGTTAGGATCGCAACGTGACCTAGGCGATCGACAGAATCGCGGCACGTGGGGGAGGGATACCGGGGATGCTGGACTTCGTTCAGCAGTTGGTGAGCGGCGTTGCGCTCGGCTGTGTTTATGGCCTGATCGCTCTTGGATTCGTCCTTGTTTACAAGGCCACCGAAGTCGTCAATTTCGCGCAAGGCGATCTGATGATGCTGGGCGGATTCTTCGCCTTCACCTTCATCAGTCTGCTCGGTTTCAACTACTGGCTTGGCTTCATCGCGGCCGTCGGCGCGATGGCGCTGTTCGGCATGTTGGCCGAACGCCTCGTGGTGCGGCCGATCCTCGGCTATCCGCAATTCTCCATCATCATGGCGACCATCGGGCTCGGCTTCTTCCTGCGTTCCGTCGCGGGCATGGTCTGGGGCACCGACGATCTCAAGATCGAGACGCCGTTCAGCCAAGGCGTGCTGCGGCTTGGCAGTCTCGTGCTGGCCTATGACAAACTGTCGGTGATCGCCGCGACGGTCATCCTGTGCGGCGTGCTGTATCTCTTTTTCAACAAGACGACGCTCGGCACCGCGATGCGCGCCAGTTCCGAGAACATGCTTGCGGCTTACTATATGGGCATCCCCGTCAAGCGCGTGGTGTCGATTGTCTGGGCGATCAGCGCCGCGGTCGCGACCTGCGCCGGCGTGCTGCTCGCGCCCATTACGTTCGTTCACTCCAACGTCGGGCTGGTGTTGGGACTGAAAGCGTTCCCGGCCGCCGTGCTTGGCGGCTTCGGGTCGATCCCGGGCGCGGTGGTCGGCGGCGTGCTGGTCGGCGTGATCGAAAGCATGGCGGGATTTTATCTGCCGCAGGGATGGAAGGATGTCGCCCCATACATCGTGCTGCTCGCAGTTCTGCTGTTGAAGCCGGAAGGCATCTTCGGGCTTCACACCCGGAAGAAAGTCTGAGGGGCGCAGATGCGGTTTCTTTTCAAGACTGACTATGACGACGACATCCGGCTCGTCCCGCACAGCGGGTACATCTGGTCTTACGGCGCGCTGCTGGTGCTGCTGCTGGCGGCGCCGTTCGTCCTCAGCAGTTATCTTGTCAGCCAGCTTGTCTTCGTCTGCATCTACGCCACCGTCGGCGTGGGTCTGATGATCCTGACCGGATTCACCGGACAGGCCTCGCTGGGACACGCGGCGTTTCTTGCCATCGGGGCCTACACCGCCGCCTACCTTCAGCAGATGGGCGTTCCGTTCATCGTCTATTTTCTGGCGGCTGGGGTTCTGGCCGGTATTGTCGGCGCGATGGTCGGATTTCCGGCGCTGCGGCTGCAGGGTATCTATCTTGTCATCGCCACGATCTCGTTTGCGCTGATAGTGGAAGAGATTCTGGCGCGCTGGGAAAGCGTGACCCACGGCAATGACGGGATGCGTGTCCGCGCGATCCAGATGTTCGGCGGCAGCATCACGCGCGACAGTCCGACCTTCTATTACATGTGCCTCGGCCTTTTGATCCTGGTCATTGTCGGGACACTCAACCTGATGCGCTCGCCGACCGGCCGCGCGTTCGTCGCTATCCGTGACAGCGAGACCGCCGCGAAGAGCATGGGCATCAACATCTCGCTCTACAAGGTGAAGTCGTTCGCGCTGAGTGCTGCGATCACGGGCCTCGCGGGCTGTCTCTTTGCCCACAAGATGTCCTTCATCAGCCCGGAGATGTTCACGCTCCAGCTGTCCATCGAATTCATAATGGTGATCATTATCGGCGGTGTGCTCAGCCTGCATGGCGCGGTGCTGGGCGCGATCTTCATTGTGATGGTCGATCCGTTCCTGACCTTCCTGAAGGACGACATCCCGGGGATGATCGCCGGTCTTTCGGCGATGTTCGGCGCGGGCGCGGAGCAGGCGGCCAGCATCCAGAGGAACGTCGCGGCGATTGCGTCCGCGAACGGCCTGAAAGGCGCGATCTACGGCCTGATCATCATGCTCTTTATCCTGTTCGAGCCTTACGGCATTTACGGCCGCTGGCTGAAGATCAAGCTCTTCTTCCAGTTGTTCCCGCTCTACAAGCGCGCGACCTTCAAGCGGCAGAAGATCTACGTCAAATCGGAGCGGAACCGATGAGCTGTCTCCGCGCCGAGAATCTCTCGCTCCACTTCGGCGGACTGAAGGCGGTGGATTCCGTCAGCTTCGCGGTGGAGAAGGGCGAAATCCTTTCCATCATCGGGCCCAACGGCGCAGGCAAAAGCTCGATCTTCAACCTGATCTCGCGCCTTTACGACCCGACCTCGGGACGGCTTTACTTCGAGGATCAGGACATCACCAATGAGCCTGCTTACGGCATCGCGAAGCTGGGCATCGCGCGGACGTTCCAGAACATCGAATTGTTCGAGAATGCTACGGTCCTGAGTAACCTCCTGGTCGGACGGCACCGCCACTGCACCACCAGCCTGTGGCAGGAGCTGCTGTTCCTGCCCAATGTGCGCCGCGACGAAAAAGCGCATCGCCGCCGCGTCGAGCAGGTCATCGATTTCCTTGACCTTGCCGCCCATCGGGACAAGCTCATCTCCGGATTGCCTTATGGCGTGCGCAAGGTGATCGAACTTGCCCGCGCGCTATGCACCGAGCCGAAGCTGATCCTGCTCGACGAGCCGTCGTCGGGCCTGAATGTGGAGGAGACCGACGACATGTCGTTCTGGATCCGCGACATGAAGACCGAGCTTGGCATCACCGTGCTGATGGTCGAGCACGACATGACGCTGGTCAACCGGGTGTCGGACCGTGTGATCGCGCTGAACTACGGCCGTGTGCTGGCGATGGGCGCGCCGGCCGAGGTTCAGGCGCATCCCGACGTCGTTGCAGCCTATCTCGGCGCATGAGGACGATGTCATGAGCAATCCCGACATCATTCTCAAGCTCAGCAACATCGAAAGCTACTATGGGCCGATCATGGCCATTCGTGGCATCAGCCTGGAGGTGCCGCGCGGCAAGATCGTCACATTGCTCGGCGCCAACGGCGCCGGCAAGACCACGGTGCTCAAGACCATCTCCGGCATTCTCGATCCGCAAAAAGGCTCCATCGAATTCAAGGGGCAGGCGATCCAGCGCATGGAGGCGGACAAGATCGTGCGCCTCGGCCTCAGCCACGTGCCCGAGGGCCGCGAGGTGTTTCCGTTTCTCAGCGTGCGCGAGAACCTGATGATGGGCGCGTATCCGCGCAAGGATCGCGACGGGGTCGCTGCCGATCTGGAGCGGGTGTACGGGTATTTCCCGAGGCTGCGCGAGCGCGTCGATCAGCCCGCCGGTCAACTGTCCGGCGGCGAGCAGCAGATGCTGGCCATCGGCCGCGCGCTGATGAACCGGCCCGTTCTGCTGCTGCTCGACGAGCCCTCGCTAGGGCTGTCGCCGATCCTGGTGAAGGAGATTTTCACGATCATCAAGCGCGTCAACGCGGAGCAGGGCATGTCGATCCTGCTGGTGGAGCAGAACGCCAAGGTGGCGCTGGAAACCGCGCATTATGGCTACGTGCTGGAGATCGGGCGCGTGGTGATGAACGACACCTGCGAGCGGCTGATGATGTCACAGGACATTCAGGAATTCTACCTTGGCGCCAAGGAAGACGGCGCACGAGGCGAGCGGCGCTGGAAGAAGAAGAAAACCTGGAGATAAGATTGCGGCAAGACCGGCGGTAAGCCGGCGAAAGCGCAACACGCACGAGGTAACGAGAGCACAAGGATCAAGCCATGGCGAGACCCGCAGTGATCACCGTCGCGGATACGATCGCGAAGAGCTTTCTGCTGGCGGTCGAAACCCGCGGCGACAAGCCCGCGATCCGTGAAAAATATCTCGGCGTCTGGCAATCGACCAGCTGGCGCGAGTGGTTGCAGAAGGCGAAGGAAATCGCCTACGCGCTCGACGCAATCGGGTTCAAGCCCGGCGACGTCGCCTCGATCGTCTCGAATGCGACGCCGGAATGGGTCTACGCCGATATGGGCGTGCTGTGCGCGGGCGGCGTGTCGTCGGGTATCTATCCGACCGACTCCCCGAGCCAGGTTGAATATCTGGTCAACGACTCCCGGACCAAGGTGATCTTCGCCGAGGATGACGAGCAGCTCGACAAGGTTCTGTCCTGCCGCGCGAAATGCCCGACCGTCGAGAAGATCGTCGTGTTCGACATGGAGGGCCTGAGCGGCTTCAGCGATCCGATGGTGATGTCGCTCGATGAATTCATGGCGCTCGGCCGCAATCACATGCAGGGGCGGGACGCTCTGTGGAACGAGATGATCGAAAGCCGGGGCGCAAACGATCTCGCCATTCTGGTCTACACGTCGGGCACGACGGGACCACCGAAGGGCGCGATGCATTCCAACCGCAGCGTCACCCACCAGATGCGCTACGCGGACTATCTGCTGGTGCCGACCGATCATGAAGAGCGGTTGGTGTTCCTGCCGCTGTGCCACGTCGCGGAGCGGATCGGCGGCTACTATCTCTCGATCGCCGTCGGCTCGGTGATGAACTTCGCCGAAAGCCCGGAAACCGTGCCGGACAATCTGCGCGAGGTGCAGCCGACCGCATTCCTGGCGGTGCCGCGAATCTGGGAGAAATTCTATTCAGCCATTACGCTGGCCTTGAAGGATGCAACGCCGCTCCAGCAATGGATGTATCGCCGCGCCATCGGCGTCGGGCAGCGGCTCACGGACTACAGGCTGGAGGGAGAGATAGCGCCGTTATCGCTGCGGCTCGCGGGCAAGGCCGCCTACTGGCTGGTGTTCCGCAACATCCGGCGGATGCTGGGGCTGGACCGCGTGCGCATCGCGTTCACCGGCGCAGCACCAATCTCGCCCGACCTGATCCGCTGGTATCTCGCGCTCGGTCTCGATATGCGCGAGGTCTACGGCCAGACCGAGAATTGCGGCGTGGCGACGCTGATGCCCAACGAGCGCATCAAGCTCGGCTCGGTCGGAAAGGCCGCGCCCTGGGGCGAGGTGATGATCTGTCCGCAGGGCGAGATCCTCATCAAGGGCGACTTCCTGTTCATGGGCTATCTGAACCAGCCCGAGAAAACCGCCGAGACCATCGACGCGAAGGGCTGGCTGCATACCGGCGACGTCGGCACCATCGACAACGAAGGTTTCGTCAAGATCACCGACCGGATGAAGGACATCATCATCACGTCGGGCGGCAAGAACATCACGCCTTCCGAAATCGAGAACCAGCTCAAGTTCTCGCCCTATATTTCGGATGCGGTGGTGATCGGCGACAAGCGGCCGTTTCTGACGTGTCTGGTGATGATCGATCACGAGAACGTCGAGAAATTCGCGCAGGATTACGACATTCCGTTCACGAACTACGCGAGCCTCTGCCGCGCGCCGGAAGTTCAGGACCTGATCCAGCGCGAGATCGAGACCGTGAACGCGAATTTAGCCCGCGTGGAAACCATCAAGAAGTTCCACCTGATCGAACGGCAACTGACGCCGGAGGATGAGGAACTGACCCCGACCATGAAGCTGAAGCGCAGTTTCGTGAACAAGTCCTACGCAGCCGAGATCGATGCAATGTACCGGGCGAGCGCCGTGGCGTAAGCTCGCGACATATTGCGTCACAAGAAGCGCATTCCGCGGCCTGAAAGGGCCGCTCAGCGGCGAAGGTAGCAAGGCCCGGCCTTCGCTGAATATGGGCCAACAGGAAGGAGACCGTTATGTCGAAATCGTTCAAGGCGCTGGGCCTTGCGGTGGGGGCGCTCGCGCTGACCCAGTCGCCGGCCTTCGCACAGACCAAGGTGACCAACGAAGGCATTTCGCCGACCGAAATTGTCGTCGGGTCGCACCAGGATTTGTCCGGCCCGATCAAGGGCTGGGGCGTGCCGGTGGCCAACGGCCTGAAAATGGCGGCTGACGAGATCAATGCCGCCGGCGGCATCAACGGCCGCAAGATCAAGCTGATCGTGGAAGACTCCGGCTACGATCCGAAGCGCGCGGTACTGGCCTCGCAGAAGCTGATCGAGAAGGACAAGATCTTTGCCATGGTCGGACCGATGGGTTCGCCCACCGTGCTCGCGGCCCAGGACATCCTGTTCGATGCCGGCGTGCTGCAACTCTTCCCGCTGACGGCCGCGGAGTTCACCTTCAAGTTCGATCCGGCAAAGCCGCAGGAAAGATTGAAGTTCAACAACATTCTTCCTTATGTTGAAAGTACACGTGCCGCGCTCAAGCACATGATCGAATGGAAGAAATTCGCCAAGCCCTGCATCATGCATCAGGATGACGAATTCGGAAAAAGCGTTCTTGATGGCTTCAACCAGCAAGTCACCGCGATGAAGCTGACACCGGCTTCGATCACCAGCTACAAGCGTGGCGCGTCCGATTTCAGCGCGCAGGTTGCGAAGATGAAATCGGACGGTTGCGATCTCGTCGTCCTTGGCACGGTGATCCGCGAAACCATCGGCGCGATGGGTGAAGCCAAGAAGCTCGGCTGGGATGTGACGTTCCTCGGCGCAACACCGACCAACGTCCTCGAAGTTCCGGCGCTCGGCAAAGAGGCTGTCGAGGGTCTGTATGCCGCCGCCGGTTTCGAGATTCCCTATCCGGACACGGCGAAGGGGAAGGCCAAGGACTGGCTGGACAACTACAAGAAGGCGTTTGGCGCTGACGCCAACACGCAGGCCATCATCGGCTACAACGCCATGATGACCTTCGCCCACTATGTGAACAAGGCGGGCAAGGATCTGACCGGCCAGAAGGTGCTCGATGCGATGGAATCCGGCGACGTATTCCAGGATATCTTCAATTCGCCGCCGACCAAGTTCTCGAAGACAAACCATCTCGCCAGCACGGTGACGCAGGTTCAGCAGGTCAAGAACGGCCGCTGGGTTCTGGTCAAGGACGGCCTGATGTTCTAGCGCTTACGGAACGCGGGCGCGGGCCGGTCAATGACTGGTCCTGCGCCCGCGTTTTTCTTTGCGGTCCAAACTCCGAAACGATACCTTGCCTCACAATGACAATTGAAAGCCCGGTCAAAGCCGGCATCGCAAACTGGTTCCCCGGAGCCACGGGGGTCGGCGGTCTGACTCAGCTTTCCGGCGGCGCGAGCCAGGAGACCTGGGCATTTGATGTCTTGCATCCGTCAGGAAACATCGCGGTCATTCTTCGCCGCGCGCCTGCGGGATATGGCGCCGCTCCCACGCGTGCTGCCGGGCTCAAGGCCGAAGCCGTTCTGATGCAGCAGGCCTATGAGGCCGGAATTCCGTCGCCGCGTGTGCGTCATGTGTTGAGCCCGCAGGACGGTCTTGGCAGTGGCTTCATCATGGACCGGGTCGAAGGCGAGACGATCCCGCGCAAGATCCTGCGCGACGCGCAATTTACGCAGGCGCGCGCGGTGCTGACGTCACAACTCGGCAAGGCGGTCGCGGGCATTCACGCGCTGGATAAGGCGCGTCTGCCTCAACTGCGGCTGATGACGGTCGCCGGCGAAATCGGCGACCTTGCCGCTGAATACAAATCATTTGATTGGCCGCGGCCGGTGTTCGATCTGGCGTTGCGCTGGCTGCGCGACAACGCGCCTGTGCAGTCGCCGGTGGTGACGCTGGTCCACGGTGATTTCCGCCATGGCAATCTCATTGTTGGCCCGGACGGGCTGCGCGCGGTGCTCGACTGGGAACTGGCGCATGTCGGCGATCCGATGGAAGATCTCGGCTGGATCTGCGTCAATTCATGGCGCTTCGGCGAAATCGACAAGCCTGTCGGCGGCCTCGGCAGCCGCGAGGAATTTTTCGCAGCCTACGAAGCGGCGTCGGGCCGGGTCGTGGATGTGCCGCGCGTGATGTTCTGGGAAGTTCTCGGCACCCTGCGCTGGGGCGTGATGTGTTGCGGCATGATGCAGCGGTTTCGCGCGGGCCCGGATCATTCCATGGAGCGCGCGATGATCGGCCGCCGTGCATCCGAAACCGAGATCGATCTGTTGCGGCTGCTGGCGCCGCGTCGCGGCGCATGACGCAAGAAAAGCGTGCAGCGGTTTCGGACAACGTCATGCGCCAAGGATAAGTTGAGGGTCACATGCAGGATCATCCCACGCCGGTCGAGCTCATCAACGCGGTGGCGGAATTTCTCCGTGCCGACGTCGCGCCGCAAATGTCCGGGCATGGCGCGTTCAAGCTGCGGGTCGCGCTGAATGCGCTGGATCTCGTGGCGCGGCAGATGACGCGCGCGGCCTATAGCGACGCCGGTGAGGCGGAGCGTCTGTCGAAGCTGCTCGGCCGGGAAGGGGGGCTCGAAGACCTCAACCGGTTGCTGTCATCGCGTATCCAGAGCGGCGAACTTGATCTTGAAACGCCGGGCCTTGCCGAGCATGTCTGGCAGACCACCATGGACAAGCTTGCCGTCGACCAGCCGAACTATGCGTCTTACCGGCGCGAGCGCGACGAGCAGTAAGGGCTACTTGCCCTTCCATTGCGGTGGGCGCTTCTCCGCGAACGCCTTGGGGCCTTCGACATAATCCTCCGACGCGGCCAGCGCCTTGACGGCGGGATAGTCGAACTGCTCGCCGAGGGCCTGTTCCAGCGACACGCCGAGGCCGCGATGCATGGTCTGCTTCGAGGCGCGGATCGACATAGGGCCGTTCTGCAAAATGAGATTGGCCCAGCGCTCCGCGCCGGCCAGCGCTTCGCCCTTGGGAACGACTTCATTGACGAAGCCGAGTTCAAGTCCTTCGCGCGCGGGGACGTGGCGTCCGGTCAGGATCATGCCCATGGCGCGCTTCAGGCCGATCAGGCGGGGCAGGCGGTGCAACCCTCCGGCGAGCGCGGCGAGGCCGACACGCGGTTCGGGCAGGGCGAAGGTTGCGTTCTCTGACGCGATGATCAGGTCGCAGGCCAGCGCGATCTCGAATCCGCCGCCCATCGCCACGCCGTTGACGGCGGCGATGATCGGCTTGTCGCAATCGAAACGATGGGTCAGCCCGGCAAAGCCGCTCTTGTCCCAGCCGCGCTGGCCGCCCTGGGCCTGCCATTTCAGGTCGTTGCCCGCGGAAAACGCCCTGTCGCCAGCGCCGGTGACAATGGCGATCCATTGATCCGGATCTTTGCTGAATTCGTCGAAGATACGATGCATCTCGAAGTGCATCGGCGAATGCACCGCGTTCATCACCTCCGGGCGGTTGAGCGTGACGATGGTGAGCGGACCTTTGCGGTCGACCTTTGCGAATTCGTAAGCCATGCGTTCCCTTACGCTGCGTTGCAACACATGCGTGTTTTTGTGCGCCCAGTTAGCCAGCAAACAACGCGCTTCACAAATTAATTAAGCGCTTGACTAACGACCCGGGCCTTATCTTAATTCGGCCTCCCGTCGCGGGCTCCTCCGAGTGCCGCGACGTCAGGAAGGCGTCAAAGAACGTCGAGAAAAAACGAAGCCCGGGATGGACCGCCAGGAGCGCTGCGTTGGATTTCTCACTGCCTGACGATCTGGTTGCTTACCTCGCGGAGCTTGATCGCTTCATCGATCGCCAGATCAAGCCGCTTGAGGCGCGTGACGACAACAAACGCTTCTTCGATCACCGGCGCGAATGGGCGCGAACGGATTTCGACCGCGACGGTCTGCCGCGTCGTGAATGGGAAGACCTGCTGCGTCAGGCGAAAAACCTCGCCGATGAAGCGGGGCATCTGCGCTTTGCGATTCCGTCACGCTACGGCGGCAAGGACGGCTCCAACCTGTGGATGGCCGTGATCCGCGAGCATTTCGCCGCCAAGGGTCTCGGGCTGCATAACGATCTTCAGAACGAACACTCCATCGTCGGGAATTTTCCGCTCGTCACCATGCTGGACCGCTATGGCCGCGACGACCAGAAAGCGATGATCGAAGGCGCGATCACCGGCAAATACCGCATCACCTTTGGCCTGACCGAGCCCGATCACGGATCGGACGCCACCCACATGGAAACCATGGCGGTTCCGGCCACGCGCGACGGCGTCAGCGGCTGGGTCATCAATGGCGAGAAGATGTGGACGACCGGAATGCACGTCGCCACCCATTGCGCGACGTTCGCGCGCACATCCGGCAAGAGCGGCGACGCGAGGGGCATTACCTGCTTTCTGGTCCCGGCCGATGCCGAGGGCGTGAAGGTCGAGGAATATCTGTGGACCTTCAACATGCCGACCGATCATCCGCGCGTCAGTTTCACAGACGTGTTCGTGCCTGACGACGCGCTGTTCGGCGAAACCGGCCGCGGCCTGTCGCTGGCGCAATGCTTCGTGCATGAAAACCGGATTCGACAGGCCGCGAGTTCGCTGGGTGCGGCCGTCTACTGCATCGAGGAAAGCGTGCGCTACGCGCGCGAGCGCAAGCCGTTCGGACAGGCGCTGGCCGAGAACCAGGCGATCCAGTGGCCGCTTGTCGAGCTTGCGACGCAAGCCGAGATGCTGCGGCTGCTGATCCGCAAGACCGCGTGGGAAATGGACCGCATGACGCAGGCGGAGGTCGAGCAGCGTCTCTCCGACAAGGTCTCGATGTGTAATTTCTGGGCGAACCGGCTGTGCTGCGAGGCCGCCGACCGCGCGATGCAGGTGCATGGCGGCATGGGCTATTCGCGACACAAGCCGTTCGAGCATATCTACCGTCATCACCGGCGCTACCGCATCACCGAGGGCAGCGAGGAAATCCAGAAGCGCAAGGTCGCCGGGTTTCTGTTCGGCTACATGGGTGCGGGGCGGACTGAGCAGGCTGGGAAAGATCGATAAGACCCTTCACAAAGAAGCGAACCATCGCTCAAGATCGAAGTCTCGGGGAGAACATCATGCGCGTGTGCAAGTCCGTCCGGTCCGACCGGTTCATGTTGATCAGTTCGGAGCGCGTGTTCTATGCGGGGCTGCACGGCACGCCGTCGGTGCGGGCTCTCGGCGCGCTGGCGGTCTGCGTGCCGCTGCACGGCACGGCGCGTCTTGAAATCGAGGGGCAGCCGCCGCGCGTCGGCGAAATCCTCGCCGTTCCTGCCTATCTGCCGCACAAGATCACCTCGGAATCCCGCGAAATTCTTGGACTTCTGATCGAGCCGGAATCGGTCTGCGACGAAGATCTCGCGGAGATCATCCGCCAGTGCGACGATCCGGTTGCGGCGAGCCGGCTCGCTGCGCGGTTTCGCGAGATCTATGCGACGATGGCGCTGAGCGGCACCAGCGGTTTCACCTCCGCGGATTTCGACCAGATATTTCTCCAGCGCCGCCTGAAGCAGCGGGATCTGGATACGCGCATATCGACCGTTGTGTCGCGGTTTCAGGCGAAGCCGTCCAGCAGCATTTCGGGTGACGATTGCGCCAGCGGCGTCAGACTGTCGCTGTCGCGCTTCCTGCATCTGTTCAAGGACGAGACCAACATGAACTTCAAGACTTTCCGTGCCTGGAAGCGCGCGCGGAATATCCTGCATCACGTCAACGTCGAACGGAATCTCGCGCACTTCGCGCTCGATGCGGGCTATCCGGATTCGACACATTTCAGCCATTCGCTGCGCCGCATTTATGGATTGCAGCCGAGCGCGTTGTTTTCCGGCTCGCGCCGCTTGCAGATCATCAACGGACGCGATGTTGCGAGCGACGCAACGGGACTGCGGGCTTAGGTCGCCGCCGGAACGCGCGGCGCGACGCCTTGCTCGGCGCCAGCGCGGTCCTGCGCCGCAATCGCCTTGCGGAATCCGTCGCGCTGTTTGAGTCGCTCCCAATACGCGGTGACAGCCGGGGTGAATTGCTCGGACAGACCGTTGGAAACCGCGAACATCAATGCGTATCCAACCGAGATGTCGGCCGCGGTGAAGCGTCCGGCGCAAACCATCTCCGACCCGGTGACCGCCGTTTCGAGCGACCGCAGCCGGGCCAGAAACCAGCGCGCGTAATCGCTTGCAGCCTGCGGATTTCTGCGTTCTTCCGGCTCGAGCTGCGCATAGCGGAAGTAGATCGTCTGCGGAAATGTCAGTGTCGCTTCGCCGAAGAACAGCCAGTTCAGATAAGCGCCGTAGGCGGGTTCATCGACCGTGACGTTCAGAGGGGTCGGGCCGTACTTCGTCACAAGGTAATGGCAGATTGCGGACGACTCCGTCATGCGCGTGTCGCCGTCGATTAGCAGCGGAATGGTGCCCAGCGGATTGAGCTCAAGATATTCGCGCTTCAGGAATCGCGGCGGGAAGGGCAGCATCTTCAGGTCATAGGGGATGCCGAGTTCTTCCAGCGTCCAGAGCGGCCGGAACGAACGCGCGCTGGCGCAGTGGTAAAGGGTCAGCATGTCGAATGGTTCCTTGCTTCTCGGCACTATACAGCGCGTCTCATGACATGGCGCAAGCCGCTTGCTGCTCCGGCCAAAGCTCTTACTGCTCCGGCAGCGTGCCCATGTACTTGCACAGCACGCTCAGCATCACCTCGTCAGCGCCGCCGCCGATGGAGGTCAGCCGCCGGTCGCGGTAAGCGCGGCTGACGCGGGTTTCATTCATGAAGCCCATGCCGCCCCAGTATTGCAGGCAGGCGTCGGGAATCTCCCGGCCCAGACGGCCAGCCTTCAGTTTACCCATGGTCGCCAGCGGGGTCACGTCGTTGCCGCTGATGTATTCCTCGCAGGCGCGATAGAGCAGGGAGCGCAACAACTCTATCTCGGTTTTCAGTTCGGCGAGCCGGAAGTGGATCACCTGATTGTCGAGCAGAGGCTTGCCGAACGCCTTGCGGGCGCGGGTATAATCGATAGTCTCGTCGATGGTCTTCTCGTGAGACTTCAGGCACGCCGCCACCGCCCACAGCCGTTCCTCCTGGAATTGCAGCATCTGATAGGTGAAGCCCTTGCCTTCCTCGCCGATGCGGTTGCGCTTCGGCACGCGCACGTCGGTGAATTTGATTTCCGCCGTGTCCGAACAATGCATCCCGAGCTTGTCGAGCTTGCGCAGAACCTCCACGCCTTTGGTCTTCATCGGCAGGCAGATCAGCGACTTGTTGCGGTGGACCGGACCATCGCCGGTGTTGGCGAGAAGGCACATCCAGTCGGCCTGTGTGCCGTTGGTGATCCACATCTTGCCGCCGTTGATAATGTAGTCGTCTCCGTCGGAGCGCGCGGTGGTCTTGATCGACGCCACATCCGAGCCCGCGCCGGGCTCCGACACGCCGATACACGCTACAAAGTCACCCGCGATGGAGGGCGCGAGAAATTCGCGCTTCATCTCGTCGGAGCCGAAGCGCGCCAGCGCCGGTGTCGCCATATCGGTCTGCACGCCGATCGACATGCCGACGCCGCCCGCGTTGATCGCGCCGAGTTCTTCCGCCATCACCATGCCGTAGCTGTAATCGAGACCCGCGCCGCCATATTCCACGGGCTTGCACAATCCGAGCAGGCCGAGGTCACCCATCTTCTTGAACACCTGATGCGCCGGATAGATTGCGTCGCGCTCCCATTCGTCGACGAACGGATTGATCTCGTTCTTGATGAACTGCTGCATGGTGCGGCGGATGGCGTCGTGCTCCTGCGTGAACTGCATTGCGTTTCCCGGTTCTTCTTGTGATTGCCTAGAGTCCCATCTGGCGGCTCGCCAGATCCTTCATGATTTCCTCGGTGCCGCCGCCGATGGCGTTGACCTTCACCTCGCGATAGATGCGTTCGACCTTGGGGCCGCGCATGTAGCCAGCGCCGCCGAAAATCTGCACCGCTTCGGAGGCGCAGTACGCCAGCGTCTGCGTCGCCTGGTTTTTGCACATGCAGACTTCAGCCACGGGATTATCGCCTTGCTCCAGCCGCCAGATCAGCAGTTCCAGCATCGCCTGCGTTGCGGCCACGCGCTGCGCCATGTCGACGATCTTGTGCCGGATGACCTGATGATCGGCGAGCCGCTTGCCGAAGGTTTTACGCTCGCGTGCATAGGCGATGGCTTCCTCGACGCAGACCCGCGCAAAGCCGGTGCAACCAGCCGCAAGGCCAAGCCGTTCGCTGTTGAAGTTCTTCATGATCAGCTTGAAGCCGGAATTTTCGGTGCCGATCAGGTTTTCCGCAGGTACACGACAATCGTCGAAGTAAAGTGTTGCGGTATCGGATGCCCACCAGCCCATTTTCTTGAGCGGCGTGCGTGAGAAACCCGGCGTGTCGCGTTCGATAAGAAGCAGGCTGACACCGCCGGCGCCTTCGCCGCCGGTGCGCACCGCGACGGTGGTATAATCCGCGCGCATGCCCGAGGTTATGAAGGTCTTCTCGCCCTTGACCACATAGTGGCCGCCGTCGCGCCGCGCAGTGGTGCGCAGGTTGGCCACGTCGGAGCCGCCACCGGGCTCGGTGATCGCGAGCGCGGAGATTTTCCGGCCCGCCAGAATGTCGGGCAGCACGCGCGCTTTCAGTTCGTCTGATCCGCCATAGACGATCGGCGGTGCGCCGATGGTGTGGCTCTTGAGGCTGGCGCTGACGCCGCCGGCGCCTGCACGGGCCAGTTCCTGTGCGGCGATCATGGACATGAAGCGGTCGCAGGGGACGCCGCCGTATTCCTCTGGGAATCCAAGCTGAAGCAGGCCGATGGAGGCCGCTTTCAGATAGAGTTCGCGGGGAAATTCTCCCGCTTCGTCCCATTGCGCTGCAAAAGGCTCGATCTCGGTCGCCACGAAGCGCCGCAACATATCGCGGAACGCAACGTGTTCGGGCGTCAGAAAGGGGCTGGCCGGGGTCTCGGCGAACCGCTCGGGGGCATCCATCTTCATCCTCCATGTAGGAGATTTATGGCCCGTTCCCGCGGCGCAGACTTGCGTTAAGCCGCCATGTCTTCTGAAATTATGTCTTCTGAAATTGTGTCTTCTGAAATTGTGTCTTCTGAAATTATGCGTCCGAATTGTCGCAAGGCCAGCTAGTTTTCACAAGACGTTACCGGGCCCGGCCTCTTACCCTCCGGGCAAATTCGCGACCACCCGAGGGCCATCATGGATAAAGCCGTCGTCACCTGCGCGCTCAACGGCGTGCTGACCAATCCCAAGCAGCATCATGTGCCGGTAACCCCGGAGGAGATGGCGCGGGAGGCGAAGGCCGCGTTCAATGCCGGTGCCTCGGTGATGCACATGCACCTGCGCCAGCAGGAACCCGACAAGGGGCATATGCCGTCATGGGACGTGAACCTGTCGAAGGAAGTCCAGCAGGCGATCCGCGAGGCCTGCCCCGGCGTCATCATCAATCACACCACCGGCGTCAGTGGGCCGAACTATCAGGGCGCGCTCGATTGCGTGCGCGAGACGAGGCCTGAAATGGCCGCCTGCAACGCCGGTTCGCTGAACTATCTGAAGGTCAAGGCCGACGGCTCATGGGCCTGGCCGCCACATGTGTTCGACAACGCGCCGGACAAGATCCAGAAATATCTCGACGTCATGAAGGTAGCGAAGTCGCTCCCGGAATTCGAGTGCTTCGACGTCGGCATCGTGCGTAGCGTGGCGATGTACAAGCAGAACGGAATGTACTCCGGGCCGCTCGAATACAATTTCGTCATGGGCGTCGCGTCGGGAATGCCCGCCGATCCCGATCTGCTGCCGATCCTGCTCAAGCTGAAACTGCCGGACGCCAACTGGAGCGTCACGGCGATTGGCCGCGAGGAGATATGGCCGCTGCATCTGCGCTGCGCCGAACTCGGCGGACATCTGCGCACCGGGCTCGAGGATACGTTCTATCTCGGCGACGGCACCAAGGTGACCTCGAACGGTCAGTTGATCGAGGGCATCGTGGCCTGCGCGCGCAAGGCGGGACGCGAGATCGCGTCGCCGGCCGAGGCGCGGAAAATTCTCAAGCTGAACTAACGACAACCGAAACGGACAAAGAGCCGTGGGTTAAGACAGGGAGGTCTTCATGAGCGATCTGACAGCAACGGGCGGCGTACCCGGCCCCGGACGCATCGGGCGCGTGGCCGTCGGCGATATCCTGCGCCGCGCCGCCAAACGCTTCCCCGACCGCATCGCGCTGACTGACGGCGCGCGGCAGGTGACGTTCACCGAGATCGAGCGCGACGCCAATCGCTTCGCCAACTATCTCGTGGCGCGGGGGCTCAAGCCCGGCGAGAAGATTTCAACGATTTGCAACAATTCGGTGGAGTTCGTCAAAGCGCTGTTCGGCATTCACCGCGCGGGCCTCGTCTGGGTGCCGATCAACACCATGCTCGGCCCCTCGGACATGGATTACATTCTCGACCACGCGGGCGTGCGCTTTGCGCTGATCGACGACATGCTGCACGCGCAGCCGGAGCGGCGCGCGGCGCTGGAAAAACGCGGTGTCGATCTGATCGCCGTCGATCTTGCCGGAAAGGCCAAAGAGCAGGGGCTGGAGAGCTTCAACGACCTGATCGCAGGACAATCGGATATCGAGCCGGAAGTTGAATTCAACGACCGCGATCTGGCGATGATCATCTACACGTCGGGCACGACGTCGCGCCCGAAAGGCGCGATGCACTGTCATCTCGCGGTGGTCATGGCGGCGATGAGCAACGCCATTGAAATGAACCTCGGCCGCAATGACGGCATCACCGGGCAGTTCCCGCTGTTTCACTGCGCCGCTCATGTCCTGCTGCTGACCTATCTCTCGGTCGGCGGCAAGCTCGCGATCATGCGCGGCTTCGATCCGGTAGCCTGCATGGAGGCGGTCCAGCGCGACCGGCTGACGGTGTTTATTGGATTGCCGGCGATGTATCAGGCGATCCTCGATCATCCGCGCCGCAAGGAATTCGATCTGTCGAGCCTGCGGGCCTGTCTCTACACCATGGCGCCGATGCCGCGCCCGCTGCTGGAGCGGTGCGTTGCAGAACTGTGCCCGACATTCATGCAGCCGAGCGGCCAGACCGAAATGTATCCGGCGACGACGATGTCGCAGCCGGATCGGCAGTTGGCGCGCTTCGGCAACTACTGGGGCGAATCGATGATCGTCAACGAAACCGCGATCATGGACGACGACGGCAACCTGCTGCCGGTGGGGCAGGTCGGCGAGATCGTGCATCGTGGGCCGAACGTGATGATGGGGTATTACAAGGACCCTGAAGCCACCGCCGCCGCGCGGAAATTCGGCTGGCATCACACCGGCGACCTCGCGCTGATCGACGAGCATGGCGAGGTGCTGTTCATCGACCGCAAGAAGGACATGATCAAGTCCGGCGGCGAGAACGTCGCCTCGGTGAAGATCGAGGAAACGCTGCTGGCGCATCCGGCGGTGCTAAATGCCGCTGTTGTCGGGTTACCTCACCCGCAATGGGGCGAAGCGGTGGCCGCCTTTATCAAGCTGCGGCCCGGCGCGCAGACCGGCGAAGCCGACATCATCGAGCACTGCCGCAAGTCGCTCGGCGGATTCCAGATCCCGAAGCTGGTGCGGATTCTTGACGAGATGCCGATGACCGCCACCGGCAAGCTGCGCAAGGTCGAACTGCGCCAGAAGTTCGTCGAGCACTTCAATGCGACATCGGCTGCGTGAGAGCAAAACCCATCCATGACCGTCATTGAGAATTCGATTTCCCGCACCGGCGAGACCTATCAGGCCAACCGCGCCGGAATGCTGGCGCAGATCGCGCGGGTCAATGCGGTGGTGGGGCGCACCAGCGCGGCGTCGGAACTGTCAAAGAAAAGGTTTCATGAGCGCGGCCAGTTGCTGCCGCGCGAGCGCATCGCGCTGCTGCTCGATGCGGGTGCGCCGTTTCTCGAACTGTCTGCGCTCGCGGGCTATTGCCTCGATACGCCGGACCCGGAGAAAAGCATTCCGGGCGGTGGGACGATTGCAGGGATCGGATTCGTCTCGGGTGTTCGCTGCATGGTGACCGCCAGCGATTCCGGCATCGAAGCCGGATCGTTGCAGCCGATGGGTCTCGACAAGCGGCTGCGCTCGCAGGAGATCGCGCTGGAGAACAAGCTGCCGTCCGTGCAACTGGTGGAAAGCGCGGGCGCCAATCTCATGCGCTATCGCGTCGAAGATTTCATCCGCGGCGGCACGACCTTCCGCAATCTCGCGCTGCTGTCTGCGGCCGGACTGCCGGTGGTCACCGTTACCCACGGCTCGTCCACGGCGGGAGGCGCATACCAGACAGGGCTCTCCGACTACATCGTGATGGTGCGGGGACGAACGCGCGCGTTTCTGGCCGGGCCGCCGCTGCTCAAGGCGGCGACCGGCGAAATCGCGACGGAAGAAGAACTCGGCGGCGCGGAGATGCACACCAGCATTTCCGGGCTCGGCGATTATCTCGCGGAAGACGACCGCGAGGCACTCGGCATCGCGCGGCAGATCATGGCGGACCTCAACTGGGACCGCGCGCAGCCGGAGAGCGCTGATCCGGTGCGCGAGCCGTTATACGATGCCGAGGAACTGCTCGGCATCATGCCGATGGATCACAAGCGGCCCGTCGATATGAAGCAGGTGATCGCGCGGATTCTGGACGGCTCGGATTTTCTCGAGATCGGCGCGAACTATGGCCCCGCCACGGTCTGCGGCCACGGCCGCATCGACGGCCACGCCATCGGCATCATCACCAACAACGGCCCGCTGGACCCGAACGGCGCCAACAAGGCGACGCATTTTATTCAGGCCTGCTGCCAGTCGCGCACGCCGATCCTGTATCTGAACAACACCACGGGCTACATGGTCGGCAAGGCTTACGAGGAAGCCGGCATGATCAAGCACGGCTCCAAGATGATTCAGGCGGTGACCAACGCCACCGTGCCGCAGATTACGATTTACTGCGGCGCGTCGTTCGGCGCGGGCAATTACGGCATGTGCGGGCGCGGCTTTCATCCGCGCTTCTGCTTTTCGTGGCCCAACGCGAAGACGGCTGTGATGGGCGGCGAGCAGGCGGCCGGCACCATGGCGATTGTCGCGGAGGCCGCTGCCGCCCGGCGCGGCAAGCCGATCGAGCCCGAGAAACTGGAGGCGATGAAGTCACAGATCATCGATGTGTTCGAGAAACAGATGGACGTGTTCGCCACCAGCGGCCGGCTGCTCGACGACGGCGTGATCGATCCGCGCGACACCCGCGCGGTGCTGGCCAATGTGCTGGCGATCTGCCGCGAGGCGGAGCAGCGCAATCCGCAAAAGGTGCAGTTCTCGGTGGCGCGGCCATGAGCAAGCTAACGCCGTTCCGCAAAATCCTCGTCGCCAATCGCGGCGAGATCGCGTTGCGGGTGATGCGCACCGCAAAGCGTCTCGGCTATGAGACCGTTGCGGTCTATTCCACCGCTGACGCCAACGCCCGCCATGTGCGCGAGGCCGATCAGGCGGTGTGGATCGGCGAATCGCAGCCGTCGCAGTCATATCTGCGGATCGATGCCATCGTGGAGGCGGCAAAGGCGAGCGGCGCGGACGCGGTGCATCCGGGTTACGGCTTTCTCGCGGAGAACGCGGAGTTCGCCAAAGCCTGCCGTGAGGTTGGCCTCATCTTCATCGGGCCGTCGCCCGAGGCGATCCACGCCATGGGCAACAAGGCCGGCGCCAAGGACATCATGGAAAAAGCCGGCGTGCCTTGCGTGCCCGGCTATCAGGGCGAGGATCAGAGCGACGGCACGATGCTGACCGCCGCCAAGCGGATCGGCTTTCCGGTGATGATCAAGGCGGTCGCCGGCGGCGGCGGACGCGGGATGCGTCTCGTGCCGGACGACAAGGCGTTTCTCGAGTTTTTGCGCGCCGCGCGCTCGGAGGCGCAAAATGCGTTCGGCGATCCGAACGTCATTCTCGAACGCGCCATCGTGCAGCCACGTCATATCGAGATTCAGGTGTTCGGTGATCGTCACGGCAACGCGATCCATCTCGGCGAGCGCGATTGCTCGGTGCAGCGGCGGCATCAGAAGCTGATCGAGGAAGCGCCATCGCCTGCGGTCTCGTCTGAGTTGCGCGCGCGGATGGGCGCGACCGCCGTCGCAGCTGTGAAGGCGATTGGGTATGAAGGCGCAGGCACGCTGGAATTCCTGCTCGATGCTGCGGGCAACTACTATTTCATGGAAATGAATACGCGGTTGCAGGTGGAGCATCCGGTGACGGAAGCCATCACCGGCCTCGATCTGGTCGAACTTCAGTTGCGCGTGGCGGGTGGCGAGCCGCTGCCGCTGACGCAGGATCAGGTGACGTTCTCCGGCCACGCCATCGAGGTGCGGCTGTGCGCGGAGGATGCCGCGCATGGTTTCATGCCGCAGTCGGGCCGCACGTTGCGCTGGCTCGCGCCGCGGGAATTGCGCGTTGAGGATGCGCTGGAGTCCGGCAGCGAGATTCCGCCGTTCTACGATTCGATGATTGCAAAAATCATCAGCCATGGCGCGACACGCGACGAAGCGCGGCGCAAGCTGGCGGCAGGTCTGGCGCAGATGACGGCGCTCGGCGTCACCACCAATCAGGCGTTCCTCGCGCGGTGTCTCGACCATCCGGCCTTCGCGGCGGGGCAGGCCACCACGGCATTCATCGCCGAGCATTCGGCCGACCTGCTCGCGGCAAAGGAGGATGACGGACTGCACGCGGCGGTGGCGGCGCTGCTGGTTCATGTGTCGGCCATCGGGCCGGTTCACACGCAGCAGCGTCTGGGTCTGGCGCATGGCTACCCGATTCCGCTGCGGCTCGACCTCGACGGCCATATCATCGAGCCGGCCGTGCGGCGCGAGCGCGGCGATGTGTTCCGGATTGGTCTCGCGGAGCGCGAACACGCCCTGACGCTGAGATCGGTCGATGGCGGCGCGATCCATTTCGCCTGCGACGGCATTCTCGCCTCGGCGGACGTCGTTCGCGACGGAGCGAGCGTGTTTTTCAAATTTGCCGGAGTTACCTCGCATGTGCGCGACCTGTCCCATGCCGCCGTGCTGAAAGCCGGCGATGCGGGATCGGACGGCAAGCTACGCGCCTCCATGAACGGGCGCGTGGTCTCGGTGCTGGCCAGGGCTGGGGATGCCGTCGCGGCCGGCGCGCCGATTATCGTGCTGGAAGCCATGAAGATGCAGCATGTTCACGCAGCCCCGGTATCGGGTAGACTGGTGAGCCTGAACGCCATGGAAGGCGATCAGGTCACGACCGGGTTCGTGATTGCCGAGATCGAGGCGGCGCAGGACGCCGCTTGAGGAGAACATAGAATGTCTGACGCAACGGTGCTGCACGAAAAGCGTGGGCACGCCTTCTGGATTACCATCAATCGCCCCGACAAGCGCAACGCGCTGAACGCGTCGGTGCTCGCGGGCATTGTGGACGGCTATCGCCGCGCCCATGAGGACAACGATGTGCGGGTGATCGTGCTGACCGGCACCGGCACCAAGGCGTTCTGTGCCGGTGCGGATCTTCAGCCGGGTGCAGGTTTCGCGTTCGATCTGGCGAAGCCCAATCTGGATTATGCCGACATGCTGCGCACGGCGCAGAATGCGACCAAGCCGACCATCGCCCGGATCAACGGCGTCTGCATGGCCGGCGGCATCGGGCTGCTGTGCATGACCGACATGGCGATTGCGTCCGACGACGTGATTTTCGGATTGCCCGAGGTGAAGGTCGGCGTTTTCCCGATGCAGGTGCTGAGCCTGCTGCAGTCGATCGCGCCGCAGCGGCTGGTGCGCGAATGGTGCATCACCGGCGAGCCGTTCAGTGCGGCGGAAGCGAAGGACGCGGGCTTGCTCAATCACGTCGTGCCCGCCGCCGAACTGGACGCCAAGGTCGAATGGCTGGTGTCACGGATCATCGACAAGTCGCCGACCGCGATCCGGCGCGGCAAGTACGCCATGCGCGCTCTTGCGTCGATGTCGTTCGATCAGGGCATCGCCTACACCGAATCGCAGATCGCGATATTGTCGATGACGCAGGACGCGAAAGAGGGCATGGCGGCCTTCGCGGAGAAGCGAAAACCGGTCTGGACCGGCAAATAGCGCGATGGGCAAGGTCTGGATCGAAGCCGCGCTGAACGGTCCCTGGACCCGCGCGAAGCAGCGCGGCATTCCCGTCGCCGTCGAGGAGATTGTCGCGGATGGTATCGCCTGCGCCGAAGCCGGCGCGGCCATCATTCATGCCCATGCCTATGATGTGACGACCGGGCATCAGAAGGACGACTGGGAAATCTACGCGCGCATTATCGAAGGCATTCGCGCGAAGGTGGACGTCATCGTCTATCCGACCATTCCGAGTCCTGCGTTGGGGCAAAGCCAGACGACCGACCGTTTCGGTCACACTGCCGAGCTTGCAAGGCGCGGTCTGATCGAGTGGGCCGTGATCGATCCCGGTTCGGTTCATTTCGCGCGCTTCGATGATCTGGGGCAGGGCGGCGTCTATCAGAATCCGCATGCGGATATTCTGGAAGGAATGCGGATCTCGCGAGCCCACAACGTCCATCCGAGCTACGCGATCTACGAGCCCGGATTCACGCGCCTTGGCGCGGCACTCGCGGCCATCGCGCCGCCGTCGCCAACGCCGATCTATCGCTTCATGTTTTCCGAGGAGTTCGCCTGGGGTTTTCCGCCGCGCGACAAGTATCTCGATGCGCATCTGGACTTGCTGGCGGAGGCGGCGCCCGGCGCGCCGTGGATGATTGCCGGCCTCGGCGTCGATATCACGCCGCTGATCCCGCACACGGTGGCGCGTGGCGGCCATGTCCGCGTCGGTCTCGAAGACATCAACTGGGGATCTACGCAGACCAACGAAGCGCTGGTGAAGGATGCCGCGCGCCGCGTCCGCAACGCGGGCGGTGAGCCCGCAACAACTGCTGAGGTCAGAAGTGCCTTGCGATCGATGGACGCAGTGCGCGGGCGTTCGTCTAAAGAAGCTTAGCGCCCCTTGAACACCGGCTTGCGTTTTTCCATGAACGCTGTGCGGCCTTCCTCGTAGTCCGCGCTCTTGAAGCAGGCCTGAACCACATCGTCGCAGCGCTTCATGTCGCGCTGGCTTTCGTCCTTGCAGGCCTCGCCGACAATGAACTTGATCGAATCCACGGTGAGCGGCGCGTTGCCCGCGATCGTGGCGGCATAGTTCTTCACATAGAACTCGAGTTCCTCGTTTTCGACGATGCGGTTCACAAGGCCCATCTCGACGGCTTCCATGGCCTCGAAAATTCTTGCCGTGAAAAAGATTTCCTTGGTGAAGGACGGCCCGACCACATCCATCAGCCGCTTCACGCCGGGATAGCCGTAGCCGAGGCCGAGCTTGGCGGCGGGCACCGCGAACTTGGCGTCCTCCGAGCAGATGCGCAGGTCGCAGCAGCTCGCCAGTCCCATGCCGCCGCCGACGCAGAAGCCGCGGATCATCGCAATCGTCGGCTTCGGAAATTCGTGGACGCTGGCATAGGCGGCCTCGACGGCCTCATTATACTTCTTCACGCCTTCCTCGGAGGACCGCTCGTCACCGAACTTCGAAATGTCCGCGCCCGCGACGAACGCCTTGTCGCCCGCGCCGGCCAGCACGACCACGCGGATGCTGTCGTCCTTCGCGTACTCGTTCATCAGCCGGGTGCAGGCTTCCCACATCTCCAGCGACATCGCGTTGCGGCGCTCGGGATTGTTGAAGATCACATAGCCGACGTTGCCGTCCTTGCGGGAGATCACCTTGTCGGTCGAAGCCATACGCACATTCCTTGATTTAAAATTCAGACGACCTTGCTCTGCTGGAGCGAGGCGATCTCCTGTTCACTGAAGCCGAATTCGGCAAGCACGTCGCGGGTCTGTTCACCCGTGAGAGGCGGGCGGGCGGCAAAGCGGCTCGGCGTGCGCGACAGCGTGAACGGCTGGCCGACAAGATGTTTGCCGTTGCCGGGCAACTGCTGCGCGATGCCGAGGTGCTTCACCTGCTCGTCGCTGAACACCTCGTTGATGGCGTAGATCGGGCCGCAAGGCACGCCGGCCTCGTTCAGGATGGTCACCCATTCGTCGGTCGGGCGCTTCATCATGTGTGTTTCAATTTCGGCGTTCAGCGCGTTGCGGTTCTTCGAGCGCAGCGAAATGGTTGCGTAATCGGGATGTGTCACCAACTCGGGTGCGTCGATGGCCTGCGCGAACCGCTCCCAGATGCGCCCGCCCGCGGTGGCAATGTTGATATGGCTGTCGCTGGTCTTGAACACGCCGGTGGGAATGCTGTTCGGGTGATTGTTGCCGGCCTGTTTCGGCACGTCGCCGTCGACCAGCCAGCGCGCGGCCTGAAAGTCGAGCATGAAAATCTGCGCCTGCAACAGCGACGTCTGCACCCATTGGCCTTCGCCGGAGACGTCGCGTTCCAGCAGCGCGGTGAGAACGCCGAGCGCGCAAAAGAGTCCCGCGGTGAGATCGGCGATCGGAATGCCGGCGCGCATCGGGCCTTGTCCCGGCTGGCCGGTGATCGACATCAGCCCGCCCATGCCCTGCGCGATCTGGTCGAAGCCGGGGCGCTTGGCATAAGGACCGTCCTGACCGAAGCCGGAAATGCTGGCATAGACGATGCCCGGATTGATCGCGCGGATGGCAGCGTAATCGATGCCCAGCTTGGTCTTCACGTCGGGCCGGAAGTTCTCGACGATAACGTCGGCCTTCGCGGCGAGGCGCTTGAACACATCGAGACCCTTCGGGTCTTTCAGGTTCAGCGTCATCGCGCGCTTGTTGCGGTGAAGGTTCTGAAAGTCCGGGCCTTCGCGGGGACCGCCGGGCTGCTCGCTGTCGGCGACATCCGACGGCGCATCGATCTTGATGACGTTCGCGCCCCAGTCCGCAAGCTGCCGCACGGCGGTTGGCCCGGAGCGAACCCGGGTCAGGTCCAGCACCGTAAATCGCGACAGGGCGGCCGAGGCGCGCGGAAACGTCATGTCATTCTCCGCGCGGATTATCCGGCGTTGCCGACAAGACCGGCGGCGGCGATGCCGGCCAGCGCGGCGGTCTCGTCGTTGTCGGAGGTGTCGCCGCTGATGCCGATAGCGCCGACCAGCGCGCCGTTCTTGTCATTGATGAGAACGCCGCCGGGCACCGGGATCATCGCTCCGCGCGTCATGGTGCTGATCGCGTCGATGAAATACGGCTGCTCGTTGGCGCGCTTGAAGATCGCGCGCGAGCCCATGCCGAGCGCGAGCGCGCCGTAGGCCTTGCCGTGGGCGATTTCGCTGCGCATCAGGCTGGTGCCGTCTTCCGCCACCACGGTCTTGAGTGCGCCGCGCGCATCGAGAATGACAATTGCCATCGGCTTCAGCTTCATCTCGCGGCACTTGGCCAGCGCGGCATCGGAAATCTTGCGGGCAACGTCGAGGGTCAGGTCAGTCATTATCATGTCCTTGTGAGAGATTGGTGTGCAGGGGCTTTCGCCGCGCCGTTGTCCAGACTTATGGCAAGGACGCGGGCGACGTGCAATGCGCCGCGGTCTGAACCGTCCTTGATTTGATGGCGGCAGGAGGTGCCATCGGCCACGATCAGCGCGTCATCGTCAGCCTTGCGTATAGCGGGCAGCAGGGATGCTTCAGCCATCTCCATGGAGACATCATAAGTGTCCGCGCCGTAGCCGAACGCGCCGGCCATGCCGCAGCAGCTCGATTCGATCTTTTCGACCTTGAGTCCGGGGACGAGCCGCAGGATTTTCTCCACCGGCGCGAAGGCTCCGAACGACTTCTGATGGCAATGGCCGTGAACCAGCGCGCTCTTGTCGATGGCTCCCAGCGGCAGTTGCAGGCGGCCGGCTTCGGCCTCGCGAACCAGAAATTCCTCGAACAGCAGCGCGTGGGCGCCGATGGTCTTCGCGGCGTCGTCCGCGCGCAGCGACAGCAGTTCGTCGCGCAGCGTCAGCAGGCAGCTCGGCTCCAGCCCTACGATGGGCACGCCACGTTGGGCAAAGGGCATCAGCGTTTCGACTACGCGCGCGAGTTCGGCCTTCGCGTTCTCGACCAGTCCAGCCGAGAGGAAGGTGCGGCCGCAGCACAGCGGCCTGCCGCCATCGTTCGCGCGGGGCAGGTGCACGCGGTAGCCGCCATCGACCAGCACGCGCAGCGCAGCGTCGAGGTTTTCACGCTCATAGGCGCGGTTAAAGGTGTCGGCGAACAGCACGACCTCGCGGCCACCTTCCGGGCCAAACGCTTCGCCCGTGGGCGCGAACACGTCGCGCCGGAATTCCGGCAGCGCGCGCGCCGCGCTGATGCCGACCACTTCCTCGAACAGCCAACGCAGGATCTGGCTCTTGTTGCGCAGGTTCGCGAGCCAGGCAAAACGGGAGGCCAAGCCTGCGTAATGCGGCAGATAACCCACCAGCCGGTCGCGCAGCGTGAGGCCATGCTTTGCGACGCGCGCCGCCAGCACCTCGATTTTCATCTTGGCCATGTCGACACCGGTCGGGCATTCGTGGCGGCAGGCCTTGCAGGAGACGCAGAGCTTCATCGTCTCCATCATGGCGTCCGATGACAATGCATCGGGGCCGAGCTGGCCGGAGATCGCCAGCCGCAGCGTATTGGCGCGGCCGCGCGTGACGTCCTTCTCGTTGCGGGTGGCGCGATAGGACGGACACATCACGCCGCCCTCGAGCTTGCGGCACGCGCCGTTGTTGTTGCACATCTCGACCGCGCCCTGGAAACCGCCGGCGGCGCCGGGATAGGCCGACCAATCCATCACCGTTGTGATGTTCTCGATCTTGTAGCCGGGCGCATAACGGAACAGCGAGCGATCATCCATCTTCGGCGGATGCACGATCTTGCCGGGGTTGAGCGTGTTGTCAGGATCGAACCGCTCCTTCACCTCCTCGAAGGCATGAACGATTTTCGGGCCGAACATCTGCGCGTGAAATTCCGAGCGCACGAGGCCGTCGCCGTGTTCGCCGGAATGCGAGCCCTTATACTCGCGCACCATGGCGAAGGTTTCTTCGGCGATGGCGCGCATCGCCCTGACGTCGGTGTCGAGCTTCAGGTTCAGCACCGGGCGCACATGCAGGCAGCCTTCGGACGCATGGGCATACATGGTGCCGCGCGTGCCGTGCTTCTCGAATATCTTGTTCAGGCGCTCGGTGTAGTCTGCGAGGTGCGGCAGCGGCACCGCGCAATCCTCGACGAAGGACACAGGTTTTCCTTCCTGCTTCATCGACATCATGATGTTGAGGCCGGAGGTGCGGAAGTCCGAGATCGCGGCCTGCATCGCGGGATCGGCGACGTCGACCACGCCGCCCCAGCGCTGCTTGAGCTTGTCCCAGCCGAATCCGAGACCGGCCATCACGTCGCCGAGTTGCTGCAGCTTGTGCAGGTTCGCGGCCTGATCGGCTTCCGCGAACTCGACGATCAGCAGCGCATCCGGATCGCCTTTCACCACGGATTCGATGATCGGCCTGAACATCGCGATATCGCGGCCGAGCGCGATCATGGTGCGGTCCACCAGTTCCACCGCGATGGGCTTCAGCTTCACCAGATGCTGGGCTGCGTCCATCGCCTCGTAGAAGCTGCCGAAATGGCAGACGCCGAATACTTTTGGGCCGAGCAGCGGCCACAGCTTGAGTTCGACGCGCGTGGTGAAGGCGAGGGTGCCTTCGGAGCCCACCAGAAGGTGCGCCATGTTGTTGACCGGCTGCGGCGTCAGCGCGTCGAGATTGTAGCCGCCGACGCGGCGCTGCACGTGCGGAAACCGTGCCGCGATCTCGTTCGCTTCGCGCTCGCCGATCGCCAGCATGTCGCGAAACAGGTCGCGGCCCGGCATCTCGGTATTCTGCCGCGCCATGTCGCGCGGCACCTCGCCGAAATGCAGCAGCGTGCCGTCGGCCAGCGCCGCGTCCATCGCAATGGTGTTGTCGCGCATGGTGCCGTAGCGCAGCGAACGCCCGCCGCAGGAATTGTTGCCCGCCATGCCGCCGATAGTGGCGCGCGACGCGGTCGAGACGTCCACCGGAAACCACAGGCCGTACTTTTTAAGCTGCCGGTTGAGATCGTCGAGCACGATGCCGGGTTCGACCACGCAGGTGCGCTTCTCGACATCGAGCGAGATGAGCTTGTTCAGATGCTTCGAGACATCGATGACGATGCCGTCATTGACCGTCTGGCCGCATTGCGAGGTGCCGCCGCCGCGCGGCGTGACGACGCGTCCGTCATCGCGCGCAATCGCCATGGCGCGCAGCGCATCGTCCACGGTGCGGGGCACGACCACGCCGAACGGCTTGATCTGGTAGAACGACGCGTCGGTGGCGTAGCGCCCGAGGTCGAACGGATTGAACAGTACATCGCCGTCGATCTCGCGCGTCAGGCGCGCGGCGAGGGCGCTGTCCTGCGCCGTGGTCTTTCCGGTCGCGGCTTTCTGATGAGCCATTTGTTCCAGATGCCCTAACTCTCGTACGCGCGGAGGCCAATCAATTACACGCCGTCATTGCGAGGAGCGTTTGCGACGAAGCAATCCAGTCTTTCTCGGTCCAAAAGAGGTGGATTGCTTCGCTTCGCTCGCAATGACGAGCAGAGACTTCAACTCTCTTCGCCGCGCAGCGGCGCGACGTCCGCCGGGGGATTTTCGGTCGGCTGGTTCTCAAGCAGATACTCGCAGACGGCGTCGCACTTCTTGCGCATGTGATCGAACATCAGCCGGCTCATCTGATCGCCGTCGCGGCGGCGCAGCGCATCGACGATGGCTTCATGCTCGCGCATGGCGTCGCTCAGGCGGTCACGGCGCACGAGATTGGCTGAATAGCGCAGCCGCTTCACGATGGCGTTCGCAGTGGCGTAGCTCGACGACAGAAACGGATTGGCGGCGGCATCGACGATGGCCTGGTGAATTTTCTGGTTGAGGCGGAAATAATCCGCTACTTCCTGCCGCAGATAGTGCGTGTACATCTCCAGATGCATCTGTTCGATGGCGGCGATGTCGGCGTCGGAGATTTTCTCGCACGCCGCCTTGCCCGCGACGAAGTCGAAACCCGCGAGCAACTCGAACAGGTTGCGGATGTCGGTTTCGGAAAACTGGCGGACGCGCGCGCCGCGATTGGGCAGCAGCTCGATCAGGCCTTCGGAGGCCAGAACCTTGAGCGCCTCGCGCAGCGGCGTGCGCGACACGTCGAACCGTTCGCACAGTTCACGCTCGGGAATGCGGCTGCCGGGCTCAAGATGCCCCTCAACGATGAAGTCGCGAATCTGGCTGAGCAGGTCGCTGTGCAGCGACGACGGCGCGGCCGCGACGACTTCCAGCGAATTGGCTCTCAAAAGATTATTCAAAATCTCAGGCCTCCCGACCTTGTGCCGGCGCGTCAGTCTGCGGGATCGAGCAAATAAATCCAGCAAATACAGAGAAGGCTGCCGCGTTATTCCCAACTCCTTTAGAGGTATCGGATATTTCGGTTGTGAAAAAGAATTATCTGAATACAATCTTCTTCAAGAAAATCTCGCAATGCACAAATGTTGCATTCAAAAAGAGTTTTGGGAGCGCCAACGATGTCCAATGCCTCTGTCCACACTGGACGGCACTTCCTCCAGATTCCTGGACCGACCAACGTGCCCGACCGCGTGCTGCGGGCGATGGACATGCCGACCATCGATCATCGCGGGCCGGAATTTGCGCAGCTTGGCTTCGAGGTGATCGAAGGCGCCAAGAAGATCTTCAAGACCAAAAACCCGGTGGTGATCTATCCCTCGTCGGGCACCGGCGCGTGGGAAGCTGCCATCGTCAACACGCTGTCGCCGGGCGACAAGGTGCTGATGGTCGAAACCGGGCACTTTGCGACGCTGTGGCGCGCGCTCGCCGAGCGCATGAAGATCGAGGTCGAGTTCGTGCCCGGCGACTGGCGTCATGGCGTCAGCGCGGCCGAGGTCGAAGCGCGGCTTGCGAAGGACAAGCAGCATCTTATCAAGGCCGTGATGGTGGTGCACAGCGAAACCTCCACCGGCGTCGCCAGCCGCATCCACGAGGTTCGCAAGGCGATGGACCGCGTCAAGCATCCGGCGCTGCTGATGGTGGATTCCATCTCGGGTCTCGGCTCGATCGAATACGATCACGACGGCTGGGGCGTCGACGTCACCGTCTGCTGTTCGCAGAAGGGGCTGATGCTGCCGCCGGGGCTCGGCTTCAACGCGATCTCCGAAAAGGCGCTGGCCGCGTCCAAAACCGCCACGTCGATCCGGTCCTATTGGGACTGGCACGAGATCCTCAATGCCAACAAGACCGGCTCGTGGTCCTACACGCCTGCGACCAACCTGCTGTACGGCCTCAAGGAAGCGGTCGCGATGCTGCTGGAGGAGGGGCTGGACAACGTGTTCGCCCGCCACAAGCGCTATTCGGCGGCGACGCGCGCGGCGGTGTCGGCATGGGGTCTTGAAAATCTTTGCCTCGAGCCGCTGGAATATTCCCCGATCACCACGGCCGTGCTGATGCCGGAAGGCCACGACGCCGACCAGTTCCGCAAGGTGACGCTGGAGAATTTCGACATGTCGCTGGGTTCGGGTCTCAGCAAGGTCAAGGGCAAGGTGTTCCGCATCGGGCATCTCGGACATTTCAACGACCTCATGCTGATGGGCACGCTGGCCGGCGTCGAGATGGCGCTCGGTCTGGCCAAGGTGCCGCACCGCAAGGGCGGCGTGATGGCGGCGATGGAGGTTTTGACGGGGCGCGATGCGTCGCCGGCACTTGCCAAGACGGCGGTGGCGTAAGGCCGCTGCCCGCACTGAATTCAAATCCGCAGCATAGCGGAAGCACAAACCAAGGTCCGGCAACGCCCGGATTCAGAAAGTTACAGGGAGAAGACCGCATGAAGACTCTCATCAAGGCCACAAGCGTGCTTGCGATGATGGCGGCCAGTGCGCCGGCTGTTGCGTGGGAACCGGCCAAGCCTGTCGAAATCGTCGTCGCCGCCGGCGCCGGCGGCGCATCCGACCAGATGGCGCGCATGATGCAGGCCGCGATCCAGAAAAATAACCTGATGAAGCAGCCCGTCATCGTCTCGCTGAAGGGCGGCGCATCCGGCGCGGAAGCGCTGATGTACATGAAGGGCAGCGAGGGCGATCCGAACAAGGTGCTGATCGCCTATTCGCTGATCTACATGCTGCCGCTGTCGGCGAAAATCCCGTTCAACTGGCGCGACCTCACGCCGGTGTCGGTGGTTGCGATGGACCAGTTCGTGCTGTGGGACAATGCGGCAGGCGCGAAATCCGTGAAGGATTTCATCGCCGCCGCCAAGGCGTCGAGCACGCCGTTCAAGATGGGCGGCACCGGCTCCAAGCGTGAGGACCACGTGCTGACGGTGTTCATGGAAAAGAAGACCGGCGCGAAGTTCTCCTATCTGCCTTACAAGTCGGGCGGCGAAGCGGCGACCCAGCTCGTCGGCAACCACACCGAAGCCAACGTCAACAATCCGTCCGAGAACCTCGAAGTGTGGCGCGCCGGTCAGGTGCGTGCGCTCTGCGTGTTCGACAAGGAGCGCATCTCGTACAAGACCAAGGTCACCGAGACGCAGTCGTGGAACGACATCCCGACCTGCAAGGAAGAGGGACTCGACATGCAGTATCTGATGCTGCGTGCACTGTTCCTGCCCGGCAAGGCGACGCCGGAACAGACCGAATTCTATGTCGATCTGTCGAAGAAGATTACCCAGACGCCGGAATACAAGGACTACATGGAGAAGCAGGCTCTGAAACCGGTCTTCATGACCGGAAAAGAGATGCTCAAGTTCCTTGAAGAGGACGATGCCCTGAACAAGTCACTCATGACTGAAGCGGGTTTCGTCGCAAACTAACCTCGTCCATCGGGGATCTGGCGCCGCTGTCCAAGCGGCGGCGTCAGATTTTACTCATCTCTCTCAAGATCGCCGCGGATTCCCGACATGGCCCAAGACATTGAAATCGTCGTCGAGGATCCGACAGCGCCGGATGAAAATTCGCCCGCCGTCACCAACACCCGCACCGTCGAAGCGGTGGTCATGGTGTTGCTGTTCGCGCTGGCCCTGCTACTCGGCTGGGACAACTGGCGCACCGGCGCGTCGTGGGATTCGACCGGCCCGCAGGCCGGCTATTTCCCGTTCTATCTCTCCATCATTCTCGGCGGCGCAGCCCTTTACGGCCTCGCCGGACTTGTGATGAGGCGCGCCGAGGGACTGGACACCTTCGTCACCCGCGCGCAGTTGCGGCGGGTCATGCAGGTGTTCGTGCCGACGCTGCTGTTTTGTCTGGCGATGCAATGGCTCGGGCTTTATGTCGCCAGCTTCCTTCTCATTGCAGGCTTCATGGCGATCATCGGCAAGATCGCGTGGTGGAAGTCGCTGCTGACCGCCTTCATTTTCGTCGCGATCATGTTCGGGGTCTTCGACATCGCGTTCGACGTCATCATGCCGAAGGGACCGCTCGAAGCGGTCTTCGGACGCTAAGCAACAGGCCGGTAGGACACGATCATGGAAGCACTCGGCCTGTTGTTTCACGGCTTCGCGGTTCTCTTCACCTGGAAGATTCTCGCGCTGATGATGGTCGGGCTCGTGCTCGGCATCTTCGTCGGCGTGCTGCCGGGGCTCGGCGGCCCCAACGGCGTGGCGATCCTGCTGCCGCTGACCTTCACGATGGACCCGACGTCGGCCATCGTCATGCTGTCCTGCATTTACTGGGGCGCGCTGTTCGGCGGCGCGATCACCTCGATCCTGTTCAATATTCCGGGCGAGGCATGGTCGGTCGCGACCACGTTCGACGGTTATCCGATGGCGCAGAACGGCCAGGCCGCGGAAGCACTGACCGCCGCGTTCACCTCGTCGTTCATCGGCTCGCTGGTCGCGGTGATGCTGATCACGTTTCTCGCGCCAAGCATCGCCGGTTTCGCGCTCAAATTCGGGCCACCTGAATTCTTCGCGGTCTATCTGCTGACCTTCTGTTCGTTCGTGGGGCTCGGCCGCGAGGCCAAGCACAAGACCATCATCTCCATGGCGCTCGGCCTGCTGCTGGCCGGCGTCGGTCTCGACACCGTGTCGGGTCAATTGCGCATGACCTTCGGTTCGACCGATCTGCTGCGCGGCGTCAACTTCCTCGTCGCGGTGATCGGCCTGTTCGGCATCAGCGAGATATTGCTGACGATGGAGGAGCGGCTTGCGCTGCGCGGCCATGCGGCGCGCATCAGCCTGCGCACGGTTATCGATGTCTGGAAGAGCTTGCCGAAGTATTGGGCGACGCTGCTGCGCTCGTCGGTGATCGGCTGCTGGCTCGGCATCACGCCGGGCGGCGCGATCGCGGCGTCGTTCATGGGTTACAATCTCGCCAAGCGTTTTTCCAAGGACAAGGAGTCGTTCGGCAAGGGCCGCATCGAGGGCGTGTTCGCGCCGGAAACCGCCGCCCATGCCTCGGGCACGGCGGCGCTGCTGCCGATGCTGGCGCTCGGCATTCCCGGCTCCGGCACCGCGGCGATCCTGCTCGGCGGCCTGATGGTGTGGGGGCTCAATCCCGGCCCGCTGCTGTTCGTGGAGCACAAGGATTTCGTCTGGGGCCTGATCGCGTCGATGTATCTCGGCAACGTCGTCGGCCTCATATTGGTATTGACGACCGTGCCCATTTTCGCGTCGATCCTGCGCGTGCCGTTCGCGGCCATCGCGCCGATGATCGTGGTGTCCTGCGCCATCGGCGCTTACGCCATCCAGAACGCGATGTTCGACATCTGGCTGATGCTGCTGTTCGGCGTGGTCGGCTACGTTTTCAAGAAGATCGGCATTCCGCTGGCGCCGTTCACGCTGGCGCTGGTGCTCGGCAGCCGCGCCGAGGACGCATTCCGTCTCGCCATGATCGGGTCGGGCGGCACCGTGAAGGTGTTCTGGTCGAACGGCCTCGTCGGCACCATCACGACGCTCGCCATCGTGCTGCTGTTCTGGCCGGTGATCGACAAGGTCTTCGACATGTTCCGGCGCAAACCAAGTCCGGCGCGGGCTTAACCCTGCGTCGCGCCGGTGACTTTGCACGAGCCTGTCGCGGCTTCCTGATCGATGAAGGGAAACTTGGTCTTCTTGAACAGCTTCGTCGTCTTCGGCTTGACGGTCAGCGCCAGCCGCTGATCGGTCTCGATCTTGCGGCCGCCGGTCTTGGACATGTAATCGCACTTCACGCGAATGTCCTTCACCGCGAAATCATTGTCGTTGGTGACGGTGATGTCGGCGGTCCCGATATTGTTGGAGCCGGGCTTGCGCCACTTCTCGATGGAGATATTGACCTTGTCGCCGGGTTCGGCGGCGAAGGCCGGGCCGGTTGCACCCAGAAAGATCGCTGCGATGGCGGACATGATGATCGGTTTCATTGTTCGAAATCCTGACGGTTTAAAATAAAATCTGAGGGCTGGGACGCAGCGGTCCCGGAATACTGAAATCAAGGTGTAGCCATTGAGTGCCAGCGTTTCGCCGCTACTATAGTGGCCGTGAAGCCGGGACGGCAACGGCATCTGGATATGACTCGCGACAGGATTTGCAATGAACGACATCTGGCGACTCCCGGCTACTGAACTTGCGTCGCACATCCGGTCTCGAAAACTCTCGGCCAGAGAAGCCGCATCGGCCGCTCTCGATCGATTGAACGCGGTCAATCCCGCGATCAACGCGGTCGTCGCTCACCGGCCCGAGGAGACGCTGGCGCAGGCGGACGCTATCGACGCCATGATCGCCAGGGGCGAAGATCCCGGCGCGCTCGGCGGTGTTCCCGTTACGACCAAGGTCAACGTCGATCAGGCCGGATTCGCTACCACGAACGGGCTGAAGTTGCAGCGTGACCTGGTGGCGCAGACCAACAGCCCGGTGGTGGACAATCTGCTCAAGGCAGGCGCGGTCATCGTCGGACGCACCAACGCGCCGGCCTTTTCTGCCCGGTGGTTCACGACGAATTTGTTGCACGGCGACACGAAAAACCCGCGCGATCCATCGATCACGCCGGGCGGCTCATCCGGTGGTGCTGCGGCGGCCGTCACGGCCGGCATCGGCCACATCGCCCACGGCACCGACATCGCAGGCTCGATCCGCTACCCGGCATATGCCTGCGGGGTGCATGGCCTGCGGCCGACCGTTGGCCGCATCCCGGCCTTTAATGCGTCATCGCCGGAGCGCCCCATCGGTCCACAGATCACGGCTGTCTCGGGTCCGATCGCGCGCACTGTCGGGGACGTGCGGCTGGCGTTTCACGCGATGTCGAGGCGCGATCCGCGCGATCCGTGGTGGGTGCCCGCGCCGCTGGAAGGGCCGGCGCGCGAGAAACGCGCGGCGATCTGCCTGCGTCCGGATGGTCTGGAGACCGCGAAGACGGTCAGCGATGCCGTTGCCGACGCCGGCAAGCGGCTGGAGCGGGCGGGCTGGATCGTCGACGAGATCACCGACATTCCGCCCTTCGCCGAGGCGGCCGATCTGCAAATGAAACTCTGGCTGTCGGATGGCTATGACGCCCTGCGGGATGCCGCCGAGCGCGAGGGCGATCCCGGAGCGCTGGCCATTCTTCGCGATCAGGAGAAGGTCGCGCGGGCGCTCGATCTTGCTACGTTCTCGAGGCTGCTGACCCGGCGCGCGACGCTGGTGCGTGCTTGGGAAATGTTTTTCGAGACCTCCGCGGTGATCGTGATGCCGCCTTGCGGAGAACTGCCGTTCGAATGGCAACTCGATCTGAAAGGCGAGGCCTCGTTGCACCGGGTGCTTCGGGCGCAGATGCCACAGATCGCGCTGCCGTTCATCGGAATGCCGGGGCTCACCGTCTCGACGGGGCTGGTCGGGCGCGTGCCTGTCGGCGTTCAGATCGTCGCGGGCCGTTACAGGGAAGACCTTTGCCTGGCGGCAGGCGAAGCCGTTGAGGCGGGCGGCGTGCCGGCAAGCCCGATCGATCCCGTGCTGGCCTGAAGGCGGCGCTTGGCGCGGAAGACACTTTCGGTTTCGGAAAGCAGCTGCTGCGTGCGCCGCACCACGCTTCGTCCGGCCTTGAGATCGCGGTTGGCCACGTGAAGCAGCCGGTGGCCCTCCACGACGAGTTCGCGGGCGTGTTGCATTTGCTCCGCAAATGAAACAGCCGCAGATACTGCTTTGACCGTGGTCATGGTGCGTTTCCTGTCTGCGTGCCCGGCAGTCACCAACGGCGATGCTAGCCAATAGTTCAGCGTGAGTCCCGCCGGGCGATGAAATTTTCCACCGCCAACCGATTCGCAGCCAACGCCTTGGCATTCCGGAGGGATTCTCCGTTGAACCGGTTCGGGGGCGGGGCCGTCCAACCAAAATGCCGCAGCGCCACCCCTCTCCATCCTTTGACTTGGCAAGGGGCGAACGGCGTCGCAGAAGGGTCGCATGCGAATTCGCGCGGCCCTCTGGATATTGCTTTGCCTGCCGGTGGTTCTCGCGGCCACGCAGAGCCATGCGGGCACAATGGAGCGCGGCGCTGCGATCACCGATCCCGAGATTTTGCGCGCGCTCGACGGTGCAAGGTTATCTCTCGCGCGGCTTCTCGGCGCGGACGCCGGCAGTTCGAGCGCAGGCCTGTTCGCGCTGCCGTCGATGGCGACCGTTCAGGCCGCGACCGACCGCGACTTCAACAGCTATGTCGTTGCGCACAAGGATGGGACCGACAAGGTCAATCTGTTCGACCGCGACGCGCTCAATGCACCGGACACGCGCTTTGAACTCGTCGGCGTCGTCAACCGGATGGACCGCGCCTATGTGTCGCCCGGCGAATGCGGTGAAATACGTCTGGTCTATCGCCCCATTACGAACCACGAGTCCACGAACAAGGACAGGCCTCCGTCGCGGCTGCCGATGACGCTGAGCCTCATCATGAAGGCGAGGCCCGCCAATGCAGGCGGGCTGACCTGTGGCGAACTGGCGAAACGATGGCTGGCATTGGGTGATCCGCTTCCTGCGGATGCAGGTGCAACCCTGACGGCCAGTGGCGGCGCGCTGGAATGGATCGCGCGCGAGGCCATCGACCGCATCGAGATCAACGTTCAGGTCGCGCGGGCGTCGGCCGATGCGAATGATTTCGAAGGCAGGGCGGATTATCTGATGAAGGTGTTCCGTTACGATCCGCAAGCTGCGCGCTTCAACGAGTCGCCGCTGGAAAACCAGATCGACGTTGCGCGGATTCGTTCGGATGCGACACTCGCCGCTGACTTCAGAGCATGGCTGCTCGATCCCGCGCACCTTGCAGACTTCGATCGCGGCACGGTCGTGCTGCCGGATCGTTTTCTGGCCATGAGCGCAATCAACCAAACGCCGTCGCATGTCGATGTCGATAGCGCGGCGCGCGATCTGTTCGCGGACGACGACATCGTAGCCGCGCTGGCGCGAGTCTCGGCGAACGCGCCGCTCCAGAACACCCTGTCGCCGGCAGGCTTCGCGCGCCGTCTCGACGACATGACCTGCGCCGGATGTCACCGCACCCGCGCGGTCGGCGGCTTTCATGTCACGGGTCTTGAGCGTCCGGGGCGGCCATCGGCCAGCGTCGTGGCGGCCGCGTCGCCGCATTTCTTCGGCGATCAGGAGCGCCGCCGCGACATTCTCGCGGCGTTTCGCGACGGCCGTACGCCGGACTTCTCGCGCGGATTTTCTGCGCGTCCGCAGCCGCGCCGTTCGCATGAACTGGCCGGCACCACCTACGTCAACGGCTGGGGTGCGGTGTGTGCCGCGCCGGCCGCCGATGCTGCACCGGACAAGAGCTTTGCGTCATGGACCTGCGCGGAGGGACTGACGTGTCAGCCGCTCCCCGGCGCGACTGCATCGCGCACCGGGTTCTGTTTTCCGAAATGACCCGTTGCGTTGTTACGCCACAATCCCTGCGGCGCGCATCTTGGCGATCTCCGCCGCCGTGAAGCCCGCAGCACTCAGCACCTCGTCGCTGTTCTGCCCGACATTCGGCGCCATGCGCGGCTGCACTTTCTTTGCGCCTTCGATGAAGATCGGCGTGTTGATGGTGCGCAACTCGCTGTCAGCAAACGGTACGACGGCCTCCGTCACACGCATCTGTTCGTCGTCTGGAATGTCAGTCGGAATGCCGACCACGCCGAAGATCAAGCCGTTGCCGTCAAGAGCCTTGCGCCAGTAGGCGAGGGGCTTGGTCGCGAACACCTTGTCGAGAATCGCGATCAGTTCCGGCGCATGCTTGTGACGCGCCACCTTGGTCTCGAACCGAGGATCGGCCAGCAGGTCTTCGCGCTCGATCACCTTGGTGAAGACGGGAAACTGCTTCTCCTCGTTGAGAAGCGACAGGATGATCCAGCGGTCGTCGGCGCATTTGTAATGGCAGGTGACGGCATTGAGTGCGCGGTCGCGCGGCGGACGCTTCTGGAAGGTCGCGCCGCAGAGTGCGGCCTGCGCATAGATGCCGTTGGACCAGATGCCGTTGACCATGAGGTTCGACATCACTTGTGTACCCTTGCCGGTGCGCTCGCGCTGGTACAGCGCGGTGACGATACCGGCGAACAAAGACATCGCGCAGGGATGGTCGCCCATGCCGGGCATCGAGCGTGCGGGCGTGGATTCGTCGGTTTCGCGCACGAGGTCCATCAGGCCGGAACGCGCCCACCACGCGTTGCTGTCGAAGCCCGGCTTGTCGGCTTCCGCGCCGGTCTCGCCGTAGCCGGTGAACGACGCATAGATCAGCCGGTCGTTGAGCGGAGCGAGATCCTTCCAGGTGACGCCGAGCTTCTTGCGCACAGGCGGTGGAAAGTTGGTGATGAACACGTCGCACTCGGCGGCGAGCTTGCGCAGCACGGCCTGGCCCTCGGGCTTGGAGAGATCGAGCGCGAGGCTCTTCTTGTTGCGGCCTTCCAGCATCCACGCATAGTTGTGCGGGCTGATCGGGTATCCCGGCAGGTTGGGCAGGTTGCGGACCGGATCGCCCGCGCCCGGCGGCTCGATCTTGATGACGTCGGCCCCGAAATCGGACAGCGCGGTGGCGGACGACGGCGCGGCGATGAAGCTCGCACAGTCGATGACCTTGAGACCCTCGAAAATTCCCTGGCCCATTTCGGCGTATTCCCTTGTTTCTTGCTTCGGGACCGCCGGTGGGTGGGGGCCCGCTAATCGTTTTTGCGTTCGTCCGAGATCGCCTTGCCGTCGTTCGGCAGCGCGCCCGGGGCGACCAGAGTGACATTGCCCTGCAGCTTTGTCACGGCACGCAGGGTGGACGCAACCGCATCCCGCAATGCATCGCCGGGGGTTGCGGTTTCCGCCGACAGCGTCATCACATCGGCCTCGTTGTCGCGGGTGACAATGAGGCGAAGCCGCCCCAGTTCGGGGTGCCGTTTGCCGACTTCGGCGATCTGCTCGGGACGAACGAACATGCCCTTGACCTTCGCGGTTTGATCGGCGCGGCCCATCCAGCCCTTGATGCGCATGTTGGTCCGGCCGCAGGGGCTTTGTCCGGCAAGGACCGCGCTGAGATCGCCGAGCGCCAGGCGAACCCACGGATGATGCGGGTCCAGCGTCGTGACCACGATCTCGCCGACATCGCCGTCCGCGACCGGTTCGCCGGTTCCGGGCCTGACGATTTCGACGATGATGTTTTCGTTGACCACAAGGCCTTCGCGCGCGGAGGTCTCATAGGCCACGACGCCGAGGTCGGCGGTGCCGAACATCTGATAGGCGTCGATACCGCGCGCTTTCATTTCGTCTTGAAGTGATTTTGGAAACGCAGCGCCTGACACAAGCGCGCGCTTGATCGAGGATGCGTCGCGGCCCGCCTTGTCGGCAGCGTCGAGCAGGATCTTGAGAAAATCCGGCGTGCCGGTATAGGCGGCGGGGCGATAGGCCTCGATCAGTTCGAACTGCTGTTCGGTATTGCCAGGGCCGGCGGGAATCACCGCGCATCCGAGCGCGCGGGCCGCGCCGTCGAAGATGAAGCCGCCCGGCGTCAGGTGGTAGCTGAAGGTGTTGAGCACGACATCGCCGGGGCGGAAGCCGGCGGCGTACAGCGCGCGCGCGCCGCGCCACGCATCGAGGCTGACGGACTCGGGCTCGAAGATGGGGCCGGGCGAGGTGAACAGCCGCCCGAACGATCCGGTATGCGCATGGACGAAGCCGCCGAACGGCGGCGTTGCCTTGTGCAAGGCAGGCAATTCCGATTTGCGCAGCACCGGCAATGTCGCCAGCGCCGCGCGGTCCGTGATGGTCGCGAGGTCGATACCCTTGAGACGCTCGGCATAGGCCGGAGCCTTCGCGGCTGCGCGCAGCAGGTCCGGCAACCGCATGAACAGTTCGGTGTCGCGCTCCTGCGGCGAGCGTGTTTCGAGGGCGTCGAAGTGGCTAGTCATTGACGGTCCATTTATTCGTCATTGCGAGGAGCGAAGCGCCGAAGCAATCCAGTCTCTGCTTCAATTCTCATCGCGACTCGGTGTCGGCCATCCGTGGATTGCTTCGCCGCGCTCGCAATGACGTTACAGCCAGCGCTTGCGGCGTTTGAAGCTCTTGAGGTTCTTGAAGCTCTTGCGCTGATCGCCCGCGCCGCCGAGATAGAATTCCTTGACGTCTTCGTTGTCGCGCAGTTCGGCGGCGGTGCCGTCGAGCACAACCTTGCCTTGCTCCATGATGTAACCATGGCTCGCCACCGACAGCGCTGCGCGCGCATTCTGCTCGACGAGCAGGATGGTGACACCGAGGTCACGGTTGATCTGCTTGATGATGCCGAAAACTTCCTTGACCAGCAGCGGCGACAGACCCATCGACGGCTCGTCCATCAGGATCACTTTCGGGCGCGCCATCATGGCGCGGCCGATCGCCAGCATCTGCTGTTCGCCGCCGGAGAGATACCCGGCGAGGCCGGTGCGCTCCTTGAGGCGCGGGAAATACTTGTAGACCATGTCGATGTCGTCATCGACATTCTTGTCGCTGCGCGTAAAGGCGCCGAGCCGCAGATTTTCCAGCGACGTCATGTCCGAGATAATGCGGCGGCCTTCCATCACCTGAAAGATGCCGCGACGCACGATCTTGTCGGGATCGATGCCGTCGATGCGCTCGCCGTCGAATACGATTTCGCCGCGGGTGACTTCACCGTCCTCGGTCTTGAGCAGGCCGGAGATCGCCTTCAGCGTGGTCGACTTGCCCGCGCCGTTGGCGCCCAGCAGCGCGACGATTGCGCCCTTCGGCACGTCCATGCTCAGGCCGCGCAGCACGAGGATGACGTTGTCGTAAACCACCTCGATATTGCGCACGGCGAGCAGCGGCGCGGCAGTTGCTGCGGCGGCCGGTCGGGCATCTTGTTCAGCGGCTGTTTGCACGGTGGTCGTCCTGGGTTTTCTGAACCTCTCCCTGTTTACGGGGAGAGGTCGAAGCCTGAGCCTAGCGAAGGGTTCGGGTGAGGGGCGATGCTCCGAACCGGGAGTTGTGTGCCCCTCACCCCAACCCTCTCCCCGCAAAGCGGGGAGAGGGAGCAGGGTGTTACCAGCCGAGCCATTCGTTCTTGCGCGGCAGATCGACGGTCTTCACCTTCTCGAGCTTGACCGTGCCCGCCTTGACGAGATCAGCGACGGACGCATCGGTCGCGCCGGAGACCTTCATCCGGTAGATGTCGACCTTGAGCGTCGGACGGTGATCCTTGTCGGTCCAGGTCGAGGGATTGCAGACGCCTTCCATACCGGCCGGCACCCAATCCTTCTTCTGGTAGAAGCCCTTCTTGACGTTCTCGCCGACCGCGCCGCCGTTCTTGGCGGCCCATTCGACGGCTTCCTTCATGTACAGCGCGGTGCAGACGCCCGCGACGTAGTGCACCGGACGGTAAGCCGTGCCGGCCGCGTCGGACATCTTGGAGATCTCCTGGACCATCTTCATGCCGGGTGCGTTGCCGCCCCATGCCACAGCGGTGCGCAGCGGGAACACCACGCCATCGGCGGCGGTGCCGGCGGCCTTCGCGGCGTTCTCGTCCATGCCCCAGACGTTGCCCATGAACTGGACGTCGGTACCCGCGGCCTTACACGCGTTCAGCACCGAGATGTTGGAGCCGGCGGTGTTGCCGAGATAGGCGTAGTTCGCGCCCGAACTCTTCAGCGTGAGACACTGCGCGCTGTAGTCGCCGGGGGTGAGGGCGAACACAATCGCCGGAAGCACCTCGAAGCCGAGTTCGGCGGCGAGCGCCTCACCGGCTGCCTTCGGCGCGTTCGGATACGGATGGTTCGCACCCATGTGAACGTATTTCGGCTTGCCGGACTTGCCCTTGGACTTCCAGTCGTCCGCGGCCCACGTCAACATGCCGCGCAGCGCGTCCGAGTAGCTCGGGCCGTAGAAGAAGTTGTAAGGCGCGGGCTTGCCCTTGCCGCCGGCGCCGGTCGGGTCCGAAAGCGCCGCTGCGTAGGAGCCCGAGATGTCCGGAATCTTGTCTTCCGACAGGAAGCCGGTGAGGGCTTCGGTATCGGCGGTGCCCCATCCGAGAATGGCGGCGACCTTGTCGGAGCCGGACCATTTCTTGTACTGCGCGATGGCGCGCGGCACCTGATAGCCGTAGTCGACGGTGTCGACCTTCACCGGCTTGCCGTCGATGCCGCCGTTCTTGTTGACGTAGGCGAACGTGTCCGCGACGCCCTGGCCGAACGGCGTGCCGACGTCGGACGTCGCGCCGGAATAATCGGCCAGATGGCCGAGCGAGACTTGCGCCTGAGCGACGCCGGCCGTACTGCCGAGCAGCAGGGCGAGCGACGCCGTACTCAATAATTTCGTCATGGTCATAAGCGTAGTCCTCCGGTTTCCTCTTGAGATTTCTTGCGAGGTCTTCTTGTTTTGTCCCGTTCCGACCTCAATGCGAGAACGGGTAGAGTTTCCAGTAAGCCTTGATTTGCCGCCACCGGTGGGCAAGCCCGTCCGGCTCAAAAATCAGAAAGACGATAATGATGACGCCGATGGCCATCTCGCGCAAGAAAGCGATGTTGTTCTTGAGGCCGAGGGCTTGATCGATCGAGCTGCCGCTGAGTGCTGCGCTGATCCATTCCATCGATTCCGGCAGCAGGACCATGAACGCGGTGCCGAGCAGGGTGCCCATGATCGATCCGATGCCGCCGATGATGATCATGGCGAGGAAGATGATGGAGCGGTCGATGCCGAAGCCTTCGTTGGAGACCACCTGATTGTAATGCGCGTAAAGCGCGCCGCCGACGCCGGCGAAGAATGCCGCGAGGCCGAACGACAGCGTGCGGTATTTGGTGAGATTGATGCCCATGATCTCGGCGGAGAGATAGTGATCGCGCACCGCGACCAGCGCGCGTCCGTCGCGCGTCCGCATCAGGTTGGTGACGAACAGATAGCAGACGATCACGTAGGCCAGCACCACGTAGAAATATTGCCGGTCGCCGCGCAGCGTCTTGCCGAAGATCGAGAAGGCGTCCGCGTGCGCGGGCACGCTGCCGCCGGTGAACCATTCGGCGCGCGAGAAGAAGTCGAGCAGGATGAACTGCGCGGCCAGCGTGGCGATGGCCAGATAAAGTCCTTTCAGCCGCGCGGCGGGCAGGCCGAAGATCAGGCCGACGAGCGCGGTGACGAGACCGGAAAGCGGAATGGCGAAGAACACCGGAACGTGCAGCTTGCTCGACACATAGGCGGAGGTAAACGCGCCGAAGCCGAAGAACGCCGCGTGGCCTATGGAAATCTGGCCGGTGAAGCCGACCACGATGTTGAGGCCGAGCGCGGCGATGCCGAAAATGCCGATCTGGATCAGCAGGCTCAGCGCGTATTCGTTCAGCACATAAGGCGCGAAACAAATCAGCACGATACCGACGATCATCGCGTTGCGGCTGGTCGTGGTCGGAAACACAGTGGTGTCCGCCGCGTAAGTGGTGCGGTAATCGCCTGCGGGGAGAAGGGTGTGGCCAGCCATGATCAGATCCGCTCGATGTCTTTGGTGCCGAACAGGCCGTAAGGCTTGATCATGAGGATGATGATGAGCGCGTAGAATGGCGCGATCTCGAACAGGTTGCCCCAGTGCAGGTATTCGCTGTCGACAAAGTGCGCGAGATTCTCAAGCAGCCCGATGATGATGCCGCCGAGCACCGCGCCGCCGACGCTGTCGAGGCCGCCGAGGATCGCTGCCGGGAACACCTTGATGCCGTAGGCGGCGAGGCCCGCCGACACGCCGTTGACCACCGCGACGACGACGCCGGCCACTGCCGACACCGTTGCGGAAATCGCCCACGCCATCGCGAACACGCTCTTCACGGAGATCCCGAGCGATTGGGCGACCTGCTGGTTGAATGCGGTCGCGCGCATGGCGAGGCCGTACTTGGAAACCTTGAAGAACCACGCCATGCCGCCCATCATCGCCACCGACACCGCGAGGCTGAGGATGTAGACGGTCTGCACCTGCATCCCGAAGATATTGACGAGCTGGGTGTTGAAGATTTTCGGGAACGGCTGAAGGTTGACGCCGAACATCCATTTCATCAGCGCCGAGAACACCGTGGACAGCGCGATCGTCACCATGATGACGGAAATGATCGGCTCGCCGATCATCGGGCGCAGGATGATGAGCTGGATCAGGATGCCGAAGATGAACATGAAGACGAGCGTGATCGGCATACCGATCCAGAACGGCACCTGATACTTTGTCAGCAGGAACCAGCACACCCATGCGCCGATCAGCAGCAGTTCGCCCTGCGCGAAGTTGACCACCTGCGTGGCCTTGTAGATCAGCACGAACGACATCGCGACGACGCCATAAAGCGTGCCGACGACGAGGCCGTTGATCAGGAGCTGGATGAGAAGCTGGGTGTTCACTCTGCGGCCTCCGCCGTCTTGTGGCGCGTGCCGAGGTCGATCACCGGCAGCGTGCAGCGGATGCGCTGGGTGGTGCCGTCCTGGAAGCGGATCACGGTATCGATGTCGATGTCGGGCCTGTCGCCGTAGATGGCATTGATGATGTCGGCGTACTTCTCATTGATGACGGTGCGGCGGACTTTTCGCGTGCGCGTCAGTTCGCCGTCGTCGGCATCGAGTTCCTTGTACAGCAGCAGGAACTTGGAAATGCGCTGCGCGGGCGGCAGCGAGGCGTTGACGGCTTCGACTTCCTTGCGCAGCAGTTCATAGGTCTCGGGGCGCGAGGCGAGGTCGGTGTAGGTGGTGAAGGAAATCCGGTTCTTCTCCGCCCACTTCGAGACGATCGAGAAGCGGATGCAGATCATCGCCGCGAGGTAATCACGTCCGTCGCCCAGCACCACGGCCTCGGCGACGTAGGGCGAGAATTTCAGCTTGTTCTCGATGTATTGCGGCGAGAAGCGGTCGCCGCGCGCGGTCTGCGCCAGGTCCTTGATACGGTCGATCACCACAAGCTGCTTGGCCTTGTTGAAGTAGCCCGCATCGCCGGAATGCATCCAGCCGTCGCGCATGTCGACGGCGGTCGCGGCTTCGTTTTTGTAGTAGCCGGTGAACATGTTCGGATGACGCACGACGATCTCGCCGACGCCGTTGACGTCGGGGTCCACGATCTGGATCTCGATGGTTTCGCCCATCGGCACGCCGGTGGTGTCGGGATCGACGGCATCGGCCGGATGCAGGGTGAACGCGCCGAGCGTTTCGGTCTGGCCGTAGAGCGTGCGCAGCGGCACGCCCATGGCGCGGAAAAACTTGAACGTGTCCGGACCAAGTGCTGCGCCGCCGGTCGCTGCCGAGCGCAGCCGCGTAAACCCGAGACGGTCGCGCAGCGCGCGGAACACCAGCGTTTCCGCGACCACAGACTTCTTGCCCGCGTCAAGCGCCGAGAGCCCGGCCTTCATGCCGGTTTCATACAGGGTCTGTTTCATCGCCGAGGCGTCCATCACGCGGGCGCGGACGTCGGCGGCGATGGCTTCCCAGATCCGCGGCGCGAACAGCACGAATGTCGGCGCGATCTCGCGGAAGTCGTTCATCATGGTGTCGGACTGTTCGACGAAGTTCACCTTCATCCGGCTCAGCAGCCCTTTGCCGAGCGCGTAGACCTGCTCCATGATCCAGGGCAGCGGCAGCACCGAAACGTATTCGTCGTCCGGACCTTTGGGATCGAACGAGAGATAAGTCGCGCAGTGGCGCAGCACGCTGCCGGCGGTCAGCATCGCGAGCTTGGGGTTCGACGTGGTGCCCGATGTGGTGCAGAGAATGGCGACGTCGTCGCTCTTCGTCGCGTCCACGAGCTGGTCGTAAAACTGCGGCTCGCGGGCGGCGCGGTCGCGTCCCATCTTCGCCAGCACGTCGGCCTCGATCAGGCGCGGGTCGCTGTATTTGCGCATGCCGCGCGGATCGGAATAGACGATGTGTTTGAGATGCGGCGCGCGGTCGCCGAGTTCGAGCAGCTTGTCGACCTGTTCCTCGTCCTCGGCGAACACGATCTTGGTTTCGCCGTAGGTCAAAAGGTACAGCACTTCTTCGGGAAGCGATTCACGGTACATGCCGAGCGACATGCCGCCGATGGCGTGGGCCGCGATTTCAGCGGCGACCCAGTCCGGCCGGTTGTCGCCGATGATGCCGATGACATCGCCGCGCTTGATCCCAAGCTCAACCATGCCCAGCGTGAAATCACGGACGCGGTTCTGGTAGTCGTCCCAGGTGAAGACGCGCCAGAGACCGAAATCCTTTTCGCGCAGCGCGATGTCTTTGCCGTTGTCCCTGGCGTTCAGCCGCAGCATTTTCGGATAGGTGTCGGCCTGCGCGACGCGGCCTGTGTAATCCATCATGACGCGGCCTCCGCAACCGGGAGCGTGTCGTCGAGGGCATCGAGCACCTCGTCCTCCTCGCCGAGATAGGCCTTGCGCACATGCGGATCGTCCAGCACGTCGGCGGGCAGGCCTTCCGCGATCTTGCGGCCGAAATCCAGCACGGTGACGCGATGGGAAATGTCCATCACCACCCCCATGTCGTGCTCGATCATCATCACCGTCATCCCGTACTCTTCGTTGAGATCGACGATGTAGCGGGCCATGTCTTCCTTCTCCTCGAAGTTCATGCCGGCCATCGGCTCATCGAGAAGAATGAGTTTGGGTTCGAGCGCCATGGCGCGCGCGAGTTCGACGCGCTTGCGCAGGCCGTAGGAGAGGGTGCCGGCGGTCGCCTTGCGCACCGACTGGAGATCGAGGAAGTCGATGATCTCCTCGACCTTGCGGCGGTGCTCGAGTTCCTCGCGCCGCGCGCCGGTCAGCCAGTACAGCGAGCCGGTGATGAAATTGTTTTTCAGGAGGTGATGCCGGCCGACCATGATGTTGTCGAGCACGGTCATGTGGTGGAACAGCGCGAGATTCTGGAATGTGCGGCCGATGCCGAGTGCCGCGCGGGCATTGGGCTTGAGGCCGGTGATGTCGCGGCCCTGATAGAAAAGCTGTCCCTCGGTCGGGGTGTAGCGGCCGGATACGCAGTTGACGATCGAGGTCTTGCCGGCGCCGTTGGGGCCGATGATCGAGAACAACTCGCCTTCGTTGACGCCGAAGCTCACATCGGTCAGCGCGCGGACGCCGCCAAACCGCAGTGAGACTCCCCGTACCTCCAACGCGTACGACACTCAGTTCCTCCCAGATACGGCGCTTGGCGCGCTCTTTATCTATGGTTCGCTACCACGGCACCGATCCTACAACGGGCGGTCCGGGTAAGCCATTCTACTATTGATGTTTTGCGCCACACGACGGATGTGTCGCAGCCGTCCTTACGGCAAAGCGCGACATCAAAATGTCTTGCGCCTGACAATTCGTTGGGCAATTTCCACAAGTGCGCGGTATACCAAAGGACATTTGCCGCGCCGCAACATTGCGCGATGCGAGGGGCAGTCGAGACAGCATGGTTTCCGCGGAATATCTGAAGCGCATTGCGGTCTGGTCGCGCGGCCTGAACGAGCGGGAGATCGAAGTCGCGCGCGCCGGTGTGACGGAGAAGTCGTTCAGCACGAACGAATTCATCTGCATGCGCGGCGACCACTTCGAATACTGGATGGGCGTTGTCACGGGGCTGGTCCGGATCGGCACCGGCTCACGCGACGGCAAGGCCGTGAGCTTCACCGGCATGACCAACGGCGCATGGTTCGGCGAGGGAACCGTGCTCAAGAACGAAGCCCGCCGCTACGATGCCGTGGCGTTGCGCGACACGCGCCTCGCGCTGATGGACCGCGCGACGTTCTTCTGGCTGTTCGAGAACAGCGTCGGGTTCAACCGGTTCCTGGTGGGTCTGCTGAACGAGCGGCTCGGCCAGTTCATGGGTCTCGTCGAATACGGCCGGATGCTGGATGCGAAGGCGCGCCTCGCGCGCTCAATCGCGTCGCTGTTCAATCCGATCCTGTATCCGGATCATACGCGCCACCTGGACATCACGCAGGAAGAACTCGGCGCCATCTCCGGCATCTCCCGGCAGAACGCCAATCAGTGCCTCAAGACATTGGAGCAGGAAGGCCTGCTGCGTGTCGAATACGGCGGCGTGACGGTGATCGACCTGGAAAAATTGCGCGGATACGGAGAATAGGCGGAGCTGTCTCACCACGCATTCTTTCAGGCGCGTTTCACTCCGCCCATTCCTGATCGGTCGTAAAGACAATGGACAGCCAGCGGTCGGGCGTGTCGTTGCCGATGGCCTCGCCGATCTCGTCGCGGATCTTGTCCCATTCCTCAAGCCGCTTGGGCGGCAAGCCGGCGGGGACGATGAAGTAAAGCTCGATCTGCCGTCCGCGGCCGACGCGCGCGACATAGGCCCGGTAGGACAGGAATTGATAGCGCAGCACGATTTGCTGGGCGATGGCCTCGACGTGCTGCATGAGATCGGGCGGCGTGACCAAGAGCGCGTCGGCAAGCGCCTGACGCACGGTGCCGATCGGAATCGGAATCACAATCAGGCAGACGATCGCCAGCGCGGCCGGATCGATGTAGGGCGACATCCATTTCAGGCTGGTGCCCTGAATCATATAGCCGAAGATGAAGGCAACGAGCAGGGCGGCTGTCAGCCCCGCGGACATCATCCAGGCCTTTGCGTCCAGCGCCACGAAGTTGGATTTAATGGTCCGGTTGGCTCTTGCGTCGAAGATCGCCATGCCGATGGCGGCAAGCGTTATCACCACGGCGTAGATGATCGCCTGGTCGAAGGCGAGTTCGCGCCCTCCCGTCAGCAGGCTGCCAATTGCGTTGATCAATGCATAGATCGCGGCACCCATCAGCAGAATGCCGTTCAGTCCGAGAACCATCGGCTCCAGATGCCAGAAGCCCATGGTGAACTGTGCGATCAGTCTGGATTTGGAGCCGCCTTCGCGCGTCGATGCCGCGATCAGATTGGCGACGAGCAGGGCGAGGATCGTCATGACAGCGTCGATCAGCGCGTAGACGCCATCGAAAACAATCGCGTAGGACCCTGACAGAAGACCGAACAGAATTCCCAGCCCGGCCAGAACCAGGGTGACAACTATCGACAGGCGCAGAACGTTTTGTTCGGTCCGCATGTGTTATCCGACGGGTCTGCGATGTCATCCGGACATCACAGAACGGACGATATCACACCTCCAGCCATTCCTTGCGGATGGCGTCGTTGGCCTTGAGGTCGGCGGGCGTGCCCTCGAACACGATGCGGCCGTGGCCCATGACGTAGACCCTGTGCGAGATGCGCATCGCGATCGACAGCTTCTGCTCGACCAACAGGATCGAGACGCCTCGCCGGGCAATCTCGGCGATGAGATCGCCGACCTGCTGCACGATCAGAGGCGCGAGGCCCTCGGTCGGCTCGTCGATCATGACCAGTTCGGGATTTCCCATCAGCGTGCGGCAGATGGTCAGCATCTGCTTTTCGCCGCCCGACAGCACGCCGGCCGCCGTGTCGGCGCGTGCTTTCAGGTTCGGAAACATCTCCAGCATGTCGTCCAGCTTCCACTTGCCGGGATGCCGGGGGTCCTTGACGCCGAGCAGCAGGTTCTGCCGCACGGTCAGGCCGGGGAAGATGTCGCGATGCTCCGGAACGTAGCCGAGGCCGAGATGCGCGATCTTGTAGCTCGGCAGGCCGGCGATGTTCTGGCCCTTGAAATTGATGGTGCCGTGCGGCGGCACCTCGCCCATGATCGCCTTCACGGTGGTCGAGCGCCCGACGCCGTTGCGTCCGAGCAGGCTGACGACCTCGCCGGCGCCGATGGTCATATCGACACCCTGAAGGATGTGGCTTTTGCCGTAGTAGGCGTGCAGATCCTGAACGTCCAGCATCAGGCAGCTTCCTCGCCCAGATAGGCTTCCTTGACCTTCGGACTGTTGCGAATTTCTTCGGGCTTTCCGGAGGCGATGATATTTCCGTACACAAGAACCGAGATACGGTCGGCGAGGCCGAACACCACGCTCATGTCGTGCTCGACGATCAGCAGCGTCTTGCCGACGGTAAGGCGGCGGATCAGTTCGACCGCGCGCTCCGTCTCGGCGTGGCTCATGCCGGCGGTCGGTTCATCCAGCAGGATGACGTCGGCGCCGCCCGCGGTGGTGATGCCGATTTCAAGCGCGCGCTGTTCGGCGTAGGTCAGAAGGCCGGCGGGGACGTCGCGCCGCGAGGTCAGGCCGATGTCCTCCAGGATCTGCGCGGTGCGCTCGCGCACCTCCGGCAGCTTGTCGACGCTTTTCCAGAACGCGTATTTGTGTCCCGTCGCCCACAGCACGGCGCAGCGCAGGTTCTCCCACACCGTCATGTTGGCGAACACGTTGGTGACCTGAAACGAGCGCGACAGGCCGCGGCGGTTGATCTGATAGGGCGGCAGGCCCGAGATTTTCTCGCCGCGCATCAGCACCTCGCCGCTGGTCGGCGCCATATAGCCGCTGATGAGGTTGAACGTGGTCGACTTGCCGGCGCCGTTCGGGCCGATCAGCGCATGGCGTTCGCCCTGCGCGACCTTCAGGTTGAGGTCGCGGATCACCTTGGTGATGCCGAAACTCTTCTGGACGTCGCGGATTTCGATGGCGTCGGGCTTCACATCGGACATCATGCCCCCAGCTCCTTCGCGCGCGCTGCGGTCAGCGCTTCGTCCCAGGCCACGGCGACCCGCTTCCACGTCATGCGCGCAATGATGAAACCACCGACGACCAGGACCAGCGCAGCAATCCACGTTACCGGGCTTGCTGCATTGAAAGGAATGCCGAACGCCCTGACGTTCGGGTCCTCCATCGAATGCATCGTGTAGTGAACGACGGACTCGATGGCGAGCATCAGCCCGACCATCATCGCCAAGGTGGGGATCAGCGCCACGACATAGGACGGCAGAACCTTGCCCAGCGTACCGCCCCGGATCAGGGGACGATGCATCATCAGGAGCCCGGTGATGCCGCCGGGCGCGAACATCACGACCGCGATGAAGAACAGGCCGAAGTAAAGCTGCCACACGGTGGTCACGTCGCTCAGGCCGAGCGACAGGATCGTGACAAAGACCGCGCCGACGATCGGGCCGATGAAGAACCCGATGCCGCCGATATAGGCGGCGAACAGCACGGTGCCGGATTGCACCGCGCCGAGGTAGGCGGAGTTCGCGATCTCGAAGTTGATGGCGGCCAGCGAGCCGGCGATGCCCGCGAAGAAACCCGAGAAGCAGAACGCGAGGTAACGCACCACATGCGGATCGTAGCCGACGAACTGCACGCGCTCGGGATTGTCGCGCACGGCGTTGGACATGCGGCCGAGCGGGGTGCGGGTCAGCGCGTACATCGCGATCATGCTGATCAGCGTCCACGCCGCGACCAGATAGTAGATCTGGATCTGCGGGCCGAAGTTCCAGCCGAACACGCTCAGCAGCTTGGTGCGGTTCGCGGAGATGCCGGCTTCGCCGCCGAAGAATGTCCGCAGGATCAGCGCTGACGACGCGACGAGTTCGGCGACGCCCAGCGAGATCATCGCGAAGGCCGTGCCGCTTCTTTGTGTCGATACCCAGCCGAGCAGGATCGCAAACACAAGCCCGGTCAGGCCGCCGATCAGCGGCACGATGGCCAGCGGGATCGGCCACTTGTTGCCGCCGATGATATTGATGGCGTGGATCACGAGGAAGCCGCCGAGGCCGTAATAGACGGCGTGGCCGAACGACAGCATGCCGGTCTGGCCGAGCAGGATGTTGTAGGACAGCGCGAAGATGATCGAGATGCCGATCAGGCTGAACGTGGTGAGTGAGCCGCCGGAACTGAAAATCTTGGGCAGGATCAGCAGCGCAAGGCCGGCTGCAATCCAGAGCCCGTAGAATTTCAGATTCTCGGTGGCGGTCGGCGGCGGGGGCGCTACGCGTGCGGTGATGTCGCTCATGTGTCGCGCGTCCCCATAAGGCCCATCGGGCGGAAGGCGAGGATCAGCACGAGCAGCACGTAAGGCATGATCGGCGCGACCTGCGCGACGGTGACATTCCAGATGTCGGACAGCCATGTCGAGGCATAGGCCGGGCTGAGCGGGCCGAACACCTCGGATAGCGAGCCGTTCATCGACACCGCAAAGGTTTGCAGTAGGCCGATCAGCAGCGAGGCGATGAAGGCGCCCGACAGCGAGCCGAGCCCGCCGACCACAACGACCACGAACAGAATGGGTCCGAGCAGACCGGCCATGTTCGATTGCGTCACCAGCGCCGGGCCGGCGATTACGCCCGCCACCGCGGCGAGCGCGGTGCCGACGCCGAACACCATCATGAAGATGCGTCCGACATTGTGGCCGAGATGGCCGACCATGTGCGGATGGGTGAGGGCGGCCTGCACGATCATGCCGACGCGGGTTTTCTTCAGCGCAACCAGCAGGGCAAGGAAGATGCCGACCGAGACCAGCAGCATGAACATCTTGTAGGCGGGATAGTTGGTCGAGAAGATCGTGAACGCCGGAAAGTCGAGCAGGGGCGGCACGCGGAAATCCACCGGGCTCTTGCCCCAGATGATCTGCACGATTTCTTCAATGGCGAACGCGAGGCCGAAGGTGAACAGCAGTTCGGCGACGTGGCCGTTCCTGTGGACCTGCCGCAGGCCGTAGCGCTCGACACCGGCGCCGATCACGCCGGCGATCAGCGGAGCGATCAGCAGCGCGGGCCAGAACCCGAACCACCGGCTGATCTGGAATCCGAAAAATGCACCGAGCATGTAGAAGCTTGCATGCGCGAAGTTCAGTACGCCGAGCATACTGAAGATCACTGTCAGGCCGCTGGCCATCAGGAACAGCAGCATGCCGAACAGCACGCCGTTGAGCGTGGATATGACGATTAGCTCAAGCACGACCCCAGCACTCCCCCCGGATACATGAAGGTCACGCTCACCCCGGCCGGAGCCGGGATGAGCGCAATGGTAAAGCGGCCCGTTACGGGCGGGTCATCTTGCAGGTGGTCGGCAGAACGGTCTTGTCGGCATCGATCTTGGCGACGCCCTTCCAGCCCCAGCCGGTCTTTTCCTCGTCGAACGTTTCCTTGTTCTTCAGTTCGCCGAACTGCGCGATGTAGATCGGCTGGAAGAACTGGTGATCGTCCTTGCGCATGAAGCCCTTGCCGCCGTTGAACACTTCATAGTCCATGCCTTCGAGAGCGGCAGCGACCTTGACCGGCTCAAGCGACTTGGCCTTTTCGGCGGCGAGCGCGAACATCCGCATTTCGTTGACGGCGCGCGGATAGAACAGGCTGAAGCCGTACTTGTCGCGGAGCGCCTTTTCAAACGCCTTCGACGCATCATGCTCGATGTTCGGATAGCCTTCGGCGACCTGGAAGACCTGATCGTTCAGGTTGGCCTGCTTGATGGCGGTCGGGCCACCCGTGCCACCCGCGTAATAGGTGTACCAGTTGACCTTCAGACCGGAGTCGGCGGCTGCTTTCAGCAACAGCGCAAAGTCCTGGCCCCAGTTGCCGGTGATGACGCTGTCCGCGCCGGAGGCCTTGATCTTCGCGATATAGGGCGCGAAGTCGGTGACCTTCAGCAGCGGATGCTTCTCGTCGCCGACGATCTCGATGTCGGCGCGCTTCGCTTTCAGCATGGCGCGCGCGGTGGTGCGCACGGATTCGCCGAACGAATAGTCCTGATTGATCAAGTACACTTTCTTGATCGCCGGAACGCCCTTCATGTAGTTGGTGAGGGCTTCCATCTTGATGTCGGAGTTGGCGTCCCAGCGGAAGTGCGAGAAGCTGCACTTTTCGTTGGTGAGAACCGGATCGACCGCGGCGTAGTTGAAGAACAGCACTTCCTTGCCGGGATTGCGCTCGTTGTACTTGGTGATGAAGTCGGTGAGCGCGCCGGCAACCGCAGAGCCGTTGCCCTGGGTGATGTAGCGCACGCCGGCGTCGATCGCCTTCTGCGCCTGGATCAGGCTTTCCTGCGGATTGGTCTTGTTGTCGAGCGGCACGATCTCGACCTTCTTGCCGAGAATTCCGCCCTTGGCGTTCACTTCATCGGCGAGAAACTGGAACGTCTTGAGGCCGATTTCGCCGACGCTGGCGCCGCCGCCCGAAAGCGGGTCGATATAGCCGATTTTGACGGTCTCCTGAGCCAGTGCGGCCCCGCCCAACAGCGGAAGCATCACAGCGGCAGCAAAAATAGATTTACGCATTCTTCTCTCCCTGAATTAGTGACGGCTTTTTTGAGGGATTGCGCATGTTCTGAACGCATCCCAGCCATTCAGTTGCGGATTGTGGGCCAAGGGATCGGGACTCGCAAGCCCGGTCTTGAGCGGCCGGGGGGAATGCTTAATGTGCGGCCACAACAGCGAACGCTATGAAATTGCGAAAAGAACAGGCATGGATCGTTTTGCGTATCGGATTACGAGAAATTCATCCGGGGCGATCTGCGGACGGGGACAGCGCGTGATTTCCAAAGGCCGCCATGCCGTTTGATCTGAAAGGTAAGCGGGTCTTTGTCGCCGGTCATCGGGGGATGGTCGGCAGCGCCCTGGTACGGCGTCTTGCCCGCGAGGACGTCGAGGTGCTGACAGTTTCGCGCAGCGAAACAGATTTGGGCGATCAGGCTGCGACCAACCGCTGGTTCGCCGCGAACCGTCCACAGGTTGTTTTCCACGCCGCCGCGAAGGTCGGCGGTATTGTCGCCAACAACACGCTGCGGGCGGAATTCATCTACGACAACCTGATGATCGCGGCCAACGTGATCCACGCGGCGCATGTCAACGGCGCCGAAAAGCTGCTGTTTCTCGGGTCGTCCTGCATCTATCCGAAACTCGCCCCGCAGCCGCTGCGCGAGGATTCGCTGCTGACGGACACGCTGGAGCCGACCAACGAGCCGTATGCGATTGCCAAGATCGCGGGCGTCAAGATGGCGGAGGCGTACCGCAGCCAGTACGGCAGCGACTTCATCAGCATCATGCCGACCAACCTCTATGGCCCCGGCGACAACTACCATCCCGAATACAGCCATGTGGTTGCGGCCCTGATCCGGCGCTTTCACGAGGCGAAGCAGACCGGCGCGCGCGAGGTCGTGGTCTGGGGCACCGGGACGCCGCGCCGCGAGTTTCTTTATGTGGACGACATGGCGGACGCGTCCGTCCATTTGATGAAGACCTATTCCGAGAGCGGTCTCATCAATGTCGGCACCGGCGAGGACATTACCATCGCCGAGTTCGCGAAGGTGGTGGCGAAAACCGTGGGCTATACCGGCGAGATCGTCTTCGATCGCACCAAGCCGGACGGCACGCCGCGCAAGCTGCTCGATGTCGGCAAGCTCGCGGCAACCGGATGGCGCGCGCGCACCTCGCTCGACGATGGCATCAAGCTGGCGTATGCGGCGTTTCTCAAGGAACAGCCATAACGGCTGCTGAACCAGATCTCCCGGATCTATTGCGACGACGCCGGATTTTTGCGGCCCTGCCTGGCGTTCGCCGCGCGCGGGTTGCGGTAGCATTCGGCATAGACCGCGGCGCCCGATTCCTTGCACGCCTTGTAGGACGCAAACATGCAGTCGCCGGGTCGGCTGATATCGCCCTTCGTCCGGATGCAGAACGCCTTGTCATCGGCCGACGTCGATGAAGGCGAGGTCGCGCCGACAAGCGGTGTGGCGAGCCCGGCGGCGGGCGCGACCAGACCGGCGATGGAGACCAGGAATGCGAACATGAGCTTCATGGGGACCTCCTTGATCGAACGAATAAACCCTGCCGGGAGGTCAAGGTTCCGCGATATCCTCACGTATCCGGCGCGGAACGGGCGTCATGCCCCATCGTTGGCTGCTCATGACGACAAACGACACCTACGACCTTCAGCGATTTGTCCACGCGCAAGAGCATGTCTATCCGCGCGTGCTGTCGGAACTTCGGGCGGGACGGAAATCGAGCCACTGGATGTGGTTCATTTTTCCACAGATCGCGGGCCTTGGCGCGAGTGCAATGTCGCAGCAATATGCGATCCGCTCGCGTCTTGAGGCCGAGGCCTATCTTGAGCATCCGGTGCTCGGGCCACGGCTGCGCGAATGCACGCAACTGGTGACCGCGGTCGATGGCAGGACGATCACCGGCATTCTCGGCTCGCCCGACGACATGAAATTCAGGTCGTCGATGACGCTGTTTGCAAAGGTCGCATCCGACAATGCTGACTTTGTCGCTGCCCTCAAAAAATACTATGACGGCGAATTCGACGGCGCGACAATGGCCCGGCTTTGAGCGACAGTGACATCATGAAACAGAGCCGTATCCTTTCGACCGGCGTTGAAACCATCGCCACGTCGGTGCTCACCGTGCCGACCAGGGGCGAGGGCTTTATCGACATCACGAACGAGGTCGCGCGGTTCCTGGAGCAAACAGGCGGTGAGACCGGCGTCGTCAGTTTGTTTATCCGGCACATCTCGGCCTCGCTGACCATTCAGGAGAACGCCGACCCGGATGTGCTGGCGGACCTGATCACGTCGTTGCGGCGGTTGGCCCCTGCCGACGGCGGCTGGCGTCATACGGTCGAAGGTCCGGACGACATGCCGGCGCATATCAAAACCATGCTGACCTGCACCAGCCAGCAAATTCCGGTCATCGATGGGGCGCTCGCGCTCGGCACCTGGCAGGCGATCTATCTGATTGAACACAGGACCCGGCCGCACAGCCGCGAGGTTGTGATGCAGTTCATGGGGAGCAAAAGTTAGCAGGGCTGCGTCAGGGCAGAATGCGCTCCCTCGCCCCGCTTGCGGGGAGAGGTCATGCACGCACACCCGGTATTCTGTGTTACCCCGCCGCGCTCGCGGTCTTGCCGTCGCTCTTTTTCTTTTTCGGCTTCGGCAATATCGCGACCGTGCCGATCACTTCGCTGCGTTCGAGTTCGGTGATCTCGGCGTCGCTCAGTCCCAGCAGCTCGCGCAGCACTTCATGATTGTGCTGGCCGAGCGTCGGTGCGAGATGCGTGATGGCGTAAGGCAATTCGCTGTCGCCTTCGCGATACGCCACCGACGGCAGCAGATGCGGCCCCATGAACGGCCGGTCGCTCGGCTGCCAGTGGCCGGTTTTCAGCAGATGCGGATCGTTAGCGAGATCCTGCGGCAGCTTGGCAATGCCGGCGGCGATGCCGGCCTTTTGCAACGTCACCATCGCAATGTCGGGGCGCACGTCGGCAAGCCATTGCCGGATCGCAACCTCGATGCGGTCCTCGTGCGCGCGCCGGCCTTCGACGGTGCCAAGTTCGGCGTCAGCCGCGAGGTCCGCCCGCCGCATGACGCCGCACAGCGCGCGCCACTCGTCGTCGGTTCGCACCGCAAGCGTGATCCATTGATCGATGCCGAGCGTCGGGAAGCAGCCGTTCGGCACGTGCTGCGGATGGCGGTTGCCGATGCGCGGGCTGGTTTTGCCGGTGGCCGACTGTTCGAGGATCGAGGGCGCGACCATCGGCAACATGCATTCGACCTGGCTGAGATCGATGTGCTGGCCTTCGCCGGTGTTGCGCTGGTGCATGAAGCCAAGCAGCAGCGCCGCCGCGCCGTTGAGGCCGCCGATCGGATCGCCGAGCGCGGCGTGCAGCATAGTTGGCGGATCGTCCGGACCGCCGGTGACGGAAGGAAGCCCCGACGCCTGTTCGAGCGTCGAGCCATAGGCGCGCACGCCGCTCCATTTGCCGGTCATGCCGAACGCGGGCATCGTCACCACCACAAGGCGCGGATTGATTTTCAACAGCGTCTCAAAGCCGAGGCCGAGACGCGGCATCACGTCGGCGGCGTAATTGTCGATCACGGCATCGGCGTCCTGCATCAGCCGCTTCAGCAGCGTCAGGCCCGCGTCCGAGGTGAGGTCCAGCGTGATGCCGCGCTTGTTGCGGTTGTTCATCTGGAACCAGTACGTCTTCTCGTAGGTCCGCTCCTCGTGATAGGGCGGCCGCGTGTCGGTGCCGCGAAACCAGTCCGGATACTGGCAGGACTCCACTTTAATGACATCCGCGCCGAGGTCGCCCATCTGGCGCGTCGCGGTCGGTCCGGCCCAGCCCATGGTGAGGTCGATGATGCGCAGGCCTTTCAGCGGCAGCGCATCCGCCGGCGTCGCGGCGCGCGTTGCTTTTCGCGTGTGCGCGGGCAGGGCGGTTGTGTCGTCCGCGCCGGCGAGCGGTGCGCGCCCGTTGGTTTTCGGCCGCGCGCGCGTGAGATGCTGCGGCAATACCGGTCCCTCGAACGACGCGTCGCCGATGCTTACGGGACCGAACGCGCCGCGGCTGCGATGCACCTCCTGCGCAAGCAGTTCTTCCATGTCCGGCACGATGGCGAGCGGCAGCCGCAATTCGATGCCGCGCTCGAACCATTCCATCGCGGTGCGCTTCAGCAGCGCCGGCGTGATGATCGCCTTCAACTGATCGGCATGATGAAAGCGGCCGATGGTTGTGTTGTAGATCGGATCGGCGGCGAGATCCGGCATGTCGAGCAGGGTGCAGAACGCCGTCCACTGCGCGGGCGTGACCACGGTGACGCCGAGCCAGCCGTGCCGGGTTTGAAAGTTTCCGCTCGGATAGCCGCGCCCGAAACGGTTGATACCGGCGCGCGGGCGCGTGAAGCCGGCCTCCAGCGCCAACCCCGTATCGAACTCGCTGATGTGCAGCAGTGCTTCGAGATCGTTCACCGCGAACCGCCGCGCGCCGTGCGCGTGTCCGTACAGGCCTGCGAGACTCGGAATGAACGCGGTCAGTCCGCCGACCACGCCGATCTGGCCATCGCGCGGCAACACCGGCGGCCCTTCGACGGCGCCGACCAGTTTCACCAGTCCCGCAAGGCTGCGGCACACCGAGTCGGTGGCTTGATAATTGCGATAGGGGCCATGTTCGCCGAACCACGACAGCGCAGTGATCGCCAGGCCCGGATCGTTCGCGCGCAAGAGATCATGCGAAATCCGTGATGCTTTCACGTCGTCGGGATGCCGCGCGTCGAGCAGCAGGTCGGCGGTGGCGAGCAGCGCGAGAATTCTGTCCGCGTCCGCAGGCGTCTCCGGATCGGCCAGAATACTTTTCTTGTTGGTGTTGAGCCATGCGAAGTTAAGGCTCTCGCGCTGTCCGGAGCCCACATCGGCCAGCGGCGGAATGCGGCGGCCGGGATCGCCGCCTTGCGGTTCGATCTTGATGACCTCCGCGCCGAAATCCGCGAACAGCTTGCCGCAATAGCCGAGCGTGTCGCCCGATCCGAGTTCGACCACGCGCAACCCTGACAGCGGCAAGTTCGGCATGAGCGCTCCGCTTTTCTTATTTGCAGCGCACAACATTCATGTGCGTGCGCGGCGGTTGTCTTAGCAAGGACCACCGCGTTCGCAAAGCCGATGAAGCGTCAATGATCCGTTGGCGACGGCAACTGCTTTGCCGTTTCGCCCTGCAAAACTTTGCGTTCCGCCGTGCGCGTCACCAGCCGGAAGAACAGCGGCACGAAGATGATCGCGAGCGCGGTCGCAGCGATCATGCCGCCGATCACGCCGGTGCCGATGGAGTGACGGCTGGCCGATCCTGCGCCGGTGGAAATCGCCAGCGGCAGCACGCCGAGGATGAAGGCGAGCGACGTCATGACGATCGGGCGGAAGCGCAACCGCGCGGCTTCCAGCGCGGCGTCGTAGATCGAAAGGCCGTCGCGATGCCGTTGCGCTGCGAACTCCACGATCAGAATCGCGTTCTTTGCTGCAAGGCCGATCAGCGTCACGAGTCCGATCTGGAAATAGATGTCGTTCTCGATGCCGCGCACCCAGATTGCGAGGATCGCGCCGAACAGCGCGAACGGCACGGCGGTCAGCACCGCCAGCGGCAGCGACCAGCGTTCGTATTGCGCGGCGAGAATGAGGAACACCATCAGCAGGCCGAACAGGAAGCCCTGATAGCCGGTGCCGGCGGTGGCGAGTTCCTGATACGCCGAGCCGGTCCAGCCGACCGAGTAATCGGTGCCGAGCGTCTTGTTGACGATCTCCTGCATCGTCGCCAGCGACTGGCCGGAGGAATAGCCCGGCGCGGGGTTGCCGAGAATTTTAGCCGCCGGGAAAATGTTGAAGCGATCCACCGTGTCCGGTCCGACCACGCGCTCCACCGTCACCAGCGCATTCAGCGGAATCATCGCGCCGGAATCCGAGCGGACATAGATGAAGCGCAGATCGTCGGGCGAGGACCGGAAATCGGCTTCGGACGACAGGCTGACGCGGTAGGTTCGTCCGAACAGCGTGAAGTCGTTGACATAGAGGCTGCCGACGCCGCTTTGCATCGTGTCGAAAATGCTGTTGATCGGCACGCCGAGCGTCTTGGCCTTGTTGCGGTCGACATTGATCCGGTATTGCGGGATCGTTGTGGAGAACTGGTTTCTGACGCCGGCGAGTTCGGGGCGCTTGTTGGCTTCGGCCACCACCTTGTTGGCGGCTTCCGCCAGCGCCTCAAGCGATGCACCGGAGCGGTTCTGCAAGTACAGCTCGAAGCCGCCGGTGGTGCTGATGCCCTGAATGGGCGGCGGATTGAACGCGAACACCACGCCGTCACGGAACAGGCCGCTCAGGCTGGCGAGCGATGGCGCGATATTGCGGGCGTCGTCCTCCGGCTTGGGACGTTCCGCCCAGTCCTTCAGGGTGATGAAGGCGACGCCTGCGCTGGTCATTTGCGCGCCGGAGAGAATGTCGAATCCGGAAAATGAAACGACACCCCGCACCGCCGGCATCTTGTTGATCGCATCGACGGCGACGGCATTGACCGCGCGCGTGCGGCTCAGGGACGCGGCCGGCGGGAGTTGCGTCACCATCAGCACGTAGCCCTGGTCCTCCTGCGGAACGAGACTGCCGGGCACCACCCGGAACAGCAGCGCGGTCGCGCCGAGCATGCACGCGACGATGATGAGCGAGAGGGCGGTTCGTCTGAGGAAGAAATCGACAATGCCGGTATAACGCTCGGTGAGCCATGCGAAGCCGCGGTTGAAAATCCGGAACGGCTTCGCCGGTTCGTGATGCTGCTGCTCCAGCAGCAGTGCGGCCAGTGCCGGTGTCAGCGTCAGCGCGACGATGCCTGAAATCACCACGGACACCGAGATGGTGACTGCGAATTGCCGGTACAACTCGCCGGCGAGGCCGCCGAGAAACGACACCGGCACGAACACGGCGCACAGCGTCAGCACGATGGCGACCACCGGGCCGCTGACTTCCTCCATCGCCTGGATGGCGGCGTCGCGCGGCGTCTTCTTCTGGGTGCGCATGATGCGCTCGACATTTTCCAGCACCACGATGGCGTCGTCGACCACGATGCCGATGGCCAGCACCATGCCGAACAGCGTCAGCAGGTTGATGGAGAATCCCAAGAGGTACATGCCGGCGAAGGTGCCGATCAGCGAGACCGGCACTGCGATCACCGGGATGATCGTCGCACGCCAGCTTTGCAGGAAGATGAACACAACCAGCACGACGAGAATGATCGCCTCGATGAAGGTCTTGATGACTTCCTCGATCGACACTTCGACGAACCGCGTGGTGTCGAACGGGATCTGGTATTCGAGCCCCTCCGGAAAGCGCGCTTGCAGCCGCTCCATCGTCGCCCTGACGCTCTTGGCGACCTCAAGCGCGTTGGCGCCGGACTGAAGGTAGACGCCGATCGGCACGGTCGGCGCGCCGCGATAGGTCGCGGAGAAGGCGTAGTTCAGCGAGCCGAGTTCCACGCGCGCGACATCCTTGACGCGCAGCGCCCCGCCGAATTCGTCGGAGCGTATGATGATGTTCTCGAATTCGTGCGGATCGGCGAAGCGGCCCTGCGTGGTCACGGAATAGGTGAAGGAGGGCGGGTTGGTCTGCGGTTCCTCGCCGAAGCGCCCGGCGGGAAACTGCGCATTCTGTTCGCGGATGGCGGTGGCGATGTCGCTGGTCGTGAGGTTGTACTGCGCGAGCTTGTCCGGCCGCAGCCAGATCCGCATCGAATAGTCCGATGCGCCGAACAGCGAGGCGTCGCCGACGCCCGGCGTGCGGCGCAGTTCGTCGATTACGTTGATCAGCGCGTAGTTGCTGATGAAAATGGTGTCGTAGCGCTGGCTGGGCGAGGCCATCGCGATCACTTGCAGGATCGAGGCTGAGCGCTTCTGCACCACCACGCCCTGCCGCTGCACTTCGGACGGCAGCAGCGGGGTGGCGCGCTGGACGCGATTGCTGACGTTGATGGTGTTCTGGTCGGGATTGGTGCCGATTGCGAAGGTGATGGAAATGGTCAGCGTGCCGGAGCCGGTCGATGTCGAGCGCATGTAGAGCATGTTCTCGACGCCGTTGATCTGCTGCTCCAGCGGTGCTGCCACGGTTTCCGCGATGGTCTGCGCCGACGCGCCGGGATAGGTCGCGGACACTCGCACCTCGGGCGGCACGATCTCGGGATATTGCGCGATCGGCAGCGCGCGCATGGCGATGAATCCCGCCAGCACGATAACGATGGAAATGACCGCGGCGAAGACCGGCCGGTCGATGAAGAATTTCGAGAACATTACTTGGCCTGACCTGACTTGTCGGAGCCCTGCGGCGGCGTACCGCCGTTCTTCGCATTGTCGTTTGTGGCCTTGTCGGTTTTTGGATCGTCGTTCTTGGCGACGAACGGCACCGGCTTGACCGGCCCGCCCGGACGCACCCTCATGACGCCATCGACGATGATCCTGTCGCCTTCATTCAGTCCTTCCCTGACGATCCAGCCCTCCTTTGTCTCGCGGTCGAACTTGATCGGCTTGACGATGACGCCGTTGCTGGCCGGATTGATCACATAGACGAAAGGTCCTTGCGGCCCTTGCGACACCGCCTGCTGCGGGATCACGAAGACGCCCGGCACCGTGACGCCCGTCAGCAGCACGCGCACGAACTGGTTGGGCAGCAGCGCGCCGTCTGGATTGGGGAAGATCGAGCGGATCTGGATGGTGCCGGTGCGCGCATCCACGGTGGAGGACGAGACGTTGAGCTTGCCCTTCACCGGATAGGCGGTGCCGTCGCCGAACTGGATGGTGACGGTGATGTCGTCCTCGGTCAGCGGCTTGTCGCGCGCGCGGTTGAGATCGCGCAGTTCGGTGAACTCCGATTCGCTGGTGGAGAAATTGACGTAGGCCGGATCGAGCTGCGTGATCGTGGTCAGGATGGTTTGCTGCGCCAGCGCGAGCGAGCCTTCCGGCGGCGACACCAGACTGGTCGGGCCGGATACCGGCGCGGTGATGGTGGTGAACTCGATATTCAGCTTGGCGGTGTTGATGTCCGCCTTGGTCGCTGCAATCGCGGCGCGTGACTGGTCGCGGGCGGCGCGGGCGTCCTCAAGCTGCTTGGCGGTGGCGACCTGGCGCTTCGCCAGTTCGTCGATGCGGTTGAAGTTTTCCTCGGCCTGCACCGAGGTGGCTTCCGCCTGCGCCAGTTGCGCATTGGCGCGGTCGAGCGAGGCCTGATAGGTGCGCGGATCGATGCGGAACAGCACGTCGCCCTGTTTGACCTTGGAGCCTTCGATATATTCGCGCTTCAGGATGGTGCCGCTGATCTGCGGTCGCACCTCGACAATGCGGTAACCCGCGACCCGTCCGGCATAGGTCAGCGCAAGCGGCACCTCGGTGCGGCGCAACTCGACCACGCCCACTTCCGGCGGCGGAGGTGCGGCCTTCTGCGCGACCTGACCGGACCGGCCGTGCAGGAAATAATACGCGGCCGCGATCAGGGCGAGGAAAACGAGTGCGCTAACGATAAAGCGCGGTTGCCTGTACATTACTTTAACCTGCTGCTGGAGCGTACTGCTTGGTGAATCGCGGCGATGCGGCAGGCGCGCGATCCGAAAGGTCAAACAAATCACGAACGTGCGGATGGAGCAACGGCCAGGAAACTCAGTTTGCTTTCCGGATGCTGCTGCGTCGCGCGGGGCGCCATGGAACCGGAGCGCCCGGTGTCCCGCGCGTCATGATGATGTCACGCGGTGCGGGTCTGCTCCCGCGGAGGTGACTTGTTCAATGTCGCGGCCATCGCGCTGATCAGCGGCTTCATGAAAAAGGAGTCGTTGGCGGGATAAATGTTCGTGGTCAGACCGTTCACTTTTAATTCATCGGATACCACCGGGCCGACCGATGCGACCGGCGTCTGCGCCAGTCCTGCGCGCAGTTGATCCTCGCAGCCATGCGCGCGCGCCACGTCGATCAGCCGCCGCACCTGTCCGGAGCTTGTCAGCGCGATCGCGTCAATGCGCCGCGCCGCCATCTCGCCGATGGCTTTGACGATATGAATGTCCGCCGCCTGGCTGTCATAAATATAGGGCAGCACCGTCTCGACGGTTGCGCCGAGCGCAGCGATCGCGGCGATCAGCCTTGCGTGGTCCTTGTCGGGATAAAGCTGCAGCCCGACGCGATGGCCCTTCAGGTCCTCCTTCGCCAGCATGGCGGCGACGCCGTCCGACGTCGGCGTTTCGGTCTGCACGTTCGCCTCGAGGCCGATCTCGCGCAGTGCGCGCACCGGCTTCGGGCCGCGCGCGAACCGTTTGGATTTGGAAATCGCGGCGATGAAATCCTGATCGACGCCCATGCGCTTCGCCACCGTCATCATGCGGCGCAGGCCTTCGCCGGTCATCAGCACGAGATCGTCGAACGGCTGTCTGATAAAGAGCCTGATCCACGCCTCGACAGGGGCAGGGTCCGGCGCGTCGCGGATGGTGAACATCGGACATTGCAGCACGTCGGCGCCTTGCTCGGACAGCAGGCGCGAAAACTGCGCTTCCTCGCGCGTTTCCAGAATCAGAATCCGGTAGCCATCAAGTCTGCCTGCCATGTGGGCCTTTCGCGACCAAAGTCGAATGGATGGCTTCAACTTATGCCTGCGCACCTTCGGGTGAAAGCCCGTTTTTGCAGATCTCGGCATCCTCCGTTATTGCGAGGAACACTTGCGACGAAGCAATCCAGCTTTTGTCGCTATGGATTGCTTCGCTCGCAATGACGAAGAAACCCGGCGATGCCATTGGCGAAAGTTCCGCATGGATGCTAGAGGAGGGGCCACATTCACCCTCCAGATCAAGTCCCCCATGTCCGCACAACAATTCGTACTGACCCTGTCCTGTCCGGACCGCCCCGGCATTGTGTCGGCGGTCTCGACCTTCCTGTTCGCCAACGGACAGAACATTCTCGACGCGCAGCAATACAGCGACATCGAGACCGGCCGGTTCTTCATGCGGGTGATGTTCGATTCGCCGACCGCTGCCGCCGATCTCGCCACGCTTCAGGCCGGCTTCGGCGTCATCGCCAAGCCGTTCGACATGGTCTGGCAGATGCGCGACCGCAGCACGCGCCAGCGCGTGCTGCTGATGGTGTCGAAGTTCGATCATTGCCTTGTGGATATTCTCTATCGCTGGCGCACCGGCGAATTGCCGATGACCCCGACCGCGATCGTCTCCAACCATCCGCGCGAGACCTATGGCGGGCTCGATTTCGGCGACATCCCGTTTCACTATCTGCCGGTGACGCGCGCCACCAAGGACGAGCAGGAAGCGGCGGTCTGGAAAATCATCCAGGACACCAAGACGGACCTCGTGGTGCTGGCGCGTTACATGCAGGTGCTGTCGGAGGATTTCGCCGGCAAACTATCCGGGCGCTGCATCAATATCCACCACTCGTTCCTGCCGGGGTTCAAGGGCGCGAAGCCCTACCATCAGGCGCATGAGCGCGGCGTCAAGCTGATCGGCGCGACCGCGCACTATGTCACCAGCGATCTCGACGAAGGCCCGATCATCGAGCAGGACATCGAGCGCATCAGCCATCGCGACGCGCCGGAAGATCTGGTGCGCAAGGGCGCCGACATCGAGCGCCGCGTGCTGGCCCGCGCCATGCGCTATCACCTTCAGGACCGCGTGATCCTGAACGGCCGCAAGACCGTGGTGTTTACGGACTGACCTTTCATCACTGCAGGGTGGACTGGTCCTGTTCCATGACGGCGGCCAGCCGTTCAAAACCGCTCCCGGTGCCGGATGCGCGCGCGTCGATCCCGGCGTCGGCGTCGAGCACGGCAGCCTGCTCGGTGAACGTCATTCTGGTTTGTGCGCCGTCTGCCGTGAACACGACAGTCGCCAGCGAGGCCGAGAGCCGCCGCGTGCCAAGCGTCATGTCATAGGCGTAGATGATCCGCTCGCCCGGCACGATGTCGAAGTAGTGCGCGCGAAATCCTCGCATCTCGCCCTCGGCGGTTCGCCATCGGACCGCTTCCGATCCGCCGATCCGGAAATCGAAACTGTCTTCAAGCACGGTCCAGTCCGGATGACATGACGTCCATTTGCGCTTGAGATCGAATTCGGACCAGAACCGGAAGGCATGCGGCGGACGTCCCGGTAGCATGCGTTCGACAACGAAAGTGGCGTGATCCACGGAATTGCGTTTCATCTGGTGTCCTCGGGAAATTCTGCCATCGCCTGCGCCAGCCGGTCGAAGGCCTGATTCATCGCGGTCTCGCGCTGCTTCACCCATTTTCCAATGGAGGCGAGCGCCTGCGGTCGCATGGTGTAGGTGCGAATGCGCCCGGCCTTTTTTGAAACCACGAGACCGCCGTCCTCCAGTACCTTGAGATGCTTGACCGCGGACGGCAGCGCCATGTGCATCGGGTCCGCCAGTTGCTTCACCGACGCAGGGCCGCGGCTCAGCCGCTCAATCATGCTCCTGCGATACGGGTCGGCGAGGGCGTGAAACATGTGATCGATTTGTTGCGAAGCCGGCACGCGTGCCTCCCTCTGTGTCAGAGCGCAAGATAATGCGCAGGCATGACGTCCCGGTAGGGAAACATCTCAAAGAATGGCCGCGCCTCGCTCATCGTTCGCCTAATCGATGGCCGTGCGAGAAGCCGGTCCAGATAGCTCTGAAGGCTGGTCTGGTCAGCGGCGAACGGATGCACGATGGAGGCGAAGAACAGGGCCGACGCCGCTGAACAATCCGCCATCGTGAACTCCTCGCCAGCGGCCCAGTGATTGCCGGACACCTGCCGCTCGATCATGGCATAAGCGGTGTCGAGTGCGGCATGTGCCTCCGCGACGCCGTGCGGATCGTTACAGCCCTCAGGCCGGATGCGATCGGTCACGATCTTCTGCATCGGCGTGCTGACGTAGAGATCGAAAAACCGGTCCCATAGCCGTGTCTGCAATCGCGCCTGGGGATCGTGCGGCAGGAGCGGCGCGGGGCCGGGATAGTTCTGCTGCAAGTATTCGATGATGATGCTGGTTTCCGGGACGGTGCGGCCGGCCGTGTCATCATGGAGGACCGGAATTTTCCCGACCGGCCAGCGCTCCAGCAGGGCTGCCGCCGACGCCGGATCGCCGAAGTTGACCATCTCCGCGCGAAACGCCGTTGCGTTCTCGTACAGTGCGATGAGGACCTTGTGGCAGAACGATGCCAGCGGGTGGATGTAGAGTGTCAGGGCCATGGCCGCCTCAGGCAGTATAGTTTCCGATGTTGGAAACTATACTATTTGAGGCTCGCGGGGGATGGCAACAAATAGTTTCCTCATGTGGAAACTATTTGCCGGTGGCGTGCGGTCACGCAGCCGACAGATGCCGCTCGATGTCTTCGACCGGATGGCCGGTGAGGTCCTTATCGATCTCGGCGAGGACGCGGCCCTTCACGGTTGAATTGATGAGACGGCGCAATTCCGCCAGCGTGCGCGGCGGCGCGACGATCACGAAGCCGGGAATGTCCCGCTCGCGCGCCAGCGCTTCGAGCGCATCGGCGATGGTGCGTGCAAACCGCTGCTCGCCGATCTCGTGCCAGTCGGTCTGCTCGACGGAGCTGCGGCTGCTTCCGACGCTCGCGAACGAGCGCCCCGGCTGATCCGATCCCTGTTCGCGCGTCGGCGGATTGTCGTTGCGCAGCACCTGTTCTGTTTTCAGTCGTACTCCGGTCGCGTTGCCCTCGTTGCGCAGAAACAGCGCTTTTCGCCCGTCGCCGACGATGACGTAGGTATTATGGGGAATGCGGATGATTTCGGTCTTTGTGGTCATTTGATGCGATCTCCTGCGCCGCTGGCATCAGCCAGTCGTTAACCAACCGTCTCGATCCACCTTCGTTCCGGATGCTGCGCGACCTGTTCTCAAAGCGTTCCTGCTCAAAAGATGTTCCGCTCCGCCGTCCGGTTTGCGATAGTAAGCGCACCCATCCGTAAGACCGATTCCGGAGACGATGATGCAGAAATCGAGGCCGCCGTTTCGCGCGGATCACGTCGGCAGCCTGTTGCGGCCGCAGCGGATCAAGGACGCGCGTGCGCGTTTCGCCAAGGGCGAGATCGCGGCGGCGGAATTGCTGCGGGTCGAAAATCTCGAAATCGGCAAGATCGTGCAGAAGCAGAAGCAATCCGGCCTGCGGCTTGCGACCGACGGCGAATTCCGCCGCTCATGGTGGCATTTCGATTTTCTCAAAAATCTTGACGGCTGCGAGCTTTACCAGACCGAAGGCATCCAGTTCGCCGGGGTCACGACGCGCGGCGAGAGCATCCGCGTCACCGGAAAGCTCGATTTCCCGGACGCGCATCCAATGCTCGAACATTTCAGGCTGCTCAAGGACAAATGCGATCTCGCCGGAATCCTGCCGAAGATGACGATTCCGTCGCCGTCGGTGCTGCATTTCCGCGGCGGCCGCAAGGCGATCTCGCAGGAGGTCTATCCAAACCTCGACGACTTCTTCGTCGACCTTGCGAAAACCTATCGCCGCGCGGTGAAGGCGTTCTACGACGCCGGCTGCCGCTATCTGCAATTCGACGACACCGTGTGGGCCTATCTCTGCTCGCAGGATGAACTGGCGAAGCTGCGCGCGCGGGGCGACGACGCCGACGGTCTTCAGGACATCTATGCGCGCGTTATCAACTACGCGATCGCCGAGCGTCCCGCCGACATGACGATCGCGACGCATGTCTGCCGCGGCAATTTCCGCTCGACCTGGATTTCATCCGGCGGCTACGAGCCGGTGGCCGAGGCGCTGCTGTCGCGTGTCAACTATGACGGCTATTTCCTCGAATACGATTCCGAACGCGCGGGCGGGTTCGAGCCGCTGCGCTTCCTGCCCAAAGGCAACAAGATCGTGGTGCTCGGCCTCATCACGTCGAAGACGGGAATCCTCGAGACAAAGGACGACCTCAAGCGGCGCATCGGCGAGGCGGCAAAATTCGTATCGCTCGATCAGCTCGCGCTGTCGCCGCAGTGCGGCTTTGCTTCGACGGAAGAGGGCAATGTCCTCACCGAGGACGAGCAATGGGCCAAGCTGCGTCTCACGGTGGAGATTGCGAACGAGGTGTGGGGGAAGTAGGCGCGGCCCATAACTGGAGTCGCCCCGCACTCTATGTCGTCCCCGCTTTCGCGGGGACGACGCTGTAATAGTCTCGCTCTCGCGGCTGAATCGCCATCAATGCCCGCTCAACACCAGCGCCTTGACCGGAAGCAGCAACGCCTGAATCCGCAAGAGCATCGCATGAACGATCCCGACCGCGTCGACGGCATGGAGCCAGATGCGTTTGCCCGTGCCGGTCTCCTTGGCAGAGATCACATCGTGGTTGCTGGTATAGGCATTGGCGATGCAACTGCTGCCGGGCGTCACGCCCTCAAGGCCGCCTTTGTAGATCGGCTCCATGAAGACGAGAATTGAACCGGGCCTCACGGTCTGCTGCGCTTCGACGAGTTGCTCGCCGCCGCGGAACTGACCCGCCGCGATGTAGTTCTGCACGCCGGTAATCACCATCGGAATCACGGTCCATGGCTTTGAGATGCATGTGGCCTCGGCGACCATCCCGACCTTCATGACCTGCGCTTCGATCTGTCCAAACCCGGCGGCCAGCGCTTTCTGTCCCGCGCCGTCCGGAATCAGGATGCCGGCGGACCGCATGACGGGATTGACAACGTCGCCCGGGCGCAGCGTGAACTGCTCGACGCGGCCATTCACGCCGGCGCGGATGAAGGTCTTGTCCAACTCCACCTGCGCCTGCGCCAATGCGGCTTCCGCGCTGGCTTTCTCGGCGGGCAGAAGTGTCGTCACGCGGATCACGGCGGATTGTTTCGAGGCCGTGACGGCATCGAGCGTGCCCTGTCGCCCGGTCAGGGCCACTTCGAGCTTCTCGATGTCACGCTGCGGGACGATGCCGGGATTGCGCTTCTGCAAATCGCGTTTGACGTCGAGTTCATCGGATGCCTGCTGATAGGAGCTTTTGGCTTCCTGTATCTGGGCCTCGGCCTTGATGACATCCGATTGCGCAGCGATCAGCGTGGCATCGACCTCCGCGATCTTGCGCCGGGCGGTTTCCAGCGCCGCTGCCTGCTTCGCGCTGTCGAGCGTGAAGATGACGTCGCCCTTCTTCACCGGCGCGCTGAAGTCGACATTCACCTCCGCGACGCGCCCGATTGTTTCCGGAACCAGAGGGACAGTCCTGTAGTACAGGGTCGCGCTCGTGGTCGATGGATGGAAATAGAAGATCACCGTGATCAGGGCGACCGTCAGCATCACGCAGGTCGTGATGCCCCAGCGCAGTTCATACCAGACGGAGAAAAGCGTGATCTCCTTGCCGAACCGTTTTCCCTGCGCATAACGCCGGTAAAGATAGTCCGGAAAAATCGTCAGAAGCGAACAGAGGGTCAGCTCAAGCATGACGCGGCTCCTCGCTCTTGGCGGCGGAGGCGCTTGTCGCGGGTGCATCCGCAGGCGCGTCGTGAGTCGTCCTCTCCATCGGTTCGGACGGATCGGGGTCCGGCGGAATGCCGGCCATCTTCTGCACCGAGCCCGCGATGCTGCGCAGCGGCGTGCTGAAATCGGGCAGGTCGACCATGGCAAGCAGCAGCGCGATCACCCAGAACAGATGATTGTGCGTGAACAGCGCGAGCAGACAGAGCACGGCCACGATTTCGAACTGCAGCTTCTGCGATTTGTGCGCCATCCGCTCCGGCAGCGAATGGATCTGCAGATAGATGTTGCCGACAAAGAGAACGGAGACGAGCAGAATGACGCCGACGGCCACCGTCAGGATGTCCGTGTCACCGGGCGCGGTGATAAAGGACGGCAGATGATGGGGCGCGGTTGGGTGAAGCGACTCGCTCAAGGCAGCCTCCGGTTCAGAAAATTGTGCGCTAAACAAAAAATCAGTGAGACGTCTCGGCTACCCCCGAGAGTTCCATACTTGCACAGGGCGGGAACTTCGCAAGCGTCAGGTTGTCGCCATCGCTGTCGATGCGGTCTTGTCCATCTGAAAAGATAAAGCTGAGTTTGTCGTCCCATTTTGATGCAATTTGTAATGTGCCGATGCGATGGGCCGCAAGAAAATGCGCTCGCCGCGTTTTGCTGGTGGGCGGCGCGCGCGATTGCCGAGGAGACGGTGCGCCCGCGTGCGGTCATCATCCCGCCTTTTGCGCCAGAGTCCGTCACCGTTTTGCCTTTTGGCGGAAACTCTCGTTTCGCAGCGTCATCCTGAAGTGCGATGACTGATTCGGGGGAGCCGCGCCACACAACAGATGTCGTCCCCGCAAAAGCGGGGACCCATACTTCCTGCGCAAGCTGTAGTGCGGCGAAACGAACACCATTCGGTGGTTCTGGGTCCCCGCTTTCGCGGGGACGACATTGAGGCGGGTCGCGCGAACGGCGCCTAGTGCTGCGTCGATTCCGATCCCGTGATGTTCAGCGCCGCCACGATATGGCGCAGCTTCTCGGGATTGCGGGTGATGTAGATCTCGCTGATCTTGCCGTCTTCGATGGCGAAGGCCGTGGTCTGGAAGATATCATCGCGTTCATAGCTGACGTAACCGGGCAGGCCGTCGATCTGCATGGGCCGGAAAAAGCCGTTCTGCCGGATGCCCAGTTTTCGCGAGAGGCCTTCGTAGAGGCGAATCACGCGCTCAAGCCCGGCAATCGGATTGATGAAGGCATGCACCTTGCCGCCGCCGTCCGACCGGACCACCACGTTCTGCGCCAGAAGGGATCGCAGGGCGTTGGTGTCGCCGCTGCGTGAGGCCGTGAAGAAAGCCTCGGCGATGCGGCTGCCTTCGTCCTGCGCGACGGTGTAGCGCGGACGGGCATCCTGGACATGCTTGCGCGCCCGCGCGGCGAGCTGACGGACCGCCGCGGGATCGCGTTCGACCGTGACGGCGACTTCGTCCAGCGGCACGCCGAACACGTCGTGCAGCAGGAAGGCCGCGCGCTCCAGCGGCGACAGCCGTTCGAGCGCAAGCATCAGCGTGAGCGTCAGATCGTCCTGGTCCATCTCGTCCGGCTCCTCGATCATCGGCTCCGGCAGCCACGATCCGACATAGGATTCGCGGCGCACGCGCGCGGACTTCATGACATCGAGACAAAGCCGGGTGACGATCCGCGACAGGAACGCGATGGAAGACTCCACCCTGGACTGGTCGGTCTGCTGCCAGCGCAGCCACGCGTCCTGCACGACGTCCTCCGCCTCGGCCACGGAGCCCAGCATGCGATAGGCGAGGCGCACCAGCCGCGGCCGGTGCGTCTCGAATGTTTGTGTGTCGGTGTCAGGCTGCGGCACGGCCGCCTTCCTTCGGATGCGCGAAACGGAAACCGATCGCCAGCCTGTTCCACGCATTGATTGCGCCGATCAGCATGGTGAGGTTGACCTGTTCGGCGTCTTTGAACTCGGCCTTCACGAGGTCGTAGTCCTTGTCCGGCGCGCCGGTGGCGGCGATCAGCGTCAGGCTTTCGGTCCAGGCCAGCGCGGCGCGTTCGCGCGGCGTATAGAACGTGGACTCGCGCCAGGCGTTCAGCATGTAGAGCCGCATTTCGGTTTCGCCCGCCTTGCGTGCGTCGGTCGAGTGCATGTGAATGCAGAAGGCGCAGCCGTTGATCTGCGAGGCGCGCATCTTCACCAGTTCGATCAGGCTGTGTTCGAGGCCGCTGGCCTTGATGGCAGCTTCGAGCGCCGACATCGCCTTGTAGGCTTCGGGGGCGAGCTTGAACGGGGCTTCCAGTCTTGGCTGCATGAGAGTCTCCTTATTATGTATTGTTGCGAGATTAGCTGATCGGATCACTTGTTGGTAGGCGTCACGAGGTTCGTCTCGGCGGTATCGACGACGAACACGGCGAGCAGGCTGGCCGGCTCGGTGCTGCTTGCGTTGGCGCTGACAGCGTGCCGGTCGCCCGGCATCTCGGCGAAGTTCTCGCCCGCGCGATAGGTTTTCTCCGGTCCGTCGTTGACCTTGCTGCGGATCGCGCCCTTCAGGACGGTCGCGTAAATGAAGGCGGATTGCGGATGGGTGTGCGCGGCGGATGAGCCGCCGGGCTGGTACTCGACCAGAACGCCCTTCATGCTCTTGCCCCTCACATTCGGAAGCGCGTGATCGAAAACCACCGTGACCTTGGCTTCGTTACCGGCCGCGTCGTGGCCCGATGCGCCGCCGACGAGAAACAGTCCGATGGCGGCGGAGCAGAGAAGTGTCTTCAACATGTCGATCTCCTGTTTATGACATCCCTTACGCGGCGGCGGCAGCCGGCTGGCGGCGCAGCCATTCGTCGAATGTGATCTTGCCGATGCGTGCGCCGGCGTCCGGCGTCAGCGAGCGATCGTCGAGCGTGATGCCGAAATAGCGCGCGGCAGGATCGGTGATCACCTCTTTCGGATCGTTCCGGGCGGTGAGGAATTTCCGGATCAGTTGATCCATCTGGACGGATTCCGGTCCGGCAACCTCGATCGTTCCGTTTACAGGCTCCGCGAGGGCTGCATCCACGACCGCGGCAGCCACATCCTCGGCCGCCATCGGCTGGAAGCGCGCGGGTGAAACACGGACGGTGTTGCCCTGTGTTGCTTCCTGCGCGATGCCGCCGACGAACTCGAAGAACTGTGTGGCGCGCACGATGGTGTAGGGCTGTCCCGAATTCTTGATCAGGCCTTCCTGCCCGAGCTTGGCGCCGAAGTATCCGAACGCCAGCAGGCGCTCGGTGCCGACCACCGACAGCGCGACGTGATGCTTCACGCCGGCGGCTTTTTCCGCCGCGAGCACATTGCGTCCCGATGCTTCAAAGAAAGCGAGTGCCGCCGCGGTCTCGAACGACGGCGAGTTCGCGACGTCGATCACGATCTGCGTGCCGGCGAAGGCGTCGGCCAGCCCTTCGCCGGTCACGACATTGACGCCGGTGGACGGCGAGGCCGCCAGCACGTCATGGCCGCGCTGGCGCAACTGGGCGACGACTTTGGATCCGATAAGGCCACTGCCTCCGATGACAACGATCTTCATGATTGCCTCCGTGTGATGCCGCGATTTGCGGGGTTGATGCCGGATGCGTGAAGCCGTCGGTTTCCCGAACCCTTCATGCACCTTCGCCATCAAGACGAGGCGGCCTGTGCGGAAAGTGACATGGCGGGAAAATAATTCCGGAAGCTGGGTTTTCCGGCTGGAATTGCACGGAAAAGGCCGTTCCGGAACGATTTTGCCCGACCTTCGTTCTGGTCAGGGGCGCGCCGATGCGCGCAGGGGGAGGCTTCCTTTGAACATCGATCAGATCGCACGACAGGATGTACCGGCGGCCGGACGCGGTCCGGGCGTTTCCGCAGCCATCATCGCCGCGCTGGTGATCACCGGCCTGTATGTCGGGCGAGAAATCTTCGTTCCCATCGCGCTTGCGATCCTGCTCAGTTTCGTTCTGGCTCCGCCGGTCGATTTTCTGGAGCGTTGGCGGGCTCCACGTGTTGCCGCCGTGGCCGTCGTGGTCCTGACGGCGTTCCTCGCGATCTTCGCACTCGGCAGCCTGATCGCGTCACAGGTGACGCAACTCGCGGAAAAGCTGCCCAGTTATCAGCAGACCATGCGGACCAAAATTTCGACGCTTCGGAGCGCCACGACGGTCGGGCCGCTGGAGCGCGCCGCAAGCGTGCTGCAAAGTCTCGGCAACGAATTGAACAAACCTGAGGGCCAACTCGAGTCGTCCGTGCCGCCTTCATCGGACCATCAGGTGCGTCCCATTCCCGTTGAAGTCCGCTCGCCGCCGCCGACAGCGCTGGAAAGCATATCCTCCCTGATCGCGCCGCTACTGCATCCGCTTGCAACAGTGGGCGTGGTCATCATCTTCGTGGTGTTCATTCTGTTTCAAAGAGAGGATCTGCGAAACCGGCTGATCAAGCTTGCAGGAGCGAACGATTTGCAGGCCACGACGTCCGCCATCGATGATGCCGCGAGCCGCCTCAGCCGCCTGTTCCTGTCGCAGCTCGGATTGAACACCGCCTTCGGGTTGGTGATCGCGCTCGGGCTATGGATCATCGGCGTGCCGAGCGCGATCCTGTGGGGCATTCTCGCAGGCATCATGCGCTTCGTGCCGTATATCGGCGCGTTCGTTGCCGCATTCTTTCCGCTCACGCTGGCGATTGCCGTCGATCCGGGCTGGTCGATGCTGGCGTGGACCGCCGCGCTTATCCTGATCACCGAGATGCTGGTCGGTCATGCCATCGAGCCGATGCTGTTCGGTCACAGCAGCGGCCTCTCGCCCTTCGCCGTGGTGGTCTCAGCGACGTTCTGGACCGCACTCTGGGGCCCGATCGGACTTGTGCTCGCCACACCGCTGACCGTGTGTCTCGTCGTGCTCGGCCGCCATGTGGAGCGCCTGAAGTTTTTCGACATCCTGCTGGGCGACCGTCCCGCGCTGTCGCCGCCGGAGATTTTCTATCAGCGCATGCTCGCCGACGATCCCGGCGAGGCGGTCGAGAAGGCCGAGGAGTTTCTGAAGGAGCGCACGCTGTCCGAGTATTATGAAGAGGTGGCGCTCAAGGGTCTGAAGCTCGCGCATAACGATGTGAAGCGCGACCGCCTGCCGGCCGCGCGCCTCGCCGATATTCGCGACAGCGTTGTCGAGCTGATCGACGATCTCGCAGACCAGGACGACGACGCGCGCGACGGCGACACCGATGACGCGGAAGCCGAAGCCGCGATCCATGCGAACCTCGTGCCGATGCCCGAACTTCCTTTCCTGATCAGGGAAGGGCTGCCGCCCGAATGGCAGGCGGAGCATCCCGTGCTTTGCGTAGCTGAACGCAGCGATCTCGACGAGGCGGCAGCGCTGATTCTCGCGCAAATTCTCTCCAAGCACGGGCTCGGCGCGCGCGTCGCCAAAAAAGAAGACGTCTCAAGCTCCGGAATCTTTCGCATCGACAGCGAAGGCGTCGCGCTGGTTTGCGTTTCGGCACTCGACGATGGAAGTCCGGCCTATACGCGCCACGTCGTGCGCAAGCTGCGCCGCAAGATTCCGCGGGCGAAGATCCTTGTCTGTCACTGGATGGCGGAAAGTATCGCGATCACGAAGGATACGGTGCAGGCGGATGCGCTTGCGACGAGCCTCAGCGCGGCCGCGCAGTATTGCCTGGACCTCGCCCAGCCGGCGCAGCCGGATGGCGGCGAGGGCGGCTTGCCTTCACGCGATGCAGGGCTGCGGATCTCCGGCTAGTGTTGCACGCGCCTGCGGGGCGCGCAGCTATTTCATGGACGTGAGAACCATGAGATCGAATCCGCCCTTGTCGAGCAGCACGAGCTTTCTCTGCGCCTGATCGATGCGCCATGCCGTGACTTTTTCAAGCGTGCTGTGGAATCGGGATTCCTGCCGCATCACCGCCGCCGTGCAAGCCATGCGCGTGCTCGCCATCGGCAGAAATTTGATCGCGTTGCCGCTGATCGTCGCCGATCCCGCGTAGCGGTTGCAGCCACCCATACCGGTGACGATGCCGTCGTCGCGGATTTCCAGCGTGGTTTGCAGCCGGTCGATCACGCCGCCGCCGTCGATGTCTTCCGCCAGCCATTTGCCCGTCAGCGATACCGGCTCCGCGCCGGCAGTCAGCGTCAGCGCGAGAGAGAGAAGGGCCGATGCAGCTAACCTGACGAGCATGATGCCTGCCTCAAAAAGATGGGAATGCGCATCCACGGTGGACGCGCATTCTCGCCTGAGTGGGTCGCGAAGCGGCCAATTTAAAGGCTGTATTCTTTGGAATGGCGGTTTCCATCGTGGGCAGATGGTGGTAGGAAGCCGAACGCAAAAATGTTCTGCCCACAAGTTTCGGCCCACCCTCATCCTGCCCAACGATCTGATGAAAAACGATCTGCTTCTGGCCCAGATTTCCGAATACTGCCGACAGGCCGGTATGGCGGAATCGACGTTCGGCCGCCGCGCGGTGAACGACGGCAAGCTGGTGTACCGGCTGCGGGAAGGCAAGCGCATCACGGTCGACACGCTGGAGCGGATTAGAGCTTTTCTTGGGGACGGCGTTCCGGTCGTCACGATCCCTGAGCCCCCGATCGAGAAGCGCGATCCCACCGGAAATTTCCGCTTTTTCGAGAACCGGCAGAAATATCTGCTGTTCGTCCATACCTGCTCGGAAAAGCGGGTGATCGCCGACCGGGTGGCGCTGGAGTTGGGGAGCATCCATCCGCGACCGCCCGCATTGCGTGTTTTCGACGCAGGCGTGGGCGACGGAACGGTGCTGGCGCGGGTCATGCGCGCGATGCACAGCCGGTTTCCCAACATGCCGTTCTACATCGCCGGCAAGGAAATCAGTCTCGAAGACGTCAGGCTGACTTTGAATAAGGTGCCGGACCGGCTGTTCGAGCACCCAGCGACCGTTTTTGTCCTGACCAACATGAACTATGCCGAGGCGCCATGGCTGGCGCCGAAGTCGCCGACCGCCGCCGCCGGCATGATCTGGCGCGAAGTCGCCCTGCGCGGCAACTCGTCCGGCGAGTTCGAGACGCAAATCGCCGATTTGCAGCCGTTTCTGGAAGAAAACTGGCGTGCCGCGGTCAGCGCGCGCTCCGGGATGCCGGTCTATGAGCGTCCCATCGCGCTGGTGATTTACCGCGAGGACCACCGGTTCCTGCTCGACGCCATGATTCCGCGGGCCGGGCGGGTCGAGGCCAATTTCGATCTGGTGATCGCCTCGCAGCCTTACCGGGCGCGTTCGTCGCTGAATTTCCGCGCCAAGAAGATCGTGGCGCCCCTGGCGCGGGCGCTGCGCGCCGGCGGCCGGCTGATCGGGATTCACTCCTACGGTCACGATCCCGGCATGGAGATTGTGCAGTCGGTCTGGCCCGGAGAAAATCCTTTCGCGGTCAGCCGCCATGAGCTACTGCGCGCCGTGAAATACGAGCTGGGATCGTCCGGGCGCGATCTTAACTTTAATGCCTATGCCGATAACCGCTCGATCTTCCGATACGATATGGAAGCCCTGCCAAATGAGGTCACGGGGCCGATCGGCACCTCGACGGCCTTTGCAGCATGGAACGCGGCGGTGTATGTCGCTCAGGTCGAAGACGACCGCCTGGACGAAGTCACGCAAAGCGGACGTTATCTCGATGCCACCAGGGACGTGCTGCGCAGGCATAACGGCCTCTGGTTCTACGATGAATCCTACGTCATCTCACGGCGTCGAGATTAAAGTTTAACTGAAAGTTCAAACGGGCCGACCGCGGCCCATCTGGAAGGGATTGGTTGATGCGCGCGTCTTATCTGTTCACGAGTGAATCGGTTTCTGAGGGTCATCCGGACAAGGTTTGCGACCGGATTTCGGACGAGATCGTCGATCTGTTTTTCCGTGAAGGCCCGAAGGCCGGAATCGATCCGTGGGCCATTCGCGCCGCGTGCGAAACGCTGGCCACGACCAACAAGGTCGTGATCGCCGGCGAGACGCGCGGTCCGTCGACCGTCACCAACGACCACATCGAAGCGACCGTGCGCGCCGCGATCAAGGACATCGGTTACGAGCAGGACGGCTTCCACTGGAAGAACTGCGACATCGAGATCCTGCTGCATCCGCAGTCCGCCGACATCGCGCAGGGCGTTGATGCGCTGCAGCCCGGCACCAACAAGGAAGAAGGCGCGGGCGACCAGGGCATCATGTTCGGTTACGCCACCAACGAAACCCCGGAGTTGATGCCGGCGCCGATCCATTACGCGCACAAGATCCTGCGCCTGATCTCGGAAGCCCGTCACTCGGGCGTCGAGAAGGTACTCGGCCCGGACTCCAAGAGCCAGGTCACCGTGCAGTATGAAAACGGCAAGCCGGTCGGCGTCCGCGAGATCGTCGTGTCGCATCAGCATCTCGTCGAGGACATGACCTCGAACCAGGTGCGCGAGCGCGTCGAGCCGTATGTGCGCAAGGCGCTGCCGGAAGGCTGGATCAACGGCAAGACCATCTGGCACATCAATCCCACCGGCAAGTTCTTCATCGGCGGTCCGGACGGCGACGCAGGCCTCACCGGCCGCAAGATCATCGTCGACACCTACGGCGGGGCTGCTCCGCACGGCGGCGGCGCGTTCTCCGGCAAGGACTCCACCAAGGTCGACCGCTCGGCGGCTTATGCCGCACGCTATGTCGCCAAGAACGTCGTCGCGGCCGGTCTCGCCGACCGCTGCACGCTGCAGCTCGCTTACGCCATCGGCGTCGCGCGCCCGCTGTCGATCTACATCGACACCCACGGCACCGGCAAAGTCTCGGACGACAAGATCGAGAAGGCCGTCGCGGAATCGATGGACCTGACGCCGCGCGGCATCCGCAAGCATCTCGACCTCAACAAGCCGATCTATGCCCGCACGTCCGCCTACGGTCACTTCGGCCGCGCGCCGGACGCCGACGGCGGCTTCTCGTGGGAAAAGACCGACCTCGCCGACGCACTCAAGCGCGCGGTGTAAGTCCTTTACCTCTCCCCGCAAGCGGGGAGAGGTCGTCGCATTTTTGCGGCGGGTGAGGGGCGACCCTCGCAGTTAAACATGATCATCGAGGCCGACGTACTGTCCGCCCCTCACCCCAACCCTCTCCCCGCATGAGCGGGGCGAGGGCGAAGAGCAGGAAAAACCACATGAGCACCGCCACCGCGAAAGCCCCCGCAGGCTTCAACGACTACATCGTCGCAGACATCGGCCTCGCCGATTTCGGCCGCAAGGAACTCTCGCTGGCCGAGACCGAAATGCCCGGCCTGATGGCGACGCGCGAGGAATACGGCCCGAAGCAGCCTTTGAAGGGCGCGCGCATCGCAGGCTCCCTGCACATGACGATTCAGACCGGCGTGCTGATCGAAACCCTCAAGGCACTCGGCGCCGACATCCGCTGGGTGTCGTGCAACATCTATTCGACGCAGGATCACGCCGCTGCCGCCATCGCGGCCGCCGGCATTCCGGTGTTCGCCATCAAGGGTGAGACGCTGAAGGATTACTGGGACTACACCGCCAAGCTGTTCGACTGGCACGGCGGCGGCCATCCGAACATGATCCTCGATGACGGCGGCGACGCCACCATGTACGTCCATCACGGCCTGCGCGCCGAGCAGGGCGACACCGCGTTTCTCGACAAGCCGGGCTCCGAGGAAGAAGAAGTGTTCTTCGCGCTGCTCAAGAAGCAGCTCAAGGAAAAGCCCAAGGGCTACTTCAAGGCGATTGCCGACAGCATCAAGGGCGTTTCGGAAGAAACCACCACGGGCGTGCATCGTCTCTATGACATGCAGAAGGCCGGCAAGCTGTTGTGGCCGGCGATCAACGTCAACGACTCGGTGACCAAGTCGAAGTTCGACAACCTTTATGGTTGTAGAGAGTCGCTGGTCGACGGCATTCGCCGCGGCACCGACGTCATGATGTCGGGCAAGGTCGCGATGGTCGCGGGCTTCGGCGACGTCGGCAAGGGTTCGGCGGCCTCGCTGCGCCAGGCCGGCTGCCGCGTGATGGTGTCCGAAATCGATCCGATCTGCGCATTGCAGGCGGCGATGGAAGGCTACCAAGTCGTGACCATGGAAGACGCGGCCCCGCAGGCCGACATCTTCGTCACCGCGACCGGCAACAAGGACATCATCACGATCGAGCACATGCGCGCGATGAAGGATCGCGCCATCGTCTGCAACATCGGCCACTTCGACAACGAGATCCAGATTGCTTCGCTGAAGAACCTGAAGTGGGACAACATCAAGCCGCAGGTGGATGAAATCACGTTCCCGGATGGCCACCGCATCATCATGCTGTCGGAAGGCCGCCTCGTGAACCTCGGCAACGCGATGGGCCATCCGTCGTTCGTGATGTCGGCGTCGTTCACCAACCAGACGCTGGCGCAGATCGAACTCTGGGCCAACAACAAGGACGGCAAGTACAAGAAGGAAGTCTACGTGCTGCCGAAGTCGCTGGACGAGAAGGTCGCGCGGCTTCATCTTGCCAAGATCGGCGTCAAGCTCACCGAGTTGCGCAAGGACCAGGCCGACTACATCGGCGTGAAGCAGGAAGGCCCGTTCAAGAGCGATCACTACCGCTATTGAGCGCTACACGGGTCGCTCGCGATGCTCGCGCCCGGAACGATAATCTAAATAAAAGCCCCGGAGCGATCCGGGGCTTTTTTGTTACTTGCTGGGCGCTGCGGGCGCCGTAATGGTCACGCTGGGCTTGGAAGCTCCGCCGCCCTTCATGCCGCCCTGCAGAAAAAAGAAACCAATGCCGACAACGATCGCAGCCCCCACGATCACGCCCAGCAAACCAATTCCACCACTTCCACCGTCAGCCATCGAATCCTCCTCCTAAAGAAAAGGCAACGGTCACGAAGCTGTTATGTTCCCGGTGCCGCGACCGGCGTCTGCGTATCGCGGCGCGCGAATCCCGATAAGATGGCCGCAGGCTCCGGTCTTTTCGCTGATACGAGGCTGCTCGTGACCGCTGATTCAAACGCCTACCCGACGACAATCGCGCTGCTCGGCGTGCCGATCGAGGTCGGCGCGTCGCAGAAGGGCGCGCTGATGGGCCCGGCGGCGCTGCGCACCGCGGGACTTGCACCGCTGCTGGAGAGTCTCGGCTTCACGGTGGAGGACCACGGCGACCTGCTGCGCCGCGAACTCAGTTTCATCGACGGCGCGGAGCCCGCGAACACCAAGCACTACCGCGAAATCCAGGGCTGGATTCGCGCGACCAGCGAACGCGCCTATGCGATGGCGAAGTCCGGTGCGATCCCTGTTTTTCTCGGCGGCGATCATTCGCTGTCGATGGGCTCGGTCAACGGCGTGTCGCGCCACTGGCGCGAGCAGGGGCGCGAGCTGTTCGTGCTGTGGCTCGACGCCCACGCCGATTACAACACGCCGGCGACGACGATCACCGGCAACATGCACGGCATGTCGGGCGCGTTCCTGTGCGGCGAGCGCGGCCTCGACGAATTGCTCGCGGGCGATCCGCGCGCGCCGATCCCGTCAGGGCAGTTGAACCTGTTCGGCCTGCGCTCGGTGGACAAGCTGGAGCGCGAACTGCTCGCGCGCCGCGACGTCTGGATCGCGGACATGCGCAGGATCGACGAGTTCGGCGTCGCGGTGCTGATGCGCGAGGTGATCGAGCGGGTGAGGGCGCAGGATGGTGTGCTGCATGTCTCGCTCGACGTGGATTTTCTCGATCCGGTGACGGCGCCCGGCGTCGGCACCACGGTGCCGGGCGGCGCGACCTATCGCGAGGCGCATCTGGTGATGGAGATGCTTCAGGATTCAGGGCTGGTGCGCTCGCTCGATCTGGTCGAGCTCAATCCGTTTCTGGATAACAAGGGCCTCACCGCGCGCACGGTGGTGGAGCTTGTCGGAAGTTTGTTTGGCCAGCAGACGACGGACAGACCGACGCCGACCAATGCGGTGGTGTAGGGACGGAAGAAAGCGTAGGATTTGAGATCTTAGCTTGGGTCCAATTCATTCGCAGTTTCGACGATATTGAGATGTCCTATTCCTAAGAAATTCTTTTTATAATTGTCTAAGGAGGTTAGTGCGCTATGACCAAAAATATCTTCAAACATTTTTGAAATGATAGAGCGAGCAGTTTCACGAAGGCTTTGATCCAATCTGTTAAAGTCATGCACGTGACTATAGATTGCTCGATAAGAAGATACTGACCTCCACAAATCAACTAAACTGTTTTGCAGCACATTGCCTTGCTTGGATTGTTCAGCGTAGGCATATTCCGCCCGAAGCTTAGTTCTTATCTTCGAAATTTGTTTCCCGCCGACGCATGCAACGTAGGCATTGGTAGAGCTCAGATAGACAAGCTCTTGTCCAAGAAAATCTACAGTTTCTTTCGGGCCAAAGATTTTTGTCTTTTTTTGATCGGCAATTTCAGGGATGTTTAGATCGACTTTTTGTAGGATGTCTTTCACTCGTTGATAGCCGGAAAGTGCTTCCTCTTTACTGCCAAAGAACAACAGCAGGTCGTCTGCGTATCGTACCATCGGAATCTTGGCTCGTTCTATTTCCTTGTCGAAATCTGAAAGAATTAGATTTGCCAAAATTGGTGAGAGAGGCATCCCTTGCCGGAGGCCGTAGCCAATTCTGATGTTTTGTTCTCGGATTTTTCGTCTCGTTTTCTCGTCAAGCTTTATGTCGCAGTCAATGCACTTTAGGATCAGCGGGACGACGCTGCTGCGCCCAAGCGCCTTTGCCACCCGTTCCTTAAGCTTCTGTCGCGGTATGCTATCGAAAAAAGTTTCAATGTCGGTTTTTAGGCACCAATAGTGGTTAGACCGCAATCGCTTCGCTTCGTTTATCGCAGCGGCAGTGCCTCGCCCTTTTATAAACCCAAAGGAAGATGAGTTATAAATCGGTAATCTTTTCTTCTCGACCAAGTACTGCGTGATTACCCTCTGTACGAGTCTATCAACAACAGTCGGAATGCAAATCATCCTCTCTTTGGTTGAGGCTGGTTTTGGTAGAAACGTAGCTCGTAGTGAGATCGGACTGTATGTTCCCGATTTGATGTGTTTCGCGAGCTTAGTGAGATTTGCATCTAGGTCTGCGGCAAACGTTTCCGCTCTGATGCGATCGACCCCTGGCCTTCCGGCGCGAGGTGTGCGGTCACGAGATTTCAGCCATACTTCCTTGAGACGTTTCTTTGAAAGAAGTCTGTTAGGCGAAGGGTAGGGCGTGGACGTTCTCCCAGACTTGGGTTCGAGCAAGGGTGCACTCAAGTCTGTTTGAACGGGTTCAGCAGAAGGTCAAAGACGCATCTGCGTGGTGTTTGAGCTTTGCTTGTGTGCCGCATTCGCGCGACACGCTCGGCTCGTGACAGATCACCGTCGTGACGTCAAATGAGATCACGGCAGCGCTTGCTAGGATTTGAACCACGAGCAAGCTCGAGAGAACAAATCGCGAACAAGTGGTATTGGGATACCGGTCCCCGTTCTTCGCGCCCCCGTCGTAAAAGTACTTCGCCCGTCTCTTATCTTTTCGCACCCCAGGCATCAGCACCTCCGTTGATTGCCGGCCACAGCAGAAGGTCAAAGACGCATCTGCGTGGTGTTTGAGCTTTGCTTGTGTGCCGCATTCGCGCGACACGCTCGGCTC
>NZ_JBWKSV010000003.1:0-194319 GCF_059419985.1 Afipia sp. GW821-FHT04G03 | reverse complement strand
TTCCCACAGCAGAAGGTCAAAGACGCATCTGCGTGGTGTTTGAGCTTTGCTTGTGTGCCGCATTCGCGCGACACGCTCGGCTCCTGACAGATCACCGTCGAAAGGTTCGCCCCGATTTGGAGGCGTTCGCCAATATGACTCGGCTAATTTGGATCTGTGATTCGCGCAACCGCTCCCTTTCAATATCCCACGGATTTCATCTTGACATTCCAGAATAAAGGAATTAAATCCTATTTATCCCGTCCCACAGAGGGGCGGCTCGCGATCGTCACGATACGCGGGGCGGGATGCGGTGGACGCGGCAGCGTCAGGCGCGGATGAGGCAGCAGGGCGGATTCCCCGCAAAGGGTCCGTGAGTTGCCGATGATGCGCTGACGACGACGTTGCCCGGACGGCCCAAGTCGTGTGGTCCTGAAGCCCGTACGTTGGCAAAAGTTGCCCCGGAGAGCCCCGCCCAACCGGGCAGGGAAACATCCTCAGTCGCAACGACGGTGACAAAACAACTCGATCGATCACCGGGGAGAGCACGAAGCAAGCTGTAACCCATTGCGTGCGGAACGCCGGATGTTTTCGGCGTGTTCGTGGTGACTACGCTCGTGTGCTTTTTTTACTTTGCACGCGAGGCTGCGGATGCGTTGAGCATCCGGCGTTCCGCACGCCCTCTCTTTGCAGGGCGACGAAACGTGATTACCCCTCGGGCGCGAAAGCGCGTCGCGAGATCGCGAAACTGTATCCGGAATTTTTTCGTGTGTGAGATGGCTGTCTGAAAAGGGAAGACGTGATGCGCGTCGCGCACCACCTTCGATGTCGTCCCCGCGAAAGCGGGGACAATGTGAAGAGAGATCGTTAACGACCATCCGCCGCGCGGTTGCGCCTTCGGCTGAACACAATTGATCCCTTGCTATCGGCCCGCAACCTGCTAGACACCCCGTATTCGATTTGCGGCCAGCTTTTGTTAAAGCGCCCTTTGGACCTTTTGGGTCCCCTCCGGCTCCTTACCCTAAGACATCGCTAGATTGGATTATGCTCCGCGCGACGTCGTGCGGAATTGCGCATGTACGCGCCTAAAGGAATTGTTTGTTATGACGACTGGTACTGTGAAGTGGTTCAACGGCCAAAAAGGCTTCGGTTTCATTCAGCCCGACGATAGCGGCACCGATGTGTTCGTTCACATCAGCGCTGTCGAGCGTGCTGGCCTGACCGGCCTCGCCGAAGGACAGAAGGTTTCGTACGAAGCCAAGGTTGACAAGATGCGCGGCAAGACCAGCGCAGAAAACCTGCAGATTCTTTGAGACGTGATCCCGGCGGTCTAGCGGCTGCCGGACAGATCGTGTCGCGATAAGAAAAAGAGCCAGGCGCTGTGTTGCCGCGGATGTACCGGTCATAGCAGCCAGCTTTTCGCTCGTTTCACGGATGTAATGAAACGGACGTCACCAAGCCCCGTCAGCAATGATGGGGCTTTTTGCTGTCTCGTCGCGCCAAAATCGAGTTGCAATGTCGCCCTGTCGCGCACAAATTCCGGCGGGGAGATTGCTCATGCTGGCCGAAGCCGAAGTCACCGCCGACGTTTTAAACATTGAGGCGCATGTCGATGTGTTGATCGTGGGCGCGGGATTGTCCGGCATCGGCGCGGGCTATCACCTGCAAAAGAATTGCCCGGGAAAGAGCTACGCCATTCTCGAGGGCCGCGACGCTATCGGCGGCACCTGGGATCTGTTTCGCTATCCGGGCATCCGCTCCGACAGCGACATGTACACGCTGGGCTATTCGTTCAAGCCGTGGACCGAGGCCAAGGCCATCGCGGACGGGCCGCGCATTCTCAACTATGTGCGCGAGACCGCGAACGACAACGGCATCGACCGCAAGATCCGTTTCAATCACCACGTCAAAAGCGCGTCATGGTCCTCGCAGGATGCGCGCTGGACGGTGGAGGTGGAGCGGGGGCCTGCGAAGGAGAGTGTGCGCTTCACCTGCGGCTTCCTGTTCATGTGCAGCGGCTACTACTCTTACGAAGGCGGCTACCTGCCGGAGTTTCCCGGCGCGGATCAATTCGCCGGCCGCATCGTGCATCCGCAGAAATGGACTGAAGACATCGACTACGCCGGCAAGCGCGTGGTGGTGATCGGTTCCGGCGCCACCGCTGTCACTCTGGTGCCGGAAATGGCGAAGACCGCGGCGCATGTCACCATGCTGCAGCGCTCGCCGACCTATGTGGTGGCGCGGCCTGCGGAGGATGCGCTGGCCAACAAGCTGCGCGAACGGTTGCCTGCGAAGCTCGCCTATCATCTGATCCGATGGCGCAATGTGCTGTTCGGCATGTATTTCTTCCAGCTCTGCCGCCGCAAGCCGGAACGCGCCAAGCAGATGATCCTCGGCGGCGTGCGTAATGCGCTCGGGCCGGACTACGACATCGCCACGCATTTCACGCCGCGTTACAATCCGTGGCAGCAGCGGCTGTGCCTCGTGCCGGACGGCGACCTGTTCAAGTCGATCAAGGACGGTCGCGCCTCGGTGGTGACCGACACCATCGATACGTTCACCGAAAAGGGAATCCGCCTTGCGGACGGCCGCGAACTTGAAGCCGATCTGATCGTGACGGCGACCGGGCTGAACTTGCAGGTGCTCGGCGGGATGCAGGTCAGCGTGGATGGCCGCAAAGTCGATTTCGCGCGAACGCTGAACTACAAGGGCATGATGTATTCGGATGTGCCGAATCTCGCCTCGTCGTTCGGCTACACCAATGCTTCGTGGACGCTGAAATGCGATCTCACCTGCGAATACGTCTGCCGCCTCATCAACTACATGGACAAGCGCGGCTACAAACAGTGCACGCCGCGCAATGTCGATCCCGGTGTGACCGAGGAGAACTGGCTCGATTTTACGTCGGGCTATGTGCAGCGCTCGGTGGCAAAGATGCCCAAGCAAGGCTCGAAGCGGCCGTGGAAGTTGTACCAGAACTATGCGCTCGACATCGTCACCTTGCGGCTCGGCAAGGTGGACGACGGCGTGATGGTCTACGAGTGACGCTGCGATAAGGAATCCCCGATGAAGTTTCTTCCGTTCGTGCTTGGGCTGATGCTGCTTGCGTCGCCGCTGCATGCAGATACACAGGCTGTCGGCAGCAAGGTCGTCGTCAAGCCGGTGCTATCTTCGACGGTGACGTCGAGCGGCCAGCCCATCGTGCTGCCCCAGAAGGACGCGCAGGTCATCGTCTCGACGTACGAGATTCCGCCCGGCGCAGTGCTGCCGAAGCACAAGCATCCGTTTCCGCGTTATGGCTACGTGCAGGCGGGGACGATCGAGGTGACCAACATCGACACCGGCAAGACCGAGACCTTCAAGACCGGCGATTTCGTTCTCGAGGCCATCGACCAATGGCACTTCGGCGCAAACAAAGGGAAAGTGCCGGTGAAACTGCTGGTCATCGACATGGTCGAGAAGGGCCAGGGCAATACGGTGTTGCAGAAGTAAGCCCGCTCACATGTGACGGCGGAGGAACGCGCCCGCACTGGCCAGCGCGCGCCGGCCGGGTTCGAGATGCGCGTTCCACAGCGGCCAGGCGTGGATCATCTCCGGCCACACCTCCAGCGTGACATCGACGTCGGCGGCTCCGAGCGCCGCCGCAAAGCGCGTGGCGTCGTCGAGCAGCGTCTCGTGCGAGCCGACCTGAACCAGTGTCGGCGGAAAGCCGCGCAGATCGGAAAACAGCGGCGAGATGCGCGGGTCGTTGCGTGCAATTCCCGCAGGCACGAAGGCATCGGCGAGTTCGCCGAGATAGCCCTTGTGAATGATGGGATCGACCGCATCTTTCGTCATCAGTGAACTGCCGGACATGGTGAGGTCGGTCCACGGCGAGGCCAGCCACGCGCAAGCCGGATGCTCGCCTTGCGCGCGTAGTTCGTTGATCAGCACGGCGGTGAGGTTGCCGCCGGCACTGTCGCCGCCGACGGCGATCTGCGACGGCAGATAGGCCTGCTGGTGCAGGAAGCGCCACGCCGTCATGGCGTCTTCGTACGCGGCGGGAAACGGATGCTCCGGCGCAAGGCGGTAGCCGACTGCCAGCGTGCGGATTTTCGCCGCGCGTCCTGCCTCGGTGACCATGCGGCGATGGCTGAGGATCGAGCCCGAGCAATAGCCGCCGCCGTGGAAAAACATCAACACCCGCGACGTATCGCTGCCGGGCGCGAGCGACTATTCGGCCTCAACGCCGCCGAGATCGGCACGTGTAAGGGTGATATCCTCTGCGACGGGCCAGACCGAGCCGATCTCGTCGAGGCGCTCGCGCCGTGCGGTCCAGCCGACAGGGCGGGCTTTCGATGTCAGCAACGCGCGGATGGCATCGATTTCCGGGTTGGACATGGGATGTGTTCACTCCGCTTTGGCCGTCTCTATTGAAGCATCTGTGAAACCATAAAATCCAGCCCTCTGCAGGCATTGCCTTCCGGCTTCGGAAATCCCATTCTCCCGGCCCGATTTCCAAAAACAAGAAGCTAAAGATAAAGCGACATGACCTCATCCTCCCGCGACCGCCTCGAACAAGCCCTTCTCAAGATTGCCGATCCTGCCGGGGAAGGCGCACGCGCCTGCCTCACGGTCTATGCCGACGCGGCCCGCAAGGCCGCCGATGCCGCCGACGCCCGCAAGAAATCCGGCGGCACGCTCGGTCCGCTCGATGGCGCGATCCTCACCATCAAGGACCTGTTCGACGTCAAGGGCGAAGTCACCCGCGCGGGATCGAAAGTGCTGGCTTCGCGCGGCAAGCCTGCGACATCGGATGCCGCCATCGTGACGCGGCTGCGTGAGGCGGGTGCGGTGATCGCCGCGAAAACCAACATGACCGAGTTCGCCTATTCGGGCCTCGGCGCAAATCCTCACTTCGGCACGCCGGGCAATCCTGCGGATCGCAAACGTGTTCCGGGCGGCTCATCCTCCGGTGCGGCCGTCGCGGCGGGTGACGGCATGTGCGAGATCGCCATCGGCACCGATACCGGCGGCTCGACGCGCATTCCCGCGGCGTTCTGCGGCGTGGTTGGCTACAAGCCGACCGTGAAGCGGGTGACGCGCGAGGGCGCTTTTCCGCTGTCGTACTCGCTGGATTCCATCGGTCCCGTCGCGCGCAGCGTCGCGGACTGCGCCAATGCCGATGCCGTGCTGGCGGGCGAAACGCCGTCACCGCTCAAGCCGCCCTCGCTCAAGGATGTGCGCGCAGGTTTTGTGCAGGGCTATCCCATCGAAGGATTGGACGAGACTGTCGGCAAGGCCTATCCGCAGGTTTTGACGAAGCTCGCCGCGCACTGGAAATCCGGCGCGGACATTACGCTCGCTGCGCTGGACGTCATGCACGCGATCAACAACCGGGGCGGCGTCGCGCCGCCGGAAGCCTATTCGGTTCATCGCACCTTGCTTGCCGAGGCGGGCGAGGGTGTCGATCCGAACGTGCGGATGCGTCTGCTGCGTTCGGAGAACGTCAACGCCGCCGATTACATCCAGAATTTGCGCGATCGTGAAAAAGGCATCGCGCAAATGGATGCCGTATTCGACGAGGTCGATGTGCTGGTGATGCCGACGGTGCAGATCGTCGCGCCGACCATCGACGAGGTCTCCACGACGGATAATTTTACCAGGCGAAATGTTCAGGCGCTGATGAACACCTCGATCTGGAATTTTTTCGACACTTGCGCGATCTCGCTGCCGATCAGGCTCGGCAACGCGCTGCCTTGCGGGTTGATGCTGGTCGGCCGCCACGGCGACGACCGCAAGCTGCTCGCCATCGCTGCCGCTGTGGAGCGGCAGTTGGAGGCGTGATTCTGAAAGGCGGTCGGCTTAGCCGACCGCCGCCTTCAGCGTACCGATGCCGTCGATGCCGCATTCGATCTTGTCGCCGGGCTGGAGCGCTGCGACGCCGGCCGGCGTGCCGGTCAGGATGATGTCGCCCGCACCGAGCGAGACCTGCAATGAGAGCTTGCCGATGATCTCGGCGACGTTCCAGATCATCTCGGACAGATCGCCCTTCTGTTTCTCGACGCCGTTGACCGAAAGCCAGATCCTGCCCTGAACCGGGTGGCCGATCTCGGCGGCGGGGCGCAACGCGCCGCACGGCGCGGAGAAGTCGAACGACTTGCCGATTTCCCAGGGCTGTTCCTTCTTGCGTGACGCCATCTGCAGGTCGCGGCGGGTGAGGTCGATGCCGACGCCGTAGCCGTAGACATGGTCCAGCGCCTTGGCCGGATCGATGTTGGCGCCGCCGCTTTTCAGCGCGACAACCAGTTCGACCTCGTGCTGGAAATCCTTGGTCAGCGATGGATAAGGCACCGTCGCGCCGTCGGCCGCGATCATGTCGGCGTGCTTGGCGAAGAAGAACGGCGGCTGGCGCTCGTCGTTGCCCATCTCGCGGATGTGCTCGAGATAGTTTCGTCCCACGCACCAGATGCGGCGCACCGGAAAGGATTTCGATTCACCGGCGACCGGAATGGAAGGCTGCGGATGTGCGGGAATGACGAAGGGTGCGCTGGCGCTCATGACAGAATCCGGGGTCTGGAAGGAAACACGGGGCGGGAAAGCGATCTCGGGAAAAACGATCTTACGCGCTGGCGGCGATGGGGGCCAGCGGGTTGGCATCACGATGCTGCAAACGGAAGAACGACGCGTAGCGTCCGCCGCGCCGCAGCAGATCGTCGTGGCGTCCGGTTTCGACGATGACGCCGTTCTCGACCACCAGAATCTGGTCGGAATGCATGATGGTGTGCAGACGGTGCGCGATCACGATCGTGGTGCGATTCTGGCAGAGGTGTTCGATGGCTTCCTGCACCTGCTTCTCGGACTCGGAGTCCAGCGCGGCCGTGGCCTCGTCCAGCAGGATGATCGGCGCGTCCTTCACCAGCGCGCGGGCAATCGCGATGCGCTGGCGCTGGCCGCCGGACAGTTGTGTGCCGTGTTCGCCGACCGGCGTGTCGTAACCGAGCGGGAAGCTCATGATGAAGTCATGGGCGCAGGCGGCTTTCGCAGCGTCCACGATCTCGGCTTCCGTGGCGCCGATCCTGCCGAAGGCGATGTTCTCGCGGATGGTGTCGCGGAACAGGTAGACGTCCTGTCCGACATAGGCGGTCTGCTGGCGCAGCGAGCGCCGCGACACATCGGAAATGATCTGGCCGTCGATCACGATGGCGCCGAACTTCGCTTCGTAAAGCCGCAGCAGCAGCGCCAGCACCGTGGATTTTCCGCCCCCGGACGGGCCCACGAGAGCCGTGATCTTGCCGGGCTCCGCGACAAAGCTCATGCGGTTCAGAACGGTCTCATCGCCCCGATAGGCAAATGTCACGTCGCGGAATTCGACCTTGGCGTCGGTCAGTTTCAGCGCGGGCTTGTCGCTGTCGTCGGGTTCGCTGGCGGGGCTGTCGACGATTTCGAGCAGCTTGCGCGCGCCGATCAGGTAGCTGTTCAGCTCGATATTGAGACGCGCGAGGCGCTTGGCCGGCTCATAGGCCAGCAGGAACGCCGTGATGAACGAGAAGAACTGGCCCGGCGTCGCGCCGGTCGCGATCACACGATAGCCGCCGTACATCAGGCAGCCCGCGATGGCGATGCCGCCGAGGGTTTCCATCAGCGGGCTGGACCGGCTCTGGACGCGTGCCATCTTGTTGGCGTTGGCCTCGACCACGCCGATGCTCTTGTCGATCCGCGCCTGCATGGTGTCTTCAAGCGTGAAGGCCTTGACGGTGCGGATGCCTTGCAGGGATTCCTGCATGGTCTCGAGAATGTCAGCGGTTCCGGTGAACTGGTCGTGCGCGAGATGCTTGATCCGGCGCACCAGCTTGCGGATGAAGAACAGCGCAGGTGGCGCGATCAGCAATCCGAACAGCGACATGTACGGGTCCTGAATCACCATCACCGCGGCGAGCCCGAGCAGCGACAGGAAATCGCGGCCGACCGCGCTGACGAGAAGGCTGAGCACCTGCGTGACGGATTGCGCGCCCGCGGTCAGGCGCGCCAGGAACTCGGAAGAGTGACGTTCGGAATAGAAGCCGACATTCTCCCGCATCAGCTTGGCGAACAGCCGCCGCTGGTTATTGGCGAGAATCGCGTTGCTGATCCTGGACAGAATGACCGTATGACCGTAGGTCGCCGCACCCTTGGCCGTGAACAGAACGATAATCACCAGCGACAGCATGACGATGCCGTGAACGCTGCGGTTGACATAGGTCTGGTTGATGACCTCGCCGAGCAGCCACGCCGAGGCCGCCGTCGCTCCGGCGGATACCGCCATCAGCGTGAACGCGACCGCATAGCGCCGCCAGTGCTGGAGGCCCTGCTCGGTGATCAGGCGGCGGATAAGGGCCGCCGCCCCATAGGGATCGTCAGTGATTTTTCGTGGAAGCTCGGTCATCCGCGTTCCATTGACGGCAAGGCGCAACGGGCGCTCCGTCAGGGTTTCTGCGATGTCCGTCTCTTGCCCGCTATAGACCGGATTTTCAAGTGAAATCAGGGCTTTTTGGTCAATTCTACACTATGCTGAAACCGCCTCCCGGCCGTCCCGGAGCCGGTCCGCCAGCAGCTTTTCTTCCCATGCCAGCGCGTGGCGGGCGATGGTGTCGAGGTCGTCGTATTGCGGCGTCCAGTTCAGCGTGCCGCGCATCCGTGCCGTATCCGCGATCATGGTCATGATGTCGCCGGGCCGGCGATCCGCATACTGGACCGCGAAATTGCGGCCCGATGCGCGGCGCACGGCTTCGATGGTTTCGAGCACCGAATAGCCGCGGCCGTAACCGCAATTCAGGGTCGCCGAAGGGCCACCTTGTTCGAGATATGTGAGAGCGGCGCAATGCGCCTGCGCCAGATCGGTGACGTGAATGAAATCGCGAACACAGCTTCCATCGACGGTCGGATAATCCGTCCCGAACACGTCGATCTTGGCGCGCTGGCCCGTCGCGGCCTCGACGGCGATTTTCAGGAGATGCGTTGCGCCGACAGTGGCGAGACCGATCCGGGCCTGCGGATCGGCGCCGGCGACATTGAAATAGCGCAGCACGACGTAGTGCATGCCGTGTGCGCCGGCGACGTCGTGCAGCATGATCTCGGTCATCAGCTTCGAGGAGCCGTAGGGCGACAGCGGACGCGTCGGCGCTTCCTCGGCGACGGGCGTGTGATCCGGATTGCCGTAGACCGCCGCGGTCGATGAAAAGATGAAGCGGCTGATGTTGCATTTGACGGCGGCGTTCAGGAGATTGCGCGTCGTCATGGTGTTGTTGCGATAGTAACCCAGCGGATCGCGCAGCGAATCCGGCACGACCACCGAGCCCGCGAAATGGATGATCGAGCTGACATTGTGCGCGGCGATCACACCCTCGACAAGGTTTTCGTCGGAGACGTCGCCGATGAACAGCGGCACGCCCTCGGGCAGGAACTGCGAGAATCCGGTGGAGAGATTGTCGACGACCACGACACTTTCGCCGGCGTCCACCAGTGCGCGGACGGTATGGCTGCCGATATAACCTGCGCCCCCGGTGACCAATACTGTCATGGCATCCAACCTTGCATCGTTTCTGCGCAATCAAGTCCGCCGCGCCTGTTGCGCGGAATGTGCCGCGAAACTGTTGCCGGAAGCTTGCAGGTCAACGATGGAAATGGGGTATAAAGCCGGGCTTTTTCGGCGAATCCCTTCGCTTTTCCCGCTGGAAACCGCTTTATGGTTTCCAAAACGTAACGCGCATTCAAGAGTTTCAGGCTGACCCCGCCGATGCACGGTATTCTGTTCATCAAGACATCATCGCTCGGCGATGTGGTGCATCACATGCCCGCCGTCACCGATGCGCGCCGGCAGTGGCCGGATGCGCGGCTGACTTGGGTTGTTGAAGAGGCATTCGCGCCGCTGGCGCGGCTTCACCCGGCTATCGACGAGGTAATTCCCGTTTCGACACGGCGCTGGCGCTCGCGGTTGTTGCAGCCCGCAACGTGGAATGAGATTTCGGCGTTCAAGGCGCGCCTGCGATCGGTCAATGCGGAGAAGGTCATCGACACGCAGGGTCTGATCCGTTCCGCGTTGATCGCAAAAGCGGCGAATGGCGAGCGTCACGGCTACGATGCATCGAGCATCCGCGAGCCGCTTGCGTCGCGGTTCTACGATGTCACGCACACAGTCGCGCGGGCTCAGCACGCCGTTGCGCGCAACCGGCTGCTGACGGGATTGAGTCTCGGTTACTCGCCTGACGCAACAATTGATTATGGACTGGTCAAGCCGGCGACGGATGGCGGTGCGCCTTATGCGGTGCTGCTGCACGGAACGTCGCGCGCCGCGAAGGAATGGCGCGAGGTGGACTGGATCGGCACCGGCAAATGGCTGCGCGGGCAGGGCCTCGATGTGGTGCTGCCGTGGGGATCAGAGGCGGAACGCCTGCGTTGTGCGCGTCTCGCCGCTGCGATTCCCGGCAGCCGCATTCTCGAACGTCAGCCGCTCGACGCGACGGGACAAGTGATCGCGAATGCCGCGCTGGTCATCGGCGTGGACACCGGACTGCTGCATCTTGCGGCGGCCTACAGCGTGCCGCTGATCGCGGTATTCCTCGCGACCGATCCGGGTCTGACCGGCCCCGTCGGTAACGGTTCGATCACAGTGGTCGGCGGGAAGGGCTTCTATCCGTCATTTGAGCGCGTTATCGAAGCGGCGCAAAGCTACCGTTGAGGGTTTGAAGCGCCGAACTATTGCTTCGCCAAAATCTCTTCGACAAAGCCCGAAATATCCTCGCCGGAAAACAGGTAGCCGTTAATCCCCACCGCCATGCCAGCATCGAGGTCGCGTTGCTTGTCGCCGATCACGAAGCTGCGGTCCCTGTCGACCGGCCAGTGCTTCATGAGGTCGAGGATCATGCCCGGCTGCGGTTTGCGCCAGTCGCATTCGCGTGTGTACGCCGGAACCGTTCCATCGGGATGATGTGGACAGTACCGGAAATCGTCGATGCGTGCGCCGTCGCGCGCAAGCTCGCTGCGCATCCACTCATGGAGCGCGCGGACGTCATCCTCGGTGAAAAAGCCGCGCGCGACGCCCGACTGGTTCGTGAAGACGAAAACGAAGTAGCCCGCGTCATTCAGTCTTTTGATTGCGGGGGCGATGCCCGGCATCCAGCGCAGCCTGTCGCGGGTGCCGACATAGGCATCGTCCAGATTGATGACGCCATCGCGGTCGAGAAACGCCGCAGGCTTCCGCGTAGACGTGCTCGTCATTTTATCTTCGTCGCGCCGATCAGCGCCTGTTCGACCTCGTCACAGATCGCGTGCAGCGCCATCATGTGAATTTGCTGGATCACCGGCGTGTCATCGCTCGGCGCGATGAACAGATGATCGCAGGAGGCGCGCAGGCTTTCACCCTTTGTGCCGGTGAAGCCGACCGTTGTGACGCCAAGATCGCGCGCCGTGCGAAGTGCGGCGAGAATGTTCGGCGAGCGACCGGATGTGGTCAGCGCAAACAACACATCGCCGCGACGGGCGAGGCCTTGCACCTGCCGCGCGAATATCTGCTCGAAGCCGTAATCGTTGGCGATCGCGGTCAGCGCGGAGGTGTCTGTCGTCAGTGCAATCGCGGCCCAGCCGGGGCGCTCCTGCTTGTAGCGGCCGACGATTTCGGCAGCGATGTGCTGGGCGTCGGCGGCGCTGCCGCCATTGCCGATCAGCAGCAGCTTGTGTCCGCCCTTCAGGGTATCGGCGACCGTGCGCGCAATCGTATGCGTCGTCGCAAGCAATTCACTGCTCTGCGCGGCCTTGGTCAGCCCGTTAAGAGAGCTTTGAAAATGTGCTGCGATCCGATCCTGGCTCACATGTCACCGTGTTCGTTCAAGTTGCAGGTCAGTGGTAGTCACGGCGCGATACCGGCGCAAGAGCGGCCAGCGCGCGATACTTAACGTGCAGCGCCGGCTCCGGCCGCCGCCATCACGCCCTGAGCTGTCTCCACGACCTGCGATGCCGGGATGTCGCGCATGCAATGATGGTCGTTCTGGGTGCAAACGGGGCGGTGGCAGGGCTGGCAGGGCAGGTTGGTCGCCCGCTTGATGGTGGCGGCGAGGCCGTTCAGCGGCGCCCAGTGATAAGGACTGGTCGGGCCGAAAATTCCGATAGCAGGCGTGCCGATGGCAGCCGCGATATGCATCAGGCCGGAGTCGTTGGAGATCACGGTTTTGGCCGCGGCCATGGCCATGATGCCATTGCGCAGATCGTTGCCGGTGAGGTCGCGGACCCGCGGTCCGGCAACATTGACGATCTCGGTGGCGATGGCTTTTTCACCGGGACCGCCCACTACCCAGACGTCGAGACCTTGTTCGGCGAACATGCGGGCCGCCTCCGCATAATAGGTCCAGCGTTTTGACGACCCGACCGATCCCGGTGCCAGCGCGACTGCGGCGCTCTGGCCGAGATTGTTGGCCTGCCGCCACGCCGCGACTTCCGCCGATGGCACCACGAGCTGCGGCACCGGCCATGCCTTCGGCAGCGGCGCATCGGCAGGCAGGGCGAGGGCGGCGTTCTTGTCGATGAACCGAGGCATCTTTCGCTCGCCCCAGCGCCAGTCGTTGATCAGTCCAAAGCGGACTTCGCCGACAAAGCCGGTCCGTTGCGGAATGCCGGCGAGCGTCGGTGCAATGGCCGACTTCCAGGTCCGGGGCATCACCAGAGCGGTGCCGTAGCCGGCGTCCCGAAACTGTTTGGCCAGCGTCCACTGCTTGGCCAGGGCAAGCCGTCCACGGGGCAGGTCCCAGACGATGCCCCTGCGGACGCCGGGCATGTAATCCACCAATGGCGCGCAGAGGCTCGTAACCAGCAAATCGACCGGTCGGTTCGGCCAGCGCTCCTTTAGGACACGCACCACGGTGTGGCCCCGCACGAAATCTCCGATCCACATGTACGGAATGACCAGAACCGGACTGGTTTCCGAGGGATCGGGCGCAACCTGCAAGTCGCTTAGAAATGAATTTATATTCATTTATTCAAGGCTTTGCGGCGAGTTTTCGTGGAACGGGTAGAATTGTGCACGATCAGCCGGTTACCGCGTCACCTGCGCGGCGTCCAGTTGCGTTTTTTGGAGCCTCATAACCAATTCAGGCCTTCACCACGCTTGTGGACGTGAGTTGCCTGCGGGCCGCGACTGAGGCAAAGGTGACCCGCATCAATCGGGCGGGATTCCTTCATGCTGCTGGTGACCGGTGGAGCCGGTTTTATCGGGTCAAATGTCGTCGCCGCGCTCAACGATGCGGGCCGCGCGGACGTGGCGGTGTGCGATTTTCTCGGGAACGACGGCAAATGGCGCAATCTCGCCAAGCGCCAGCTCGCCGACATCGTTCCGCCGGCGGAACTGATGCAATGGCTCAATGGCCGCAAGCTCGACGCCATCGTGCATATGGGCGCGATCTCGGAGACCACCGCGACCGACGGCGATCTGGTGATCGAAACCAACTTCCGCTTGTCGATGCGGCTGCTCGACTGGTGCACGGCGAATTCCGTTCCGTTCATTTATGCCTCGTCCGCCTCGACCTATGGCGACGGCGAGCAGGGATTTCGCGACGATGCTTCGCTCGCGGCGCTGAAGATGCTGCGGCCGATGAATCTCTACGGCTGGAGCAAGCATCTGTTCGACATGGCGGTGGTTGAGCGCCTCGCGAAAGGTGAGAAGATGCCGCCGCAGTGGGCGGGTCTGAAGTTCTTCAATGTGTTCGGGCCGAACGAGTATCACAAGGGCACGATGATGAGCGTGCTGGCGCGGCGTTTCGACGACGTGAAGTCCGGCCGCGTCGTGCAGTTGTTCAAGTCGCACCGCGACGGCATTGCGGACGGCGATCAGCGGCGCGATTTCATTCACGTCGATGATGTGGTGCGTGTCATCATGTGGTTGCTGGCGACGCGGTCCGTGAATGGCATTTATAATGTCGGCACCGGCAAGGCGCGCAGCTTCCGCGACCTGATCCTGGCCGCCTACGGTGCACTCGGGGCAAAGCCGAATATCGAATACATCGACATGCCGGAACAAATCCGCGGCAGTTATCAATACTTCACGCAGGCAGAGGTCGATCATCTGCACGGCGCAGGCTACAATGGCGGCTTCACGGCATTAGAGGATGCCGTCGGCAGCTACGTCAGGGATTTTCTCGACCGGCCCGATCGCTACCGTTGATCGTGCAACAGGGATACAGGCGTTCTCATGTTCGATTTTGACGCGCTGTCGCAAGCGATTGTCCGCCAGACCGTGCTGTGCGTCGGCGATCTGATGCTGGATGAATTCGTCTATGGCGAAGTCTCGCGGATTTCGCCGGAAGCGCCGGCGCCGGTGATCGCGGTCCAGCGCAGCGAAACCAATGTCGGCGGCGCGGGCAATGTCGCGCGCAATATCGCCTCGCTGGGCGCAAAATGCATTTTCGTAGGGCTCGTCGGTAGCGACGTGGCAGGCGACACGCTGAAGGCGGAACTCGCCAAAGAAAAACTCATCGAGCCAATTCTGGTCATCGATCCGTCGCGGCCGACCACGCGCAAGGTGCGCTTTGTGTCGGAGCATTTCTCGACGCATATGCTGCGGGCCGATTGGGAACTGTCGGCGCCGGCATCGGAGGCCACCGAGAAAAAATTGATCGATGCCGTCGTGTCTGCGCTGCCGCGGGCGGACATCGTGCTGCTGTCGGACTATGCGAAGGGCGTGCTGACCGCGCGGGTGATCCGCAACGTCATCGATGCCGCGCGCAAGCTCGGCAAACGCGTCATCGTCGATCCGAAGAGCGCCAATCTCGCGATCTATCGCGGGGCGACATTGCTGACACCGAACCGCAAGGAATTTGCGGAAGCCACACGGCGGCGGATCCAGTCCGATGCCGACATCGCTGATGCTTCGATCGAGGCGCTGCGGACGGCTGACGCCGAGGCTGTTCTGGTCACGCAAAGCGAAAACGGCATGACCCTCGCGCATCGCGACGGCACTCTGATCCATATCCCGGCGCAGCCTGCGAAGGTCCGCGACGTGTCCGGAGCGGGTGATACGGTGGCCGCCGTTCTGGCGGTGACGCTGGCCGCGGGAACGGACTGGGACACGTCGCTCCGCTGCGCGACGGCGGCTGCCGCTGTTGCCGTCAGCAAGCCGGGTACGGCAACAGTGTCAGTTGCCGAGTTGCGGCGGAAGATTCTGCCGCACGCGTCGCTCGCCGCCGAAGAGAAAATCGCCTCGGATGCCGACGATCTCAAAACGCACCTCGATGCGTGGCGCAAGCAAGGGCTGCGCGTTGGCTTCACCAACGGCTGCTTCGACATCCTGCATCCCGGCCACGTGCGTGTCGTCACGCAGGCGCGCGCCGCGTGCGATCGCCTGATCGTGGGCCTCAACAGCGATGCATCGGTGCGGCGTCTGAAGGGACCGGAACGGCCTGTGCAAGACGAGCGCGCACGCGCCGAAGTGCTTGCGGCTCTCGAGGCGGTCGATCTCGTCGTGATCTTTGAACAGGATACGCCGCTGGAACTGATCACCGAGATTAAGCCCAGCGTGCTTGTGAAGGGCGGCGATTACAGCCGCGAGCAGGTGGTCGGCCACGAAATCGTCACGGCAAACGGCGGCGAGATCGTTCTTGTCGACATTCTGCCGGGGCACAGCACGACCTCGCTGGTCAAGCGCGCGCGCGAGAACCGCGCATGATCGCGAACGCGTCGAGCGGGATTGGCATCGCGCCTTTCGTTCGGCGCAACGCGGCGGCGTGGACGAGGGCGGCGGATATCGCGGTGGTCCTTCTGGCGGTTTCGCTGCCGTGGTCGACCTCGCTTGTGGCGATCTTTGCGGCGGTCTGGCTGCTGCTGTTGATCCCAACTATCGATCTGCAGGATTTTCTCGACACGATGAAGCGGCCGGCCTGCGCCATTCCGCTGCTGTTTTTTGCGCTCGCCGTCGTCGGCACGCTGTGGGCGACAGATACGCCATGGGCCGCCCGTCTGAAGGGCATCAGTCCGGTCGCCAAGCTGTTGGCGATCCCCGTGCTCATCTATCATTTTGAAAGGTCCGGGCGCGGCCTGTGGGTGGCCCTCGGATTTCTGGCGTCATGCACGGTCGTCATGCTGATGTCGTGGCTGAGTTTTGCCGATCCGCGTCTGTCGTTCGACCCGACGCGCGCCATCGGCGTCCCGGTCAAGAACTACATCTCACAGAGCCAGGAATTTGCGCTTTGCGCCTTCGGCGCCTTTGGGGCGGCTGTTTATGTGTCGAGAACGAACCGGAAAACGCTGGCGATGTGTCTGATGGGGCTCGGCGTGGTCTTTCTTGCCAACATGATTTTTGTTGTAAGTTCGCGGACTGTCCTGGTCTGCATCCCGGTGCTGTTTGTTGTTTTCGCCGTCATGCATTTCAAGCGTGGTGGGGTCCTGATCATTATGGCGGCTGTCGTGGCCGCGGGTGCGATCGGCTGGATGTCGTCGCCCTATCTGCGTGAGCGTACCTCCAGAGTGATCACGGAATATCAGGACTATCACGAGAACAACGCCGTCACCTCGACGGGGCAGCGTCTGGAATTCTGGCGCAAGTCGATCAGGTTCATCGCGGAAGCGCCCGTTGCCGGACATGGAACTGGCTCCACAAGAGGACTCTTTGAGAAGGACGCCATCGGAAAGACCGGCGTTTCGGCGGACGTGATCGGCAATCCGCACAACCAGACCCTGAACGTTGCCGTTCAATGGGGATTGATCGGCGTCGTCGTTTTGTACGCGATGTGGTTCATGCACCTGAAATTGTTCGTCGGCGCAACCGGTCTCGCCGGATGGATCGGCCTGGTCGCTGTGACGGAGAATTTTGTAAGCTCGTTGCTGAACTCCCATCTGTTCGATTTTACCGAGGGCTGGATCTACGTGCTGGCGGTCGGCGTCGCGGGAGGCGTCGTCGGTCTGCGAAGACCATCGACAACTGATGCGGGACAGGCGTAGCCATGGCCATGCCCCGAATCAGATTTCCGCGCCTCACCTGGCGAAACGTCCTGATTATCATCCACGACGTCTTGGCGACGATCTTCGCGGTTATTGCGAGTTTCTATCTGCGCTTTGAAGGCAGCGGCCTTGTGGAGCGCTTGCCGCTGCTGCTGAAGATACTGCCTTACTTTATTATTTTCAGCATCATCGTCTGTTACATCTTCAAGCTCACCACCACGAAGTGGCGGTTCATTTCGCTGCCGGATTTCTTCAATATCGTGAAGACGTCCACGGTGCTGGCGATGATGTTGCTGGTGCTGGATTACATTTTTATCTCGCCGAACATCTACGGCACATTTTTCTTCGGCAAGACGACCATCATCATCTACTGGTTCCTGCAGAATTTCGCGCTTGGCGGCCTGCGCGTTGCCTATCGCTATTTCCGCTACACCCGGACGCTCAATCAGGCGCGCAATCTCGATGCGTCGCCGACATTGCTGGTCGGACGCGCCGCCGATGCAGAGGTGCTGCTGCGCGGTATCGAAAGCGGCGCCGTGAAGCGGACATGGCCGGTTGGCGTGCTGTCGCCGTCGATCTCGGATCGCGGACAATCGATTCGCGGCATCTCGGTGCTTGGCGGAATCGACGATCTCTCCGATATCGTCGCTGATTTTTCACGCAGGACGAGGCCCATCGAGCGCCTCATCATGCTCCCCTCGGCCTTCGAGGCCGATGCATCGCCCGAGTCAGTGCTGACGCGCGCCCGGAAACTCGGACTGGTGGTCAGTCGCTTGCCGTCGCTGGAAGGTGGCGGAGAAGCGCCGCAGCTTGCGCCGGTAGCGGTGGAAGACCTGCTGCTGCGGCCCAGCGTCAAGATCGACTACCAGCGGCTTGAAACGTTCGTGAAAGGAAAATCCATCGTCGTTACCGGCGGCGGCGGGTCGATCGGCTCTGAAATATGCCGCCGCGTCGTGACGTTCGGTGCATCGCGCCTGATGATCGTTGAAAATTCGGAGCCTGCGCTGCACGCGGTGGTGGAGAGCCTGAAAGAAAAATTTCCGGCGGCGGTTGTCGAAGGCCGCATTGCCGACATTCGCGATCGCGCGCGCATCACGCATCTTATTACCGAATTCAAGCCGAACATCGTTTTTCATGCCGCGGCACTCAAGCATGTTCCGATCCTGGAGCGCGACTGGGGTGAGGGCGTCAAGACCAACATCTTCGGCACCGTGAATGTGGCGGATGCGGCCGCGAGCGCCGGCGCCGATGCCATGGTGATGATCTCGACCGACAAGGCCATCGAGCCGGTGTCGATGCTTGGCCTGACGAAGCGTTTCGCGGAAATGTACTGTCAGGCGCTTGACCGCGAATTGATGAACCGGGCGAACGGAAAGACCCCGATGCGGCTGATCTCCGTCCGCTTCGGCAACGTGCTGGCGTCGAACGGTTCGGTGGTGCCGAAATTCAAGGCGCAGATCGAGGCCGGTGGTCCCGTCACCGTGACGCATCCGGATATGGTCCGCTATTTCATGACCATTCGCGAAGCGTGCGACCTTGTAGTGACGGCTGCAACTCATGCGCTGGGCCCCATCCGTCCCGATGTTTCCGTCTATGTCCTGAACATGGGACAGCCTGTGAAGATCGTCGATCTTGCCGAGCGCATCATCCGGCTGTCCGGCCTTCAGCCGGGTTATGACATCGAGATCGTGTTTACCGGCGTGCGGCCGGGCGAGCGTCTGAACGAAATCCTGTTCGCACATGAAGAACCGACCGCGGATATCGGTATTGCTGGCATCGTTGCGGCGCGTCCCAACGAGCCTCCGCTCGATACCTTGCAACGGTGGTTGTCCACCTTGGAGAAGGCTGTCGGAAGCGAGCAGCGCAGCGTCATCGTGGGCGTGCTGACGGACGCGATCCCTGAATTCAAGAACGGGGCTGCGTAACCTTAGCGAAGCGGTTCGCGCGGCCGTGAGAACCGACTGAGCACGAGAGCCACGCCGCTCACGCCCAATGCGAGCGCCATGCCCTCGACATAGGCTGATTTCAGCCAGATCGACAATGCGGCAAGGCCCGCGAGAACGACGTTCAAAACGAAGACTTCGCCGACGACCTGCATCACGCTGAAGCCGTTGTCGGTCGCTCGCTGATAGAAATGCGAACGGTGCGCGATCCAGATCTTCTCACCATTCAGCAGGCGTCTGAAAAGCGTGATCGTGGCATCGGCGAGATAATATAACGGGAGCAGCAGCGCGGCGATCAGATGACCGCTTCCTGCGAGTTGAAGCAGACACCATCCTACCAGCAAGCCGACCGGCAGGCTGCCGACGTCGCCGAGAAAAAGTCTGGCAACGGGCCGATTGAAGGGTGCAAAGCCGATCATCGCGCCGCAGAGCGCGAGCGCAACGAGCGTTGGGCCCGGAGGCAACTGACCGTAAAGGCCGAATAGCGCCAACGCGACTGTGACGGGAATGGTCTCCGCGACCGTGATCCAGTCGAGACCGTCCATGAAATTGACGAGATTGACGAACCATAGTCCACCGACCAGCAACAACGCGCGCTCTATCCAGACGGGCAAGGACGGGACGAGATGAAATTCTGCAGGAAGAGTCGCGAGAACCACGCCGACTGCGACCGCTTGTAGCAACAAGCGAGGCGCGACGGGCATCGTCCGCAAGTCATCATATGCGCCGACGAAGGCGAGGAGGACCGTTGCCGCGCAAATCGTCAGCAATACCGGATCAGCAACTGTACCGAAAAAAGTTATCGAAAGGACGATCGATGACATCACTGCAACGATCACTGCGACACCGCCGCCCTGCGGCGTCGGCACGACGTGCGACGACCGCGCATTCGGCCGCGCCAGCGCGTAACGCATGAGCAGAGGGCGCAGCAAGACGATCAGCAAGGCGCAGACGACGCAAGCCGCCAGTGCGATTGCTATGGGGTATAAAGTCATCATGAAACGAGGGTCATCCCGTCAGCGCCTGATGCCGCGCGCCGGCGGCAAGTCTATCGAAACCGCAATGGTCTCGCACAAGGCGCTGGTGCCTCTTTAATCAAACTCGCCGCAGGTGACAACGCTCCCGGAATGCGTGGTCAATTCGTGAGCGCTGATGGAGTCATCCGATCTTTAACGGGCGACGGCGCTTCTCAGAGGCTTGCCGAAGCGTTAGTAAGGGACCGGGCCAGTCGGGGAGTGAGCCTTGATTTTCATTCGATCGCTGCAGGTGTTGCTGGCAGCCTTGCTGCTCAGCGGATGCACGTTCTTTTTCGATGTGCAGGATGGCGGCGGCACTCAGTCGGCGCCCGATGCCCGACAGAAACGCGTCATTGCCGACCAGGTTTACAAGATTACCGAACAGATGAAGTTGACGGGTGTCGCGGAAATTTCCGATGTCGGAGCAAATGAGGCGCAATCAGGTCCGGAAAAATGGACGGTGTGCATGCGTTCCAATTTTCCGACGGGATGGCGCTACTTCGCATTTTTTCTGAAAGGGGAGACGGTGGTTAATTGGCGGCCGGCCGTTATCAACGATGGATGCGAAGCGCGCAGCTTTGCCCCCCTTGCGCAGTCCGGATAGATCGCCGCCAACACCGTCACGCTCGCGCGGATTGCCGCAGGCATTTTTCGTAGAGCGCCACGATGGCAGCGCCGATGCTTTGCGCGGACATTTTTTCCACGACGAGTTGACGAGCGGCCGCGCCATAGCCGGCTCTGAGTTCTTTCGACAAAGCGAGCTTTTCAATCGCGTCGGCCAGCGCGGGTGGGTCCTCAATCGGCACCAGCAGGCCCGTACATTCATGGACAACGATTTCCCGAGAGCCGGGCGCATCGGCGGCAATCAGCGGCCGGCCGTGTGCTGCGGCTTCGAGCAGGCTTTTCGGCAAGCCCTCGCGGTGTGAGGGAAGCGCCGCGATATGCGATTGCCGCCAGAGCGACGTGATGTCCTCGACGTGGCCGAGCCATGTGATGCCGGGTTCGTTGCTCCACTGGCGTGCTTCTTCCAGCGACACCGATGCAGGATTGGCCGGATCAGGCTCGCCGGCGATGAGCAGGTTTATGTCGGCGCCACGCGCGCGAAGGATGCGCTGTGCGGCAACGAGCGCGCGAATGCCTTTGTCGGTCAGAAGCCGGCCCGCGAAGCCGACGGTGACCGGGCCATCGGGCTCAGGAAGAGGTGTCAGCATATCTGTGTCGACACCGGAGCCCGGAATGAGCCGGATATTGGCGGAGGCGATGCCCATGCCTTCCAGAGTCTGCTGATCATCCGGATTCTGGACGAGGGTGGTCGAGTTGTCGCGATTGAGCAAAAACCGAAGTACGGCCGAGATCATGAAGCGCAACGTCTGCGCGCGGGCAGAGGTTCCGGTGAATGCATAGCCGAGGCCGGTCATCGCATTGACTTGCGGTATCGCCATCCCAAGCGACGCGAGGCCGCCGAGGACGCAGCATTGCAGGCCGGAATGATGAAGCAACTGCGGCTTGATCCGCTGTTGAATGGCTCGGATGGCCCTTATCGATGCGATGGCGTCGATGGAAGAGCGGCTGCCGCGCCTGAGCGATATGGGATGAAGCGTGAAGCCTTCGGCGCGGATTGTCTCGGCCTGTGTCGATACGTTTGTTGCAACGTGGACATCAAAGCCAGCCGCCCGCGCGGCGCGTGCCATGGGCAATCGATGCTGGACGAAAGCCCAATCCTCGTTTGCGAGGTAGAGCAGCACTTTTCCGGAGGTCAGGTTCACGAGCTGCGGCGTTCGTTTCTCGGCGTTAGTCGGGTTTGTCAGGCCGTATTGCATATCACCGGGAGCTTGGGAACTCGCGGCTAACGCGCGACGGATCTAAGTTATTGTTTTTGTTTAATTTTCAAAATTGGGTTCGTTTTGCAAAATTGCTTTTGCAGAAGCCCGATTGATTAAGAGCTCTCGTAATCGGCGAGGAGCTTCTTGCGAGCCATGTAAGCGCGCGCCTCGTAACGCTGCAACGAGGCGATTTTTCCCAGCAATTTACTGTGGCTTTGAGGATTTGCGACATCGAGCAGTTCAGCGTGCAACTTCGCCCGCGCGGCCCGAATGCTCTGCAATGTGTTGACGTTTTGCTCCAATTCCGCGCGGGAATCTGTGGCGCTGTTCGCCCGGGGGGCTGAGGTGCTCTTTGAAAAGCCGTGGCAAAGCGCGTTCATTTTCGAACGCGCTTTGCCTTGTTGTGTGCGCGGCCCGGTGCTCTTGGCGGCATTTTTCCGGTTCGCGGCGATTTGTCGTTGCGATGCCATTCCCTGTTCCGAGTTTTAGCGCTGCGGTGTTTTATCGGCGGCTTTGGCCTCCGCAGCCCTGCGTGCAGCACAGCGCTTCTCAAGATTGTTGAGAATCTGCATCGAGCGCTTCTGGCCCGATGCAATCAGTCGGTCGAGAGTGAGGATATCCGGCAACGCCAGCGCAAGCGTCGCAGCCTCGATCGAATAATCTTCCATGTCGCAGCTGCCGATGACGTCTGCCTGGAAAACGCGATCCGAGAAGTATTTTGCGGTTTTGTTTTCGATATAATGACGCGCGATGGGCTCGGGCACCTTCACCTCTTCACGATCCTGAAACATGGCGAAGACGTTGCGAATCGCAGCGCGCTTCTTATTCATGACGAGCTGCATACGGCTGAACTGATAGCGCCGGATTTCGACGTTCAGAATCGTCACTTCATAAACCTGCAGGGCCTCGACAAAGGTTTCAGCGCCGACGGCTTCTGCGTACCAATCGAAGAGGTCTCGGAAGTCATCGTCCTTTTCATCAAACAGCAGCGGCGGCCAAATGAACAAGTCTTCAATGACCTTCGGCCACCTTTTCCGGGGCTTGTTCGGGGCTTCTTCTGCCGGCGTCGCCGGCGGTTTGAGGTGCTCGTTCATGATTCAGCTCCTGTAATTCAGGCAGGAAATCCGCCCGACACTGCACAGGATCAAAATCCGACTTCGGCTTAAATCGACATCTATGGGAATAATTGGGTAGGGCACTTCAAGCCCTGTATAACTATCGAAGGAAGATGTTTCCCGCTTTCCGCACGATGGAATCCGGTTTCAACTCTGCCGCAGAACGCTCTTTGAGAAGCACGTTCAAGGCCGGCAAAACGGCATTCACAAAATCTTTAAACTCGCCGCGTTCCGGGTATTTATGACCTTCGGCGGTGGAGTCGGCTTCCGAGACCCTCTTAATACCCGGACGATACCGCCGGAAGATCAAGCCAAGCTTCATAGCCAGCACTTCATAGGCCTCTATCGGAGGACGGCCTTTGTCCCGGCGTGACTGGATATCTTTTTGCGCCAAGACCGCAGCATTTTTGAGCCGTTCCTCGGTTGGCTCTTCAATCGAGCCATCCGGAGAGGAAATCCGCAACATCACATCGGCCCTGAAAGTGCCGGGCTTTTCCTGCTCGCGCTGATAGTAGCGTGCCAAAGCTCGATCGACGGACCCGGGCAGCAGAGGGCTAAGCCCCAATGCCGGATGCATCTCAATCTCCCTCAGAGTCGACAGTAGTACCCCAGGCGCCATGGCGCTCGAGGTTGAGAGGGCTCCGATAAAGCTAGCGGTAATCTCATCGAGCACTTCGTTGATAGTTTTTTTGATGGGCTCATCGAATGCGCCACCGTGATCGCCAATCCTGCCGTGTTCTTCGTGGAAGCGTAGCGCCTGCAAGACGTTATCAACATGATCAGACAGCCATGCACGAATTCGCGCAGCGGAGATGTGGAGGGAGACCTGCTCAGTCAGTTGGGGGTCGTACAGCGTGGACATGAGATAGGCTCAAGGTAAGGAGGGTTACGCCGCTCCAGGGGAATTCCAGCCAGATGGCCAACTATTCCAAGCGGAAATTTGAGTGAATTTGGTTATCCACACCAGTATTTGAGCAGACGGCCCGTCTTAGAGGTGGGTGTGCGAACTATCAGTCGTAAGGGGATCAGAACTGACCACGGTCAATGGCGTTGGTTCTGAGGTTACCAGATCTTCTCGATATCAATTCGACCGTGTATCCGCGGGTCTCTGTAAACTCAAAAATCCGATCCGCTTTGTTTGTAGAAGTGGTCGGGCCGAACAAGCTTTTTTCTCCGCACCAAACCTCTCCCGTTGCGTATTTCAAAACAAAGGAGCCTTCGGGCACGTCCTGTTCCAATGATTCGCCACCGCGCAGATAGAACGCCATTACCGGTCGCGTTGTGCGGGCATCCTCTAGCTTGATGAAGTAATACCCACCGGGACTTGTCCTGATGGTTAGTGGGGCGACGCGGGCAGAGCGATCGTAGCTAGCATAGAGCCCATTGGAAGGTTGAGGATAGCCAGCACAGACGTCGGCTGGCGCGGTGGCCGGAGTCGTTTGCCCACTTGGAATCCATCCCGTCAGGGCGGATGGTCGTACGGCGGCGAGCAAAGCTAGTCCGAATGCGAGCGTGATTAGATAGCGTCTTGAATAAACGTAGCGCAGAACGCGCTTCCCTCTAGATTCCGGCAGGCTTGATTGGCATTTGCCACAATGGGGCAGCTTGTTGACGCCATAAGCAGCAACACGATTAACGGCCCCGCACTTGGAGCAGGCGATTTGATTGATGGGGACGGGGAGCATTAGCCCGCTCATTGCAGGCAGTTTTGGACAGCGAAAGCGCATTGCTCGCCACCCGTTAGAATTCCACCCGTGGGTCCCGAATAGTTTATTCGACTGACGCGACCTTCATTTATTACGACGTTCACAGTGCAAAAGCGTCGGCTAGCGGTCGCGCTGCCGATACTGGTGGTTGTTGAATTGCCGGTGGCGGAAAACGTATTGCCGTGTCGCGAGCCATCAAAATCGCTGTTGGTCCGCGAATATCCCGTGCCGACCGCCGTCACACGATCGTTTCCAGAAGAGTATGACCATACTTCGGTCGATCCCTCGGCAGCTCGGGACGCTGGTGGCCCCATGCAGGCAAGAACTTGTTCTTTGCTGAGGCCCTGCATTTTTTCTTGAGCAGAATTTGCCACGACAGCACGCTGAACTGAACATCCTGACAATGCCGCGCTGATCGCAAACACCATCAATAATTTGAAATCTAACATTTTGATCCCGAGGCTAAGGCTCGTTTGCAGAAGTCGTGGATTGCCAGTCGACTAATCGAGCAACTGACGTGGTTAGGAATTGCGGGGTTGCTCTGTGTCTTCGCGTGCATGAATCGCAAAATAGATATCGACTAGGCATGAATGTAACTTAAAAGCGGTCGCCTTAAAAGCGGTATTGCTTCGAAATCCGCTTTGTGAAAAAGACACATAAGGGCCCGTTACGAGATGTCTTGGCGAGAAATATGCGCCTGCTTCGCGCTGCGCGTAAGTTGAGTCAGGAAGCCCTCGCGCATGAATGCGGTATCAACCGCACTTACTTGAGCGGAATTGAGCGATCTGAAAGGAACGTCTCAATCGATAACATCGCCCGCATTGCGCGCGGATTGAAGGTAAAGCCCCATATCCTGCTTGAGGATAAGCCGCCCGCGTAGCTTTCGCTGGGGCTGCTTGGGCGGGACACAATAGTTGTTTCGCCTGCGCGTCGTTTGACTAGGCGGAACTCAGCCAATGGCGGGCAAATACTCCTGCGATCGTCGCTCGTTGCGATAGTCTGGCAAGACGATAGCTGTCGTACAGGCAGCAATTCCTCAGTCCACCGATTCTGAACTTTTTGGGTTCGAAATGAGGCTGCCGAAGCATTGGCAGGCCGGTTTATCCCCGACTGTATCCATAACCGGGGCGGTAAGGTTCGGTTAACCCGTGACCGAGATAGGTGTTTAAGCTGCTGATTTAATTTTGTTATTTTTAATTTCATAACGTGAAAGTGATGTGGCTGGAATGCCACATCAGTGTGACGAAATTCGAGCAGTAGCTAATCAAATCTTGTGCAACTCCATCTTGTTCCGCCATTGTCTGTGGAGCGACGGAGGGGGGCATCCCGAGGTCGTCCTGCTTGGAAGTTTCGCTTAAGTCGCTCGCGTTCAGCGGGAGTGTCCGAAAGCGCGAGGCGACCAGGCGGTTAGCGGGGATTAAGGGAACTACCCTTAGGTGTGGCTTACACCGACGGACCGGAACCTTCCCTAACAGAGCAAAACTTGGAGGTTTTATGAGCAAGATTAAGAGCCTTATCCTGGGTTCGGCGGCGGGTTTCGTCGCGATCGCCGGGGCACAGGCAGCTGATCTTCCGGTGAAGGCGAAAGCCGTTCAGTACGTGAAGATCTGCTCCCTTTATGGCGCCGGATTCTACTACATCCCCGGCACCGAGACCTGCATCAAGATCGGTGGCTACGTTCAGTTCGACGTGAACCTGAACTCGAACACCTACAACAGCCCTTACATTCAGGGCGGCGCGGCCACGGGCTTCAGCGCCTTCGGCAGCCGGGACATGGACTTCTTCACCACCCGTCAGCGCACTCAGTTCACGGTTGATACCCGCACCGCCACCGAATACGGCGTTGTTCGTTCCTACTGGGACGTGAAGTTCCAGTTCACCTCGAATACGGACAACATCGCCGGCGGCTCGCTCGAAGTCGACTACGGCTTCGTTCAGTTCGCAGGCTTCACCTTCGGTAAGTCGGTGTCGGCTTATTCGACGCCGTGGCATTCCGCTGGCGCCAACAACAACACCTCGTCGCTGTTGGGCGGCCATGACAACGCAACCGGCGTTGCCAACATCAACTACACTTGGCAGTTCGGCAACGGCGTTTCGGCCCAGTTGGGTATCGAAGAGCCAAAGACCGGTGCGGTTCCGTTGACCAACCAAGGTTATGATCGCGGCGTGCTAATCAACCTCGCCAATGCTACCGCTGCGAACTACGCAAACGGCAGCTTCGCTTCTGCTTACGGCGGCAACGCTGCTCCTGACATCGTCGGCAACATCCGCGTTGATCAGGCCGCGTTCACCGCACAGCTGTCTGCAGCTGCGCACAACATCCACGCCAACTACTACGGCGCAAACGAAACCACTGGTCATCCGTCGGATACCTGGGGTTTCGCGGTTCAGGGCGGTCTTCAACTGAAGAACCTTCCGACCGGCCCCGGCGACAAGCTGACCATTGACGTTGCTTATGCGAACGGCGCAAACCGTTACATCATCGGCGGCACCTTTGGTAACCAGTACTCGCTGTTCGGTGGCGGCTCGACTCTTCCGGGTAGCTATCAGAGTGTTGCTGTTGCTGTTAACGCCGACGGCGTGTTCACGACCGGCGGCAGCATCCAGAAGACCGATGCCTTCGGCGTTCGCGCCGGCTTCGTACACAACTGGAACCAGTATTGGGAATCGGACGTGTTCGGCTCTTATTCGCGGGTCGACTACAACGCAACTGCAACCGCCGCTTATTGCGCCCGGAACCTGGTTCTGGTTGGTGCTGGAGCCAACGGCTTCAGCTGCAACCCGGACTTCGCAATCTGGCAGATCGGCACCCGTCTCGGCTGGACCCCGGTTCAGAACCTGACGTTCTCTGCTGAAGTCATGTACACGGCGCTTGACCAGAGCAACACCGGTTCCCAGATCCTGACGCCTGGCGGGTTCAAGCCTGCTGCGACGCAGTATGACTACAAGGATCTCGGCACGCTCTCGGGCAGCCTCCGCGTTCGCCGCACCTTCTGATCGTAACCGCCTCACGGCGATTACCATCTGAACTGCAAAAAGACCCTCGGCAGGAAACTGCCGGGGGTTTTTCTTTGTTCGATAGAAATCTATAACCCAATCGCCGGAATTCAGCTTCCGGCGACTTATACTGTCAAACAATGATCAGCGGAGCCTGAGAAATTCGATCCTCGACAGCCCATTTATTTTGCTCATTTCACAAGAGAGTGCCTTTGGCTGAGCGGCCGGGGTTGCATCATCCTTCAGCAAGGCTGCAATGACCGTACCCTATCGAAATGATATCGATGGATTGCGGGCTTTGGCTGTCCTGTCTGTGCTGGCCTTTCACTACACGCCGTCCGGAGCCCCGAATCCTCTCTCTGGCGGATTTACCGGTGTAGATGTCTTTTTCGTTATCAGCGGATTTTTGATCACATCGATTCTATCGCGCGAAATCGAGAGCGGTGAGTTTTCGATCCTTGCCTTTTATGACAGGCGAATTAGGCGCATTGCACCGGCGCTGATGGCGGTGCTGACAACCTCGCTTATTGCCGGCTATTTTTTTCTGATGCCGGGCGATTACCGCGAGGTTGGAACGAGCGTTTCGTTCGCGGCATTCGGTCTCTCTAACTTCTACTTTTTATCTCACACCGGATACTTCGACCGCGCAGCGGATTTGTTGCCGCTTCTTCATACATGGTCGCTCGGAGTTGAAGAGCAGTTTTACGTTGTATGGCCGGTGCTGCTTTATTTCATCGCCAGATCGCGTTCACGCCGCGCGATTGCGATCATCCTGTCTGGCATCGTCGTCGCTGGTTTCGTATTGAGTCTTGTCTGGTTTCATTTGAACCCGAAAGCCGCGTTCTTTGTTTCGCTCCCGCGCGCCTGGGAGCTCGCGATTGGGGGGCTTCTGGTATTTCTTCCACGTCTTCCTCCGCGCGTGGGCGGAATAGCAACAGCAGCCGGGCTCATCATTATCTTGGTAGGCTTTTTTCTTGTCGCGCCCGAGCATTTTCCGGGAGCCGCAGCGCTATTTCCGTGCATCGGTTCAGCGCTGGTCATATGGCCGAAATCGGGCGACACCCGTATCGGTGCGGCCCTCGGACTCCTTAGCCCCATCGGCAAGATTTCCTACTCGCTGTATCTCTGGCATTGGCCGGTCTGGGTGTTCTTTCGCACCTACATCAACAATGGGACGCCGACGATCAATGAGACCGCCGCTCTTGCGGCGACCTCCGTCGCGATCTCCGTTATTTCCTACAAATTCATTGAGCAGCCATTTCGCAAACCGCGGGTGAAAGTGCTTGTCTCGATCTGTGCCGGTCTGGCGGTTTCACTTTTGGTTTTGCTGGGAGGTGCTTACGTCAACAAAACTCTCGGGGTTCCTTCTCGCATCCCGCAGGAAGTCCAGGCGTTTCGTAGCCTGAATGCGATGTGGGAGTGGCCCTGCGAGTTCTCGGATCCGGTCGAAGGCTTGCCCAAGACCTGCATCTTCGGTGCGAAGTGGGAGAACGCCTCCACCAAGGCCGTTCTCTGGGGCGACAGCCATGCGGAGCATCTTGCGCCGCTGCTCGAAGCGGCGGCCAAAGAAACCGGCACATCGATCATGCTGTACCCCGGATGTCCAGCCATTCTGGACGGGAAAACCGCAATCCGTGTGAACATAGACCTGAAATACAACAAGACCTGCGGGAAATCGCGGGAGCACATGATTCAGATGCTTGCGGCTCATCCGGAGATCAATCTTGTGATTCTCAGTTCGGCCTGGTCCGGACTCGCGCGGAATTTGTCATCCAGCGACTCGCAAGAACGGTTGCCGGAGGAGATCGGTCTCAATCTTTTCAGGAAGGGTCTGGTCGATGTTATTGGCAGCATTAGCCGTCCCGATCGCCGGATTTTTGTCGTCGCGAACGTGCCGGCAATGACCGCCGATCCGATCCCGTGCATCGTCGCGTCGACATTGATGCATCGGCCTTGCCAGGCGACCAACTTCGCGATGTCCAAGGCACGTTTTGACCAGCAGGAGCGTCCGGCGGCAAACGTGATTGCCGAAGTCGCGCGATCGCATGCGATTCTTCCGGGCGATGCGATATGCCGGGGAGATCAATGTATGGTCACCCTGGACGGACAGTTTCTGTACAGAGACTCTGGGCATATCCGGCGTAATCTGCCCGAGGCGACGAGGGCGCATTTGGCCAGACTTCTGCGTTTGGACCAAGTGTTTGCGACCGGCTCGGAGAAGTAACATTGGAGGACGACCTGGTGTCACTCGCGGGTCTCGAATGGGGTATGAGCTGATTGCTCGGCGCGTTGGATGCGTGGCCTTAGCGGACCTTCCTCTTGGCACTCTAGATCGAAACAGCGTTAAGCCGAAAGAAAATATCCATTTATCAATGGTTTAAACTGTTCACGACTTGAACGAAGAGGTTGACGTTCATGAATTGAACGCTATAAGAGAAGGCGGAGACCTCTTATGTCGAATGCGTTGGAGAGCGAACGGGGAAGCGATGACAGGATCATCCTGAACCTGCTCAATTCCGTCGAGAATGACGGATCGCAGTCGCAACGGCATATCGCTGCGGAACTCGGCATCGCGCTCGGTCTGGTCAACGCCTACCTGAAACGTTGCGTCCGAAAGGGGCTGGTCAAGGTCGGCACGGCGCCCGCTCGCCGTTATGCCTATTACCTCACGCCGCAGGGCTTCACCGAGAAATCCCGCCTGACGGTTGAATATCTGTCTTCATCCTTTTCGTTTTTCCGGCAGGCGAAATCCGATTGCGCCGATGTTTTCAGGAGTGCCCAAGCTAGGCATCTCCAGAATCTGGTTTTGGTCGGAAAGTCGGACCTTGCTGAAGTGGCAATTCTCTCGGCTGCCGATAGCGGAGTGTCGATCGTCGCGATTGTCAGCGAGGAAGCTGACGACTCGCCGTTTCTCGGCAGGAGCGTCTACTCGTCCTTTGACAAACTGACGCTGCCCTTCGATGCCGTCGTCATCACCGATCTGAAGAACGCGCGGCAGTCATTTGACGATGCCGTAAAACTTCTTGGCGCGCAACGCGTGCTTGCTCCTAAATTGCTCGGCTTGAGTGTGCCCGAGGCCGGGAAAGACAAGCCATGAGCGAAGTCGTAGATGGCACATGGTATGTTGTTCAGACTCAGGTGAACGCTGAGGCGAAGGCGGCGCGCAACCTCTTGCGGCAGGATTTCGAGACGTATTTGCCGCGTTATCTCAAGCGCCGCAGCCATGCCCGCAAGATCGAGAAAGTCGCCGCACCGTTATTTCCGCGCTATCTTTTTGTGCGGATCGACATGGCCGCGCAGCGCTGGCGCTCGATTCAATCGACGTTTGGCGTGTCGCGCCTTGTCTTGAACGGCTCTGATCCGGCGCCGGTGGCGCAGCAAGTGCTGAATATGCTGAAAGCCCGCGAAGACGAGAGCGGTTTCGTCAAGCTGGATCGCCGTGCGCCGTTCTCGCTGGGCGAGAAGGTGCGGGTGATGGCGGGCGCTTTCGCCGACAATTTTGGATTGTTCGACGGGTTGGGCGATCGTGATCGTGTTGCGATCCTGCTCGACCTGCTGGGACGGAAGGTCCGCGTCTCGATTGACGCGGATATGATCACGGCCGCCTGAATTGGCGGAGCGCGACTTGATCGCGCGCGTTTTTGATACGTCAATCTGGTGACCCTGAGTCACCCGGACTGCGGTAGCTTGGAAAATCAGGTCTTCTTTTGCGCCAGAGTATAGACGTAGGGCGATGTCAGTCCGTTGGGAATCTCGGGCATTCCCAATCTCTCGATGGCCCAGAACGCCTTGCTGCTCCAGGACGCCAGACGCGGGCCGACCGCGCCGATGAAGGCGGAACTGCCCTGGAAGTTGATTGCGCTGAAGTTCGCGGTCATCAAGTAGCCGGACTCCTTGATTTGAAGACCGCACTGTTCATGGGCGGATTTCAAATCCCGGGCATTCAGCGGCACATGGATAGCGTAGACGTCGGGGTTGGCCAGCCTCTGAAGCAGGCCCAAAGCGCCAGTCATGTTAGGCACTAATGTCAGAACGTGGCCGCCGGGACGTGCAAGTGCAGCAAGAGCTTCGAGTATCGACGTGGTTGGTTTGAAATGCTCCGCCAGGCCATAGCTAAAGACAATATCGTACCGTCCTCGCAGGCTGTCGGGCAGCGCGAAAACATCCGCGATTTGAACGGGTGTCTCAATGCCGGATTTTCGCTCGATTGCTTTCGAGAGTTCGAGGCCGACAGGGGAGTTGTCTATCCCTTCGGCCTCGAAGCCGAACTCGCTGCGAAAGTACGGCATGATGGCCGAACCGCCGCAGCCTGCCTCCACGATCGAGGCGCCTGGACGGGCGCCGATCTTGCGGAATGTGCGAACGAAGAACTGGTGCAGGCTTCGCGACTGCGTGCCGTTGAGACCGGGAGCATGAGGATCGAGGGGATCGGCCACAGGGCGAGCGGACCAGTTGCGGTCCCAGTAGGCAATGTCGGTGAGGTGTTTATTCTGCATGTGATCGAGATAATCGGGAAACGGGCGTCAATTCAAGTAGCGGGCGGTGTGCAGTGACGGAGCGGCGAGAAAAGGTGTCGGCCGCGTCTCCAGTCGTGTCCGTTGTCATTCCTTGTTACAATCGCGCGGATTTGATTCCGCGAGCCGTCGCCTCAGTGCAGGCGCAAAATTTAGATCTCGTCGAAATCATTCTGGTGGATGATGGCTCTTCCGACGATACCCAATCGCTTGCGGTTGGCTTGAGCGAACAGGACAGCCGCGTGCGGTACATCGCTCATGAAAAGAACAAGGGTGAAGCAGCCGCGCGCAATACCGGGATCAGGAATGCGCGAGGCGAGTTCGTCGCGTTTCTCGATTCGGACGACGAGTGGCTGCCCGGAAAGCTTGATACTCAGATTGCGGCCTTGCGGGCCGCTCCCGCGCATGTTGGCGCCGTCTCGGGGCGTCATCTTCTTGTCGATGATGATGGTCAGGAAACCGTCGTTCGGGACTGGACTGAAAAGTATCCGATCACGTGCCTCAATCTGCTGGCAAGGGGTTGCGGTCTAAGCATGGGCAACACCTTCCTGGTGCGCACGTCCGTTTTTCGCGATGTCGGCTATTGCGACGAAGATCTTCGGCTTTTCGTCGATCTGGACTGGCTTTGCCGGCTGACTGAAAAATATGAAGTACTTATGCTGCCTCAGATCGTCGCCAAGTATTACAAGGCCCCCATGCGCGGCGGAGAGCTTGTCTCCGATGCGGTGAGGAAATTCGAGGTCAAGAACTCCGAGATGCTGCGAAAGTTCGGACCTGTCGATCGCTTGAGGATCAAATCGAGCTTCTACAATTATGTTTCGCTCAGCTTTGCCGCCAATGGGCCGTGGTCTAAATTCGTCAAAACGCGCTTCCTCCATCTCGCGTTTAATCCCGTGCAGCATCCGGGTAATTTCCTTCACTTCGCCATGGCTCTCCTTGGTCTGGTGTCCATCGGCAAGCGCGCATAAGCGTGGGCCGTCCATTCCTGCTCTAGATCAGTTAGATAAATGAAGATCGACAACAAAACTCTGCTCGTCACCGGCGGTACAGGTTCGTTCGGTAACAAATTTATCGAGCACCTTCTTAATGACTTCAACGTCAAGCGGATCGTGATTTATTCTCGTGACGAACTGAAGCAGTTCGAGCAGGCGGCGGTCTTTAACAACCCCAAGCTCGACTATATTCTGGGCGACGTTCGCGATCGCGAGCGGTTGACGACCGCGATGAACGGCGTCGATCTCGTGGTGCACGCAGCCGCCATGAAGCAGGTGGTCGCTTCCGAGCGCAACCCGTCCGAGTGTATTAGAACGAATGTTGGCGGTGCCGAGAACGTCATCGAGGCGGCCCTTGCCAACAAGGTGGAGCGTGTCGTTGCGCTGTCCACCGATAAGGCTGTCAATCCGATTAATCTTTACGGAGCGACAAAGCTTTGCTCCGACAAGCTTTTCGTCAACGCCAATCGCCGGTCGCCGGAGACGCGATTTTCGGTCGTGCGGTACGGAAATGTGATCGGCTCGCGCGGAAGCGTGGTGCCCTTCTTCCGGGAACGGCGCGCCACGGGCAAGCTTCCCATCACCGATGTGCGGATGACGCGATTCTGGATCTCGCTTCATGAGGGTGCGAGGTTTGTGTCGCGTTGCCTATCGATCATGCATGGCGGGGAGGTGTTCATCTCAAAAATCCCGTCGATGAAGATTACGGATCTTGCGACAGCGATCGCACCGGAATGCGAGCAGGTTGTTATCGGAATTCGTCCCGGCGAGAAGCTGCACGAGATCATGGTGCCTGTCGACGAGGCGAGGCGCACGCGCGAATTCTCGAACTTCTACGCGATCGTTGCCGAGCAGAACCTGGCAACGCCGATGGATCCGGTGGTTTATGAAGGCGAGAGCGGCAAGGCCGTGGCCGAGGATTTTGAGTATTCCAGCCACACCAATCCGCAGTGGGTGACGGTCGAGGAACTGCGCAATCTGGTGCCGGAGTCGCCGGAGTAAATGGTGTCCGGCCGTATGGCTCAATCGAATTGGCTGGTGACGGGTGCGAGCGGCTTTCTCGGCTCGTATGTCAGCCGTACGCTGCGCGCGCGCGGCTATCAAACGGTCGGGCAGGCCCATTCTCACCTCGGCACCGGCACTGTCTGCGCGGATTTAACCCTTGCCGGTTCCGGCGTACGGTTGGTTGAAGAGATCAGGCCAACCGTAGTGTTGAACTGCGTGGCTCTGGCGAATGTCGATCTCTGCGACAGAGAGCCGATGCTGGCGCAACGGCTGAATGCCGATCTGTGCGGCGAACTGGCGGACGGTTGCGATGCGATCGGCGCAACGTTCGTATCGGTCTCCACAGATCAGCTTTGGCGCAATCCGCCGAAATTTGTCACCGAAGACGAGACGCCAGACCCATTCAGCGCCTATGGCCGCACCAAGGCCGACGGCGAGGTGCAGGCTGGGCGCGCCGGTCGTCATATTATCATACGCACGAATTTCTTCGGGGCTGGACTGGCGTGGAGGCCATCGCTCTCGGATCTCATTCTGGCTCGGCTTCGTGCCGGCGAGGTCTTCAACGGATTTTCCGACGTGTACTACACGCCGATCGCAGTGGCGCTGGCGAGCGAATGGATCGTTGATATGGCCGAGGCCGGTTTGACCGGCACGTTTCACCTGGGCGGACGCGATCGTATCTCGAAGTATGAATTCGCGGTGGCGCTCGCAACAGCCGCCGGTCTCGATCCCGCCAACATCAAGTCAGGCGTCGTTGCCGACGCGAAGCTGACGGCGGCCAGGCCGAACGAGATGTCGCTGAATTCCGCCAAGATCGAGAGGGCCTTGGGCCGTCCGGTGCCCGATCTGGATCAATCGATCCGCTCTGCCTTGATGCCGTTGAATTGATATGCGGCTTGTCGCAATTGTTCCCGCGCGGCGAGGCTCGAAAGGGTTGCCCGGCAAGAATATGCGCTCGCTTGCCGGGAAACCGTTGGTCCAGCACGCCATCGAAGCGGCGCAGTCCGCCGGACTGTTCGATCGGATACTTGTCAGCAGCGATGATGACGCCGTCCTGGAATTGGCCCGAAGCCTCGGCGCAACACCGCTGCGCCGTGCTCCGGCGCTGGCGTCGGACGCGGCGACAATGAGCGACGTGATCAAGGACGTTTACGAGACGAACAGCGCAAACGGCGCGCCGCTGGGAGACGCATTCGCGTTGCTGCAGCCGACCTCGCCGCTGCGGACGGCACGGCATGTGGCCGAATGCGTCACGCAATTCAAGAGCAGTAATTACGCCAGCGCAGTCTCGGTCTGTGCCGTTGAAAATGCACCGCAGAAAACATTGACGATCGCTGACGGAAAGCTCGAACCTTTGTTGGGCTGGCAGGATTTGCAGGCAAACCGGCAAAGTCTGGCAACTGCCTACCGGCAAAATGGCGCAATCTGGGTCGTCACCTGGCCGTCATTTTGCGAACATGGCCGCTTCGTTGTTGCGCCGGCCATGCCGTACATCATGGATACCGCCGACAGTCTGGACATTGACACGCAGGCCGATTTCAACGTCGCCGAGATTGCTTTTGCGGAGCGCGCGCGTGCATAGGCTCGCCGGGGTATGGCCGATCGCTGCCGTTTTGCGCGCGCGGCGTGTGATGAGGATCGGGCGCATGCGTGCGCTCGCCCGCGCGACCCAAGCGCTCTATGAGTCGAGTGAGCCCTTCGAACCATATCGGACCGTCAACAATGTCCAGCGGGCAGTGACGCTGCAACTTCCATATGTCTTGGCTGCTTTTGTGCCGCACAGTTTGCGTATCGCTGCAGGAAAGCGTGCCGCGCAAGCGGTGCTGGCTTCCGCGCAAGCGCAATTGGTACGTGAAGCCATCGTTGCCTGGCATTCGCCGCGCCACCGGGCGGTGTTGCCGGTTCCTGCCGCTGCGCGCGCCGCGTGGCCCCGAGGGGCGGCGTCAGTGAACGGGATTCGCAGTAAGCTTTCTTTCTTGCTGACGTTGACGACGTTCTGGCTGGCTGGGTTTCGCCGCTTTCGTCAGCTCGCGCGCCATATGCACTCTGTGTCGGAGTTGCCGGAGAAGCCTTACTGCGCGGCTATATCTGTAGCACCCGACGTCATCGCCTGCGCGGCTCACGGAGGCTTTCTGAACTGGTTACGGACGGGCCCCGCCGAAGCGGTTGGCGAAGGGGACGTGGTCGCCGTGGCCAATCGCCGAGGGAGTGGCGAGACTCCGGATTGGCTGCATGTTGTGCCGGAGGTCTTGCCGCCGTTGGGGGGGGCTTCTTTCGGCTTTCTATTAAGGGGGGGTGTGTTGCTGGCGCTGATGCCGCTGTTGGCCCTGTTCGGAATTTGGCAGGGCGTTGCATTGCTGCAAGACCTGATCGAACTGAATTATGCCCGCCGGGTCCGGGACGATAAATTCGCCCGGACATACTTGTTTCTGCTCGGCGATCAAACGCGACGGCCGCTGTGGACTTTCCATGTCGCCGAACGCGGCATTCGCGCAGTGCTGGTCTTCTATGCTTCCAGTTATCAGTTGTTTGGTTACGGTCTGAAAGTGCCCGCTGACATTCGTAATCCCTCGCTACTGCTGAATATTTGGGATGAATGCTGGTTTCAAACCGAGCAAGCCCGCGCCGATATCACGGCTTTGCTGTCGTCCGACGTTAGGTCCAGTGTGATCGGCGCATTCGACATGGTCGATCGCGGCGACGAACTTCCGCGTTTGCCGGCCCGTACGGTTGCGATATTTGATATTGAGCCAACCACGAGCAAGATGCGACTGTCGCAGGCTGGCTACATAATTCCGGCGATTACCGAGCGCGTTATCCTCGATTTCTGGGAAAAGATTGTCGATTGCGCCCGCGTTCTCGATTTTGTCATTGTTCACAAGCCGAAACGCTACAATCTGCTTCAGCAAGAATGGCGTTATCGCCAATTGCTGCAATCGGTCGAAGCGGAAGGCCGCTGCATTTCGCTTTCGCCTGAATTTGGCCCGATGCGGCTGACGAGGCACACGAATGCCTCAGTGATTCTTCCCTTCACGAGCGTCGGCGACCTCGCCACGAGCGAAAATATGCATGCATTTTACTTCGACGTTTACGGCAATATTCTACAACCAGAGAAGTATGCCGGTGGTCTGCCGGTCGCTGCGGGCGTTGATGCGTTGAGCGCCATGTTGAGCGATTGTTTCGGTGAGGCTTCCATTCCGCTCAAGGCGTAGGATCAGTGATGCTCGAAATCGCCATCGTCGGCGCGGGCGGAATTGGCCAGCGGCATGTGCAATCTTGTGCGACGCTGCCGGCGGCCGAATACCATCTGCATATTGTCGAGCCGCACGAGGACAATAAGGCGCGTACGAGCGGGCTGCTCGATGGCCGCACGGCCGTGACATGGCACAAGAGCGTGTCGGATCTTCCTCAAACGCTGGACCTGGCGATTGTGGCGACGCGTGCCGATATTCGCGCGTCGGTTGTTCGCACTCTTGTTGAAGACAAGCTGGTGCCGTCTTTGATCCTCGAAAAGGTGCTGTTCCAGAGGATCGCTGAATACGCAGCAGTCGGACGCATGCTGTCACAAGCGGGCACGACAAGCTGGGTCAATTGCGCGCGTCGCATGTGGCCCGTCTATGTGCAGTTGCGCAATCGCCTGAAAAATGTGGCCATCAGAGGCATCGAAATATCCGGTACGGATTGGGATGTCGGCTGCAACGCGATCCACTTCATCGACTTGATCGCCTTTCTCACCGGCGGGGATCAACTTGCCGTCGATGACATCGACCTCGGAGATGTGCGGCCGGCCAAACGCGCCGGCATGTTGCATATCGAAGGCGTTGTAAGCGGCCACCTGATGCAAGGCGCGACTCGCGTTCCGTTCAGCGTAGCGTCAACGCCGACTCATTCCGGTCCGCAAACAGTCAAAATTGAGACTGCGCAAGGTCTCGTCGGGATTGTCGAAGATGCGGCCCTCATAACGGTCCTCTGGCCTGGCGAGGCGAAAATTGAAGCGGCAATTCCCTTTCAGAGCCAGCTGACGGCGTCGGCGGTGCAGACCGTTTTGGCAAGTGGGCAATGCGACCTTGCCTCATACGATGAGTCGCGTGCGTTACACGAAACCTTCATTACGGTATTGCTCACGGCGCTCGCTCGCGCGGGACAACTCGCCGACCCAGAGATTTGTCCCATCACATGACCGGGAAACGATTGAAAGTCGGTGTTGTCGGTGCGGGTCGTATGGCGCGGGAACATATCCGCGTTTTTGGTGATGTCGCCGATGTTGAACTGACGGCAATTGCCAGCCGGACGATCGAACGGGCAAAAGACCTCGCGCGGGAGTTTCCCGTCGCGGCGACCTATGACAATATTTCCGAGATGATAGCCGCAGCACAACCGGATATTCTCGTTGTCGCGGTACCGGAGCCGTCGACGGTCGCAGTCATGCGAGATTGCATCGGTAAGTCGGCTGCGATTCTGGTGGAGAAACCAGTCGGCGTTGATCTGGCGGATTGCCGGACGGTTTTCCATTTGGCGCAAAATACCGGCTCGCCCGTTTTTGTCGGACTTAATCGCCGTAGCTACGGCTCGACGCGCGGGGCGTTGAATTCATTGGCTGCCGATAGCGGTTCGCGGTTTATCGAAATCCACGACCAGGAAGATGTCGCTGCCGCCCGCAACGCTGGCCGTCCTGAGGAAGTGGTGCGCAACTGGATGTTCGCCAACTCGATCCATATGATTGATCTTTTCCGGGTTTTCGGGCGAGGTGACGTTACGAAAATCGAGATCGTAGAACCGTGGCGCGGTGAAGCGCCGGCGCATGTCGTCGCATATTTCACGTTCTCGAGCGGCGACGCCGGGCTTTATCACGGGGTCTGGAATATGCCAGGTCCGTGGTCCTGTTCGGTGACGACGACAGCGCGCCGCCTGGAAATGCGGCCTGTTGAGGTGTCACGGATGCAACAGGCAGGCTCGCGGGATGTCGCGGATTTGCCAGTCGACCCGCGCGACGTCGCATTCAAGCCCGGCTTTCGGCTTCAGGCCGAAGAGATCGCAAACTATGTCCGTGATGGTGTCCGGCCGAGTCACGTTCCGGACATTGCCGAGGCGCTCGCCACGACCGAGTTGGTTGCGCGGCTTTACGCGCAACCTGGTCAACTCGGGTAACCAAACCTAGTCTCATCCAAGGGTAACGCTATATGTTTGATCGCAAACCATTCGAAGAAAACAAGATCGCAAACGCTAAGAAGATGAGCGGAGACAAGCAACTTCAGGAAGTTGCGCTTGATCTCGTCATCAAATCGAACGCATACGATTACGGTTATCAGTGGACTTGGCTTGGTCAGCCGATCATTCAATTGCCGCCGGACATCATCGCGACACAAGAGATCATCTGGCAGAACAAGCCGGATGTGATTATCGAAACCGGGATCGCCTGGGGCGGTTCGATTGTCTTCTACGCTTCCCTGTTGCAGCTAATCGGCAAAGGCGAAGTTATCGCGGTCGATCTCAATCTCTACGACCACATCACCGATGGCGTGATGGGCTATCCTTTTTCGAACCGGATTTCGCTTTACAAGGGTTCATCCACCGACGCGGACGTATTTTCCAAAATCAAATCGCACATCAAGGCCGGACAGTCGGTCATGGTGCTGCTCGATTCCCATCACTCGCACGCTCATGTCCTCGACGAACTACGTCTCTATGCGCCGCTCGTGACGAAAGAGCAGTATCTGGTGGCCTCGGATACGATCATTGAAAATCTTCCGCCGCCGCCGCATCGCCAGCGTTCTTGGGGCCCCGGCGACAGTCCGATGTCCGCCGTCGAAGCCTACATGAAGGAAACCGACCGCTTTGTCGAAGACGAATACATAAACGGCAAGCTGCTGACGACATTCACGCCGCACGGCTATCTTCGTTGCGTCAAGTAATCGTAGATATCGCCTTGCGTTCCACGGATATTGGGCGAGGTCGGATCATTGCCCATGTCGAATCTGCCCGTAGAAAGACGCATCACTTACGCTTGGCACTATCTGTTTGCGAGGCGTGATGTCTCCCTCGCATCAATGACGTCAGCCATATAAGGCCATAAGAGAAATGTCTTCGGCAAATTCTGATCTTTGGAACACGCTGACAGCCTCGCTGTTCGCGAATGTCGATGACACGTTCGTCGCGCAGTTCCGCAAGCCAGGCGGTGCCAACAGCCGGTTGGCCGCGTGGGATCCCTTCGATCGCACGATGCGATATTTCCGCTTCATGCTGTTCAACGCATGCGAAGGACAGCCCGACCGCTTTTTCGACCTCTACGCAGCGCTCGGCGACACACTGATTGGCTCGCCTGTGACCGTGAAAGTGCGCGGCCTTGACATCAATATCGACCATCTTTTCTCGGTCGAGGAGTTCATGTTTGTCGATCGCGCCATCGGCGCATCAGCGGTCACGTCAGTGGTGGAAATAGGCGCGGGGTTTGGCCGCACTTGCCAGGCGTTTCTGGCCTTGGCGCCATCGGTCGAACGTTACACGATCGTGGACCTGCCGAACGTTCTCGGACTTAGCCGCCGCGTGCTGCAAAAAGTTATGCCGGACAAATTCGATCGCATCGCGTTTGTCGATGCAACGGATCGGTCCGCGTGGCAGGGCCTGAAGGCAGATCTCGCAATCAATATCGACAGCTTTCAGGAAATGTCGCCGGAGACCATCGATGCCTATCGCGCAGGCATTCTCCGGCATGCGCGTCACGTTTATATCAAGAACCCGATCGGCAAGTACGCTCCTGAGAGCATCGGTATCAAAGTCGATGATCCAGCCAAATTCCATGATGTGTTCAATCTCGGATACTGTCGAGAGGTCGTCGATATTTTTGACGACGCAAGTCTTGCGGTTGCGCGCAAGGCCTACCTCGATGCGTATCGTCCGGCCCCAGGTTGGCGAACGCTTGCCGAAGAGTCGCTCGACATGTTCCGTTATCTGCACCACGTGCTCTATGGCGCGCCTTGATGGCTGAGCGTAAAATCGTCGTTGTCACGGGAGCCAGCGGGTATATCGGAACCGCGCTTGTGCCTCGGCTTGGCGCGGGCGGCTATGTGGCGCGCGGTGTATCAACCGTGCGTAGAGCCCAGACCGCGCCGCATGAAAGCGCCGTCGCGGATCTTCGTCGCCCGGATGATTGGCGCAGAATATTAACGGGCGCTGATGGTGTGATCCATCTTGCGTCGCGAACGGATCTGCGCGCAGCCGAGGCCGATGCGATCGTGGACGATGAGATAAACGTGCAGCCCGTGCGGGCTTTGATCGATGCGGTTCAGGCGCTGGGTCAGAAATTTCCCGTTATTTTCGCAAGCACGGTAACGATTGTTGGCGACCATCCGCCATTGCCTTGCGATGAAACGGCACCGGATAACCCGTTGTCGGTTTATGACCGCCATAAGCTCGCGTGCGAAGTCCTATTGAGGAAGGCGACCGCGGAAGGCGTTCTGTCCGCGTGTACGTTGCGGCTCGCAAACGTCTATGGCCAGGCCACGGGTGTATCGAGAACATCCTCTACCAACAGCAACCGCGGCATTCTCAATGCCATGATGGCGCGTGCTGCTCGAGGCGAGGCGCTCACGCTCTATGGTACGGGCGAGTACATCCGGGATTTCATTCACATCGATGATGTCGTCGCAGCGTTCTTTGCTGCTCTGACAAATTCCCGTGTACAGGATGGAGTATCGTACATCATCGCCAGCGGCGAGGGGTATTCGCTGAAGAGCGCGTTCGATCTGGTCGCGCGAGAGGCGGAGGCGGTGAGCGGTGCCGCTGTCGATGTCCGCCATGTGACAGAGCCTGCCGATCTGCATCAAAGCGAGCGCCGCAGTTTTGTCGGCAACTCGCACCTGTTCGAATCTCGCACCGGATGGAAGCGCGAGGTTGATCTCAAATCCGGCGTGCGTCGCTATCTCGGCGGAATGGCGTCGCCTCTCTCGGTCGCGAACGGTGGTTGACATGACAAAGCCGGACTTGCGGAGTGTGGCAGAGGTTCGTGAGGTGCAGTTGCCGCTCCACAGCCGCGGCGACGGTGACCTGTCGGTTCTAGAGCAGGCTAATCTTCCGTTTGCTGTCGCACGGCTGTTCTTTGTCCGCGCTGCGGTGAATGCGATACGCGGTCAGCACGCTCATAAGCTCTGCAACCAGTTCATGATGTGCGTCCATGGTGCTATCGAGGTGACTTGTGACGACGGCGGGAACAAACGCACTGTCGTTCTGGATGCAATGAACAAGGGTGTTCTCGTCCCGGCGTCAATATGGGCGTCAGAAATCTATCGCGCGCCGCAATCTGTTCTGATGGTGGCGTGCGACCGCGTGTATGAAGAAGATGACTATATCCGCGAATATGCGCAATTTCGACGCTACCGTGAAATCACCGAGTAACAATTGGCAGCTTCCATGAAATTCGTCGTCACCGGCGCTCTCGGTCACATTGGCTCCGCGCTCATCCGCCATCTGCCGATCGTCTATCCCGGTTCTGAAATCGTGTTGATCGACGATATGTCAGCGCAGCGTTATTGCTCGGTATTCGATTTGCCGGCCGCCGGGCGCTACCGGCTCATCGAGGGCGATGTCCGCAAGCTCGATCTGGAGACGCTTTTCAAGGGCGCTTATGCCGTGATTCACCTCGCGGCGATTACCGATGCTGCAAATTCCTTTGGCAATGCCGAACGCGTCGAGCAGAACAATTTTGAAAGTACGCAAGCGGTGGCGGCGGCTTGCGCCAGCGCCGATGCGGCGGTGATTTTTCCGTCTTCCACCAGCGTCTATGGCGTGCAGGACGGTGAGGTCGATGAAGATTGTCCGATCGATCAGCTCAAGCCGCAAAGTCCATACGCCGAGACCAAGCTGCGCGAGGAGGCCCTGATCTCCGGGCTGGTGCGCCAGAACGCGGTGCGCGCCGCCATCTGCCGTTTCGGGACGATCTATGGCACATCGCCAGGCATGCGATTTCACACGGCCGTGAACAAGTTTTGCTGGCAGGCCGTCAACGGTGTGCCGCTGACGGTTTGGAGAACGGCCTATGAGCAGTACAGGCCTTATCTGGCGCTGGAAGATGCGGTGCGTGCGATCCAGTTCATCCTCGACACCAGGTTTTTCTCTCCCAACGTGGTCAATGTCGTAAGCGACAACCATACGGTTCGCGATGTCGTCGAATGTATCCGCGCACACATTCCGGATACCGAAGTCAATTTCGTCGACAGCAAGATCATGAACCAGCTGTCTTACAAGGTGCTGAATACCAAGCTGCTTGCGGCGGGGTTCGCGCCGAAAGGCAAGCTGCCCGAAGGCGTCGCTTCGAGCATTCGCCTGATTGGCGGCGCGAGAACGCTGCGCATGGGTGCCGCATGACCATGAACGCTGTCGTCACCGGCGGCGCGGGTTTCATCGGCTCTGCGCTCGTGCAAACCTTGCTGCGCGCGTCTGGTGCAAAAGTGACGGTCTATGACAAACTGACTTATGCAGGCCGCCCGGAGAATCTCGAATCCGTCGCACAGAATCCCGGTTATCGGTTTGTCAAAGCCGACATTCTCGACGGACATCGGTTTCGCGAGGTTCTCTCCGAGGCGCGGCCGAACGTTGTGTTCCACCTCGCCGCAGAGTCGCATGTCGACCGCTCAATCGAGGACGGCGGCCTTTTCATCCGAACCAACGTGGAAGGCACCGAGCGCTTGCTGTCCGCGACCCTCGAGTATTATCGCTCGCTGGATGATGCGGAACGGTCCGCATTTCGGTTCGTGCATGTTTCCACCGACGAGGTATTCGGATCCTTGGGTGAGCAGGGCGCGTTCAGCGAGCTCTCACCCTATGCGCCGAATTCGCCTTATGCCGCGAGCAAGGCCGCGTCCGATATGATCGCGCGAGCCTATTTCCGCACGTATGCGCTGCCGGTCATCGTCACCAACTGTTCCAATAATTTCGGGCCGCGCCAGTTTCCGGAAAAGCTCATTCCGTTGTGTCTGGTGCGCGCTTTGAACGGTCAGCCGCTACCGATTTACGGCAAGGGCGAACAGATACGCGATTGGCTTTTTGTCGAAGATCATGTCGATGCCTTGATCGCTGTGGCCGCCGGCGCCTCCGCCGGCGAAAGCTTCTGCATCGGCGGCGGAACGGAGATGCCGAACATCGACACGATCAAGCACTTGTGCGGCCTGCTGGACAATGTTCGCCCCCGTACCGGCAAGCCGCATCATGAGCTCATTACATATGTGACCGATCGCCCCGGCCATGACTTTAGATATTCCATCGACAGCACGAAGATCACCAAGGCATTGGGCTGGCGGCCACGTCATAATTTCGCGACTGCGCTGGAGATGACGGTGCGCTGGTATCTTGACAACGAACCTTGGCTGAAGTCGATCCGGGAAAGCGCCGGCGATACCACTGAGCGCCGCGGCCTTGCCGCTGCGGCATCGCGCCAGACGGTTGGGACAGGATCATGACGATGAAGCGGTGCCGCAAAGCCATCATCCTGGCAGGAGGGGCGGGCAGCAGGCTGTACCCGATGACGCGCGTCACCAACAAACATCTGCTGCCGGTATTCGACAAGCCGATGATCTATTACCCGTTGACGACGTTGATGCTGGCCGCGATCGACAACATCCTTATCATCACCAGCCCGGGACAGGTGCGGCTATTCGATGAACTGCTGGGTGACGGCTCCCAGTGGGGAATCAGGATTTCCTATGCGGTGCAGGATGAGCCGCGCGGCCTGGCAGATGCCTTTATCGTCGGCGAGAAGTTTGTTGATGGCGATCCGGTCGCGCTTGCGCTGGGTGACAACATTTTTCATGGCCGCGGTCTGTCCGAGTTATTGCAGGTGGCGGCGAATGATACAGCCGGCGCTCATCTGTTCGCGGTCCGTGTCAAGGATCCGGAACGGTTCGGCGTGGTCGAGCTGAATGCGGCGGGAAACCCGGTTGGGATAGAGGAAAAGCCCGTCAAGCCGCGATCTTCGCTGGCAGTGACTGGTCTCTATTTTTACGACGAGAACGTCACCCGCATCGCCAAGTCGATAACGAAGTCCGCGCGCGGCGAGTTGGAAATTACCGATGTCAACCGGCGCTATATCGAGGACGGCGCCGCCAAAGTTCACATACTCGAGCGTGGCTATACCTGGTTCGACACCGGCACTCCGAGCGCATTGTTGAACGCGTCCACTTATGTCGAGATCATTCAAAACCGCCAGACGCTTGGTATTGCTTGCCCGGAAGAGGTTGCATGGCGATCTGGCTTTATCGACGATGCGCGATTTCACGAGATCATCTGGAGTTTGCCGCAGGGCGAATACCGCAGCTACCTTGAAGCTGTCGGCGGGTTTGGCGGCTGATGGCGGCTATTTTCACGAAACTCGCGATCGGCGGGGCCTTCGTCGCCGAGCCGCGCCGCTTCGGTGATGATCGCGGGTGGTTCATCGAGAGCTGGCGCGAGAATGACTATGCCGCGGCGGGTGTGAGCGAGCCGTTCGTGCAGGACAATGTGTCTTTCTCGCAGAAGAATGTGCTGCGCGGCTTGCATTATCAGGCGACCGACGCGCAAGGACAGATCGTCACTCTGATTGCGGGACGCGTTTTCGACGTGATCGTCGATTTTCGCCAGGGATCGCCGACGTTTGGAAAGCACGAGGCATTCGTGCTGGATGCAACGGCGCCGCGCCAGCTTTACATGCCCGCCGGCGTGGCGCACGGCTTCTGCGTGTTGAGCGAGACCGCGATCCTGCACTACAAATGCACGAAGTATTACAACGCTGCGACCGAATGCGGCGTGCGATGGGACGATCCGGACCTTCGAATCGAATGGCCGATCGCATCGCCTGTTTTGTCGCCGCGCGACGCCGCCTATCCATATTTGCGCGAAATTGTCCCGTCCGATCTGCCACAGATGTGACATTTGAGCGTCTCTCGCCTCGATCAATACAGGAGTATCCGATGATCCAGTGCCGCGCTTGCGGCGAGCCGGTGGAAAGCTTCATGTCCTTTGGACAGCAGCCGATCGCCAATCGCTTTATTCCAAAGGACAAAACCAAGTCGGAATATTTCTTCCAGATGGACGTAGGTGTCTGCCCGAAATGCACGCTGTTCCAGCTGATCGAACAGCCCGCGCCGGATATGATGTTTCACGAGAATTACACGTTCTTCTCGCAGTCTTCCAAAGGCATGCAGGTTCACTTCGAGGCCTATGCGAATTTTGTGAAAGAGCGCTACCTTGAGGGCGACGATCCCTTCGTCGTGGAGATGGGGTCCAATGATGGCATCATGCTGCGCCATTTCATGCGCGCGGGCATACGTCATTTGGGGGTTGAGCCATCCGGCAATGTCGCTGCGCGGGCGCGTGAAGCCGGCGTCAATACGATCAGCGTTTTCTTCGGGCCGGACACGGCTGCCGAGATTGCCGCGAAAAATGGCAAAGCCGATGCGATTCTGGCCGCGAACGTGATGTGCCATATTCCGGATCTGAACGGCGTGGCACGTGGCGCCGCAGCCTTGCTCAAGCCGAACGGCGTTCTGATTTTCGAGGATCCTTATCTCGGTGACGTGCTGGAAAAAACTTCATACGACCAGATTTACGACGAGCACGTATTCCTGTTCTCGGCGATGTCGGTTCGCAATGCTTTTGCGTCCCACGGTTTTGAACTTATCGATTGTATTCCCCAGCCGACGCATGGCGGCTCGATGCGCTATGTACTCGCGCGCAAAGGTGAGCGCCCGGTATCGGCGTCGGTGACGCAGTGGATAGTCAAGGAAGAGAGGCAAGGTCTCGGCAAGCCGGAGGCTTATGCTGCATTCGCGCGCGCATGCGAAAAGTCACGCGGCGACCTGGTTGCGCTGCTGAAGGATTTGAAGGCCAAGGGCCATAGAGTCGCCGGCTATGCGGCGACTTCGAAAAGTACGACCGTTCTCAATTACTGCAAGATCGGGCCGGACCTGATCGCCTTCATCAGCGACACGACGCCCGAGAAGCAGGGCAAGGTGTCGCCGGGCATGCACATTCCAGTCGTGGCTTATAAGGAATTTGAAGCCGGCCCGCCGGACTACGCTGTATTGTTCGCCTGGAATCACCGCAACGAGATCATGGCGAAGGAAACCGGTTACATGACCCGCGGCGGCAAATGGATTCGGTTCGTTCCCGACGTTGCCGTCGAATAGCCCCGGACAAGACTCCACACATGCAACAACTTGCTTTCGCCAATCCCGCCGCGCAACTTTCGGCGCATCGCGCCGCCATTGATGCGGCGATAGCCGCCGTGTTCGAGAGCGGCCATTACATTCAGGGGAGGGCTCATGACGCGTTCGAGCAGGCGTTCGCTGCCTATATCGGCGTTAAGGATGCTGTCGGCTGCGGCAATGGCACAGACGCGCTCGTTCTTGCACTGCGCGCGGGCGGTGTGGGTCACGGCGACAAGGTGGTTGCGCCTGCGCATACCGCATCAGCGACTATTTCTGCCATACGGCTGACGGGCGCCACGCCAGTTTTTGTTGATGTCGATCAGGCGACCGCGCTGATGACTCCGTCCATTGTCGAGGGGGCGCTGACGTCGGAAGTAAAAGCCGTGGTGCTGGTGCATCTCTACGGCAACCCGGCGGATGCGCATGCGATGCGCAAACTGTGCGACATGCGCGGCATATTCCTTGTTGAGGATTGTGCTCAGGCCACCGGAGCGGTCTGCCGGGAGCAGCGTGTCGGCGCGATCGGCCACGTCGGCACCTTTAGCTTTTTTCCCACCAAAAATCTCGGCGCGATCGGTGATGGCGGCATGGTCACCACCCAGGATCCCGCGATTGCCGGCAAGCTCCGCGCCCTGCGGACTTACGGCTGGGACAAGGACCGGCTTTGTCAGGTCGACGGCATGAATAGTCGTCTTGATGAATTGCAGGCGGCTATCCTTGGCGTCAAGCTGCCGTTTCTCGACAGGGACAATGCGCGCCGTCGCGCGATTGCCGATCGCTACAACAGCGGCCTTCGTGATCTTGCCCTTGATCTGCCACAGGCGACCGCCAATGGTGCGCACGTCTATCATCTCTACGTCATCGCGCTCGACGCGCGCGACGAGATGCAGGCCCATCTGAAGAATCACGGCATTATCGCCGGCATTCACTATCAGGTTCCTAACCACTTGCACCCGGTGTTCAAGTCGTATGCGGCGGCGGGCTTGCCTGTTACTGAACGGCTGTCGCGCCGCATTCTGTCGCTGCCGATCTATCCGGAATTGTCCGACGCCGAAGCGGATCGCGTGGTGGATGTGGTTCGAGATTATGGGCGCCGCTAGAGCAGCGACCATGACCGTTGCCGCGCCGCGTGACGATCTCACGATTATCCTCACATTAAAGGGGCGTGAGGACTATACGCCGCGCTGGCTCGACTATCATAACCGCGCCGGGTTGCCTTGGCCTGTGATCGTCGGCGACGGTGCCCCGTCTGACGCGAACGAAGCTCTGTTCAAGCAGGTGCCGCAGCTGAGAGCAAATTACCGGCGATACGCGGACAGTGATCTGATGTCCTTCTATCGCAAGCTTTACGATCTCGTGGCTGCGGTACCGACGCCCTACGTCATGTTGTCGGACAATGACGATTTTGTCCTGCCGTCCGGCGTTTCACGCAGCATTCGGTTTCTTGACGCGAATCCGGATTATGTGAGTTGCAGCGGCGCGATCCTGGGAGTGTACATCACGGATTCCGATTTCGCGGAGAAAGACCGGATTTTTGGCGGTGTGCCGTACAAACTGCGTTCGATCTATAATATTCCCGTCTCGAACGAGACGGATGCTGAAGCGCGCACCATAGGTCTGCTGTATGACTACACCCCAACGTGGTACGCGGTGCATCGACGCGATGCGTTGCTCAAGGCATTTTCCGACCTTGTGGACCGAAAAATCTCCGATGTTACGGTGATGGAACTGCTGGTTGCCGCTGAACTTGCTGCTATCGGCCGGCAAAAAATTGACTTCAGTTATGCGAGCTATTTGCGTCAACTCAATTCGTCGCAAGGCAGCGGCGCTTCCGGTGGCCTTTTGGCCGACCCTCTCTCTCCATCGGTTGAGCGCGACATCGATGCCATGGCAGCTTCACTTGTTGCGGTCATCGGGGGCAAGACGAATGACGACACGGCAAAGCGGATTCGCGCAGCCATCAGGGGTTATCGCAAGAAGTGGATGAGGCCCCGGGTTTCGTTCGGCCTGCGTCTCGATCGCTTCATTGGCCGCTATCTTCACACACTCCGGGCGAAAGTGCCGGGATTGCGCCCATTGTTTTCTCACTTCGAAAAGCGCAAGGTTTTCGGTGACATGCGTGCGAATGGCGCCACCGATTCATCGATTTCCGAATTACAAGACGAACTGGAATTGGCGTGGCGTTGCGCCGGCCATCGTGGCCCCGAGACTGTCCCCAATGCGGCTCTGCCGCGAGACCGCTGAGGAATCTGGATGACAAGTGCAGGTACGGATAAACTGAGTCGAGCGCGCGTCCTGGTTACCGGCGCCGATGGATTCATCGGCTCACATCTGACTGAGTTGTTGATCTCGCGCGGCGTCGCGACGCGCGCTTTCGTGCAATACAATTCTATCGGCTCGTGGGGCTGGCTCGATTCGTTGCCGGCGAGGTCGCGCAGCGAACTGGACGTCGTTGCCGGAGACATCCGCGACCGTACGAGCGTTCGCAATGCGATGAAAGGTTGCGACGTCGTCCTGCATCTGGCGGCGCTGATCTCGATTCCTTATTCCTACGTGGCGCCGCAGAGTTACGTTGAAACCAACATTTCCGGAACGCTTAACGTGCTGGAAGCTGCGCGTGATCTCTCCGTGTCACGTGTGGTGCAGACCTCGACCAGCGAGGTCTACGGCTCCGCCCAGTTCGTGCCGATCACAGAAGATCATCCACTCCAGGGCCAGTCGCCTTACGCGGCGACAAAAATAGGCTCGGACCAGTTAGCTCTGTCGTACTTTCGCTCGTTCGATACGCCGGTGACGGTGTTGCGGCCGTTCAATACATATGGCCCGCGCCAATCGACACGCGCAGTGATCCCGTCAATCATTCTCCAGATCGTGTCCGGCCGTACGGAAATCGAACTCGGGAATCTCACCGCGACCCGCGATTTCACACTCGCGACAGATACGGCCGAAGGCTTCATTCAAGCAGCGAGTTGCGATGACTGTCTTGGCGAAGTGGTCAACATCGGCAGCGGTTTCGAAATCTCGATCGGCGACCTGACAAATCTGATCGGGCGAACGATGGGTAAAAACATCGTCGTCAAGCAGAGCGACAAGCGTCTGCGGCCAGCCAAGAGCGAGGTGGATCGCTTGTTTGCCGGAGTCGACAAGGCGCGCCGCCTGTTCAATTGGGCGCCCGCGCACGGTGGCATCGACGGATTCCAGAAGGGCATCGAGAAGACCGCAGCGTGGTTTTCGGATCCCGCTAATCTCGTTCACTACGCGGATGATAAATTCAATGTTTAGTGCTCGCGCGCTGTTGGTCATTCTGCAATGAGCCAGATTAGCTCTATTCTTGGCGCTATTCGGCAGGTGGTTGGCCCGAGGAGCGCGCAGGTATCTGCGTTGCCGTTGCATGAACCTTTGTTCGGCAAGCGCGAGCAGGACGCGGTTGCTGCTTGTGTGGCTTCGGGTTGGACCTCGACTGCGGGACGGCAAGTAACCGACTTCGAGGGTCTGCTGGCGGAAAAGCTCGGCGTGGCCCACGTCGTGGCCTGCGTCAACGGATCGTCGGCGCTTCATGTCGCCCTGATGCTGGCCGGTGTACAGCCCGGCGACGAGGTGATCGTCCCAGCGGTGTCATTCGCCGCGACGGCCAACGCCGTAAAATACTGCGGGGCATGGCCACTGTTCGTCGATGTCAGTCCGGACGACTTCGGCGTAGACCCCGATGATCTGGACAAATACCTTGCAGAATTCTCCCACCGCCGCGACGGCCGGCTGTACAACCGCGCGACCGACCGTCCGATATCGTGCCTTCTGCCGATGCATTGCTTTGGATACATCTGCAAGATCGATAGACTAACAGACGTTGCGGCAAAATACGGGCTGACATTGGTCGAAGATGCAGCAGAAGCGATCGGTAGTCGCGTCGGCGCACGCTCGGCGGGTTCTTTCGGCATGGTGGGTGCCTTAAGTTTCAACGGCAACAAGATCGTTACGACTGGCGGCGGCGGCGCCGTCGTTACTAACGACAAGCAACTGGCGGCACGTGCGCGCCATATCACGACTAACGCGAAGGTGTCGCATCCGTGGCGCTTTCATCACGATATGCTAGGCTACAACTACCGGATGCCGAGCTTGAACGCCGCGCTCGGCATTGCCCAGTTAGAGCGCCTGGACACTATTGTCGCACGCAAGACCCGCTTGCATGACTACTACGCGAGGGCCTTCGAAGCTGTTGACGGCGTGCGGTTGTTGGGCGCTCGAGCTGGCACGCAGCCGAACCACTGGCTGAATACGATCATCATCGGCGAGCCAGAGTCTTCCATCGATGTCCTGCTGGCGGCTGCTCATGCCGACGGCCTGTTAATGCGCCCGGTTTGGGATTTGCTGCCGACATTGCCTTATTTTGCCGATTGCGTTTCGGCGCCGCTTCCGAATGCGAAGTGGTTGGTCGAGCGCACGGTCAATTTACCGAGTTCGGAATCTCTCGGAGTATCCTTGAAGTGAAGCGTCGCATCGCCGTCGTGACCGGGGGGCGAGCCGAATATGGACTGCTGGCGCCGCTATTGCGGCGTCTTGCGGAAATGCCCGGCATCGAGCTGCAATTGATCGTTTGCGCGGCGCATCTGGCGAGTGAATTCGGCTCGACAAAAAATGCGATTGTGGCCGATGGCTACCGGATTGATGCGGAAGTCGAGATGCTGGTCGCAGGCGATAGTCCCGCAGCGATGGCAAAATCGCTGGGCCTTGGGTGTATTGGTTTTGCCGATGCATTCGAGCGGCTCGCACCCGATGTACTCGTTGTCCTCGGAGACCGCTTCGAGATTTTGGCGGCCGTGCAAACGGCATTGCTGTTGCGCATACCCGTCGCGCACCTCCATGGCGGCGAATTAACCGAGGGTGCTGTTGACGATTCGATGCGTCATGCCATTACAAAGATGTCGCACCTGCATTTTACCGCCGCCGAGGAATATGCCCGGCGCGTGATCCAGATGGGCGAACAGCCGGACCGCGTATTCAATGTGGGTGCGATCGGCCTTGATACGGTGCGTGCTCTGGAGCCGATGTCGCGGCACGAGCTTGAGGCTGAATTCAAGTTGCCGGCCGGCCGCCGCATCATTCTGGCAACGCTGCATCCCGAAACGTTGTCGCTCCGCAGTCCGCAGCAGCAAATCCGGCCGCTTCTTAATGTGCTCACCCGGCGGCACGACTACACCGTCGTCATGACGTATCCGAACGCGGACTTCGGAGGGCGGGCGATGATCGCGGAGATTGAAGAGTTCGCGCGCAGCCATTCTCATGTTGTCGCGATAGCCAGTTTCGGTCAGCGCGGCTATCTCAGCGCGATGGCCGCCGCTGACGTCGTTATGGGAAATTCATCGAGTGGCATCATCGAGGCTCCGTCATTGGGTGTCGCGGTCGTCAATATCGGCGATCGGCAAAAGGGCAGGCTACGTGCGCCGTCGGTGATTGACTGCGTTAGCGAGGAAGCGGCTATTGAGCGTGCTTTGGAAACGGCGCTTTCGCCGCAATTCCTCGAGCGCGCAAAAATCCGTGCGAATCCATATGGCGATGGACATGCCGCCTCGAAGATCGTCGATGTCTTATGTGGATTCCCGCTGGATCGATTGTTGCAGAAGGCGTTTTATTCTGAGCCTTCGAATAGCCCTGTTCGAGCTGTGAAGGTGGACGCGCCATGGTGAGTAATCGTGTGGCGAGTGACCGCGTGTTCGTCATCGCCGAAGGTGGGGTCAATCACAACGGCTCGCTCCCGCGCGCACTGCACATGGTGGCGGCTGCCGCTGAAGCTGGTGCCGATGCGGTCAAATTCCAGACCTTCCGCGCCGACAAGCTGGTGACGCAAGACGCGACCAAGACGCCATACCAGAAGCAAGCCATTGGTGCCGAAGGTTCTCAGCATGAGATGCTCAAGGCGCTCGAACTCGACGAGGCGGCGCATCGCGTTCTGGCGCGAGCCTGTGCCGATGCCAGCATCGAGTTTATGTCGACTGCATTTGATGCTGAAAGTCTTGCGTTTCTGATCGATGAAGTCGGCATCAAGCGTATCAAGATTCCATCCGGCGAAATCACCAATCCGCAGTTGTTGCTCGCAGCGGGGGGCAGCGGTCTTCCCATCCTGCTTTCTACAGGGATGGCTTCCATCGAAGAGGTCGAAGTCGCGCTTGGTCTTATTGCGTTTGCTGTCGATGCCAAAGGCGAGACGCTGGGTCGCGCAGCTCTTGATCCGGCATGGCAGAGGCAAAAGCTGGCGTTGCGGCAATACGTTTGCATCCTCCAATGCACCACTGCTTATCCGGCGCCGGTGGACGATATCAATCTACGGGTAATGGACACCTTTGCTCAGCGGTTCGGGCTTCCAGTCGGCTTTTCCGATCATTCGTTGGGCACGGCGATTGCAGTAGCGGCGGTGGGACGAGGCGCAACAGTTATCGAAAAGCACTTTACGCTCGATAAGACGCTGTCCGGCCCCGATCACGGTGCCTCTCTCGACGTTGTCGAACTGACACGTTTGATCGCCGATATTCGTACTGTCGAAAACGCGTTGGGAGCAGGTGCGAAGGGTCCGCAGCCCTCAGAGCTGGAAAATATTGCTCTGGCGCGCCGCGGCATTTATGCAGCGCGCGATATCGCGGCCGGAGAGACGTTGACGGAAGGGGACATCGTCTTGCTGCGCCCGGAGACGGCGCTGTCGCCGATGGCGTTGTGGGACAGAATCGGCAGGCCGGTCAAGCGTGTCTATCGCCGGTTTGAACCGCTGGATCCGTGACGCGATGCGACCTCTCGTAATCATAGGCGGCGGCGGTCACGCCGCAGTACTGGCGGAGACGGCGCGGGCGGCCGGGTTTGCGATTGCCGGCTACACTGCACCTGAGGCCAGCCAACGGAATATTGGACCCTATCTTGGACATGACACGGGTCTCGGAAGCCGCTATGCGCCGGCGCAGATTGACCTCGTAATTGGTATCGGATCGATTGCTCCGACGCAGCAGCGCGGTGATCTCTATAGAACTTTCATTGAACGCGGCTATAGGTTCGCCACCGTTATTCATCCAAGCGCCACTATCGCCGGATCAGCGAAAATTGGACGCGGCGTGCAGGTGATGGCGGGGTGCATCCTTCAAACCAACGTGGTGATCGCCGACAACGTCATTATCAATACGCGAGCGTCGATCGATCACGACAGCGTCGTCGGTGCCCACGCTCACATCGCGCCTGGCGCGATTCTCTGCGGTGGTGTGACCGTCGGCGAGTGTGCGCATGTGGGCCCCGGAGCCGTGCTCATTCAAAACTGTAGTGTGCCGTACAAGGGCTTCGTTCGTGCCGGAGAAGTAGTCAGTCATGCTTGATATCAACAAGATCTGCGTTCTACCGGACGTTGCGCTGCGCAGGGCGACGGAGCTTCTCGATGAAAGCGGGCGGCAGATCATTCTGATTGTAGATGAGGGCAGACGGTTGATCGGAACCTTCACCGACGGTGATTTGCGCCGCGCCTTGCTTAGCGGCGCGACGCTGGAGGATTCTATACGGAGCTTTTACAATCCTCATCCGACCTCGGCGCCTGCGAGCAGCGGGCGCAGCCAGGCGGTTGCGTTGATGCGCGAGAAAGGTATCGACCAAATCCCCCTGGTTGACGAGAGAGGTTGCGTCGTCGGAATCGAGTCGATCAACCCTGCGCGTACCGGGATCAAGATCGATTATCCTGTTGTCATCATGGCGGGTGGTCGTGGCAAGCGGCTTCATCCGATTACCGAGACAATACCGAAGGCGCTGGTGTCGGTTGGCGACAAACCTATTCTCGAACACATCCTCGAGCGCATGGTGACGCAGGGATTCCAGAACTTCACGTTCGCCATCAATCATATGGGCGAGATGATTGAAGATTATTTCGGTGACGGAAGCCGCTGGAACGTCAAGATTGAATATTTGCGCGAACCAAAGCGGCTTGGCACCGCGGGTGCGCTGAGCCTCATGTCGTCTCTGCCGACCACACCGTTCATTGTGACGAACTGCGATGTCCTGACCACGACAAGTTTTCAGGATATGCTCGAATACCATCTCAATCACGGAGCCGCAGCGACCGTCGGCGTTCGTGAGTTCAGCTACCAGGTGCCCTACGGGGTCATCGATCTTGCCGGCACGCAGTTGATGCGAATATCGGAGAAGCCCGAGCATACGTGGCTGATCAACGCGGGAATCTACGTGCTTGATCCCTCCATCATCGCCGAAATCCCGAAGGGTGAGTTTTTCGATATGACCGATCTCCTGGCGGTGATGGTCAAGAAATCGATGCCGATTTCGACCTATATGATCCGCCGCTACTGGATCGATATAGGCGTGCCGCAGGATCTCGATCTGGCGCGCCAGCAAATTCAGACCGCAATTTGACCGCGCAAATGACCGCAACGAGAAGGGATGTGCTTGTTGTGGGGCAAGGCTCCATCGGCAAGCGGCATCGAGATATCGTGCAATCTCTAGGGCATCATCCGGTGACGGTCAGCCGGCGCGCGGATGTTGGGCAGTTTGCCTCAATCGCCGCGGCGCTGGCAGCATATCGCGCCGATGTAGCGGTCATCGCAACCGAGACAGCGCGGCATGCGGACGATTTGTCTGAGCTCGCACGGTTGGATTTCGAGGGCCGTGTTCTGGTTGACAAGCCCCTGGTGGCGCGAGTTGAGGATCTTGCGACGGCGCGGCCGAAAGGCCCGATCTTCGTCGGATACAACCTGAGATTTCTGCCTGTTGTTATGGAATTGCTAAATAGGCTGAAAGCAGCTTCCGAGCCATGTATCGCTGCGCAAATTCATGTTGGACAGCGATACGATAGCTGGCGTCCCGGCCGCGCGCCTGCGTCGATCTACTCGGCACATAGCAGTATGGGCGGTGGTATCCTTCGTGATCTTTCACATGAACTCGACCTTGCCGTGATGTTGTTTGGAGAGGTGACGCAGGTGGCCGCAATCGGCGGGCGTTACACGACGCAGACCGTGGACAGCGACGATGCGTGGTCTATTCTGGCTGCCTGTGACCGATGCCCGCAAGTGACGCTCACGCTTAATGGAATTGACCCCGAGCCCTCCAGGTTTATCGCGATTACGACGGCAACTCGGCGCTATCGCGCAGACCTTATCGACGGAAGCCTTACTTGTGACGGCAAACATTACGACTTCAAGACCGCGGCAAACGAAAGTTATCGTCGAATGTGGCAGGCCGTTCTTGGCGAGAACGATGGAGCGCTCTGTGACTGGAAGGAAGGGGCGGCGATCATCCAGTTGCTTGCCGCCATAGAGACGGCGAGCTTGGATCGGCGCTGGATAGCTCTGGCGGAAAAATGACAGCTGACATCAGACTCTGCACCATCTGCGCACGCGGCGGATCGAAAGGCGTGGTTGGCAAAAATGTGCGATTGCTCGCAGGAATCCCGCTTATCGTGCATTCTATTCGTCAGGCGGCCGATTCCGGATTGTTCGCACACATTGCGGTCAGCAGCGACGATCCCGCCATTCTTGAGGTGGCTGGCCGCGGCGGTGCCGATATTCTGGTGAAGCGCCCGGACGAAATGGCGAGCGATACCGCGGCAAAGCCGCCAGCGATCCGCCACTGTGTTGATGAGGCGGAACGAGTGACCGGACGCGGTTTCAGCATCTTCGTCGACCTCGACGCGACGGCTCCGCTCCGCCACCCGGATGATATTCGCGGCGCGGTCGATCTGTTGACGAACAGCGGGGCTGACAATGTCATTACCGGAACTCCGGCGCGGCGATCGCCCTACTTCAACCTGGTAGAGCGATTGCCGGATGGAGCTGTCGTCTTGTCGAAGCCGTCGGCCATCGCGCGACGTCAGGACGCGCCATCTTGCTTTGACATGAACGCTTCTATCTATGCCTGGACGCGCGCATCCATGCTGGCTGGCCCTAAAGTGTTCACGGGAAATACCCGCCTTTACGTGATGCCGCCCGAGCGGAGCATCGACATTGATAGTGAGCTAGATTGGACGTTCGTCGAATTCTTGATGTCGCGACAGCAGGGAGTTTCGCTGTGATCCGTGAATTGTTTTCACTGCAAGGCAAGACAGCCTTGGTCACGGGTGCGGCAGGGATTCTCGGCCACACGTTCGCGGAAGCGCTGGCGGGAGCCGGTGCGCGCGTGGCGCTGATCGATATAGAGGCGCCGGCGAAGCTCGCAGCCGATCTGTGTACCCGATTCAGCCAACCGTCGGTTGCCTATTCATGTGATCTTCGAAAGCCCGAAACTTTTGCGCGGCTCGTTGCCGCCGTCGAGCGGGATCTGGGGCCGATTGATATCCTGCACAATAACGCTGCAACCAAGGGCCCCGATCTCGCGGAATTCTTCAGAGCTGATGAAGACTTCGACGTTGCGCTTTGGCGCGAAATCATGACGGTCAATCTTGATGCTATGTTTTTCCTGTCACGTCTGGTCGCACCGGGCATGGTGAAGCGGGGTGGTGGCAGCATCGTACTTACCGGCTCTATCTATGGCATTGTCGCGCCTGATCAGCGTATCTATGAAGGCTCATCCTATCAGGGACATCAGATCGGTTCGCCGGCGGTCTATTCGGCGTCGAAGGCGGGCGTGATTGGTTTGATGCGGCACATGGCATCAAAATGGGGGGCAGGTGGTGTGCGTGTAAATTGCCTGGTGCCCGGCGGCGTGCAGTCAGGCCAGAACGATGTATTCAACGCAAAATACTCGGCGCGGGTGCCTTTAGGGCGCATGGCGGAAGCGCAGGATCTTGTCGGGGCGCTGATTTTTCTGACATCCGACGCTTCCGCTTATGTCACGGGTCAAGTCCTTGCGGTCGACGGCGGGTTGACGGCGTGGTGACGATGCCGGACGCACGTTCGAATGCTTCGGCTCTGGGCGCTTTGTATGATCGCGTCTACGGGATGCTTTGCGGAAAGCATCCGGACTATCGGTTCTGGCATTTTCAGTATCTCTTTCTTGCCGAGACCCACGCTTGGCAGAAAGTGAAGACGCGCGAGTTGCAGGGGCACGTTCTTGATGTCGGTTGCGGCCGGCGGCCTTACGAAGCATGGACGAGCGAGGGCCGGGAAGGCGTGACGAAATACACTGGCCTCGATCTCGCGCCGGGGCCGGGCGTTGATATTCTGGTCGGTCCAAAAGATCGCTGGCCGCTGGAGGATGCTTCGGTCGACTCCATCGTCTTTACACAGGTGCTGGAACATGTCTCGGACCGGACGCATCTTTTGTCCGAAATGGCCCGCGTGTTGCGCCCCGGCGGCCAGATTCTCCTGACTGTTCCTTTTATATTCATGGCGCACGGGCTGCCGCACGACTATGCGCGATTTACGACCGATGGCGTTCGTTGTCTTTTCGAACCCGAGTATGAAGCGGTAGAGACCGTGCAGCTCGGTCGCGCAGGCGCTGTGATCGGCAACATGCTGCTCACCTTCATCGATACGTCGATGAACGCCAATCGCACGACAAGAATCGTGAAGGGGCTGCTGTTGCCGGTTTGGATTCCATTCTGTGCGCTGGTTAATGGTGCTGCGCGAATCATCGATGCTCTCGACCGGACAGGCGTTTATTACGCCAATGTCGGTATGACGGCCCGCCGCAAAGGGCCGCAATAGCGTGTTGCGAATTCTTACGCGAGGCTGGCGCGTCCTCGATCAATCGCTGAAGCGGCGGATACCGTGGATGCTTGCGTCGGTTATTTGGCTCTCGGTGCTCGAAACGCTCGGCATCTCGATGGTCTTGCCGGTCATTCTGCTCCTGGTCTCACCCGAAACGGTAGCGACGCGGCCGATCATCGGCGACGTCTACCGATTTCTTGGGTTCAGCACCCCACGCGACTTCCTCATCTTGCTGGTTGTCTTGATGATCGTTGCGCTGGTGATGAAGAACTTGATCAGCATCGCCATCTTCCGCTGGCAGTTCCAAACCATGCAGCGCGCCTCGGCGGATTTCGCCAACCGGCTGTTCGAGCAGTATCTTCGCATGCCGTATCTGGAATCGCTGAAACGCGACACCAGTTTTTTTGCGTATGTCGTGAACTCTCTGGGGAGCCAGGTTTCCTCCACATTTGTTTATCAAGTCATATTGATCGTATCGGAAGCGATGACGGTGGCGCTGCTTTTTGCGGTGCTGCTCTATGCAAATCCGGCTGCAGCGCTCTCCGCACTTGGAATTCTTTTGGCTGCCGGGCTCGCCATCTATCTGTTCACGGCGCGATACTTGAGCCGTATCAGCGCCGAGAGCCGCATCGCTGCGGAGCGTACCTTGCGTCTCGTCAATGAAACGTTCGGAAACCTCAAGGAAATCCGGGTCCTCGGCCGTGGCAAGCGGTTCCTTGAGAAGTACGAGGTGGAAACGGCGCTGCTCGCTCACAATCAGGCGAGCCAGATGCTCTATGCTACAAGCACGCGCTATCTCGTCGAGATTGCGATGCTGGCGGCTATCGCCTTGTTCGTCGGGGTCACTTTGACCGGCCGCGACGCAGCAGCGTCGATCGGTTTGATCAGCCTGTTTGGCGCTTCGACTTTGCGCATTCTTCCTTCGGTGTCGCGCATCCTGGCAGCGATGCAGTCACTTCGTACGCTGGAGGCACCGATCGATTTGGCGCGTGAAGAGCTTGATCATCTGGATGATTGGCAACTCGAAGCGCCGGCCTCGATTGATGCGCCGATTCCTGGAACAACCCGCGAACCCGTGCTACTTCGCCTTGAAGGCCTCAGCTTTCAATATCAGAATACAAAAGAAGAAGCCGTCTCGGGTATCAATCTGGAGATTCCGTACGGATCGTCGTTGGGCATCGTCGGATCGTCCGGATCGGGCAAGACGACGTTTTCGGATCTGGTCCTCGGCGTCATCACGCCGACCTCCGGCCGGATACTGGCGAACGGCCGCAACATCTACGACGATCTGATCTCATGGCGGCGGATGGTAGCGTATGTGCCGCAGCAAATAGGCTTTGTGTCCGGAACAATACGGTCGAACGTGGCGCTTGGCCTGCGCGACGATGAAATCGACGATGCCCGGGTCGCTTCGGTGCTGGAAATGGCGCAGCTGACGTCGCTGGTTTCGCGTTTGCCGCTTGGGATGCTTTCTCCTATTGGCGAGGCTGGAAAACTGCTCTCCGGCGGAGAGCGGCAGCGTTTGGGTATTGCCCGCGCACTCTATCAGAATGCCAGTCTGCTGGTGCTTGACGAAGCGACCTCGGCGCTCGATGTCGAAACCGAAGACCGCTTCATCAAGCTGCTGCAAAATCTGCGCGGCGTTTGCACGACGCTGATTGTTGCCCATCGGTTGCGCACAATCCGAAGCTGCGATCGCATCGCGCTGTTCGATGCCGGGAAGATGATCGCCGTCGATGAGTTCGAACGGCTCTCGGCGCAAGAGCCCCGCTTTATGCGCCTGGTGGAGCTTTCCAACTTGACGCCGCCGACCGATATTCAATGACGCCGCAGGCTGCATCTCATTCGCCGCGTGTCGTCGTGCGGCTGGAAGCCAGCGCCGGAGCGTTGCGTCCCGGAGAAGTTCGCTTGCTGCAACCGCTCGAAGTGGCGGCTGTTACGGTTGATGCCGTCGAATTGCCGCGCGTCGATGGTGACGTCGCGGAATTGGCCATCGAGTCGATTTTCGATCTTCATCGGAGTCTTGCCGACCGCAATGCCAGCAAGGCCTGGTGGTATTTGCCGGTTGCGGAGTGGCAGCCGAACATGTCGGAATTGCCCGCCGCGCTGGAACTGGCAGCACGTCTGGAAACGCTCGGCCGTAAAGCGCGGGGGCGGTTTGTGTTGACGGTGTCTTCACAGGTGACGGCGACTTATCTGAAGGAAAGATTTGGCGCGCATGCAGCTGTTGCGATCATTTCTGACCGCAAGTCGCAGCTCCATTGGGCTTTGCGGCGCGCGAAGGCGGCCATCCTTCGGTTGCTGAACGCCCTGGTCTGGCTGATCGAAAACGTGAGGCATGTTCGAAGCGTTCGGCGGATCCGAAGGGCCCCACCGATTCCGGGCCATGTCCATACGCTGTTCGTCAGCCGGATCGAAGCTGGATTTTTACCCCCGTCGGATGGCGTTTGGCGCGATGCCTATCTTGGACCGTTGCCGGCGGAAGGCCTGAAGCGAACAGGTTCAGTGGCGCTGATGCTGCGAAACGGTGGCGACCCCGCCGAGCAGGTCAAAGCTGCTGACGACTTCAAAGGATTTCCCGTCGCGTTCATATTTGAGTTTCTCTCTCTCGGCGATGTCTGGCACTGTCTCCGGCGTGCCTGGCGTTTTCGTCTCCACTCCGGAGCGACGCGCGATCCGCTGGCGCGTGCTGCCCTGATCGAATCCTACGGTCATGTTCGCGCGCTGGCGGATTGGTTTGTCGTTGAGCGCGCCATGCGGAATCTTCTCCGCACCGTCGCTCCGCGTCAGATCGTTTGCATGCAGGAAAACAGCAACTGGGAATTCGCGGTCGAAACGGCGGCCAATGAAACAAGTCCCAAACCGCGGACAGTTGGTTTCTTCCATTGCCCGGTGATACCTTCCGCTCAACGATATCGAACGCGCGCTGATGTGCTGCAACGCCGGCCGAACTTCGATCTGACCATCACACTGGGGAGCGCGATGCGAAGCGCGCTCCTGCGTCTCGGCGATTGGGCGCCAATTCTCTCGTCCCGGCAGTATGCGTTTCGCAACCCGAATATCGAAAAATGTCTCTCGCTCCCAGTTCGGGCTCCAAGTGCGCATCTGCGTTTGCTGGTGGTGCTGGGCGGAGCGTTCGACAACGGCCGGTTTCTGGATTGGGTGAAGTCGGCGACGAGCGCGGTCGAGAGCCTGACAATCGTCATAAAGCCTCATCCGTCCTTTGATCATCGGCCGGTGTTGGCGGCAGCCGGGATTGATCTTTCCGACCGGCGGTTTGTACTGTCGCCCCATAGCACCATGGACTTGGCGCTCGGCGAAGCGGACGTTCTTCTTTACAAGGGGACGACTGCGTGTTTCGCGGCATTGGCTGCGGGGGTACCGGTTATTCACGTCGGTGACGGTGGCATTGCCAGCGACGATGCACTGTTTGACGCTGGCGGTCTGTCGATCAGCGTCAGCGATCCGGACGATTTTGCAAGCGTGCTGTCGCAACTTCGTGCCCAAACTCTCCCAGCACGGCAAGCATGGGCGAAGGACGCGCGCGAATACGTGCGACAGTACTACGATCTATCGGTAGACAGCTGCGAAAAGGCTTTGGCGCAGCTATTTTCAACATCGTCACCTATTCTTTCAGGTGCCGGCGAGGTGGAGTTTCGCAATGGGTGAATTTGAAATATCCGGCCGAAAAATCGGTCTTGACCATCCTCCGCTGGTGATTGCCGAAGTCGGCATCAACCACGAAGGCGATGTCAACAAGGCGCTGGCCCTGGTGGATGCTGCCGCCGAGGCCGGTGCCGAGCTCATCAAATTTCAGTGCCATATCACCGAAAAAGAGATGATTGTCACCGACATGAAGCCCGGCGACATCAGCGATGAATCGCTTTGGGGCATCATCAAGCGTTGCGAATTGAATGCCGATGAAGAGCGCAGGGTGCAGGCACGCTGCCGCGAAAGGGGTTTGATTTATCTTTCCACGCCGTTTTCGCGCGAAGCGGCTGATCGCCTTCTCGATATGGATGTGCCGGGCTTCAAGATCGGCTCGGGGGAATGCAACAATCTCCCCCTGATCGATCATATTGCCCGTATGGGGCGACCGATGATCGTTTCGACCGGCATGAACGATCTGGCATCCGTCAAAGAAACGGTCGCGGTGATGCGCAAGCACAATACGCCGTTTGCGCTTCTGCACTGCACCAGCATGTATCCGACGCCTTACGAGAAAGTCAGGCTCGGCGGCATTGCCGATCTCATGAACGTATTCCCCGGTGTTCCGGTTGGTCTCTCCGACCATTCACACGGCAATTACACATGCTTTGGTGCCGTCGCCCTTGGGGCAAGCATATTGGAGAAGCATTTCACGATCTCGCGAACGTGGCCCGGACCGGACATCAGCATTTCGATCGAGCCTTCTGAACTGAACGATCTCGTCGAGGGATCCAAGGCGATCTGGCTGGCCAGGGGCGGTGGAAAGACGATTCTCGCTGAAGAAAAACCAGTGATCGACTTCGCCTATGCATCCGTCGTCACTGTTGCCTCGGTCAAAGCGGGTGAGACGCTGACCCGGGAAAATTTGTGGGTAAAACGGCCAGGCACGGGACCGATTCATGCCCGGCAATTCGAGGAATGCATCGGGCGGAAAGCAAGTCGTGATTTGCCGGAAGGTGCTCAGTTGTCCTGGGAGGACTTCAGCGCGTGAAGCGGCCTGTCGTCGTAACAGGGGCGTCCGGCTTCATCGGACGTCATCTGACTGCCTATCTGACCACACAGGATGTCTCTGTGATCGCGCTTTCCCGACGGGCTGTGGCCAGCAGCATTGGTTTTGAAGTCCAGCGGGTTTCCGATTATTCCGATTTTCAACCGCCGTCCGGCGCCGTGCTCGTTCATCTTGCCGAGCCGCCTCATATCGCGTCTGTCGATATCGAGGGCGATAGGCATATTTCTCGCATGGAAATGCAGGCCACGGCGCTCCTCGAACATGCATATGAGCGCGCTATATACGTGTCTTCGGCAGCTGTGTACGGCGATCGCAAGAATCTGCCGAGGCGTCCTGATGAAACCTCGAGCGAGGTCGAGAAAGTCTACGGGCAAGCGAAACTCGCCGTCGAAGCTCTTTTTCTCGAACGGAATGGCGTTGTCGCCCGGGCGACCAATATTTTTGGGCGCGGGATGTCATCGGGCACGATATTTAGCGACATTCTATCGCAACTCGGCGGATCGGACCCAATTGCCATCCGCGAAATGACGCCCGTGCGGGATTACTTGTGGGTTGAAGATGCGGCTGAGGCGCTGGGGGCTATGGCGTGCGGGACCGCGACAGGCATTTACAATCTAGCCAGCGGGCGCGGAATATCCTGTGAAAGCCTCGCGAAGCTGATACTTCGCCTCGACGGCCAACCGGGTAGGGAAGTTATTGGGCGTATGCCGCCGCGAGAGTCCGTGCTCCTTCTTGACATTTCATCGACCGTCCGTGATTTCGGATGGTCGTCGCAAACAACACTCGAAGCCGGAATACAGATGCTCTTGAACTCAGGTTGGAAATGACAAAGCGACGTATTGCAGTTTTTACGGGAAATCGCGCCGAATATGGCCTCCTGTATCCCTTGATCAAAATTCTGAACGATCGTGAGGATGTCGATTTCCATCTGCTGGTCTCCGGCGCGCACCTCGACCGCAATTTCGGGGGTACCCTTTCCGAAATCGAACGCGATGGCTTCAAGGTTGCGAGCGAAATCGTGATCAACATGGCTGAGGACAATCTGACCGCAACAGCCAATGCGATCGGAAGCGGCGTGTTGGCGATGGTCGATACGCTCGCGAAAATTCGTCCGGATATTCTGGTTGTCTATGCCGACCGCTTTGAAGGCTTCGCCGCTGTTGTCGCCGGCAGCCAGATGGGAATTCCCGTGGCGCATATCGAAGGCGGCGACGTAACCGAAGGCGGCGCTCTCGATGATTCCGTCCGGCATGCCATGACCAAGCTGTCACATTTGCACTTCACGACCAACGCGATGGCCTCAAATCGTATCCTTGCGATGGGTGAGGAGCGCTGGCGCGTCCACACGGTGGGTTTTGTCGATCTCGACCTGATTGAGCTTGGCCGCATCACATCCGCCGCCGAACTTGCGAAGCGTTACAACCTCGATTTGACCCGACCCATTGTCGTTTTCACGCAGCATTCCGTCGCGCTTGACGCGGAGCATGCCGTCGCGCAGATCGAACCGTCGCTGCGCGCGCTTGAGGAGATTGCTGTTCTCGGGGCGCAGGTGATCGTCACCTATCCGAACAACGATGCGGGCGGCCGCGCCATCATCGGCGCCATCGAAAAATGGAAGAAGGCCGGCCTTCCGAAGGACATTCAGATCTACCCGTCGCTTGGACAGCCGAATTATCACGGGCTGCTCGGGCTATCGCGTGACGCGAAATATCGCGTGGTGTGCGTCGGAAATTCATCTTCCGGTATCAAGGAAACCCCGGCCTTTGGTTGTCCGGGGGTCAATGTCGGAACGCGGCAGGATGGACGTCTGCGGGCAGAGAATGCGATCAACACCGGCTATGATTTCTCGGAAATTCTTGCGGCTATGAAAAAATCGCTGTTCGATGAGAGCTTCCGCGATCTCTGCCGTCATGTCGTCAATCCTTACGGCAGCGGAAACGTCGGTCAGAAGATCACAGATATTCTCATGACCGTCGATCTCGGCCCCAGTCTGTTGCGCAAGAAAACTCCCACTCTCGGGGAAGAGCGGGACGGATGGTATCGCTAGCTTGATACCGACCTTGCCTGGATAGAGCCTTGCTAAGGATTTCGTTTGTCATCGCTTCGCTGCGCTTCGGTGGGGCAGAGCGGGTTGCCGTTCTGCTGGCCAATGCCTGGAGTCGTCAGGGGCATGCTGTTTCAGTCATCACGCTCGAGAAGCCCGGCGTCGCTCCGGCCTATCCGCTTCTCCCGGCCGTCGACCTCATTCCGCTCGATCTGACCGCCGCGAGCGGCGGTTTTGCAAGTGCGCTCGGTAACAATTTGACCCGTATCCGGTCGCTGCGCCGATGTCTGCGCGAGCTTCGGCCGGATGTGACTGTTTCATTCGTGACGGAGACGAATGTGCTCGCGATCTTGGCGGGGCTGGGCACCAGGCAGCCGATCGTCGTGTCCGAACGCGTTCATCCGGCGCATCATCCACTTGCGCAACTATGGGCGCGCCTGCGTCAATTGACCTACGGAAAGGCTGCCGCAGTTGTCGTCCAGAGCGGTGACATTGCGCAATGGATGACAGAACGCGTTGGCGTAGCGTCACGGGTCATTGCAAACCCCGTCGATCTTGCAAGGTTCCATCCCGGCGCGAGAACGGCAAAGATTCTTGGACAGAGAAAGCAGCTTCTGGCTGTCGGCCGACTTACGCCGCAAAAGGGATTCGATATTCTGATTGAAGCGTTCGCTCTCGCCGCAGCCGCTATCCCGGAGTGGGATCTGTCGATCTACGGAGACGGTCCGATGAAGGTCGAACTCGAGAACAAGATTGCGGCCTACGGCTTGAAAGACCGCGTCTTTCTCATGGCGTCGGTGAGTGACATCGTTGCGGTCTATCGTTCGGCGGATGCATTTGTTCATCCCGCTCGCTATGAGGGTTATCCCAATGTCATTCTGGAGGCTTTGGCGTCCGGCTTGCCTGTGATCGCAGCCAATTCCGAGGAATCGATCCGCGAACTTCTTGGAGATGGCGAATACGGCGTATTGTGCGAACCTGAGAATCCTCGCTCGCTCGCCGGGGCGCTTTCGAAAACGCTCGCGGACAGCGAACGGCTCACGACACTCGGCATGTCCGCACCTCAGGCGGTCGCCGCCAACAGCGTCGATCAAATATCCGCGCAGTGGATCGATCTTTTCCGCGAAATCGTCAGGCAATAGGATTTTTCGGACTTTCTTTTTCGCATCAGTCGGGCGTGCAGGCGTGATACTTCATGGTTTGACAGGCCGCGCGCCTGATATTGCGCAAAGGACATTGCATGTGGTCGCATTCTGAAGACCTGAAACTGACGGCGGCGTTTGTCGATCGGGCCATCGCCGACATTGCGAAGCTCTCGAACAGGCAGCCCGTCAAGACGCTGGATTTCGGATGCGGTGAGGACAAACTGACGGCTGCCCTTCCTGATCTCGGATACGACTCATACGGATGCGACGTATTCCCCTCGGATAAATTCTCCAGTTCCGGCCGCCTTCGCCAGATCATCAAGTCTTCCTATCGATTGCCGGAAGCTGCCTTTTCGGCGATTGTCGGGATAGATTTCGAGGGAATTCAGGATGGGATTTCTCGTTCCGCGAAAAGGCGCCGACGCTTCCAATGGTGTTGCTTCCTGAGTTTCAGGGAGCGTGTGACTTATCGTGGGCCTTCCGTTGTCCTCGTCGAATTCGTGAGAATGTAAACGTTGCAGGATATTTTCTTTGTCATCGGTGAACTCGGTATTGGCGGGACGGAAAGACATCTGTCAAACGTCGCGCGTGCACTGAAACGAAAGGGGTGGGGCGTCTCGATCTACAGTCTCGCCGGCGATGGCCCGATGCGGCAGGATCTGGAGGCGGCGGGCGTAAAGGTCCTCCTTCCGCCGGTTGATCGGACTGCGGTCGCGAATGTTCTTCCGGTAAGGGCCCTGCGTCTCGTGCTCGTCGGAGTGCACCTAACTTACATGATGCTTCGCGTCCGCCCGCGGATCGGTCATTTTTTCCTGCCCGCGGCTTATCTGATCGGCGCAACTGCGGCGACGCTCGCCTGTGTGAAGGTCAAGATCATGAGCCGCCGCAGTCTCAGCTTCTATCAGAAGGCATATCCCGGCGTGCGGCGGATGGAGATGATCTTTCACCGCAGGATGAATGCGATCCTCGGAAATTCACGGGCGGTGGTCCATCAGCTGCGGGATGACGAAAAGGTTCCTCTCGACAAGTTGGGCCTTATCTACAATGGCATTGATATGCCGGCGGCGGGCAAGACGGACAGAGCAAAGGTGCGCGCCTCGCTGGGGATCGATGACGGGACGCTGGTCCTTACCATTGTTGCCAACCTCATCGGCTACAAGGGCCATCTCGATCTGATCGCAGCCCTCGGAATCGCGCATGAAAAAATAGGCGGGCCTTGGCAGGTTCTGATCGTTGGCCGCGACGATGGCCCGGGGGCTGATATCGAGGCGGCGGCCAGTGAATTGCGCATCGATGGCCACGTATCGATGCTAGGGCAACGTACCGACGTCGCGGATTTGTTGTCAGCATCGGATATTGGATTGCTTTGTTCTCACGAAGAGGGATTCTCGAACGCCATTCTGGAAGGAATGGCGGCGGGACTTCCGATGGTCGTGACAGATGTCGGGGGAAATGCGGAAGCCGTGCTGGAAGGCGAGAATGGCTTCGTCGTTCCTTCACGCGATCCGGCGGCGCTTGCGGAAGCCATCGTGCGTCTTGCGCACGATCCGGCGTTGCGCGCGCGGCTGGGCGCAGCGGGCAGGAAGCGTATCGAAGAGCATTTCTCCTTGGATGCCTGCATTGAACGATACGAAGGTCTGTATCGCGGGCTTCTCGCGGGCCGGTTGCCTCGCGACATCCCCGGGGTGCGTGTCTGATCGTTTGATCGGCTTAGCCCCAGCGCGCACGCCATGCCTCGAACATCAGGACGTCCCAAAGCAAATACTGCCAGTTGCGTTGTTCCGACAGATGCTCACTCCAGTACCTGCGAACCAGCGCGACGTTGAAACAGCCGCTGTCCTGAAGGGACTTTTCGGAAAGCAGGTTTTCCGCCCAGTCCCGGAGCGGTCCGCGCAGCCATTCTCCGAGGGGAACGCCAAATCCCATTTTGGGGCGTTCGACAAGCTCTTTCGGCACATGACGATAGAGGACTTGACGGAGCAGCCACTTGGTTACGCCGTCGCGGATTTTGACGGATTGCGGCAGACGCCAGGCGAGTTCGACCACGCGGTGATCAAGTAACGGCACCCGCGCTTCCAGCCCAACCGCCATGCTGGTGCGGTCAACCTTGGTCAGGATGTCGTCCGGCAGATATGTCACGAGATCGAGATACTGCATCCGGTCGAGCAGGTTCGGAAACGCTTCGGTTACCGATTGATCCCAGAGCGCTCCGCGAGTCTCTTGAACGCCAGGCATCAGGCTGGCGGGATCCCAGTGACTGATGAGCCGCCGATAGACGGCGTTGCCGTCTTTGAGTCCCAGAACGGATGCCGCCTTGTGAATTTTATCGCCGGGCTGCGGCGGAAGCAGTTTCCGCGGCAAATCGCTTAGCAGCCGGTCCCATCGGTCCGCACTGAGCATCGTGACAGCAGAAGCGGCGGCTTTTCGCAGAGGCGCGGGCATCATCGAGAGCATCCGCCAGGACCGAGATGTCATTTGATACCTGTTATAGCCCGCGAACAGCTCGTCGCCGCCATCGCCGGAGAGTGCGACAGTGACGTGCTTGCGGGTCATGGCGGAGACAAGATAGGTCGGGATCTGGGACGAGTCGGCGAACGGCTCGTCGAACATCTCGGCAAGTTTCGGAACGACGTCGAGCGCCTCGCGGGGCGTTACCATGAGTTCGGTGTGATCGGTGCCGAGATGCCGCGCGATTGCTGCGGCATACGGCGCTTCGTTAAATCCCGCCTGCTCAAACCCGATCGAGAACGTCTTGACCGGGCCGGAATTCGCGGCCTTCATCAGGGCGACCACCGTCGATGAATCGATTCCGCCGGACAGGAACGCGCCGAGCGGCACGTCCGCCATCATCCGCTTGCCGATCGCATCGATCAGTAGGGTTTCGAGGCGATCGGTGAGCGCAGCATCGCTTTCGTCGAGCGGGTTCTGGATGCCGGTGAGCGCAACCTGCCTTGCGTCCCAGAATTTCTCTAGTTTCGGCTCGCCGCGCCATGGAAGCGTCAGGATCGTTCCCGGCTCCAGCTTATAGACGTCGTGATAGATCGTATGGGGCGCGGGCACGTAGTTGTGCCGCATAAATGAGGCCACCGCTTGGGTCTTGATGCGTGGGGTCCAGCCGGGATGCTGGCGCAATGCCTTCAGTTCCGACCCGAAGATGAAAAGTCCATCGAACCTGGCCCAATAGATCGGCTTGATGCCAAGTCTGTCCCGGACAAGCGAAAGCGTGCGGTCTTTTTTATCCCACACCGCGATCGCGAACATTCCGATCAGACGGGAAACTGTCGGGACGATGCCGCGTTCTGCGATCGATTCCAGAATAATTTCCGTATCCGAGTGGCCGCGAAAAACGTGGCCTGCGGCTTCCATTTCCGCGCGTAGTTCGTGGTGGCTGTAGACCTCGCCGTTGTAGCTGATGACGTAACGTCCATCGGCGGAGTGCATCGGCTGGTGGCCGGCGGGGGACAGGTCGACGATGGCCAGCCGCCGATGGACCAGCGCGATACCGACCGATGCATCGATCCATACATCGTGTCCATCCGGCCCGCGATGCTCGAGGCAAAGATCCATCGATCTTGCGATGTTCCCAAGCTCATCGGCTGACGACGATCTTGATAATTGGACGATGCCCGCGATGCCGCACATTTATACAATCAGTTCCTAGGTGATCGGGTATGCATCAGCATGCACCCTTAGATCAAACGAATTGCATCCCGAGGCGATGCGTGACTTGAACAGGCGTCGCTTGCGGCCTCCTTATAGCCAAATATGGCAGTTTGGCGCAAACGAGAATGCTGTTGAAACAGGCCAACTGCCATACAATGCTTGTGAAAATTTGACCGGCAGAGTAAGTCGGCTCGTCTTAAGTAACCGTCCGTTTGCCCATCAACCATTGATTTACCCGAAATGACAGAACCAGTTTCCTCTCGCAAACAGATGTTGCTTGCCCATTCGGAGAAGCACGCAGCTTCCCGGAGGGAGTGGCGCGGGAAATCGTCGTTCTTTCATCGCGAGGATGAAAAGTATCTGCGCTTCCTGATTCCTGCGGGCGCGCGGGTTCTGGAGATCGGTTGTGGCACCGGCGATACGCTCGCGGCGCTCGCCCCGTCATACGGCGTTGGTGTCGATTTCAGCCCCGGCATGATCGCACAGGCTCAAAGGCTGCACCAAGAGCTGACGTTTAAAGTCGGCGACGCGGAAGACGCTGCGACGATCGAGGCGCTGGAAGGGCCGTTCGATTTTATTCTGGTGCAGGACACGATCGGATCGCTCGACGATTGCCAGAAGTTTCTGGCGCAGCTGCATCCATTGTGCGCGCGTCATACGCGCATCGTCATCGGGCATTTCTCGCATCTGTGGCAGCCTGTTCTGCGTTTCGCCGAAGCCATCGGCCAGCGGATGCCTTATCCGGAGCAGAACATCCTGTCCCCCGATGACGTTGCGGCGCTTGCCGATCTGGCCGACATGGACCCGGTCAAGGCGGAGCGGCGGTTGCTGATGCCGGTGTCGCTGCTGGGGATCGGGCGTCTCATCAATCGCTTTATCAGCGTGCTTCCGGGAATCCGGCTGCTTGCGCTTCGACATTATGTCGTGTGCCGGTCGCTGCGCGCGGCGGGAGATGAACTGAAGTCCGCAACAGTCGTGATCCCCGCGCGCAACGAACGCGGCAATATCGAGCCCGCGGTGCAGCGGTTGCCGCAGTTTTGCGACGATATCGAGATCATTTTCATCGAGGGCCACAGCAAGGACGGCACCTTCGAGGAAATCGAGCGTGTCAGGGCCGCGTACCCGGAGAAAGACATCAAGGCGATGCGCCAGCCCGGCAAGGGCAAGGCCGATGCCGTGTTCACGGCTTACGACGTCGCGCGCGGCGACGTGCTGATGATCCTGGATGCGGACCTCACGATGCCGCCGGAACAGTTGCCGAAATTCTGGGACGCCATCAAGTCGGGGAAGGGAGAGTTCATCAACGGCTCACGCCTTGTTTATCCGCTTGAGGAAGATGCGATGCGGTTTCTCAACCTGATCGCCAACAAGATATTCTCATATCTGTTTTCGTGGCTGCTGAACGAGCGCTACACCGATACGCTTTGCGGTACCAAGGTGATGCGCAGGACCGATTACTATCGCCTGCGTGATGGGAAAGCCTATTTCGGTGACTTCGATCCGTTCGGCGATTTCGACCTGATTTTCGGCGCCTCGAAACTCAACCTCAAGGCCATCGATCTTCCCATTCGCTATGCCGCTCGTTCCTACGGCGAGACGCAGATCTCGCGGTTTCGTCACGGCGTGATGTTGCTGAAAATGGTGGTCTTCGCGTTCTTCAAGATCAAGGCGATCTGATTCGCGTTAGCCGGTGCGGGCGATCACGTTGATGCTTGCGCCGTCGCCGACCAACCGACGCAGGTCTTCAGGTGCCGTGGGGAGAAGACGCTCGGTTCGTTCGTGATAGAAGCGATACCCGTGCGGGGCGAAGCAGGCGAGCAGCTCTTCCAGCGACGAGCCGCGTTCGTCGAGCACATACGGCGACAATTCCATCAGAAACACAGGGCGGCTGTCGCGCAACAGCGCCGTCGCGCCACGGAGGACCTCGGTTTCAAACCCGTCGACGTCGAGTTTGACAAGCTGCACGGCCGGATTGCCCATCTCTGCGAGAACGCCGTCGATGCTGCGGGCGTTGGCTTTCTCGGTCGGCATCGCCTGACCGAGATGCTTGGCATGCAGATATTCGCTCGGCGTCAGCGGCCAGTTCGAATAGATTGAGGACGGCACTTTCGCTTCGTCCTTCGCCGCAAGAAAGCAGTTGAATGGTGTCACGCGCGCCGCAAGATCGGGGTTGAGTTCGAGGTTGCGAAGCAGTTTCTTGTAGGCGTAATCCGTCGGCTCGAAGGAGAGCACGCGCCCTAACGGGCCGACGAGCTGGGCGAGCGGGAGGGAATGCGCGCCGATGTTTGCGCCGATGTCGAGCACGAGCGACGACGGCTTGACCCATTTCCGCAATGCATTCTGCGTTCCCCGCTCGAACATGTTGCCGAGAAAGATCGCGAGATCGATGCCCTGCGACAGGTCAAGATCGTATGTCACGCCATTTCGTGTCACCACGGACCGATCCGAGAGCCCGGCCAGTGCACGCGCCATGTGAACGCCGCGGTAGGCAAGGCGCGCCAAAGCGAGTTTGTGGACGGTCTTCATTCGTTTCTCTATTGATGGAAAATGCGGTGCGGAGGGCAGGAATTGCCCGTTCTTTTGACCGGTTTATTTCACAAGCAAAATACCCTTCATCATTCAGAAGTGCCTCATGTCCCGATCAGTTGAACCGTCTCAATCCCCATCGGACGAGGCCCACGGCCGGCCCGACGCTCTGGCGCGTCTGACGCCGTTCGGATGGCGCGGCGGCCTCTTGGTCACTGTGCTGCTGCTGGCCGGTTCCTTTGTGCTGGCAGGGTATTTCATTATCTATTGGCGCAATGCCGACATGGATCTGATGGTCGTATATAGGGCGCTGTCGCTAAATGATGGTCGATATGTATTCCATGAGCATCCGGCCTATTTGACAATTACTTCGCTCAACCGCTGGTTTCAGTTCCTCCACCAGATCGGCCTTCTCGATGCCTCGTCGCTTTCAGCGATCCCGTCCGCGGCGAATGTGCCGGCCTTCGACGCGGCAATGACCGCGGCGGTCCGGGCGGGCAGGGTGTACGCGCTTCTCACCGCGCTGGTGTTTGTTCTGGCTTTCGCTGGTCTCGCGCGGCGTCTTGTTCGCGATTGGCGGGTCGCGCTGCTCGCAACCTTTGCGTTTGCGTTCTCCGGCGGCGTCGCGGTTCATCTGCGCATTCTGCGCAGCGAAATGATCGCGGGCTGTTTCTTTGCGTTTGCACTGATGATCCTGATCGCGGTTGCGCGGCGCGGGACCAACTGGCGGCCGCTGGCGATGGGTTTTGCCGCGATGCTTTGTATGCTGGCTCTGGAGAACAAGATTCATGCAATCCTGCTGATTGCGCTACTTCCGGCACTGATCCTTCCGTTCGGGTCGTCGTCCGGCGCAAGCAGCGCCTTCTGGAATAACACGACGCGTGCATGGCTCGCCGTCATGGTTGTGGCAGCGGTCGCTGTATTGACGCTTTATCTGGCGCGGCCCCTGATTGCGCTTGGACTCAACCCGCCGGCTGCTGACTCCCTGTCGTTGAAAATTATTCTTTTTGAGAAGCCGCTATTCTTTGGCAGGTTCGGCGTCTATCAGGCGGCACTGCTCGGATGGATTTTCGCATGCATGATTGCATTCGCCAAAATCTGGCATGTGCGGTTGACGGAAACCCTTGCGGCGATGTTCGCCGTCGCGGCTGGCGCGGCGCTCGGTCTGCTGGCTTTATTCATTCATTTCGACACCAGCAATGTCGCCGTTGTTTTAAACCCGCTTGAGGAAATGCTCACGTTCGCGGATCCGCAGGCGGTCTCGGCGGCGGGTGCGAGCGGGCCATTCGCGGCTATTGGCCTGTTGCTGTCCGGTGCGCTGAGCGTTCTGCAGCGCTACACATTCTTCTTGTTTACGTCGCCGCGCCCGACCGTCTTCCTGACATGGCTCATCTTGCCGGGCATCGTCTATGCGTGGCGGCGGGGCGAACGGCAGGTTGCGTTGCAGGCGGCCTTTCTCATGCTGTCGGCGATCGGCATCGACGCGCTTGGCGTCCGCCGCGGGCTGAAGGCCGAGTATTTCATACTTACTGATCCGCTGATCATCATTGCGGGCATGATCCTGCTCGACCGTCTGAGCGAATTCAGATTTCACAGATGGGCCTATGCGGTCGGCGCGGTGCTGATCGTTCTTCATGTCAGCATCAGCCAGGCCGAGGCCATCAAGTCGATGACCCGCCGCGCCGGGCCGCAAGGCATCTGTGAGTGGAACGAGTTGTATCTGCCGCAGCTTCCGGTGCCTTGGTGCGCCGTTCCGGCCAAGCCGTCCTAGCCGTCGGTCAGTTCGGCGGCCCGTTCAAGGTCGTCAGGGGCTGCGGCTTTCTCGGCGCTCAGGATCCAGACAAGCCCGCCGATGGCCCCCACCACGAATGACGACGCGCCGAACAGCAGCGACACCACGGTGCCGTCGGTCTGCGCCAGCCCTGCATAGCCGAACGCCACCATCATCGTCGCCTCGCGCACGCCCCAGCCGGCAATGGAAATCGGCAGCATCGTGATCAGCATGATCGGCGGGATCAGCATGAAGAGCTGCTCGAAGCCTGCCGATGCCGCGATGGAACGCACGGCGCACCAGGCGATCACGACGGCCATGATGTGAATGAGCAGGGATAACACCGCGACCTTCGGCCCGGTGCCGGCGCTGAAGAGGACCCGGTTTGCGATCACCGAACAGGCGTGAACATGTTTGGTCGGCCAGAACGTCGTCAGCCATTTCCAGGGCAGGTGACCCAGCAACAGAAATCCGAGCCCTGCGGAAATCGCAGCGACGTCGATCAGCAGCAGAGCGATGCGCCCGCGCGGACTGGCTATCAGATCGTAGCTCCACGGCAGGCTTGCGACCACGATGATCGCCAGTGCGATCAGGCCGATCGCCCGATCGACCAGAACCGAATAGGTCGCCGCGCGCCAGCCTGCACCGGTTTGCTTTACCAGCCACAGCCGCATCGCGTCGCCGCCGATGGTGGAAGGGAGTGTCTGGTTGAAGAACATGCCGATCATATTGTAGCGAAAGGCCTGCCCGGCACCGAGCGGCGCTGCGCAGCTTGCACTGATTTCACGCCAGCGCAGCGCGCCCAGAAGAATCTGGAATACGGTTGCCAGCACGGCGAGCGAAACCCAGCCCACGTTAATCTGGCTCAGACGTGACTGAATGGCCGCAAAATTGATGCCGCGAAACGCAAAATAGAGGAGCGCCGCCGAAACCAGTATTCGAGCGGCAAGAAGGAGAAATCCGCGCATTCCGGACCGCGATGGTTAACTTCTGGAGGGTCTGGCAAAAGGCCCCAATACGGTGGCTGCCAGGCGATTTTCACCGTCTTGGTATGGCTTTGGGGCCGCTCTGGCAATAGTAAAGCTCTCGCCTATTGCGGCGGTTGCGGCGCGCCGGGTAAAGAGAGCAAAGCGATCGAAACTGGCGCAAACAGCGCCTTTTCAAGTACGAGGACAGCCACGCGTGGCACACGGACGCAAGATTGCGGTTATCGGTCTGGGGTATGTCGGATTGCCGGTTGCGGTGGCATTCGCGCGGGCCGGCGTTTCAGTTGTTGGGTTTGACATCGACCAAAGGCGTATCGGCGAATTGCGTGAGGGGCATGATCGCACTCATGAGGTCGAGCCTGCGGATCTGCATCATCCGTCACTGTCGTTCACCCATGACACGACAACGCTCGCGTCCTCGGACTTCTACATTGTCACCGTGCCGACACCGATCGATGCGGCCCGTCAGCCCGATCTCGGCGCGATGTTCGCGGCGTCGCGTACCGTGGGCAGTGTGTTGAAGAAAGGCGACATCGTCGTCTATGAATCGACGGTCTATCCGGGAGCCGTCGAGGAAGATTGCATCCCCATTCTTGAGAAGGCTTCCGGACTCAAGGCGGGATCGGATTTCAAGGTCGGCTATTCGCCGGAGCGGATCAATCCCGGCGACAAGCAGCACAGGTTCGAGACCATCATGAAAGTGGTCTCGGCGCAGGACGCCGCCACGCTCGATATCGTCGCCGATGTCTATGGGTCGGTCGTCACGGCCGGGATCCATCGGGCTCCCACCATCAAGGTGGCGGAGGCCGCGAAGGTCATCGAAAACACACAACGTGATCTCAATATCGCGTTCATGAACGAGTTGTCGCTGATTTTCCAGGCGCTCGACATCGATACCGGCGATGTGCTGGCTGCCGCGCGGACCAAATGGAACTTCATGCCGTTCCAGCCAGGGCTTGTCGGGGGACACTGTATCGGCGTCGATCCGTACTATCTCACCTATCGCGCGGAGAAGGCGGGCTACCATCCCGAAGTTATTCTTGCGGGACGCCGGATCAATGACGGCATGGGACAGCGCATCGCGCGTGAGTGCATCCGCGGCTTGTTGCGCCGGAAGGGCAGCGGCGGCGTCGTCACCGTGCTCGGCCTGACCTTCAAGGAAGATGTTCCGGACACGCGCAATTCGCGTGTGGTCGATGTGATACGTGAACTGGAATCGTTCGGTCTCAAGGTGCAGGTCTGCGATCCGATGGCGGATCCGGCTGACGCGAAGCATGAATATGGTGTCACACTGACCGATTTCGGCGCATTGCAGCCTGCGGACGCCGTGATTGTTGCTGTCGCACATAAAAATTATATCGATGCCGGCTGGCCGATGATCCAGAAATTGCTTGTTGGCGGCGGAGGCCTTGTTCTCGACATCAAGGCGAAGCTTGATCGCAGCAAGCTGCCCGCTGGTGTTGAGTTGTGGCGCCTCTAGTCGTTCGTTTGGAGAAAGAATGTCGGATCAGACGGTACTGGTGACAGGTGCGGCGGGCTTTATCGGCTTTCATGTCGCGCAGGCATTGTTGCAGGCGGGGCGCAATGTCGTGGGCCTGGACAACCTGAACAGCTACTACGATCCGAAACTGAAGGATGCCCGGCTCAGCATTCTGAAAAACAATCCGAAGTTTAGTTTCATCAAACTTGATCTCGCCGATCGTGCCGGGATGGCGGCTCTTTTTGCCGAGCACAAATTCCCCGTTGTCATCCATCTCGCAGCACAGGCGGGCGTGCGTTACTCGATCGAAAACCCTCATGCGTATGCCGACGCAAACCTCGAGGGTTTCGTCAATGTGCTGGAGGGGTGCCGGCACAACGAATGCCGCCACCTTTTGTATGCGTCGTCGTCATCGGTGTATGGGGCAAACACCAAGCTGCCGTTCTCCGTGAACGACAGCGTCGATCATCCCATCAGCCTGTACGCGGCCTCCAAGAAGGCCAACGAATTGATGGCGCATTCCTACAGCCATCTTTACCGGATTCCCTCGACCGGTCTTCGTTTCTTCACGGTGTATGGCCCATGGGGTCGCCCCGATATGGCGATGTTTCTATTCGCAAAGGCGATCATTGAAGGACAGCCTATCAAGCTCTTCAATCATGGCGATATGCGCCGCGACTTTACTTACGTCGATGATGTCACTGAAGCGATTGTGCGGCTGATCGACCACGCCCCCGTTGGAAAGTCTCAGACGTCCGGGACCAGCTCGGCTCCGTGGCGGATATTCAACGTGGGAAATAACCAGCCGGAAGAGCTATCGAAGGTTGTGGCGATTCTCGAAAAGGAATTCGGGCGCACGGCGGCGAAGGAAATGCTTCCGATGCAGCCGGGCGATGTTCCGGCTACCTACGCAGACGTTGACGATCTGATGCGGGAAGTCGGGTTTCGCCCGTCGACCTCGATCGAGGACGGCATCGCGCGATTTGCCAGATGGTATCGCGACTATCATCGGCTGTGAAATCTGTGGATTTTGAGGGCGCATGAGCGAACGAATTATTCCATTGATCATGTGCGGCGGCGCGGGGACGCGCCTGTGGCCGGCCTCGCGCGAGGGGCGCCCGAAACAATTCCTCCGGCTGTTCGGCGAGCGATCGACGTTTCAGGATACCATGCTGCGCGTAAGCGAGCCGACCTTGTTCGGGCGTCCGATCGTCATCACCAATGCGGCGTATCGCTTCATGGTGCTCGAGCAACTGAACGAGATCGGCCTCGATGCGGATATTCTTCTTGAACCTGCGCGGCGCGATTCCGGACCGGCGATTGCTACCGGCGCCGCCTTCGCGCTGACGCGCGATGCGGATGCGGTCGTGCTGGCGTTGGCCGCCGATCATGTGGTGCGTGATCCTGATGCTTTCATTGAGGCCTGCCGCAAGGCATTAAGTGTCGCCAGCGCGGGGCGTATTGTGACCTTCGGTGTGCTTCCGGAGCGGCCTGCCACTGAATACGGCTACATCCGGCCGGGTGATGTTGTGTCCGGCGACGTGCGCGCGGTCGCGACCTTTGTCGAAAAGCCGGATCCAGCAACCGCAACCCGCTACGTCGAGGAAGGCTACTTGTGGAACTGCGGTAACTTCATGTTTCGCGCGCAGATGTTGCTCGACGAATATCGCGCCGTCGATTCCGCCAGTGTCAGCACATTGACGGAGGCCGTGAACAACGCCGGGCGCGACCTCGACTTCATTACGCTTCCGCTGGAGTCGTTCGGCAAGGCGAAAGCCATCTCCATCGATTACGCCGTGATGGAGAAAACCACGCAGGCCGCGGTCATTCCCGTCGCCTGCGGCTGGTCCGATGTTGGCTCGTGGCACGCTGTTTGGGAACTGTCGGACAAGGACGAGCACGGCAACGTGGCGCAGGGGCTCACGGTGTTCGAGGACTCGCGCAACTGCAACGTCTCCACCGACAAGGCGCTGGTCGCGCTGGAAGGCGTCGACGATCTGGTCGTGGTGGCGACGCAGGATGCGATCCTGGTCTCGCGCCAGAGCGATCCGAATGGATTGAAGCGACTGGTCGGCAAGCTTAGAACCGTGGCTCCGCAGGTGACCGAGGATCATCTCAAGGTTCATCGGCCATGGGGATCGTACCAGTCGCTCGATACCGGCGAGCGCCATCAGGTGAAACGGATCATCGTCAAGGCCGGCGGCCGGCTTTCATTGCAGAAACATCACCATCGATCCGAACACTGGATCGTGGTGCGCGGCACTGCATTGGTCACGGTCAACGACCTGCAGAAGATGGTTCACGAAAACGAGTCGATCTACATTCCGATCGGCGCCATCCACCGCATGGAAAATCCCGGCAAGATTCCGCTGGAGCTTATCGAGGTCCAGACCGGCAGTTACCTGGGTGAGGACGACATCATCCGGATCGAGGACGATTACCGTCGCCAGTAACGTCGGAGTGCGACGTGTCTGTTTGATCAGGCGTGCCCGCGTCTACCCTTGTCCGCCCCCCTGACTTAACAGAGCCTTGTTCACGGGATTGGTTTCCCAAAGTTCTTTCGCAATTTGAATCGGCGTGATTTTGAGATTTGCCCACCACGCCATCTCATTGCCGTGCTGGTGCAAGTCGTGATGGTGCTTGCGACACAAAGGCACTACAAATTCGTCGCTGACTTTTCGGCCCATCGCTTTGGTCTGTGCGAATTTCAGATGGTGTGCATCGCACGGTATCTGCGCGCATACGAGGCATGGCTGCGCTCCTACAAACCTGAGATGGGCCTTGCTGCGTCGTCGCACCGTTTTGGTAATGGGCGAGACTTTTGATGGCATTGTCTGTTGCGAACGATTGCACTCAACAGGCGAGTCGGACACGGCTTCCTCAAGACTGTCCGAAGTCACCGCGCGCTGATCTAGTTCTTTGTGCGAAGATTGCTCCAGAATGCTTTGATATGCTCTCTCGACAGCGCGGGAGTCGTCTTTGGTAAGTTTGTTCTTGGCAGATAATCTCCGGTGAGCCCAAGTCGCTAGATCGTCTCCGTTCTTCAAACCGCCAATTTCGGCAATGAGTTCGTCCTTCAGTTGCGCTGACATTTCCTCGTTCAATAGCGGCGATCGGTGCCAGGTGCCGTTGTGCGATGTTTTGGCAGTGTAGTTTGTTGGCTTCTCATGGTGTGAAACTGGAGACGATGGCTCGATCAAAGTGTTCGGAGCGTCGAGATCGTCTTCACCGGCGATACCGACGAGCGCGAAAAGAGCGTATCGCCGAGCGTAGGTGAGCGCTGCTCCCATGCGGTGAGGTGCTGCGGTGTCGCTGACAGCACATACTGGCCAGTCCGATGAAATCCATTCGCCGGATGAATGCGCAAGGAGGGTCGTCAACCTGATTTGACCGGTTGCGTCATCAATTGCGGTAGTCTGCACTGTTGCGATCTCGTGTTGACCCAAACTTTTGCGAACGATGTCGAGACCGCTTGCCAGTGAGGCGTAACGAAACGTTTGATCAGCCTCGCGCGGAAAGGGCGATCGAATGGTCGCGACCAGCGATTTTTCCGGGTTGCTAAGCTCGGATTGAGCTTTTGCGAGTGCAGCTGCGATCGTACCGATCGATTCACTGGATCGATGCATGTGGCATCTCCACATCAAGAAGGTCAAAGCTGACCGCACCATTCTTCGAGCGCTTGGCGCGCAGGCCGTGCCCGATTGCTTCCTTGGCGTCCTCAGGTATTAGTCTTTTAAGATCCGCTTTTGCACCCTCGTGTTTTTGATGCGCATCACGGGTTTGCTGGTAGATAGATGCGAATTCAGCCCAGCTATTGGACGAGTTCATATCAACCACCCGAACGGCTTCAAGGCGCGGCCGCGGTGCTTCGACCCCAAACACTTGCGGTGCTTCGCCGCTTAGTACGCAACGCCAGAATTTCTTTTCAGCTGTTAGGAGCAGATGCTGATAAAGAGGGTCGGCGTGGATGGTCATCTCAACCCATTTACCTCCGCCGGTGACAATCGACAGAACAGCTGATCGACGATCCGCAACCCACATGTTGTGCTGAAGCTGGGCCATATGCTTCTCGGCCGCCGCTTCCTCCGAGAAGGTCCATGGCAACATGAACTTTGCCTCGAACACGGCCCCTGAGGGTTCAACAAGGCCGTCAAGGGTAGCCCCCATCCATCCGAGTACGGGATGTCGAACGTGCTGCTGAACATTTTTGACGGTGTGTCCTGTGTTTCGTTCATACCAGCGCCGATTAAGGTCTTCCGTTGTGCTGCCGAGCTGGACAACCAAGTTGTTCGAAAGGTCTTCCGATTCCTCCTCGCCACGTTTCTCGCGCCATAGACGCAGGAGCCGATTGTCATCCGTACCCATGATGACGCGTGCGTCTGAGCCCCCAATGAAGGTGCGTCGATCCCCTTCAATCCCCTGTTTTTTCATGTCGCGCTCCGAGCTATAGTGCACGAGGATTCGTGCATATGATATAAATCATATCATATGATATTATTTTGTCAAGATGGTTGGAAGATTGCTGAATAGTGCTCAAATTCGCGCGGCGCGTGCGCTCATTCGATGGAGCGCAGCAGATCTTGCGACCCATTCTAACGTTAGCATCGCCACAATTCGGCGTGCTGAATTAACTGCAAACGTCACGGCGTTGACTGTTTCTAACGACCTAGCCATTCGCCACGCTCTCGAAGAGGCTGGGGTTGAGTTCATCGACGAAAACGGCGGAGGGGCCGGAGTAAGGCTAGCTAATCCGGGAAGTCATAAGACTCCATGATTAAGTACCGCCACCGCTGCTTGATTTCGGCACACCACGCGCATGTAATTCTTTGAACGAAAACGTGTAGGACATCCCGGCAGCAGCGTTCGCCACATATGTGACGCCATGCTAGGACATCGCAGGCGAACGGCGAGGCGACTCGCGCACAGGATTCAAAGGTTTCAAATATGAGTTCGACGGTGTCGGCTAAAAGTTCTGCGGACGATACACGGTTGCTGCGGGTCGGTGTTGTCGGCGCAGGTGTTATGGGCACCAACCATGCGCGCGTGCTGGCCGGTCTGCCCGGCGTCAAGCTGATCGGCATTGTCGATCCGCTGTCCGCGCATCGCACGCGTGCCGAGCAAATGCTGAACTGCCCGACGTTCACGACGCTGGATGAAATGCTTGATGCGGGTCTCGATGCCGTGACCATCGCGGCGCCGACGCATCTTCATCGCGAAGTTTCGCTCGCTTGCATCGCGCGCAAGATTCACGTCCTTGTCGAAAAGCCAATCGCGTCCTCGGTCGAGGAGGGCAATGAAATCGTCGCCGCCGCGCGCGCTGCCGGCGTGACCTTGATGGTCGGCCATGTCGAGCGTTTCAATCCGGCGGTGGCTGCGATCAAGCAGGCGATCAAGGATGAGGAAATCCTGTCGATTGCGATCACCCGCGTCGGACCTTTCCCGCCGCGGATGTCGAATGTCGGCGTCGTCATCGACCTTGCGGTTCACGACATCGATCTCATTCGCTGGTTCACCGAATCCGACATCGTCGACGTGCAGCCGCAACTCGCGAGCGCCGTGGCCGAGCGCGAAGACATCGCGTTGCTTCAGTTCCGCACCGCCTCTGGCGTGCTCGCCCATATCAACACCAACTGGCTGACGCCCTTCAAGGCGCGCAGCGTCACCGTGGCGACGCGCGGCAAATACATTCAGGGCGATCTGCTGACCCGGCAGGTGACCGAGTGCTTCGGCTTCCAGCGCGACGGCAGCTATTCCATGCGTCATCTCTCCGTCGGTCACGACGAGCCGCTGCGCGCTGAACTGGTCGCCTTCCTCGATGCAGTGCGGACCGGCAATGCTCCGGCCGTGACGGGCGACGAAGGCGTCGCCAGCCTCGAGATTGCAATCAGGTGTCTCGACGTTCCCGCCGGCTCCATCGCCACACCGCTGCGCAAGGGACCGCGCGCGGTCGCAAGCTGACGGCAGACTTCATTATTATTTTCACATCAATCCGGCACGCATCATGAACCAGCATCTGCGATCAGAACCCGTGGCTTTCATCGACATTGTCGCGCAGCGCCAGCGTCTCGGCACGAAGATCGACGACGCTGTTACGCGCGTTCTCACGCACTGCCAGTTCATCAACGGTCCCGAAGTCGCCCAGCTTGAAGCGGACCTCGCTGCGTTCTGCGGCGCCAAGCATGTGGTCGCCTGCGCCAGCGGCACCGACGCCTTGCTGATGGTGCTGATGGCTGAAGGCATCGGCCCCGGCGATGCGGTGATCTGTCCGTCGTTCACGTTCTGCGCAACCGGCGAAGTCGTCGCGCTGACCGGCGCGACGCCGGTGTTCGCCGATGTCGACGAAGCGACTTTCAATTTGAACATCGGTTCGCTGAAGAAGGCGATTGCGACCGCCAAAAAGCTTGGCCTCAAGCCGAAGGCCGTGATCCCGGTCGATCTGTTCGGCCAGAGCGCGGACCACGATGGCATCGCCGATGTGGCGAAAAGCGAAGGGCTGTTTGTGCTGGACGATGCCGCGCAATCGTTCGGCGCGAGTTACAAGGGCCGCCGGCTCGGCACGTTCGGGCTTGCCACGGCCACCAGCTTCTTTCCCGCCAAGCCGCTGGGCTGCTTCGGCGACGGCGGAGCGATCTTTACCGATGACGCCGGCCTTGCAGAACGGCTGCGCAGCGTGCGCGTGCACGGGCAGGGCCGCGAGAAATACGACAACGTCCGCATCGGCCTGACCGCGCGCCTCGATACCATGCAGGCTGCGATCCTGATCGAGAAGCTGAAGATTTTCGACGACGAAATCGAGGCGCGCAACAAGGTCGCGGGCCGCTATTTCGACGCCCTCCATAACATCGTGATCGCGCCGCGCGTCGCGGAGGGCAATGTGTCGACCTGGGCGCAGTACACTATCCGGCTGCCGAATGGTGGCCGGGACGCCTTCGCCGACGCACTCAAGGCGCAAGGCATTCCGACCGCGATCTATTATCCGAAGTCGATGCACCAGCAGACAGCCTACAAGCACTATCCCTCGGCTGAGGGCGGGCTGCCGGTCAGCGAGAAGCTGTCGCAGGACGTTATCAGCCTGCCGATGCACGCCTATCTCGATCAGGCTTCGCAGGATCGCGTGATCAAGGCTGTGCGCGACGCGCTTTCATAACGATTTGAGCATTTTGCGCCGCTGTCTCATGATATAGAAGCAGCGGATGCTCGGGCGAATTTTCACCGTCGGCGGCTATACCCTTCTCTCGCGGGTCACGGGCTTCGCGCGCGACATCATGCTCGCGGCGATCCTCGGCGCCGGTCCGTTGGCCGACGCCTTTTTCGTGGCGCTGCGGCTTCCCAATCATTTCCGGGCGATCTTCGCGGAAGGCGCGTTCAACGCCGCCTTCGTCCCTGCCTACTCGCATCTCTATAACCAGAGCCAGCCGTCCGCGAAGCTGTTCGCCGACCGCATCTTCACGCTACTGTTCAGCGTGCAGGCTATCCTGCTGGTAATCGCCTGGCTGTTCATGCCGCAGGTCATCGCTGTTCTCGCGCCGGGGTTTACCAGCGACCCGGTGCGCGGTGAGCTTGCGGTCTCGTTGTCCCGCATCACCTTTCCGTACCTGCTGCTGATCACGCTGGTCACGCTGTACGGCGGGATGCTGAATGTCATGCATCGCTTCGCGACGGCGGCGGCGGCGCCCATATTCCTCAACCTGTCGATGATGCTCACGCTGGCGCTGGCTGCGTTCTTCCCGAATGCCGGCTACGCAGCCGCGTGGGGCGTTCTGATCGCGGGATTTCTGGAGTTCTTCCTGCTGGCCGGAGACGCCGGGCGCAACGGCATTCTGCCGAAGTTTTCCGCGTTCAAGCTCGACAATGATGTACGCGCGTTCTTCCGCGCGCTTGGCCCTGCGACGGTCGGCTCGATGGGCACGCAGATCGCGCTGTTCGCCGACACGATCATTGCGACCTTCCTGGCCGCGGGCGCGTTGTCCGCGCTTTACTATGCCGACCGGCTCAATCAGTTGCCCATCGGCGTCATCGGCATCGCCATCGGCACGGTGTTGCTGCCGGAAATGTCCCGGCGAATCACCGCAGGCGATCATGCAGGCGCCATGGCCTCGCAACGCCGCGCGTTCGACTTCACATTGCTGTTCTCGATCCCGTTTGTCGCGGCTTTCCTCACGGTGCCTGATGTCATCATGCGCGCTATGTTCGCGCGCGGCGCATTCTCGAAGGCCGATGCTGCCGCAGCCGGAGCGACGCTTGCGGCCTATGCGATCGGGTTGATCCCCTTCGTTCTGATCAGGAGCGCGATCGCCACCTTCTATGCCCGCAAGGACACCGCGACACCGGTCAAGGCCGCGCTCACCGGGGTTGCGGTCAATGTCGCATTGAAAATCGCGCTGGTGGGTTCGCTGGCGCAAATAGGCCTGGCGCTCGCCACCGCCGTCGGCGCATGGGTCAATTTGCTGCTGGTGGTGCTGTTTGCCGTGCGCCGCAAATACCTCGTATTCGATCGCGTTTTCCTGACGTCGCTCGGAAAGTTCGCAGTGGCAGGTGTTGTGCTTGCTGCGGCGCTTTGGCTGACGTCGCGATGGGTGTACTCCGTGCTGGCCGGCATGACCTCGCTGCGCGATGAAACCGCTCTCGGAATTTTGATCGCGGCGGGCGCGATCGTTTATGGCGGGTCCGTGTTGCTGCTGTTCGGACGGCGCTGGCTGGGTGCCCTGGTGCGCCCTTAGGGCAATTGCACTTCCGCTCATTCCCCTGCATGATGGACGTTAGAAACGTTCCAGTTTTGCAGTCGGAGATCGCATGGCTCCAGTCAAGTTCGGCGTCGGGCAAAGTGTCCTGCGCAAGGAAGACGATGCTCTTATTCGCGGCAGGGGGCGCTACACGGACGATTACGCGCCGTCGTCCGCGCTTCATGCGCTGGTGCTGCGTTCTCCTCACGCCCACGCGAAGTTCAAGATCGATGCATCGCGCGCCCGCGGCCTGCCTGGCGTCGCCGCTGTTCTGACAGCCGACGATGTGAAAGACCTAGGCGGTCTTCCGTGTCTGTTCAATCTTCCGGACGAGCCTTTCACCGGGCCGCCATATGCGATCCTCGCGCGCGATGTCGTACGGCATGTCGGCGATGCGGTCGCATTCGTCGTGGCGGATACGGTGGAGCAGGCGCGCGACGCGATTGAAGCGATCGAGGTCGAATGGACGCCGCTGCCGGCCGTCATCGGTCTGGTCAACGCGGTGAAGAAAGGCGCGCCGCAGGTCTGGCCGGAACATGCAGGCAATGTGCTGTTCGATACGGCGCTGGGCGACAAAAAAGCGACAGAAGCGGCCTTTGCGAAAGCCCACGCGGTGGCTGAAATCACCATCGTCAATCCGCGCGTCGTGACCAACTACATGGAAACCCGCGCGGTGGTTTGTGAGTACGATGCCAAGCGCGATCACCTGACGCTGACGATCGGCAGCCAGGGCAGCCATCGGCTGCGCGACATTCTCTGTCAGAACGTTCTCAACATCCCCGTCGAGAAAATGCGCGTGATCTGCCCCGATGTGGGCGGCGGTTTCGGCACCAAGCTGTTTCCCTATCGCGAATACGCGCTGGCTGCGGTTGCCGCGCGTAAGCTGAATAAAACGGTGAAATGGACCGCCGAGCGGGCCGATCACTTTGTCGGAGATGCGCAGGGACGCGACAATCTCACCACCGCGCGCATGGCGCTCGCCGAGGACGGCAAGTTTCTCGGCATGGACGTCGATCTGATGGGCGACATGGGCGCCTATCTCTCGACCTTCGGCCCCTACATCCCGCACGGCGGCGCGGGAATGCTGCCGGGCCTCTACGACATCGACGCGTTTCATTGCCGCGTCCGTACGGTGTTCACCAACACCGTGCCGGTGGATGCCTATCGCGGTGCTGGACGCCCGGAAGCCGCCTATGTGGTCGAGCGTCTGGTCGATGCCGCCGCGCGCAAACTCGGCATGACGCCCGATGCGATCCGGCGCAAGAACTTCATTCAGCCGCGCGCGATGCCGTACACGACGGCCACCGGCAAGATCTACGATTCCGGCGACTTCGCCGCGCACATGAAGCGCGCGATGGAGGTCGCGGAGTGGAAGGATTTCCCCAGGCGCGCCAAGGCCGCGAAGAAGCAGGGTCTGGTGCGCGGTATCGGCCTCGGCACCTATGTCGAGGTCTGCGGCACCATGGGCGAGGAAACCGCGCAGGTGCGGCTCGATCCGACCGGCGATGTTTCGATCCTGATCGGCACGCAGTCGACCGGGCAGGGACATCAGACCGCCTATGCGCAACTTGTCGCGGAACAGTTCGGGATCGCACCCGAGCGCGTTCATATCTTTCAGGGCGACACCGACCAGATCCCCACAGGTCTCGGCACCGGTGGATCGAGCTCCATTCCGTCCGGCGGTGTGAGCGTGGAGCGGGCCACCCGCAAGCTCGGTGCGAATTTGAAAGACATCGCGGCCAATGCGCTTGAAACAGGCGCGGGCGATCTCGAATTCAGCAACGGTTCGATCCGCGTCGCCGGCACCGACCGGTCGATTTCATTCGCCGATCTTGCGAAGCGCGCGGGCGATCCGTCGAAGCTGAGCGCGAGCGAGACGTTCACCAGCGCGGACGGCACCTATCCGAACGGCACGCACCTTGCCGAAGTTGAAATCGACCCGGCCACGGGCGCGATCCATGTCGTGAACTATGTCATCGTCGATGACTTCGGCGTCACGCTCAATCCGTTGCTGCTGGCGGGACAGGTGCACGGCGGCACCATCCAGGGCATCGGACAGGCCCTGATGGAGCAGGCGGTCTACGACAGCGTGGACGGCCAGCTTGTGACGGGCACGTTCATGGACTACGCGCTGCCGCGCGCGGCGGATGGGCCTTCGATCAAGTTCGAGACTCGCAATGTGCCGTGCATGACCAACCCGCTCGGCGTCAAGGGCGCCGGCGAAGCGGGCGCGATCGGTTCATGTCCCGCGGTGGTGAACGCAATCATCGAGGGCCTCTGGCGCGAGTACGGAATCGATCACATCGATATGCCGGCCACCGCCGAGCGGGTCTGGACGGCGATCACGCAGAGTCGTCGCGAGCACCGATTGTGAAAATTCCCCGCCCCTGAAAAAATTCTCGGTCTTGTCAGAAGGCTGCCTGAATGGTCGATTTGGGGACATTTCGCGTGACGATGTTACTTTGAAACTCAAGGAAGGACATATCGAATGAAGCGTTCCGTTCTCGTGGCCGCCGTCATGTTGCTCGGCGTCGGCGCCGTCGCTGCCCAGCAGGATTTGATCGAACAAAGCCACGCGCTGATGAAAGCCAATGGCAAGAATCTGGGTGGCGTGCTGAGCCCGATGGCAAGAGGCGACAAGCCTTACGATCAGGCCGCGATCGATGCGGCGCTGGTGCAGCTTGACGAAACGGCCAAGAAGCTTCCGTCGCTCTACCCCACGAGCGTCAAGGATGTGAAGCAGACCAGCGAATATACGCCGTCACCCAAGATCTGGGAGGACAGGTCGGGCTTCGACGCCGCGATCGCAAATTTCGGCAAGGCGGTGACCGAGGCGAAAGGCAAGATCAAGGACGCGGACAGCTTGAAAGCGACGCTTCCGACCATCGGCAAGTCTTGCTCGGGTTGTCACGAAACCTTCCGCGTGAAGAACAGCTAAGACCGTCACCGACGAGGTCACGTTCAAGGGCGGGTGCCTGGCGCCCGCCCTTTGTTTTGGTCGGCCTGATCGAGGAGGCTTACTTGGTGACCTGTCCGCGGATCTCGCCGCCCTTGTTCGCCTCGGTATGGATGTTGATGTACATCTTTCCGGCCATCAGGTCGGCGGCCTGAGCGTCGGTGAGGGTGGCGCTGCCCTGGGCCCCGCTGGCAGCATCCTTGAACGGAACGGCTACCGGCGCGTTCTTGCCGGCTTCGGCGGGACCGTGGAAATGCGCCATGGTGGCCGGGCCGGTAAGGCCGGAATAGGTCACCTTCCATGTCAGCATTTTGGTTGCCGTATCATATGTGACGTCCGCGGTGCCCTTTCCGGGGCTGGTATTGGCAGGTACTTCGGCTGCGCTGGTCAGATTGACCTTCATGGTCATCTTCTCGGCGAATGCCGGTCCGCTGAGTGCGATGCACGCCAGGGCCGCGACCGTAAATGTTTTGCCGTTCATGGTTTTCTCCCCTAGTTTTGGTACTTCCAATATCGATTGAACACTGGCCTTGGTCTTTTAGTTCCTGTCGATTTCTCCGGGGGCGATAATGTTTCGGAAGCTTTTCCTGCTGGCGATCGTCGCCCTTGTCGCCGGCCTGGGAGTTTTCTGGTTCGTCACCGTGCCGGCGGTAGTGTCTGCCGAAGCGTTGCCCGCCTATTCGCCGAACCTCGCCAACGGCAAGACCGTATTCGATGCCGGCGGCTGTGCGTCATGCCATGCGGTGACCGGTGAGCCGCGCACCATGCTCGGCGGTGGGCTCGCCATTCCATCGCCATTCGGCACGTTCTACGCACCGAACATTTCGCCGCACAAGCAGAACGGCATCGGCGGCTGGACCGAGGCGAATTTCGTCACCGCGATGAAGAAGGGAACGTCGCCTGCTGGGACGCACTATTTTCCTGCGTTTCCCTACGGCTCCTATCAGCACGCGACCGACAACGACATCCGCGACCTGTTCGCCTACATCAAGACGCTGCCGCCGCTGTCGGGGCGCATCCGCGATCATGCCGTGAACTTTCCATTCAACGTGCGGTATCTGGTGGGCGGCTGGAAATTCCTGTTCCTCGACGACAAACCGTTTGCGCCTGATCCGAAACAATCGGCGGCATGGAATCGCGGCGCTTATCTCGTGAACGGCCTCGGTCACTGCGCCGAGTGCCACAGCCCGCGCAATTTCCTCGGCGGCATCGTCTCTTCGCAGAAGTTCGCCGGCGGACCGAATCCCGAAGGCGAGGGCTGGGTGCCGAACATCACCCAGAAGGGTCTCAAGGACTGGTCGGAAAAGGAGCTCGCATGGTTCCTCAAGACCGGCGAGACGCCGTCAGGCGACACTGCGGGCGGTTCGATGGTACGCGTCATCAAGAATACGTCTGAGCTGAGCGACGCGGACCGCGCGGCCATGGCGGCCTATCTGAAGTCGCTTCCGGCGGTCGATGGTCCGGCGCGGCCCAAGAAAAAGACCTGAGCAAAAAGACCTGCGCAGAAGACCCTAGCCGCGGGCCTGTCGGCGTAGGTCTGCCCGCATAGCCCGGCGGAAAGCCATGTTGAGACCGGGGTTTTCCGGAGCCTCCCTACATGCTTTGTCGGGCTGAATTGCCCCCGGATTCCCGCTTTCCTCAAATGAATATCGTCAAAGCCGTATCGTTCAAGGCTGCCAGCACGCTGATGTTTGCGGCCATGGGCGCCCAGGTGCGCTATCTGGGTGGAGCCTATCCGGAAGGGCAGGTTGCGTTCTTTCGGTCCGTGTTTGCGCTTGTCCCGATCCTGATCGTGTTTGCCTGGCGCGGGCAACTGCGTGGCGCGCTCTACACCAAGCGGCCAGCCGATCATCTGCTGCGTGGTGTCTTCAGCGTGGTCGGCACCTTCGCGACCTTCGCGGCGCTTGCCCGCATTCCGCTGGCGGATTTCACCGCCATCGCATTCCTTGCGCCGCTGATCACCGTGATCTTCGCGGCTGTGTTCCTCAAGGAGCACGTTCATGCCTACCGCTGGTCGGCGGTGGTGTTCGGCTTCGGCGGCGTGATCTTGATGCTGACGCCTTATGCACGCGACCACACAGTGTTGACGGCCTCGATGGCGGCGGGCGTGTTCTTCGCGCTGACCAATGCATTCACCTCGGGCGGCGCGTCGATTCAGATCCGCCGCCTGACCGCGACCGAGACGACGTCGTCCATCGTGATTTTCATGACGCTGCTGGTGCTGGTCGTGTCGCTGCTGACGGCGCCGTTCGGTTGGCGCATTCCGTCGACCTGGGAGGAGCTTGCGATCCTCGCCGGGATCGGCATCGCCGGCGGGCTCGGGCAGATCTTCTTCACCGACAGTTATCGCTACGCGCCGGCGTCGTTTCTCGCGCCGTTCGACTACACCGCGATGCTGTGGGCGTTCATGCTCGGCTACTGGTTCTTCGGCGAAGTCCCGACGCTCTATGTCGTCGTCGGCGCAGTGGTGGTTGCCGGTGCTGGGATTTTCGTGATCCTGCGCGAGCGCTATCTCGGCCTGAAGCGGCTGCGCGACATGCCGGTTGCGGCCATCGCAACCACCGCCGACGACGAGGAAGATCCCGACGCGCCGGTCACAGGCACGGCGAAGGCAGCCTGAAGACCTCCTAGGCCGTGTACCCATAAACCCGGTCGCGTGGCGCAACGAGGTCGATGTCCGCTTTGCTCCTCAAGCGACGCAGTTGCTGCGCAGCAGCGAAATGACGCGATGTGCCAACAACCGACATGAGCCCGTCCCGTGACGCTCGGCGCGTTAGGTGTTGATGTTGGCGCGGCGACCCGATTTGTCGTACCAAAGAGCCTGGAAGGGGCCGCGCGGGGTATGGGGCAAGACCGGATAAGGGTCGAACGACGGCTGTCAGCAATATTGGCCGCCGACGTGGCCGGCTATTCGCGCCTCATGGGGATCGATGAGGTAGGCACCGCCCGAAACCTGCGTGAACACCGGGTCATATCCGATGCGCTGATCGCCAGGCATGGCGGCCGTATTGTGAAGACCACGGGTGATGGCTTGTTGCTGGAGTTTGCCTCGGTCGTCGATGCGGTGGAATGCGCGGTAGCAGTACAGGCGGTCATGGCCGAGCGTAACGTCGGTGTGCCACAGGATCGGCGCATGCTGTTTCGGATCGGGATCAACCTCGGCGACATCCTGATCGAGGGCGATGACATTCTCGGTGACGGCGTCAACGTCGCGGCACGACTTGAAGGTATCGCCGAGCCCGGGGGCATTTGCATCTCGGGCTCCGCCTACGATCAAGTTCGCGAAAAGGTCGCGGTTGAGTTCACTGATTTGGGCGAGCAGAGCCTCAAGAACATCGCGCGTCCAGTGCGGGCTTATGCCGTTGTCCAGGATCGACTTAACCCGGACATGCAAGCTGATCACGCAATGTCGAGCCAGCATTCGACCCCTCGTCTTTCAATCGTGGTGCTGCCCTTCGCCAACATTGGTGGCGATCCCGAGCAAGACTATTTCGCCGATGGCGTGACCGAAAGTCTTACGACAGATCTGTCCCGTATCAGCGGCTCATTTGTTATCGCTCGTAACACGGCCTTTACATACAAGGGCAACGCCGTTGATGTGAAGCGGCTTGGGTCCGAGTTGAACGTCCGGTACGTTCTCGAAGGATCGGTGCAGCGTAGCGGCAACCGCCTTCGCGTGAATGTGCAGTTGATCGATGCCGGAACCGGCAATCACCTCTGGGCCGAACGTTTTGACAAGCCCGTCGCCGATCTGTTCGACATGCAGGACGAAATCGTATCGAGGCTTGCAAACACGCTGGGCGCGCAGCTTGTTGCAGCCGAAGCACGGCGAGCCGAACGATCTCCAAATCCCAGTTCGATGGATTTATTCTTTCAAGGCAGGGCTTGGTTTAACAAGGGGCTAACTCCTGAATTGATGACACAAGCGCAAATTTTCTTTCAACGAGCTCTGACGCTTGACCCCGGAAACCTCGATGCGATGCATGGTTTGGCGATGGTCGATGCGTCAGTTGGGGCTGCGGATATGACCGACGACAGGCTGGCGCGATTTGCGAACGCCGAAACCACCTTAACCAGCGTGTTGTCCCTCGCACCGAATCATCCAATGGCCCACTTGCATCTGGGTCTAGTCCTCATGTTAACGAAGCGCCCAGCCCAAGGCATCGCAGAGTGCGAGCAGGCATTGGCACTGGATCGTAATTCGGCGGGTGCTTATGGTCTCATTGGCTACGCCAAGTATCTGCTCGGTCGCGGCGGAGAAACGGAACACCACATCAACGAGGCATTTCGCCTTTCTCCGCGCGACACACTTGCGAATGTATGGATGCTGTGGGCCGGCCTCGGCAAGGCGCAGCTCAATGCCGGCACTGAAGCCGTCGGGTGGATGCGCCGGGCGCTTGAAGCGAACCGAAATTTTTCTGCCGCGCATTTCCATCTCGCGGCTGAGCTGGCGCTTGTCGGTGAGCTCGACCAGGCGCGCACAGCAGTTCAAACGGGCCTCGCTCTCGATCCAGGCTTCACCATACGGCGTTTCCGCGCCGGCACAGCGACTGACGAGCCAACTTACCTCGCTGGGCGCGAGCGCTGCTATGAGGGCTTGCGCATGGCCGGCGTTCCCGAAGGTTGAGCGGCCAAAGATTGCGCTGAACATCTGACAGGTCCGGCTTGGGTCATTCGCGACCGGGTCGAGCCAGCAGTAAGTCCGGCCATGTCCGCTATGCCGCCGAAAGCGGAAGTCAATTCGGAGTATTAGCGGCTCCGCGACGGACGTGATTCAAGCTCCGAAACCGGAGCCTCGAATCATGCGCTACGAACTCAGCGACTTTGAATGGACCGCCATCAAGCCGATGCTGCCGAACAAGACGCGCGGCGTTCGGCGTGTAAATGACCGTCGCGTGCATACGACAAACTCGCGGCGAACTATCTGGCGTTCATCAAGCTTGCATCAATCCGAATCTGGCTGCGTGCTAATGAGTCCACGCCCTAAGCCCCGAAGGCCTTGAAGGTGATGATGGTGTAGGTTTCCTGGATGCCGGGAATGACCTGGACCTTCTCGTTGACGAAATGGCCGATGTCGGTGCTGCTGTCGACGTAGAATTTGACCAGCAGATCGTAGTCCCCCGCGGTCGAGTAGATTTCAGAGGCGATCTCGGCTTCCGCGAGCGCATTGGCGACAGTGTAGGACTGGCCCAGCTTGCATTTGATCTGGATAAAGAAGGGGACCATCGCTGTTTCTCCCGGCAAATCGTATCGTGGGGCATCGTGCTGAAGCGCAATAGAGCCAAATCCGGCCACCGTGGCAACCCGCCTTGCTGGGGGGACTCCGGCGCGTTAAATCATACAAATAAGGGGTTTCGGCAGGCGAAACGCCCGATGAGAACGCCATGACCATACCGATTGCGCTGACGATTGCGGGCTCCGATTCGAGCGGAGGCGCGGGCATCCAGGCTGACCTCAAGACGTTCGCGGCCTGCGGCGTCTACGGCGCGTCGGCGATCACCGCGTTGACGGCGCAGAACACCAAAGGCGTCACCGGCATCCACGACGTGCCGGCGGACTTCATCACCGCGCAGCTCGATGCCGTGTTCACCGACCTTGATGTGAAGGCGGTCAAGATCGGTATGGTAGCCCGGAGCGAAGCCATCGAGGCCATTGTCGCGGGGCTCACTCGCTGGTCGCCGAAGCATGTCGTCGTCGATCCCGTGATGGTGGCAACGTCGGGAGCACGGCTGCTGTCGCCCGACGCGATCGATGCCTTGCGCAAAAAGCTTTTCCCGCGGGCAAGCCTGATCACGCCGAACCTGCCGGAAGCCGCCGCGCTGCTCGATGAAGCTATCGCCGACAACGAGACGGACATCGAACGTCAGGGCAGGCGGCTGCTGGCGCTCGGATGCCCGGCGGTGCTGATCAAGGGCGGTCACGCCCACGGCCCCGAGAGCATCGATTATCTGGTCGACGGCAGTTCAGTGATCCGGCTGGCGGCGCCGCGCATCGCCACCAACAACACCCATGGCACCGGCTGCTCGCTGTCCTCGGCCATCGCAGCGGGGCTTGCGAAAGGCGGCAGCCTGGAAGCTGCGGTCCGCGATGCCAAGGCCTATGTCAGCGCCGCCATCGCCGCGGCGGACCGCCTCAGTGTTGGCCATGGTCACGGACCGATCCATCACTTCCACGCCTTCGATTAACGAAACCAACGCGACAACCCGCCGCGTCTGTCGCCTGTTTGTCGCACTCCGCTGTTATTCGCCAGTCAAGCAAACGATGTGTCTGATTCCTGTCAGGCCGCTTACTGGATCAAAAATGACGAGCACCGATCTCGACAAGTCCATCGTTGAAACCGCCTACGCCCGCTGGGCGCCGATCTACGACGCGGTGTGCGGCCCCGTCATGGTGAAGGGCCGGCGCGCCGCCGCCGCCGCCGCCCGCTCCATCGGCGGCAAGATACTCGAAGTTGGCGTCGGCACTGGTCTTTCGTTCGACGACTACGACCGCAGCACCGAGATCACCGGCATCGACATGAGCGCGCCGATGCTCGAGAAGGCGCGCATGAAAATGGCGAGCGGAAAGTATCCGTTCGTCAAGGCGGTCCACCAGATGGACGCGCACCATATGACGTTCGACGACGCGACATTCGATTGTGTGGTAGCGCAGTTTGTCATCACGCTGGTCGCCAATCCCGAGCAGGTGCTGTCCGAATGCCACCGCGTGGTGAAGCCGGGCGGGCGCATCATCCTCGTCAATCATCTCTATTCGGAGGTCGGCGTTGCCGCCGCCGTCGAGCGCTGGGCTGCGCAGAAAACCCGCGCGCTCGGTCTTCGCCCGGAATTTCCGTTCGCGCGGCTTCAGGCGTGGGCGCAATCAAACGCAAGCACCACCCTCATCGAGCGTCGCAAAGTTGCGCCGTTTGGCATCTACACGCTGGTTTGTTTCGAGCGAACTCTCACGTCGCAGGCCGCCTGATCCGTCATCGGGCTGTCATGCGATTCTGATAAGCGCTCGCCTATGGAAAGACAGGTTATGAGCGACGGCAGTCCAGATCGGCTCTTTCGCACTTTGTTTATCTCCGATGTCCACCTCGGAGCCCGCGGCTCGCAAGCCGACCGTCTCCTCGATTTTCTCCGCTGTCACGACGCCGACACCATCTATCTCGTCGGTGACATCATCGATGGCTGGGCGCTGAAATCCAACTGGTACTGGCCGCAGTCCCACAACGACTTCGTGCAGAAGATGCTGCGCAGGGTCCGCAAGGGCGCGCGGGTGATCTATATCCCCGGCAATCACGACGAGTTCCTGCGCTCCTACTACGGCACGCATTTCGGCGGCATCGAAGTCGTCGAGAACGCGATTCACGAAGGCGCGGACGGCAAGCGCTATCTCGTCATCCATGGCGACATCTTCGATCTCGTGGTGCAGAACGCGCGGTGGCTCGCGCATCTCGGCGACAAGGCTTACGATTTCGCGATCCAGATGAACCGTCTTGTCAACGCATTCCGGAAACTGTTCGGCGTGCCGTACTGGTCGCTGTCGCAATGGGCCAAGCTGAAGGTGAAGAACGCCGTCAACTATATCGGCGCGTTCGAACAGACGCTGGCCGGAGAAGCCAAACGGCACGGCGCGGACGGCGTGATCTGCGGCCACATTCACTACGCCACGATCCGCGACGAGAACGGCATCCGCTACATGAACTGCGGAGACTGGGTCGAAAGCTGCACCGCGCTGGTCGAGCACGAAGACGGCCGCTTTGAAATCCTGACATGGACCGACCCGTTGCGCCGGACGCAGTCCGTTCCGCGCGTGACGGCGCAGGCCGCCTGATGCGCATTCTCATCGCAACGGACGCCTGGCATCCGCAAGTCAACGGCGTGGTGCGGACCCTCACCAAGATGGCTGAGGCCGCCACGTCGATGGGCGTCGATGTCGAATTCCTGACGCCGCAATCGTTTCGCACGGTCTCCTTGCCGAGCTACGCCGATCTGCATGTGGCGTTGCCCCGGCCGGGCAAGATCGCGCGGATGATCGAGGAAGCGCAGCCCGATTACGTTCACATCGCGACCGAAGGCCCGATCGGGATTCTGGTGCGGCGGTATTGCCAGAAGAACAAGGTGCCGTTCACCACGAGCTTCCATACCCGCTTTCCCGAATACATTTCCGCGCGTTTCCCGATTCCCGAAAGCTGGGTCTGGGCGGCGTTGCGCTATTTCCACAGCACCAGCGACGCGGTGATGGCGGCGACGCCAGCGCTTGCGGACGAGTTGCGCGGGCGCGGATTCCGTAATGTCGTGTTGTGGTCGCGCGGCGTCGACGCGACGACGTTCCGGCCGCGCGAGTTCGATCTCGGGTTGCCTCGTCCGATTTTTCTGTCGGTGGGCCGCGTCGCGGTCGAAAAAAACCTCGAAGCGTTTCTGGAACTGGATTTGCCCGGCACCAAGATCGTGGTCGGCGACGGCCCAGCCCGCGTCGAGCTGGAACGCAAATTCCCCGACGCCGTGTTTCTTGGCACCATGCAGGGCGAGAAGCTGGCGGAGACTTATGCCGCCGCCGACGTCTTTGTGTTCCCGAGCAAGACCGACACCTTCGGCCTTGTCCTACTTGAGGCGCTCGCCAGCGGCGTGCCTGTCGCGGCGCTGCCTGTCTCCGGCCCGCTCGATGTGATCGGCGATGCGCCGGTCGGTGTCCTGAACAACGATTTGCGCGCGGCATGTCTGGCGGCGCTGGATATCTGCCGCGAGACCTGCCGCGAGTTCGCGGTCGCCCGAAGCTGGGGCGCATGCGCTCAGACCTTTATCGACAACGTGACGCGCGAACGGCCCCCGCAGGTCAAGCGCCGCTGGCGTCGTCGGCTGGCCCGCAGGCTCCGGTTGACGTCGGAATCCATTCCGAACGTCTGATCGCGCATAGCCGTTTCTCGCTGGCGATCTTGCCCGGATGAATCGGCGCGCTATACATGCGCCATGACCGAACTTGTCCTTCCCACCATCGCCGATATCGATTCCGCCGCGCGGGTGCTTGCGCCCGTCGCCGTCAGAACCCGCCTTGTGACGTCGCCCGCGCTCGATGCGCTTGTGGGCGGTCGGGTGTTTCTCAAGCCTGAAGTGTTGCAGCGAACAGGTTCTTTCAAGTTTCGCGGCGCCTACAACAAATTATCCTCCATCCCGGAAGCCGCGCGAAAAGCGGGGGTCGTGGCGTTCTCGTCAGGCAACCACGCGCAGGGCGTGGCGGCGGCCGCGCAACTGCTGAACATGCCGGCGGCGATCGTGATGCCGTCGGACGCGCCGGTCTCCAAGATCGAGCGGACCAAAGGCTATGGCGCGGAGGTCGTTCCCTACGATCGCGACAGGGAGGATCGCGATGCCATCGCGCGCGATCTCGCAAGCAAGCGCGGTGCGACGGTGGTTCCGCCCTATGACGATCCATGGGTCATCGCGGGGCAGGGCACGGTCGGCCGCGAGATCGCGGAGGATCTTGCGGCCCTGGGCATCGCACCCGACGTCGTGTCCGCGCCCGCATCCGGCGGCGGCTTGATGGCCGGTATCGCGCTCGCGACAAAAGCGAAGTTTCCCGGTGTCGGGCTGGTCACCGTCGAGCCTCATGGCTTCGACGATCACGCCCGGTCGTTCAGCGCGGGCCACCGCGAACCGCATCGGGCTGTCGGCCGCACCATCTGCGACGCGCTGATGGCCTCGATCCCCGGTGAGATCACATTCGCCGTCAACCAGAAGCTCGGCGTGAAGGGCGTCACGGTTACCGACGATGAGGTGGCGAAGGCGGTGGCGTTCGCGTTTCGAGAACTGAAGCTGGTGGTCGAGCCGGGCGGAGCGGTTGCGCTTGCCGCGCTTCTCGCAGGGTATATCGACGCCAAGGGCAAGATCGTCGCCATCGTGCTGTCCGGCGGCAATGTCGATGCGGATTTGTTCGCGAGGCTGATTCAGTAAGGCGTCACAGTTTCGCCCTTTGCGGCGAAGTTCGCCGCCATTTCGCCTTTAGCTGAAAAACGCGATTTTCTCGGCCTGGCTCATACGCCGGATCGGGGCCAGCGGATCGCTGCGCGACGACGCAGGTTTCGCGATGATGCCGTTTGCGATCAGGCTTTCACCCAGCGTCGACAACACCGCCGAGGCGACAGGCTGCGGCACGATTGCTGCAACGGGCTCGACCCTTGCGTCGGGGACGATCTCCAGATGCACCGTCCTGCGGGGCTCTGGCGTAACGTCCATCTCAACGGAAGCCGGGACCGTTTCCACCGCCGGGCTTACGTCAACCGGCGGAGCGGCCTCGGCCATCGTGTCCGGCGCTGCAGCCTCCGGAGCGGCTGCCGCCAGCTCAAACAAACTGTCATCGATGGCGATGTCTTGGATCGCGATGTCCGGAGCGTCTTCGGGCGGCTCAGCCGGCGCGTGGCCGAAATCGACGGAATGGACCGCCGCAACAGGCTCATCCAGCAGCGATGCTGCCGGGCCGATGCCGTCAATCTGCTGCGCCGCCTGATCGAAGGCTTGCAGAATCTCATCGCGAAGACCGCTTGCCACGACATTGTCGCAGGCGGCGTTGATCGCATCGACCTGCGACTCCAGCAGGGAACAGATGCGGCCGTCCGCGCCGGATTCGCGCAGTCCCCATGCGATCTCGCGGATTACGCGCGCGCATTTGCGCGACGGAGCGAGGGCTTCCTCAAGGATCGGGCCGGCCATTGCCATTGCGGCGCTTTCGCGCGCCGCGGCCACGATAAGTTTTACGGCCGCCATCGCCTCCGGCAGTTCGCTGGAAGGCACTTCATTGGGAGCCGGGTCGTTTGAAACTAGCGGGCCCGCCTCTTCCTTCTGGGCGGCAAGCGACTGTTCGATGCGCGCGACGGCTTCCAGCACCATCGCCGTATCGGCGTTGCGGTTGCGCTTCGTGTATTCGTCCAGAAACCAGCGGCCACGCGCGGTTTCCAGAAACGCCTCGCGGATAGCTTCGAAGTCCGCGTCGCTGGGTGAAGCGGCGCGGGCCGAAATAGGTGACAAGGCGAAGGCTTCGTTGGCCATAAGAACCTGACTGGAAACCCAAAGCGGAAAGCGGTGTCCATAAGCGCCGAACACGCGCTAGATACGATCAACACGAACCGCAGCGAATCGCAATTCCCGTGTCTGCCAGCGAATCACAAAAGCACCCGACCGGGCAATCCGTCGCTGACCGATTTGCTCGCCGCATCAGTCTGTTTTACGCTTCGACCTTCGGCATCATCGGGGTGCATATGCCGTTTTTCCCGGTCTGGCTGAAGACCATCGGCATCGATGTCTCCTGGATCGGAATCATCACCGCAGCGCCGTCGCTCTCCCGTTTCACGATATTACCGTTCGTGACGGCATCAGCCGAACGTCGCCAGATCATGCGCGGAACGATGATCGCGCTGGCGTTCGCGACCGCCACGGGATTTGCCGTGCTGGGACAGCTTCGCGATCCGCTGACGATCCTGGTTGTCTATGCGCTGATCGCGTGCCTGTGGACCCCGCTCAGTCCGCTGACCGACGGCTACGCGCTGAAAGGCGTAGCGCGCCATGCTCTCGACTATGGGCGGATGCGGTTGTGGGGCTCTGCGTCTTTCGTGGTGTTCGCGCTGCTGGCGGGGCTGTTGTTGCAGGTGATCGACCCGCAGCACCTGATCTGGATCATCGTGGCTGTCGCGGCCATCAGCGCGTTCGTCGGTCTCGGCATCGTCCCGCTGGACGCACCTGCGACCGGCTCGCCGCCGCAAGGACGGGCGAGCGCGCTGCTCCGGAAGCCGCCGTTCCTCGCCATCATCGGAGCGTCGGCGCTGATCCAGGGCAGCCACGCCGCCTATTACGCTTTTTCCTCCATCACCTGGCAAAACGCCGGTTTCGGCGGCTTCACCATTGCCGCACTCTGGTCGCTCGGCGTGATCGCGGAGATCGTGGTGTTCGCGATCTCGCCGCGTTTTACATTGTCGCCCGCCGTTCTTGTGATGATCGGCGCGGTGAGCGGTGTGTTGCGCTGGGTGATCACCGCGCAGGATCCGCCGTTCGAGGTTCTCGTGGCGGTGCAATTGACGCACGGCCTGACCTTCGGGATCACGCAGGTCGGCACCGTCGCCTTGATGGTCCGCAGCGTGTCGCATCACATGCTCGCCAGCGCGCAGGGCTACATGGTGGCGTTGCAGGGGGCCGTGACCAGCCTGACCATGATGCTGTCCGGTCTGATTTATGCGCGGGTCGGCGAGGGCGTCTACTACGCGATGGCGGCGATGGCGCTCGCGGGCGGTATCGTGATGGCGATAGCGCGCCGGCGGCTTGATGCGCACCACACCTTGACGGACTAACCCCAAAGGCCGGCGGCGGGCGGATGCACCGTGCTGCCGTCGTAGCGCAGGCCGTTGTCGCGGTCCTGGGCCAGCAATAGCGGGCCATCAAGGTCAACCACCCGCGCACCCTGCGCGATCATCATGGCCGGGGCCATGGCCAGCGATGTGGCCACCATGCAGCCGACCATCAGGTCAAATCCCAGCGCCCGTGCCGCCTCGGCCATCGCCAGCGCTTCCGTGAGCCCGCCTGTCTTGTCGAGCTTGATGTTGATGGCGTCGTAGCGCTCGCGCAATCCGTCGAGCGAGGCGCGGTCATGCACGCTCTCATCGGCGCAGACGGCGACGGGCCGCTTGATACGGGCCAGCACCGCGTCCTGTCCGGCAGGCAGGGGCTGTTCGACCATGGTCACCCCGGCCGATGCGCAGGCCGCCAGATGCCGTTCCAGGTTGCCGTTGGTCCACGCCTCGTTGGCGTCCACGATCAGTTCCGCATCGGGGGCCGCCTTCCGGACCGCTGCGATCCGGGCTTCGTCACCGTCGCCTCCAAGCTTGACCTTGAGCAGCGGCCGATGGGCGGCCTTCGCAGTCGCTTCGGCCATGGCCTGCGGCGTTCCCAGCGAGACGGTGTAGGCCGTGGTCAGCGGCCGCGGCGCGGGCTGTCCTAGCAGGTCCCAGATCCGCTTATTCGCTACCTTGGCCTCCAGGTCCCAGAGCGCGCAGTCCAGCGCGTTGCGGGCGGCTCCCGGTTGCATCCGCTGCTGGAGCGCCTGCTGCCGGTCCAGCCCGCCGCGAAGCGCCTCCTGCATGGCCAGGACCGCTGCCAGCGTGGTTTCAGGCGTCTCGCCATAACGGGCATAGGGAACGCATTCGCCGCGCCCGAGAATGACCTCACCATTAAGGCCTTGGCGACTTACCTCGGCCACAATGACCACGGCTTCTGTTTTCGCGCCCCGGCTGATGGTGAAGCTGCCGGCGATCGGCCAGCGCTCGATCCGGGCGGCAAGGTTGAGCGATGGCGTCATTTGTGAAATCGATTTTCGTGAGGGCGGGCTTGCCCGGGCGCGGCAATTATGGCTCTTAGCAGCATCCCCGTACAGATTGTTGGCATCGTGGTAGGTTGTTTGATCAACCGCAGGAGCTGGGCTTGAACGGCAATCCGACATTGGAGCAGGTTACCGTCGGCGCGGGCGTCGCGCTGCGTGCGGCTGGCCAATGGACGGTCCATCACGCGCCCGATCTTGAAAAGATCGTTGAGGACACCGAGAAGCGAAACGGCGGCTCCGCCAATATCGTGATCGACGTCTCGCAGGTCTCCAGCCTCGACACGTTCGGGGCCTGGCTGATCGAACGGCTGCGCCGCAGCCTGACCCAAGGCGGCGTCGAGCCCCGGGTCGCCGGCCTGTCCGAGAACTACGCGAGCCTCGTCAATGAAGTCCGGCAGGTGAAGGCCGGGGTCGTCCATCAGCGGCACCGGCAATCCCTGACCGGGATGCTCGAAGGCGTCGGCCGCAGCGTCGTCGAGGTCGGCGGTACGCTGGTCGGCCTGATCGGCATGATGGGCGCGATCCTCAATGCGATGTTCCGCGTCGTGCGCCATCCGACCAGTTTCCGTTTCACCTCCATGGTCCATCATCTGGAGCAGGTGTGCTGGCGCGCCGTTCCGATCGTGGTGCTCATCACCTTCCTGATCGGCTGCATCATCGCCCAGCAGGGCATTTTCCATTTCCGCAAGTTCGGCGCGGACGTGTTCGTGGTCGACATGCTCGGCGTGCTGGTGCTGCGCGAACTCGGCGTGCTGCTGGTGGCGATCATGGTCGCGGGCCGTTCGGGCAGCGCCTACACCGCCGAACTCGGTTCGATGCGGATGCGCGAGGAAGTCGACGCGTTGCGGACCATGGGGTTCGATCCGACCGAGGTGCTGATCCTGCCGCGGATCGTGGCGCTTATCATCGCCATGCCCATTCTCGCGTTTCTCGGCGCCATGGCCGCGCTTTATGGCGGCGGGCTTGTCGCGTGGGGTTACGGCGGCGTGCAGCCCGATGCGTTTCTGGCGCGGCTGAAGGAAGCGATTTCGATCAATCATTTCACGGTCGGCATGGTCAAGGCGCCCTTCATGGCGCTGGTGATCGGCGTGGTCGCCTGTGTGGAAGGTGCGGCCGTGAAAGGCAGCGCGGAGTCGCTCGGCCAGCACACCACGGCGTCGGTGGTGAAATCGATCTTCTTCGTCATCGTCATGGACGGTCTGTTCGCGATCTTCTTCGCGACGATCAATATTTGAGGCGAGGACGATGGCGGCCTATTCCGACGATGCGATCATCCGGGTGCGCGACCTCACGGTCGGTTTCGGCGACAACCTGATCCTCAACCATCTCGATCTCGACGTGAAACGCGGAGAAATCCTCGGCTTCGTCGGCGCATCGGGCGCGGGCAAGTCGGTGCTGACCCGCACCATCATCGGCCTGATGCCGAAGCTCAGCGGCAACATCGAGGTGTTCGGCGTCAATATGGGCGAAGCGAGCGAGGACCAGCGCCGCGCGGTCGAGCGCCGCTGGGGCGTCTTGTTCCAGCACGGCGCGCTGTTCTCGTCGCTGAACGTGCGGCAGAACATCCAGTTCCCGGTGCGCGAGTTCATGAACGTGTCGGAGCGGCTGCTCGACGAAATCGCCATCGCCAAGCTCGCCATGGTGGGCCTCAAGCCGGAGGTCGCCGACCGTTTTCCGTCCGAACTGTCGGGCGGCATGATCAAGCGCGTCGCGCTGGCGCGGGCCCTCGCGCTCGACCCCGAAATCGTGTTTCTCGACGAGCCGACGTCCGGCCTCGATCCCATCAGCGCCGGCGACTTCGACCAGCTGGTGATGACGTTGCAGCGTACTTTAGGGCTGACCGTTTTTATGGTAACCCATGATCTCGACAGCCTTAAAACGGCCTGCAATCGCATCGCAGTGTTGGGGGATCGCAAGGTTCTCTTGGTAGGCACGATGGACGACATGCTGGCCTCGCAGCATCCATGGCTGCGGGCCTATTTTCATGGCAAGCGCGCCCGTGCCGTTGTCGCCTAGTCTGCGTTCAGTCTTGTGTTCTATTGCGTAGGTATTTGGAGTTAAGTTTATGGAAACAAAGGCAAATTACGTCCTGATCGGGACGTTCACGCTGGCGGTGGTAGCCGCGGCCTTTGGCTTTGTGTTCTGGTTTCAGAACCTCGGGGCGGCCGCGCAGCGCATTCCGCTTCGCATCGTGTTCGAGGGGGCTGCGTCCGGCCTGCGCACCGGCGGCAACGTCAACTTCAACGGTATCAAGATCGGCGAAGTCACCTCGATCAAGCTCGACGATCCGAAGCGCGTCGTCGTCATCACCGCCGTCGACAAGTCCGCGCCGATCCGCAAGGACTCGCTGGTCGGTCTTGAGTTCGCCGGCCTCACCGGCGTGTCGTCGATCTCGCTCAAGGGCGGTTCGCTCGAAGCGGGCGACGTGCCGACGGCAGAGGACGGCGTTCCGACGCTGACCGCCGATCCCAACGCCATTCAGGATATCGGCGAAGCGGTTCGTGGCGTGCTGCAGAACGTCAACAAGCTCGTTCTCGACAACCAGGAAGCGCTGAAGAGCAGCATGGCCAACATCGAGGTGTTCTCCAAGAGTCTCGCTGCCAACTCCACGCGCATCGACAGCATCATGGCCGGTGTTGATGGGCTGATGGGCGAGAAGGGCGAGTTGCAGGGGGCTGCGAAGTCCTTCCGCGAGCTGGCCGAGAACCTCGACAAGCGCTCCGCCGGCCTGATCATCGACGGCCGCCGCACGCTCGCGGACATCAGCCGCGCGGTGAACAACTTCGACCGCAACCCGACCCGCGTGCTGTTCGGCGCAGGGCAGAAGGATGCAGCACCGGCGCCTAATCCCGCCGACGCCCGCGCGCGGCAGCGGTAAGCTCAACCTCTCCCCGTAAACGGGGCGAGGTGAAAGAGCGGACCTCCAGATTCAATTTTCAAACAGCCACGGTCATTCCACGCGCGCGCGTTCGTTCTCGCGTCACGCGCGAGTTGTGTCCGCTAATCTCCCCTCAAACAGCGAGGGGCATGGAGCGCCGTAAAGCGCATCTTGTGTTTGTTTCGCTTCCGGCACCGCGTGCGAAGCGGCGTGTCTCCGGAAGCGCATCGCCTCACGGCGCTCCACTGCGGCGATTTTGGGCGAGAGGACCGTACTTCCGGGACAGGACGGACGCGGTGCGTCCTTTATCCGGCGGGATTTCTCCGCCTTCATCCTGTCCGCGTCCAGCCGCGAACGGCAGAGCCACGTAGTTGGCCCGGACGGTGACCCCAGCCTCCCGAGCGTGTGTTTGCGAAACACACGTGCAGGCGCCGCATCCTGCTCCGCTTCAAAGCGCCCTCGAGAAGCGCCCCTCACGAACAGGACGTGCTGAACATAAGAGAGGTCCGGAGCGCGGGGATTTGTGTCCCCATCACGAAATATTTCTGCGAGGACCGCAGCCGTGGATTCCGGGCCTGCGCCAAGAGGCGCATCCCGGAATGACGGGTGGGAAATCACTCCGCTTCATCCAGCGCACAAACAAAAAAGCGGAGGCTCGCGCCTCCGCTTTTCGTATCTGATTTGGATCAAGCCTGCGCTTATCCCAGCCGTCCCGCGGCGTGAGCGAGCAGGGTGTAGACCAGCCCGGTTTCCGAGACGAGATGGTTGCGCAGCGCTGCCGGTCCACGCTCGTCGCGCGAGACTTCGTCAAGCAGCCGCTCGAACTCGTTGATGTAACGGTCCACCGTCTGCTTGAAGCTGCGGTCGGCGCGATACTTCCGCGACACTTCGTCGAACGCTTTCTGGCCAGCCGGCGTGTAGAGCCGCTTGGAGAACGCCTTGCGCTCGCCGCGCTGATAGCGATCCCACATCTCGGCCGCGAGGTCGCGGTCGAGCAGCCGGGCGATGTCGAGCGACAGCGCCTCGAGCGGGTTGCCGGCCTGACGCGAAGCGCCACGGCCGCGCGGGCCTTCCTCCGAGTCGGAACGGTTCAGCAGGTCGGACAGCCATCCGTCACGGTCCGCGCTTGCGGGGCTGACCGACGGCGCTTCGGTGCGGCGCGGCGGAGCAGCAGGCGCTCCGAGATCCGGAGGCGGCAGGCTGGAAGCGCTTGCGACGTCGCGCTGACGCGGCGCGGGGCGCGATACGGTCTCGGCGCGGCCGCCGGCTGTGGCCATCTCTTCCTCGCGATAGCTGACGCGATTGGGGGCGGCGACATCGAGGCCCTTGCCGTGGCGGGCGACGATCCGGTTCAACTCGGCCAGTGCTTCGATCTGGTCGACAATGACCTTGCGCATCTGTGCCGTGCTCTCGGCCGCTTCCTGTGGCACTTCGAGGACGCCGCGGCGCAGCTCGGCGCGGGTGGCGTCGAGTTCGCTGTGCAGCTCCGACGCCATCTGCTTCATGCCGTGCACGATGGTGGCGAACTTGTCGGCCGCCTGACGGAACATGCTGTCAGCTTCGCGTGTGCCCTGGTCGTACAGTTCGGACATCGCCTCGGAGGTCTGGCGGCGCTCGTCCTCGACCGCCGCGCGGACGGCTTCGAACTGGCGGCTGACCTCGGCCGAGCTTGAGCCGGCGGTCTGCGCCACGATCTGCGCGATGTCGCGCGCCCGCGTTTCGGCCGCGGCGAGGGAGTCGTCGAGCAGCGACGTGAAGCGCGAGAGCCGCTCGTCGAGATCGTGCGTCCGCAGATCGATGGTCGAGACCAGCGATTCGAGCATGGCGCTGCGGTCCGTAATGGAGTCGCTGGCGCGGTCGTTGCTCTTCTCCACCATGGCGGCGGCTTCCGCCAGCGCGCGGCCGTGGTTCTCGAATTGCGCCGAGAGGGCGTTGAGGTTTTCCAGCGCGCCGGAGGTCTTGGACGTGAACAGCCCGAGCTGCTGTTCGAGCGCGCCCGTGGACTCGCCGTTGCGCGAGGTGACGTCGTTCATCGTCGAGACGAATTCCGCAACCCGCGTGACGAGCGTCCGCTCGAGCGAGTTGAGGTTGTCGTGAGCGCCGGTGAGGACTTCCTGGAGCAGGATGTTGCCTTCGCGCAGCCGCTCGAACAGGGCGAGCGTGTCGGTGCGGAGGATCTTGCTGGTTTCCTGCAACTCGCTGATGGTCGAGGTCGCGACCTGACGCGACTGGTCGATCGCCGCGCGGGAGGTCTGGTCGATGTCCTTGAGCGACTTGCTGACAGCGCCGATGGCGATTTCGCTCGCCGTGTTGATCTGGCGCGCCAGATCGGAGGAGTTGTTCATCATCGCGACGGTGAATGCGCCGCCGTGATTTTCGATCGACTTCAGCGCGGAATCCGCGGCGCTGCCGATGGTGAGGGAGATTTCGGCGGCCTTGCTGCCGAGCGCTTCCACCAGCGAACCGCGGCGGCTGTCGACGAGCTGCGACAACTGTTCGGTCTGTTCGCGAACGCCGTCGGTGATCGCCTCCACCTTGCCGGTGAGGGTCGAGCCGAAGCGGTCGGTCGACACCGCGATGGTGCGTTCGATTTCGGCGGATGCCGACTTCACCTGCGTCGTTGCATTGGTGGACGCGACGGTGATCGTGCTTTCGGCTTCGCGCGCGGCCATCTGGATGCTGCGTTCGACTTCGCCGGACATCGCCTTGAGGTTGGTGCCGACGTCGCTGGAGACGCCGCGGAGCTGCGTGCCCACTTCGCCGGAAATATCCCGGAGCTGGCTGCCGACTTCGCCGGTGATGCCGCGAAGCTGCGATCCCACTTCGCTGGAAACGCCCTTCAACTCGACGCTGACCTCGCTGGACACGTTCTTGAGCTGCGAGCTGACTTCGCCGGAGAGCGCGAGCAGCGACTGCTGGGCGGTGCGGGCGCTGCCCTGAACCGTCGCGGTGGTGTCGGCCATCAGGCCGGTGAGCATACGCTCGGCCTCTTCGACGCGCGACTTGATCGCGTTCGACATTTCGTCCGCGCGGGAGCCGATCGCCTCGGCGGCGTGCTGGCCGCTGATGGTGACGCGGTTGGCGGCGGCCTCGACACGGGTATCGAGCAGGTTCTCGAACTGCGAGACCCGCGCGCTGATGTCGGAGGCGAGGGAGGAGACGTTGAACTCCAGGTTGTTCTGGATGTCCTTGACGCGCGCGGTCACGGCATTCGCCATGTCATCGACGCCGGTCGTCATGGCGCTCAGCACCTGCGCACCGCGGGCCTCCATGCTGTCGGCGATCGAGGCCGTGCGGCTTTCGACGATCGAGGCGAAGGCCGCGGCGCGGCTGTCGAACGTCTGCACGACGGCTGCGGTGCGGGTATCGACGATGTCCGCGAACGTCGCGGTACGGCTGTCGAAGGCGTCCGCGATGGCTGCGGTGCGGGCATCGACCACGGTGGCGAAAGCTTCCGCCCCGGTGTTGATCCGTTCGGTCACCGCCGCCGTGCGTGCATCGACCAGATCGGCGAACGCCGTGGTGCGGCTGTCGATCGTGTCGGTGAAAGCGGTGGTGCGGCCGTCGATGGTGTCGGTGAACGAGGCGGTCTGATTGGCGACGGCCTCGGTGAACGCGGTGGTTTGTTCGGCGACCAGTTCGGCGATCGCCGAGGCGCCCTTGTCGATGGCGTTCTTGAGGTTATCGGTGTGCGTGCCGATGACTTCGGTGAACGATACGGCGCGGCCGTCGATGGCCTCCATGAAGGAGCCGGTGCGTGCGTCGATCACCGAGGTGAAGGAGGCGGCCCGGCCGCTGACCGCGTCGCTGAACGAGGCGGCGCGTGCGTCGAACGATTCCTCGATCGCCTTCATGCGGGCGATGATGGTGCCGTCCAGCGAGTTGATCTTGCCGAGAAGCGACGTGTCGAGGTCCTCGACACGCGTTTCGATGGCGGTCTTGAAGCCGGAGAGGCTCTGGTCGAGCTTGGCGTGCAACTGGTCGCCATGCGAGGTCACGCGGCCGTCGAAGCTGTCGACATAGGTCTTGAGATTGTCCGTAAGGCCCTGGGTGTGCTGGCCCATGCGTTCGACGATCTCGCCGCCATAGGTCTTCACGGTCCGATCGAATTCTGCGATGTGACGGGTGATCAGCGCGCCGAGTGTGCCGCTGTCGCGCGCGAACTTCTCGGCCAGCTCGGTTCCCTGTTCCTTGACGATGCTGTCGAACAGGCCGATCTGGTTGCTCAGCGTCTCATGTGCGGTCTCGGTCTGGCTGACGATCTTGGAGACCAGCGTGTTGATGGTGACGTCGAGGGCCTCGCCGGCCTTGTCGCCGCTGGACAGAACGCGGTCCGCCAGCCGGTTGCCGGCCTCGTCGATCTTGTCGGTCAGGTCCGCGCCGCGGACGTCGAGTTCCAGAAGCATCGATTCGCTCGAGTTCTTCATGGACTCGAAGATCTTTTCGGTGCGTTCGACCACGCTCGAGACGATTTCCTCGGAGCGGGCCGCGATGCCGTCGACGATGGTCGTCGAGCGTTCGGCGAAATTGCCCGTCATCTTGTCGAGGCGGTCGTTGAGCGCGTCGTGGACGCGGTCGGCGAGGTCCGCGAATTCCTCGTGGACGTGGCCGGTCTTGAAATTGAGGCTGGCGGTCAGCTTCTCGCTGGCGTCGAGCACGCTGGCGGCGGTCTGGGTGCTCGCTTCCTCGAGGCGGTCGAGCAGGTCGCCGCCGCGCTCGCCGAGCGCGATGATCATGTTGTCGCCGGCGCTGGAGAGCGCCCGCGTGATGTGCTCGCTGCGCTCTTCGAGCGCGCCGGTGATGCTGCTGGCGACTTCGTCGACGCGCGATGCAATCGCGTCGCTGATCAGGGCGATGTCCTGACGCAGATCGATCTGGACGCCGGAAATGGCGTTGCGGACCTGTTCGGCCTGACCGACGAGGTTGTCGCGCTGAACGGCGATGTCCTGGAGCAGGGCGCGGATGCGCACTTCGTTGTCGCTATAGGCACGTTCGAGCGACGACACTTCGTTGGCGACGAGCGCCTCGAGTTCGCCGGCGCGGGCAATGGCGCGTTCGACGCCGTCGCCCATCGCCGCGACTTCACGGCGGATCGCCTGACCCACGGTGACAATCGCGCCGTTGGCGACGTGCTCGGGTTCGGAGAAGCGGACGGCCATCTGCGCCATGGACTGCGCGATCATGCTCATTTCCTGGCTGCGCCAGGCGATGCTCGCGAGCGCATAGAACAGGACGAGGGGGGCGACGATGACGGCCAGAAGGCCGATCAGTGCGAGAATACCGGCGCTGCCCTGACCGATGACGGCTTCGAGGGCCGGCATGAAGGCGAATGCCAGAAAGCCGACGCCTGCGATCCACAGGCCGGCGAAGAGTGTCGCGATGGTGTAGGCGTTGCGGCGCGGACGGCCCTTCTGAATGGTCTGCAGGATGGCGCCGATGGTCTCGCGGTCGTCGTTGGCCGGCGGGCGGCCGAAATTCGTCATGTCGATGTCGTCAGCGGGCTGCCGGAGATCGTCTCCGCGGCTGGCCCCGCGCAGCGACGGTTCATTGCGATTATCCCGGCCACTGTCGGACGCAGGCAGATCGCCGATGTTCAGAGCTTCCTGGATCGCCGAAAGAGCGTCTTCTGTGGGGTCCTTGACCTTTGGATTTTTCGCCATGTGTCCCATACGCCTTTACTTTTTTACGCATCCGGAATTAGCCAAGCTGACGGCTGGCTGCGCGCCCCGGATGTCGCCCCAATATTTTCGATCGACACGAAGTTGAAGTCGCCGAATTCCCGCCGGTTGTCCCGCACTTCCGGAAACATCCTATTGGCTCGGCCGGTCGAATGAAATGGGACCGGTTAATAGATTTTTAATCATCGTTAATTTGTGCACGGTTAACACTTTAAGAAATCAGCGGTTTTAGAAAGCACTTCGGTACTTCGCGGCGGCGGCACGGCAAAAAAATGGCTAAATCGCGGCGGGAACCGCATACATTCCGTTAACCATTGGTGTGATTGCTTGAGGGTGTTTTCCGGCCGGAATCGATCCGGCGCCGTCAGCAGTCTGGAATGCCATGCACCCCTTTATGGAGCACTTGAACTGGATGCCGTCGCCCCCGCTCATTCCAGAAGACTCCGCCATCGATATGCAGCATCTCGGCCGCATGACGCTCGGCGAAGCCGCCCTCGAAATCGAAGTTCTCGCCCTGTTCGCGGCCCAGAGCCGCGATCTCATCAACCGCCTCGCAGCAATCCCGGCTGACGCCGCGGCGCTGGCGCACACATTGAAGGGCTCCGCGCGGGCCATCGGCGCGTTTCGTGTCGCCGACGCCGCTTTCGCGCTTGAAGCCGCCATGAAGAACAGCGGCGACGTCACAGGCGCGGTTGCATTGCTGAAACGCGCCGTCGATGAAGCCAGCGCCACGATCGACCGGATGTTGAACCGGTCCTGACAGGCTTTTTTCCGGCCCGCTTTATCCCCGGCAGTGCTGGTATCTCCCGGATTGACCCGTTATAGGACTGGTCCATCTGAACACTTCGGGCAGCACGACAATCATGGTCAAGATCAACTTCACCGATCACTCAGGAACAACCCGCACCGTCGACGTCGAGGCGGGTGCGACGGTGATGGAAGGCGCGATTCGCAATGCCATTCCCGGCATTGAGGCGGAGTGCGGCGGCGCATGTGCGTGCGCGACCTGCCATGTCTATGTCGATGAAGCCTGGCGCGAGAAGGTCGGCTCGCCGACGCCTATGGAAGAGGACATGCTCGATTTCGGTTACGACGTGCGGCCGAATTCCCGGCTGTCGTGCCAGATCAAGGTGACCGACGACCTCGAAGGTCTCACGCTCTCGACGCCGGAGCGGCAAGCTTAAGCGCCTGCGTGATCCGCCGCCGCTGAGAAATTATTACGTGATGAAATAGAAGCGCGGGAAAATACGAACGCGACAAATTCTTACGTGATGAAAGCCGACGCAAAGCCCCGCCTGTTCGCGGGGTTTTTTGATTCTTGGGCACACCATGCGCCGCCGGGACATCGCGGTATGTGTGGCAGATCGATGAAAGGCCGTCTTCTCGTTGCGCGCAAATATCCGATCCGGATGCAAAAAATCAGAATCCCTTCAGAATTTTTCAGGTCCTGCGGGCGAGGGTCGTCGATGGAGAAGCCGATGATGCTGTTTCTCGTACCCCGGCGGTTGAACGTGGCCAGCGGCCACGGCTGAAACCGCGCGGTAATGTCGGGCGTCGCGCGGCGACCGCGTCGCGCTGTCGATGCGTTCAAAACACCTGGCTAATGCCGAGGCGCGAGACATAGGTCGTCGTCTGGTTCGGCGTGAGCGACGCTGTGACCGATGCGGTGATCGCGCCGTTGTTCCACACCGGCAGGCGAACGCCGCCGCCGACCTCGGCCCAGTCCGGTGCCGAGGCAACGCCGGGCGCGGTCATCGCGAACAATCCGATGAGAGTGCCGGAGATATCGGGGTTCTTGCCGCCGTCGAGGCGATGCGCCCAGGCCGCCGTGCCCCACACCCATGTGCCCGGCTTGAAGGTGTAGCGCGCGTCGGCGCCGACGCGCGATGTCTGCGCGGTCGATGTGAAGCCCTCGAACCGCGCCGGGAAAGGGCCGCCGGTTTCGGTGTAGCCGTCGAAGCTGGTGGTCGCGACCGTGTAGGACACGAACGGCGTCAGTTGCGTCTTCGTCACGCGATCGTTGAAGGTCCAGCCGAGCCGCGCCGTGGCGCCGACACCGCGCGCGCTGGTGTTGCCGGTCGACGACGCGGGGCCGCTGCCGTTGAGATAGCCGCGCGTCACGTCGCCCTTCATCGTCGTGCCGCCGATGCCGGTCAGCCATTGCAGCCCCGCATCCGGCACCCGCGCGATGAATGCGCCGGCGCTGCCGCCGGACATCCTGGAAGAACCGTTGAACACCATGTCGGTCTTGAGATAGTTCGCGCCGATGGTCGCACCGACGACAATGTCACGCGACAGATCCATGGTCATGCCGAGCGTGCCCGAGGCGACCGGATCGGAATCATAGGCGGCATAGCCGAACACCGAGAACGGCGTGCTGCGGTTGCCTTGCGTCTGCTGCGCCTGCGTCGCGTATTCGTTCATCGTGCCGAGTGTGCCGCCGAGCGCCGCATTGGCGGTCTGGCCCAGCGCCGATTGGCCGGCGAAGGATCGCGCGACCACGCCGGGCGTGATGACGCCGTTGCCGAACTGGGCGGAGAAACGCGCGAGCCACGCTTCATTAAAGCCCGACGGATTGGTCCCGTCGCCGACGATGACCGTACCGTCCGCGGAAACGCCGGTTGCATCGGAGAGCTGCCAACCGGTCAGGTTGACGCCGGACGCCATCAGCAAAGCCGGGATGGATTGCATGCCGGTGCTCGCCTTCCAGCGGAAGGGCGCCTGGACGGTATTCCCGGGCAAGTACGAGGATCCAACCGCGACGGAGCCGTCGGCGGATACGGCATTGGCGGTGCTGTGGGTCCCGCCGAGCGTGCCGAGGTCGGTCATCGTGCCTCCGCTCCAGCGGAACGCATGCTGCGCGCCATCGCCGCGCAGGGCGCTTCCCACCACGACCGCGCCGTCGGCGGATACGCCATTCGCATAGCTGTACCAGCCGCCGAGCGTGCCGAGGTCGGTCATCGTGCCGCCGCTCCAGCGGAACGCATGCTGTTCGGCGTCGCCGGCCATGGCGGCGGACCCCACCACGACCGCGCCGTCGGCGGATACGGCCCTGGCGGCGCTGTAGGTCCCGCCGAGCGTGCCGAGGTCGGTCATCGTGCCTCCGCTCCAGCGGAACGCACGCTGCGCGGCGTCGCCGGCCGTGGCGGCGGACCCCACCACGACCGCGCCGTCAGCGGACACGGCCCTGGCGGCGCTGTTGGTCCCGCCGAGCGTGCCGAGATCGGTCATCGTGCCGCCGCTCCAGCGGAACGCATGCTGTGCGGCGTTGCCGGCCGTGTAGGCGGACCCCACCACGACCGCGCCGTCGGCGGACACAGCCTTGGCGACGCTGTGGGTCCCGCCGAGCGTGCCGAGATCGGTCATCGTGCCGCCGCTCCAGCGGAACGCATGCTGCTCGGCGCCGCCTGTGTCGGCGGACCCCACCACGATCGCGCCGTCGGCGGACATACCGTTCGCATAGCTGTGGTTGCCGCCGAGCGTGCCGAGGCCCGTAAACGCATCGGGCTCTGCGGCTGCGGATGCGGTTAGCGAGGCAAGCACCGCAACCAGCGCTGTTGACGCCAACCGCGCCGTACACCGCATTCCGTGCGAAAAACGCTCATTGCACACGGAGACAGATTCTGTATCTCCCGAAGACACAGCATTTCTGCCACCTAGAATGCCTGCGTAACACCAAGCCGCGAGACGTAGGTCGTCTGCTGTTGCGGGACGAGCGACGTTGTCATCGAGGCTGTGATCGCGCCATTGTTCCACACCGGCAGACGAACGCCGCCGCCGACCTCGGCTCAATCCAGTGCCGATGCGATGCCCGGCGCGCAATCGTGCGCGCGTTAAAAGTCCAGTCCCAGCCATTAATGGTCCCCCAATGATCACGGCTATCAAATGGGGAACGGGCTGTCGTCTCATCGCGCGCAATATCCGCCTCGAAGCAAGAAGATCAGAATCTCTTCAGAAATTTTTGAGGTCTGTGGGGCGGCGCGTACCCCGATCGCTCACGGACCTGTTCAAAACACCTGGCTGATGCCGACACGCGAGACATAGGTCGTCGTCTGGTCCGGTGCGATCGATGCCATGACAGACGCGGTGACAGCACCGCCAGTCCACGCGGGCAGACGCACGCCGCCGCCGACCTCGGCCCAGTCCTTCGCGAACGAGAGACCTGGCGCGGTCAAGGCAAATGCATCGACCAGCGCTCCGGTGATATTCGCGCCCTTGCCGCCGTCGAGGCGATACCCCCACGCGAACGTGCCCCACACCCAACCGTTCGGCGTGAAGGTGTAACGCGCGTCACCGCCGACACGCGACGTGTGCGAGGTCGAGATGAAATCGTCGAAGTTCGCCGCGAAAACGCCGCTGGTTTCGGAATAGCCGTGAAATCGCGTCTCGGCGAATGTGTAGGAGGCGAACGGCGTCACGGTCACCTGCGGCATCACCGCGAAACCCCAGCCGATGCGTGCCGTCGCGCCGTAGCCGTTGCCCGACGTTGATCCGCTCGATGTTGTAGGCGTGATGCCGTTGAGATAGCCACGGGTGATGTCGCCCTTGAGGTTGATCAAGCTGCCGCCGACAAGCCATTGAAAACCACTATCCGGCACGCGCGCGACGAACGCGCCGACTGCGCCGCCGGACATCTTGGCGTTGCCGTTGTAGATCATGTCGGTCTTCACATAATTTGCCGAAGCGGAAAATCCGGCGACGAGACCGAACGGCAGATCGGCGGTGAGGCCGAGCGTGCCCGATGCAATCGGGTCGCTGTCATAGGCACCATAACTGAAGACGGAGTAGGGCGTGCTGCGGCTGCCCTGCGATCGCATCGCCTGTGTGGCGTATTCCTGCATTGTGCCGAGCGTACCGCCGATTGCAGCGTTTGCCGTCTGGCCGACGGCGGACTGTCCGGCAAATGATCGCATAACGTCGTCCACAGTCACCAGTCCCTGGCAGAGGGCCGATTCGCAGCGGGCGATAAAATACTGGTTTGTGTTGGACGCATCATACCCGTAGCCGACGATGATTTTTCCATTGTCGGAAACGCCAGTCGCGGCCCGCAAGGTCATGCCGCCGGTCTGGATGCCACTGGCGCCCAGCAAGCTGCTGAGTGCCTGCATGCCGCCGGTACGGGTCCAGCGCATCGCGACGTTCATACCGTTCGTGGTGGTATTGGCTTCACCCACGATCACCGAACCGTCGGCATTCACGGCATTGGGCGTGGAATAGTTGCCGCCCGCGATGCTGCCGAGGTTCTCCATGCCCCCGCTATGGGTCCAGCGGAAAACGCTACGGGTAACCGAGCTATCGTTGCTGAACCCAACGATCGTGGAGCCGTCGCGGCTGATGGCATTGGCTGTGCTTTGCGTGCCACCCGCGAACGTGCCGAGACCGACCCAACCGCCGCCTTGTGTCCAATACGCAGCTTGGCTGCTCGCAGCCGCCGTCGACATGACGGTTCCGACGACCGTCTGCCCGTCACCCGAAACGCCGTATGCGTTGCTGCCGTCGTAGCCCGCCAGGAAGCCCAGTCCCACCATACCGGTCGCCTGTGTCCAGCGGAAAGCCTGAACCCCAGTTCCGATTGCAAAGCCGACTGCAACTGATCCATCGCTGCTCACGCCACGCCCGAAGCTGAGGGTGTAGCCATCCAGCGACCCGCCAGGCGCAAATGCGGCTCCGCTGTGGAGATCGGTGATGACGGTGCCACCCGCGGTCCACATGACGGCATGCTGGCTCGCTGCGACCGCCGTCCCGACAATCGCGGAGCCGTCAATGTTCACCGCGGAGGGTGTTGCCTGATCTCCAAGGCCCGGCAGTGTAATCGCGGCTCCGTTCGTCTCCAAAAGCGGCAGCGCCGGATCGAATCCGACGCGATTGTCCCTGACGGTGACCTTGCCGTTGCCGCTGATGACGATCAGCGGCGACGTGAAGCCCGGCGGCGGGAACAACACATCAAACCCGTCGGCGGCCTGCGCCATTGGCGTCGCAGCGAGCGTCGCGCTCGCGAAGAGCGCCGCGCGCCGCAGCCCGCGCGTCGGTAGTCCAGTCCCGGTCATCCGATTGTCCCCAAAAATCAGGGTTATCAGGCGGGAAACCAGCCGTCTTCTCACTCTGCGCAAACGCGCCCGTGCGGGTGCAAAAATCAGAATCTCTTCAGAAATGTTTCGGTCCGGGGCGCGCGTATCGCGAGGTTTACGCGTTCGGAGAAACTGCCCGGACGTCGCCCGGCGTCATGCCGTAGGTGCTGCGAAAAACCCGGTAGAATGTCGCAATACTGTCGAAGCCGCACGCATAGGCAATGTCCGCAACCGGCTGTGCCGGCATTGCTTGCAGCAAGCGCCTCGCTTCTGTGAGCCGCATCGCCAGCAAGGTTCGTGAAAAGCTGGTGCCGGTCGGCTCGAACAGAAGGTGCACTTGCCGCGTGGAAATCGCGAATTCGTTCGCGACCGACGCGGGCGACAAATCGAAACGATGCATATCGCGCCGGAACATGTCGCGCACGGCTTGCAGCAGGCCGAAACGGAGCGCGCTCCGGCTTTCCTGCGAGCCCGACGATACGCGCTCGCGCGCGAGCAATGCCAGTTGGGCAAGATGCTCGATGGCGTGATGGCGATCGGTGCCGGGGTCTGTCGCGGCATCCCGGGCAAGGGCATTGAATGCGGCCGAAATGACCCGCTCCAGACGCGGATCGTTGCGCGGAAGCGACGGCGGAAGACCGCGCGCCCGCGACGTCAGTATGGCGCGCCCGGTCAGAGGAATCTTGAGAACGCGGAGATCAAATCCGTGCGGTGTGGTCGGCGTTGTCAGATAGGGCAGATCCGAGTGGCTGATGGCCAGACGGCCGGCTGTCACCATGAACTCGCCGCCGCTTTCGGTGTGGAACCGGCTTGCGCCGCCGATCTGCTGATAGATGCAGAGGCTGTCGCTCGATGCCTGGGAGATGTCGGCCTCGGTGCGCGATACCATGTAGGGCGAGGCGTGCATCTCGCTCAGGGTCGCGCCGCCGACGTTCATGGCCGAAAAGCGGCCCCGGAAATTCAGCCGGTCGTCCCGCTCCAGCGATATCGTCACGCCGAACAGATTGCGGGCGCGCACCTCGCACCAATAGTCGAACCGGTCCTGCGGACGAAGATCGTCGGTGGAAAAGCTGAGCATGACGGCGGGCTGCCGGGTTGGTTGCAATACGCGTTTGTGCTGGTTTGCACGTCCGCACGATGGGCGTGCAGGACACCACAAGAGACTTAGAGCCAGACTTTTGCGACGGCAACACCAATCGCGCGGGGACCGCGACTAGCCTTGCAACATCCACGGCTGAAACCGCGCAATGATGTCGGGCGTCAGCGGCGTCGGCTTGCGTGTGGCCGCATCGACCAGCACCGTGACGGCTTCGGCCGATGCCGTGCAGACATCCCCGGCAAAGACCACCTGAGCGAATCTCGCAGAGGTCCGGCCCAGCTTCGAGACGCCGATGCCGAGCTCGAAGCTGCCGGGCCAGTGCATCTCGGCGCGGAAGTCGATCGCCAGATGCACCAGCATCCAGCTCAGGCCCTTCGGCATCAGGCCGCGGTCGCCGCTGCGCAGCAGGGTGACGCGGCTGGTTTCGAAATAGGTCGCGTACACGGCGTTGTTGACGTGCTTGTTCGGATCGAGGTCGCCGTAGCGGACGTTGTCGGTCAGGCGAAACGGATAGTCAGCCAGGCTGAAGCTGGGATTTTGGCGGATCGGCGCGTTCACGTGTTCGGTCTCCGGTTCAAGGCCTGCATAGCGGGAAATGTTGCTGCCTCACAAGGGACCGGCAGGCGCTGGGACGGCGGGCCCGACCCCCGAATAGCGCTTCCCCCAAACGGCTGTCTTGGCTAGACAAAAGCCGCACTTTTCTGTCCCCGTTCGCTGATCCCCACCCATCAAAGCCGGAACGCGCATGACCGACACGATCAAAACCGACGTCCTGATTATCGGCGCTGGCCCCTGTGGCCTGTTCGCTGTGTTCGAACTGGGCCTGCTCGATATGAAAGTGCATCTGGTCGACATTCTCGACAAGCTGGGCGGCCAATGTGCCGAGCTTTATCCGGAGAAGCCGATCTACGACATTCCGGCGATTCCGATGGTCACGGGGCAGGGCCTCACCGACGCGCTGATGGAGCAGATCAAGCCGTTCAATCCGACCTTCCATCTCAACGAGATGGTCGAGACCATCGAGAAGATCGGCGATCCGCTGTTTCGCGTCACCACTGACGCCGGCCAGGTGTTCGAGACCAAGGTCGTGGTGATCTCGGCGGGCGGCGGATCGTTCCAGCCGAAGCGGCCGCCGGTGCCGGGCATCGAGGCCTACGAAGGCACCTCGGTGTTTTACGCCGTGCGCAAGATGGAGCAGTTCCGCGACAAGAACTTGCTGATCGTCGGCGGTGGCGACTCGGCGCTCGACTGGGTTCTCAACCTGCAACCGCTCGCCCGGCGCGTGACCTTGCTGCATCGTCGCGACGATTTTCGCGCAGCACCTCACAGCGTCGACCAGATGCGCGCGCTTGTTGCATCGGGAAAAATGGATCTGAAGATCGGTCAGGTCACCGGACTCGAAGGCGCGGACGGCAAGCTGTCCGCTGCTCAGGTCAAGGGCAACGATAACGAAATCTCGAAAGTTGAGTGCGATACTATTCTGCCGTTCTTCGGACTGACGATGAAACTCGGTCCGGTGGCGAACTGGGGCGTCAAGCTCGAGAACAATCTGGTGCCGGTCGATACCGAAGCGTTCGAAACCAACGTGCCGGGCATCTTCGCCATCGGCGATATCAACACCTATCCCGGCAAGCTGAAGCTCATTCTCTCGGGCTTCCACGAAGGCGCGCTGATGGCGCAGAAGGCGCATCGCTACGTTTATCCGGAGAAGCGGCTGGTGTTCCAGTACACAACGTCATCGTCGAGCCTGCAGAAGAAGCTCGGGGTGAACTGAGCGGTATAGATTTATCATTCCGGGTTCGCGCGAAGGCGCGCATCCCGGAATGGCGGTTTATTGTTGACCGGGCTGTGTCACCGGCGCGATCGGCTCGCTTGTGACCACCGCTTCCGGGCCGCCGAGGCCGAGCACCGATGCCGCGGCCGGAAGTGCGGCATCCGCCATGGCCGCGTGGCCTTCCGCGGTCGGATGGATCGCGCCGCCATAGACCGCGGACAGCACGCCCCATGTCGCGTCGTGAATGTCGCCGGGCTGGTTGGTCGGCGCTTTTTGCGCCTGCGGATAGGTCATCGCCGTGAAGTAACTGTCATTGGCGTCGCGGATCCAGCGCGCGCGGGGCGCGTAAGCGCGGAAGTCGCTCGCCGCCGCACCGCAGACCAGGGGATTGTTCGGCGCTGTCGTAATATCGGCGACGAAGCTTTCGCCGTTGGCGGCAAAGCATTCGCGGTCGAACGGCGGATCGGTTTCCGCACGCGCGCAGAAGCCGTGATTGGCGAACGCCGCCTGATGCTGATCGACAAACGTCATGCGGTCGCGGTTGCGGTCGCTGCACAACACGCCGCCGGTGCACAGCGCGAGTTTCTTCAGCGCGGGCAGAAACTCGCTCTGCACGAACTCCGTCACGTCGGCGAGCCGCTGCGGATCGGCGTTGAAGGCCGGATGAATGTCGAAGCCCGCGCGTCCGCCGGGGCAGGGCGCGCCGTTCAGCAGCGACGGGTTGGCATAGGAAACGTACACCACGCGCGACAGGTCGCCGCCGACAAGCGGCTTCAGCGCCTGACGCAGCTTGCTGAACCCGCGCGGCAGATCGGTCTGTAAAATGCCTCGCGCCTCGTCGACGGAGGTGAGGACGCCTGAGCGCCGCGACAGCGCGCGCTCGGTCTGCCGTTCGACGATGACGTCCGCGACCAGACCCGAGAAGTCGACATCGTTGGCGCCGATCGACAGCAGCACGAGGTCGAGTTGCCGGCCCGGCTGGCGTTGCGTGGCCGCAGTCAGCGCTTCGCGCAATTCCGAGATCTGCGCGTTGACGGTGCCCTGACAGTTCACGCTGTTGCGGCCGACCACGCATTCGCGGGCGCGCTGCGATCCGAACAGGCCTTCCGCGATGGTGGCGCCGGTGCAGGCCAGCGGCAGATACGTCACCGCGATCTGCGGATTCTGGACCGCCAGCGCGATCGCCATGCGGGTCTGGTAGCTGTAGAGCGAACGGTGACAGGCCGGATTGAACCACTGGGCGCCGGCGCGCTGCCAGTTCTGCAGGCTGGTGCCGTCGGACGTATCGCAGGCGCGCGCGCCCTTGAACCCGGCGCGGCCGGGACGGAAATACATGCCGGCCGGACCGCCGAGATAGGACCGGAAGCAGAAGCCTTCGTCGGACAGCGCCACGGCCTTGTCCGGATTGCCTTCGCCCGATGCGATGGAATCGCCGAGGCCTGCGATGAAGATGTCGCGCACTGCGATTTCGGTGGTGACGCGCTGCACCGCATCGGATCCGCTGGAGACATCGACGGTGACCGGCGTGGCGCGGCCATAGCGCACACGCAGATTGATCGGCTCGGCGCAGTCGAGCGTCGACTGGCGCGGCGGATCGCCGTCGGCGAAGGTCCACGCGCATGTCGCGCCCACCGGCACTTCGCCGGTCAGACGCACGACGACGGGATGATCGACCGGGGTGAGATAGCTTTCCTTGACGTTGTCCCGCGTGCAGGGCTCGCTGACGCGACCCGCCGCATCGATGCAGAGCCGTCCGACCGCATTGCGCGCCCAGCCGCGTCCGTCACTCTGGACCGCCAGCGCCTGCTCGGCTGCAAGAATGCTTTGGCCTCGGAGCGAGGCGGCATGGAGATTGAAATCGCGCTCTTCACGGAAGAGGCGGAAGCGGTTGCGGACTTCCCATGAAATCTGCATCGCCGTTGATTGCACGACCGGCGGCGGCGCGACCGATGGCGGTGCCGCGGATGGCTCGGCGACCGGCGGTGTTTGCGCGGCGACGGGACTTGCCGTCACACCGCAAAGCGCCCCGATCAAGAGGCAAGCTCTGAGCGACAGGCGGATGGCGCGCGACTGGATCATGCTGTTTGATTTGAAGCCGACGGATGAGGCCAAAATGTGGGGTGAGTGGATTACTCGGCCGCCTGCTTTGGCTTCACCTGCTGGGGCTGCGACTTTGCCACGGCGGTTGCGGGCCGGAGTTTCCGGCCTTGCTGCCACGGCTGAATCACGCTGAGCCACAATTCCCGGATGCCCATGATCGTGATCGACATGGCGAAGGGGATCAGGAAGTAGAGGATGCGGAACACCAGCAGGGAGGCCAGCAACTGTTCCTTGCCGAGCATCGGCAGCCCGATCAGCATGGCCGCATCGAACACGCCGAGACTGCCCGGCGCGTGGCTCGCAAATCCGAGCAGCGTTGCGAGAATAAAGACCACCGACAGGGTGACGAAATCGAGGTCGGGACTCGACGGCGCCAGCAGGTACATCGCCAGCGCGCAAAAACCGAGATCGATCACGCCGATCAGGATCTGTAGCGCGGTGAGCGGCGCGGACGGCAGGTAGACCTTCCAGCCGTCCTTGCCGAGCTGGCGGCGGCCATGGCCGGTCGCGATCCATGTGAGATAGGCCGCGATACCCGCAAGTAGTCCTACGCCGATCAGCTGGTTGATGCTTTCCGGCAGCAGATCGATCGAGGACGCTGCGGCGGGATGCCAGATCATTCCGATGCCGAGGACGAACGTGTTGCCGAGCCAGAACGTCAGGCCGGAGATGAAGCAGATTTTCGCGACGTCGATCGCGGATAGCCCCCAGTCGGAATAGATCCGGAAACGGATCGCGCCGCCGGTGAAAACCGTGGCGCCGATGTTGTGGCCGATGGTGTAGCTGGTGAAGCTCGACAGCGCGGCAATGCGGTAGGGCACATGCGTCTTGCCGATGGTTCGCAATGCGAACAGATCGTAGAAGGTCAGCGTGAAGAAGGCGCAAAGCACGCACAGCGCGGCCATCGCGATCTGGCCCTGCGATTTTTCGGCGAGCGCCGACAAAACGATGGCCGTATCCACGCCCTTCAGGGTGCGAAACAGATGCATGACCGCGATAGAGACGATCAGAATGCTCGCCGCGATCCCCAGCCGTTTCCAGCCGATTTTGTCTCTGAAGACACGCCCTAGCGTGCTCAACACCTGTTGCATTCGTCCTCCCGGCAGGGCGCGAAACCTATAAAAGCCGATTGAGGCGACAGTGAGCAAGCGGCTGCGGCGGTAGTCATACGCGAAATCCCGGGCTTGGAAAATAGGCCGTTGTGCAGCGCGAATGTCCGCCATGAAGCGGAAATCGACACCGGCAGGCGTCATCCAGGCTTCATATTGGCCCCGGCGGCGTGCGTCAGTGTCGCCCTCTGATATGGGGTATGAAGCCATCGTTCAAAGGGCAGACGCGTTCCATTCCACTCGTTTCTTTTTCAGGAACATCGTTCAGCCTTCGCCGTTACACCCACGCAAATCAGGCACGGAAGCGCACGATCGGCCGCACGTTTCGCGGTGGGTCATCGCGTTGCCGAAATTCGGCAATAAAAAAAGGATCAAGCGATGGGACTGTTCACAAAAGACATCAAGACCATGGACGATCTGTTCGTTCACCAGCTTCGGGACATCTACTATGCCGAGAAGCAATTGGTGAAAGCGATTCCGAAAATGGCGGAAAAAGCCAATGACAATCAGCTAAAGCAAGGCTTTCTCGGGCATCTCGAACAGACCAAGGACCACGTGACTCGTCTCGAGCAGGTGTTTCAGATGCACGGCGTCGAGCCGAAGGCGGTGACTTGTCCGGCGATCGACGGCATCATCAAGGAAGCCGACGAAGTGATGGGCGAAGTCGAGGACAAGCAGGTGCTCGATGCCGCGCTGATCAACGCGGCGCAAGCCGTGGAGCATTACGAGATCACGCGCTACGGCACGCTGGTGACGTGGGCGAAGCGGCTCGGCCGCAATGATTGCGCCTCCATGCTGCAAAAAACGCTCGATGAGGAAAAGGCGACCGACCAGAAGCTGACGCAATTGGCCGAAGGCGGGATCAACCTGAAGGCCGCAAGTTAGCGCGTGGTTGTCCGTTCGTTCGTCGCGCCTTGAATGAGGCAAAAAGCCGCGCCGGTGCAACGCCGCGCGGCTTTTCTCATGAGGTAGGTACGGCTGCCGTCAGGCACGGCGCAGCGCAAACTTCGCGCCGCAGAATGCCATCAGCGCTCCAAGGCCGAGCGCCGCGAGCCCCGCGAGTACGCCGGACAGGGTCGGAATCGGGCTTGGCGCCGCGGCCGCCTGACCGGCGGCTGCGAGCATGATGACGCCGACCGCGATCAGGAATTGCCGCAGCCGCAGCGGAAGCTGGCCTGAGACCGCGCTGTTCATCAGCGACGCGGTGATGAAGCCCGCCAGGAACGCCACCCCTGCGATCAGCCACCATGCCACCGCCGCCCGCGCGGGGATCAATTCAGGCACGTCCGGTCGCCACAAATCGCCGACATTCAGATTGAAGCGCTGGATGATGATGTGGATGCCGAGCGCAAGCAGCACGCCGAACAGAATCGATCCGGCGAGAATGATCGGTTGCGAGAAATAGGCTGGCTTGGCCATCAGGCTGTTTCGTCCGGGCGCGGCGGGCTGCTATGACTTGTAGAATGGAGGCTGGCTGGCGCGCAAGACAGAACCAGACAGCCCCGGACCGTCGGTGTCGCCCAAGGATCACCAAGGATCGCCATGCTCTCGCAAATGTTCAACGCCGGCCTGCGCTCCAAGGCAACTGGCGGCAAGGCTGCCGGATCGGAAACGGCCAGCGACGGCATGCAATATGTTTTCAAGCCGTCACTCGTGGGTTCCGCCTCGCAGTTCGATCTCACCGGCGATGGATTGTCGTGGCAGTCACGGGGAAAGAAGGGCGTGTGGCCGCTCGACAAGATCGCGGCCATTCGCCTCTCGTACCGTCCGGTGTCGATGCAGTCGCGTCGGTTTCGGGCCGACATCGAGGATACGCGCGGCGAGCGCGTCACATTGTACTCGACCACTTGGCACACAGTTGCACTGATGTCGCCGCAGGATAACGGCTATCGCGCGTTCATCGTGGAATTGCATCGCCGCCTCGCGGAGATCAAAAGCAAGGCCGTGCTGGTCGTCGGCATCAATCCGAACATCTATCTGGCGGGGCTTGTACTGGTGGGATTGGTCGGCGTCGCCATTTTGGGGCTGCTGATCCGCGCACTGTTCACGGGTGAATTCGCCGGCGCGCTTTTTCTGGTCGGCTTCGCGGCGCTGTTCGGCTGGCAGATCGGCGGGTTCATGCGACGTAACAAGCCGCGCGGCTACACGCTGGACGCCCTGCCTGAAGATGTTCTGCCCTGATGGAGGAAGTGATAACGACCAAATCCGCAGCACAGCGAAATGACGCGATGTGCCACGAACCGACATTTGCAGAACTTAGAAACTCCAGCGGAAATTGCCTTTGACGGCATTGTCATGGCTCTGGTCGGCATATTGACCGGTCCAGGACACGCCAAGCGTGGCGTTGGCTGCGACGGCAACATCGACACCAGCTTCCGCCACCAGCGCGTTGCGGGCGATAGGGGAGCCCGCCAAGGTGAAGGCTGCTCCGCCGGATTGGAACGCGAGTGTTGCAACCGGGGTCACGTCGCCGAGCGCATGCCGCCAGCCCAGCATACCGCGCGCCGTCAGCGTGCTCGTCAGCGCCGTCGCGCCGCGCAGCCCCAGCGTGGTGTAGGTGGTGTCGAGCTTTGATGACCCTGCCACCGCCGCTGTGCCGGTTTCGTTGATCCCGCTGTCAACGAGCACATAAGCGATTTTGGCGAACGGCTCGAGCGCAACAACGCCGAACCTCGTGTTGTAGCCGACCTCGCCGAACACCTGGGTCGTCTCCGCCGAATAGCCGCCGTTCTGCGGGCCGCGCAGGCTGACCACGCCGCCCTGCCGCGACGTCGTGATATCGCTCGACGAGAAGCTCGCGCCGCCGCGCAAGCCCCAGGCGCCGAGCTGCCCGCCGGCATAGAGCGCGATATGGTAGTTGTGGCTTGAGCCGGACGCCGCGATATCCGGCGACCTGAAGGTCGACTGGCTGTAGCCGCCGGCCACGCCGACGCGCCACTGGCCATTGAAAGTGACGTCGAGGCCGGACAGCAAACCGCCGAGCGAATGATCCGTTTTCGCCGCGTTGCCGTCACCCTTCAGCGAGGCCCAGCTGCCGAGCGCCTGCGCCCATACGGCATAGACCTGTGCAGGCGTTAGCGCGGCGACCGGCGGCGCCTTGGTGAATGGCGCGTTGCGATCGGCGGCATAGGCGTTGCGGGCGGCGGACGCATCCGGCGCATAGGCCAGCGCGTTGCTCGCCGGCGCCAGCGATGTGCCGTAGGCAAAGTCCTGTCGCAAGCGATCGGTCACCGCGTCGCGCAAATGCTGCGACTGCCCTGACAGCGCGCCGGTTACGTTGGCGTGGAACGACGCGGAGGCAAGACTGCTGAACGCCGCGCGCGCCTGCGCTTCGCTGGCGCCGACGATCTGCTGCCACAGCGGATTGGCTGCGCCCGCCGCATCCAGCACATTGGCGACCATCTTTTCGTTGCGCGTCGTCGCCAGTTCGGCGAATGCGCCTGCGCCGCGCGACGTGGTCAGGTAAGCGTTGAAGCCGTCATTGCTGAGAGCAAAGTTCAGGAACGGGAAGTCGGCAAGTCCCACGCTCGGCGACGTTCCTGTGAGCCCCCCAACGGTGGTGAGGATCGTATAGGTCTTGCCCGGCAGCACCGGCGGAGATGTCGTATCGGTGTCGTGCCCGATGCTGAAAGTCGAACTCAGAATGTTCGCAGTCCCGGAGACCTGAATGAGGTCGCTCTTCGTGCCATTGATCTCGACATGATATTCCGAGCCGGCCCCCATATTGAGGTTGCCGTTGATTACGATGGTGCCGATCGAATTGCCCGGCGACACCTTGCCGCCATTGTTATTGACGTTGCCGAACGTGCCGTTGCCGGACAGCGTGCTGCCGGTATTGACGTCGACCACCGACGAACTTGCGAGCGAGCCATTCACATTCAGATTGCCGGCATCGACGGTGGTTGCCCCGGTATAGGTCTGGGTGCCGCTGATCGACAGCTTGCCTGTGCCGGTCTTGGTCAGAGTGCCGGTACCTGACATGACGCCGGCATAGACGCCATAGCCGGTCTGGTCGAAAATCACCGAGGCATTGTTGGCGATGTTGCCCTGGAGACCTGAGGCGTTGCCTTGCAGGACGCCCGCATTAACGAAAGTGCCGCCGGAATACGCATTGGCGCCAGTGAGGATGGTGGTGCCGGAGCCGTTCTTGACCAGCGACCAGCTGCCGCCGCCGCCCGACACTCCGGTCTGGTCGGCAATCGCGTCGCTGATCACTTGCGTTTGTCCGCCACCTGGGTTGACGGAGAATGAGCCGTTTCCCTGCAGAAAAATGCCATTTCCGAAAGCTTGGCCATTATTAGCGCCCATGCCGCCCTCAACGGAGCTTCCGGAGATGCTGAACGCGCCGGCCAGAACCAGTGTGCCGCCCTCCTGAACGAAGATTGCACCGCCCATACCGGCGCCGCCCCCACCGGAGCCACCGATGTTGTAATCCTCTCGGGAGCCTGCACCGCCGCCGAAGCCACCGGGCGCGGCATTGCCCCGTCCATGCTTCAAAAGTGCGCCAGCGCCACCGCCGCCGCCGCCAAAGCCGCCGCTTCCAGCAGATTCAACGACAGAGCCGCCGCCGCCTCCGCCAAAGCCAGCTGGACTAGCACCCGGATCGCCGGCCCGACCGCCGCCGCCGCCGCCGGCACCCCCAGCACCATTCGACATGCCATGGGCGTTCCCTCCGTCGCCGAACATGCCTCCGCCACCGCCAGCAACTATAGTGACCAGAACACCATCATTTCGCGGACTACCGCCACCGTTGCCGCCGCGCGCGGAGTTACCCTGGAGACTGACGTTGCTCACCGTGACATTGGCACCGCTGGCGACAAACAGCGCTCCCCCCAATCCGGCACCGCCTCCGCCGCCACCACCACTGCCAGAGGCCGTTACCCCATCACCACCCTTGCCGCCCTGGGCAATGACATTGACGATCACGAGGTCGCTGATTGCGACAGTGCCTGACTGAACGAACAGACCGCGATACTGGCTGTTACCGGAAAGCGTAAAGTTGCCGCCATTGAACGTCACGTCGGCCTGCACGAGCGGCAAAGCCCTATCGAGGGTGATATTCCCTGTAAGCTTGATGACGTCGCCGTTCTGGGCGCTGCTGATAGCGTCAGAAAGTTGCTGTGCAGTTCCGACGTTTATGGTTGCGGCATATGCCGGCAAGGCGAGGAAAAGTATCCCCGCAGTCACCAGCGCGGCCAGCGGCTCGCGTGAGCCTAGCGTCGACAAGCAAGTTTCACGCAGCAGAACAGCCGCCAGACGATCGAGCCTCATGCGCGGATTTCGTTACGCACGCGATTGACCACACAACCGGCTCCGACGATTTCCCGCGAGGCTTGAGACGCTACAAAAATAATACAAACCAAACTCCCGCCGCCCAAATAGCGACGTTTGAAAATTCCATGTGCCTTTGCGGCGCCGGTCCGGCTTGGACCAGTTAAGCGGTATTCAGTTGAATGATCTAACGGCGGGGCCAGACAGAGTCTCGGCAATGTCGTTTATCGACTAAGCCGACGCTTCGTATTCGGAAGGACTGCGCCCTAAATATCACAGGAGGCGAGACGATTTGACATTGCCACGCGAGTCATTTTTTCGGCCTCACTTCGCGGATGACTGGAGTACCACTGACGCGCGAAGTTCGACGCGGACTGGATCATGGAGTTTACCCGCCAGCAACGAGCATGGGCGAACATTTCACCAAAACGAAATCGCAAAGATGCGATCTGCTTCAGGCCGTATCTGTATCGTGCGCGAAACTTGATCGAGCGGTTCTTCAACAAGATCAAGCAATGTCGGCGTGTCGCGACCCGGTACGACAAACTCGCAGCCAACTATCTGGCGTTCACCAAGCTCGCATCAATCCGGATTTGGCTACGCGCCAATGAGTCCACGCCCTAAGTGAAGGCTTGTGAAGGTCAGCTCGGCCGGGCTTCGTTGGCCGGCCCGGCCAAACCTCAGCCGCCCGATGATGGGGATCACCTCCCGGCGGCACGCAACACTAGCCAAAGAGAGTGTCGAACGGAAGACGGTTGTGACCGCGATCATCGCTCTTGACGCAGCCATTAATGCCGCACCACCAGCACCGAACATTTTGCATAGCGCACGACATGACCGGCATTGGAGCCGAGAAAGTAGCTTTGCATCGAGGGCCGGTGCGACGTCATGACGATCAGGTCTGCGCCGATGTCGGCGGCTTCCTCCAGCACTTCGTGATAGATGCCGCCTTGCCGGACGGTGACCGAGATGCGCCTGCTTTCGATTCCGGATTCGCGCGCCACGATAGCCAGCGCTTCCTCCGACGACTGGCGCTGCTGGAGTTCGAAATCGGGCGGAACATACTCCGCCAGCATCACCGGCGTGATCGGCATCACGTTGACCAGCCGAACGACACCGCCGGACGATTTCGACAAGGATGCCGCGGTTTCGATGGCCGGCCTTGCAAGATCGGTGTCGGCAAGGTCGATGGGCACGAGGATGGACTGAAACATCGGTCTCTCCGCTCGGAAGCCATTGATCCGCTGACGATGAATTCGTTGGCAGCAAGATGCAAGCCGCTTTGCGGCAAACGACGGCGCTGGTCGGCGCCGTTTATTTTTCCGGTTTGGGCATGACTTTCTCGGGATCGTGCCCTTTAGTCGCTGTCGGACCATTCCCTGAGGAGTTTCGGGCTGGCGAAACGTTCGAGCCGCCCGCGGCGGAAGCTCACGTCACCCCAATCGTCGGTCGCGAAATCGATCACGGCGACGCCCGACGTCGGCAGATTGGCGGCGAGTGAACGCCGGCCGGCCGCATCGCCGCCGGAAATCAGGCCGAGCGCCAGTTCGTGCAGGCCGGGATTGTGCGCGAGGATCAGCAGGCACTTCAGATCGGCTGCCGTCCCGTGAATCATTTTCAGAAGCTCCGACGGATCGGCGCCGTACAACGCAGGCAAATGCTTTGCCCGCACCGACGGCATGGCGGCATGAAGCAGTTGCCAGGTTTCCTGAGTTCTTGTCGCCGTCGACACGAGCGCGAGATCGGGGAGATAATCATAAAGCGCCAGCCATCCGCTGATCTCGGCGCCATCCTGCCTGCCGCGTTCGTCGAGGCGGCGGTCCTGATCCTTTCCCGACGGGGCGTCCCGTTCGGTTTTGGCGTGACGCAGCAGGATCAGACGGCGCATGTCGCGATCTCGTTCGGTGGGATTAGGGCACGAGCCGAAATAGTGTACAAGTTCACGCGGGCAATGTTACAGCCACGAGCACTGTTACACCCCAAAAATATGGTCATTAAAAGAGACGGTTTGCGGAACAGCGCATGAACGAGTCTTCGGCAAATTCTTCGGCGGATATGCCTGTCCGTCCGCGGCTGACGTTCGATCTCGATGTGGACGTTTGCGTGATCGGGGGAGGGCTCGCCGGCCTGACCGCCGCGCGTGAAGCAGCCAGGATGGGCGCAACCGTCGCGCTTCTTGAAGGCCGCAATGTCGGCTGGAATGCATCCGGCCACAATCTCGGCGCCGTCATGCCCGGTTACGGTGTCGCCGTTTCGGATTTGATTGATCGCGTCGGCTTCGACAATGCGCGTGACCTTTGGTCGCTGGCGCAGGAAGGCGCCGACTATGTCCGAAGCGCTGTGACCGGCGGCGCCATGCCCGGCATGACTTTGACCGAAGGCGCGCTCGAAGTTTCCAAGGTCGATGCCGGCGAAGAACTCATCAGCCGCTTGCAGACGCTCGGAGAAGATTTCGGCGCCGATATCGAGGGCTGGCAGATCGATCGCGTGCGCGAAGCGTTGAAGACGGATCGCTATTTCCATGCGATCCACTTCCCCAAGGCGTTTCAGATCGACGGGAAGACATACATCCACGGCCTCGCCGCGCTTGCGGAAAGCGCCGGTGTGCGAATCTTCGAGGACACGCCGGTGGTCAGCATCGATCCCGGCGGTATCCGCAAGCGCGTGGTGACGCCGTCCGCGAAATTGCGCTGCTCTCATATCGTGATGGCGGGCAATGCGCATCTCGGCGCGCCCGGGCCGCGCCTCACGGCAACGCTGCTGCCGACATGGCGATACGCGGCGTTGACGGAGCCGCTCGGCGAGCGGCTGGCAAGCGCGATCACCTTCAAGGGTTCGGTGAGCGATACCCATGACATCGATCATTTCCGTGTGGTCGATGGTGACCGGCTGCTGTGGTCAAGCCCGGAGACGACATGGCAGGGCGATCCGCGGCGCTACGCGGTACGCATCCAGAAACGGATCGCGGCGATCTTCCCACAACTCGGAGCGGTCAAGATCGCCGACGCCTGGAGCGGTATGTTCGGGCAGACGGTGCACGGGATGCCGCAGATCGGCGAACTGCAACCCGGACTCTGGGTGCTGAGCGGCTTTGGCCGTCAGGGATTGAACACCACGGCCATGGGCGGTCAGATTGTGGCGCGAGGCATCGTCCACGGCGACGACCGCTGGCGGCTGTTCTCGCCGTTCGAACTGGTGTGGGCCGGCGGTTCGGCCGGACGTGTCGCAGGGCAGGTGGTCGGAGCGTGGTCGCGTGGGCATTCGGCGGCGGCGGGCGCGCTGTCGCGCTACCGCGAACGTGCGCGCGGCCGCGAACAGGCGCGCGAGAGCGCGCGTGAAACACGGATGACAGCGGCGAGGGCACAAGCGAGGACCGCCGGACGGCAGGGCTCCTCCGCGACGCCACGAAACGAGGATCGCGGTGGTCCGGCGGGCACTCACTAAATAACATCGGCGAATAACTGTCGGGCGGCGGGGTTATTGGAACATGCACGGCCGGCATGGCCGTGGCGGTCAGCCTCGCGGGAAAGTGAGCCGGCCGCCGGGATGTTCCTGTAACTTTTCGCGAAATGGATCGTAGATCGTGATGGACAGCCCATTTTCTGATTTGCAGGGAGCATTGACCATGATCGACCGCCGACTTTTGCTTGGATCCGCCATGAGTCTTGCCGCGTTCTCGGCATTCCGCTGGCTTGGGCTCGGCGGTGCTGCCAATGCGGCCGAAAAGGCCGGAGCGGGGAAATTCGAGATCGAAAAGACGCCGGAGGAATGGAAGAAGCAGCTCTCGCCGGCTCAGTATAATGTGCTGCGCGAGGCCGGCACCGAACGGCCGTACTCCAGTCCACTGAACAATGAGAAGCGCAAGGGAACCTTCGCCTGCGGCGGCTGCGACCTGCCGCTGTTCTCGTCCGACACGAAATTCGAGAGCGGCACCGGCTGGCCGAGTTTCTATCAGGCGTTGCCCAACGCCATCCTCGAGAAATCCGATCGCACCATGATGATGGTGCGGACCGAGACGCTGTGCAGGCGCTGCGGTGGCCATCTGGGCCATGTTTTCGACGACGGCCCGAAACCCACAGGGCTGCGCTACTGCATGAACGGCCTCGCGCTGTCGTTCAAACCGGCGGACGGCTCCACAACCTGAGTTGAGCGGCAATTCTTGCCCGCTAGGCAATTGTGCCCCGGTCAATCGGCCGGGGCATTTTATTTAAGCGATTGATTTTGCTTCATTAATTTTGTTGGCACGTTGCTTGCGACCTCTTTCTTCGAATGCGGCCATGACTATGGGCACCGGATAGGCCGCCCGGATCGAAGTTGGAGATAATGTAATGGGTCTCTTTGGCGCACTCACCACATCCGTCGCGGGTCTTCGTGCTCAGTCCTATGCGCTGGAAAATATCTCCGGCAACATCGCGAACTCGCAGACGACGGCGTTCAAACGCATCGATACGAGCTTCCTCGATTTGATTCCCGAGACCGGCACCAACAACCAGCTCGCCGGCAGCGTCGCGACCGCATCGCGCGAAACCAACACGGTGCAGGGCGACGTTCAGAAGGCCGCCGTTTCGACCTACATGGCGATCAGCGGCGACGGCTTCTTCGTGGTGCAGAAGCCCGGCAGCTTCACCGACAACAGCCCGGTCTTCAACGGCGTCAATAACTACACGCGCCGCGGCGACTTCACGCTCGACAAGAATGGTTATCTCGTCAACGGCGCCGGTTACTATCTCGAAGGCATTCCGATCGACCCCACGACGGGCAACGTCACCGGCAGCAACCCTCAGGTTCTGAAATTCGGCAGTGACTTCCTTCCGGCTCAGCCGACCACCACCGTGACCTATCGCGCCAACCTGGCGTCGTATCCGCTGACCACGAAGAGCGACAAGTCCGTTCCGGGTTCGGAGTTGCTCAACGTCGGCGACTTTACGGTCAATCCGAGCACAGTCGGCACGCCGCCGCTGCCTTATCTCGACAACGTCGGAAGCGGCGCGTCGATGAACAGCGCTCTGACCACGCCAACCAAGATCAATGGTGCGACCACTCTGGCCGGTGGCGTCAACGTCAACGCGCTATCAGCCGGCTTTGCCGCTGGCGACACGATCACGGTGAACGGAACGCCGATCATATTCACCGATGCATCCAGCGTTCCGCCGAACCAGGATGACGCGACCCATATTCCGATCGGCAGCACGATCGACCATCTCCTCGACAAAATCGACGCCTTGAACGGCAACTCGGCGCTGTCCTCGACTGTCAACAACGGCTCGGTTCAGTTGCATACGGGTCTGGCGAACAATCTTGTTCTCACCTCAAGCAATGCAACGGCGTTTGCCGCGCTCGGTTTCTCCGGGACGGTCACCGTGAACCGGCTGGGCGGCGGCACAGCGGGTGTCGGGACCGTGATCGGCTCCGACGCTGCGACATTCGTTTCGGAATCGATCGCGGGTGGTGCGACAACCGGCTACGACATCTCCGGCTCGCCGGTGAGCATTCAGTTCCGTTGGGCGAAGATGGATTCATCGACGCTCGGCCCTGGCCATACCGACAAGTGGAATCTGTTTTATCAGACGGATCCGAATGCGACCGGCGCCGCGACGGCATGGCTGAACGTCGGCACCGATTTCACCTTCAGCGCAAGCGGTCAGCTCACGCCGCCGGTGGCCTCCGTTACGCTCACCACCCCGACTATCAGCGGCATCACGCTGAACAACGTTACCGTGAACTTCGGCGTCAGCGGCCTGACCTCGTTCGCGGATGCCAACGGCAACGCCCAGGTCAACGACATTCACCAGGACGGTTTCCCGGCGGGCTCGTTGCAGACGGTTTCGATCGGCGACAACGGCCGCGTGGTCGGCAATTACTCCAACGGCCGCAACATCGATCTCGCGCAGATCACGCTGGCAACCTTCAACGGCGCAAACTTCCTGAAGCGCCTCGACGGCGGCGCGTTTGAGGAGACCGACCAGTCCGGTGGAGCGATTTATGGAAAGGGCGGCACGATCACGGGTTCGGCGCTCGAGGGATCGAACAGCGATATCGCGGACGAGTTCACGAAGCTGATCGTCACGCAGCAGGCCTACTCGGCAAACACCAAGGTCATCACGACGGCGAACCAGATGGCGCAGGATTTGCTGAACGTGCTTCGGTAAGTGTGCTGCGATAATCGCGAACGCGTGGTCGCGTGATGCGATCTGAGATGGACAGTATGTCATGGGTCTGAGCCAAGCTCTTTCAACCGCGATGTCCGGCTTGCGGGCAAACCAAGCGGCGTTGTCGCTGGTTTCGTCAAACGTGGCGAATGCGGAAACGCCGGGTTACGTCCGCAAGACGACCAATCAGGTGCAGACCGCGGTCGGAAACGGCGCCGGTGTCGAAACCATCGGCGTCAATCGCGTTCTCGACGATTACATTCAGAGCCAGCTGCGGACGGAAACGTCCGGCGCGTCTTATACGCGGACGCGCGCGAACTTCCTGAGCAATTTGCAGGGCGTCTACGGCGATCCGGCTTCGTCCGCGACGATCGAGTCCGCTTTCAATTCGCTCACGACCGCGCTTCAGGCGCTTTCAACAAGCCCGGATTCGCAATCGGCGCGAACAGGTGTGCTGAATGCCGCGCAGGCGCTCGCGCAGCAGCTGAACACCACCTCGCAAGGTATTCAGGCTCTGCGCAACAGCGCTGAAACGGGATTGACCAACTCCGTATCGACGGCCAACGCCGCGCTGACCCAGATCGCGAAGATCAACCGGCAATTGCAGGGCTATTCCAATCAGGATGCAGCGACAGCTGCATTGATGGATCAGCGCGATCAATTCATCACGCAGTTGTCGGGATTGATGGATGTGCGCGTCGTCAAAGGCGACGGCAATCAGGTTTCCGTTTACACGACCTCGGGTGTGCAACTCGTCGGCGGTTCCGATGCCGCGCAACTGTCTTTCAATACGCAAGGCCTGGTCACCCCGCAGGCGCAGTGGAATGCCGATCCGTCGAAGAGCGCGCTCGGCACGATCTCCATTTCCTATCCGAATGGCGGAAGCATCGATCTGGTTGCAAGCGGAGCAATCCGTTCCGGATCGATCGCGGCTTATCTCGAACTGCGCGACAAGACCTTGGTGCAGGCGCAGGATCAGGTCGATCAGCTTGCGGCCGCGATGGCGAGCGCGCTGTCCGACAAGACAACAGGCGGCACGGCATACCCGCCCGCCACGCCCGTTCCGCCGCCCGGTACGCCGGCCGGATTCGATCTCGATCTTTCGGGTATGCAGGCCGGCAACGTCGTCCATCTGACGTATACCGACAGCATCACCGGCGTTCAGCATAACGTTTCGATCATCCGCGTCGATGATCCGAGTGCTTTGCCGCTGAAAGATACGGCAACGATCGATCCGAACGACAAAGTGATCGGGGTCAATTTCTCCGGCGGCATGTCGTCGGTCGTATCGCAACTCAATGCCGCGCTGGGCGGAGCCAATATCCAGTTCTCGAATCCCGCCGGCTCAACGCTGCGCGTTGTGGATGACGGCGCAGGTGGTCTCTCTGACGTCAACGCCGCATCGGTGACGACGACGGCGACGTCGCTGACCGGCGGCGGACCGCAGATCGCATTATTCACGGACGGCGGAACCGCTTACACGGGAGCGATTACTGCGAACGGTTCCCAGCAAACCGGACTGGCGGGACGGATCACCGTCAATACGGGGCTGCTGGCGGATTCGTCGCGCCTGATCGTCTACAGCACGAGTCCAGCGACACCGGCCGGTGACACAACGCGTTCGGATTTCATCCTGACGCAGCTGACATCCAGCACCTACAGCTATTCGGCATCAACCGGCGTCGGCTCGAGCGCTACGCCATATAAGGGGACGCTGCTCGGCTTCACCCAGCAGTTCACCAACTTGCAGGCCAACGCCGCAAGTTCGGCACAGCAGTTGTCCGCTGGTCAGGACGTGGTGCTCAACACGCTGCAGAATAAAATGGACTCGACGTCAGGCGTCGACATCGACGAGGAGATGGCGAACCTGCTGGCGCTGCAAAACGCCTACTCGGCCAATGCTCGCGTAATGTCCACGGTGAATTCGATGTTCCAGTCATTGTTGCAGGTATTGTGAGGGTCTGATGGCAATCGATGGCGTTAGCGGCAGGACTTCGTATCTCGGCTCGTCGATTCTCGGCATCAAGAGCCAGCTCGACGCGCTGACGGAGCAGCTTGCGTCGGGAAAGAAATCGACGACCTATGCCGGCCTTGGAGTCGACTCGGGCACGGCGACGGGACTGCGCGCGCAGATTTCATCGATCGCCGGCTACAAGGACACCGGGACTGTCCTCAACACGCGTATCAATGTCGCGAATTTGTCGTTGCAGGGAATCAGCGATGCCGGCAGCCAGGTCAAGGCCGCAGCCGCAGGCGCGACGCTGACGCTCGACAGCAACGGAAAGACCGCCGGACAGAAAACCGCGATGGCGTCATTCACGCAGGTCATCGCGCTCCTGAATACGGAGGTCGGCGGACGCTACATGTTTTCCGGCCGCGCCACCGACTCGCCGGCGACACAACCGGCTGATGTCATTCTGAACGGCAGCGGCACCCAGGCTGGATTGAATCAACTGATCGACGAACGTGGTCAGGCGGACGGCACCACCGGTCTCGGCCGCACGGTGATCACGTCGCCGACACCGACATCGGTGACGATCGGCGAAGACGTGGCCGGATCTCCGTTCGGCTTGAAGCTAAGCGCGATTACGTCCACAGCCGCCGGCGCAACCGTGACGGGACCGGCGCCTCCGGCAGCGCCTCCGGGCGCGCCTTCGGAAATGTCCGTGGATCTGGGCCTCACAAATCCGAGCGATGGCGACAAGTTCAGGTTCACGTTCAGCCTTCCGGACGGCACGTCCGAGACGATCGAGCTGACCGCCTCGACCACAACGCCGACACCGGCGGGAAGCTTTCCCATCGGCGTGGATTCGACGGCGACGGCGGCCAGTCTCAATGCGGCGCTCAATATTGCGGTAGGCACCCTCGCGAATACGGCTCTGGTCGCCGCCTCGGCTATCACGGCGTCCGACAATTTCTTCAGTTCGTCGCCGCCGCTGCGTGTCGATGGTCCTCCGTTCAACACCGCCACTCAGCTTGTGAACGGCACGCCGGCCAATACGGTTTCCTGGTACATCGGCGAGAGCGGGACCGATCCCGCGCGCGGAACGGCGGTCGCCGGCATCGATCAATCGATCAGCGTGCAGTATGGCGCGCGCGCCAATGAAAGTGCGTTCGTTACGCAGCTGAAGAACATCGCGGTCTATGCCGCGGTATCGACCAATGCGAGCAACCCGAACGCGAACGGGCAATTGACGGCGCTGAACTCGCGGATGGTCGATAACCTCGCCGTGCATCCAGGCACGCAATCGATTCAGGACATCCAGGCCGATTTCGCCGGGGCGCAGTCTGCGATCAAGATTGCAAAAGATCGCCAGACCCAGACCGGATCGATCGCCCAGTCGATGCTGGATTCGATTCAGGGTATTTCGGACGATGAAGTCGCGACGAAGATTCTCGCGCTGCAGACCAGCCTTCAGGCCTCGTATCAGACGACGGCCTCGCTCTACCAGATGAGCCTGCTGAAATTCCTGTAGGCCGCCTTACGCTCCCAGCCCGAAACGAAAAGGGCTTCCTTTCTGGAAGCCCGTTCGTCCATTCGTCTGCGTGTGGCGTTAAGCGGCGCTGGAAAGACTGGCTTCGCCCGCTCCGGCGGCCTGGTTCCTCGCGAGTTCGAGGAGCTGGTGCTCGTAAGCGATCAGCTTCTTGGATTCCTTCAGCGCTCTATAATAGTCGCCGTTTAAGATGTGGTTATTGATCTCCTGAATCGGGTCTGCGGCGCTCGGCATCGCGCTCAGCACATCCCGCATCAGGTCGAAGTACACTGCGTGGTGCTCCTGCGGATCGTGCGAAATGTACATCAGCTGGACCGCCAGATAGATCAGCTTCGAGGGCGTATCGGCCGTGTCGGGCGTCAGGATGTCTTTCTCGCGCAGCACCGGAAGACGGTCGCCTTCGATGAGCAGCTTCGCCCGCTGGTCGGTATTCGTGATCACGCACGATCCGACGATGATCTTCTCGTGCGGCTTGAGTTCGACTTTCAAAGCCATGACATGTCTCCCGTGCGGGCCGGTTTCACTCTGACCGGCAGTTGCCGTGATCCTTTCCCATCATGGTTAACGCGGGGTAAACAGGAAAGCCGATGCGCGATGGCGGTGTTTGCGGAATAAGCCCGTTAAATCAGCACAATCGTCAATTTCCGTGCAGCACGCGCCACGCGCCGATCCCGACAGTTGCGCGGATTCGCTTCACACCTTTTTAGATTGTTGAATTCAAGGTGCCTCGGCTCGCTGGTCGAAGCTACCAGCGGCACGCTTGTACACGTTGCGTTTGCGTTCACACCAGAAAGGTTGCGTATCATGTCTTCCATCGTCCTCTCATCCTCGGTTCGCCAGAACCTGCTCTCGCTGCAGTCGACCGCCGACCTCCTCTCCACCACCCAGACCCGCCTTGCCACCGGCAAGAAGGTTAACTCGGCTCTCGACAATCCGACCAACTTCTTCACTGCCGCCGGCCTCGATGCCCGCGCCAGCGACATCAACAATCTTCTCGACGGCATCGGCAACGGCGTGCAGGTCATCCAGGCCGCCAACACCGGCATCACCTCGCTGCAGAAGCTGGTCGATACCGCGAAGTCGATCGCCAATCAGGCGCTGCAGACCCCTGTCGGTTACACCAAGTCGAACGTCACTTCGCTCGCGACGACCGGCGCAACCGCTGCCAACCTGCTCGGATCGCCTGATACAGCTGCGACGCGCACCGGTACTGCAACTGGTACCCTCGCGTCTGCTGCGGCTCTCACCGGCGCGACGGGCGGCAGCTTCGTTGCTGGCGACACCATCATCGTCAACGGCACCACGATCAAGGTCACGGCTGCCGGCGTGGGTACTGCTGCCAGCACCACCGATCCGGATGGCACCATCAACCTGAACACGACTGCGACGGTTGCTGCGACCACGACGGACCTGACCAATGCGATCAAGGCGGCTCTCGGCGGCGGTAGCGCTGCTGCGTCGATCGCCACCAACCAGCTGACGATTACGGCTGGCAACACCTCGGGCAGCATCACACTTGGCGGCAGTGCGCTGGCCAAGGTCGGTCTGACGGCCGGCTCGACGGCGCCGACCTCGACAGTGACCGGCAAGACGCTGACCATTGCTTCGACGGGTGGCGGCACCGCGACCAACATCACCTTCGGTACGGGTGCTGGTCAGGTTTCGACCCTGAACGAACTCAATGCAGCTCTGTTGTCCAACAACCTGCAGGCGTCGATCGACACCACTGGCAAGATCTCCATCACCACCTCCAACGATGCCGCTTCTGCGAACATCGGAACGATCGGTGGCACGGCGGCTGCATTTGCCGGTGCGACAGCGTCTCAGGCCGTTATTGATCCGAACTCGCAGGCCACTCGCGCCAGCCTGGTCAATCAGTACAACAACGTCATCGACCAGATCCGCACCACTGCTCAGGACGCGTCGTTCAACGGCGTTAACCTGCTCAACGGTGACCAGCTCAAGCTGGTGTTCAACGAAACCGGCAAGTCGACGCTCAACATCACTGGCGTCAACTTCAACCCGGCTGGCCTCGGTCTGGCCACGCTGACCGCCGGCACGGACTTCGTCGACAACGCTGCGACCAACAAGGTTCTGTCGTCGCTCAACGACGCCAGCACCACGCTGCGCTCGCAGGCTTCGGCTCTCGGTTCGAACCTGTCGGTCGTGCAGATCCGTCAGGACTTCTCGAAGAGCCTGATCAACGTGCTGCAGACCGGCTCGTCCAACCTGACGCTCGCCGACACCAACGAGGAAGCGGCGAACAGCCAGGCGCTGGCGACCCGTCAGTCGATCGCGGTCTCCGCGCTCGCGCTGGCCAACCAGTCGCAGCAGAGCGTGCTTCAGCTCCTGCGCTGATCTCGCAAACGCCACAGACGATCAGAACGGCGGGGGAAACCCCGCCGTTTTTTATGTGCTGATTTTCGGGAGATGCACCGCTATGCAAGGCTGCGCGGCCGCCATCGCAAGCTCGCCGCCGGGTGATTAACTCTTTGTTAAGGGAACAATTTAAGTCGGCCTTAACCATAATTTAAACCGTACCTCCTATAAAAACGGGCAAGACGCCGCTCTCAGATTGCAGCTCGCCGATTCGGTGGCCGGCATTTTGTCTATGTAAGGAAGGTACTCACATGTCCGATATTGTTCTCACGGCGTCAGTTCGCCAGAATCTGCTGTCGCTGCAATCGACCGCGGACTTGCTGGCCACCACGCAGAATCGCCTTGCCACCGGCAAGAAGGTCAATTCGGCCCTCGACAATCCGACCAACTTCTTCACGGCCGCCGGGCTCGATGCCCGCGCCAGCGACATCAACAACCTTCTCGACGGTATCGGTAACGGTGTGCAGGTCCTGCAGGCTGCGAACACCGGCATCACCTCGCTGCAGAAGCTGATCGACAGCGCCAAGTCGATCGCCAACCAGGCGCTCCAGACCAACGTCGGCTACACCAAGTCGAGCCTGACGACCGGCCCGAATGCGGGCGCGTCCGGCTCCAACCTGCTCGGATTGCCCGACACTGCGGCTACCGTGACGGGCACCGTTGTCGCCGGCCTGACGGCTGCTTCCACCCTGGCTGCGGCGGGCTTCGCCAACGGCAACACGTTCACCGTAAACGGCAAGACGATTTCGTTCGTGACCGGCTTGCCGGCCGACCCGGCGTCCACAACCGATCCAGTCACCGGCAACGTGTCGATCAGCCTCGCCAGCACGGGCAACACCGTCGCGACCGTTCTCAGCGCAATCAACAGCATCACCGGCGGCACGTCGAGCATCTCCGCTGGCAACCAGCTCACAGTCAGCAATGCCGCCGCCGATTTGGGCAACAGCATCGCGTTTGGCGGCACCAGCAGCGTCCTGTCCAAGCTCGGCCTCACCACCGGCACCACGCCGCCGACTTCCACATTCTCCGGCAAGACGCTGACCATCACCTCGACCACAGGCGGTCCGGCAACCAACATTGTCTTCGGTACTGGCGTCGGGCAGGTCTCGACCATCAACCAGCTCAATGCCGCGCTGCTGCCGAACAATCTTCAGGCAAGCATTTCTTCGACCGGCGCGATCACCATCACCACCTCCAACGATGCAGCGTCTTCGACGATCGGCACTATCGGTGGTACGGCGACGGCTCCGGGTGAGTTGTTCGCAGGCGCGACTGTCTCGGCGCCGGTTGCGGATTCCAATTCGCAGTCAACGCGCGCGAACCTCGTGTCGCAATACAACAACATCATCCAGCAGATCAAAACGACCTCGCAGGATGCTTCGTTCAACGGCGTCAACCTGCTCAATGGCGATCAGCTCAAGCTGGTGTTCAACGAAACCGGCAAGTCCACGCTCAACATCACGGGCATCAATCTCGATCCGGCCGGACTCGGTCTGGGCGCTTTGACCCAGGGCTCCGACTTCGTCGACAACGTCGCCACCAACAAGGTGCTGGACTCGCTGAACTATGCGAGCAGCTTCCTGCGCTCGCAGGCCTCGACGCTGGGTTCAAACCTGTCGATCGTGCAGATCCGCCAGGACTTCTCGAAGAACCTGATCAACGTGCTGCAGACCGGCTCGACGAATCTCACGATTGCCGACACCAACGAGGAAGCGGCGAACAGCCAGGCGCTGGCGACCCGCCAGTCGATCGCGGTCTCCGCACTCGCGCTGGCCAACCAGTCGCAGCAGAGCGTGCTTCAGCTTCTCAGGACGTAATAGAAGACGAAAGCCTGAACGGAAAAGCGGCGAGGCAAATCCTCGCCGCTTTTTTGTGCCTTAAATTGCTACTGTTCCTTGGAAGCCGGATTTGATTAGCTAACAACCGGATGGACCGAAAGCGGCCCACGGGTATCGCGGATATTTTTGGAGACGGGAAGTGCCCCTCAGAGTCGAACTCAAGCCGTTTGAACGGATCATCATCGGCCAGAGCGTCATCACCAATTCGGACACGCGCGCGACGTTCCTGATCGATGGGGATACGCCGATCCTGCGCGAGAAGGATATCCTGACGGCGGAGACAGCCACCACGCCGGTGAAGCGGATCTATCTCTGCATTCAGCAGATGTATCTCGAGAATGACATTCCGAAGTATCAGGAACTCTATCTCGGCTTCGTCAAAGACCTGCTGGAAGCTGTGCCAAGTTTTCGCGAACATATTGAAGTCGCAAGTAATCTTATTTTAAGCGGTTATCTTTACAAAGCTCTAAGAGAAATCAGGAAACTGATAAGTCGCGAAGACGAACTCCTATCGAGGTGATGAATGTCTACAGCCGCTCAGGCTTACGCAAAGACCGCTCGCACGACAGCATCTCCTCGCGAGATTGAAGCGCAGGCACTCCTGAAGGCCGCGAACAAACTCCAGAACGTCATGTCGAACTGGGATCATCCGGATACGGATTTCGCCGAGGCGCTGCTTTTCAACCGCAAGCTCTGGTCGATTCTCTTGAGCGCAGTCACCAGCGACGAGAATCCGCAGACCATCGAGGTGCGCCAGAACATCGCCAATATCGGTACTTTCGTCATGACCCAGACCGCGGAATTGCAGCTCAATCCGCAGCCCGAGAAATTGAAGCCGCTCATCGACATCAACTGTAATCTTGCGGCGGGACTGTCCGGCCGCGCTTGACGCGCTTCAACGCGAGGACGGACGATGGCCGATCTTCTCAGCATTATATCATCGAACTACGTCGCGGTCGGCTCCAACGTCAACCTGTCGAAGACGCCCTATGTCCCTGTTGAGGCGGCGAACTACGAAGGAACGTGGAGCGGGAAATACGCCAACAACGACAGGTTCTCGGTCCAGGTGATGAATGTCATCGGATTTCGCGCCAAGGTCAGGTACGAAAGCGGCGCGACCGTCAAATACCAGGACGTCCTGATCAAGGACAATTCCTTCAAGATCGGCGATTCCAAGTTCACGCTGACGAAGATCGGCACGGCGCAGATCAAGACCGTGATGACCAATGCGGCCACCGGCGCCCAGTCGCTCGAGACGGCTTACGCGACCCAGAGCTAAGCACCGGGCGCGCGAAACACTCAGACCCTCAGATCCGTATTCCGGTGCATGTTATCCTGCCGTGCCGCGTCGAGCGCCCGCAGGTAGGCACGGGCGCGCAGCCGGGCTTCGTCGGGGAACTGGCGGACCACAAGGCTGGTTCTGCTATCGACCGTCCGGTAGACGATTTCGGCCGAGGCGCGATCGATGACGACCTGACGCGACAGCCTGTCGGTTTCCGCCTGCGAATTATTGCGCGCCTGCAATGACGCATCCGGAGCCGTAACGGCCTTGTCGGGCGGCAGTTGCGTCGGGACAGCCGTCTTCGCTGCATTGGATGCAGGTTCAACGTAGGTCGCCGCAACCGATGCCCCCACCGGTTTAATGTTGAAATCCGCGCTCATGGCAGCCTCTGGCTTCCTCTAGCGTCTAAACCCCAACCCTCCGGAACCGATTATGAGCGGAACCGTCTGAATTCCTTCCTTACGTTTCTGCGGTGATTTAAATCAAAGTGGATGCGTTTCGCGGTGCGGCTATCCCCGACGCAATATAAAGGCGCATGGCAATGCCATGCGCCTCGCAATTTCGGGCGGGAGAAAAACCTAAAGCGAGCGGCTAACGGAGAGGGGCGTGACGTGACGCGGCCCCGGCGTCGCGCGATGTCCGGCGGCCGTATAGCCGTTCGGAAGATGGCGGCGCTGCATCTCGCTGTTGACCCCGCGCACGATGCCTTCGGACACGGCGTGGGCTGTCGCCAGCACGGTGAGATTGACCTGCAGCATCGCGCGGAAGGTGTCGTGATGACGGTGCAGCGCCGTCAGGAGTTCCGGCGTCGATTGCATGAGGTAGTCGCGGCTGCGCGTCAGCCTGGAAATCGCATCGACATATTGCCGCGACGTTTCGCTTTTCTGGGTTTCGAGCGCCATGGCCTCGCGGACGTTGCCGGCGCGAACCAGTTCGGTCTCGCGCTCCACGATGCTGAGCAGCGTCCCCATGATCTGGATGAGGCCCTCGGCCAGCTTGCGGGCTTCGACGGGCGTCGCTGCCGGAGCAGGCGCGGCGGGTGAGTTTTTTCCAGGCTGAGATGTCATGCGGCGTCCCTTCGGATGCGCTTAGCCGGCGCGATTGGCCTGCTGAAGAATGAGGGTGCGGAAGACGTCGTTGGAAATTCCAACGCCGCCGGCTTGCGCGAATGATTTCGAATACTGCTCGGTCATCATCGAGCGCCAGACTCCGGTGCCGGGTGTGTTGCCGTAAGGACCGTCACCCTTGATGCCGCTCGTCATCTGCGAAAACATCGAATTCAGGAACACCGCCTCGAAATCCTGCGCCTGGCTTTTCGCCTTGGCCTGCGCCTGCGGCGAGACTTTCGTCAGCGCATCCTGCAGCAAGAGGTCGGGACGGCCGCCGGTGAAGGTCGTCGGAGCCTTTGTCAGCGTCGGGGTGATGCTCATCACATCACCTCAATGTCGGCCTGGATGGCGCCCGAAGCCTTGATGGCTTGCAGGATGCCGATCAGGTCGCGTGGCCCAATGCCGAGGCCGTTGAGGCCATCGACCAGTTGTTGCAGCGAGACGCCGTCCTTGACGACGGCGAGTTTCTTGCCGTCCTCCTGAACGCCCACCCGTGTGTTCGGCGTGACGACGGTGCGGCCGTTCGAAAATGGCGCGGGCTGGCTGACCTGCGGGCTTTCGGAGATTGAGACGGTGAGGTTGCCCTGCGCGACCGCGACGGTGGCGACGCGGACGTCGCGGCCGATCACAATGATGCCGGAGCGTTCGTCGATGATGATCTTCGCACCGACATCTGGCTCGACCTGCAATTGTTCGATCTCGGTGAGCAGTGCCACCACGTTGCCCTTGAATTCGGACGGAATGCTGAGCTGCACGGTGGAGGGATCGACCGGCTCGGCGGTCTTGGCGCCGAGGAAATCATTGACGGCCGCAGCGATGCGCTTGGCGGTGGTGAAGTCGCCGTTTCGCAGAGCGAGACGCACGTTGGGCAGACGGTTCAGCGCGAATTCGATCTCGCGCTCGACCAGTGCGCCGTTGGCGATGCGGCCATTGGTCGGCACGCCCTTGGTGACGCTGGCGGCTGCGCCTTCAGCGGAGAAGCCGCCGATTGTCAGCGAACCTTGTCCAACCGCATAGACATTGCCGTCAGCGCCGAGCAGGGGGGTGACCAGCAGCGTGCCGCCCTGCAGGCTCTTGGCATCACCGAGCGCGGACACGGTGATGTCCATGCGGGTGCCCTGGGTGGCGAACGCGGGAAGGTTGCCCGTGACCATCACGGCGGCGACGTTGCCGGTGCGGATCGTCGTGCCGCGGATATTGACGCCCATGCGTTCAAGCATCGCCTGCAGCGACTGCTTGGTGAAAGGGATGTTGTTGAGCGTGTCGCCGGTGCCGTTGAGGCCGACCACGAGGCCGTAACCGATGAGCTGGTTCTGGCGCACGCCTTCGATGTTCGCGAGATCCTTGATCCGCGACGTTGCATCGGCCGGTGCGCTGAAGGCGGTCAGCAGGGCGATGGCCATGCAGGCTGCCTGAAAAGTCCGAAACATCCTCTGCTCCCCGCTGAGGTCTCTGCGGCCCGTACCCCGTGCTCCCCACGAGGCTGGTCCGGCATTAACTATGCGAGGGCCGTGCCAGAGCTTGTGATGTCTATAAGATACTGGTTTATATCGATAATTCTGGAATACACCGGGACTGCGCACCGCGGTCCTCGCGCCGAAGTTGCCGTATCCGGCATAAATTGCCGGGTCGTTTACCTCTCGTTAACCATAAACGTTCACTTTGAGGCGTGGGTTCCGCGGATCGATATAGGCTTGATGCCGGTGGTCTCCGACCCGTTGCGAGATAGCACGATGCGAATCTACGGACCCAATGGAGCCAACCTGGCGTCGCCGGCGGCAACCGCCCGGCGTTCAAGCTCGACAACATTTACCCTCGACATCGGCACAGCGGCGGAGACTCGCTCTGCTGCGCCGCCGCGCGCCGCCAGCGGAATCGACGCGCTGCTGGCCATGCAGGGTGTCGAAGACTCGGTGGAGCGCCGCAAACGCTCCGTCGCCCGGGGCCGGACCGCGCTTGGTGTGCTCGACGATCTCAAGATCGGCTTGCTCGCAGGATCCTTCGATTCGAACACCATCGCCCGCCTGCGCACTGCCGCAGCCGATCTGAAAACCACGTCGGGCGATCCCGGTCTGGATCAGGTGCTATCCGAAATCGAGCTTCGCGTGGAAGTCGAACTCGCCAAAGCCGGCCAGTAAAGGCCGGCCAGCCAGGGCCCGGTCGGCACCCCCCAGCCTTAAGAGATTGCCGCCGGACACGGACCGTTTGCGTTCGGGCGACCGGTGTTCCCGCACAGCCGGGCAGGCGATGTTCCCTGTGGAAGGGCCGCCAAAAGGAGCATATCGGCGTAATTTCCGGGATATAGGCGATATTGTCTGTCACAGGCCGCCGCTATATAAGCTCCGGCGCGCGGGACGTTTTCCGTCCCGCCTTGCACGTCGACATGGACCGCACTTGGAAAAGTTGAAGAACTACAGGCCCTCGGAAAAAGAGCCTTTCATGAACGAGCGTCAGCGGGAGTATTTCCGCAGGAAGCTGCTCGACTGGAAGGAAGAGATCCTCCGGGAATCGAAGACCACGCTTCAGCAGCTTCAGGAAGAGAACGTCAATCATCCTGATCTGGCCGACCGTGCTTCATCGGAAACCGATCGCGCCATCGAACTTCGCGCGCGCGATCGCCAGCGCAAGCTCATCTCCAAGATCGACGCCGCCTTGCAGCGGATCGAAGACAACACCTACGGATATTGCGAAGAAACCGGCGAGCCGATCTCGCTGAAGCGGCTCGAAGCGCGTCCCATCGCGACGCTGTCGGTCGAGGCGCAGGAGCGCCACGAAAAGCGCGAGAAGGTCTATCGCGACGAATAGGACAGCCGGCTCATTGTTGTCCGCCGATGATTGCAACAGGCCCGGTCACCGAAACGGTGGCCGGGCCTTTTTTGTCGTCGCTGAAAATCGTTCGCCGTCAGATCACGCGGCGACGCTGAAGCCGGAGATCTGAACACGGTTGCGGCCCGAAGCCTTGGCTTCATAAAGGGCAGCATCCGCATTGTTCAGCAGCGACTGGAGTGTTTGCGGCTCAGTCGAGCGAATGGCGATGCCGGCGCTCACCGTTGCGCGGATCGGCCCATTCGCGGTCTGCACAACCGTTGCCTCGATCTGTGCTCGTATGCGATCCGCGACAGCGGCGGAAGCCTTTGGGCTTGAGTCCGGCATGACGATGCAAAACTCCTCGCCGCCCATGCGCGCTGCGAGGTCGTTCGCGCGGATATTTGCACGGATCAGGTCGGCGAAAGCCTTCAATATCCGATCGCCGGAATCATGTCCGAAGCGATCGTTGATTGTCTTGAAGTAGTCCAGATCCATCATGACCACAGCCGTTCCGGCAGGAGCAACATCCAGCGGGTCATCGAATAGCGCGCGCCGGTTGAGGAGACCGGTCAGGGCGTCCTTCATTGCATCCGACTTGTGGCCGTCCGCAATGCGCATCTGATTGAGGGTGAGGCTGAGGGCTCCGATACCGCTCAATCCGGCAATCGCCATGATGGAGTTAATATCTTCCGCCCAGTTCGCAGGCCGGGACGTGAGTACGATCTGGCCCTGTTCGGCGAGCGCGTAACCGCATGCAATGAATGACGCCGCCGTAGCCGCGCAGAATACTGCATTGGCTGTCATCAGAAGGGGGGATTCCGCGCGAGCAAGCCAATAGTGACGCGCAGTCATTATGAGAAGGATGCCGATCGCGACGTTGCCGATCATTATTCCGACGCCGGAATAGCCCAGCGCGAAAGCTGTCGATATCGAGATGAACGAAAGGGCGACAGACACAGTTGTCGAAGTCCGGCTAGTCTGACCGGAGCAAAATCTGGCGCAACCGGCGTGAAGCAGTCCGAATCCAGCGATCAGAAACAGGAAAGAGGTCAGCAGCAATCCCGAATTGTACTGCTCGACGACGGCGCCAAAGAAAACAACGCCGACGACGATAAGGACAAGTCCAACTGACCACATCAGCAGATGCGTCTCGGATCGCCCGATCGCCCACATCATGAAGAATGTGAGGCCGAGCGACGCGCCCGAAAAGCCGATGGCGACGAGAACGGATAACTGATCGAGAAACATATGACGGATACCGTTGGACTTGGCGCTCTTCATACGTCAATGGTCGTTATCGAACCAACACGCGCAGTGTCATTCGCTTTCCAGGGTGATCAAATGGTTACCGTGTGCGGTTTTGTCTGATGGTTTTTTCGTGGCTGCGATGTCTGCCGAAAAAGAAGTCAGAAACGAGCACGGCTCCGCGTCAGGGGAGCTGACGCGGAGCCGTGTCGTATTACACCGTGCTGCGCCTAGGTTCGCCGCATGGTGTGGGAGCCGGGAGAAGGCGCGGGAGGGGCGCCGGTCTGGCCGCCGCAAGTTCCGAAACTCGCGGCGGGGAATTTGCGACTAGAACGGCAGCAGGATGTCGGAGACCTGCTGGCCAAGGCGGGGTTGCTGCACGTCGGTGATCTGGCCGCGTCCGCCGTAGGCGATGCGGGCCTGCGCGATCTTGCTGGAGTCGATGGTGTTGTCGCTCTGGATGTCTTCCGGCCGCACGATGCCAGCGACGATCAGTTCGCGGATTTCGAAATTGACGCGGATTTCCTGCTTGCCTTCCACCACGAGATTGCCGTTCGGCAGCAACTGCGTGACCACGGCGGCGACATTGGTCTGCAACGCTTCCTGCCGGTTGACCGAACCCTTGCCGTCGCTGGACGACGTGGAGTCCGTCGTCAGCAGCTTGCCGGGAGGGATCGCGGAATTGGTGAGCGGCACCTTGGTGATGCCGAAGAAATTGGTGATGCTGGAATCTTCCTTGTTAGCGCGGCTGCGCTGGGTCTCGTTGGCGATGTTGGCCTTGTCGGTGATGTTGACCTGCACCGTGAGAATGTCGCCGATCTGATGCGCGCGCTGATCCTTGAAGAAGGCGCGTGAGCCGTTCCGCCACAACGAATTCGGATTGAATGAGGCCGGCTGCGGCGCGGGCATCGGCATCGACACCGGCTTGTAACCCGCCTGCGCCGTCGGATTGTCGATCGCGGACAGTTTCGGCTTTTCGCCGATCGCCGCGAGGCGATCCAGTGACGAGCACCCGCTGGCCAGAGTTCCGAGCGCCAACAAGCTGCCGGCGACAACGATGCGATTGAACAGGTGAAACTTCGACATGACTGTTACTCGGCTTTTCTGGATACGGGGGCGGACGGTGTTTCGCGGGCGGCGAGGGCGGCGGTGTTGAGACGGGGCATTGCGGCGACGACGGAGACCTGACCCGGTCCGATCACGACGCCCTGGATGGTGCGCTTCGATTGCAGGTTGACGACATTGACCACATCGCCTTCGGTGCCGCTCTCGACGGCCTTGCCGCGGCCGGTGAGGTAAAGTCCGGGCGTTTCATAGATCAGCGTGACGCTTTGATCGCGCGAGACCATGTCGGGCTTTCCGAGATCGGCCGCTTTGAGAGCCTGCCCCGCGCGCATCTGCTTGCGGGCCTGCATCCCGATGGAGCGTTCGCGGGTTGCAATGTCGTTTCCGACTTCGGCCTTCGGCCGCCGCTCGACGGTGATGTCGGAAGATTTCAGGATTTCATTGCGCTCGACGGCGCGCGTTAGCACGGCAGCCTCGACGGTTTCGACCGCGGTGCCGATGAAGCGCAGCTTGGTCGGCGAGTAGGTCGCGTCGTTGGCGATCTCGAACGTAATGTCGAAACGGCCGTTGCGAGGATCGTACCGCACGATGGTGGCGCGCATGTCGCCGGTATGCGCAGCGTCGAGTTGCAGTTCGCGCAAGTCGCGCTCGAACGTGACGGAGATGTTGGCGGCGTCGCCGAGGCCGTTGCGCCGTTCGAGCGCGCGGGCGATCTGAAGTTCGACGTCTTTGGAGACAAGGAGGCGCGACGAGCGTGTCACCGAAACTTCGCGGATGTCGCGGGTGTCGACGCCGATCACCTGATGCGCACGCAGCGCCGAAAGCAGTTGCGATGTCGGCAGCGAGCCGGTGGTGCCGAGATCCGGCGCACGGAAGATTGCGATCTGCGCGGCGGTTCCGGCGTTCTCGATGACGTCGCCGATGCGGACGACATCGCTGTTGACGGTGATGCTCGCGCGCAGCACCGGGCTCGACAGGCCATCCTGTTCGGATTGCGCGAAGGCCGCGCCGGAGAGCCCGGCGAGTACGGCTGCGACGATGAGGAACGGACGCAACATCATGGTCTCCCTCAACGGAACATGCCGGTGGTGGACTGCATCATCTGGTCGGCGGCGCTGACGACCTTGGCGTTCATTTCATAGGCGCGCTGGGCGGCGATCAGATCGGATATTTCCGAGACCACTTCGACGTTGGCCTGTTCGAGATTGCGCTGCTGCATGTCGCCGAAGCCGTCGGCATTGGCGAGACCATCCTGCGGCGGACCGGACGCCGGCGTGTCGGTGAACAGGTTGTCGCCGATCGATTGCAGGCCCGACTTGTTGATGAACCGCGTCAGGCTGATCTGGCCGACGACCGTCGGGGTGGTCGTGCCGGGTGTCATGACCGAAACCTGGCCTTGCGGGTTGATGGTGAGGCCGGATGAATTCTGCGGGATCGTGATCGTCGGCTGCACCGGATTGCCCTGCGCCGTCACCACGCGGCCGGTGCCGTCGGTCGTGAACGAGCCGTCGCGCGTGTAGGTGTAGGTGCCGTCGGTCATCTGGATCTTGAAATAGCCTTCGCCGCGGATGGCGATGTCGAGGTCGCCGCCGGTGGGCAGCAGCGTGCCTTGAGTCATCAGGCGCGGCGTGCCGACGGTCTTGACGCCGCCGCCGATGTCGATGCCGACGGGAAGGACGGTGCCCTGATCCGACGCCTGCGCGCCGACGCGCTTGACGTGTTCGTAGATGAGATCCTGAAACTGCGCCCGCTGCTTCTTGTAGCCGGTGGTGCGCAGGTTCGCGATGTTGTTGGAGATGACCTGGACGTTGAGTTCCTGGGCCGCCATACCGGTCGCTGCTGTGTAAAGTGCGCGCATGGGTCTGTTTCCTTATGCCGATGAATCGCCAAGCGTCTGGATCGCGGTTTTGCGGAGGTCGTTCTGCTGCTGCATCATCGAGGCGACGTTCTGATAGGTTCGCATCACTTCCATCATACGGGTCATCTCGGACACCGCGCTGACGTTGGATTTTTCGACGAAGCCCTGATTGACGCGCGACGCGAGGTCGGGCTGTGCAATGTTGCCGGCCGGCGCTGAATAGAGGTTCGCGCCTTCCTTCTGGAGCCGCTGCGGGTTGTCGAACTTGACGAGCTTGAGCCGGCCGCGAATGGAATCGAACTGGGTGACGGTGCCTTCGCGGACGGTGATGGTGCCTTCGCCCGAGATCACGATTTCTTTGTCGGTCGGCTGGAACACGATCGGGCCGTTGGTCCCGAGCACGATGTTGCCGCCGGTGGTCACGAGCTGACCCTGGGCATTGATCTGGAACGAGCCGTCGCGCGTATAGCGCTCACCGGCTGGCGTCTGCACCGCGATGAAGCCTTTGCCGTCGATCGAGATGTCGAGCGGGTTGCTGGTCTTTTCCAAGGGGCCTTGCGCGAAATCATGGTAGGCGGCGCGGTCCTGCACGAAGCTGACGCGGCGGTCGCTGACCGAAAAGTTGTCTTCGTGCGCGCCCGAGTTCAGATATTCCTCGAACAGCGACTTGTTGGCCTTGAAACCGTTGGTGTTGACGTTGGCCACGTTGTTGGCAATGACGTCGATCTGCCGCTCAAGCGACATCTGCCGCGACAAAGCGACGAGAAGCGTATTCTCCATCGGTCAATCTCCCCTTGTTGAACCGCGGCCTGCCTCTCCCAAGGCGTGACGCGGATCGTGCGAACCGTTGAGGCTCTCCCAAGCCGCGGTTCGCTTTCAACAATGCGAGGGTCGTGCCAACTCGAAAATACGAGTATTTTCAGATTGTTATCGATTTTTGCAGGGTGCCGCCGGGCGGCAATAACCTCTTGTTGACCATGTTGCCCCGGCAAATTTTTCCCACCTGAAGGACAAAAGAAAGATTTCGTTAACCATTGCGTCCGTACGGTGGACATAGAGGGCGCTCACGCGCCGGCGGCCTTTGTATCGCGTCATTTAAAGCCAGTTCGGCAGCATCGAGCCCATCCCAGAACGACGGGCGGGGGCTATGGCAGACGACGATAAGGTCGAGGAGAGCGCGGAAACCGCAGCTCCGCCGAAGGGCAAACGTAAACTCATTATGATGGGTGGCGGCGCCGTGCTGCTGCTCGCGCTGGTTGGCGGCGGCTGGTTCTTCTTCCTGCGCGGACCCGGCGAAGTGAAACAGGCCGTTGCGCCGCCCGCGAAGCCTCCGGTGTTCCTCGATGTGCCTGAGGTGCTGGTCAATCTGGCGAATTCTCCGGGCGAGCGGGTTCAGTATCTCAAGGTGAAGGTGGTTCTCGAGGTCAAGGATCAGCCGCTGGTCGCGCAGATCCAGCCGACGATGCCGCGCGTCATGGACCTGTTTCAGACCTATATGCGCGAGCTGCGCCCCGGCGACCTGAATGGATCGGTCGGGCTGTTCCGCCTGAAAGAAGAACTGACGCGCCGCGTCAACGCCGCCATCTCGCCCAATCAGGTGAACGCTGTGCTGTTCAAAGAAATCATCATCCAGTGATGGACGAAAGTTGAACCATGTCTCCGGATGATAATGACGTCGATCAGGATGCGCTGGCCGCCCAATGGGAAGGCGCGCTCGATTCCGAAGATCCTGAAGCGGCGGCGGCGGAAGCCGAAGCGAATACGCTGACCGAAACCATGGCCGAGCAGTGGGCCGCCATGGTGGACGATGGCAGCCGCACGATCGACATCAGCAAGGGTGGCGGCGAGCGTGTTCTGTCGCAGGAAGAAATCGACAATCTGCTCGGTTTCAGCGACGGCGAGGTCAATCTCGACGAGAACTCCGGCATCCGCGCCATCATCGACTCCGCGATGGTGTCGTATGAGCGTCTGCCGATGCTCGAAATCGTTTTCGACCGCCTGGTGCGGCTGATGACGACCAGCCTGCGCAATTTCACGTCGGACAACGTCGAAGTGTCGCTCGACCGGATCACCTCGGTGCGTTTCGGTGATTATCTCAATTCAATCCCGCTGCCCTGCGTGCTGTCGGTGTTCAAGGCCGAGGAGTGGGAAAACTTCGGTCTGTTCACGGTCGATTCGAGCCTGATCTATTCGATCATCGACGTGCTGCTCGGCGGCCGCCGCGGGCAGGCGGCGTTGCGCATCGAGGGCCGTCCCTACACCACGATTGAAACCAATCTCGTGAAGCGTCTTGTCGAGGTCGTGCTTGCGGATGCCGAGCAGGCCTTCCGGCCGCTATCGCCGGTGACCTTCAGCATCGACCGGCTTGAGACCAATCCGCGCTTCGCTGCCATTACGCGGCCGGCAAACGCCGCCATCCTGGTGCGCCTGCGCATCGACATGGAAGATCGCGGCGGCAACATCGAGCTGCTGCTGCCTTACGCGACCATCGAACCGATCCGCGACGTGCTGTTGCAGATGTTCATGGGTGAAAAATTCGGCCGCGATCCAATCTGGGAAGGCCATCTGGCCACCGAGATCGCGCAGGCTGAAATCGCGGTCGATGCGGTGCTTTATGAAGCCCATATTCCGCTGAAGCAGATCATGAGCCTGAAGGTCGGCGACACCTTGCCGCTTAACGTACGCCCCGATGCGCTGGTGTCGGTGCGATGCGGTGACGTTCCGCTTAGCGAAGGACGGATGGGGCGGGTGGGCGATCGCGTCGCCATCCGCGTCACCAAGCCGCTGCGCAAGCCTCATACGACCTACGCGATGTTCGAGAAACAAGACGAGCAAACCAAATTGATGGAGGCACAATGAGTCACTCATTAGGACTTGTAATCGAGAGCCTGGTTGCTGTGCTGCTCGTGCTCACGATCGGTTACTGCGCGCTGCTGAACAAGCGGCTCAAGCGGCTGAAGGCCGACGAGCAATCAATGCGCGGCACCATTGCCGAACTGATCACTGCGACGGAAATCGCGGAACGCGCCATCGGTGGATTGAAACTCACCGTGCGCGAATGCGACGAGAATCTCGGCAGCCAGCTCACCATGGGAACGGCGCTGTCGGCAAAGCTTGCAAAGCAGGTGGTCGCCGGCGAGGAAGTTTTGAGCCGGCTGTCGCGGATCGCGCTTGCCGCGCGTCCATCCGGCGCGGAAGCCACGGCTCCGGCTGAGGCGGAGTCGCCGGCTGGGTCGGCACCGAAAACAAATGCGAAGGCGCTGCTCGCAGCCGCCCAGGCATTCTCTGAACGTCGAAAGGCGACCGGTCTCGCGGCATGAAAACGCTTCTCCGCGATATCCGGATCGTTCCGGTCGTCCTGATTGCGATCTGTTGTCTGGTCGTGCTCAAGGTCGCGGGCCTGCTTCTGGAAGGCGGATATATTCTGAACGACGATGCGCCACGGCCCAAATCATGGGCGCAGGACACGTTCAATTTTCCTGCGCCGGGCAAGATGTCCGACGTGGACGTGACCGGTTCGGTCGAGAAGAAAGACGACAAGCCGGTGGTGGCGGCGCCCGAAGTTGCGCCGATCCCCGACGGGACTGTGGTCTATCCCGATCCGAATCGTCCGGTGTCGGCATCGGAGCGCGCTGTGCTCGAACGCCTGCAGTCGCGGCGGCAAGAGATCGAAACCCGCGCGCGCGAAATCGACATCCGGGAAAGCCTGATGAAATCCGCCGAGAAGCGGATCGAAGGCCGGATCGAGGAAATGAAGGCGACCGAGGCGCGTATCTCATCCGTGAGCGAGAAGAAGAGCGAAGCGGAGGCGGCGCGCTTCAAGGGTCTCGTGACGACATACGAGGCCATGAAGCCGAAGGATGCCGCGCGGGTTTTCGACCGGCTTGAATTGTCGGTGCTGTTCGAGATCGCATCGCAGATCGCGCCGCGCAAAATGTCCGACATCATGGGGCAGATGCAGCCGGAAGCAGCCGAGCGGCTGACGGTCGAAATGGCCCGCCGCGCGAGCGGGGATAAATCGTCGTCCGCGAACGATTTGCCGAAGATTGAGGGCAGGCCGCAAGCGCAGGTTCGCAATTGAGGCGTGTGATTAACAGCTCCTTAACAGGCGAATTCTAGATTCGATTGGCAAGGACGCGTTCAAAAAGCGCGTTGAAGAAAGACTTTCGCGAAAGACTTTCCGGGAAAGATTTGGGGAATGTCCTGCAAGGCGGCCCGCATGTGCAAGCCCACCCGCGAACCCGGGTCGAAGGCCCGGTCTTTCGCGGACTGGCTCGGCCGCGGTCTGCGGCCGTCGGCGCTTGTCCTGGCTGCCGTGCTGTCGTGCGTTTCCATCGCCGCCGGAGCCGCGCCGGCTGATCCGGTCAAGGGTGAAGCCACGCTGACGGCGCAGCCGGGATTCGCGCGGCTGATCCTGAAATTTCAGGAAGACGTGCCGACCGAGGTGACGGTCGCGGGCGCCATCCTTGTGATCCAGTTCAAGAAGCCTGTGGATGTTCCAATCGACCTGCTGGCCGACTCGGTGCCGGCCTATGTCGGGGCGGTTCGCCGCGATCCGGACGGGACGGCGATCCGCATGGCGATGACGCAGAAAGTCCGCATCAACACGATGACGGCGGGCGAGCGCGTGTTCATCGATCTACTGCCCGACAAATGGACCGGCTTGCCGCCCGCGCTGCCGGCCGAGGTCGTGAAGGAATTGTCCGAACGCGCGATTGCGGCGGAGCGCGCCTTGCGGATGCAAAGACTGGCGGAGGAAGCGAAGAAGCGCCCGCCGGTCCGCGTGCGGGCGTCGGTGCAGCCGACCTTCGTGCGGTTCGTTTTTGAAATGCCGGACGGCGTGACGGTGTCGTCGTCGCTGAATGCCGACAAGTTTTCTCTGTCGTTCACCTCGGCGCTGATCTTCGACCTTGCGGACGCGAAGATTGCGATGCCTGCGAACATTCTGTCGATCAATCAAAAGGTCGAAGGCGATGCATCGCGGGTCGATCTGGCGCTGGTCGGCGAGGTGGATGTTCACGCATTCCGCGAAGACAGAAACTATGTCGTCGATATCGCCTTCGATCAGGCCCAAAAGCCGAAAACCGCCGATGCGCCGCCGCCCAAGGCACCGCGGCCGACGACGCCCGCCGACAAGGCCAGCGAAATCGTGCCGCCGACCTCCGAGCAGTTCGCGCGCGAGGCGGGATTGAACGTCAAGCCGGATGTCAAACCGCCCGCCACTGTGCCTGATGCCAAGGCCGATGCCGGCGTAGCAAAGAACGATGTCGCAAAGATCGTTCTCCCCAAATCCGATATCGCCAAGCCTGAGATCGTTGTCGAAGCTGCGCCAGCGGCCAAGCCGGTTGTCGTCGCGGAAGCTCCTGCGCAGGTGCCGCCGCTGTCGATGCCGCCAGCATCACCGATGAAGGCGCCACCGCTCGCTGCCAACACTGCTGTGCCGGGTGTGACCGCGGAGGCGAGGCTTTCCAGTGACGATTTCCGCCTGACATTTCCCTTCAGCAGTCCCACCGCCGCGGCGGTGTTTCGTCGTTCCGATTCGATCTGGTTGGTCTTCGGCACCGAGCAGCCCATCGACGCCAGCGCGATCCGGCGCGAGGGTGGGCGGATCGTCGCCGATGTCACCCCGGTCGATCTGCCGAAAGGCCGCGCGCTCCGGATCAGGCTGAACCGTCCGCAACTCGCCGCGCTGACCGGCAACGAGCTTGGCTGGACTCTCGTTCTTGCCGACAAGGCACTGTCTCCGCCGCAGCCGCTTACCGCGACACGCGACATGGCCGACCCCGCCCGCGCCAGCGTCAGCATCGGCCTCGCAAAGCCCGGACAGCTTTATCGCTTCACCGATCCCGACGCGGGCGATCCATTGCTGGTGGTGACGGCCGGCGGTCCGGTGCAGGGATTTATCAAGCGCCAGGACTTCGTGGAATTTTCGCTGCTCGAGTCGATCCATGGCGTCGTTGTTCAGCAGAAATCGGACGATGTGACCGCCAACATGTCATCCGACATGCTGACCCTGACGCGGCCCGGCGGCCTGACGCTGTCCACGGCCATGACTGCGCCGGAACGCGCGTCGGCTGCCATTCGTCCGATTTTTGACGTCGGTGAATGGCGCGGCTTTCAGACCTCGGATTTCTTGGCCACCCGCAACAAACTGCTGACAGCGGCGGCGCAGGCGACTGGCCTGTCGCGCTTGCCAGCGCATGTGAACCTCGCGCGATTTTACACGGCGCGCGGATTGTATCCCGAGGCGAAGGGCATTCTCGACCTCGCGTTCTCGGATATGAAGCCGGGCGAGGAAGAGGCGTCGTCGCTCACGCTCCATGCTGTCGCCAGCACGCTTGCAGGCCGTCCCGAAATCGCGCTCGTGAACCTTGCGAGCCCGGCGATCACGGCAAACATCGATTCCCAACTCTGGAAAGCGCTTGCTTTTGCAAGGCAAGAGAAGTGGTCCGAAGCGCGGGAGAAATTCAAGAACGTCGAGTTTGCGATTACGGCGCTGCCGCTCGACCTGCAACGCATCGTGATTGCAGCGGCGTTTCGCGCCGCGCTGGAGGTCAGGGATTATCCGGGCGCGGCGGTTCGCAGCAACGATCTCGATGTGGTCGGTGTAGGTTCCGACCAGACGGGCTCGATCGCATTGCTTCGCGGGCGGCTGGCTGAGGCGCTGGGCCGCGATCAGGACGCGCTGGCCGCATTCCGGGCGGCTGTGGCATCCGAAGATCGTGCTGCCGCCACGGAGGCCCGGCTGCGCGAAATCGAGTTGCAACGGAAGCGCAACGAGATCAGCGAAGACGAGGTCCTGCGCGACCTCGAAGTCATCGCCGTGATGTGGCGCGGCGACGCCATCGAGGTGAAGACGCTGGATATGCTGAGCCGGCTTTATGCCGCGAAGGGGCGCTATCAGGACGCATTCGCGGCTGTTCGCGCCGCAACCGTCCTGCAGCCGAATTCCCTGCTATCGCGAAAAATGCAGGATGACGCCTCGGCGCTGTTCGAGCAGATCTTCAACGGTTCGAAGGGCGACGAGCTTCCCCCTGTGGAAGCCCTTGCGATGTTCTACGAGTTTCGCGATCTCACGCCGATCGGCCGCCGCGGCGATGAGATGATCCGGCGGCTCGCTGATCGCCTCGTTGCGGTCGATCTGCTCGAGCAGGCGAGCGAACTGCTGCAATACCAGATCGATCACCGGCTCGAAGGTTCGGCGCGCGCGCAGGTCGCGTCGCGTCTTGCGATGGTCTATCTGATGAATCGCAAGCCGGAGCGCGCCATCGCGGCGCTGCGCACCACGCGGATTGCCGATCTGGCCGGTGAGATTCGCCAGCAGCGCCTGTTGCTGGAAGCGCGGGCGCAGACCGACATCGGCCGCCACGACCTTGCACTCGACATCATCTCGAATGTCTCGGGGCGCGAAGCCGTCCGCCTACGCTCGGACATTTACTGGGCGTCGCGGCGCTGGCGCGAGTCCGCCGAGCAGATCGAACTGCTGTATGGCGACCGCTGGCGCGATTTCCAGCCGCTGACCCCGACCGAGAAGAGCGATGTCATTCGCGCCACGATTGGATACGCACTGGCGGAAGACGCCATCGGTCTCGCGCGGTTTCGCGAGAAGTACACGCCGAAGATGGAGGGCGGCGCCGATCGCGCGGCCTTCGATCTGGCATCGAAGCCGGCCACCGCGAACAGCGCCGACTTTGCTCGGATCGCGAAAATGGCGGCGACCATCGACACGCTCGACGGGTTCCTGCGCGAAATGAAGCAGCGTTTCCCCGACGCCATGGCCCGCGCCAAGCTGCCACCGGAAATCAAGACCGATCCGAATCCGACGGGATCGTTGCCGGCCATCAAAGGCCTGAGGCCCGTCGCAGCCGCGCGCTGATCTCGCCGTCATGGCGAGCAAAAAGCTCCTCGCAATGACGAGGCCCAGACCACTTTCGTTTGCTATCCGCCGCCGTAGCTTTGCACCAGACTGCCCGCCACCAGTGACCAGCCGTCCACCAGCACGAAAAAGATCAGCTTGAACGGCAGCGAGACCACCACGGGCGGCAGCATCATCATGCCCATCGACATCAGCACCGAGGCGACCACGAGGTCGATGATGAGGAACGGCAGGAACAGCAGGAAGCCGATCTCGAACGCCCGCTTCAATTCGGAAATCATGAAAGCGGGGACCAGGATGCGCAGCGACATCTGCTCGGGCGATGCCGCCGGCGGCTCGCCGGACAGATCCATGAACAGCTTGAGGTCCTTCTCGCGCACATTCTTCTGCATGAAGCCGCGCAGCGGAGCCGTGCCGCGTTCGAACGCCTGCTCGACGCTGATCTGGTTGGCGACCAGCGGCTTGATGCCGTCGTCGTAGGCTTTCTGCAGCACGGGACCCATCACGAAGCCGGTCAGGAACAGCGCCAGCGCGATGATCACCGAGTTCGGCGGCGCGGTGGCGGTGCCGAGCGCCGTGCGCAACAGCGACAGCACGACCACGATGCGCGTGAACGACGTCATCATGATCAGGATCGACGGCGCGATCGACAGCACCGTCAGCAGCGCGATCAGCTGGATCGCGCGCTCGGTGACGCCGCCATTGCCGGCGCCGAGATTGATGCTGATATCCTGCGCGTTCGCCGGATCGATCAGGAACCCGGCGGTGGCGACAAGACTGGCAAAAAATAAAACTCTACGCGGTGTTTTCGAAGGGCTCACGCGGGAGGCTTTGGACGGCCGAGCAGGCTGGCCATCTCGTCTTCGAGATTCTCGAACGGTGTCGCCGGCGTTGATGCCGGCGGCGGAGCCGGAGGACCTGCCGGGCGCGGGGCGCTTTCGGATCGCGGCGGCGGACGGCTTGGCATGGGTTCAGGCGCGACCGATGGCGCGCTCGGACGCTCGACGGGACCGACCGGCGGCGTGCGCGGTTCTCCAGCGTCGAAACGCGGTTCGCTTCCGGGCCGGCGCAGCGCGGCTTCGAGCCGTTGCGCCATATCCGCCAGATTTTGATCGGCCGACGATAACGCGGTATCGGCCGGGCGCGGCGGCGGGCGGGGTGTTGGCGGCGGCATCTTCGGCGCGCCGTCACTGGACCGCGGCATCCGTGGCATCAACGGTTCGTTGCGTTCGCTGCGCGGGATGGCGCGGGATGGTTCGGAACGCAGCGAAGGCTCGGGCCGCACCATAGGTTCCGGCGCAAAGCTCGCCATCGAATCGGCTCCGTGGCGATCGGGCAGCGGAGGCGGGGGACGGCGCGTGTCGTCGGCAAACGGAGCGCGGAGCGGACGCGGCGGCAATTCCGGCACCGGCGGTTCGCGGTGCTCGAACGGGTCGCGGGTTTCACTGTCGGACCAGCCGGCGTCAGGCGCCAGCCGCGGCGGGAGCTCGGTTCCGGCGGGCGACCGCGTGGTCTGGTCGCGCTGCGGAACGCCGCGAACGATATTGGGCTCGACCACGACGTCGGTCGGTCCGCCGATCATCAACAGGTGCTCGACGTTGTCACGCCGGACCAATACCAGCCGGCGGCGGCCGTCGACGGCCGCGGCATCGATCACGGCGAGCCGGGGCATGCGTCCGCGATTCGCGCCCGATCCGAGGCTGTTTCCGCCAAATCTGCGAACCAGCCAGGCGGCAACTCCGATCAACGCAAGAACGATGACGAAGGCTATGAAGAACCAAAGCGTTTGCGGCATGTCCTGTCCCCGTCAAACTATACGTTTATCTATGCCAGATTCGCAGGTCGCTCGCCGCGAAACAAGCAGCCAGTGTCCTGAATCCGAAGTTCGCTTCATTTGCGAACCACCACGCCTGTGACGAGTTGGGTTCGAAACGCGAGTGACCGTTAATTCCCGACGGCAAATACTGCCGCCGGCGAATGAGTAACCCATAAAGTGCCCCGGCCCAAAAGACTTCTTGTGCCGGAACTTCAATGACTTGCCCGATTGGAGGCATTTCGTGGCGAAAGTGGGTCAAGCCGGTTCTTAACTCCTTATTAACCATACACACGGCAAATTCTGCCTACCTGAGGCATCGCGCTTCGGGTCACAGGCGGAGCAGGCCGATGGCCATTACAGATCTTCCCATGTTGTCCGCACTTCGCACCAAGATGCAGTGGCATCAGGAGCGTCAACGGGTGCTTGCGGAAAACGTCTCGCATTCCGACACGCCAAACTTCAAGCCGCGCGATCTGGTGGCGCCCAAATTCGACGCTACTGGAACGGGACCGGTGACCGGCACGATGCCGTCCCTTTCGATGGCGCGGACTAGCCCCGGCCACATCCAGGGCGCTGGCGTCAGCGACAGTTTCAATTCGAACAACCGCGGCGGCTACGAGACGAGACCGGCCGGCAACGCGGTCAATCTCGAGGACGAGATGCTGAAAGTGTCCGCCAACCAGGGTGACTACGCAGCGGTGACCGCGCTCTACAGCCGCAGTCTAGGTCTTCTGAAGACCGCCATCGGGAAGCGGTGACACATGATCGCGTTTAAAGGAGCAAGGTCATGAGCGACGGCAATGATTTTCTGCGGTCGATGAGCATCGCGACATCGGGTCTGCGCGCGCAGGCGGGCCGGATGCGGGTGATTTCCGAAAACATCGCCAACGCGGATTCCACCGCGAAAACTGCTGGTGCGGACCCGTATCGCCGCAAGGTGCCGACGTTCTCTTCCGAACTCGACCGTACTCTCGACGCGCGGGTCGTCACCCTCGGCAAGATCAAGCCGGACAATTCCGAATTCCGCGTCAAGCACGAGCCAAGCAACCCGGTGGCCGATGCCAACGGCAACGTTAAATACCCCAACGTGAACCCGCTGGTCGAAATGACCGACATGCGCGAAGCGCAGCGGTCCTACGAAGCCAATCTCAACATCATTTCCGCCACGCGCCGCATGATCCAGCGCACCCTCGACATCCTCAAGGCCTGACAAAGGGAAATAACTCATGGCTTCGCCAACAGTCGCTGCCAATGCCTATGCAAGCCTTGCGAAAATCATGGAGTCTGCCGGGGGAGCCGCGAGCGGCGCCGGCAAGGCGGGAGAAACCGGCGGCGTGTCGTTTGGCGCGCTGCTCAAGGAAACGCTCGGCAACGTCATGGATGCGGGCAAAAAATCCGACGCGCAGACCATCGCGATGGCGCAGGGCAAGGCCAACGTCATGGACGTCGTGACCGCGGTGGCCGAAACCGACGTCGCCGTCTCGACGCTGGTGTCGGTGCGCGATCGCGTGATCCAGTCATACGAAGACATCATGCGGATGCCGATCTGATTTTCCGGACTTTGTGACGTGCCTGCGGGCAGGGGATTGAAATGACTGGTGCCGAAGTTCTCGACGTGTCGCGCGATGCAATCTGGACCATCGTAAAGGTGTCGTCGCCGCTCCTGATCGTCGGCCTCGTGGTCGGCGTGGTGATCTCGCTGATTCAGGCGCTGACGCAAATTCAGGAGCAGACGCTGGTGTTCGTGCCAAAAATTCTCGCGATTTTCGTCACGCTGGTGCTGGCGCTGCCCTACATGGCCGATGCGCTGAACAGCCAGATGCTGCGGATATCGTCGCGAATCATCGGCGGCTAGCGCATGATTGAAGGCCTGATGTTCCAGGATCTGATGTTCAGAGGCTGGACGTTCAAAGGTCTTCCAGAGGCAAGTCCTTCCGAGGCAAGTCTTCCATGCGTGTCGATATCTCGCTGCTTCCGGCGCTTGCCGCGGCATTCATGCTGGTGTTTGCGCGTATCGGCGCCATGGTGATGCTGCTCCCCGGATTCGGTGAAGCCAATATCCCTGTCCGGGTCCGGCTGGCCATCGCGCTGGCGCTCACGCTCATCATCCTGCCGCTTCACCGCAGCGCCTATCAGGTCGACATGACCTCGATGGCGCCGCTGCTGGTGCTGATGGTTCATGAGATCATCATCGGCGTCGTGCTCGGGGCGACCGCGCGGGTGACGCTGTCGGCGCTGGCGGTTGCGGGCTCGGTCATCGCGCAGCAGCTCGGCCTTGGTTTCGTGACCACGATCGATCCGACGCAAGGTCAGCAGGGCGCGCTGATCGGCAACTTCCTGACGTTGCTGGGACTGACCCTGCTGTTCGCGACTGACATGCACCATCTGGTGATCGCAGCGTTGAACGAGAGCTACAACGCCTTCTCCCCGGGCGAGCTGATGCCGAGCGGCGACGTCGCGGCGCTGGCGACCAAGGCTTTCGCAACCGCGTTCAAGATCGGTATCCAGTTGTCCGCGCCGTTCATTGTGTTCGGCCTGGTCTTCAACCTCGGTCTCGGCGTGCTGGCGCGGCTGATGCCGCAGATGCAGGTCTTCTTCGTCGGTGTGCCGCTTTCCATTCTGGGCGGGTTCCTGATTCTCGCCGTCGTCATCGCCACCATGATGGGCACGTTCCTCGACTATTTCAGCGGTGTCCTCATTTCCCTCGCGCCGCGAAGCTGAGGGCAGGGCATGGCCGACGAGGATAAAGAATCAAAAACACAAGACCCCACGCAAAAACGTCTCGACGATGCGCTGGAAAAGGGCGATGTCGCCAAAAGTCAGGAGGTCAATACCTGGTTCGTGATCGCGGCCTCGACGTTGCTGCTGTCGTCGTTCTCGGGATCGATCAGCATCGGCATTGAAGTGCCGATGCGCAATCTTCTGATGAACATGCATCAGATTCGCGTCGATGGCCCCGGATTGCTGTCGCTTTTGACCCGGATCGAGATGATGCTGATCGGCGTACTGGGAATTCCGCTGCTGCTGCTGCTGATCGCCGGCATCGGCAGCAACCTGATCCAGCATCGGCTGGTGTGGTCGGCGGATCCGCTCACCCCGAAGTTCAGCAAGATTTCGCCGGCGGCGGGCGCTGCCCGGCTGTTCGGCAAGCAGGCGGGCGCGAACTTCCTCAAGGGCGTTTTCAAGGTGATCGCGGTCGGCGTCGTCATGGCCCTGGTGCTGTGGCCCGAACGCCACCGCCTCGACGCCATGGTCCGGTTCGATCCGATATCCCTTCTGACGGTGACCAAGACGATTTCCGTGCAGTTGATGGGAACCGTGGTGGCGATGCTCGCCGTGGTCGCCACGCTCGATTACCTGTTCCAGTACCGGCAGTGGTTCGAGCGGCAGAAAATGTCGTTCCAGGAAATGAAGGAAGAATACAAGCAGTCCGAAGGCGATCCTCATATCAAGGGCCGCATCCGGCAGATCCGCTTCGCCCGCATGAAGAAACGCATGATGGCGGCGGTTCCAAGTGCTTCGGTCATCATCACAAACCCGACGCACTACGCGGTCGCGCTGAAATACGAGAAGGGCATGGCCGCACCGATTTGCGTGGCCAAGGGCATCGATGTGCTCGCGCTGAAGATCAGGGAGATCGCGGGCCTTCACAATGTGCCCATTGTCGAGAATGTTCCGCTCGCCCGCGCGCTTCACGCAAGCGTCGAGATCGATGACGAAATTCCGGTCGAACACTATCACGCGGTCGCCGAGGTGATCGGCTACGTCATGCGCCTGCGGCGCGGGGTGACGGGCCTTGGGTAATCAAGGATTTGGCCAAGGCCGCATGGCCGCTCCTCTAGCGCGGCTGTTGGCGCGGTCGTAATGTATCTTGCGTCGGGATGCCCGATTCAGGCACTCAGGGGCTTGTGAAGCCGATTTCCAACAGGCTGCGATGACAACCGACACAGACGGCGATCTGCGTTCCTCCTTTGCCACTCCGCTTGAACCGGCGCGGCGCGGCGGCAGCATCCTGCTGGTGCTGCTGGTGGCGGGCGCGATCATTGCCGCGGCGGTGGCCTTCATGACGCTGGGCCGCAGTCAGGCCCAGCCCTACATTCTGGCGCTGCTGGCCTTGCTTGCCATGGTCGGGCTGTTCACCCTGTTCGCCTTCGCCGCAGGCATCGTCAGGTTCGCCGACCGCCTCGCGGAAGACCCGATCACGCGCCCGATCGCCGATCATGCGTTCGACGGGCTCGCGGTGACCGATCAGCGCGGCCATGTCGTTTATGCCAACACCGCCTATCTCGCGCTCACCGGAGCGTCCAGTCCCAACGAGGTACGCCCGGTGGAGCGGGTTTTCATCGGCAACCCGGATGTTTCCGAAGCCGTGTTTCGCCTGCTCAAGGCGGCGCGTGAAGGCAAGCGCCAGCAGGAAGAGGTTCGCGTCGCGGGCGTGGATAATGCGCATGGCCGCTGGCTGCGGATGCGCGTCCGCCCGCTGGCGTCCGACAAGCGCCAGTCGAAGTTCGCTGTCTGGTCAGTCGCCGACATCACCCGCGACCGCGAGCGCCAGGAAGACGTCTTCCAGGAATTGCAGCACGCCATCGAGTATCTCGATCACGCGCCCTGCGGCTTCTTCTCGGTTAACGCGGCGGGCGAGCTCGTCTACGTCAACGCGACGCTCGCCAACTGGCTGGACTACGATCTTGCTGAAATCGGCTCCGGCGGGCTGAAAGTTGCCGACATCATGTCCGGCGACGGAGCGTCGCTTCTGACGTCGATCGTGCCGGAGCCGGGCGAAGTCAAAACCGAGGTGTTCGATCTCGATCTTAGGATGCGCAACGGCAAGACCATGCCGGCGCGGCTCTATCACAAGCTGGCGTTCGGCGCGGACGGTGCGCCCGGCGCGTCGCGAACGCTGGTGATCAACCGCGCGCGCGACGATCATGCGGACCCGCAGCGCGCGGCGGAAGTGCGCTTCATGCGCTTCTTCGACCACACGCCGATGGCGATTGCGACCGTCGACAAGTCGGGCAACGTCGTGCGCGCCAATGCCCGCTTTGCGAAGCTCACCCAGAGCCTCTCGCCGGCCGGCGGCGCCAGCAAGTCGATCTTCGCGGTGGTCAACGAGCGTGAACGCGGCGAACTGGTCGCTGCGATCAACAAGGCTGCCGACGGGCAGGGCGACATTCCGCCGGTCGAGGCGATGCTGGACAGCGCCAAGGAGCGCTGGGGCCAGTTCTTCGTCACGTCCGTGGAGCAGGACGCGCGCGACGCCGAGGCGGCGATCGTCTACCTGTTCGAGACCACCGAGAAGCGCACGCTGGAAAACAGCTTCGCGCAGTCGCAGAAGATGCAGGCTGTGGGTCAGCTCGCCGGCGGCATCGCCCACGATTTCAACAACGTGCTCTCCGCCATCATGATGGCGAACGACTTCCTGCTGAACGCGCACAAACCGACCGATCCGTCGTTCCAGGACATCATGCAGATCAAGCAGAACGCCAACCGGGCCGCCGCGCTGGTGCGGCAGCTGCTGGCGTTCTCGCGCAAGCAGACGCTGCGTCCGCAGGTGCTCGACATCGGTGACGTGCTGTCCGACCTCAACGTGCTGCTGAAGCGATTGCTCGGCGAGAAGGTGAAGCCCGAGTTCGTCTATGGCCGCGACCTGTGGCCGGTGAAGGCCGACCTCTCGCAATTCGAGCAGGTCATCGTCAATCTCGCGGTGAACGCGCGAGACGCGATGCCCGATGGCGGCAAGCTGACCATCCGCACGGCCAATGTCTCCGCCAGGGATTCCGAGCGGCCCGAGTACAAGGGGATGCCCGCAGCCGATTACGTCGCGATCGAGGTTGCCGACACCGGCAGCGGCATTCCGGCCGACATCGTCGACAAGATTTTCGAACCGTTTTTCTCGACCAAGGAAGTCGGCAAGGGAACGGGCCTCGGCCTGTCCACGGTCTACGGCATCGTCAAGCAGACCGGCGGCTTCATTTATGTCGACTCGATACCGGACCACGGCACGACATTCCGGATTTTCCTGCCGCGTCATCACCCCGAGGTGGAAACGGTTCAGGAGATCGCTGCCAGCGAAGTTGCAGCGAGCGTCGCGGCCAAAACCAAGGCGCCGGATCTTACCGGACAGGGCACCATCCTGCTGGTCGAGGACGAGGACGGATTGCGCTCACTGAATGCGCGTGGCCTGCGCTCGCGTGGTTACACGGTGATCGAGGCGGAGAACGGTCTCGATGCGCTGGAAGCGCTGGAGCGTGAAGAAGGCGCTGTCGATCTCGTGGTGTCCGACGTGGTGATGCCGGAAATGGACGGCCCAACCATGTTGATCGAGATGCGCAAGCGCAATCCCGATCTGCGAATCATCTTCGTGTCCGGATACGCCGAGGATGCTTTCGAGAAGAGCCTGCCCGAGAACCAGCAGTTCAACTTCCTTCCCAAGCCTTTCACGCTGAGCCAGCTTGTCGCAGCGGTGAAGGAAACGATGACGGCGGCGTCCTGAAAACTGTCACAATTGGGCACAACGGGGCGCCAAAACGCCTCTGAGGGTGGCCCGCGACTGAGCGCCGCAGCCGGTTCCGTGCGTATCTGCTTCCCTTTCCTCCGCCGGTGCCCATGTTAGGACGTGTCCCCGCCGGGGGAACGTCGCCCCAATGAGGGCTGAGAGGGAACGAACATGATTTTTCCAAAGCGCATCCGCGCCGTCATCAAAACGCTGGCCGTTGTCGCGGCCGTGGCGATGCCGTTGGTGATTGCCGTCTCGTCGTCGGTTGATGCCCGCGTCAGCAGCGGCGGCAGCCGCGGTTCGCGGACATACTCCGCGCCGCCGTCCACGGCGACCGCGCCCAACAGCGCGCAGCCCATCCAGCGCAGCATCACCCAGCCTGGCACGAAGGCTCCTGCCGCTGCACCCGCAGCCGGCGGCTTCCTCAATCGGCCCGGCCTGCTCGGCGGTCTCGCCGCCGGCTTCCTTGGCGCCGGTCTGCTCGGCATGCTGTTCGGCGGTGGCCTGTTCAGCGGTCTCGGCAGCCTGTCGTCGATCTTCGGCCTGATCATCCAGCTCGGACTGGTCTATCTTGTGGTGCGGCTCGCCATGTCGTGGTGGAAGCGCCGCAATGCGCCGGCCTATGCCGGTGCCTCGGCCGCTCCCGGCCCGGCGCCTGCGCAGCAGCAGGGCCCGCTCGCGAGCATGCGGACAGGCTTTGGCTTTGGCGGCGGTTCGGGCGACGCACCGCTCGAAATCACGCCAGATGACTATGACTCGTTCGAGCGCCTGCTCGGCGAGGTCAACACCGCATGGTCCAATCAGGATATCGCCAAGCTGCACACGCTGGCGACGCCCGAGATGGTGTCCTACTTCACCTCGGACCTCAACGCGAACAAGGAGCGCGGCGTGGTCAATACCGTGTCCGATGTCAAGCTGCTGCAGGGCGATCTTGCGGAAGCCTGGCGTGAAGGCCCGACCGACTACGCAACCGTGGCGCTGCGCTTCTCGCTGATCGACAAGACCGTCGAGATCGCCAGCGGCAAGGTCGTCGAAGGCGGCGACACGCCGACTGAAGTCACCGACGTGTGGACGTTCACGCGGCGTCCCGGCAGCGGATGGGAAGTGTCGGCGATCCAGTACGCCTGAGCCGCTTCGGTTCCAGTCCAGATCAAGGCGTCGCGCTCGCGCGGCGCCTTTTCGTTTGTCGATCACCGGAGGCCCGGGAATAAGTCGCGCCGTTGTGTGTTGAACTTAGCTCACCGCGCGTTCAAAGAAGCGCGTCCAGGAACGTCCAATTATTCAAGAAAATTTCAAAGGGAGAGATAAGTGTCCAGATTGTCGATCATTGCAGCTTCACTCGTTGTTTTCGCAACCGCGCCGGTTCATGCGCAGCAGGCGAACATGACATTCTTCATCACCAGCACCCCGATCGGCAACGGCGGCAATCTCGGCGGATTGGCCGGCGCGGATAATCAATGCCAGACACTGGCGCAGGCGGCCGGCGCCGGTGCGAAGACCTGGCGCGCGTATCTCTCGACACAGGCCGCCGACGGCAAGCCCGCAATCAACGCCAAGGACCGGATCGGGAAGGGGCCGTGGACCAACGCGAAGGGTGAGGTGGTCGCCAAGGATGTTGCGGACCTGCACGGCGCCAACGCGTTGACCAAGCAGTCGGCTCTGAACGAGAAGGGCGAGGTCATCAACGGCCGCGGCGATACGCCAAACCGGCATGACGTTCTGACCGGATCGCAGCCCGACGGAACCGCCTTCGCAGCCGGCGACGACAAGACCTGCAAGAACTGGACAAGCAGCACGCAGGGCTCGGCTGTGGTCGGTCATTCCGATCGCATCGGATTGCGCGATGACGACGCATCGAAATCCTGGAATTCTTCGCACGGTTCGCGGGGACCGGATGGCGGCTGTTCGCAGAACGATCTGAAGAGCACCGGCGGCGACGGGCTCTTGTATTGTTTCGCGTCGAACTGATTTTCACGAAAGACGTTGACCACTCGGCGCGGAGGCTCTCCGCGCCGAAACCGTTTTGAGGTTTCCATGCGCTATGAACTTTACTACTGGCCGACCATTCAGGGACGCGGCGAATATGTCCGCCTCGCGCTGGAAGACGCCGGCGCGGATTATGTCGATGCCGCCCGGCGCAGCGGCGGCGTAAGCAGGATGATGGCGATGATGAAAGGACGCGGTGTGACGCCGCCGTTCGCGCCTCCGTTTCTGAAAGCCGGCAAGCTCGTGATCGGGCAGACCGCGAACATCCTTCTCTATCTCGGCGCGCGTCATGGTCTTGCGCCGAAAGCCGAAGCGCAGCGTCTCTGGGTGCATCAACTTCAGCTGACCATTGCCGATTTTGTCGTCGAGGTTCACGACACCCATCATCCGCTCGGGCCGACGCTTTATTATGAAGACCAGCGGCCCGCCGCGAAGAAACGCACCGGGGAATTCTGGAGCGAGCGCGTGCCGAAATTCCTCGGCTATTTCGAGCGATTGATCGATGGCAGCGGCGGGCCCTATCTCAACGGCCGCAGGCTGTCTTACGCAGACCTGTCGCTGTTCCAGATCGTCGAGGGCCTGCGCTATGCGTTTCCGAACAACATGAAACGCTTCGAGCGCAAGGTGCCGCGCGTGATCGAACTGCATGACCGGGTCGCGGCGCGGCCCAACATCAAGGCCTACCTCGCAAGCGAGCGGCGCATTCCGTTCAATGAGGACGGCATCTTCCGCCGCTACAAGGTGCTGGACGGCTGAAGCGCTTCCGTCGAATGTGAATGTCCAACGCCTTGACTTTCCCCGCCTGAAACGCTCGTTGAGCAGCGACGCCTTCCGGCGCCTGAGGAGTTTCCCATGAAGATCACCCCATCCGGCTCCGTGCCGACCAAGCGCGCGCCCGCATCCTATTTCACCGGCACCGTGTGGCAGGACCCGGTGATCGAGACGCCTGCGCCCGGACGTCTCAACGCGACGCGCGTGACCTTCGAGCCCGGCGCGCGCACCGCGTGGCACACCCATCCGGTTGGCCAGACACTTTATGTACTCTCCGGCCGCGGACGCGTGCAGACCGAAGGCGAGCCCGTGCGCGAGATTCGCCCCGGCGACGTGGTGTGGATTCCGCCCGGCGAAAAGCACTGGCATGGCGCCGCGCCGACAAGCCTGATGACTCACCTGGCGATGCAGGAGTCCGAGAACGGCAGCTTCGCGACATGGCTCGAGCATGTCACCGACGCGCAGTATGCGGAAAACCCGGTGGAGTGATCGCGTTGTGGTGTCGCGGTTAAGCGCCTGTCGCATTTTCCGCGAGATCGTGCTCATCATTTCATTTTGCAAAATGTCTGAAACGCTGACGCATCCTGTTGCGCGGCGCAATGTCGATTGCGCTTGACGGGTTGCTCTCTCGCGCATTTAGTTTCGCGGTCTGGGAGGTGCGTCATGGCAGCATCGGATTGCAGCTTTCTTCTCAATAAAAATCCCTGTGCCCAATGCGGCACGCTGATTAGCTCGCCGCTCTGGTCGGAGCGCGAGCGCAACCGTGTCTCGTACCTCTGGTCATGCAAGGCTTGCGATTATCAGTTCGTGACGATCGCGATCCTCAAATCCGAGGCGCTCGAGGTTCCAGTTCCGCAGCCAGCAATAGCCGCCTGAATCTTCACGGGTCGGTGCGGATCAGCGCGAGACCGGATTCCGGATCATGCCGCTTGCGCAGATGCGCCGGGCTTTCGGTCAGGATGACTTCGAGGGTGGGGCGCGCGCCGATGGCGCTGATCTGCGCGGCGGTAATCTTTTCGCGGGTCACGAAATCCGTGAGGCAGGCCGTCACCTCGTCGCCGGTGGCCAGGATCACCGCGAAAGTGCGCTGGCCGTCGGCGTTATGCAGCAGCCTGGATTGCATCGGCGGGTTTCCTTTTGGCCGGACCAACCGTGTACGGGCAGGAGGGTTCCCGAATCGCCGCCGTTGCCGCAATGCTGTCGCATTCACGCTGTCTGTTGAGGCCTCACCCCAATCACCCAGCAGGAGGACCGATGCGCATCGTCACCCCCGCCATCTACGCAGCCCTGCTCGGGGGCGCGATCTATGTCGCCGTTGCGCAGAACCCGCTGCCGAACGCTATCGCGTCGGTGCAGCCTGAGGGCACCAAGCTCGCTTATGCAGTGCCGACCGATAGCAAGTCGCCGCCGGTGATGCGTGTTGGCAAGCGCGAGACCTGCCGCCAGTCGATTGCGCCGAAACATCTCGGCAAGCATCAGGCGCGCGACCAGATGCAGCTTTGCGTGGCGCAGGCGCGCGTCGAATGCCTCAAGCAGGCCATCGACCAGAAGCTGCGCGGCGCGGCCCGCCGGGTTTATGTGAAGAGCTGCGTCGCGGCCTGAGCCGACCCACCTTAGTAGATCAGCGAACTCCCAAAGCGCGAAGCTGCGGTTTCCGCAGCGGCCGCTTCCGAAGCCGTGGTTTCCGTCGTCTCTGGCTGTGCTTCACGCATCGGCACGGCCGGGAGTTGCAGCACCGTCGCCCACTGACCGGGATCGAGCTGGGTCAGCAACACGAGCTGTCCATCGGGAAATTCCAGCGCGTCATGGTGCCGGTTCGGGTTGTCCAGATCGACGGTCCGGAACCGCGCGACGGTATGACGAACCTTCTTCCTGAAGAACGCGCCGTCGAAATCGACCGCCCGGTCGAACGCGAGTTCGGTGCCGGGGCGGACACAGACAGCGACATTCGGCTCGCCTTCGCCGGTGAAGCCACGGGTGACTGTCAGGGGGAATTTTGTGGAGACCAACCGCTCGCCAACCCTGGCGGGCCGGCTTGCGACGGCATGCAGGCTATAATCACACATTGCGGTCACTCCTGTTCGGATCAACCGGGTGATGCGCGGTGATAAAAAGGTAATGCTCTCAGGGCGGCGTTGATATGATGGCGCGCCGTCACCTTTTCGTGAAACGAAGAAGTCCCGCTACGCCGATGACAACGCGCTGCGGCAACGCCCGATTTATTTTTCAGATGGTGCGCCCGGACGCTTCTCGCGAAAATCCTGGCGCCGATCAGCGGCTCATGTGAGCGGGCGCCTTCGCGCCCATGCGCGCGGCGCATTTTTCCCGCGCCATGCGTTCGGCGAGTTCGACGATCTTGAGCCGGCCCTGCATGTTGGGAATCGACCGGAACGCGGCCAGCAGGCGCTGCGCTTCCTCGTCCGACGTCACCAGAATATCCTTGAGCATTGTCCGTCCCTGCGACTTAAGCGTCTTTTGGTTAGGCCGTCTCTTAGTCGCTGGACGTTACCATTCGGTTCATGCGCGAATGTGACGGTTTGTCATGCCGCACGGCCATGGTTAAGCGGGCGTGAGCGCGGCGAGGGGAACAATTTTGTTCCGTACGCGCGCTTGCCAATCGTCATGATCAGTTGTTCCGCTCCGTTCTCTTTCGTCGTCCCCGCGAAGGCGGGGACCCATACTCCTGGGCACTCGATATTGTCGCGATAGCGGGCCAACTCTTTCCTTCGCATCACCACATCCGGTGGTTATGGGTCCCCGCTTTCGCGGGGACGACATCGTGGGTGAGCGAGGGCATTGCCTTACTCCGAATCCCAGATTCAATTTTCAAACAGCCGTGCGCGATCACCCCTGTTGTTGTGACGGCGCGGGGGCGCCCGAATTCATCTCATGCGCCTTGCACCCAAATGAGGGCGCGCGGAACGCCGGATGCGCGAGCGCATCCGCAGCCCCGTGTGCAAAAATAAAAAGCACACGAGCGTAGTCACCACGGTTGCGCCGGTTACATCCGGCGTTCCGCACGCGGTGGTGCTCCGGCTTGCTTCGTGCTCTCCCCGGCGAACGCCCGTGGGCTGTCACCGTCGTCTCCGCTGAGGCCGATGCTTCCGGTTGGAAGCAAACGGGGCAGACCGGATTTCGCAGGACCACACGACTTGGGCCGGCGCGGATGTTACGCGTTCATGCAAGCGTTGCCGCCCGCAATCCCGCGCACAGCGTGGTTCGTCTAGCGCTTGCTCGAATGGTTCACACGCCCTTTGTACAAGGAACGCGCCCCGCCATCCTCGCGCGCGCCTGACGCTGCCGCGCCACCGCATCCCGCCCCGCGTATCGTGACGATCGCGAAACGCCCCTCATGACGGGGCAGGACGAGAAGGAATATAGTCCTAGATAGGAAGAATGTCAACCTAGTATGTGATTAAGCAACTCGACTACTTCCAGATGCTTTTGCCGAAATGAGTGCTGAATAACCATCATCCAGCTTCCTAGGAACAATGTGATGAGTTCGACCTGCAAACTCTTTATCCATTTCGAGGAGACCTGTATTTAAAAGGATCATGTCGTTAGCTAGTTCACTAAATACGTTGGTCTGAAACGTATTGATCGTGCGGCTCCCACTTCGATCCTGAAAATGATTGATTATCATCTTGAAAAAGAAGGCATGCTCGATATTCGAAAGGCTTTCAATAACTGTAGCGGGGAGGTGAGAGGCGTATCGCGACAGAATATTCTCGATTTCCTTTGTTTGCTTAGCTCCAAAATATGGAATGTAATCAATCCACTGCATCGCGGGATAAACAGGCGCGTCTCCATGCAGGTTCAAAAACTGGTTTATGGTCGCAATAGATTCTCTTGAAAATGGGGAATCAATTTTTGTGCCGGGAAGCATCGAGTGGGCGAGCAACTCCTCCCAAAATGCGAGAAGCCGATTGTTGATCCAGCATGCTTCTCTATAAGCAACGAAGCGTGCGCCAGCGGACGTCTCGTTCTTGTAATCTTCGACGATCTTATCGACGATGAAAATGGTTACTAATGCAGCAATTCCGTCCGTCCCTAGATTTAAGAAAAATGCTGACACATTGCCTGTGCCAATAAGGCCGATAAATAAGAATAAAAGTGTAGCGCCAACTATCGCAGAAAAAAATGATCTTCGCCGTTCTTTCCAAATCATGGATGGTTTCGATGGCATTTTGAAACTACGGGATGACTTCACACACCTTTTTCCCGCGACATCGTGATCCGCACTCCCGTTTTCGCGACCGTGCAGTGGATGTCGAGGCGGCGGTAGCGTGAGTCGATGTTGTAGCCGCGGATGATGTTGGTGCGCTTGACGCAGCGGCGGGCGCCGTTCTCCGCGTCCTTCTTCGGAATCGTGAACACCAGCGCCGACGCCGTTCCGATGAAATCGTAATAGGCGTCGTCGGGCTTCTTCTTGTCGGTGGAGGCGAACACGTCGTTGCTGCGGTTGCGGCTCTGGCAGCCGAGCGAGGCCTGCTTCACCGCCGGGTGTTCGAGATAGATCACGCCGGCGACCGTCTTGCCGACCTTGAGTCCCGGGATCTGCCCCGCGAGGTCTTTCGCCAGATCGTCGCAGCGGTCGGCGCGGGCAGGGCTGACGCCAAGCGCGGCCACGGCCAGCATGAGCGCTGCTGCGGCGGCTGTAAATCCGGAAAATGCGATGCGTTTTGTCATGGTGTCCCCCGCGCCATTGAAGCGTGCGCGTTACGTTTGTGCAAGGTGTGCGAGGTGAGGGGTGCCATCTTCACCTCTCCCGTTTACGGGGAGAGGTCGGAGGCTTCGCGAAGCGAAGGCTCCGGGTGAGGGGCCACACGGGCCTTGCCCCTCACCCGCTCGCCTGACGGCTCGCACCTCTCCCCGCAGGCGGGGAGAGGTAAGCAAAGTCAAAACCCGTAAATCATCACGCCGACGGCGAAGCCGACAATCATGACGATGCCGAACAGTGTCGGGACGGCGACCAGCAGCGTGGCGCGGCCGAGGTGTTCGTTATGCGCGGCATAGGCGATGGCGCAGGCCGCCATCAGCGGAAAGGCGATGATCTTCGAGAGGGTCTCGACGGCGGAGAACGCGCTCCTGAATTCGAGTCCGTGCGCGGCCACCGACGGCATGTCGCTCAGCCACGTCATGATGATGATTGCGCCAAGCGCAATAATGGCATGGCGCACGCGGCCCATCGCGGCGAACACGATGGCGGCGAGCGCCAGCACCGGATGTGCCGCCAGATGCGCCTTGATCAGCCCGCCGCCGATGCCCGATCCGATATGCGACATGTCGCCGAACAGCACCGGCGCGTCGGAGATGCCGAGGACCGTCTCGATCACCGCCAGGACGATCAGCGCGATGCGCAGGCCCATCATCGGCAATACCGGCTCGGGCGCGGCGGGCGAGGTGTCGGCGGCAGCGGTCGGCGTGGCGGTCGTCATGTCCTCAATCTTTCCTGGCGCGGCGGCTGGCGCGCGGCCGCCCTGCAAGGGGGCATGGGCAGCTTTTGGCCATCTTCCCTTTGTCGGAAAAGCGATTAGAACGGTTCAAACGTCAGCCCTCCAGCGCCTGTCCCCTTGAAAAACCGGCGCTTTTTCGAACCGTGAGACCTCCATGAACGCTCCGATCCCAGTGCCTGCGCCGAAAGCCGTCCCGCCCTACAAGCACACCCCGCTGTTTCCGCTGGGCGCGGACAAGACACCGTACCGCAAGATTACCAGCGACGGCGTCCGCGTCGAGACGGTGATGGGCAAGGAGATGCTGGTGGTGACGCGCGAGGCGCTGCGCGCGCTGTCGGAAGCCGCCTTCGGCGACATCAACCACTACCTGCGGCCGGGGCATCTGGCGCAGTTGCGCAAGATTCTCGATGACACCGAGGCCAGCGACAACGACAAGTTCGTCGCGTTCGACTTTTTGAAGAACGCCAACATCGCCGCCGGCGGCATCCTGCCGATGTGCCAGGACACCGGCACCGCGATCATCATGGGCAAGAAGGGTTTTCGCGTCATCACCGAGGGCGACGACGAGGCCGCGCTGAGCGAGGGCGCGCGCGACGCTTACTTACGCCGGAACCTGCGCTATTCGCAGGTCGCACCCTTGTCGATGTTCGAGGAGAAGAACACCGCCAACAACATGCCGGCGCAGTGCGAGATCTATGCCGAGGGCGATGACAGCTACAAGTTCATGTTCATGGCGAAGGGCGGCGGCTCCGCCAACAAGAGCTTCCTGTTTCAGGGCACGCCGTCGCTGCTGACCAAGGATCGCCTTCATGCATTCCTGAAGGAAAAGGTGCTGACGCTCGGCACCGCCGCGTGCCCGCCGTATCACCTCGCCATCGTGATCGGCGGCACCTCGGCTGAACTCTGCATGAAGACGGTGAAGCTCGCCTCGGCGCGCTATCTCGATGAACTCCCGACCCACGGCTCGCCGGACGGCAATGCCTTCCGCGATCTGGAGATGGAGCAGGAAGTTCTCAAGATGACGCAGTCGCTCGGCGTCGGCGCGCAGTTCGGCGGCAAGTACTTCTGCCACGACGTGCGCGTGATCCGCCTGCCGCGTCACGGCGCGTCATTGCCGATCGGATTGGGCGTGTCGTGTGCTGCGGACCGTCAGGTGCTCGGCAAGATCACGAAGGACGGTGTCTATCTGGAAGAGCTGGAGCACAACCCCGCCCAGTATCTGCCGGCAGTGGAAGAGAAGCTCGGCGGCGAGGTGGTGCAGATCGATCTCAACCAGCCGATGAAGGATATTCTTGGCACGCTCACGAAGTATCCGACCAAGACGCGGCTGTCGCTCACCGGCACCATGATCGTGGCGCGCGACTCTGCGCATTCCAAGCTGCGGGAACGTCTGGAGAAGGGCGAGCCGCTTCCGGATTATTTCAAGAACCATCCGGTGTATTACGCCGGTCCGGCCAAGACGCCGGAAGGTTATGCGTCCGGCGCGTTCGGCCCGACCACGGCGGGGCGCATGGATAGTTTTGTTGATCAGTTTCAGGCAGCGGGCGGCTCGATGGTGATGCTGGCGAAGGGCAACCGCTCGGCGCAGGTGCGCGACGCGTGCAAGAAGTACGGCGGGTTCTATCTGGGCTCGATCGGCGGCTCTGCGGCGAACCTTGCCGAACACTGCATCAAGAAGGTCGAACTCGTGGAATATCCAGAGTTGGGCATGGAAGCGATCTGGCGCATCGAGGTCGAGAATTTCCCGGCCTTTATCATCATGGATGACAAGGGCAACGACTTCTTCAAGGAATTGAATTTGGGGTAGCTCTTACCTCGCCCCGCTTGCGGGGAGAGGTCGACGCGCGCAGCGCGGCGGGTGAGGGGCTCTGTCATCACCGGGATTCGCCCCTCACCCCAACCCTCTCCCCGTAAGAACGGGGAGAGGGAGCATTTACTTCCCCGGCGCGATGCCCTTGAACGACAGCCGCAGCGCGGCTGCGACGCGCGGATCGTTCTTCTTCCACATGCCGTCGCTGATGAGCGAGGCGATGCCGTGCGCGACCGCCCACGCGAGCGACAGCGTATCCGGATCGACCGGCTTGCCCGGATCGGTCTGCACGCCCGCCACCGCGATGCGCAACTGGTCGAACGAGCCCGGGATGCCGTCGGTTTCCGCGCGGCTGTCCGAGCCGAAGCGGCTGAACGCCAGGCGAAACAGCCGCGGCTCGGCGGAGGCGAAGTCGATATAGGCCATCGCTGCTGCGTGTAGCCGCTCCTTGCCTTTCAGATCCGACGTCGCCTTCCGCGTTCGCTTCGCCAGCAGCGTCAGCGCCTCGGCGGCGACGGCGGCGAGCAGTTCATCCTTGTCCGCGAAATGCTTGTAGGCCGCGCCCGACGTCACGCCGGCATCCCGCGCGGCCTCACGCAGGCTGAAACTCTCCGGGCCGCCGCGGCGGACGCGCTCCAGCGCCAGCGCCACCAGCGCGCTGCGCAGGTCGCCGTGGTGATAGGTCTCTTTTTTGACCGGCTTCATGTGACCAGTGTTTACATTGGCGCGGCCAGCGCGTAAAGTATGCACTGTTCACTTCAAGTCATAAACGCCAGGGAGGATATTGCGATGAGCCAGCTTGAGGCCAAAACCGAGCCGAAGCCGTTCTGGGAAAAGGGCAATCTCGCGCCGGTCTTTGAAGAGGTCACCGCGTTCGACTTGCCGGTGGAGGGGACGATCCCGCCCGAACTGAACGGGCTTTACGCGCGCAACGGTGCGAATCCGCGCGAGGGCCATTCGGGCCACTGGTTCATGGGCGACGGAATGCTGCACGGTGTCTCGCTGCGTGACGGCAAGGCGGAATGGTATCGCAACCGCTGGATCCGCACCCCGCGCTTCAACGGCGCGCCGCGGCGGCCGGGTGTTCCCGATATTCGCGCCTCGACCGCGAACACCAATGTCATCGCGCACGCCGGAAAGATCATGGCGCTGGTCGAGAACGCGCTGCCGATGATGATGACCCGCGATCTCGACACGGTCGGCTTCCATGATTACGGCGGCAAGCTCGATACGTCGTTCACCGCGCATCCGAAGATTTGTCCCACGACCGGCGAGCTGCACTTTTTCGGTTATGGCTTCGTGCCGCCGTTCCTGACCTATCACGCGGTGGATGCCAGCGGCGCGCTGATGCGCAGCATCCCGATCCCGACACGCGCGCCGACCATGATGCACGACTTCGCGATGACGTCGGATCACATCATCTTCATGGATCTGCCGGTGGTGTTCGACATGCAGGCCGCACAGCGCGGCACCATGCCGTTCGCGTGGAGCGATAGCTATGGCGCACGGCTCGGCATCCTGAAGCGCGGCGCGGGCATCGAGTCGTTGCGCTGGGTGGAGATCGAGCCCTGTTACGTCTTCCATGTCGCCAACGCCTTCGAGGAGGCGGACGGCGCCATCGTCATCGATGTGGCCTGGTACAACGAGCTGTGGCGCGGCGGGCCGTCGGCGACGACGTTCGACAAGGCGATGCTGAAGCGCTGGCGGATCCCGCCCGGCGCGACAAGGGCGCAGGAGCAGCAGCTCGATGACCGCTCCATTGAATTTCCGCGCGTCAATGAAGGCCTGAGCGGCGCGCATCACAACATCGTCTATTCAGTCGATACCGGCACGGATCTCGCGTCGGAACGATACACCAGCCTGCGCAAGTACGATCTCAAGTCCGGCAACAGCACGGTGCACGATTTCAACACCGGCCTGCCGAGCGAGTTCGTGCATATCGCGCCGGAAGGCAGCAGCAGCGGCGAAGACGACGGCTGGCTGATCGGATTCGTGTACGATCGCACGCGCGCCGCCAGCGACCTGATGATCCTCGATGCGCAACGGATCGAGGCGAAGCCGATCGCGCGGATCGGTCTGCCGGCGCGTGTGCCACAAGGCTTCCACGGCAACTGGATGCCGGGGGTGTGATTTCGTTCGCGCTACATTGCTGATGTGAGGCGCGCGACGCCTCAACGTTCTCAAGCGTCATCACCGGGACAAGCCCGGTGATGACGCTTGAATGTGTTGATCGGTAAGCGGCCTTGATCTTACCGCGGAGCAGGCGCGTCTACGCCCTTGCTCCCTTGAACGGGAAGCTGCCCATCGGGCCGATGCTGACATCGCCGGAGATGGAATCACCGTCCACCTTGCCGGTGAAGGCCAGCGTCAGCGGCATCGGGTCGGTGATCGCCGCCTTCCATGCGACGTCGTTTCCGCTCACCGTACCGTCGACGATGTCGGCTTCGTTGCCCTCGGCGGCCTGCTTGCCGGTCAGCGTTCCGCCATCGGCCTTCAGCGTCAGCGTTGCATCGCGGTCGCCCAGCGGCGTGCTCAAGGTGATCTTCCAGTTTCCGTCGACGGCCATGTGTTACCCCCTCTACGCGTGCCGCAAAGCCTGAATTGGTCTTGGAGCGGAACGCAGCTCCCGCCGATATAGCGCATTTTTCTGATGGGAAAGCGACATTTGTCGCCGCAATTTGTCGCGTGATCACAGCCGTGCCGGAACTCCCGCCCGCGATGGCCGTTTCTCCCGGCGTTTCCCGAGGAGGGGGCAATGGGAGAACTGAAGCGGGACGTGCCCTCGCAAGCAACGCATCTCTGCATCGACATGCAGCGGATGTTTTCCACCGAGGGGCCGTGGCCGACGCCGTGGATGGAGCGGGTGCTTCCTAACACCATTGCGCTGGCGGATCATGCGCCGGAGAGAACCGTCTTCACACGTTTTATCACGCCGCATCGTGCAGCCGACATGCCGGGCACATGGGCGCGCTACTATGAGAAGTGGCCGGAGGTAACGCGGACACAGCTCGATCCGCGCCTGCTGCATCTAATGCCGGAACTGGAGCGGTTCGTCCCGCCGGCAGCGGTCTTCGACAAGATGGTCTATTCGGCGTTCGCCAACGGGCGACTGCACGCCACGCTGCGCGCGCGGTATTGCAACACGCTGATCGTGAGCGGATCGGAAACCGACGTCTGTGTGCTGTCGTCCGTTCTCGCCGCGGTCGATCTCGGCTATCGCGTGATTCTGGCCGCCGACGCCGTTTGCAGTTCATCCGACGAGAGCCACGATGCGCTGACCGATCTTTATCGGCGGCGCTTCGATGTCCAGATCGAGATCGCCGACACGAAGGAGATTATCGCGCAGTGGCGACAATGAGCGTGATTGCGCGCCGGCTTCAGGCGGACGCCGCCGCTGCGGCGCGCAGCTTGCGTGTGACGGCGACACGCATGACGACATAGTTGATTCCGAACGCCACGATCTTGGCTCCCATGGCGATCACCGAGACGTAGATCGCCCACAATTTCACGTCGCCCGTCATGGCGACGGCGATCACGCCAAGTCCAAGCGCGAACATCAGCGCGGCCCAGACATAGCCCGCCCTGATTGCAAGCTCAGGAACGTTGTCGCGAATGATCGGCGGCGAATAGCGCAGCATCCAGCCGCGCCGGAGCATGATCGCGCCGATGGCGAAGTGACCGATGGCCGGTTTGACGAGAACGAAGCGGGGATCCTTTGTCAGCAGCGTGGCGCCACCCAGCACGATGACGAGCGCAAAGCTCGCCCATGTCATGATGTCCAGCGTCTGCTTTTTGATCCGGGCATGGATGAACTGCCCGGCCGCGCCCGCGATGGCGACGCCGGTCGCGATCAGGATGTCGCCCGTCACGCCATAGACCACCAGGAAAACGATGGTGGAGAAGAAATCAAAAAACAGTTGGCGGAGGACCGAAGCCATCCGTCAATCTCACACGCGTCCGGGGGGCGGAGCAAGACCCTTCAAGTTTTCGTAAAGCGGAACGGGCGTCACTTGCGCCGGGGTGGTGGCGTCCTTCGGGCTACAGTGGCAGTTGGGTTGCGCCGCGTTCACCTGCGTCGCATTCAGCGGCGCAAATGTATCGTCGCCTGTCATGCTGAAGCCGGTGAGGGCGAGAACCACAGCGAGGCTCGCCCATACCGGAATGCCTGATCGTGATTGATACGATTGCGTGAGAACGAACTGCGCGACCGCGGCGGCAATCGCCGCGATGGCTGCTATCAGCACGTCGCCGATCAGGAAGAAGCCCGCGAAAAACACCGCGGTGGAAAGAAAGCCGAACAGGGTCTTGGGAATCACCATGGCGCTTTGAAGCGCATGGTTTAACGGGGACAGGGGCAGGCGGGCCATTCGCGGCTCCTTGAAGATCATGACGTTGGACATGTCGTGGCGATCAGGCGGCGGTTGTCGCGATCGCGGCGCGAACGTGCTTCGGGTACCATTGGGTGAAGTAAGTGGCGGCATTGCGGGCGGCGAAAGCGATCGCGGCGCAGACCCACAGCGGCATGCTTGGGAGATAGATCGATACGATGTCCGCCACCAGCATGAGAACGAAAGCCGCGCTCCACACCCAGGTCAGGACGTAGTTGGTCTTGATGAAGCGGGGCAGCTTGCTGGTTTCGGCGTCGACGGCCTCGCGCGCATATTGCAGCGTGAAGGGCTTGCGGATGGCGATCGACACCAGCGCGATCGCGAGCACGCCCGTGTCGATGATGAGGCGCACGGTGGTCGGGCTGAGTTCGTCCCTGGCCAGCAGATGGTATCCGCACAGCGAGAGGAACAGGACCAGCGCGCCGGCGGTGAGCATCTTCAGCGAGCGGCCCTTGAAGAGGTCCCAGCCGATCAGCCCGAACCCCACAGCGGCAGCCGCCGCGAGGCTGATCGTGACCGAGGTCAGCAGCATCAGCGTGGCAAAGGTCGCGAATGGAGCCAGGATCAGAAACAGGGCCATGCCGGCCTCCTGCGGAAATATCTTGACGTTGTAAAGATGCGTTTAGGCCGTCCCACGGGGTGTCGTCAAGCAAAATCTTGACAGCGTCAAAATGCATACCTAGATTGCGTTCATGGGACCACGGAGCGCGAGCAAGCCGTCTAACCGCCCCAAGGCCGCTGCGGGGTTGAAAAAGCCCGTTGTGCCGGGGGCCAAGGCCGTGTCCGTGACCAAAAAAGCGGCTGCCGACGTCAAGGCCACACATCAATCTGACCGCGACCAGCCTTATCATCACGGCGATTTGCACGAGGCGCTGCTGCTGGCCGCCAAGCGCGTGGCCGAGCGCGAGGGACTGAACGGACTGACGCTCCGGGCCGTGGCGCGAGAGGCCGGCGTGTCCCACGCCGCGCCCGCACATCATTTCGGCGATGTCACCGGCTTGCTCAGCGAACTGGCGGCCATCGGTTTCAAGCAATTCTCGGCGGCGCTGGGCGAGGCCGCATGTCTTGCGGGCTCGAGCGAAGCTGCGGCGCAGGGCAGGGCCAATGCCTATGTCGGCTTCGCGCGCGACAACCCCTGCATGTTCCAGTTGATGTTCCGCGCCGAGCGGCTCGATCACGACAGGCCGGTGTTGCACGAGGCGGCGAAGACCGCGTTTGCCAAGCTCGCGGGGATTGTCGCCGCTCGCCGTCACGAAGAGATCGAGCCGGATCATCTGACGTTGCCGCAGGCGGCCGAGATCGCGCGGATCTGGTCGCTGGTGCACGGCTTTGCCATGCTGCATCTGGACGGCCGGCTGAGGCACATCCTGGATGCCGCTCCCGGCGTCACTGAAGAGATGCTGCTGGCCGCCATGCTCAAGGCGCATTGAGCGGCGGGTGATCGTTTTCACCTGACGGTTCTCTACGGCCGCGCCAGTTCGACGGCCCGGCCGCTCGCGCCCACGATCTTCACCTTGTCGGTCCCGCATCTGAAATCGCGCGCCAGCGTATCGGCGGCTTCGCGGGCGAGATCGTTGGCGTTGGGATTGGCTTTCACGTCGACATAGGCCACACGGCAAACGGCGTTTCCAGAATTCGCGCGTATTCCGTTCGCGCCCGCCGACAATCGCGTCACCACGAGAAGTTGCTTGGCGATGGGCCGGCCGTCCTTGCCCTCATCCGCGATGTCCGCGACATGCCAGCGCTGGATCATGGCGAACGGCGGCTTGTCCTTGCCCGGATGGCGCCATTCGATGGTCGGCGTCGTCGAATTGAAGGGGCCGAAACGCTCTTGCGCCGCGGGTTCGTTGTCCGCCGCCTTGCGGTTGCGACCCACCGTTACCGTCTCGCGCAGATCGCCTTCGCTGACCACAACCACAAGCCCTGCAGGTCCACGGCAGATTCGCGTGCCGCCGCCGTCATCGGCGCTGCCGGCGCGGATCAGCCGGCAATCCTTTTCCGCAGTTGAGGTGTAGCTGCTGATATTTTGAGCCGTTTGCCCCGATGCCGTTCTCGCAAGGCCCGCGCAGGCACCAGCCAGCAGCGCGGAGGCTATTTTGACACTGAGGGATTTGCCGGGCATCAACTGGAACCCATTTTGCAAGGCGCCGTTATAAAGGCGGTTGTCGGAGATATCCGCATTGGTCGTGTCAGGCGTGTGGATCGTTCATGTGCTGGCCGCGAAAAGCATGTCATGATAAACGGAATCGCTTTAGAACCACGGCCAACAGGTCCCAGTCATCCTCGTTCAGTTCGTCAGTGAGCCATGCCCGCCATATCGTCCAGCAAGCCCTATCGCATCGGCCGGTCCAAGACCGGGCTCGGTCTCTTCGCCACCCAGAAGATCAAGAAGGGCACCAAGATCATCCGCTATTTCGGGCCGATGCTCGATTCGAAGAACAAGAAGCACGACGACATCGACAACAAGTATCTGTTTGAAATCAACAATCGCTGGACCATCGACGGTTCGGTGCGCAAGAACATCGCCCGCTATATCAACCACGCCTGCCGCCCGAACGCCGAATCCGACGTCAGCTCGCGCAAGCGCAAGGTTGTGATCCGCGCCATCAAGACCATCCAGCCGGGCGAGGAAATCAACTACGATTACGGCACCGACTACTTCAAGATTTTCCTCAAGCCCATCGGCTGCAAGTGCGATCACTGCGAGAAGAAGCGTGCGAAGAAGCGCGCAGAAGCTCGGGAGGAAAAGAAGCGGCTGAAGCTCAAGGCCGAGAAGAAGGCCGCCAAACAGGCGCTGAATGACAACGGCAAGAAGGCAGCGAAGGCCGCAAAATCGAAGGTTGCGCCGAAGCGCAATGCCCTGAGCGGCGTCAAGGCCAATGCACACGCGCGCGGCACCGGCAAGCCGACCAAGACCAAGGCGGCGCGGACCAAGCCGTTAGGATCAAAACCGGTGTCGCGGCTCGCGCAGCCGAAACGCCCGAATCTTGCGAACCGGGCTTCGTCGACCTGATCTCTCTATGATTTGAAGAAAACGCCGCGGCTGGAAATGCCGCGGCGTTTGCCGTTCAAAGTCCCTTGAACATGTTTCCTGCGAGCAGCAGCAGATAGCTGATCCCCAGCGTCGCGAAGCCGTGGCCGCTGATGAATGGAATCTTGACCCGCGCATACACCGTGAGGGCGGCGAAGATCGCCAGAATGATCGACACCAGAAAAATCGGGAATGACGGCGCGCTGAGGTTCATGATGGGTTCCTTGTGAATCCGCGAAAGTTGCCGGATTCAAGCCCGTGCGCGCGCCATGTTGCAAGGGGCAGGACTGTGAGCGACTGTGGATGAATGCCGGGCGGACAATATGTCTCGCCCGGCATTGTCTTTTAGTTGTCACGTCAGTGCGCGGCGATGGCGTCCGCGCTTCTGCGCAGTCCGATGAACTGCAATTCGGCGAACACGCCGACGGCCACCGCCTGCATCACGATGAAGGCCTGTCCCAAGAGGTTGGGCGACACCCAGCCGCTCACCAGCAGGATGAAGCTGTCGATGGCCCAGATCACATTGACCGCGATCACGGCCCAGACTGCCGCCTTCGACATCATGTTCCGCGTGCCGAGGAATCCGACTAGCGCGGCGTAGGCCACTAGAATGAGGCCGGTGTTGCGCAGGAAGGTTTCCGGCAGGTTCAGCAGCGACGCGAAGAAGCCCGCGGCGGTCACCAGCAGCAGCGCGGATGCGCCGCTGAAGATCGCATCGGCCTGAAGGGCGCGGCGAAGAAACAGGGAGGGATTGATCATGGCAGTCTCCTTTGTGCGAGGTGGGTGGTCGATCAGAATTTGCGGCGGCGGGCGAGAAACTGGCGCAGCAGCGTGAACGGGCAGAAGGTCACCGCGCGTTGTTCGGCGGCAGCGACATGCGCGAACACGAACAACCCTGCGTCGTGCAGCAGCGGCTCGGGCATGTTGAGCGAGCGCGCCGCCATCCGGGTCGTGAGCCTGAGCGCCCAGTTGAGCGTTGCGGTGGAAGCGCTGGTTGCGGCGGTCTTGGGACGGGCAGGTCGGTCAAGCGTGGTCATCGGTCATCTCCTGTGATGCGGAAGATGATCCGGCGCGGACCCCAAATCGATTACCTTGCAGGTAATGGAATGCGAGAAACCTGCATGGTAGCGTGGCGGTTCGCTAGTCCGCATCGTTTTCGCAGCGCGGTCTGTTTGCGGACTGGCGAACCAAAGCCACGCTACATTTTCCTAGTGTCCTTTCGAATCCGACGTTCGCTAAAAGGGCGCTGCAAGTGAGGCGAACGTCGGATTCGGGACACTAGATTTTTCGCCATGATGAACCCACCGTCTTCGGCGCGCCGCGCCGTCAAACCGTCAGTCAAGGCAAGGTCCAACGCTTTCGGCGATCACCTGCGCGAGTGGCGGCAGCGCCGCCATCTCAGCCAGCTCGATCTCGCGGGCCATGCCGAGATTTCGGCGCGGCATTTGAGTTTCGTCGAAACCGGCCGCGCCGCGCCGTCGCGCGACATGGTGCTGCGGCTTGCCGAGCGCCTCGACGTGCCGCTGCGCGAGCGCAACGTGTTGCTGGTCGCTGCGGGCTTCGCGCCGGCATTTCCCGATCGCTCGCTCGACGATCCCGCACTGGCCGCAGCGCGGCAAGCAGTCGAGACGGTCCTGAAAGCGCATGAGCCGTATCCGGCGCTTGCGGTCGACCGGCACTGGAATCTGATTTCCGCAAACAGGATGGTGACGCCGCTGCTCGACGGCGTCGCGCCGTCACTGCTCGCGCCGCCGCTGAACGTGATGCGGCTCAGTTTTCATCCGGAAGGTCTTGCGCCGAGCACGGTCAATCTCGCCGAATGGTGCGCGCATCTTCTGGAGCGGCTGCATCGCCAGATCGAGACCACCGCCGATCCGGTACTGGTCGCGCTCTACGATGAACTCAAGACCTATCCGATCCCGGCGCGCACGACGCCGCGCACCAACATGGCCGAGAATGTCGCGGTGCCGTTCCAGATGCGCTTCGGCGAGAACGTGCTGAGCTTCATTTCGACCACCATGATTTTCGGCACGCCGGTGGACGTCACATTGTCGGAACTGGCGCTGGAAACCTTCTTTCCGGCGGATGACAAGACCACGGTCTTCGTGCGCGAACTGGCGAAATCGCTGGGCTGACCGGCTTGCCTTGCGCCTCATTCGGCTTATCTTCCGGGCACATTCAGGCAAGGAACGTCCCATGAGCACCGTGAAGCCGCTGCAAATCGACATCGTGTCCGACGTCGTGTGTCCATGGTGCTATATCGGCAAGAAGCGCATCGAGGATGCCCTGGCGCTGGCAAGCGACGTGCCGGTTCACGTCAACTGGCGGCCGTTTTTCCTCAATCCGTGGGTGCCGCGCGAGGGTATCTCGCGTGACGAATATCTCACGAAGAAATTCGGCTCGCCCGAAGCCTACAAGGGCATCGCGGGCCGCGTGGTCGCGGCGGCGGCGGAAGAAGGCCTCGAGTACAATTCGGATCGTGTGAAGCGCCAGCCCAACACCATCGACAGCCACCGTCTGATCTACTGGGCCCATGCGCAGGGCAAGGCCGCGCAGATGAAGCAGCGGCTGATGGAGCTTTATTTCCGCGATGGCGGCGATCTCACCAGCACCGACGTGCTGGTGCAGGCCGCCGCCGATGTCGGCATGGATGCGGACAGCGTGCGCAAGCGTCTCGCCACCGACGAAGACGTCGAACGGATTTCAAGTCAGGCGCAGGAAGCGTCCGAGAAGGGAATTTCCGGTGTGCCGACCTACGTGTTCGCGCAGAAGTATGCGGTCTCCGGCGCGCAGCCGGCGGATCAGCTGGCCCGCGCCATCCGGCAGGTGTCGGAGGAGATCAATCAGGGGGCGTGATTCCTCAACCCGTCATTCCGGGATGCGCCCTCTTGGGCGCAGGCCCGGAATCCATGCTGCCTTCTGAAGATTGTAGATTCCGGGCTCTCTCGCTGCGCTCGCGCCCCGGAATGACAGGGAGTGAAACTAAGCCGTCGCAGCAGCCGGCGCCGGCAATTTCGCCGGCAGGCACGCCACCGCCACGAAGATGATTGCCGCTGAACTCGCCATCAGGCGAAACAGCGTGTCAAAGCCGTAGTTGCCGTAGACGAACGAAATCATCGGCAGCGCCAGCGCGAACACCGTGAAGCTGACGACATAACGCACGCCGTAGATCCGCGCGCGGGCTTCGCCGCTCGCCATCTTGCCGATCATGAAATCATTGATCGGAATTTGCCCGAACGCGCCGAGCATGAAGCCGAGTGCTGCCGCCAGCGCCCAGGCGTCGTGCAATCCCGGCATCGCCGCAAAGAACACGACCTGGATCGCAGCGACGATCATGAAGACGATGCGCGGGCCGAGCTTGTCGAGCAGGCTGCCGACCACGAGTTGCGCCAGCGAGGCGACCGCGAAGACCACGAAGGTGAGCGCGCCGAGCATGGTGGCGATGTCGCCCTTTGCTGCCGCCACGCCGCTCGCGCTCAACCATTGCGTCATCTCGGTGGCGATGCCTTGCAGGCGCTCGTCGAAAATCTTCGGCAGCGCGAATGTGGTCGACTGGAAGACGAGGCTGGATACAGCGGTGGTGAGAAACACGATCGCCGTCACGCGCAGGATGAGCGCCTTCATGTCGGCGGTCTGCGCCGGTGCGGCGACGGCCGGTGCCGCCACCTTCTGGTGCGCGGTCGAAACCTCGCCCCACTGATGGATAGTGTAGAGCACGCCGACGATGATGGAGAAGATGCCGGGCACCACGAATGCCGCGCGCCAGCCGCCGTGGTCGATGAAGTAGCCGGTGATGAGCGCCGCGCTCGCCACGCCGAGATTGCCCCAGATGCCGTTCACGGCGAGACGCATCCCGGTGTTCTTCCAGCGCTGCGTGACGATGGCCAGACCGACCGGGTGATAGATCGCGGCGAAGATGCCGACGACGAAAAGACCGATGCCGACCTGAAGCGGCGTCTGGGCGAAAGCCGTCGCGATCGACGACGCGCCGATGCCGACGAAGAACACCGCGATCATGCCTTCGCGGCTCCATTTGTCGGCGAGCCAGCCGGCGGGCAGCGAGAACAGGCCGAACGCGAAGAAGCCCGGCGTCGCGTATTTCAGCAATTCGGCGTAGCCCAGTCCCCATTCGCGCGAGAGCGCCAGCGCCGCCACGGTTGCGAAGATCAGCGTCAGCAGGTGATCCAGAAAATGGCCGATGTTCAGAAACAGGAAGTGGATGCGGTCGCGCGTCATGGGAGCCCCGAAAAAGCGATTCTGAGCTAAAAATAGCCTTGGCGCGCTGGCGCTGTCATGCCAATTTTCATCGAGAACGTGCCATCAGGGTTTTTCGGGTCATGCCGCCTCGTCCACGCATTCGCAGCACCGACGCCCGCGACTATCAATCCGTGCCGCGTCCGCTGGCGGCCATGTCGAAGAGCTTCGCGGACGGGCATGAAATTGCGCCGCATCACCATCCGCGCGACCAACTCGTCTATGCCGTCTCCGGTGTGATGCGGATTCGCACGCAGTCCGAAGCCTGGATCGTGCCGCCGGATCGCGCGGTCTATCTTCCCGCGCACATCGAACATTCGATCAGCATGCGCGGCCGCGTGGAGATGCGCACGCTCTATGTCGCGCGCAGGGCGAGCGACGATCTGCCGGATGCGCCGACTGTGCTGGAAGTGTCGCCGCTGTTGCGCGAACTGGTGCTGGCGCTGATCGAGGAGCCGGTGATCTACGACGAACAGGGACGCGGCGGCGCGGTGGCGCTGCTGATCCTGAGCGAGATCGCGAAGGCGCGGCGGCTCTCGCTTGTCATCCCGATGCCGCGCGATCCGCGCCTGCTGCGCGTCTGTCACGCGCTGCTGGCCGATCCCGCCAGCCGTCGCACGCTCGACGGCTGGGTCGATACCGCAGGTGCATCGGCGCGGACGCTGGCGCGGCTGTTCGAGGCGGAACTGGCGATGAGCTTCGCGGCGTGGCGGCAGCGAGTGCGGTTTCACAACGCGCTGGAGGCCATTGTCGCGGGCGAGCCGATCTCGCGCGTGGCAGAGCGCAACGGCTATCGCAGCTCGAGCGCGTTCTCCGCGGCATTCCGCAAGGCGATGGGGCAGGCGCCGTCATCGCTGCGGGTGGAGGGAGTGGTGTGAGGGGTTAAGTCCTCACGCCTTCTTCAGATAGTAGTTCGCGTTCTTGCCGAGCGCGATGCGGCGGATCACGCGGCGCATGGTCTCGGAGGCGCGCAGCGGTTCGATGATCGCGGCAGCCGTGCGGTAGACCACGAGCTTGGCGGCGTCGAGCGCGGGCCTGGCGCCCGGAGCCGCCTGCGGCAGGCCCATGCCGCGCAGCATCGAATTGAAGCGATGCAGGTCGTTCAGGCGGCGCACTTCTTTGGTCTTCCAGGTGATCGCGAGCGAGATCGAGTGCGAGCCTGCGGTTTTCACCCAGTGCGGCCACTGATAGGGAATGTAGCAGCCGTCGCCGGCGTCGAGATTGAATTCGATGCCGCGGGGCCGGAAACTCTCGTTGAACGGCACGTTGCGGTGTTTCACGGTCGAATATTCCACCTGCTCGTCGTTGGCGATCTGGCCGTCGCGGTTGTCATAGACCGCGAAAATCTTTTCGCCATGGATCTGCACGAAGAAGTTGTCCTCGGCGTCCATGTGGAACGGCGTGGTGGAATTCGGCGACGACACGAACAGGAAGCCCTCGATCTGCTCGAAGCCCGCGTCCTTGACGCTGTTGAAGCCCCGCGCGCGCGCCACCGAGGTCAGCGCGTCTTCGAGCAGCGCGCGGTAGTCCGGCGATTTTTCGACGCGCTTGAGCACCATCCATGCGCCCGCGGTCTGGATGCGGTTGACGACCTCGACCGGATCGAGATCGACGGCCTTGACCTTGTCCGGGTCCTGGCTGACGGAGGCGTCGCCGGAATTGTATTCGATCAGGTCGCGCGGCATGTCCGCCGCAAGCTGAGCGATGCGCGACAGCGACAGCAGCGGATGCCCCGCAAGCTTGTGGCGGATCGCGAACGGCTTCAGCGGGAAATCCCGCTTCAGGGCTTCATTGTCGGCGGTGATGACGGGCGCAATGCCGGATGCGGCGTTCATGAGCGTGTCTCCCGGAGTTTTCGGACGATGTGAACCAGACGGCGCGCCGGCTCGCGGATGAGCTTGCGCAAGGCGAGGCCGAGCCGGATGGCCGACACAAAGGGATCGTGGCGGTTGAGCGGGATCAGCACGTCGCCGATGGCAAGGCGTCCGCGCCAGATCGGATCGATCATGGGGTGGCCGGGGATCGCTGTGGAATCGACCATCGCAATCCTGTCGTCGGCGCACATGTGGCGGGTCAGCTCCAGCGTGAGCTGCACGCCCGGAGAGCATTTCGCGAAACTCTCGTCGACGCCGAGCTTGAAGTAGAACGCGCGGTCGAGATGCCGCAGCACGATGGCGGAGGCCACGGGCGTTTCGCCCGCATGCAGCGTCACGATCTCGCAGTTACCGTGAGCGGCGGCGTCTAACACCGCGCGGCGGACGAACGCGGCGTCGCCTTCGTTCTGGGCCAGCGCCGTGCCGCGTTTGGCTTTCCAGCCCGAGGCTTCGAGCGCGAGGAAAATCGCAAGATCGCGCGCAATCTCGCTCGGCGTGGTGGCGATCGTGAAAATCACTTCGCCATGTTCGGCGAGGCGGTTGCGCTGGCGGCGCAGTTCTTTCAGTTTTTTCGGGCCGAGCGCGTCGCGCAGAAGATCGTCGGCGTTGCGTGTCGCATCGAGGCTGGCGCGCGCATGGCTTTGCAGGATGCGCGGCTTCAGTCCATTTCCCGCGAGCGCGCGGGTGAACGCGAGCATCGCCGCGCCGTCGAGCGCGATGTCGCGCAGGATCAGCGCATGGGCGCCGGCGTCGCGCGCCTGCTGCAGCAGCTTGCCTGCGGCCTCGTCGGCGCGATCGCGGTCGAGCAGCGGTGTCGCCAGTGTTCCGTAGGGATCGGCGCTGACCAGCGCCGGCAGCGGAAGGCCGTAGGCGCGCCACGCCGAGATCGCCGGCATCAAACCGATCAGCGCGGGCGTTTCATTCTTTGTCACGGTGTCGGCGGCGGCGGCGAGGGCACTGACGTTCATGCGTCCCTGTGCAAAGGCGTTTACCGCCAGCTCCCACTCCGGCAGATAATATCCGTTGGGCTCGATGGCATTGTCGGCAAGCCTTCGCCAGCGTTCGGCAGCGATGCTGTCGAGCGGCGCGAGCGCGTTTCCGGAAACGGCGCGAATCCCCTCGGGCCGCTCCGTGGCAAAGCTCACCTCGCGGCGCGCGGCGGCCTGTGCTGCATCGGCGATTTCGACCACGTCCCAGTCCCCGTTACGCAATATTTGAGCGCGGAGCTCGATGAGCTGCGCGCGATTGTTTTTGTGCGTTCGTGATCCCGGACGTTAGGCGGCAAACCTCAAAATCGGATTTTGGATTAGGGCTAAATGCGCGGGGCTATTTTTACGCGCCGTTAAGGACGCCGCGGCGCGTGGACGAGGCGCGATTTCGTCAGCGGTATCGGGCTGTCGATACGATACCGCGGCGTGGCGATCGCGGCCCGTGGACTTATCGCGATACCGTTCCAGCATCGGCTTCCGCGACGCGGTTTCATTGACGACGATGGGTTTTGTAAACCGTGTTGCGGTTGTTTTTGTACAGACAGCCGCGCTCAGTCGAACGCGATGCCGTAGCGCCGGCCGCTGCTCCAGACCACGCGGCACCGGGCCATGAAATCGTCCGCCTTGATGGCGAGCCGGAATGTTTGCGGGATCGCCACCGCATTCGCGATATCCAGCGCCGCGCCATTGTCCGACATGTTGCGCACGGTGCAATCGACGCCGGCTCCATTGAAGGTGATGACGCCGCCCTTGAAGACACGGCGGCGTGTTTTCGACCGTCGCTCCGCCAATGGTATGTTCGTCATGGCCGCCATCCTGTGGTTCATATCGGCAGACTAGGGCGTGGCCGGTTGCCGGACGCTAAATCGATGCCCGTCGCTGGGGGCGGCCGCGTTTACAATTGATTCAGGACATTGACGCACCCGAGAGCGTTCAATCCGGCGTGAAGTCGCATCGCAGCGCCCGTTTTTGGGCGCATTGCCCGGTCCTGGTCCCGTCTTGGCCATCGTTTCGGGGTGGGGTAGACTTCGACCGGCTGGCGGCTTGCGGGCCGGGCGATTCAGAATGACACCCTCAAAAGTGACTTTGATTATCCGGGGAGAGTTTCGATGCGCGTGTTTCGGGTTGCGATGGCGATCGGATTGTTGACGATTCCGGTCTCGGTTTCGGCGTTTGCACAAAACATGACGCCCGGCTTCCGGCTGAACGAAACCAAGGAACTGTCGGAAGACGAAATCGCGCGGAACAAGGCCAATGAGGACGCGGCCCGGGCCGCCCGCGCCAAGATCCCCGATGCCAAGCCGAATGCCGACCCATGGGCCTCGGTGCGCAGCGAGCCCGCGGCCAAGGCGCCGAAATCCAAGACGACCGCGAAGTAAGCGACGTTGGGGCGCGCCAACTGAGGCGGCCTTACTGCTTTTTTTCCTCGGGCAGGAGTGCCTTTAAAAGGTTCTGCACCTGAGGCGATTTGATTGGGTCTGGCCGGTCGCAGTCGATGCACTGATATGTGCGCGGGCCTATGCCGCCCGGTGGCAGCATCAATTTCACGGGCTTTCCGCACTTCGGACAGATTCGCTGGTTGATGGGCATTGCGGTCACCGCACCAAAGAGACGGGCAAAATTCTAAATCCTGGGCGCGATAAAGATCGAGTCCATTTTCCAAATTAGGCTACTGCTCAATTCAAATTGAGCCACCAGGGGCTAAAGCAGGCCAGTATTCGCCAATTTGGTGCTGGCCAAATTAGGCCACTCGCGAAATGGAACTAGGCCACTACGGGAACTTGCGGGTTCCGGGCTCTGCCACCATATCGCCAGCACAACAAATGCTGGGGAGGCATAAATGGTGGGTGGCTTTTACAAAGCGCGTTTTTCAAAGTCCGGTGGCGAGACTATTCTCGGTTTAATGACCCTCGCTGGCGGCAAACTTTTCGGCGGCAACAGCGATTTCATGCTTCTCGGCAATTATAAACAGAGTGCATTCGACCTATCCGCTGAAATACAGATCAGCCCGCTATCATTTGATCGAAGATCGGGAATGTTTGGGGAGGCCGGAAGCCTCAATCTTACTGGCCGAGGAAGTGACACCATTTTGTGCGAATGTCATTCGCCCCAGTCGCCCTGACCTGATGGATATTTTGGACCAGCGGGATGGAGATTACTGCATGGCCGCGTTCCGATCCAGATGCAGTATTTCC
>NZ_JBWKSV010000002.1:1072500-1074217 GCF_059419985.1 Afipia sp. GW821-FHT04G03 | reverse complement strand
TCTTCGGCATAACCAAAGCTCCTTTCCAAGCTCACTTTCTCACAAAGCTTGGTCCAAAAAAGCCCGGTCAGGTCAGCACCTTTTGGCGGAGCCCTTGCGATCGGGACCGCCGCGCAGCCTTGCGAGGGCTGCGCGCGCCTGAGGTGACAGGCGCTGCGCCTCCCGGCGCTCCACCGTCGTCACTCAGGTTCCGTGCCGCGCTGCTCATGAAACATCGCGGCCTGAACGTAATAGGAATATAATCCAGAGCAGGGAAAGTCAAGTCACCAATCGTCGGCGGAACGATCGCTGATCCTCGTCTTTCGTCATCGCGAGGAGCGCAAGCGACGAAGCAATCCCAGTTCTTCGTCCCACGGGCCGCAACCCTCAGTCTGAATTGCTTCGCATCGCTCGCAATGACAGCAGGTCTTGCGAGATCTACCGCTCCAGCGCGGCGCGGTCCCACTTGCTGGCGTTGGCGGCGGCGTCATAAGTGCTTTGAAAAAATTCGAGCAGCATGGCGTCCGGGTCGGCAGCCGCTCTGACGGCATCGTAGTCGAGAACGAACTCCTGCAGGTTCGTATCGAACACGGCCGCCGATGGACGCAGCGGCGCATCGGCAAATCCCGGCGGCGCGGGATAAGCGTAGGAGTAAAACGCGGCCTTGCCGAAGCCGCCGTTGCCCGGCCAGAAGCCGCAACTCGAGACTTCGTGCGAATACGCCTCGCGCGCCACCCAATCCCCGAGATTCGGCATACCGCCGGGATGCGGCGGCGCGGTGCGCCCTGAAAAGCGCGTCACGGCCATGTCAAAACTGCCCCAGAAAAAATGCACCGGACTCACCTTGCCGGTGAAGCCAGCGCGAAACTGCTTCATGACGCGATCCGTCTGCACCAGAACGCGCCAGAATCGCTGAGCGGCCCCCGCATCGTAAGACTTGTGATCGTGATCCTGCTCGAAGGGAATGGCTCCCGGCACTTCGACCGGCATCGTCCAGATCGCGACTTCGACTTCGAGATCGCGCAGCGCGCTCATTGTCTTGCCGTAGAACTCCGCAACCGAATAAGGCGCGAGCGCGAACTCGACACGCCGCGGATCGCTGGTGGTGACGACAAGAACATGACGGCAGAAGTCGAAATCAATCTGGAGACTGCGCGAACCGTACGGCATCGCCGACGTGGTCAGGCCGGTGGTCGTGACATAAAGCGGCACCTGCCACCAATGGTTGACCATCGGCTCCAGCGCGAGGCGGATCTTGCCGACGACCTGCGTCCACATGTGCAAGGTGGCGCAGGTATCCTGCCATCCAATGAAGGGCAGCGCCGGCCACGCCTGTTCGGTCGTCTCGGTCTGCGTCATACAAAACTCCCACCAGCCTAGCCTAGCGGCAGATTCCCAGGACCGAAAGCAAAACGCCGCCCCGAAGGACGGCGTCAAAATTCCTTTTCTTGGGCGACCTTTATTCGTCGTCGTCCCGCATCATGGCGCTGAGCTTGTCGTAATATTTCCCGACCACGTCGATATTGGCCTTGTATTCCAGCGCAGGCGGCGGTGTTTTCAAGGCTTCGTTGATTTCCGCCAGCGCGTCCTTCTTTTCGTCTGCCGGCATTTTCTTGTCCGCCTGAACCTCCGCGAGTTGCGCCTTGAGGACGGCTTCCGGGCCGACATAGGTCTTGGTCTTCGGATCGAACCCGCTCATCACCAGTTCGATATTGTTCTGCACAATGGTGAAATCGGC
>NZ_JBWKSV010000002.1:0-1070000 GCF_059419985.1 Afipia sp. GW821-FHT04G03 | reverse complement strand
CTGTTACGCTTTCTTTAAAGGATGGCTGCTTCTAAGCCAACCTCCTGGTTGTTTTGGGATTCCCACATCCTTTCCCACTTAGCCACGAATTAGGGGCCTTAGCTGTAGGTCCGGGTTGTTTCCCTCTCCACGACGGACGTTAGCACCCGCCGTGTGACTCCCGGATATTGCTCTCAGGTATTCGGAGTTTGGTTGGGTTTGGTAAGACGGTAAGTCCCCCTAGCCCATCCAGTGCTCTACCCCCTGAGGCATTCATCCGAGGCGATACCTAAATATCTTTCGCGGAGAACCAGCTATTTCCCAGTTTGATTGGCCTTTCACCCCTAACCACAAGTCATCGGAGTCTTTTTCAACAGACACCCGTTCGGTCCTCCAGTGAGTGTTACCTCACCTTCAACCTGCTCATGGCTAGATCACTAGGTTTCGGGTCTAATACAACGAACTTGGCGCCCTATTAAGACTCGCTTTCGCTACGCCTACACCTATCGGTTTAAGCTTGCTCGTTAAATTAAGTCGCTGGCCCATAATACAAAAGGTACGATGTCACCCAGAACGTATCTTGGGCTCCATCTGTTTGTAGGTGTCCGGTTTCAGGTCTATTTCACTCCCCTCGTCGGGGTGCTTTTCACCTTTCCCTCACGGTACTGGTTCACTATCGGTCGATGAGGAGTACTTAGGCTTGGAGGGTGGTCCCCCCATGTTCAGACAGGATTTCACGTGTCCCGCCTTACTCGAGCATCAATGTTCGCATTACTTGTACGGGGCTATCACCCTCTAAGGCTCTGCTTTCCTGACAGATTCCAATTGTCTCACATTGATGACTGGCCTGGTCCGCGTTCGCTCGCCACTACTAACGGAGTCTCGGTTGATGTCCTTTCCTCCAGGTACTTAGATGTTTCAGTTCCCTGGGTTCGCTTAAAACCTCCTATGTATTCAGAGATTTCATACCTTCACTTGATAACCGAAAATCCAAACCCACGGTGACTTGCGTCATCGTGCGCTTAGAGTTTCGGCTATCGAAGGTGGGTTTCCCCATTCGGAAATCCGTGGATCAAAGCTTCTTCGCAGCTCCCCACGGCTTATCGCAGCGTAGCACGTCCTTCATCGCCTCTCATCGCCAAGGCATCCACCGAACACCCTTAAGGCACTTGATTGCTCTCATTATCAATATCCACACACTCGGCAGAATGTTGAACTGCACACTTGCTGAAGATCCGAAGATCATCAGCGCGCCCCCTCGATAGAGGCTGCATGCAGCTGGATATGATTAGAAAGACCAGCTTGCTTCGTAAGATCGAACCGATAGTGAGGCGGTCAAGCTTCACTAACAAAGACGCTGTCACACAAGGTAACAACACCGGCCGTCTTGCGACGCCCGATGCCATCCAGAACCATCTTGCGATGCTTCAGAATGAGCGGCCAGGAGATAGTGTATGAACCCGCAACGCATATCTTGCGACATGCTTCGCGATCCATACTCGGATCGATCTCCTCTTTACGATGTCAGAAATCACGCACGCAGCATCTTGGTGAAGACACTGAATGCGAAGTGATGTTTCGCGGACGACGATTTTGATGCACGCATGATACGTCAGTCTGTCTGGCCTCTGGTGGAGGCAGACGGGATCGAACCGACGACCTCATGCTTGCAAAGCACGCGCTCTCCCAGCTGAGCTATGCCCCCGTTCCAGAAGACGAATGCTCGACGCTGATAGACGCATGGCGCAATCAAAGTGGTGGGCCTGGGAAGACTTGAACTTCCGACCTCACGCTTATCAAGCGCGCGCTCTAACCAACTGAGCTACAAGCCCTAACGACCAATTTCCTTAAAAAGGATTGGGACATGCTTGCGCGCGCCGGCTTGCGCCAACGCATCGCACAAGCGCAGCCCTGGCGCGTGTTCGTCCGCGAAGAAAGAGAAACGAAGACGGCGGTGTCCCGCCAATGCAGCTCAACAATCCTGACGATCGTTGGCCACTGATGTTTCTGAAGAGGTTCGATAGAAACAAGTTTCTGAAGAACCATCCTTAGAAAGGAGGTGATCCAGCCGCAGGTTCCCCTACGGCTACCTTGTTACGACTTCACCCCAGTCGCTGACCCTACCGTGGCCGGCTGCCTCCATTGCTGGTTAGCGCACCGTCTTCAGGTAAAACCAACTCCCATGGTGTGACGGGCGGTGTGTACAAGGCCCGGGAACGTATTCACCGTGGCATGCTGATCCACGATTACTAGCGATTCCAACTTCATGGGCTCGAGTTGCAGAGCCCAATCCGAACTGAGACGGCTTTTTGAGATTTGCGAAGAGTTGCCTCTTAGCGTCCCATTGTCACCGCCATTGTAGCACGTGTGTAGCCCAGCCCGTAAGGGCCATGAGGACTTGACGTCATCCCCACCTTCCTCGCGGCTTATCACCGGCAGTCTCCTTAGAGTGCTCAACTAAATGGTAGCAACTAAGGACGGGGGTTGCGCTCGTTGCGGGACTTAACCCAACATCTCACGACACGAGCTGACGACAGCCATGCAGCACCTGTGCTCTATGCCCCGAAGGGAAGGTTCCATCTCTGGTACCGGTCATAGACATGTCAAGGGCTGGTAAGGTTCTGCGCGTTGCGTCGAATTAAACCACATGCTCCACCGCTTGTGCGGGCCCCCGTCAATTCCTTTGAGTTTTAATCTTGCGACCGTACTCCCCAGGCGGAATGCTTAAAGCGTTAGCTGCGCCACTGAAGAGTAAACTCCCCAACGGCTGGCATTCATCGTTTACGGCGTGGACTACCAGGGTATCTAATCCTGTTTGCTCCCCACGCTTTCGTGCCTCAGCGTCAGTATCGGGCCAGTGAGCCGCCTTCGCCACTGGTGTTCTTGCGAATATCTACGAATTTCACCTCTACACTCGCAGTTCCACTCACCTCTCCCGAACTCAAGATCCTCAGTATCAAAGGCAGTTCTGGAGTTGAGCTCCAGGATTTCACCCCTGACTTAAAGACCCGCCTACGCACCCTTTACGCCCAGTGATTCCGAGCAACGCTAGCCCCCTTCGTATTACCGCGGCTGCTGGCACGAAGTTAGCCGGGGCTTATTCTTGCGGTACCGTCATTATCTTCCCGCACAAAAGAGCTTTACAACCCTAGGGCCTTCATCACTCACGCGGCATGGCTGGATCAGGCTTGCGCCCATTGTCCAATATTCCCCACTGCTGCCTCCCGTAGGAGTCTGGGCCGTGTCTCAGTCCCAGTGTGGCTGATCATCCTCTCAGACCAGCTACTGATCGTCGCCTTGGTGAGCTCTTACCTCACCAACTAGCTAATCAGACGCGGGCCGATCTTTCGGCGATAAATCTTTCCCCGTAAGGGCTTATCCGGTATTAGCTGAAGTTTCCCTCAGTTGTTCCGAACCAAAAGGTACGTTCCCACGCGTTACTCACCCGTCTGCCACTGACGTATTGCTACGCCCGTTCGACTTGCATGTGTTAAGCCTGCCGCCAGCGTTCGCTCTGAGCCAGGATCAAACTCTCAAGTTGGACTTGAAACTTTAAACCGGCTGATCACATCGTTTTGACGAGGTCCCACCATTGTTAGCCGAAGCTAACTTGCTGTCTGCGATTCACATCGCGGACAACGATGGTGTAACCTTATAAAACGTGTACCGCCGAAGTCTTTCGTCCGGTCCCAACCTATTGAAAAACCGAAATTTTCCAACATGCCGAGACCCGCAAGGACTCCGCCGTCCACGTTTCTCTTTCTTCATCTTTACTTGTCAAACAGCCCGAAACCCGAAGGGTCTCACCCGCTCCTTGCAGAGCGAAAAACTCTGGTGTCTCTACTTAAAGAGAACCCCGCAACCTCACCCGACGCCGAATGACAACCGACAACTATCGGCTGTTTTTTCACTCACCTGGGAGAGGAGCTTAACAGGCACGGAAGCTTGCCTGGGCTGTTGGGCCCCGGCGCCGCCGCGCTCAGTGGTCGGGTTATAGGCCCTGCCATCAGAGCTTGTCAACGCCCATGTCAAGAAATCGTCGCATCGCACCCAAGAATTTCACAGGGCCGAGAAACCCTGATTTATCAGGCCTTCGCGCCGTACTTGAGCCACATTCCTGCGACGTCCTGCTCATCAAGTATGCCACGGCGGGGCGAATATCAGTATAACTTCGCCGCACCGGTTCGGGGATTCGGATGATTTGGGATCATCGCGAGGCTTCGGATCAAAACTTCGACGAGTTGCACGGCATTGTTGTTCAGGCGCTCCGCCATCAGTCATGGCGCGGCGAACATCGACGGCGGGTAAAACAATCAGCTGCTTGTGGCTTGCGATCGCTCCGCACGGGGTGGCGGGCCCAAAGAACGGCGCACCGGCAGCTCGTTGAATGCCGGAAGACTTGAAAGACCAGGAAGACTGAGAAGACTTTGAAAATCCGGAAAGACAAGGTCTGCGAAGACTTGAAGGTCTGCGAAGGTTTGGGGGGACGGCGGTTTTGAACCACGGGACGTCACGCGGGGGACACTATGGGCGTGCCGGGATCATTGATCTCGGTCACGAGCCCCCGCTGTCCGTGGACGGTTCGGAAGCTGCGGTCATCGATCGCCGACGCGTCTCCGTCCAATGGTTCAGCGGCACGATTCTCACCGGTCTGTGCGGCGCGGCTTTGATCGGCGGCGCCGTTTTCGCGTCGCTCGATGGCGAAATGACATTCGCCAAGGTGCCCGAACGTGTCGAAGGCGCGTTGCGCGGTGCATTCGGCGCGAATGACAAGGGAGCTGTCGCGCGCAAAAGCGACCGGCTTCCGCCGCCCAGCGATTCGACGGCCGCGCGCCAGGTGATTCGCGTTTCAACGGTGGCCCGCGCCGGCAACCGCGACGTCATGAAGGTACGCCCGTTCGTTCGAATCGCAGGCAACCTCTCACTCACCACCAGCGATCTCTCTTCCAAGGTCCCGGCCTTCAATGCGCAGCGCATGTTGACCGACGTCGGCAGCGCGGCGCCCGCAGACGGCGACGCCCAGACCGCCGAGCCGGATGCGGAAGTCTCTTTCGTGACGCGCGACCTCGCGTCGGTGCTGCCTCGCGCGAAAATCGCGGCCAATGTCGCGATCGACGAAGTTCTGCTGCGGGTCCGCGACGCATCGAACTGGCGGGGCAACAGCGCCGTGAAATATGCGTCAAGTTCACCGACCGATTTCAAGATGGCCTATGCCGCGGAAGGCACGCCCGATCCCTACGCGGGTTTCGAGGCGCGCGTGGTGCCGGAAAACGTCACCCTGCTTCCGAAAACCAAGGATCAGGCCACCGGCGGGAACCCCTCCAGCGAGCGCATCCACATCGTCAAGAAGGGCGACACCGTACAGACCATCCTGCGCGATATGGGAGCGTCACCGGGCGAAGCGCTGGCCATCGCCAACAATCTCGGCGCGCGCGGCCGCGACGGCGGGCTCAAGGAAGGCCAGAAGCTGCGCATCATGATGGCGGGGACCGGCCCCGGACTTCAGCGCCAGCAACCGGTTCGCGTCATCGTCGCCAACGAAGCCACCATCGAGGCCGTCGCAGCGCTGTCCGATCTCGGCAAATACGTCGCCGTCGATCCCCAGAGCTTCAATACCGTGACCGAGACCGCAAACAGCAGCGACGATGACGAAGATGATGACGGCACCGGCGTGCGGCTCTACCAGAGCATTTACGAGACCGCGCTGCGCAACAAGGTTCCGGCCACCGTCATCGAAGACATGATCCGGATCTACTCCTACGACGTCGATTTCCAGCGCAAGGTGCAGGCCGGCGATTCGTTCGAAGTGTTCTTCGCCGGCGAGGACGAAACGCCGGTCAATAACGAAAAGACCGAGGTGCTGTATGCAGCCCTCACCGTCGGCGGCGAAACCAAAAAATACTATCGCTTCCAGGCGCCGGACGACTCGATCGTCGACTACTACGACGAGACCGGCAAGAGCGCGAAGAAGTTCCTGGTCCGCAAACCCGTCAGCAACGCCATCATGCGCTCCGGCTTCGGCGGCCGCCGCCATCCGATCCTCGGCTACACCAAGATGCATACCGGCGTGGATTGGGCAGCCCCTTACGGAACTCCGATTTTCGCATCCGGCAACGGATCCATCGAGAAGGCCGGATGGGAAGGCGGATACGGCAAATACATCCGCATCAAGCATCCCAATGGATATGAAACGGCCTACGGCCACATGACCGCTTTCGCCAAGGGCATGGAGCCCGGCAAGCGCGTCCGTCAGGGCCAGGTGATCGGCTTCGTCGGCTCGACCGGCCTCTCGACCGGTGCCCACGTCCACTACGAAATTCTGGTCAACGGCCGCTTCGTCGATCCGATGCGCATCAAGCTGCCGCGCGGACGTTCGCTTGAGGGGCCGATGCTGACGAGTTTCGAAGCCGAACGCGACCGGCTCGACACCATGATCAACAACCGACCGGGCAGCAATCGTCCGCAGCCGCAAGCCGCCAAGGGCCAGAAGACAGCGCAGGCCGCGGGCGAGCGCTAAATCCCGGCTCCGTGTTTCCCGACAACATTCCTCAATCTTGAAAGATTGCCGACGCCGGTGTCGCGTGCCGTACCGTGCGTGCATCGCAACGTCGGTTTTCGTTGCCAAGCAGCGCTCGACCCCAAATACTCCCTGCATAAATCCCGGCGCGAAGACGCCAAACAGGGAGGCTTGCCATGATGAACCGATTTGTCGCGAGCGCGACACTCGTGGCCGCACTCGCGGTCGGCACAACCACCGCAGCCTTGTCGCAAGCCTATGAGGTGGCGAAGCTGGTGCCAGGCTCGGCGTTTCACGGCGTTCATGGACTGGGCATCGACAAGAGCGGACGCATGTTCGCGGGCAGCGTCGCAGGCGCAGCGCTTTACGAAGTCGACCGCAGCACCGGCACCGCGAAGATTTCCGTGACCGCCGCCGACGGCGGCATGGCCGACGACATCGCGTTCGCGCCCGATGGCACCATGGCGTGGACCGGGTTCATCACCGGCGATCTCTATGCGCGCAAAGGCGACGGCCCGATCAGGAAGCTCGCGTCCGGTCTGCCGGGAATCAATTCGCTGGCATTCCGCAAGGACGGCCGGCTTTACGCCACGCAGGTCTTCCTCGGCGATGCGCTCTACGAGATCGACGTCGAGGGCGCAAAGCCTCCGCGCAAGATCATGGAAAAGATGGGCGGGTTGAACGGATTCGAATTCGGCCCGGACGACCAGCTCTATGGACCGCTGTGGTTCAAAGGCCAGGTCGTCAAGGTGGATGTCGACAAGGGCGAACTCGCAGTGGTCGCGGATGGGTTCAAGGTGCCTGCGGCCGTCAATTTCGATTCAAAGGGCAATCTTTGGGTGGTCGATACTGCGCTCGGCCAACTCGTGAAAGTGGATCCGAAGACGGGCACGAAAAAAGTCGCAGCCCAGCTCAAGCCCTCCCTCGACAACCTTGCCATCGATGACAAGGATCGCATCTTCGTTTCCAACATGGCCGATAACGGCATTCAGGAAGTCGATCCCGAAACCGGCACGGCGAAACAGATCATTATCGGGCAACTCGCACTGCCCGGCGGCATCGGCGTTGTCACTGACGACGGCAAGGACACGGTCTACATCGCCGACGTCTTTGCCTATCGCACGGTTGACGGCGGCACCGGCAAGGTCAGCGAAACCTCACGCATGCACGCGGACGGCGTCACGCTGGAATATCCGATGAGCGCCACGGCCAAGGGCGATTTCGTCGTGCTGTCGAGCTGGTTCACCGGAACGGTACAACTCATCGAGCGCAAGACCGGCAAGACGGTCGAGATGCTGCACGGCTTCAAGGCCCCGCACGATGCCGTGCGCCTCGGTGATGGCAGTCTTCTCGTGAACGAACTCGGCACGAAATCGCTGGTTCGCGCCAGCGGCGAGCACGGCAAGGATCGCAAGACGGTGGCCGGCGATCTCGCGGGCCCCGTCGGCCTCGTCACTGCGAACGACAACACGGCTTATGTGACGGAGGCCTTCGCCGGGCTGGTGTCGAAGATCGATCTTGCGAGCGGCGCCAAGACCGTCGTCGCCAAGGATCTGAAAGGTCCGGAAGGCATCGCGCTTGCGCCCGACGGAAAACTGATCGTCGCGGAGGTCGGCGCCAAACGGATAATCTCCATCGATCCGCAGACCGGCGCCATTACAGAGCTTGCCGGCAACCTGCCGATCGGACTTGCGAGCGCCGCAGGAACCTTGCCGACGAACATCCCGACCGGCGTCGGCGTCGGCGCGTCGGGCACGATCTACGTGTCGTCCGACATCGAGAACGCGATCTACACGCTGAAGAAAAAGTAGCCCGGCAGACAGCTGTACAAATAGAAATAGCCGGGCACGTTGCCCGGCTATTTTATCTTCAATTCAGCTTGCTCTTGGGCACCGGTGGCGTCTCGGTATCGATCCTGGCAAGTTGACCATTGAAGGTCAGGCCGCCATCGCCCGCCGAGACCGCGACCACTTCACCGTCATGGATGCGTCCGGCCAGGATCATCTCCGCCAGCGGATCCTGCACTGCGCGCTGGATCGCACGTTTGAGAGGACGTGCGCCGTAAGCTGGATCCCAGCCCTTCGCAGCCAGCCAATCGCGCGCCTTATCGTCGAGCGTCAACGTGATCTTGCGATCGTCCAGCAGCTTCGAGAGCCGCTGCATCTGAATATCGACAATGCGGCCCATCTCGGTTCGCTGCAGCCGGTGGAACAGGATGATCTCGTCCACGCGATTGAGGAATTCCGGACGGAAGCTCGCGCGCACGATGGCCATGACCTGATCGCGCACCGCCGACGTATCTTCACCCTCTCCCTGGCTGACGAGATATTCGGAGCCAAGATTTGAGGTCATGATGATCAGCGTGTTGCGGAAGTCGACCGTGCGGCCCTGACCATCGGTCAGGCGGCCGTCGTCAAGAACCTGCAGCAACACGTTGAACACATCCGGATGCGCCTTCTCGATTTCGTCGAACAGCACGACCTGATACGGCCTGCGGCGCACGGCCTCGGTGAGCGCGCCGCCCTCGTCATAACCGACATAGCCCGGAGGCGCGCCGATCAGCCGCGCCACCGAATGCTTCTCCATGTATTCGGACATGTCCATGCGGACCAGCGCGGTCTCGTCGTCGAACAGATATTCCGCGAGCGCCTTGGTCAATTCGGTCTTGCCGACGCCGGTGGGGCCGAGGAACATGAACGATCCGATCGGACGGTTCGGGTCCTGCAATCCCGCACGCGAGCGCCGCACCGCTGTCGATACCGCGGTGACCGCTTCGGCCTGACCGATGACGCGCTTGGCAAGCTGCAGCTCCATCTTGAGCAGCTTCTCGCGTTCGCCTTCGAGCATCCGGTCGACGGGGATGCCGGTCCAGCGCGACACCACCTGCGCGACGTGGCTCGCCGTGACGGCTTCCTCGAGCACGACGTTGCCGGCCTTCTCGCTCTCCTCTAGCGCCTTCAGCCGCTTCTCAAGCTCGGGAATGCGGCCATAGGCCAGCTCACCGGCCTTCTGGAATTCGCCACGACGCTGCGCGTCGGCCAGTTCCTGGCGCGCCTGCTCCAGTTCGCTTTTGACCTTCTGGGCGTCGGACAGCTTGTCGCGTTCCGCCTGCCACTTCGCAGTCAGCGCATCGCCCTTTTCCTCAAGATCGGCCAATTCTTTCTCAAGCCGCTGGAGACGCTCCTTCGACGCGGAATCGGTTTCCTTCTTCAGCGCCTCCTGTTCGATCTTCAGCCGCACGATGTCGCGGTCGATGGTGTCGAGCTCTTCCGGCTTGGAATCGATCTGCATCTTCAGCCGCGCGCCGGCCTCGTCGATCAGGTCGATGGCCTTGTCGGGCAGAAAACGGTCCGTGATATAGCGGTTCGACAGCGTCGCCGCTGCCACGATCGCGGAATCCGTGATGCGGACCCCGTGATGTAACTCGTACTTCTCCTTCAGCCCGCGCAGGATCGAGACGGTGTCTTCCACCGTCGGCTCGCTGACGAACACCGGCTGGAACCGGCGTGCGAGGGCGGCGTCCTTCTCGACATGCTTGCGATACTCGTCGAGCGTGGTCGCGCCGATGCAGTGCAGCTCGCCGCGCGCCAGCGCAGGCTTGAGCAGGTTCGACGCATCCATCGCGCCGTCGGCCTTACCCGCGCCGACCAGCGTATGCATCTCGTCGATGAACAGGATAATCTGGCCGTCGGACCCGGTGACTTCGGTCAGCACGGCCTTCAACCGCTCCTCGAACTCGCCGCGATACTTCGCGCCTGCGATCAGCGCGCCGAGATCGAGGGACAGAACCGATTTGTCCTTCAGGCTTTCCGGCACGTCGCCATTGACGATGCGCAGCGCAAGGCCCTCGACGATGGCGGTCTTGCCGACGCCGGGTTCGCCGATCAGCACCGGATTGTTCTTGGTGCGGCGTGACAGCACCTGAATGGTGCGGCGGATTTCCTCGTCGCGGCCGATCACCGGATCGAGCTTGCCGTCGCGCGCCGCCTGCGTCAGATCGCGAGCGTATTTCTTCAGCGCGTCATAGGCGTTCTCCGCCGTGGCGCTGTCGGCGGTGCGCCCCTTGCGCAGCGCGTTCACGGCGGCATTGAGATTTTGCGGGGTGACGCCGCCCTTGGCGAGCAGAGCGCCCGCGTCGCTGTCCTTGTCGAGCGCAAGCGCCAGCAACAGCCGTTCGACCGTGACGAAACTGTCGCCAGCCTTGTCGGCAGCCTGTTCGGCGGCGTCGAAGGCGCGCGCAGTGGCGGGCGCAAGATAAATCTGCCCTGCGCCGCCGCCGGAAATCTTCGGCATCTTGCCGAGCGCATCCTCGGTCGCTTTCAGGATCGCACGGGAATTGCCTCCCGAGCGGTCGATCAGCCCACCGGCCAGACCTTCGCTATCGTCGAGCAGCACTTTGAGGATATGCAGGGGCGTGAACTGCTGATGGCCCTCACGCATGGCCAGACTCTGTGCCGACTGGATGAATCCCTTCACGCGGTCGGTGTACTTTTCAATATTCATTCGGTGTCCCTCAGCCTGCCATTCCGCCCCGAAGGCACGAAATTAGCATCTTCAATGGGTTTCCGCTGCCGGCGTTGACGTTCCTCAACCCGGAGCGGTGGCCGGTCTGGGCCGGCCTCACGCAAATGTGGGAACCCCGGCACGCCTGCGAAAGAGGCAGGGCCAAAAATTCACCCGCGCTGGAATGGCAGGGTAAATTCGCATAAGGATGCCGGATGTCGAACGCCTCCCCCGTCACCGTTAACGGTATCTATCGCTATCCCGTCAAAGGCCTGTCACCGGAAGCGCTCGACCGCGTGGTCCTTCGCGAGAGCCAGACGCTTCCTGCGGATCGCCGTTATGCCATCGAGAACGGACCCACGGGCTTCGACCCGGCGGATCCGAAGTATTTTCCGAAGATCCGGTTTCTGATGCTGATGCGGAACGAGCGCCTTGCCGGGCTGCAAACGCGGTTTGACGACGCCAGCAACATTCTCGCGATTCATCGCAACGACGCGGAAGCCGTGCGCGGCGATCTGGAAACAGCGAGCGGGCGCGCCGCCATCGAACAGTTCTTTGCCGAGAATTTTACAAACGAGTTGCACGGATCGCCCAGAATTCTCTCGGCGCCCGGGCACAGCTTCTCGGACGTTGCAGCCAAGGTCGTCTCGATCATCAATCTCGCCAGCCTTGCCGTGATCGAAACCCTTGTCGGGCAGCCGGTCCATCCGCTGCGGTTTCGCGCCAACCTTTACGTGAGCGGCTGGCCCCCATGGCACGAGTTCGACCTGATGAACACCACGCTCGAGATCGGCGGCGCACAGCTGCGGATCATCAAGCGGATCGTGCGCTGCGCGGCCGTCAATGTCGATCCGGTGACCGCCGAACGCGATCTGAACATCCCGCAGGCGCTGATGCGGGCGAATGGCCATGCGGATTGCGGCGTGTATGCGCAAGTCATCGCCGGCGGCGAGATTGCCACCGGCGATGCGGTTGTGAGTGAAGAGCCGAAGCTGTTTTGAACGATCAGCTCGTCGGCATCACGTAGGCGTAGATCCGCCCGCGCGAATAGCTCGACTCGGCGACACGGCGGCCGTGGTTGCCCGAGATGACGATCGGGTTGCCCTTGGCGTCGATGCCGCTGACGACGCCGACATGACCGCCGCGGCGGCCACGCGACATCACGGCGATGGCGCCGACCTGCGGGCCGGAAATGCGCTGGCCGTAGCTAGCGAACGAGCGCGCCATGTCCGAGCCCGTGCCCTTATGACCCGAGCGCTGAAGCACCATGTTCATGAAGCGCGCGCACCACAGGCTCGCACGCCCTGTGGGATTGCCGCTGCCGATGTAACGCCGCGCTTCCGCAACGATGTTCGATCCGCCGAAGCTCTGCGGAGCAGAAGTTACGGCAGATGCTTCTGCCGGCGCATGACCGCCGCGCCGTCCATGACGAACGCGATATCCACGATGTTTCTTGATGTGATGCTTCTTGATATGATGCACATGAGCATGACGGCTGGCGCCGTGATGTGGCCTCGCCGAAGCCGGGGTCGCGATTGCGACAATTGCCAGTGAGCACAATGCAACCGCAGTGAGACCAACAGGCCGACGAAACGCGTTACTTACAATCATCCATAGTCCTCGTTACACCCCCATTTTCCATCGCTCCATGCCGGAGCGATATGAGTGAGCGGGCGTATGACGGGCGGGATGTGGCAGAAACAAGACAGCTGCGCGCTGAGCGGCGTTGAGCAAGACTGCTATGCGCTCCGCGATTATCGCACGATAACTTAAGGGCCGGAATCACGCGATTTCCGGACGATTTCGCCGTTCGGCCTAATCGCGGCGGCTCAGCAGAAAAACACCCTGCTCGCCGAACATGTTCCAGAACCACCACGGCGCATTGAGCCGCAGCGGCCTGCCGTAGAGGTCAAGCGCCACCGCGCGCTCCATCTTGACGTTGATCTCGTCGCAGAGCTGCACGAAATCCTTGATGGTGCAGAAGTGGATGTTCGGCGTGTCGTACCACGTCGCCGGAAGATTATCGGTGCGCGGCATCTGGCCCTTGACCAGAAGCTGAAGGCGCATTTTCCAGTGCCCGAAATTCGGAAACGTCACGATCGCCCGGTGCCCGATGCGCAGCAGGTTTTCCAGAACCACGCGCGGCTGGCGCGTCGCCTGCAACGTCTGCGACAGCAAAACATAATCGAACGCATCGTCAGGATAATTGACGAGGTCGGTGTCGGCATCGCCCTGCACGACCGCGAGGCCCTTGGAGACGCAACGATTGACGCCCTCGCGCGACAGTTCGATGCCGCGGCCATCGACACCGCGCTTTTCCAAAAGTTGCAGCAGGTCGCCCTCGCCGCAGCCGACGTCCAGCACCTTCGATCCGGGCGGCACCATCTCCGCCACTAGCAGATGGTCGGCGCGGTAGCCGTTCTCGGTCACGGGCAAAATCGCGGTCGGTTTGAAGGCCTGATCCTGGATGGTCATATGCGCGCTCCTAGGTCAGGCCGTGCGCGGACGCGGCCGATTCCAGGAACGCACGGGAAATCTCGATGAATTCGGGCACGTCCAGCAGGAACGCGTCGTGCCCCCTGTCGGTCTCGATCTCGGCGAACGACACCCGCGCGCTTCCGGCGTTGAGGGCATGCACGACCGCGCGGGATTCCGACGTTGGAAACAGCCAGTCGCTGGTGAACGACACGACACAGAAACGCGTGCGCGTGCCGCGAAAGGCCTCCGCCAGCACGCCATTGTGGTCGGCGGCGATATCGAAGTAGTCCATCGCGCGCGTCAGGTAGAGATAGCTGTTGGCGTCGAAGCGTTCGACGAACGACGAGCCTTGATGCCGCAGATAGCTCTCGACCTCGAAATCCGCATCGAACGAAAATGTCGGCACTTCGCGATCCTGCAATCGCCGCCCGAACTTGCGATGCAGCGCCGCGTCCGAAAGATAAGTGATATGCGCCGCCATGCGCGCGACCCCGAGACCGCGGCGCGGATGGGTGTCTTCCTCGAAATAGCGCCCGCCGCGCCAGTCCGGATCCGCCATCACCGCCTGACGGCCCAGTTCATGGAATGCGATGTTCTGCGCCGAGTGCCGCGTGCTGCACGCCACCGCCAGCGCGGAAAACACCCGCTCGGGATAGGCAGCAGCCCATTGCAATGCCTGCATTCCGCCCATCGATCCGCCGACGACGGCGAGCAGCTTCTCGATGCCGAGGTGATCGAGCAGCATCGCCTGCGCCCGAACCATATCAGGCAAGGTGATCATCGGAAAATCCAGCCCCCACGGCTTGCCGGTCTCGGGGTTCGTCGATGACGGACCGGTGGAGCCCATGCAGCCGCCGACCACGTTGGAGCAGACGATGAAGTATTTGTCGGTGTCGATCGGCTTGCCGGGACCGACGAGCGTTTCCCACCATCCCGACTTGCCGGTGACAGGATGCACGTTCGCAACATGCTGATCCCCGGTCAGCGCATGGCAGATCAGGATGGCATTGGAGCGATCGGCGTTGAGTTGGCCATACGCCTGATAGGCAATCTGAAACGGCGCGAGATCGACGCCGCAATCCAGCCGCAGCGGCTTGTCGGTGCCGAACCGCGCGACCAGCGACGTCGGGTGATCCGCCTCATGCGCACGCTCGCCGGTCGGCGCCGCCGCGTTGTTAATGGGCTTGACGTTTACCATCTTGATACTGGCCTCCTCAGCAGGTCTCGCGACCAACGTCGGAAATCAGGCCATAAAAAAACCCGGCCTGAAACGAGGTTCGGCCGGGATCACTTATGTCCCCGGCCTGTTTAGCGAGTTGTTTAACGTGGCTGCAAGCCGGCCGGCTCAAATGACCACGGAATGGCTAAGTTACTAGTCACGAACGGCCTTTTCGTCAAGCTGCACCGCGGGATGCGAACCGCCCCTGCGGCTGCGCGAGGTCAGAATTGCCAATGTTTTCTTTGCTTTCAGGCGCTCCCCTGCCTATCAATGCGCCAGCCAACCCCCTTTCAGACCGGCCTCAATCGCAGCTTCCAGGCTGCAAACACAAGTCGCGATACCATGACCAAGCCGCCGCCATCGCTGCAGGACCTTCGCCTCGAAATCGATTCCATCGATGAGCAGGTGCATGGCTTGTTGATGAAGCGCGGCGACATCATCGACCGCCTGATCTCGGTGAAGAAGACGCAGGAAGTGGGCTCCGCCTTCCGCCCCGCGCGCGAGGCCGACATGATGCGCCGGCTGGTGCAGCGTCATCGCGGTATGCTGCCGCTCGACACGGTCGAGAGCATCTGGCGCGTCATCATCTCGACCTTCACCTACGTGCAGGCGCCCTTCTCGGTTCATGCCGATCTGTCCGTCGGCGAATCCGCGATGCGGGACTCCGCGCGATTTCATTTCGGTTTCACCGTTCCGTTCGTCGCGCATTTCAACGCTGAAGCGGCCGTGGAAGCGGTGGCGAAATCCAAGGGCGATCTCGCGCTGATCTCCGCGACCGGCAGCCGCTCGCCGTGGTGGATCGCGCTCGAACCCGCCGGCACACCGAAAATTATTGCGCGGCTACCGTTCGTCGAGCGCGCCGACCATCCGGCCGCATTGCCGGTGTTCGTCGTCTCGCGCGTCGCTGCGGATGCGATGGTGACCGAAGTCGAGATGTGGAGCGTCCGCGTCTCCGGCTGGAGCGCGGATGTCGCCCGCGCGTTGTCGCCGTTCTCGGAAATCATTGCCGTTCCCGATACCGCATCCGACGGCGCGGCACTGCTGATCTCGGTTCCGGGCCCGGGCGGACTTGCGAAAATCACCGCCGCGCTGCTTGCGGCAGGGGCTTCGGTGCGCTCATCGGCTCTCGTCGGGAGCCATGCAACGCGCTATACGGTCCCGCAATCCAAAGCCTAAGTCTTCATTTCGGAGTTTAAGTCGATGTCACGCCCTGTGCCGAAGCCAGGCATTCTCGATATTGCGCCCTACACGCCCGGCAAAAGCGGCGCGGGACTGAGCGGCCGCGTGTTCAAGCTGTCGGCGAACGAGACCCCGCTCGGACCGTCGCCCAAGGCCGTCGCCGCCTACAAGGCTGCCGCCGATCATCTGGAAGATTATCCGGAAGGCACCTCGCGCGTTTTGCGCGAAGCCATCGGGCGCACCTACGGGCTCGACCCGGATCGCATTATCTGCGGCGCGGGCTCCGACGAGATCCTGAACCTGCTCGCACACACCTATCTCGGCCCAGGCGACGAGGCGATACACACCACCCATGGCTTTCTCGTTTATCCGATTGCCACGATGGCGAACGGCGCGACGAACATCATTGCGCCGGAGACAAACTTTACCGCCGATGTCGACGCGATCCTCGCGCTTGTCACGCCGCGCACCAAGCTCGTCTGGCTGGCCAACCCGAACAATCCGACCGGCACCTACTTGCCGTTCGACGAGGTCAAGCGGCTGCGCGCGGGATTGCCGCCGCATGTGCTGCTGGTGATCGACGCCGCCTACTCCGAATACGTTTCGCGCAACGACTATGAAGCCGGCATCGAGATGGTCGCCACCACCGACAACACGGTGATGACGCGGACCTTCTCGAAAATCTACGGCCTCGCCTCGTTGCGGATCGGCTGGATGTACGGCCCCGAAAACATCGTCGATGCGGTCAACCGCATTCGCGGCCCGTTCAACGTCAGCACCGCGGCAATGATGGCCGCGGTCGCGGCCCTTGAGGACACGGCGCATCAGGACATGTCCCGTGTGCACACCGAGAAGTGGCGCGAATGGCTGACCGACGAGGTCGGCAAGCTCGGACTTCAGGTGACGCCAAGCGCAGCCAACTTCATCCTGATCCATTTCCCGCAGGAGAAGGGCAAGACGGCCGAGGACGCCGATGCGTTTCTGACCAAGCGCGGCCTGATCCTGCGCGCGCTGAAGAACTACAAGCTGCCGCACGCGCTGCGCATGACTGTCGGCACCGAAGAAGCGAACAAGCTCGTCGTCGCAGCCCTGGCCGAATTCATGGGGCGGAAGTGAGCGCCGAACCTCACTTCGGGCGGATCGCGCTGATCGGCTTCGGCCTGATCGGCGGTTCGATTGCGCGGGCGGCACGCGCGCAAAAGCTTGCGGGAGAGATCGTGACCACCGCGCGCTCGCCGGCAACCCGCGCGCGTGTCCAAGAACTCGGTATCGTCGATCGCGTGGTCGACACGAACGCGGAGGCGGTGAAAGACGCTGACCTCGTTATACTGTGCATTCCGGTCGGCGCCTGCGGGCCGGTCGCGGAGGAGATTGCGCCATATCTCAAACCGGGCGCCATTGTCTCCGACGTGGGCTCCGTGAAGGGCGCTGTGGTGCGCGAGATGTCTCCGCATCTCCCAAAAAACGTCCACTTCATCCCCGCGCATCCTGTCGCGGGCACCGAGTACTCCGGTCCCGATTCAGGCTTTGCCGAATTGTTTATCAATCGCTGGTGCATTCTCACACCGCCGGCCAATGCGGACGCTGCCGCCGTCGAAAAACTTGCGGGGTTCTGGCGCGCGCTTGGCGCCAATGTCGAAACCATGGGCGCTGATCATCACGATCTGGTGCTCGCCGTCACCAGTCATCTGCCGCATCTGATCGCCTACACGATCGTGGGCACGGCCGACGAACTCGAGGATGTCACGCAGGCGGAAGTCCTGAAATTCTCCGCCGGCGGCTTTCGCGATTTCACGCGCATCGCGGCGTCCGATCCGGTGATGTGGCGCGACGTGTTTCTCGCCAACAAGGATGCCGTGCTGGAAATGCTCGGCGCGTTTCAGGAAGATCTCTCGAAACTCACCCGCGCGATCCGGCGCGGTGACGGCGAGGCGCTGTTCGAGCATTTCACGCGAACCCGCGCCATCCGCCGCGGTATCGTTAACCTCGGTCAGGAAACCGCCGACCCCGACTTCGGGCGCAAGCACGCAAACCTGCCGAAGAAGGCAGACCAATAGCCGTCAGAACAGCGGCGCGGTCTGCGCGATCCGCAACGGCCCGATGGAAATCACACCCTCGGTGAACTTCAGCGGAAAAGCCCGCGCAGGCTTGCCTTCCAGCGTGGAGGCCTGACCGAGCAGGTTGATCCCCGCAACCACACCCGCATTGGCATTCTTGCGCGCGACATTGCCGAGCCCCGGGATCATGCGGTCGAGCGCGCCGATCACCTTGTTGACGTCCTGCGCGCTGATGCCGGGCGCGACCCGATCGACCGTCGACTGGGGCACGCCATCCATCAGCAACTTGTCGATGCCGAGTTGCGACACGATCCGCTCGAGACCCGCGACCGTCATCGTCAATTCGCCGTCGAGATAGCCGCTTGGTGTAATGCTAAGTGAACCTGCCGCCACCGCGATGGTCTCGCCCTGCTGGACCCGCGACTGGGTGAAATCCAGACGCCCGCCCGCAGCCTGGATTTCCCGGAAACGCTCGGGCCACGGCTTCGGTGCGAAATCCTTCAAGCCGCGCAACAGCGCGCGAATATCGGCATCGAACGGCTCGGCCATGACGGGATGCAATCCCTGCAAACTTGCCGCCGTCAGTTGAAGCGCGGTCTCCACCACCGGATTGTCGGAGATCGAGCCTTCCAGCAGCCGCGTATGCAACTCAAGATGCTTCGCGCGCAGCAGAGGTGTCTGGACTCCGCCGCTGACGCGATCGAACGCCGGATCGTCGAACACCGTCGAAATCCGCTGCGGCGTCGGCAGACCGGATGCGCTGGCCCGCCCCGTGGTCCAGCTGGCAACGAAAGACGACGTCTCGCGCTCATTGCTCACGATCGCAGGGCCGGTAAATTCGGCGATGATTTTTGTCGGGTCGTAGACCTGCGCGACAACCAGAATGTCCTTCAGCTTCGCGATGAGCTGGGTCCGGTCGGCGGTCTGCGACGTCAGCGTCACCACCGGATTTGCGCAACGCACCTCCATGCGGAAGGGAAAGCCAGAGACCGAGCGATTGGCGCATTCATAGGCGCGGCCGGATTTCGCCTCGCGTGTGCGCCATTCGTCGAATTTTTCATCCACGTGAGAGGCCGCGTAGAACCAGAATCCGCTCCACGCCGCAGCCGCGGCGAGAACCAGAACCGGCATCACGAAAACGGGCCAGAGACGGCGGCGAGGTGCGATAGGAGATGTCGGCATGGCAGAAGCTAGATCACCTGAATCGGGCAATTGAAAGATGCACTGTTCGCGCAAATCCCATTGATGTCCATATAGTTGCATGCGCGAAGACAGACTGGTAGGCGTGATCGACCAGGTGACGCAATCATGGCTGCTAAAATCCTTTCCGAGCAGGACTTCCCCGACGATGATCTGTGGGTGTTCGGTTATGGGTCGCTGATCTGGAAGCCGGGCTTTGCCTTTCTCGAACAGAAGCCGGCCCGGCTCATCGGCGAGCACCGCTCGCTCTGCATCTATTCAATGGTCCATCGCGGCACACCCGAAAAGCCTGGGCTGGTGCTGGGACTGGATCGCGGCGGAGCCTGTCAGGGCGTTGCATTCAGGGTGGCGGCGGCCCGGCGGAAAGAGACCGTCGACTACTTGCGCGAGCGCGAACAGGTGACCGGCGTATATCGCGAAGTCATGCGCTCGGTCTGGCTTGAGGGCGATGCACGTCAGCGCGTCAGCGCGCTGGCCTATGTCGCCGACCGCAGCCACGATCAGTATGCGGGCCGACTGACAATGGACGACCAGTTACGCCTGGTGCGCCAGGGACACGGCGCCTACGGACCAAACGACGAGTACGTCATTTCGACAGTGCGCGCGCTGGAGGCGCAGGGCATTCGCGATACGCCACTGCATCGTCTTGCCGTGCTGCTGCATGGCGAGGGCGCGCTACACCGCCACCCCTGACCGAACGCCAGTTCAGGATTGAGGAGCGACGACCGGCGCGGAGAAACCGATCAGCCTGACCTGTTCCTCGCGTCCTGCCTTGACCAGCCTGTCGGTCGCCTCTTCGATGACAGCCTGAAGGCGCGCGGTAAATTCCTGACGCTTGAGGCCCGGCGGAATCGGGTCGAGAAACTCGACAACGAGCGTGCCGGGATAGCGCATGAAGGTCCGGCGCGGCCAGAACAGGCCGGAATTCAGCGCGACGGGAATGCAGGGCACGCCGGCTTCGCCATAAATCAGGCTGACGCCGTTTTTGTAATCGGGCGGCGCGCCGACGGCCCGCCGTGTTCCTTCGGGATAAATCAGAAGCTGCCGGCCACGCTTGGTTTCGCGGGCCGCGCGCTTGGTAATGTCGATCAACGTGCGTCCGCCGGCCTTGCGGTCGACGCCGATCATGCCGGCCTTGCTGAGGTACCAGCCGAACAACGGCAGCCACAGCAGTTCGCGTTTGAGAATGTAAAGCGGCTCATCGAAAAACTGCAGCAGCGCGAAGGTTTCCCACGCCGACTGATGTTTGGAAGCAGCAATCAGCGGCCCTTTCGGAATTTTCTCGCGGCCACGATATTCAACCTTGGTGTTGCAGATGATCCGCATCCACCAGATGCTGGTTCGCCCCCAGTTGGTCGCAATCCAGACGATGCCCCAGCGCGGCATGACATAGGTCGGAATTCCGAGCAGCACCCAGAACGCGAGGTTCAGATAGAAGACGATATTGTAAAGCAGCGAACGCAGAAAAACCGAAACCATCGATAAACCCGAATGTCAGAACCAGACCACTAGTTGGCGGACGCGGTCGCCGGCTTGTTCGGCGCTGGCGGCAAACCGACTTCCGGAATACCGCCCTGCCCCAAGCCACCGAAGGCGACCCTCATCTCGGCAAAAAGATACTTGCCGTATTCCGATAGCAGGAGGCGCAGCGCAGCGCCACTCGTCCACCACGGCTCCTCGCGCCATTTGTCCCCGACCACGGCGAACGGCACGAGTTCGATGTCCGGCATCGCGTGGGACAATTCCACGATCGCACGCGGCATATGATAGTTCGATGTCACCACGATCAGGGAATGAAAGCCGCGCTCGGCCGCCCAGCGTCGCGTCTCCGTCGCATTGCTGCGGGTGTTGACGGCGGAACGATCCAGATCGACGCAGCAGCCGAGCAGGCGCTGGCTGTCCGGTATGGTGCGCTGGATATCGCTGTAGCCATTTGTGGGGTGCACGCCGGAAATCAGAAGCCTGCGTCCATAACCTGCCGAGAGCAATTCGATCGCGTCGGAAACGCGCGACGATCCACCGGTGAGGACCACGATGCCGTCTGCATTACGCGGAGGCTTATCCTCGGAGGGCGGCACCTTCGACAGAAAATCGACGAACCCCAACCCGACGAACAAGAGAACCGCGAAGACGACAAGCATCGCCACGCGTCGGCGCAGGCGCGGATGCGTCGGTTTGCTGTCATGGCTGCGGGACGTCTCGGGCAATCTCAACTCGCTCGGTCACATCGTGTTGCTGTCAGTCTATCGCAAAATCCGGCACGGCTGTGGCCTCAAAACACTGCTCAACCATGTTTTGATCAGTCGCCGTGAGCCGATCGGGCAACAGCATTCGGGAAGGGCCTAGTCGATCTCTTCAAGGGTCGCAAAAAGTGTCCGCCGCGACGCCCATGCGGTGACGGCGGCGATCATGACGGTCTGGGCCGCGAGGGCGAGATACCCCGAAGCCGGCAACGCGAACGTTCCCAGCAGGGCGGCGAACTGGTCGCCGACCGGCGTGCCCGAGAACCAGCTGGCGATGGATTCCGAGAAGCCAAATGTCAGCATCGCAGCCAGTCCGCCAATAATCCCGCCTTCAAGGCCAAGCCGCAGGAAATGGCGCAGGAAGCGATTGGCGATATAGCGATCCTGCGCGCCCACGAAATGCAGCACCTCGACGATCGGCCTGTTGGCCGCCATTGCGCCCCGCGTGGCGAACGACACCGAAATCACGGTCGCTACGATCACGAGAATGAGAATTCCGGTCCCTGCCAGAACGATGGCCCCCGTCATCGACCGCATCCGCTCGATCCAGGCGCGGTGATCGTCGATGCTCGCGGACGGCGCGGCCTGGGCGACAGCCTTGCGCAACACCGCAAGGTCGGGAGCCGCGCCCGGTGCAATGCGTACGACGATGACACGGGGCACCGGCAGATCGCTCAGCGACAGTCCGGTGCCCAGCCAGGGCTCCAGCAACTTGGCCGATTCATCCTTGGTATAAGGCCGCACCTCAAGAATACCCGGCACCACCCGCGCGGCGTCGGTGACGGCGCGAACATCGCGCTCGATGTCGCGCCCCGGAGAAGGCCGCAACTGGATCGTCAGTTCGCTGGCGACATCGGACTGCCACTCGGCCGCGGATGCGCGCACCAGCAGCACCGCCCCTGTCGTCATCGACGCCAGGAACGTCATGATGGCGACGACGGCAATCAGCGCACGCCCGGCAATCGATCCGCGCGGAACGATCGGCGACAGGTTCCGCGCATTCGCAGCGACCTCCGATGTGCTGTCGCCGAGATCCATCATGTTTTTGCGCTCGTCAATCATAGATATGCAACCGCGACTCATGCAGCACCATGCGTCGCGCCTCATATTGATCCATCAGCGCGATATCGTGGGTCGCGATGATGACGGCGGTTCCAGACTTGTTCAATTGAATGAAGAGGCTCAGCAGCCGCCGCGCCAGCGAAGGATCGACGTTGCCTGTCGGCTCGTCGGCCAGCAGCAGTTGCGGCCGCGCGATCACCGCGCGCGCGATGGCCGCGCGCTGTTTCTCGCCGCCGGAAAGAATCGGAGGCAGCGCATCCATCCGCTTGCCGAGACCGACCCAATTGAGCAGATCGATAACTTCCTTGCGATAACTGGATTCGCTGCGCCCCATCACGCGGAACGGCAGCGCGACATTTTCATACGTCGTCATGTGATCGAGCAGCCGGAAATCCTGCAACACGATGCCGATGCGCGAGCGCAGTTGGGCGCGCGAGTCCTTGTTCAGCATCGACACGTCGTTGCCAAACAGATTGACCAGTCCGCGCGTCGGCCGCAGCGACAGGAACAACATGCGCAGCAGCGACGTCTTGCCGGCTCCGGACGGTCCGGTGAGAAACTGGAACGAGCGGGCCGGAATCTGGAAGGTCAGGTCGCGCAGAACCTCCGGGCCGAGCCCGTAGCGCAAACCGACATTTTCGAACCGGACCAAGCTCAGCTCCGTTCGAGAGGGCCGCCGGACACGGCGGTCCCCGGACGGCCGATTGGGCGAATACCGTAAAACGCTTGTGCGTCCGTTATGGTTTCCGATTCGTTAACGGACGCCGGATAGCTTTGGGGCGCTTTCACTTTGGCGATTCGTCCATGCACATTGTCTGTCCCCATTGTACGACATCCTACGCGGTCGATCCGGGCAATTTCCCCGAGACCGGACGCCGGGTCCGCTGTGCCCGATGCCACGAAATCTGGCTGGCGACGCCACAGGAGCTGGCTTCGGCCAACGCCATGTCCCGGCCCGGGATGGAACCCGCCCGCCCGGAAGCCGGCTTCGAGCCGAACGATGACCCATCGGGCGACTGGCAGGACAACCACACCCCGCACATCGACAGCCCATCCATAGCCGCCGAATGGACCGAAGCCGAGACGACGCGGCCAGCCGCCGAAGCCGACCCCTACTGGTCTTCACTGGCCCAGCAGGACGCGATCACCGATGCCGTTCCGGCCAAATCCCGCTCACGATTCAAGGGCGTTGGCCGGTCCATCGCGCCATTCCTGAAGCCCGCAAACTGGGCCCAGGCACTGCCCGGCGCACTGACGCTGCCAACCGCCTGCCTGGCGCTCGGCGCAATCGTTTTTGCCCTCCTCGCCTGGCGCGCCGATGTGGTGCGCGCGATGCCGCAGACTGCGACCTTCTACAAAATGATCGGCATGGGCGTGAACCTGCGCGGCCTCGCCTTCGAGGATCTCAAGATCAGCACTGAGATGGTGGACAACAAGCCGGTGTTGTTGATCGAGGGCGCACTCATCGATGTCGCGCGCAGGTCAGTCGAAATTCCGCGCCTGCGGTTCATCGTGCGCGACGCCAAAGGCGCAGACATCTACGCCTGGAACGCGGTGCTGGAGCAGCCGGTGCTCAACCCCGGCGAAAAAGCCTGGTTCAAGACGCGGCTGGCATCGCCGCCCGCGGAAGGCCGTGAAATTGCCGTGAGGTTCTTCCACAAGCTGGATGTGGGCTCCGGAGGCACCTGAATGCCGCGCGTTCTCATCGCAGACGACGAAGAGTCGATGCGCCTGCTGGTCGCGCGGGCGATCGCCATGGACGGCCATGAGGTCGTGACCGCGGAGGACGGCGCCGAGGCACTGGAGATTCTGACACGCGAAAGCGGCGCATTCGACCTGCTTCTGACCGACATCAAGATGCCGGTGATGGACGGCATCGCGCTGGCGCTGGCGGTGGCGCGTGATTTTCCGCGGTTGACCGTTCTCATGATGACGGGCTTCGCCGATCAGCGCGAGCGCGCCTCAGGGCTGGACGCCATCGTCCACGATGTGATCACCAAGCCATTTGCCGTCGCGGACATCCGCACCGCGGTGGCGGATGCATTGGCATCGCGGAAAATCGACTGACCGTCATTAATTGACGCGTTTTCTTTACACGAACCGGTCTTCACTTCGCTCCATGCTATTCCGCCAGTTGTGGCGCGACCTTGCCCGGCCGTAATGTCAGCCGCGTCAGAATGAATGCCGCAACCGCGCATACCGCGATGGTCGCCACCATCGGCAGCGAGGTGCCGTTGAAGAATGCGCTGGCGACGACAATCATCACCGCGCCCGTGACCATTTGCAGCGTACCGCCCAGTGCTGACGCCATGCCCGCGATCGGCCCGTGTTCCTCGAGCGAAAGGACCATCGTCGACGGGATCACCAGGCCGAGCCATGCGAACGCGCAGAACAACATCACGATCAGAACAGCGAGATTATCGACGCCGCTCGCGATGACGACGAACAGCGCGACCGAAAACGCCGCGTAGCAACTGACCGCGACCGAGACGACTCGCGCGATCCCGAAGCGCCCGGCGAGATAGCCGCTGAGTTGCGACGCCCCGATGAAGCCGATGGCATTGACGGAGAATGAGAGGCTGTACTGCGTCGGCGTCAGGCCGAAATGGCCGATGTAAATGAATGACGAACTGGCAAGAAACGCGAAGAAGCTCGCCATGCCAAAGCCGCCGATGAAGGTCAGCCCAAGAAAGCGCCAGTCGCGAAACAATTCGCCGAATCCGTCCAGCACGCTGCGGACGCTGACCTGAATTCGCTCCTCCGGCGGCCGGGTTTCAGGAAGCACGAAGGCGACCAGCAGGAACGACAGGAGCGCCGCGACGGTGACCGCCACAAATACTGAGCGCCAGCCGAACGGCACAATCAGGCCGCTGCCGACCAGCGGCGCCAGAATCGGCGAGACGCTGAACACAAGCATGACCAGCGACATCAGGCGCGTCGCGTCGACCCCGGTATGCAGATCACGGATCACTGCCCGCGGAATCACCATGACCGCCGCAGCGCCAAGACCCTGCAGGAAGCGAAACGCAATCAGCCACGTGATGCTGGGCGCCAGACCGCAGCCGATGCTGCCGAGCGCAAACACCACGATTCCGAAATAGAGCGGCGGCTTGCGGCCGACCATGTCGGACACTGGCCCATATACAATCTGGCAAACACCGAGCGACACGAAAAAGGCCATCAGCGTCATCTGTGTTGCCGCAGTGGAGGCGTGAAGATCCGCGGCGATCGCCGGCAGCGCGGGCAGATACATATCGATGGCGAAGGGTCCGATCGCGGAGAGCAGACCCAGCACGATCGCGTTCTTTGCAAAATTTGATGACATGACGTGACGTATCCTGAATATTCTTGGCGATTGTGTGGGCGGCCTGCCGGTCAGTCCGCGCGATGGGTCAGCAACCGGTCTCGGGTCGCATCGAAGAGGTTGTGAGGCCGCCCGAAAAATGGTCAATGCCATGGTGATCGATGGCATCAAACAAGAAACGGAACGGGACATGGCGAAAGAACAACAGAAGATCGCGCTGGTGACGGGCGCCGCACGCGGCATCGGCCTCGCCGTGGCTAAACGATTTCTGGCCGAAGGCTGGCGCGTCGTCCTGCTCGACATCGAGGCCGAACTTCTTGCCCAGACTTACAAGACGCTGGCCGCACCCGACACGACACTGGCGATCCATTGCGATGTGTCGGATGCCGATGCCGTCGCGGCCGCGTTCAAGCAAGTCGTGCAGCATTTCGGCCGGCTCGACGCGCTTGTCAATAACGCCGGCATCGCGATCTTCAAGCCCCTGCTGGAAACCACGCAGGCCGACTGGGACCGCGTGCTGGCGGTGAACCTGACCGGGCCGTTTCTGTGCACACAGGCGGCCGCGCCGCTGATGCGCGAGAACGGCGGCGGCGCCATTGTGAATATCACATCGATTTCCGCGCTCCGCGCCTCGACCCTGCGCACCGCCTACGGCACCAGCAAAGCCGGCCTCGCCCATCTCACCAAACAGTTCGCCGTGGAGCTTGCGACGCTGGGCATCCGCGTCAATGCGGTCGCGCCCGGCCCGGTCGACACTGCGATGGCCAAGGCGGTCCACACGCCCGCGATCCGCGCCGACTATCACGACACCATTCCGCTCAACCGCTACGGTCTCGAGGAAGAACTCGCCGAAGCGATCTTCTTCCTGTGCAGTGAGCGCGCCAGCTACATCACCGGCCAGATGCTGTGCGTGGACGGCGGATTCGAAGCGACCGGCATCGGCCTGCCGACGCTGCGCGGAGAAGGCCGCAACGGCTGAGAGCAAGCCGCATTCACGATCTCCACCGCGAAGACGCTCGTGCAGCAGCGTCTCCTGTGTGCGCCGTTCCGCGGCGCTCGGTTCGGCGCGCGCGACTGGACTCAACGCGCGATTGGCCCATGCCATCGGTAAGACCCACGATTCGCGCTTGATGCTCCGCAAACATCGGCGTTGCCGTCCAGCTCTCGTAGTGATCTTCCGTCTCGAACACGCTGATGAGCAGAGCCGAGCTTCCATCCACATCGCGATAGACCCGGCCGCCGTGAAATCCGGGAACCGCGTCCGCGAGACGATTGCGCGCGGTTTCCAGAAAATTTGCAAGTTCGTCGAGTTTCCCCGGCTTGGGCGTGAAGCTGTTGATGAGCACGAACGGCCGGGATGGGCTGTCCTGCGATTGAATTCGGTCCTGATATGTCGCGTCTGGCATGGTTCCATCTCTGATTGTCGGTCGGCCCTTTCGATCATCGAAGCATACCGCTTGCGGCGACCGTGCTCGTAGCCTAGAACCTCAACCATAGTTGAGGTCAAGCCATGATGAAGCACGAGAAATTGACGGGAATTGCACGAGAACTGAGCGTCGGCGAGGTCGCAGAACGCTGCGGGGTCGCCGTCTCTGCTCTCCATTTCTATGAGTCGAAGGGGCTGATTGCGAGTTCGCGAAACCGTGGCAACCAGCGCCGCTATCCGCGAGCGGTCCTGCGCCGTGTCGCCGTCATCAAGGTGGCGCAGAGCACCGGGTTGCCGCTCGCGACGATCCGCGATGCCCTTGCATCGCTGCCTGACGGACACGTCCCGACCGCCAAGGATTGGACCAGGCTCTCGGCGAAGTGGCGTGCCGACCTCGACGATCGGATCGCCAAGCTGACCCGCTTGCGCGATCAGCTGAATGGTTGCATCGGATGCGGATGCTTGTCGATGAAGACATGCCCTCTGTGCAATCCTGGGGATCGGCTTTCGACGCAGGGCACCGGAGCAAGACTGCTCGATCCGTCCTAGCAGCCAGCGACCGTCACCACTTGTCACGTCCGCTTTTTCGGTAGCGCATGTTGCCATGCCGTTTCCAATGCATTCCTGAGTTCAGCGACGCCGAGCGCCGCAAAACTGAGTGTCGTCCATCCCTGCTTGCCCCAGGCATTCGGGACCGGGGCGAATGCGTTTGGCGCAAGCAGGCATTTGAATTCCTGCTCTTCCGGTGAGAGCTTGAGATTGGCAGTGCGGCCATCGGCAGCGAGCGTCACGTAAATCCGCGCCACCTTGAACGCCGCACGGTCAAAATGCGGCGCCTCTGTTGTGCCTTCCAGCGAAAGCGCGATACGCCGCAGATCGCGAGCGGTTGCCATGGCAGATCACCAATCAAACCGGTTTCTCGGCAACGGCCTTCATGCTGGTCAGTCCCTGCACGAACTGATCGCCGCACATCCGGTCGATGTTCATGAACAGGTGCATGATCTTCGCCATGAAGGGCGCCGGACCGTGCATCGCCCAGGTGACGTTCGTCGCGCTGCCCTGCGGGCGCATCGTGAACTCGGCGAAATTGTGAGCCTCGAACGGACTGAAGAAATCCAGCTTGATGACGATCTTTGACGGTGGCGTCGTCTCAAGAATCTCCATGCGGCCTTGGCCGACGTTCTTGTTGCCGGTCCACTCATATACCGATCCCTTGCCGCTCGGTGCGCCGCTGAAGGTCCGCTGCATCACGGGGTCAAGGTTCTCATAGGGCGACCATGAACCCCAATGCCTGTAGTCGTTGATCAGCGGAAAGATTTTATCCGCCGGTGCATTGATGTCGATCGACCGTTCAACGCGAAACGTGTCGGGGCGCATCGCCGCGAGAATGAGAACGATTGCGATAACAACAGCGAGAGCAATCGCGATGTACATCAGAATGGTCATGCCTTACTCCACTTGCCGGAATGTGATCGATAATCATCGTCGCCAGGGAAAGATCAGGCGCAAGCGCTCGTCCCGCAGATAGAGACCGCCCCAGATCATAATGCCGAGATAGACGCCGAACAGCGTATGACTGAACAGCGGGCTGCCGGCGCGGACATGCACGTAGATTGCGCCGCCGAGATAGCCGGTCAGCAAGATCGCACCGAGTACCGAGGTGCGCGGCCATGCATAAAGCACCGTGCCGATCAGCGTCAGCACGCCGAGCATGACCGCAAGATCGGTCGGGATGCCAAGCTGGCGGGACGTCTCGATGACGATATCGAGCGGGATCAGTTTGATAGCGCCGTCGAACAGCAGAAACACGATCACCAGACCGCTAAGGATGCGGCCAGTCCACAGCGCGACCGGCGAAATCGGAACGAGTTCATCCATGATACTCTCCGGAATTCAGGCGCGCAGCGATGAGAGGTAGGCCGCAAGCTGATCCCACGTCCCGCCGAAGCCCTGAGTCATGCTGTCGAAGTTGCCCTCGAACGTCGCGCGCTCTTCGTCCGTCGCGTTCAGCGCGACCACGCGATTGACCAGCAGGGTTTTGCTGCCCTGATCTATAAAAGTCGCTGTCCCCAGCATTTCAACCGGCCATGTCGGCGCCATCGGATGACGGGTCAGGCCTGCATTCTTGTCGGAAAACGAACTGATGAAGACCAGCCGCTCGGGCTTTACGATTTCGCGGAACACCCACTTGCCCCACATCTCGCTGCCGTCCGGCCCCTGCATACCGTAGTGGAAAGTGCCACCCGGCTTGAGGTCGAGATTGCCGACGATCATCTTGAAGCCCTTTGGGCCCCACCACTTCATCAAATGGTCCCGCTCCGTGAAAACCTGCCAGACCAGATCGCGCGGTGCGTCGAACACGCGCTCGATGACGAATTCCTTGCTGAAGACTTCCGCCACGGCGGATTGAGCTGATGTCATTTCTTTTCTCCGACGGATTTTCTGACACCTCGTGATGATCAGGCGGCTACGGGCGGTTGCGGATGCGCGAGGCTCCAGCCGTGGCCGAACGGATCGCGCACCTGCGCGTAACGTGCGCCCCAGAATGCGTCCCACGGTTCGAGGATCGATGTTGCGCCGGCGGCAATGGCGCGCTTGTAGGCTTCGTCACAGTTCGGCACTTCGAGGTGAATGAGAAACGTCGAACCTCCGAGCTTGCCGGGAGATTCGGTTTTGCCGTCGCCGTGGTTACAATACTCCGGGAAGTAATCCATCAGATACACGGCGGCGCCGTTGATCATCATCTGTGCGTGCATCAGGCGCTTGCCGTCTTCCGCGGGCATCCGCAGCGTTTCGATCGCGCCGAACGCCTTGCTGTAGAACGCGAGCGCATCGACGGCGCCGTCCAACACGATATGCGGGACAAGCGGGGGAAGCTGGGCTGGCTGGTCGGTCATGGATAAACTCCTCACTGGCTGATGGTGATGGGATTTCTGACATTCGCTGCCGTAAACGGGTCTCTATTTTTTGAGCGGCGCGCGCGGAGATTTGCGCTTCGCGGTCTTGCGTCGCTTCGCGGGTGTTTCCTGCTTCTCCGTGGCCTGCAATTCGCCGAGATATTCCTCGAGACGGTCGAGCCCCGCCTCCCAGAAGCGGCGATATTCTTCAAGCCAGTCGTCAACTTCCTTGAGCGCGGCGGGTTCGATCCTGCACGGCCGCCACTGCGCCGCGCGGCCCCGCGTCACCAGCCCGGCATGTTCCAGCACCTTGAGATGCTTGGAGACCGCCGGAAGGCTCATCTCGAACGGCTCGGCAAGTTCGGTCACCGACGTCTCGCCCAGCACCAGCCGCGCAAGAATGGCACGGCGGGTGGGGTCGGCAAGCGCCGCGAATTTGCTGCTGAGTGGGTCCATCGGCATCTTCATATAACCAATCGGTTAAATAACCTTCTGGTTAAATACAAGCGTCTCCGCGACCTGTCAAGCGATCCATTTTGAAAATCTGGTTCGGTTTGGAACCGGACCGACCTGCCCGAAGCTCAATAGTCCTTGAGCAGGCGCTCGATGTAATCGAGCTCGATCTGCGGCCGCGCCGGGTCCGCGAGGCGACGGCGCAGTTCTTCCAGAATTCGCCGCACGCGCTGCACATCGATCTCGCCGGGAATCTTCACCGTGAGATCGTCGCTCCATTCACGGCCGCTGAGTGGCCGTCCCAGCGGATCGGTGGTGTTGCCCCTGTTCTGCTGGCGGCCTGCGCGGTTGCCCGGACCGCCGTCCTGCCCCTCGCCGGGCTGCATCGACTGCGCGAGATTCTGCGCGCCCTTGCGCAGAGCTTCCAGCGCTCTCCCTTGCGAATCCACGGCGCTGTCGGCGTTGCCCTGCCCAAGCTGATTGCCCGCATCGCCCATCGCAGAATCCGCGTCGCCAAGCGAGTCGCCGCCGTCCTGCTGGCCGTCCTGCCCCTGACCGGGCTGCTGACCCTGCCCCGGCTGCCCCTTCTCGCCGCGCTGGCCCGGCATCATGCCGTTCTTCTTCATGTCATCGAGCAGCTTGCTCAGCCGGTCGCGCAGCGCCTGCTGGTCCTGACGCAGGCCGTCCATTGCATTCTGGTCGCCCTGCTCGCCGCGGCTGCGGTCGCGCCGGGAATCCTGTCCCTGCTTGAAGGTCTTGTCGCGCAGTTGCTGCTGCTTGCGAATCATGTCGCCGAGTTCGTTCAGCGCCTGCTCCATGTCGCCATCGCCCTGGCCGGGCTGCGCCATCTGCAGGTTTTCCAGCATCTGCTGCATCTGATCGAGCAACGCGCGCGCCGCGTCCTTGTCGCCGGAGCGCGACAGCCGCTCCATGCGGTCGATCATGTTCTTGAGGTCCTGCTGACGCATGACCTTGGTGTTCGGATCGAGCGGCCGCGCCAGTTGCTGTGGATTGTTGCGCAACTGTTCGGCAAGCTGACGCATGAAGTTGTCCAGCGCCGCACGCAGGTTGTCCGTGAGTTTCTTGATCTCCTCGTCGCTGGCGCCGCGCTCCAGTGCATCCTTCAGCGCGTCCTGGGCGGCCCGCAGCGCCTTCTCGACATCGCTGATGTTGCCGTCCTCGATCGCGACCGCGAGCGCCCACAGATTGTCAACGGTTTCGCGCATCGATTCACGCGATTTGGCGCGGCCGAGTTGGGCCGCGATGCTGCGCATGCCGAGATAATACCCAAGCTCCGGCGTAAACGCCTCGGGCGCGATCGTCAGCGCCTCAAGGGCGATCAGCACCAGCGGCTTCTGGTTGGCGTCAAGCGCAAGGTTGCGGCGCTGCTCGATCAAAGCGCGCGCCAACGGCTTTGCGAACAGCCGCTCCGGCATCCGCATGTCGAACGGCTCGCTGCGCCCCTCGTTGCCGGCCTCATCCTTCGCCGTCAGCGTCAGCGTGACATCGGCCCCGGCATAGGGATTTTCGCTGAGGTCCTTCACCGTCTGGCCGACGCCATTACGCGTCCTTGCGTTCGGCAGCCCGAGCGTGATCGACGGCGGATCGTATAGCGGCTGCGGCGTGGCGGCATCCGGCTTGCCGCTGGAGCGTGGCGCGAACTGCGCCTGCGCTTCGGTCACGCCGTAATCGTCTTCGAGCTTGTAGGAGAGCAGCAGCGCACCCTTCGCTTGCCGTTCGGGATCCTTGGCAAGCGAAATCGACGGCGCGCGGTCGGGCATCGCCTTGAAAGTCCATTGCGGCTGCCCCGACGGCGAGCGCACATGCGCGGTGCCGTCACTGGCAATGGTAAAGCGCCGCTCGTTGGTGCCCTGCGGCGCATTCTCCGTGACGGGAATTTCCGTCACGCCGCCACCGGCAGAAACATCCAGCCTGCCGCCGCTGGAGCGGACGATCAACGTACTTCCCGCAGGCACGGAAACGGGACCGGCGTCGGACGGCGGCGTGTCCTTGTTGACGGAGGCCGACAGAATGACCGGCGGACGGCTCGTGTAAGGCGGTGGCGTCACCCACGCATCGACGCGAACGTTGGCTGCGGAAAACGCGCCGTTCCAGTCGAACGCCGCGACCACCCGCGCAAATCGGTCGTTGCCGGCGGCGACAAAGGTCGCGACCATCAGTACGACGACCAGCGCACGAAATGCCCATGGATCGTGGAGCGCCAGACGCGGGGACGGCAAACCCGCGCGGATGCGCTTGATCGACGCCAGCGTCCGCACGCGCTGCTCCTGCCACAGCGCCTGCGTGAGCGGGTCCTGCGATTTCAGCGTATCGGTGAGCGCCGTGGCGGGGCGATGCGGGATGCCGGTGCCGCGATCGAGCCGGCGCAATGCGTCTTCACGGGACGGCCAGCGAAAGCGAATCGCGGGAACAAGCGCTGCCACAGCAAACGCCGCAAACACGACAAATGCGACGATGCGTACCGCGAAGGGGAATGCGACCCAGAGTCCGGCCCACGACGCGGCCAGGAAGAGGCCGACGACCGTCAAAAGCCGCGCGAGATGCGGCCAGCCGCGCTCCCATGCAACCGCAAGCCGCGCGCGCTGCAAGGCCTGCGCAAGCTGAAGCCTCCGCGCCGATTCAGGATCGCGCGGACGCTCGGTTGGGTCTGGGATCGGTCCGCTCAACAGGCTCTCCAGATTTGCGATAGCGCAGCGTATCACAGCGGCGGCAATGAGGCATGGCCTCAACGCGCATACCCACATGCAAAGGTCCTGCCGCCCCCCCATGTTGGGGTGTCACGAAAGCGTGACAGACAAAGCCCGACCGTCGGTCTTGGAGGCATCCGCCTTGGGGCTAATTGAGAGGCGCGCAAAACGAAGCTGGAAGATCATCATGACGGCCAATGCACAGAAAGCCATGACCGGCTTGCTCAAGGCGATGATCGTTCTCGCGGTTCTGTTGTTTCTACCCGCCTGGACACTGCGTTTCCGGGAAGGCTGGGTCTATCTCGCAATCATGGCGGCCTGTTCCGCCGCCATCATCCTGTATCTCGCGAGACATGATGACGCACTGATCGGACGGCGGCTCAAGGCAGGGCCGGTGGCGGAAAAGGAAAAAAGCCAGAAGATCATTCAGGCCCTGACGTCGGTCTTCGGCATTATCCTCTATCTGGTGCCGGGCTTCGATGCGCGCTGGCATTGGTCGCACATTCCGATGGCATTGGTTGTCATCGGCCAGATCGGCGTCGCGCTCGGATTCTTCATCACGTTTCTGGTGTTTCGCGAGAACACCTATGCCTCGAGCATTGTCGAGGTGACCAAGGATCAGAAGGTCATCTCAAACGGGCCCTATGCGATTGTCCGGCACCCGATGTATGCCGGCGTGGTGCTGCTGTTTCTCGCAACGCCACTGGCGCTCAATTCCTGGTGGGCATTCATTCCGGCGATCGCCTTGAGCGCAATGATCGCGGTTCGCCTGATCGATGAAGAAAAATTTCTCGTCGCCAGACTGTCCGGCTATGACGACTATTGCCGGGATGTCCGTTATCGGCTGGTCCCGGGTATCTGGTAATATTGGGTGACTATAGCCAGGGCGCCGTGCGGTCCATCGCGATTAGCGCATCGGCATCGATACGCGGCCGCACCACCGCATACTGTCCATCCTTGACCAGCACTTCCGGCACCAGCGCACGGGTGTTGTAGCTGCCGGACTGCACCGCGCCGTAAGCGCCCGCGGTCATGATCGCAATCAGATCGCCCCGCTTCGGTTCGGCCATCCTGCGATCGAGCGCGAGATAGTCGCCGGTCTCGCAGACCGGACCGACCACATCGGCGGTGAAATCGCGCGCGGCATTCTCGTTCACCGGCAGGATATCGTGATGCGCCTCGTACAGCGTCGGACGGATCAGATCGTTCATGGCGGCGTCGATGATGACGAAGTTCTTCGCATCGCCATGCTTCACATAGATCACGCGGCTCACGAGAATTCCGGCATTGCCGACGATCATGCGGCCCGGCTCGAACATCAGTGTTGCGTCAAGACCCTTGGTCACACGCTTCACCATCGCCGCATAGGCGGCCGGTTCCGGCGGATTGGGCAGATCGTGCTCGTACGGAATGCCGAGGCCGCCGCCAAAATCCACATGCGCGATAGCGTGGCCGTCAGCGCGCAGCGTACCGACAAACTCCACCAGCAGCTTGAACGCGTCCTCCATCGGGCCGAGATCGGTGATCTGGCTGCCGATGTGCATGTCGACGCCGGTGACCTTGATGCCGGGCAGCTTCGCGGCGCGCGCGTAGACCGCGCGGGCGCGGCTCAACGGAATCCCGAACTTGTTTTCGGACTTTCCGGTCGAGATTTTCGCATGTGTCCTGGCGTCGACATCCGGATTGATGCGCACGGAAATACGCGCGGTGCGGCCCGTCTCGCGCGCGAGATTAGACAGCAATTCGAGTTCGGGTTCGGACTCGACATTGATGCACAGAATGTCTTCGGAGAGCGCCTGACGTAGCTCGGCCTCGGTCTTGCCGACTCCGGAGAACAGAATTTTTTCCGGCGGGATGCCGGCGGCCCGCGCGCGCTTCAGTTCGCCACCGGACACGACATCGGCGCCGGCGCCGAGTTTCGCCAGCGTGCGCAGGACGGACTGATTGGAATTTGCCTTCATCGCGTAGCATACGAGGGTCCGCACGCCGGCAAAGGCTTCCGCGAAGACGCGGTAATGCCGCTCGAGGGTCGCGGTGGAGTAACAATAGAAAGGCGTCCCGACCTCGTCGGCGAGGCTGGCCAAGCTCACATCTTCGGCGTGCAGCACGCCGTTGCGATACTGGAAATGATTCATGGCGGGATCAGTCCAGGATCGCGTCGAGCGGAATGCGCTTTTTCTGACCCTTGGGAGCAACCGCGATGCTGCTGCTGCCCGGCGGGCGATAAACTTGGCTTTGCAAGTTCGACGCAGAGTTTTGCTCGGCGATTTCCGCCGCGGTCGCGCCGTTCTGTTGCTGCTCGGCGACGGCACCTGGCGGAAGGTCGAGGCCTGCCTTGCGGCCGCATCCTGCGAGCAGACATGCAGCGGCGATCAGCCCGATGGCCGTTAGTTTTGAGAGCGAAGGAATGGAGCGAGAAGCCACGGGTCAGTCCTTGAATTTGCGCGTCACCATACAAAGAAGGTGTCGCTCTGGCGAGGCCCGGAAATGATGAAAATTTCTGGCTTCAACCCAAATTTTGCTCTTTTTCCAGCCGCTTGAGCCATTCCTTGGCCTGCGCGCGGACGTTGGCGGGGGCCGTGCCGCCGTAACTGGTACGGCTTTCCACCGATGCCTGCACGGACAGGACTTCCAGCGCCTCGGCGGTGATCTTCGGCTCGACCGCCTGCATCTCGGACAATGGCACCTTGTGCAGCGCCAGTCCCTGTTCCGACGCTTTCGCGACGATACGGCCGGTGACGTGATGCGCATCGCGGAACGGCATCTTCAGTGTGCGGACCAGCCAATCGGCAAGATCCGTTGCGGTAGCATAGCCCTCGCCCGCCGCGACTTTCATCCGCGCTTCTTCCGGCACCAGATCGAGCGTCATCCCGGTCATCGCGCGAATCGCAAGAGACAGCGCTTCGAACGCCTCCATCGCACCCTGCTTGTCTTCCTGCATGTCCTTTTGGTAGGCGAGCGGAAGTCCCTTCATCACGATCAGCAACGCCGTCAGCGACCCGATGATGCGGCCGGTCTTGGCGCGCACCAGTTCGGCGGCATCGGGATTTCTCTTTTGCGGCATGATCGACGAGCCGGTAGTGAACTTGTCGGACAGCCGCACCAGCCCCACCAATGGCGAGGTCCAGATCACGATTTCCTCGGCGAAGCGCGACAGATGCACAGCCGCGATCGACGCCGCCGACAGCGTCTCGAGCACGAAGTCGCGGTCGGATACCGCATCGAGCGAATTTGCCATCGGCCGGTCGAAACCGAGCGCGCTTGCGGTGGCGTGACGATCGATCGGAAACGAGGTGCCTGCCAGCGCGGCCGCGCCAAGCGGACTTTCGTTCAGCCGCTTGCGGGCGTCCGCGAACCGGCCGCGATCGCGCGCCGCCATTTCGGCGTAGGCCAGCAGATGGTGACCGAACGTCACCGGCTGCGCGGTCTGCAAATGCGTGAAGCCCGGCATGACCGTGTCGGCATGTTCGATGGCGCGATCGACCAGCGCGCGCTGAAAAGCCGCAAGCGCCCTGTCGATGTTGTCGATAACGTCGCGCACATAAAGCCGGAAGTCGGTGGCGACCTGATCGTTACGCGAACGCGCCGTGTGCAGGCGGCCCGCCGCCGGCCCGATCAACTCACCGAGACGGCTCTCGACGTTCATATGGATGTCTTCGAGCGCGCGCTTGAAGGTAAAGGTGCCTTTGCCGATTTCTGACAAAATCGTGTCTAGACCGCCCGTGATGTTTTTTGCATCGTTTGCCGTAATGATGCCTTGAGCGGCAAGCATGGCTGCATGCGCCTTGGACGCCGCAATGTCCTGGGCGTAAAGGTGCTGATCGACGTCGATCGAGACGTTGATTTCCTCCATGATCGCATCGGGGCTTTCCCCGAAACGGCCGCCCCACATCTTGTTGCTCATATCTTGTTACTCACGCGCTCATCTTCATTAGGGTTGCCCGCCAACCGCTTCGCAAATTGCCACTCGCCACCATCGCAGCAGACCAGTCCCGGAGTATGACAAGCAAAATGCCTGACGCCGTCCAGCAACAACCCGGCCAATCTCGGAAGCCCTTCCGCCGCATCCCCATGGTCGCGGCAGCCATCCTTATAGGCGCTGGGATCGGATATGTCGGGGTATACGGGATCGGTGGGTTAACAGGCAATCCGTCTGGCGATCCGGAGTGCCGTCCGGCTGTCGATCTGGCCAGGAAAATCGCCCCCTTGGCGCGTGGCGAGGTCGCGGCATTAACCATGGCTCAGAACGCGCTGCGCGTACCGGACCTCGCCTTCGATGACGCCGAGGGCAAGCCGCGCAAGCTGTCGGAGTGGCGCGGGCGCACGGTGCTTGTGAATCTGTGGGCCACTTGGTGCGTGCCATGCCGGAAAGAGATGCCGGCGCTCGACAGCCTGCAAGGCAAACTGGGCGGACCGAACTTCGAGGTGGTCGCGATCAACATCGACACCCGCGATCTCGACAAGCCGAAAAACTTTCTCAAGGACGCATCTCTCACCCGTCTCGGCTATTTTGCCGATTCGAAAGCCAAGGTGTTTCAGGAACTGAAATCCGTCGGCCGCGCACTGGGAATGCCGACCTCCGTTCTGGTCGATGGCGCCGGTTGCGAAATCGCCACCCTTGCCGGGCCCGCCGAATGGGCGAGCGACGACGCGGTGAAGCTCATCAAGGCCGCCTCAGGGCAATAAGTCGCAGTTCCCTGGAATCCGCCTCTTGACCTCCTCGCGCACGCGCGTATACTTAACCATATGGTTTACTATTCAACTGACCGCCTGAACCGAGTTTTTGCCGCCGTCGCTGACCCGACGCGGCGCGCGCTGCTGGCGGAACTGGAAGGACGCGAGAGCATCACGATCAGCGAACTGGCGAAACCGTTCGATATGTCGCTGCCCGCGGTCATGAAGCATCTCGACGTGCTCTCGGACGCGGGGCTGATCACCAAGACCAAGACAGGCCGCACAGTCACGTGCCGCCTGACGGCGGCCCCGATGGAGCAGGCAATGGAATGGCTCAGCCGCTATCAGCGATTCTGGACCGCGCAACTCGATCGTCTCGCCGCTTTTGTGGAGAAGGATTCATGCTCACCCAGCCAAGCCTCACCCTCGCCCGACGACTCAACGCGCCCGCCGCAAGAGTCTTCGAAGCGTGGACAGACCCCAGAAAAATCGTCCAGTGGTTCGGACCCGGACACACAGTAGGCGACAGCGTCAAGGCGGACATGGATGTGCGCGTCGGCGGGCACTTCCGCATCAGCTTCAAGACCGACGACGGCGAATATCACGAGGTCGGCGGCAAGTATCTCGAAGTGTCGCCGCCGCAGCGGCTTGTCTTTAGCTGGGCGTGGCATTCGACGCCGGAGCGCGTGTCGCAGGTCACCGTGGTGCTGCGCGCCGAGGGCGACATCACGCTGCTGACGCTCACCCACGACAAGTTCTTCAACGAAGAGGCCCGCGACGGTCACGTCCGCGGCTGGACTGGAACGCTCGACAAGCTCGAGCAGCTGTTTGCGTAAGTGCGGAGGAAATCGACATGAAGCTGTTTTATTCCGAAACGCTGAATCCCCGGAAGGCCTGCGCCGTCGCCAAGTACCTGAACTCGCCCGTCGAGTTTGTTTATGTCGATCTGGCGAAGTCGGAGAACAGGACATCGCAATTTCTCGGCATCAATCCCAACGGCAAGGTTCCCGTCCTGCAGGACGGCGAGACGAAGCTGTGGGAAGCGAATGCCATCATGTGCCACCTCGCGCGCGTGGCGGGTTCGGATATCTGGCCCGACGACCAGCGGCAGATCGAAGTGATGCGCTGGTTGAGTTGGGATGCCAGCCATTTCACGCGCTTCGCCGGAACGCTTTACTTTCAGAATCTCGTCAAACCGCAGCTCGGTTTCGGCGAACCCGATGCCGCCGCCGTGCAGGAAGCCGAAAAATGGGTCCGGCAACACGGTTCGGTGCTCAATAACCATTTACGGGGCCGCGACTATCTCGTCGGCGATGCCATCACACTCGCCGACTTCGCGGTCGCCGCGACGTTGCCCTATGCGGAGAAGGCGAAGATTCCGATCGGTGAATTTCCCGAGATCGCGCGCTGGCACGCACGGCTCAACGAACTGCCGGCGTGGCGCGACCCGTTCCCGGGCCACCACGCCAAAGCCGCCTGATTCACCGCCGGTAACCGGCATAAACCTCGAAGCCACCAGGGAGTTCGAAATGCAGTACGTCGATGGATTTGTTTTGCCCGTCCCGAAAAGGAAGCTGAAAGCCTATACGGCCATGGCCAAGCTGGCCTGCAAGGTCTGGCTCGATCACGGCGCGCTGGATTATCGCGAGTGTGTCGCCGAGGACGTCAAGCCCGGAAAGGTAACGTCGTTTCCGCAGAGCGTGAAGCTGAAGACCGGCGAGACCGTGGTGTTTGCCTGGATCACCTACAAGTCGCGCAAACACCGTGACGCTGTGATGGCCAAGGTAATGAAGGACCCGCGCCTCGCAAACATGATGGACCCGAAGAAAATGCCCTTCGATGCCAAGCGCATGTTTTTCGGCGGTTTCGACACCATCGTCACGGCCTGAAATTATCCCATTCCACGTTCCATTCCCGCGTAAGGAGCAAGTCCGATGCAAAAGATCGTGCCCTGCCTGTTTTTCGACGGCAAAGCCGAAGACGCCGTCAACTTCTACAAGTCCGTCTTCAAGTCCGCCAAGGTCGGCCATATTTCCCGCTATGGCGACAACATGCCGATGCCCAAGGGCTCGGTCATGACGGCGGAACTTGAGATCGAAGGACAGAAGTTTCTGGCGCTGAACGGACCGCCGATGTTCTCTTTCTCACCAGCCATCTCGTTCATGGTGAACTGCGAAACCCAGCAGGACATCGACCACTATTGGGAGAAGCTCTCGCAAGGCGGCGAAACGCAGCAGTGCGGCTGGCTGAAAGACAAGTTCGGCATGTCGTGGCAGGTCGTTCCAAGCGACATGCCCCACCTGATGGGGAGCGCGTCACCGGCGCAGTCGCAGAAGATGATGGAAGCCGTGATGCAGATGACGAAGCTCGACATCAAAACCCTGAAGCAGGTCTATGAGCAGGCAGCCTAGCGCGGTCCACCGCCCCGCGCTCCCAGACCGGAATGATGCAAAGGCTATTCCGGCGCCCGGGGGCGCAACCAATCTCTACACCTGCGCGTTTCATGTCGCGTGGATGCAGGCTGAAACCATGATGCAAAGGAGTGCAGTCATGTTGAAGGCAAGCGAAGCGTTCAGTGGCTTCTCGACCAACGATCTCGGGAAAGCCAAGGAGTTTTACGGCCGGACCTTGGGACTCGAAGTCTCCGAGGAACACGGCCTCCTGACCCTGCACCTCGGCGGCGGCGCCGATGTCCTGATCTATCCAAAGCCCCATCATTCGCCAGCCACGTTCACTGTCCTCAACTTCCCTGTCGAGGACGTCGACAAAGCGGTGGATGAACTTGGCAAACGCGGCGTACGTTTCGAGATCTATGACGAACCGGGCTTCAAGACCGACGCGAAGGGTATTTCCCGCGGTAACGGCGGCCCCACCATCGCCTGGTTCAAGGACCCCGCCGGCAACATCCTGTCCGTGCTCGACGTAAACGGAGCGATGTAAACGCTGCCCTTTGCGGGCGACGAAACACGACGCATCAACGAAGGACGCGACCATGACATCCCACGGCCATTTTCACTGGAACGAGTTGATGACGCCCGATCCGGAGCGCGCGAAACAGTTCTACCAGAAGACCATCGGCTGGACATTTGAGGGGATGCCGATGGATGACGGCGCGACCTATTGGGTCGCTTACGCTGACGGCGAAATGGCCGCTGGAATCTTCCCGACCAACCGCCCCGCGTTTGAAGGCGTTCCGGAAGGCTGGATGTCTTATCTGGCGGTCGATGATGTCGATGCGCGGGTGAAGGCGGCGGTCGCAGCCGGCGCGCAACTGATGCGGCCGATCTTCGACGTGCCGCATGTGGGCCGTATTGCGATCCTGACCGAGCCCGGCGGCGCCGGTATCGGATGGATCACGCCAACCGCGTGATACGCGTCAGACTGAAATGTCGAGATTGCCGCCGACGCCCGGCGCGTTGTTTGCCGCCGGTGCGGGCTGAAGCAATTGCAGGACCGATTTCTGGGAATCGATATTCTGCTTCAGGACGCTGGTCGCGATCTGTTGCTGGGTGCTGGCAGCCTGCATGGCCATCATGCTGCTGACGATACTCATCATATCCATGGAAAACGCACCCGCTCTAACCGACGTGGCGGGAAACTAGCCGACAACAGTTAACGAATGCTGGACAGGCCGCGCGGGGCGCTATCGCGTCGGAATTGGCTTGTCGCCGCGGTAATCATAGAACCCGCGCTGCGATTTGCGGCCGAGCCAGCCAGCCTCGACATACTTCACCAGCAGCGGGCATGGGCGATATTTCGAATCCGCCAGCCCTTCGTGCAGCACCTGCATGATCGACAGACAGGTATCGAGACCGATGAAATCGGCAAGCTCCAGCGGACCCATCGGGTGATGTGCGCCGAGTTTCATGGCTGCATCGATCGCCTCGACGTTGCCCACGCCTTCATACAGCGTGTAGATCGCCTCGTTGATCATCGGCAGCAGGATGCGGTTGACGATGAAGGCCGGGAAATCCTCCGAGACGGCAATCTGCTTGCCCATCCTGGTGACGAACTCACGCGCGGCGTCGAACGTCGCGTCGTCGGTGGCAATGCCGCGGATCAGCTCAACCAGTTCCATCACAGGAACGGGGTTCATGAAGTGGATGCCGATGAACTTCTCGGGCCGGTCCGTCGAGGCCGCAAGCCGTGTGATCGAGATCGACGACGTGTTGGACGCGATGATGGCTTCGGGCCGCAGAACCGCGCAAACGTCGTGGAAAATCTTGCGCTTGACGTCTTCCTTTTCGACCGCGGTCTCGATCACGAGATCGCAGGCCGCCAGACCGTCAAGGCTGTCAGACGAGGTAATCTTAGCGAGTGCGTGTTTATGCGCATCCTCGGTGATGGTCTTCTTGGCGACCTGACGCGACAGGTTGCCATTGATGGTGGCCATCGCGGACTTGAGGCGGTCGGCGGATACATCATTAAGGACGACGTCGAAGCCAGCGAGCGCGGCAACATGCGCGATGCCGTTGCCCATCTGGCCCGACCCAATCACACCAACCGTCTTGATCGCTGCCATTCTCTTCCGGTCTCTGTGTCTTCGCTCGCTTTATCCGAGGCGGCAACAGCTTGCCGCGCCGTCCTTTATATTACGTGAAATACCGGCAGGCGTTTCAAAATTCCCGCCGGATCTCATCAGCAGCATACCACGGCCCCGGCGCATGGCGCGCCGGGATTCCTCCTAAAGCGCCGCGGTCAGTTCAGGGACGGCCTGATAGAGATCGGCGACCAGGCCGAAATCCGCGACCTGGAAGATCGGCGCGTCCTCGTCCTTGTTGATCGCAACGATCACCTTGGAGTCCTTCATGCCGGCCAGATGCTGGATCGCGCCGGAAATGCCGATGGCGATGTACAGTTCAGGCGCGACCACCTTGCCGGTCTGGCCCACCTGCCAGTCGTTCGGCGCGTAGCCGGCATCCACGGCGGCGCGTGATGCACCGACGCCAGCGCCCAGCTTGTCCGCGAGCGGTTCGATGTACTTGGCGAAGTTCTCGCGGCTCTGCATGGCGCGGCCACCAGAGACGATGATCTTGGCCGACGTCAGTTCGGGACGATCGCTCTTGGCGACTTCCTCACCGACGAAGCTCGACAGCGCCGGATCGGCTGCGGCGGTTGCGTTCTCGACCGAAGCGCTGCCGCCCTCGCCCACCGCGCCGAATGTCGAGGTGCGAACCGTGATGACTTTCTTGGCGTCCTTCGATTTCACGGTCTGGATCGCGTTGCCGGCATAGATCGGCCGCTCGAACGTGTCGGGCGAAACCACCTTGATGATTTCGGAAATCTGCATCACGTCGAGCAGGGCTGCGACGCGCGGCATCACGTTCTTGAAGCGCGAGGTCGCGGGCGCGACGAAGGCGTCATACGACCCGCCAAGCGAGACGATCAGCGCAGCCAGCGGCTCGGCCAGATCGTGTTCATAGATCGCGTTTTCCGCGAGCAGGACTTTCGTGACGCCCTTCAGTTTCGCGGCCGCTTCGGCGGCACCCTTGGTGCCTCCACCGCCGCCGGCCACAAGAACGTGGACCTCGGCGCCAAGGGCTGCTGCCGCGGTCAGAGCCTTGTTGGTGGAATCCTTGAGGGTGGCGTGGTCGTGTTCGGCAATCAGCAACGTGGCCATCAGAGCGCCCCCGCTTCCTTGAGTTTCGATACCAGTTCGGCGACGTCCTTGACCTTAACGCCAGCCTTGCGGCCCGGCGGTTCTGATGTCTTGAGAACTTCGAGACGCGGTGAGAGATCGACACCGAAGCTGTCGGCAGCCTTCTCGTCGATCGGCTTCTTCTTCGCCTTCATGATGTTCGGAAGGCTCGCGTAGCGCGGCTCGTTCAGGCGAAGATCGGTGGTGACGATCGCCGGTCCCTTGACCTTGACGGTCTGCAAACCGCCGTCGACTTCGCGCGTCACGTTGAAGTCCGATCCATCGACTTCCAGCTTGGATGCGAATGTGGCCTGCGACCAGCCGAGCAACGCCGCCAGCATCTGGCCGGTCTGGTTGCTGTCGTCGTCGATGGCCTGCTTGCCGAGAATGACGAGGCCCGGCTTTTCTTCGTCCACGATAGCCTTGAGAATCTTGGCGACACCGAGCGGCTCGATGGTGCTGTCGGTCTTCACGAGGATGCCGCGATCCGCACCCATGGCGAGGCCGGTCCGGATAGTCTCCGACGCCTGCGCGGGCCCGATCGAAACCACCACAACCTCGGTCGCCTTGCCGGCCTCTTTCAGGCGCAGGGCTTCCTCGACGGCGATTTCGTCGAACGGATTCATCGACATCTTGACGTTGGCGAGCTCGACGCCCGTCCCGTCGCTCTTGACGCGAATTTTGACGTTGTAGTCAATGACGCGCTTAACCGGCACCAGAACCTTCATCGGTTCCCTTTCGTCCTGAAATGGTTGATCACATCCACTCTAAAGCGGTTGGCGGCGGAACCTAAAGGTCCCGCCAATCCGGGTCAACGCGCGAAAGCTGGAATTCAAGGAAGGTATACCTAATATCAGCGCTCAGCGGTTTTGGCCGGGCACCCAGAGCACGTCGCCGGCCCCGTTGTCATTGACCGCACGGCTGGCCACGAACAGGAAATCCGACAGCCGGTTGAGATACTGGACGGCGGCGTCGCTCACGGGCTCGTTCGGCTGGGATGCCAGTTCCACAACCATTCGTTCCGCCCGGCGGCAGACGGTCCGGGCTAGATGAAGATGCGCGGCGGCCGGCGTTCCGCCAGGCAAAACAAACGAGCTGAGCGGCGCGAGGTTTGCGTTGAGCGCGTCGATGTCCTGCTCAAGGCGCTCGACCTGCGTCCCCAGCACGCGCAACCGCTCGGCCTTGCCGTCACGCTGCGGCACGGCGAGATCGGCACCGAGATCGAACAGGTCGTTTTGAATGCGTCCGAGCATGGCGTCGATGTCAGGCGCCTGCGCCAGATGAAGCCGGACGACCCCGATGGCGGCATTGGTCTCGTCAACGGTTCCGTAGGCGCTGACGCGAAGATCGTATTTCGGGCGGCGCTCGCCGCTGCCGAGCGCCGTGGTGCCGTCGTCGCCGGTGCGGGTGTAAATCCGATTGAGAATGACCATCGCGTCGATCCGTTATGACAACAAGGTGGTGATTGAAATCCGGTCGGCCCTCGTCAGTCAGCTTTTCCCGAGTACCCAGACCGCGAGCATCGCGATCACGATGGCGATGAACTGGAACAGCACGCGCAGGCGCATCAGGCGCTGCGACGTATTGGGAGAACCTCCGCGCATCATGTTGAACAGGCCGAGAAACAGCACGATGGTAACCGCGGCCAGGGCGATGGGGAGAGCAATGCTTGAGAGAAAGGATGACATAAGGGCTACATAACACCGGCTGCGGCATCGCGCCATTGCTTGAGGGAAACAGAGGGAAAGAACCCTTTCCGTCTTCAACCGTACATGACTTTAGGGGGCTGGTGATCCGGTTCTGACATTCGTATCATAATCGTGGCGGGCACTTTTACGAATGTCAAAACCAAAGGATCACCAGAATCATGGCTTGCTAGTGTCCTTTCGTATCCGACGTTCGCTCGGAAGCTGCTACGGAGTGAAGCGAACATCGGATACGGGACACTAGCGCGGTAAATCATGGGTGTGATGGAACAGGGTGAAACGTGAGGCTGCTTCGCAACGCCTTCAATATCGCGCTCGATGCGTTCTACACCTTTCTGGCCGATGACGGCTGGGCGATCGCCAGCCACATCGCGCTGTCGGCGCTGATGGCGCTGTTTCCCTTCCTGATCGTGATTACGTCGCTTGCCGGCTTTTTCGGCTCGAAGGATCTCGCGGACCAGGCGGCCGAACTGATGCTGGATGCCTGGCCGTCGCAGGTGGCCAGCGCTCTGTCCGGCGAAATCCATAACGTGCTGACACAATCGCACGGCGGTGTTCTCACCATCGGCGTCGCGCTGGCGATCTATTTCGCATCGAATGGCGTAGAGAGCCTGCGCGTCGGACTTAACCGCGCCTATGGCGTCGTCGAACCGCGGCGCTGGTACTGGCTGCGGCTGGAATCGATCGGCTACACCATGGTCGCCGCGGTGACGTCTCTCGCCATGGCGTTCCTGATCGTGCTCGGACCGCTGATCCTCGCCGCTGCACGGCGCTATGTGCCGCTGCGGGTCGAGCCGAACGAAGACCTTCTCAACGTCCTGCGGTACGGCCTGACCATCGTCGCGCTGATCGTCGCGCTGGTCATCCTGCACAAATGGCTACCGGCCGGCACGCGCAAGATGCGCGCGATTATGCCGGGCATCGTCGTGACGATGGTCGCGTCGCTGGTTTCCGGCATCGTGTTCGGAAAATATCTCGAACGCTTTGCCAGCAACTACGTCACGACCTATGCCGGCCTCGCATCGGTGATGATTGCGCTGGTGTTCCTGTATTTCATCGCCGCGATTTTCATCTACGGCGGCGAGCTCAATGCCTCCATCGTCAAGGCGCAAAAATCTAGCGCTTTGCCGCCTGAAGCAGAGCCGTCGCCAGCGCGCGTGGGCTGACGGGCTTGGTCAGGAACGCATCGGCGCCGGCGGCGCGCGAGGCCTGCTCGTCCTCTGCGCGGCCCGACACGCCGATGATGGTGATGCGCCCTTGCGTGCCTTCAAGCGCCCGAACACGCCGGATCGCCTCGATGCCGTCGATACCCGGCAACACCATGTCCATCAGCACCGCATCGAAGTCGCCTTGCGCGATACGCTCCGGCGCCGCCTCGCCGCGTCCGATGAATTCGGTCTGATGGCCGAGTTCGGTGAGAATGGCATTGAGCACGACGCGGCCGAACGGATTGTCCTCGATACTCAGGATACGAAGGCTCTGCGCCGAATGCAGCGGCGTGTCGGCCCCAGGGACCGTCGCCAGTCCCTTGGCGCGCTTGAGCGCCACGGTCAGCGTGAACGTCATTCCGCCACCGCGCCGCTGGGTCGCAACGATATCGCCTCCCATCGCGCGCGCAAGCTGCTTGACCGACGACAGCCCGAGGCCCGCGCCGCCGAAGCGGGAGGCAATGCTGACATTGGCCTGCGAGAACGGCTTGAACAGCCGCCTGATCTCCGCCAGCGAGAGGCCGATGCCGCTGTCGGACACCGCGAACGCGACGCCGAGTCGGCCCGCCGGCCCGGACACGGCGGACACACTCAGTGCGACCTTGCCCTGCGGTGTGAATTTCACGGCATTGTCGATCAGGTTTTCGAGCGCCGCTCGCAGACGCACGGGATCGCCGATCACAAAGGCCGGTAGTTTCGTGGCGATGTCGACCTGCGACTGCAGGCCCTTCGCCGCGGCCCGGCCGGCCATCGAATCCCCGATGGCCCGCGCCAGCGCCTGAAGGTCGAAAAAGTCCTGACGGACTGCGAGCCCGGTGCTGCCGCTGCGAGCGGCATCGACGAACAGCGTGGCGAGCGCGGCCAGATGCTCCGCGCCGACCTTGATGGTATCAACCCAGCGCCGTTCGCGCTCGCCCAGCTCCGAGGTCGCGAGCAGCGAGCTGATCGCCAGAATGCCGGTCAGCGGCGTGCGGACTTCATGGGCGAAAGCGGCAAGCGCAGCTTCGACGATCCGGGCCTCGGACGGCGGACGCTTTGCGCGGGACGGACTACGTGGTCGCTTCACGATCTTTTTCGGCACGCGCTTTTTCGGCGCCGGCCTTTTGGCCGCGCGTTCCGATCCCGTTTTCCGGCGTTTTGCAGGCGATTTCGCCGCCATGATTCCCCGACCCATCCCCGCATCAACATGGCATGTCAGGGCATCGAGAGTCACGCCACTACGGATTTAAGGCAGGTTAATACCGACAAGACGCCGCACGTCGGCCGGCGTCATCCCGCCGGCCCGCAGTTCGCGGAGCGCTGTCGAACGGGTCGATTTCGACAGCTTTTGCCCGGCCTCGTCCAGCACAAGGGCATGATGACGGTAAAGGGGTTGAGGCAGGCCGAGCAATTCCTGAAGCAGGCGATGCACGCCGGTCGCCCAGAACAGGTCCTGCCCGCGGACCACATGGGTCACGCCCTGCAAGGCATCATCAATCGCAACCGACAGGTGATAGCTCGTCGGCGTATCCTTGCGGGCCAGGATGACATCGCCCCATTGTTCGGGCCGCGCCGGCACCTCGCCACTCTCACCCCGCGGCCCGGCACCCTGCTCTGCCCACGACAACCTGCCCGCGCGCGCGATCGCCGCAGCCATGTCGAGCCGCAGCGCATAGGGCGCGCCAGAGGATAATTTCTGGTCGCGCTCCGCATCCGGCAATTGCTTGCCAATCCCCGGGTAGACCGGAGCGCCATCGGGATCGCGCAGCCACGCGCCGGTCCGGTCCTGCTCCGCGACCAGCCGGGCAATCTCCGCGCGGCTCTCGAACGCCGGATACAGCAGTTTACCGCGCGCAAGACGATCGACGGCTTCACCGTAGAGCGCGAGATGTTCGGACTGCCGCCGCACCGGCTGTTCCCACACGATGCCGAGCCATGCGAGATCATCGTAGATCGCTTGCTCATAGTCCGGCCGGCAGCGAGCCGCGTCGATGTCCTCGATGCGCAACAGCAGCCGCCCGCCGCCTTGCTGCGCCAGATCGAAATTCAGCAACGCCGAACGCGCATGTCCGAGATGGAGAAATCCGTTCGGGCTCGGGGCAAATCGGAAAACGGGTGGCGGCATGGTTCGACTTTGCTCGACGCGCTGTTATTGTCCTGATCTGACGTTCGCTTCATTCGCAGCGCCTGACACGGAACACGCGTGAAATTAATGACAGTCCACCTCAACACGCAAGCCGACCTTGAAGACGCGATCCACGCGCTGGTGCGTTTAGATCCAAGGCTCGGGCCTGTTCTCGATGCCGCCGGGATGCCGACGCTGCGGCGGCGTGAGCCGGGCTTCGCGGGACTGGCAGCCATCGTGTGCGGCCAGCAACTATCGACCAAGGCCGCCGCCGCGATCTGGGGCCGCGTCAGCACGTCGTTCGATCCTTTCCATCACGACGCACTCAAAAGCGCGCGCGCCGACAGGCTTGGGCGTCTCGGCCTGTCCGCGGCGAAAATCAAGTCGCTGAAATTCATCGCGCGCGAGTTAAGCGCGGAGCGGCTCAATCTCGAGGTGCTGGCTGAAGAAGACGCGGATGCCGCGCACGCGACATTGACAAAGCTGCACGGCATCGGCCCGTGGACCGCCGACATCTATCTTCTGTTTTGCCTTGGCCACGGCGACGCGTGGCCTGCAGGCGATCTTGCGATCCAGGAAGCCATGCGGATCGGCCTCGGACTGAAATCGCGGCCGACAGTGAAGGAAATGCAGCCGCTGGCGGAGCCATGGCGGCCATTGCGGGGCGCGGCCGCGCATTTGTGGTGGTCGTACTATCACGCCGTCAAGAAACGCGAAGGCGTGATCGCAGGAACATCAAAGCCGCCGACGAACGCGGCAAAGAAAAAGGCATCGAAACCGAAACCCGTTTCAAACACCAAACCCGTTTTAAACAAATCCCGCGTCGCAAAAGCGTCAGCCAATACGGCGAAGAATGCGCTACGAAAGAAAGCAGCGACAAAATCGGGAGCTCGCAAATGACATCGTCCACTCAGTTCATTGTGGATCGCAACGATCTTGCAAAATTCAAGGTGATCGAAACGCCGTTGCCGAGCGTGATGCAACTGCCGGAAGACGGCCTGCTGGTGAAAGTCGATCGCTTTGCATTCACTGCGAACAACATCACCTACGCAATGCTCGGCGATCAGATGAAATACTGGCACCTGTTTCCGGCGCCCGATGGGTTCGGCAACATTCCTGTGTGGGGATTTGGGCGGGTGATCGAGTCGCGCCATCCGGATATCGCCAAAGGAGAAGTGTTGTTCGGTTACCTGCCGATGGCGACCCATCTGGTGATCGAAGCCGCCGACGTGAAGAAAACGAGTTTTCGCGACGCCGCCGCGCATCGCCAGAGCGTGTCGCCGGTCTACAACGCCTATTCGCGCGTCACTGGTCACCCGGCCTTTGAAGGCCGCGAGGGCGATTATCAGGCGCTGCTGCGGCCGCTGTTCATGCTCTCGTTCATGGTGGACGACTTCCTCGCCGACCAGGATTTCTTCGGCGCGAAAAGCGTGATCCTCTCCAGCGCATCAAGCAAGACGGCGTTCGGCCTCGCGTGGCTGTTGCATACCCACCGCAAGCCCGTGCGGGTGATCGGCCTGACCTCGGCCGGGAACCTGGGTTTCGTCACATCGCTCGGCTGCTACGACGAGGTCGTGACTTACGACAAGATCGAATCGATGCCGGACCAACCCGTCGCGTTTGTGGACATGGCAGGCAACCCGGATCTGCGCACCCGGCTGCACAGGCATTTCGGAGACCGGATGGTTTACAGCGGGCGGGTCGGCCTCACCCATCAGGATGCGGCGCCCGACGACGACACCCTGCCCGGCGCCAGGCCGACATGGTTCTTCGCGCCGGACCAGATCCGCAAGCGCGCCAAGGAATGGGGGCCGGGAGGAGTCGATCAACGATTCGGCGCGGTCTGGTCTGCCTTCACGGCGGCGATGGGACCGAAGCTGGAGGTGGTGGAAAGCCGGGGTTCCGACTCCGTCCAGCGAATCTACCTGGATACGCTGAAAGGCCGCGTAAAACCGGCCCAGGCTCACATGCTCTCCATGGGTGACTGAGGCGAAACGGACACCATCAGGTGAGCGGAAACGCTCTTCACAATCCCGTCACGCTGCCTGTAGTATGTCATCCCAAGCTGCTTCGCAGCCAATTGGGGTTGGGGCCAGGAGCGTTACTTGAACGCACATGTGTCACAAGGCGGTTGGCCGGTGTTGGTGTTGAACGCGGACTTCCGGCCGCTGAGCTATTATCCGCTGTCACTGTGGTCGTGGCAGGATGCCGTCAAGGCGGTGTTCCTCGACCGCGTCAATATTGTTGCCAATTACGATCACGCAGTTCACAGCCCGACATTCGAGATGCAGCTTCCGAGCGTGGTCTCGCTCAAGTCGTTCGTGAAGCCGACGACGCATCCCGCTTTCACACGGTTCAACGTCTTCCTGCGCGACCGGTTCTCCTGCCAGTACTGCACCTCGCAGGATGACCTGACCTTCGATCACATCATCCCGCGCTCCCGCGGCGGCCAGACCACCTGGGAAAACGTCGTCGCCGCATGCTCCCCGTGCAACCTGCGCAAGGGCAACATGACGATGGCGCAGGCGCGGATGCATCCGCGCCAGATGCCATTCGCGCCGACCGTCCACCAGCTTCATCGCAACGGCCGGTTGTTTCCGCCGAACTACCTGCACGAGAGCTGGCTCGACTATCTCTACTGGGACACCGAACTCGATCCGTAGCCGGTCCTGCGCCTCGTCTTCATCCCGGATGCCGCTACTTTGCCGGTGCCGATACCAAAGCATCGCCCATGGCACCCATGATCGAATAGCGGCTGCGCGTTGATTGCTGCTGGACAGGCAACAATGGGAACACCAGTTCCGCGAACCGGTGCGCTTCCTCGAGATGCGGCAGCCCCGACAGAATGAAATATTCGATCCCGAGATCGGCGTATTCTCGTAAGCGCTCCGCGACATTCTCGGGGCTTCCCACAAGCGCCGTGCCGATCCCGCCCCGCACGAGGCCGAATCCTGCCCACAGGTTCGGGCCAACACGCAGTCGTCGGCGATCACCCTGGTGCAATTCGTTCATGCGGCGTTGCCCCTCCGAATCAAATCGCCGCAGCGTGTTCTGAGCCGCAGCGATCGTGTCGTCGGTGACATGGTCGAGCAGCTTGTCGGCCGCCGCCCATGCCTCATCTTCGGTTTCCCTCACAATTGTCTGCAGCCGGATGCCGAAACGCACCGTGCGCCCCAGAGCGTTCGCGCGCCGGCGCATGTCGGCGATCTTCTCCCTGACAGCCTCCAGCGGCTCACCCCAGGTCAGATAGACGTCGATATGCTCCGCAATGAACGCGTGACCGGCGGATGACGAGCCACCGGCCCACAGCGGAGGAAATTTTTCGACAGGCTCACGCTCGGGAAACAGATAAAGCTGTGCGCCTTCGACCCGGACATGCTTGCCCTGAAAGTCGACACGCTCGCCTTGCTGGAGGCGTCGCCAAACCTCCAAGAACTCTGCGCCCAGTTCATAACGCTCATCGTGCCTGGCGAAGACGCCGTCTCCACCAAGTTCTTCAGGATCGCCTCCGACCACGACATTCAGCAGCAGCCGTCCATCCGACAGACGATTGATGGTGTTCGCCATGCGCGCTGCGACCGTGGGCGAAATCGTCCCCGGCCGCAGCGCCACGAGGAATTGCAGGTGTGTCGTAACCTGCGCCAGCGCAGCGGCGACACTCCATCCGTCCTCACAACTCCGGCCGGATGGGATCAGCACCCCGCGATAGCCAAGATCGTCACACGCCTCCGATATCTGCCGCAGATAGGAGAACGTCACAGGGCGCGAGCCGATGTCCGTTCCGAGATAGCGGCCGTCCCCAAATGTCGGCAGAAACCAGAAGATGTTCATGACGGCTTTAAAATCCCGCGGCCGGAACGGCCTCCTTGATGAGGATAGGCTTCGGGATCAGACCTTCTTTCAGGAAGGTATCCGCAAGGCGCTGCTGACTGGCGGCAATTTCGGCACTCAGCGGCTTCACGCCATAGCCCATGCGCCCCAAGGCGAGCGACACAGCCTCCTCTTTGATCCCGGTCGACTGAGTGAGCGTTTTGATGACAGGCTTCAGGTCGGCCAGCGCCTGCTGGTCGATCTTCGCGATCTCCTCGAGGATGATCTTCACCAGCGCCGGGTGCTTTTCGGCAATCGCACGCGTTGCGAGATAGAACTGATAGTTCGCCACATCCGCATATGTGCCGTCCGCGATGACGCGAACCTTCAGATCGGTCTGCACAGCGGCGAGGAACGGGTCCCAAACGGCCCAGGCATCGATCTTGCCCGACTCAAACGCGGGCCGCGCATCGGCCGGAAACAACCATGACCATTCTACATCCTTCGATGAGAGACCGGCCTTGGAAAGCGTCTGCAACGACAGGTAGTGGACATTGCCGCCCTTGCTCGACGCAATCCGTTTCCCCTTCAGGTCGGCCGCAGAGCGGATCGGCGAATCGTCCTTCACAATGATCGCCTCGCCGGCCGGTGCCGGGGGCTCCACACCCACATAGACAAAATTTGCGCCGGCAGCCTGAGCCACAATCGGTGGCGCGTCGCCGGTGCTGCCGAAATCGACCGCGCCGACATTCAACGCTTCGAGCAGTTTTACGCCGCCTTGAAACTCAGACCACGTCACTTTGATGCCGTTCGCACTCAGACGTTTTTCAAGCTCACCATTGGCCTTGAGTAGCACCAGCGTTCCATATTTCTGATAGCCGATACGCAGTTCGGTAAGCTCACTTGCATGAGACGGACTTGCCGCCGTTCCGAGAAAGGCCGCCAGCACCGTTGCACCGGCCAAGGCAGCGCGACGGATCGAAGAAAAGGAAAACGACATCGCGAACATTGCTCCATGATGTGCGACGAGATCCGAGATCAGGTCGTCGCGTGACAGCAGGCGTTGTCCCACACATCCGGCAAAATGAATTTTCGTACTTTCGCTTGGAGTTGAACATTTCATCCACCACGACCGCCGCACGGAGAAACGACGTCCGATAACACGCAGTGAAATCCTCAACGCAACAGCAGCGTGGCCGCCAGCGGCACCAGCAATGACGTCACCAGCGCATTGAGTCCCATCGCGATGCCCGCAAACACGCCCGCGACTTCATCGACCTGAAACGCCCGCGCGGTGCCAATGCCGTGCGACGCAAGCCCCGCTGCGAAGCCCCGCGCGCGAAAATCGGTGATCCCGAGCCGGTTCATCGCGGGCGTCACCACGATGGCGCCCATGATGCCGGTCAGCACCGTTGCAATCACGGTGATGGCCGGATTGGCGCCCAGCGTCTCAGAGATGCCCATGGCGACGCCGGCCGTGACCGACTTCGGCGCGAGCGCCAAAACTATATCGCGCGGCAGACCGGCGGCTTCGGCGAACAGCACCACCGAAACGATCGCCGTCGCCGAGCCGACCAGCAACGCAGCCAGCATCGGCAGGATCGCGGCAGCGACGAGTTTGCGATTTTCATAAAGCGGCACCGCAAGCGCCACCGTCGCCGGGCCGAGCAGGAAATGCACGAACTGCGCGCCGCCGAAATACGTCGTGTAGCTGGTGCCGGTGAAATACAAAAACACACCGATGATCCAGATCGAATGCAGCACCGGATTCATCAGCGGATTGCGATGGGTCGCGAGCGACACCGCATCGGCCACCGCATAGACCGACAGCGTGACCGTCAGCCACAGCAACGGCGTCTGGGACAGATACACCCATAACGAGAATGGATTGGCGGTCATATTAGCCGTCATGGCGATTTGCGCGTCCGTTCCATCGCCCGGTTGATGATCAGGAAGGTTCCGGCAGTGACCAGCAGCGTCACGACCACCGAGGCCGCAAGAACCGCGGCAATCGCAACGCCACGCTGCGCAAGGAGGTCCAGGTTCTGAACGACGCCGACACCGGCCGGCACGAACAGCAGTGACAAATGCGCCAACATGCCTTTCGAGGTGCCCTCCACCGTGCCGTCACGCAGCGGCCCGCGCGCCAACACCGCGAAACGATCCCGCGCGATGAGCGCTACGAACAGAAGCGCCAGCCCGAGCACCGGTCCCGGCACAGGCACCCGCAAACTGCGGACGACCACTTCACCGATCAACTGGCAGATCAGGATGACACTCAGGCTCGCGATCATGGGATGCTCCGCAATAATGAGCGCTTCATATCACATGATGCGCGTCACTGCTGCGTGCGCTGATAAAGACCCGAAACAGCCTTCCAGATCGTATCCTTCAGTTCGGTGACCGCCGGGCCCTCAAGAACCAGCGGCGGTGCGACGCGCCGGACGCAATCCTCGACCAGCCGCAGTACCCACACCTCACCGTCCGTGTAATAGAGATCGCCCTCGCCGTTGCGGCCGCGCAAGGTGGGACCGATTCCCGCAACCTTGTAGCGGGCTTCGACCATTCCCGCGGCCTGCAAGCCTGCCTCGATCAACTGCCGCTCGGCGTCGATGTCAGGCGCTGTGTGATGGGTGACGGCGCCGGTGTAGCGGCTGAACCCGACGCTGCGATCGAACGTCGCCGCGCCAAGCCAGACCGGCCGCTTTTCCTCTCCATCTTTCAGAACCATCCACAAACGGATGTGATGCCGCTGGTCTGCGCTCTTGCCGACCGGCTTCTCGAAGGCGAAGTCTTCCGGGTGTCCGTCGTAGATCAGCGTGCTGACCGGCGCGTTCGGATAGGGCTGATCCAGCAGCACGCTGCCGGATATTTCGAGGGAGGACCGCCATGTGATGGGATCGGCGGCATACCAGCCCGCCGCGCGCATGGCGCATAGAATATCTTTTGCCGATCCGACCATGCCGACATTGATCGGATCGGCGGGAATGCCTTGCGGCGTCGCCGTCACCATGGTCATGCCGTCGAGCTTCTTCTGATGCTCGTAATGCCGCCAGAGCGACGGAAGAAGAAGATAGGCGATCGCGCCATACACGATGAGACCGGACGCAAGCACCATGAGCGTTCGCTTCATGGTGCGCGATACCCGCCGCGCCGGACCAGACGGACCGGCGCCCGGCTGGTTCATTGCGTTACGACCGAGATCAGCCTTTCAGCCGCTTGGTGCATTCGCTGTAATAGCCGCCGCCCTTTTGAATCCACTTCAGGCCACCGTTGGCATTCGCAGCCTTGTTAGCGTTGTACTGATCGACGCAGGTGTGCATGCGCGCCTTGCCCGCGGTCTCGCTCGAATATTTCGGCGCAACGGCGGTCGGGAACACGGCGGCTCCTGCGGCAGCGGGAGCGGCGGCAGGAGCAGCGGCCGCCTTCGGCGTTTCCTTTGGAGCGGCAGCCGCCTTTGGTGCTTCCTTGGCAGCAGCCTTTGGCGCCTCCTTGGGAGTTGCCGTTGTCGCTGCGGCCGGCGTCGCGTCGGCGCCGCACTGCGCCTTGCGGAAGTCATTCCACTTCTGGTCGCCGAGCGTCCCGGCGGTCTTCGCAGCCTGATACTTGGCGCTGCATTCCTGCGCGGTCAAAGCTTGCGCTGGCATCGTCGCAAGGGTGGCCGCGCCGGCCAGCAACACGGAGCAAAACAGATTGGCTCGGATTGTCATCGAACTCTCCTGAAAAAGGGCTTCGAAAGCATCACATCCTAGCTCAGGCCGGTTGCGGTTCAACGCGCTGCAGCCCCGGACAATCAAAAAATAATGAGCGACCACGTTTATCCCGCGCTGCGTCGTTCACCGCCGGTTCATCCTGACGGGCAAAGGCTCGTGCCCATCTGCAACGCGAGACCCCAGCCATGATCACTCTCTCCTCACGCGCCCTTGCCGTCGCTTTCGCCTCACTCATGCTGGCCGGTTCGGCCTTCGCCCAAACCGCTGCGCCCACCGCTCCGGCTGCGCCGGCCGCCAAGACGGCGCCCGCCGCCAAACCAGCACCCGCGGCCAAGACGGCCGCCCCCAAAGCCGAACGTACCGCGGCTTCGCTCGAATGCTCGAAGCAGGCCGATGCCAAGGGATTGCACGGCAAGGAGCGCAAGAAATTCCGCTCCGAGTGCAAGCGGGGCGCCAGCAAGCCCAACTGATCCAGCGAACCTGAAGAGGGGCCGGTCATGACCGGCTCTTCTTCCTTGCGTTGTTGATTGCATTGCATGGCGCACGCAGAATTGTCGTGCGACCCATGCTCACTGCGCATTTGCGGGTGATGTCCGGATTTGTGATAACGGACCTCGCGCATCACATCCCGCTGCATCACACTCGCCTTCGGAACCTGTCGCGAATGCTTCGCCACATCACAGCGCGCGACGTCCTGCATACGCTTGAAACACTTCTGATCGGTCTGGCGGGAGGGCTGTTGTTTCAATGGCTGCAACTTCCGGGAGGCCTGATCTCCGGCGCCATGATTGCCGTCGGCGCCGCCGCCATCGCGGGACAGCCGATGGGACTGCCGCCGCTGATGGCGCACGTCATCCTCATGACGCTCGGTCTATCGCTCGGCTCGATGGTTTCGCCGCAAATGCTGACGAACATGGCCGCCTATCCGGTCAGCATCGCCATTCTCGCCGCGTCCACCTTCTGCGCCACGCTCGGCAGCAGCTTCTATCTTCAGCACGTCCATCAATGGGACCGCACGTCGGCCCTGCTTGCGGGCAGCCCCGGCGCGCTGTCCCAGATCATCATGCTTGCCAACGAGCGGCGCGCCGATGTCGCCGGAATCGCGGTGGTGCAAACCATGCGCGTGATCATTCTGACGGCGGCGCTGCCGCTGATCCTCGCCGCGTCCGGACTGGCGCAGCATGCGGGCGGGCCGTTGCGTGCAGCCCCGGCAACACCGCTCGCGCTCACCGTCCTCATTGTGGTCTGCGTGGCGACGTCGGTGCTGCTAAGGGTCCTGAAATTTCCCGCAAGCTGGATGTTCGGCGCGATGCTGGGATCGAGCGTGCTGCACGGCACAGGCTCAATCGAGGGCGGATTGCCGGCCTGGGCCTATGCCGCGGCCTTGATTGGCATCGGCGCGCTGATCGGCACGCGTTTTGCGCGAATTTCACCACGCACCCTGCTGAGCTACATGACGGCCGCGATCGGATCGTTCACCGTGGCGATCGTCATCTCGGCGATCTTTGTCGTCCTCGCGATGCTGACGACGCACGCGCGGTTCGGCGACATCATTGTCGCGTTCGCACCGGGGGCGATGGACGCCATGCTGGCGCTGGCCCTCACATTGCATATCGATCCGATTTTTGTCGGCGCGCATCATCTGGCGCGTTTTGTGTTCGTGTCGCTCGCAACGCCGGGCATCGTCCACCTGTTCGGACGGCCGCAGGTCGACGCCGACGATTAGATTGCCCTATCGGACCGACTTACCGATGCCCCATGCGGCGAGCGCCGCCATGGCCAGCGAGATCAGCGCGTTGTAACCGGCCAACGACAACCCGAGAAAGCGCCACTGCACCTCGTCGCAGCGGATCACCTTCACCTTGTTGAGGCCATCCAGCAAATTGCCCGTGTTGCCGAAATCGACGATCGGCCCGCTGCAATCCGTCGGCCCCTGCCAGAAACCCCATTCCACACCGGCGTGATAGGCGCCGAGCCCGGCATTGGCGAGCAAAGCGAGCGCCAGTACCACAAGACCGGCGACCAGCAGGCGGCGCGAAACACCCTTTGAAGCGCCAAGCGCGATCAAGGCCGCGAGCGGAATGGCGAGGTAATAGGCGTAGCGCTGCTCGAGGCAGAGCGGGCAAGGCCGGATATCGAGCACAAGCTCAAAGAACCACGCGCCCGCGATGGTCGCGGCGGCAATGACGGCCACGCCCGCGCCCGCGGCGAACACCGCGTCCCGCGAACTCTCCGAGCCTTTTGTGACAATGGTGCCGCTCGCCACGTGATCTTCTCCGGTTCGGAACGGGTCCTAGCTTGCCCGCCGCCCGCTGTCGACATATGGCACGATCACAGGCGGTTGACCGCGCGCGCGCGCGGGCTATATTCCGCCCGCTTCGCGATCCCTGCCCTCGGGCAGCGGTCCGTTGGCCCCTGTGGCGGAATTGGTAGACGCGCTCGACTCAAAATCGAGTTCCGCAAGGAGTGCTGGTTCGATTCCGGCCAGGGGCACCAGGACTTTCAGGCACCGTTATCTTTTCCAGAACGGCTATCTTTTCAGGACGGCCCTTAAGATCTTTTCCAGAAACTATTCGTGAGCAGGCAAGGCATCCGGCTTGCGGGTCGTGCCGATCTGCGGCAATCTTGTCGTGCGACGACCTCGGAAAAATCAATCAAACTTTCTCAATTCTTCTTTCGCCGGATGCATCATATCGCGGCGACGCATGTTCTGATATCGTGTGCTTGCGTCATGCCCGTCGCGACGTTGCGGCTTCATCTCGCATTCGGCGCATGACCCGCCTGATCTCGGGGCAATACCAGGCAAGCAATACCGGAATGACAACCCATGCGACACCAAGCCAACCGGCAGCCGGCTGAACGCTCCGACGGGGCAACGCATGCCGAGATTCCGCCCTTTAAAGGTTTGTACAAGGTCGAGTTCGAGACGCCGCGCGGAAAGGCGTTCGGTGTGATTCATGCGGACAACGGCAAAATCTGGGGCGGAAGCTCGGCATTCGCCTATGTCGGATCCTACACGCAGGACGGCCATTCCTTGAACGGGAATGTATCCAGCCTGCGGCATACATCGGACTCAGAACATCCCTCAGTGTTCGGGTTCGACGAAGTCACCATCACGTTTCAGGGCGCCGTCAAAGGCGACTTCGCGACCTGCGAAGGGACCGCAGCGGAATTTCCAAGTCTCGCCTTCAAGGCGGTGCTGACGCGGGTCGCCGGGTGACCCTTTAGGTGGGGTCGACATTCGAAGCGAGACAGTCTCACCCGGTCCCCAACGGCATTTCATCCCGCCCTTGAATTCTTTATCAGCGCGGCTCGATGACCAGACACTGAACCGCCCGGCCGAAATATCCCTGAGCGTCGCCGAGACGCGAGACGGCGATGCCCGCGCCGTCGGTCCCTAGCGTCATTTCGGAATTCAGCAGGATCCAGTCGCCGACGGGTTGCCGTGCAAATGTCACCGTAAGGTCGGCGTTGATGAAACTCCAGCGGTGAAAATCCAGCACCGACGAGACGCCATTGGAGCAATCCGCCGCCAGCGCGGCCTTCATCGCCTGCGAGATCGGCGCACCCTCGACGATCGGGCGGTTCGGCCTGAACCAGATGGCCGAAGGACCGGGTTTGAGGAAGCCGCCCTTGACCGCGCGCAACGTAACGCCGGCCAGAAAATTATTGAGCCCTTGCGGCTCCTCTCGCCCCGCTTCCTGACCCGGAACGTCGATCGGCATCTCGGGGATCACATCGCCGGGCAGAGTCACGGCCTGCGTCCTGACCTTGAGAACGGTCGCGCGCACGACCTCAACGCCCTCAGCCAGAAGACGGACCGCACAAAGCTGAATTTTGCGGCCCTCCCGCACAACCTCGGTCTCAAGGGTGAGCGGCGCTACCGGCACCGGGCGCATCAGATCCACGGTCAGCCGCGCGACATGCATCGGCTCCGGGGTGGGAATGCGTTCGGCTGCCCATACGATCAGCGACGACGGCGCGCCGCCGTGCTGCATGCGGGGATCCCACGGACCCGCGGCATGTTCGCTTGTGAACACACGATTGCCTTCAACGCGAAAGACGGCTTCCATAATTTGTGCCAACGGCTAGAGCGGCGCGTCGATCGCAGCGTCGTATTCCTTTTTGAAGCGTGCCACCAGTTCGGCGACCGGCAGAACCTCATCGACGCTGCCGATGCCCTGTCCGCTACCCCAGATTTCCTTCCAGGCCTTGGGCTTGTTGCGCTCGCCGCTGGCGTCGGTGCCGAAATTCATTTTCGACGGATCGGATACCGGCAGATTCTCGGGGTCCATGCCTGCCGCTACGATCGAGGGCTTGAGGTAGTTGCCGTGAACGCCCGTGAAGAGGTTCGAATAGACGATGTCATCGGCGGACGATGATGCGATCATCGCCTTGTAGTTTTCCGGAGCGTTGGCCTCCTTCGTGGCGATAAACGCCGAGCCGATATAGGCGAAATCGGCGCCGAGAACGCGCGCCGCGCGAATGGCGCGGCCGTGTCCGATTGCGCCGGACAGCGCGATGGGACCGTCAAACCACTGGCGAGTCTCGGCGACAAATGCGAACGGCGAAATCGCACCGGCATGACCGCCGGCGCCCGCGGCCACAAGCACCAGACCGTCCGCGCCTTTCTCGATCGCCTTGCGGGCGAACTTCTGGTTGATGACGTCGTGAAAGGTGATGCCGCCCCAGGCATGCACGGCCTGGTTCAACTCCTCGCGCGCACCAAGCGACGTGATGACCATCGGCACTTTGTGCTTTTCGCAGACAGCAAGATCCTGATCGAGCCGGTTGTTGGATTTGTGCACGATCTGATTCACCGCGAACGGCGCGGACGGACGATCCGGGTGCGCCTTGTCGTGCGCCGCCAGCTCTTCCTTGATCCGGTGCAGCCACTCGTCCAGCAGCGCGGCGGGGCGAGCGTTCAATGCCGGAAACGATCCGACGATCCCGGCCTTGCATTGGGCGATGACGAGATCTGGCCCCGACACGATAAACAGCGGCGAGCCGATCGCCGGAATCGAAAGGCGACCCTTGAACAAGGCAGGCATCGACATCAGAAAATTCCTCTTCCGCAGAATGAAACAGCGGCGCCGGGGCCGCAGCAATTACGCTACGGTCATAGGGGCTACATGCATTTCTTGAAAGAGGCTTGCGTCTACTGGCAAACGGCCCGGGTGACGAAATTCTCCGTCCGGCACGCGCCCTGGCCCGAAAAATACGCCTTTGCAGAGCATTTCTGGGTCGATTCCACATCGACGCTGTTGCCAGCCGCGTAACCTTTCTCCTTGCAGAGCAGCTCTGCCGCGACCTTGCAATCAGGAGCGCCATTGGCGGCGGCTGGGCAAAGGGTTCGGCCGGTGGCCATCGACTGGCCGGACATCGGCGCGATCCGTCGCAGGCTGTCGGTGGCCCCCTTGGCGCTCGAGTTCAATCCATCGAGCGCCTCGCTCGGACTGGGCAGCGTTGACCTCAGACCGGACGCCGAATCCTTCAAGAGCTTGCCGAGTTCTTCGACCAGTCCCGGATTACTGCGCTCAGGGGCTGGCGGTGGTTCGGCCACGGGAGCGGACTGTTGCGATGGCGCGACCTGAAGCTGCGGCTGGATCTGCTGCGGCCATGCCGCCGTCGCTGCTCCCAGCGCAATCGAGAGGACGGCCATCAGGACCACGCCTCCCCGCACATCCACGAACAGATCGCCGGTGTAATTGGACATGCCTTGAGAGTATCCCCGCGCGACGACGGCGAAAAGACTTTAAGTCAGACGCATTTTCCTCGCGCGAGCCGGCCCGAGGAGATGTCTCGCGTCCTAAAACAGCCGGAAGGCGACGATGAAGCCGATCACCAGCACACCCGCGGCGATGGCGACCCAAAGCCCAAGGCGCTTCTCGATGACCTCGCGAATCCACGTCCCGTAGCGATTAAGCAGAATGGCGACGATAAAAAACCGCCCGCCGCGCGCGACGATCGAGAAGATCACGAACAACAGCAAATTATAGTTGGCGAAACCGGACGTGATCGTGACCAGTTTGTAGGGGATCGGCGTAAGACCCTTCAACAGGATGATCCACGCACCGTATTCAGCATAGGACGCGCGGAACGCCTCAACCTTGTCGCCGTAACCGTAAAGATTGATCAGCCACTGTCCGACGCTGTCGTAGAGCAACGCGCCAATGGCATAGCCGACGACACCGCCGGCCACCGAGGTCATCGTGCAGATCAGCGCGTAGAGCCACGCCTTCTGCGGCCGCGCCAGCGACATCGGGATCAGCATGACGTCAGGAGGAATGGGAAAGAACGAGCTTTCCGCGAAAGACACCGCGCCCATCAACCAGAGGGCATACGGCTTGTCGGCGGCGGCAATGCACCAATCATACATTCGTCTCAGCATGGCGCGATGAACCACCGTCCGGCGGATTTGTCCATGCGTGGAAATGAGGAATGTTAGCGGCTATTCAGCGCCGTTTCTTCAGCCGGCCGCCCTGGAGCGCGACAATTGGTCGCCGGGCTACATTTTCGGCGCCCCGCGTCTCGGTCATCGAAGGCTTCTGTACCGAAGGTTTGGGGATCTTCGGCAGGGCTTTTGCGGCTGCGGAAGTCCTGTCGCCGGACTTCTGCGGAACAGGCTTGTTCGCGAAGCTCTTGGGTAATTTTTCAGCAATCCCCTGGGCCCGTTCGCGCCGGTCCATCTCGTCCCAGACGTCCTGCGGGCGGACACCTGCCGCGACCCACAGCACCGACAGGTTGTAAAGAAGGTCGGCGCTTTCGCGGATCACCGCATCCGATTTTCCGTTGACGGCATCGATAACGACTTCGATGGCTTCTTCGGCGAGTTTCTTGGCCATCTTGGCCGGCCCGCGCTGATACAGCCGTGCCGTACGCGACGTCGCCGGATCGAGATCCTTGGCCGCAACGATGGCGTGATAAAGCCGTTCTAGCGAATCACTCATGCTTCAACCTTAAACTAAATCTCTCGCCAGCGAGTTAACAACCCGCCCAACAGCCTGAAAACGCTCCCAAAACGCAAATTCGCCGGGATTTCTCCCGGCGAACTCGCGGCTTGGAGATACGACGGGCTCAATAGCCGTAGTAACCGCCGCCGTAATAGGGCTGCGCGCCGTAGTAGCGGTTACCGTAATAGGGGTTGCCGCCGTAATAATAGTTGTCGCGGTAGTAATCGCGGCGACGCTGCTCGGCGACGATGGCGCCGACGGTGCCAAGCGCCAGACCCATGAAGGCCAGTCCCGCGGCATTTCCGCCTCCACGATAACCGCGGCGCACGGCGCGACGGCGGGCACTGAAATCGGTGGCGTCGCTGGCGGCTTCCGGGCCGGCTGAGACGGCTTTGGTGACCGGCGCGGCTGAACGTGCCTGAGCGACCGGCGGCGGAACGGCCGCGGTCAAGACCAGCGCTGCAGCCGTCGCCAGAACCACAGCTCGGCTGAAGGGAGAAGGCGAAGTCTTACGATTGAACATTTCAACGTCCTCATAGGTCATCCTGGCCTGAACAGGCCAGTTGGGAGATAACCCTAGTCTTTACATTAAGTTTCCCAATCCGAACGCAGGATGAACGGCAAAAGGCGAAATGGCGGCAATCTTCGCTGCAAAAGGCGAAAAGGTGACGAAACCGGCGTTGTGTGCTTGTCATCATCCCAACACAGCGAGTGCTCAAAAGCCGCGTCTTGCTGCCCCGAACTGCTGCTGCCCAAGACTGCACCTCAAGACTGCAACCTCAAGACTGCCTACCGAAGACCAAGTGCCGCTCATGTTCAAAAGTCCGGATCGTATTCTCCGCAAGATCCTGCTGTCGCTGACCGTGCTGGTCTGCGCGGTAAGCTTCCGCGCGACGCCGGGGCTCGCGGCGACAGCGCTGCACTTCTCTCTCGACCGCGCACTCGACGGCACGGCCGCGCCTTTCGTGCTGGCTTCCAGCAAGGGATTGTATCGCGCGGAAGGCCTCACCGTCACAACCAGCTCGGCGGCCAGTTCGCCGGACGCCATCGCGCGCGTGGCATCGGGCGCCAGCGACATGGCGCTGGCCGACATCAACGCGCTGATCCGCTATCGCGACAAGGACGGCGCCGTTCCGGTCAAAGCCGTGTTCGTGCTCTACAACAAGGCGCCCTATGCGATCATCGCCCGCAAGAGCCGCGGCATCGCAACCATGTCGGACGTCGAAGACAAGACCATCGGCATCGTGGACGGCGATCTCGCGGCGCGGCTGTGGCCCGCCGTCGCGCGCAGCAACAGCATTCGACTGGGCAAGGTCAAGAAAGAAAAAATCAGCGCGGCGGTGCGCGGGCCGATGCTGTCGGCCGGTCAGGTCGATGCGGTGACAGGCCTCTCGTTTCTCACCGGCATCGACCTGCGCAACCGCGGCGTTCCGGCGAACGATCTCGCGGTGCTGCGCTTCTCCGAGTTCGGCAGCGAAGTTTACGGACACGCGCTGATCGTCAATCCGAAATTCGCCGCCGACAATCCCGACGCGGTGAAATCATTCGTGCGCGCGACGGTCGCGGGTATTCACCTTGCCATCAAGGATCCCGGCCGCGCGGTCGACGAGGTCCTCACGCAAATGAGCGGCGGCTCGCGCGAGGTCGAACTGGAGCGGCTGCGCGCCGCCATTCAGGACAACATCGTCACCGACGACGTGAAGCGAAACGGCCTCGGCGGAATCGACGACAACCGCTTCGCTGCGGGCGTCAGTCAGATCGCGGAAGATTACGAATTCCGCAAGCGGCCGCTGCCGGCCGACATTTTCGACGATACGTTCCTGCCGCCAGTGAACGCGCGCAAGATCAACTGAGCCGCGTCACGCTCAGGTTGAGATTTGTTGGCAACGTTGGAGTCCGAGAAGCACCGACAAAGAATCATCAGCCGCGCGCGCTTTGCTTCATCGCCGCCGGCAGCCACCGCGTCGACGAAGATTTACTGTTTCTGAAGTTTCGTGACTGTTCTCACCCCACCCATTTCCGTGATGGAAAAGGTGACCTTGTCGCCAACATGCACGGTATCCAGCGACGCGCGATCTTGTGCTTTAAGCCCTTCTGCGGCACCGCCGGTATTCGCTCCAACAGTCTCGCTTTGCTCCTGTTGAATCACGATCGTGCCATTGATCCGGTTAATTTGGGTCACCGTCCCTTTAAGGGCTTGTTGGGCCAAAGCTGCCGAGCTGATGATGGTGAACGCCGCAGCGCCAGCCAAAACGATTTTTGCGGTTTTCATGGCAGTCTCCGGTTTTTGGAACATGCATGACAAGCCACGGCGGGTCCGGTTGGTTCCTCCGTGCGCCTTGCTGCCGCGGCCACTCGTTATCTAGACCGGCTCCAGGCCGAGCGACTTCGCACTCTCCAGCCAGACCGGCAATTCGCGCTGATACAGCGCATTGGTTTCCTTGAATCCAAGCGCCGGTTCCAGCACGAATGTCGCGAGAACTTCTTTCACTTTCGGATCGCTGTTCGCCGCCACGCAGAGTTGCGCCAGCCGGTCGACGATCGGCTGCGGCGTCTTCTTCGGCAACGCCCATCCGGTGAACCCGCTCACGGTGAAGAACTTCGACGTCGCTCCCTGTTCGGGCAGAGTCTTCACGTTCGGGAGCGCATCGACCTTCTTGGAATGCACCGCGAATACAGTGCCGCGATCGCTTTGCAGCACGGGTTGCGCGGCCGTGTAGCTGCCCATCGCGACATCGAGCGTGCCTTCCAGCAGTCCCGTCCACATCGGCGCTTCGCCACGGTAGTGGACCGGCTCGATGTTGAGGCCGTACTGCTTGTTGAGTTCATTGATCGTCATGTGCGGAGCAGAGCCCGCGCTGTACGTACCGAAATTCACCTTGCCGCTCTTGCGCGCGAAAGCGACGAAATCATCCAGCGTCTTGACGCCGGACTTCAGGCTCGCGACCAGCAGCAGCCCCGCGCCGGGAATGATGCTGACAAGCGTCAGGTCCTTGTCCATGTCGTAGCCGGGGGTTTTCATCATCACCCTGTTCATCACGTAGGTTGTCGAGATGGAACAGATGATGGTGTGGCCGTCCGGCTCCGCGCGCGCGACCTCCGCCGTGCCGATCGAACCGGCCGCGCCCGCCTTGTTTTCGATGACGACGGTCTGCCCCACTTGCTTGGAAATGAACTCGCCGAAGGCGCGCGCGAGGAGATCCGTCTGCCCGCCCGCCGGATAACTGCAAACCATCCGGATTTGCCGCGACGGCCACGCGGCTTGCGCCGACGCCCCGCGCAGGAGAAAGGGTGTCGCGGCAGCGGCCGTACCGGTGGCGATGAAGTGACGGCGATTCAATTTGTTTGACATCGTTCCCTCCCTCAATTTTCCACGAGGCTATCTCATCGCCCCGCTTCCGCCAGTGCGGCAAGCGAGACAGATTGGCGCAACGTGAACGGCATTTTCGGCGAATGCGCGCAAAATCAAGGAGGTGCATAACGCCGTCCGTCGGCCTGTATTCGCCGGTCGTCCCCGGTTAGGATGCATGTCCCTTCGCTGAAGTCAGACCTGTAAGGCCGTCCCTTGATCCGTCTTTATGTCCGCGTTCTCGAATTGCTCGGCAAGGAAGCCCGGCTCGGCTGGCTTCTCGCGGGAGCCAATCTTCTGCTGGCCGTCGCGCAGTTCGCGGAGCCGGTTCTGTTCGGACGTATCATCGATGTCCTCTCCGGCACGGTGAACCCCGCGGCAGCCGCGTTCGCGACGGCTGTCGGCGCGGCACCCAACTCGCCCTGGCCGCTGCTTGGCGCCTGGGTTGCCTTCGGGCTCTTCACGATCGTGATCAGCGCCTATGTCGCATTGCAGGCCGACCGGCTGGCGCACCGGCAACGTCAGGCGGTTCTCACCGGTTACTTCGAACACATCATGCAGCTGCCGCTGACATTCCACACCGGCACCCATTCCGGCCGCCTGATGAAGGTGATGCTGCAAGGCACGGACGCGCTGTGGCGGCTGTGGCTGAGTTTCTTCCGCGAACATTTCGCGTCCATCGTCTCTCTCGTCGTGCTGCTGCCGCTGTCGCTCTACATCAACTGGCGGCTGGCGATCCTGCTGTTCATTCTCTGCGTGGTCTTCACGGTGCTGACCACGCTTGTGGTGCGCAAGACCTACACCCTGCAGGAGCAGGTCGAAAACTATTACGGCGACCTCGCCGCGCGCGCGTCGGACGCACTTGGCAACGTGGCCCTCGTGCAAAGTTTCGTTCGCGTCGACGCCGAGGTGCAAGGCCTGCGCGGAATCGCCAACAACCTGCTGTCGGCGCAGCTTCCGGTGCTGTCATGGTGGGCGCTCGTGGTCGTGATGACCCGCGCCTCCACCACCATCACCATCCTTGCGATCTTCGTGGTCGGCATCATCCTGCACGGACAGGGACAGGCGAGCGTCGGCGAGATCGTGATGTTCGTGAGCTTCGCGACCATGCTGATCCAGAAGCTTGAACAGGTCGTGAGCTTCATCAACAGCGTGTTCATGGAAGCGCCGCGGCTGCGGGAATTTTTCGACGTGCTCGATGCCGTCCCGGCGGTGCGCGACATGCCGAACGCCATCGACCCCGGCCGCCTGCAGGGCCTCGTGGAATTCAACGACGTCTCGTTTTCCTATGACGGCAAGCGGCCCGCGGTCGAGGACGTCTCGTTCACGGCGCTGCCGGGGCAGACCTTCGCGCTGGTCGGCGAAACCGGCGCGGGCAAATCCACCGCCATCGCGCTGCTGCATCGCGCGTTCGATCCTCAATCGGGCATCATCAAGATCGACGGCATGGACGTGCGCGGCATGACGCTCGCGGCGTTGCGCCGGAACATCGGCGTGGTGTTTCAGGAAGCGCTGCTGTTCAACCGCTCCATCGCGGAGAACCTGCGCGTCGGCAAGCCGGACGCCACCGACGAAGAGTTGCGCGCGGCCGCAGAAGGCGCGCAGGCGCTCGACTTCATCGAGCGCGCCGATCTCAAGTTCGACACCAACGCCGGCGAGCGCGGGCGCATGTTGTCCGGCGGCGAGCGGCAGCGGCTGTCCATCGCGCGCGCGCTCCTGAAAAATCCGCCGATCCTGATCCTCGATGAAGCCACCAGCGCGCTCGACGCGGTTACCGAGGCGAAGGTGAACGCCGCTCTCGATACTGTGATGAAGGGCCGCACCACCTTCGTGATCGCCCACCGGCTGTCCACCATCCGCAACGCCACCAAGATTCTTGTCTTCAACAACGGCAAGGTGATCGAGAGTGGAACTTTCGATGAACTCGTCGAAAGAGGCGGCTATTTCGCCAGCCTGGCGAGGGCGCAGTTCATGGTTCAGGAAACCGCCCGCGCTGAATCACCCGGGCCGGCGGCAACTGTTGCCGCGAAGAGCGGAAGTTAACTGGCGGAAGTGTGGGTATCGCCGAATTTTGGCCCATTTCATGCTTGATTGAGCTGCCAACCCCCTGTTCCGAAGCGGGTCCTTCGGTATAAGTATTGATCCATCGCTTTATCCGATTTGGGCGACGTAGACCGTTCTCAAACCGTACCGTCGAGGAGGCCATGTTTTCATTCGCCGCTGGCCTGCTGTCAGACATCGGAAACGGATAGTGGCATCGCTTCCCGCCCCGTTCCGGATCCTCGCGCTGCGATTGCTCGCCGCCGTTGCGGCGATGATGATTGTGGCCGCCGCGCCGCGCGCCGCGCAGGCGGAAGCGCTGCTGCTAATCGAAGCCGACACCGGCAAGGTTCTTCAGGCGGAGAACGCGACCTATCCCTGGTATCCGGCGTCGGTCACCAAGATCATGACGGCCTATGTCGCGCTGAAAGCCGTGAAGGAAGGGCGCATGACGCTCGACTCGCTGCTGACGGTGTCACCCACCGCCGCGGCGCAGTCGCCTTCGAAAATGGGCTTCAAGCCCGGCACGCAGGTCACCCTCGATAACGCGCTCAAGATGATGATGGTGAAATCCGCCAACGACATCGCCGTCGTGATCGCGGAAGGCGTTGGCGGATCGATCGACGGTTTCTCCGCCGAGATGAACAAGAACGCGCAGCGCCTCGGTATGACGCAGACGAGCTACGTCAACCCCAACGGCCTGCCTGCCGAAGGACAGATCACCTCGGCGCGCGATCTCGGCATTCTGGCGCGCGCGATCCTTCGCGATTTTCCCGAATACGAATATTTCATGCACATCCCGGCCATCAAGTTCGGACGCCGCGTGACGGTGAACTACAACAAGCTGATCGGCCGCTATCCGGGCGCGGACGGCATGAAGACCGGCTTCATCTGCGCGTCGGGCTTCAACCTTGTCGCCACCGCGACGCGCAACAACAAGCGCCTGATCGCCGTCGTGCTCGGCGCGCAATCCTCCGCGCAACGCGCGGTCCGCGCCGCCCAGCTGCTCGAGCGCGGCTTCGGCAGCAACAAGCTCTCATGGCTCAAGCCATCGCTCGGCACGGTCAATGCGCTGGCGCCGATCGACGCCTCGCCGCCGAATTTGCGCGACGAGATGTGCGGACCGAAACGCAAGCGGCCGGCCGCCGAGGATGAAGACGACGATGTCAGCATCAGCGCGGACAACAGCGACTCGGGCAGCATGCAGATGTTCGCAGCCGGATTGCAGCCGCCCAACATGAAGGCGTCCGAGATGCTGGCGCAGCCGGCGATAGCCGCCACGCCCGTGATCGTCTACACCGGTCCGGCGCGGACGGGTGCTGCCGTTCTCGAGGCCGATGCCGCCGAAACCGCGGCTCAGGCGGCGAACGTCGCCAAGCGGAAGAAGACCGCCAAGCCGAAAGTCGCGGCCAAGCCGGCCGGGGAAGACGCGAAGTCCGACAAGAAGCCGGACCCGAAATCCGCAGCCAAGCCCGACGCCAAACTTGACGCGAAGCCAAAGGCGGCGGCCAGGCCGGCTCCGAAAGCCGACGCCAAGCAGGCCGCGGCGGTGAAGCCCGAGACGGCCAAGCCTGCTGCTGCAAAGCCAGCAGCCGCGAAGCCTGCGGCGAAACCCGCAGCGGCCAAACCGGCGGCAGCGCCTCCAAAAGATGCAGCCAAGGGCGCTAAACCCGCGGACCAGCAGAAATCCGCCGCCGCGCCCCGCGGTTAATTCGTCCCGTTACATCACCCGGCTGATTGTGCTTTGCGGAATCCGCAGGGGCCGACGACCGCAAGCCCGCATACAAAGCCTCTAAAGTGCGTCGTTACCACGCACAGGCTTGCTATGGCCCATGGCTTCGCTCAATACTTATTTCAATACTTGAGAACATCAACCGAGCACCCCGCCAAAAGACGGGGGCCGTGAGGAAACAGCTGAGGGGAATTTGCCATGGAACGTATCTGGCTCAAGCAATATCCGGCCGGGGTGCCCGCGGACATCGACGTCAATCAATATCCGTCGCTGGTCGAACTGCTCGAGGAGAGCTTCAAGAAATTCGCCGACCGCAAATCGTTCATCTGCATGGACAAGTCGATCACCTACGGCGAACTCGACGAGATGTCAGCCGCGATCGGCGCGTATCTGCAAAGCAAGGGCCTGAAGAAGGGCGCGCGCGTCGCCATCATGATGCCGAACGTCTTACAGAACCCGGTGGCCTCCGCCGCGATCCTGCGCGCCGGCTTCACCGTGGTGAATGTCAACCCGCTCTACACCCCGCGCGAGCTTGAGCACCAGCTCAAGGATTCCGGCGCCGAGGCGATCATCCTGCTGGAGAATTTCGCGAGCACTCTTGAGAAGGTGATCGCCAAGACCAACGTCAAGCACGTCATCATGGGATCGATGGGCGACCTGCTCGGCTTCAAGGGCGTGATCGTCAATTTCGTGGTGCGCAAGGTCAAGAAGATGGTGCCGGCGTTCTCCATTCCGGGCGCCGTGCCGTTCAACGACGCGCTGGCGGCGGGACGCAAGCTGAAGCTGAGCAAGCCGACGCTGACCGGCGACGATATCGCGTTCCTGCAATATACCGGCGGCACCACCGGCGTCTCGAAAGGCGCGACGCTGCTCCACCGCAACATTCTCGCCAACGTCTTGCAGAACGACGCGTGGCTGCAACCCGCGCTGAAGAAGCCGCCGCATGTCGAGCAGCTCTTTATCGTTTGCGCGCTGCCGCTCTATCATATCTTCGCGCTGACCGCGTGCTTCCTGCTCGCGGTGCGCGCCGGGGGCGTGAACCTGCTGATCCCGAACCCGCGCGACATGGCGGGCTTCGTCAAGGAACTGTCGAAGTATCAGGTCAACAGCTTCCCGGCGGTCAACACGCTCTACAACGGCCTGCTCAACACGCCGGGCTTCGACAAGCTCGACTTCTCCAAGCTCAAGAGCTGCTTCGGCGGCGGCATGGCGGTGCAGAAGCCGGTGGCCGACAAGTGGACTGCCGTCACCGGCGTTGCGCTGTCGGAAGGTTACGGCCTGTCCGAAACCTCGCCGACGCTGACCTGCAATCCGGCGGACACCGACAAGTTCTCGGGCTCGATCGGCATTCCGGTGCCGTCGACCTGGCTCTCGATCCGCGACGACGACGGCAACGAAGTGCCGCTCGGCGAGCCCGGCGAAATCTGCGCCAAGGGTCCGCAGGTGATGGCGGGCTACTGGAACAGGCCGGAAGAAACCGCGAAGGTGATGACCGCCGACGGTTATTTCCGCACCGGCGACATCGGCATCATGTCGGCGGACGGCTACACCAAGATCGTGGACCGCAAGAAGGACATGATCCTCGTCTCCGGCTTCAACGTCTATCCGAACGAAGTCGAGGAAGTGATCGCGAGCCATCCGGGCGTGCTCGAATGTGCCGTGATCGGCGTCCCGGATGCGAAGTCGACCGAAGCCGTGAAGGCCTTCGTGGTGAAGAAGGACCCCAACCTCACCGCGCAGGACATCATCAAGTTCGCCTCGACCGAACTGACCGGCTACAAGGTGCCGAAGCACGTCGAGTTCAGGACCGATCTGCCGAAGACCAACGTCGGCAAGATTCTCCGCCGCGAACTGCGCGACGAGAAGCCGAAGGCGGCAGCTGCGGCGGCGAGCTGAGGCAGAGATGACCCTTCACCTCTCCCCGCCTGCGGGGAGAGGTCGGATCGTAAAACGATCCGGGTGAGGGGCAGCCCGCTTGCGCGGACCGGATCACAAAACCACCTATATCGCTCGCAAATTGCGAGGCCTGCAAACAGACGCCGAAACAAACTATGGCGTCACTTGCGGAATCGACAGATCTCCGGCGCCAAGTTCGTTCGTCAGGAGCCTGTTGATCGGTACGTTTGCGATTTCGTCTGCCGCGAACTGAAATTAATCGTAGAAGCGGACGGCGGCCAGCACCTCGAATCCGGCACAGACGCGGTACGAGATCACAATCTTTCTGAAATCGGGTATTGCGTGTTGCGATTCTGGAACAACGATATTCTTCAAAACATTGAAGGTGTCGTGCAGACGATCGAATCCGCTATTCAAGATGCCCCTCACCCCAACCCTCTCCCCGCAAGCGGGGAGAGGGAGTAAACGAGAACGATGACCGATATTCTTCCTTCCCCCACCGACATACTCGATTTCTGGCGCAAGGCCGGACCTGACCGCTGGTACAAAAAAGACGACGCGTTCGATCAGGAACTGCGCGACCGTTTCATGGCGGCGTGGGAATCCGCGCGCGACGGCAAGCTCGGCGCGTGGCAGGACACCGACGATGGCGCTCTGGCGCTGGTGATCGTGCTCGACCAGTTTCCCCGCAACATGTTCCGCAACGATCCGCGCGCGTTTTCGACGGACGCTCTCGCCCGCAAGGTCGCGAGCCGGGCCATTGCCGAAGGCCGCGACCGGCGCATCGATCCTGCGTTAGGTGCGTTTCTTTATCTGCCGTTCGAACATTCCGAAGAAATGGCGGATCAGGAGCGGAGCCTCGCGCTGTTCAGGCAACTCGGCGACGAGAACAATCTGAACTACGCCATCACCCACGCCGACATCATCCGCAAGTTCGGCCGCTTTCCTCATCGCAATGCCGTGCTGGGGCGAGCCACGACGCCGGAGGAAGCCGCGTTCCTGAAGGACGGCGGGTTTGCAGGGTAAGTGAATCTCCCTCTTCCCGTTTACGGGGCGAGGTCACAACCACCAAATCTTAACGAATCCTTGCTAAGGCGCATCCAGCCGCATGAAGCGGAATCTGGATCCAACCCGTGGCCGTCATGGAAGCTGAGAGCGCGTCTGAAGCGAAGCCCACGGGGCTGGTCGCGCGACTGCGCGAAGTCCTGACCGGCACCTCCGAAGCCTCGCTGACCAAGCGGCTGGCCGGCACCGTTTTCATCATCCGCGTCGTGAGCGCAGGCCTCGCGTATTTCTCTCAGGTGCTGCTCGCCCGCTGGATGGGCGGATCGGATTACGGCATCTACGTCTATGTCTGGACCTGGGTGCTGCTGCTCGGCAGCGTGCTGGACTTCGGCATCGCCGTCTCAGCGCAGAAAATCATCCCCGAATATCGCGCCGACGGACAGCTCTCGATGCTGCGCGGCTTTCTGTCGGGAAGCCGCTGGGTGACCTTCGCCGCATCGACCGCGATTGCGTTGCTGCTCGCGGGGCTCGTGACCATCCTGTCGCCATGGATCGATGCCCACACGATGCTGCCGCTCTATATCGGCTGTCTCACCCTGCCCGCCTTCGTGGTCGCCAACACGCAGGACGGCCTTGCGCGCTCGCACGACTGGATGCGGCTCGGCCTGATGCCGCAATTCATCGTGCGGCAGACGCTCATCATCGGCTTCACCGCAGGCGCGGTGGTGCTCGGCATGAATCTCGGCGCGACGGCGGCGATGATCGCCAGCGCCGCGGCGGTCTGGATCGCCATGATCGGCCAGATGATCGTGCTCAACCGCCGGCTCAATGCCAGCGTCGCGCCCGGCCCGAAGACCTACGATTTCCGGAGCTGGCTGAAAGTCTCGCTGCCGATCATGATGGTGGAAGGTTTCTATCTGCTGCTGTCCTACACCGACGTGCTGGTGCTGCAGCAGTTCCGCTCGTCCGAAGAAGTCGGCGTGTACTTCGCCGTGGTGAAGACGCTCGCGCTGGTGTCGTTCATCCATTACGCGATGTCGGCGACGACCGCCCACCGGTTCAGCGAGTATCACGCCTCCGGCGACAAGGAGCGCCTGGCGGCCTATATCGCCCACGCGATCAAGTGGACGTTCTGGCCGTCGGTCGCAGCCACCGCCGTTCTGCTCGCCATGGGAAAGCCGCTGCTCTGGCTGTTCGGGCCGCAGTTCACGTCAGGTTATGGAATCATGTTCGTCGCGGCGATCGGTTTGATCGTGCGCTCCGCCATCGGCCCGGTGGAGCGGCTGCTCAACATGCTGGGTCACCAGAACATGTGCGCGCTGGCCTATGCGCTGGCGTTTGTCGTCAACCTCGTGCTGTGCGTGCTGCTGGTGCCGCGCTTCGGGGGCTACGGCGCCGCTGCGGCGACGTCCGTGGCGCTGATCTTCGAGACCATCCTGCTGTTCTGGATCACCCGCAAACGTCTCGGGTTTCACGTGCTGGCGTTCGGGAAGCGCTGACTTCACCTCTCCCCGCCTGCGGGGAGAGGTAAAGAAGAACAACCAGCTATTCCGCCGTCCAGCCGCCGTCGATCGAGAGGTTCGCGCCGGTGATCTGCGCGGCATTGTCACCGCACAAAAACAGCGCCAGCGCCGCCACCTGCTCGACGGTCACGAACTCCTTGGTGGGCTGCGCATCGAGCATCACGTCGTTGATGACCTGTTCCTTGGTCAGCCCGCGCGTCTTCATGGTGTCGGGGATCTGCTTCTCCACCAGCGGCGTCCAGACATAGCCGGGCGAGATGCAGTTGGCGGTGATCTTATGGGTGGCAAGCTCCAGCGCCACCGTCTTGGTCAGGCCCGCGATGCCGTGCTTGGCGGAGACATAAGCCGACTTGAACGGCGACGCGACCAGCGAATGCGCCGACGCGGTATTGATGATGCGGCCCCAGCCGCGCTTCTTCATGCCCGGCACCGCGGCGCGAATGCTGTGAAACGCCGACGACAGGTTGATCGCGATGATCATGTTCCACTTGTCGATCGGGAATTCCTCGATCGGCGAGACGAACTGCACGCCGGCATTGTTGACGAGAACGTCCACCGAACCGTAGGTCTTTTCGCCGAGCGCGATCATCTCGGCAATTTCCTCGGGCTTGGTCATGTCGGCGGGTGAATGCACCGCCTTAACGCCAAAGTCCTTCTCGATGGCCAAACGCTCTTTCTCGATGTCGGCTGGCACGCCGAAGCCGTTGATGACGATGTTCGCGCCCGCGCCCGCGAACGCCCGCGCATAGGCGAGGCCGATACCGCTGGTCGAACCCGTCACAACTGCCGTCTTGCCGGAAAGAGTACCCATTATTCGCTCCTGTTTACCGTTTGATGTATTGCGACCCGCTTTCACACAGGTCGTAGGTGACCATGGTTTCATCGGACTGCGGCCGGTTCAGCCATTCCGGATGAGTCATGGACGCATAGACGTCGCGCTCGCCCGCAGCCCAGTGCTCGACCATCCCGAGCCGCGAGAAGTCGTAATCCTTCGACGAGGCTTCGTGGGTCTTGCTGCGATAGATCAGATGCACGACCGTGACCGTGTTTTCCTTCGCCGCTTCATTCAGCGTCGCGACCAGCGGATCGCCCTTGAAGCTGTCCGGCAGCTTGGCGATCAGTTCGCGCACGGCCTTCTTCGCGTCGTGAACCTTCTTGGCCTTGTCGGTGTTCATGCGGGTGCGGCTGGAATAGCGGATGTCTTTTTCGCGCTCCGCCGCCTCCAGAAGGGTGGCCGGCAAATCGCCCCGCGCGCTGAACAGATCGATCTGGAAGATCAGCAGATCGCGTCTGGTTTCGGCATCCAGCACATAGTCCAGCGGCGTATTCGACGCCACGCCGCCGTCCCAGTAATGCTCGCCCTCGATCTCGACAGACGGGAATCCCGGCGGCAGCGCCCCGGAAGCCATGATGTGCTCGGGGCCGATCTTCTTGCCGAGCTTCTTGAACTCGACATTGTCGAAATAGCGGAAGTTGCCGCTGGTGACGCCGACCGCACCGACGCTGAGGCGCACCTTCGCGTCGTTGATCATGTCGAAGTCCACCAGCCGCTCCAGCGTCGCGCGCAGCGGGGACGTGTCGTAATAGCTCTGCGACTGCGGGCTGCCCGCCGGCCAGACCGGCGCGGGCGGAAAGCGCGGCGTGAAAAATCCAGGCACACCGAAGGTCGCGATCAGCGCGGCACTGGTCTCGTTGAACAGCGACCGCGCGTGATCGCCCTGCACCAGCGGAGCCCACGGCATCGGCGAGCCCGACGACACCGTCTCCCAGAATTCCTTGAGTTTGCCGATCCGCTTTTCCCGCGGATTGCCGGCGATGATGGCGGCATTGATCGCGCCGATGGAAATGCCCGCGATCCATTCGGGCTCGAAATCATGATGGCACAGCGCCTGATAGGCCCCGGCCTGATAGGAGCCGAGCGCGCCGCCGCCCTGCAGCACCAGCACGCGCTGCGCCTGCGCCGGGATCGAGGTGGTCTGTCTGTCGGGGGAAAGCTGATCCATACGCCATCACGGGAGCTAGTGTCCCGTATCCGAGGTTCGCTTCGCTTTGCGGCGCTCTCCGAGCGAACCTCGGATACGAAAGGACACTATCAAATTATGATTCTAGTGATCCTTTGGTTCTGACATTCGTAAAAGTGCCCGCGAAGGATACAATACGAATGTCAGAACCGGATCACTAGCATCGCGTGTTGCGATGCGATGGCACGGTGGCCTCAGTTCGCAGCCGCGTCAATTGGCCAAAACGAGGGGAATGTCACAGAAGGTTTATCTTGGCCGCTTATCGCGCGTCCGGCGCGGCGAGGATCAGCGTCCAAAACACCTTGTATTTGGTATTCGGGGCGTAGGTCGCGGCGATGCCTATTTTTGTGACACCGCTCGCCAGCATGTTGGCCTTGTGGGGCGGTGAGTCCCGCCAGCCCGAGAAGGCCTCGGCCAGGGTGTGATAACCGGCGGAGACGTTTTCCACGGCCTTGGTGGCGTCGAACCCGGATGCCTTGATCCGCTTGTCGAGCGTGCCCGCCACGTTGTGATCGAGCTTGTTGCGGCTGGCCATGGCCTGCGACTGCGATTCCGCCGCCTTCATCAGCAAGGGATCGACCTGGACCGCGCCGAGGCCGTTGTTCTGCCGATAGCCGGAAATCATGGACGCCGCCGTGGCGGGATCGAGTTTTGCGCCGGCGCTGGCCATGCTGACATAGAACGCCGGCTGCTCGGTGGACGTGTCACCGCCCGTTCCGCAGCCACTCAGGATCGTCAGCGCCAGAATGGCGATAGCCGCGCGTATCATGATCGATGCCCCCACCCGTCGGTCGGCGTTTGTTGCACACCAACAGTGGCTGAAAGGTGAACGCGGCGTTGATTAGGAGGGGAACCAGACAAGGCTGCAACCACGATGCGCTTCCTCTCCCCGTCAGAACGGGGAGAGGTGAAGAACTTACGACTGCGCGGGAAACAGCCGATAGCGCCGGGGCTGGAGGCTGACCACGTCGCCGGGCTTGAGATCGCGGTCGCGCGGCGCGTCGATCTCGATCAGGGTTTCATTCGCGCCGTTATGCAGGACCACGTCGGCGCGCTGGGTCGGGCCGAACGCGCGCACATGCTTGACGTCGCCCTCGAGGATGCCGCTGCCGCTCGGCACGATCGACACATCATGACGGCGGATGAACAGATTCGACGGGCCGGACACCGCGTCGCGCGGCTCGATGTTGAGCACCTTGTCGCCGAGACGCACCTTGCCATCCGAGACCTGCACCGGCAGCACGATGGATTCGCCGATGAAGCCGTGAACGAAGGCGGTCGCCGGATTGTCGTAAACGTCACCGGGCGTGCCGATCTGTTCGATCTTGCCCTTGTCCATCACCACCACGCGGTTGGCGACTTCGAGCGCTTCTTCCTGATCGTGGGTGACGAAAATCGACGTCACATGAATCTCGTCATGAAGCTGGCGCAGCCAGCGGCGCAATTCCTTGCGCACCTTGGCGTCAAGCGCGCCGAACGGCTCATCCAGCAGCAGGATGCGCGGCTCGATGGCAAGCGCACGCGCAAGCGCGATGCGCTGGCGCTGGCCGCCGGACAACTGGCTCGGATAGCGATCCGCCAGCCAGTCGAGCTGCACGAGATCGAGCAGTTCCTTCACGCGCTTCCTGATGTGCGCCTCGTCCTTGCGGATGGCGCGCGGCTGCACCCGCAGGCCGAACGCGACATTCTCGAACACGCTCATATGGCGGAACAGCGCGTAATGCTGGAACACGAAGCCGACATGACGCTCACCGGCGCCGCGCTCCAGCGCGTTCTCGCCGTCGAAAATCACCGAGCCTTCATCGGGCCAGTCGAGGCCGGCGATGATGCGCAGCAGCGAGGTCTTGCCGGAGCCCGACGGGCCCAGCAGCGCCACCAGTTCGCCGGTGGCGACCTTGAGATCGACATGGTCGAGCGCGGCGAAAGAGCCGAACTTTTTCACGATGTTGCGGACTTCAATCGTCACTTGCGGTCTGTCCTTCTTCGAGATGGCTTTCGAGAACGGTCTTCACGATCAGCGTCACCAGCGCCAGGAATGCCAGCAGCGACGCGATCGCGAACGAAGCCACGAACTGGTACTCATTGTACAGGATTTCGACCAGCAGCGGCATGGTGTTGGTTTCGCCGCGGATATGGCCGGATACCACCGAAACCGCGCCGAATTCGCCCATGGCGCGGGCATTGCACAGCAGAACGCCGTACAGGATGCCCCATTTGATGTTCGGGATGGTCACGCGCAGGAAGGTGCGCAGGCCGGATGCGCCGAGCGAAATCGCCGCCTCCTCTTCCTGCGTGCCCTGCTCCTGCATCAGCGGGATCAATTCGCGCGCCACGAACGGGAATGTCACGAAGGTGGTCGCCAGCGCGATGCCGGGCACCGCGAACAGGATCTGCACATTGTTGGCGATCAGCCATGTGCCGAAATAGCCCTGCGCGCCGAACAGCAGCACGAACACCAGACCCGAGATCACCGGGCTGACCGAGAACGGCAGGTCGATCAGGGTAATCAGGAAGACCTTGCCGCGGAATTCAAACTTGGCAATCGCCCAGGCCGCGATCACGCCGAACACAAGATTGAGTCCGACGGAGATCACCGCGACGGTCAGCGTCAGCCGGATCGCGGACAATGCTTCAGGCTCGGCGAGCGCACCGAGATATGTCGCGACGCCCCGCGAAAAAGCTTCGGTGAACACCACCACCAGCGGCAGCACCACGAAGACCGTCAGAAACGCAATCGCGATGGTGATGAGAATCCAGCGAACCCAGGCAGGTTCGGTCCTGACCTGATACGCGGGCGCGGTGGGGCGTGTGGTGACCATGACCGCTCAGACCTGAACCGCGACGCCGCGCGTCTGCGCCCAGCGTTGAATGCGGTTGATGGTGAAAATGATGAGAAACGACACGACCAGCATGATGACCGCAATCGCGGTCGCGTCCGCGTATCGAAACTCCGACAGCCGGATCACGATCAGCAGCGGCGCGATTTCAGAGACGTTCGGCAGGTTGCCGGCGATGAAGATCACCGAGCCGTATTCACCGACAGCGCGCGCGAAGGCGAGCGCAAAGCCGGTCAGGATCGCCGGCGTGAGGCTGGGCACGATCACCTTGGTGATGATGTCCCAGCGCGACGCGCCGAGACTGGCCGCGGCTTCCTCAACCTCCACTTCCAGATCGAGCAGCACCGGCTGAACCGTGCGCACCACGAACGGGAAGCCGATGAAGATCATCGCGATAAAAATTCCGATCGGCGTGAACGCGACCTTGATGCCCATTTCAGCCAGCGGCGCGCCGAGCCAGCCCTTCTGCGCGAACAGCGCCGTCAGCGCCACGCCCGCGACCGCGGTCGGCAGCGCGAACGGAATATCGACGATGGCATCGAAAATCCGCCGGCCGGGAAAACGATAACGCACCAGCACCCACACGATCACCATGCCCATCACGAGATTGACGATGGCGGCGAGGAACGCGAGGCCGAAGGAAATCTTCAGCGCGTTCAGCGTGCGGCGGCTGGTGAGGATGTCCCAGAACTGAAAGAGGCTGAGTTCGGCGGTCTTCAGGAAAAGACCCGCGAGCGGAATCAGGATGATGATCGACAGCCATGTCAGCGTCAGTCCCATGGTGAGACCAAAGCCCGGCAGTGCCCGTCGTCGTCCTGTTCCTCCGCTCACGATGCCCCCATCAATCCGCGTTCAGATCAGTTCTTGTAGATCTGATCAAAAACGCCGCCTTCGCCGAAGTGTTCCTTCTGCGCCTTGGTCCAGCCGCCGAACACATCGTCGATGGTGAAAAGGTCAACCTTTGCAAAGGAGGCCTCGTACTTCTTGGCCACTTCCGGATCACGCGGGCGATAGGAATTGCGCGCCGCAATGTCCTGGCCTTCCTTGGTGTACCAGTACTTCAGGTATGCCTCGGCGGCAGCACGGGTGCCCTTCTTGTCGACGACCGTATCGACAATGGTGACGGGAGGTTCGGCGAGGATCGACAGCGGCGGCGCCACGATCTCGAACTTGTCCTTGCCGAATTCCTTCACGGCGAGAAACGCCTCGTTTTCCCATGCCAGCAGCACGTCGCCGACGCCGCGCTCCACGAAGGTCACGGTCGAGCCGCGCGCGCCGGTGTCCAGCACCGGGACGTTCTTGAAGACATCGCCAACGAATTTCTTGGCCTTGTCCTCGGAGCCGTACTTCTTCAGCGCATAACCCCAGGCCGCGAGGTAATTCCAGCGTGCGCCGCCCGAGGTTTTCGGATTCGGCGTGATCACCTGAACGCCGTTCTTGATCAGGTCGTCCCAGTCCTTGATGCCCTTCGGATTTCCCTTGCGGACCAGAAACACGATGGTCGAGGTGTAAGGCGACGAATTCTGCGTCAGGCGCTTCTGCCAGTCCTTGTTGACGAGACCCTTGTTGGCAATCGCGTCGATGTCGTAGGCGAGCGCCAGCGTCACCACGTCCGCCTGCAGGCCGTCGATCACCGAGCGCGCCTGCGAGCCCGAGCCGCCATGCGACTGCTTGATCTCGATGCTCTTGCCGGTGTCCTTCTGATAGGCGACGGCGAAAGCCTTGTTGAATTCAGCATAAAGCTCGCGCGTCGGATCATACGACACGTTGAGCAGCGAGACATCCGCGGCGAGCGCTGAGCCCGCCCACAGGACGCCTGCAAGGACGATTAAACTACGGCGAACCATTTCAATCTCCATTCGAACTGACGACATCATCGCCATCAGGGAAGGCGTGAAACTCTGGAACTCGCGTGGTTCTGTCAACGAAACCCGATTTCGTTCTTTGCAAATTTATGGAACGAACGTTCTATGAAAGCGCGCTTCGCAAGCATGCAAGATTTTACAGAAATATTTTATGACGCTTTGGTCATTTACGAAGTCTTGGTGACGTGAATGCCGCATTCCGTCTTGCCTCTGTCGCGCCAGCGGCCGGCGCGCGGGTCTTCGCCGGGCAGCGTCCGGCTCGTGCATGGCATACACCCGATCGAGGTGAAGCCGGATGCGACCAATGGATGCGGCGGAAGATCCATCGAAGCATACAGCGCCTTCAGTTCATCCAGCGACACGTTCGCCAGCGGATTGAACTTCAGCCGCTCGCCGTCGGCTTCGACAACGGGAATGGCGGCGCGGTCGCCACCCTGAAAACGCTTGCGGCCGTTGATCCATGCGTCGAACGGCTTGAGCGCGCGCGCCAGCGGCTCGACCTTGCGGATGAAGCAGCACTGATCTGGATTCGAGAACCACAGGTCGCGGTCCTTGTCCTCGCGTTCAAGCGTATCGGGCAGCGGATGAATCGTGCGCACATCGGTGAGACCGAGCAGCCCCGTCAGCGTGTCGCGATAGGCCAGCGTTTCCTCGAACAGCCAGCCGGTATCGAGAAACACCACCGGGATCGCCGGATCGACATCCGCCGCGATCTTCAGCAGCGCCGCCGACTCGGTGCCGAACGACGACACCACGGCAAGCTTGTCGCGGCCGACTTTCCTGATGGCGGCGGCGATGATCTCCGCCGGCGACGCATTGGCCAGCACGCGATCGAGTTCGGCGGCTTCCGTCACGATCAGCGACGACGACGGATTTGCAGGAGCCTGCGACAGAAAGGACGGGGCGGCGGTACTCATGATCCAGCACCTTCCGACATGTGCATCAGACGCCGCCGGAACGCCGGAATGCGGCCGTCGCCAACGGGCTGATAGAACACGGAGTAACGATGCGCGACATCGGTGAATGCCTTCGCGTCGCTGTCCTTCTTCACCTCGAACGCATCGAAGCCGGCGCGCATCATGAACACGAACTGGTCGCGCAGGACCTGACCGGTGGCGCGCAACTCGCCACGGAAGCCATGACGCTCGCGCAGCAGACGCGCCTGCGTGTAGGCGCGCCCGTCGCGAAAAATCGGAAACACCAGTCCGACCGCAGCCAGCCTGCCGAGATACGGCACCAGATGGTCGACGTCCCGATTGTTCGGCCAGATCACGCCGGTCTTCACGTTGTCCTTGCCGCTCCGCGACAACACCGCTTCGGGATCGGCGAGGAATCGCTCAGCCGAAACCAGCACCGCGCCATTGGCGGGAATCTCCGCGTCATCCTCGAGATGCAGAAATTCGTCTGCGACGATGGCATTGCCCTTAACGAGTGGCATAGACGCGCTCCTTGAATGGCGCCACGCCGAGACGTTTCACCGCATCGATAAACAGTTCATCGGGCCGCTGGCGCAGCGCCAGATAGGCCTCGACAATATCCTCGATGACATCGGCCACCTGATCGTAGGGCACCGCCGGACCAACCAGCGTGCCGAGTTCGGCATGCTCGTCGGCGCGGCCGCCGATCGTGATCTGGTAGAATTCCTCGCCGTTCTTCTCGACGCCGAGAATGCCGATGTGGCCGACGTGATGATGGCCGCAGGCGTTGATGCAGCCCGAAATGTTGATGTGCAACCGGCCAATGAGATTCGCCGTATCGGGATTGGCGAAACGCCGCGTCAACTCCTGCGCGATCGGAATCGAGCGCGCATTGGCGAGCGAGCAATAGTCGAGGCCCGGGCACGCAATGATGTCGGAGACCAGATTGACGTTCGGCGTCGCGACGCCGGCCTGATCGAGGGCGCGCCACAGCGCCGGCAGGTCGCGCTTGGCGACATGCGGCAGCGCCAGGTTCTGCTCATGGCCGACCCTGATTTCGCCGAACGAATACTTGTCGGCGAGATCCGCGATCTGGTCCATCTGCTTGGCCGACGCATCGCCCGGCGTTCCGCCGACCGGCTTCAGCGACAGGGTGACGATTGCGTAGCCGGGCACCTTGTGGGGCGCGACGGAATTCTTGTGCCAGGCCGCGAAGTTCGGATTCTGCTCGGCCTTGCGCAACTCGTCGGGCGTGTCGGACAGCTTCTCGTAGTCCGGATATTTGAAGCGCGAGCGGATTTCCTCGACTTCCGATGGGTCGAGCGCGAGCACGCCATCGCGCACCTGACGCCACTCCTCCTCGACCTCCTGCTTGAACTTCTCGATGCCAAGCTCGTGGACAAGGATCTTGATGCGCGCCTTGTAGATGTTGTCGCGGCGTCCGTACTGGTTGTAGACGCGCAGGATCGACTCGACGTAGCTCAGGATGTCGCGGTGGCTGACAAACTCGTTAATGGTCTTGGCGAGGAACGGCGTGCGGCCAAGTCCGCCACCGACCAGCACCTCGAAACCGACTTCGCCGGCGTCGTTCTTGTAGATGCGCAGGCCGATGTCGTGAACCTTGATCGCCGCCCGGTCATGCTCGGATGCTGTGATCGCGAACTTGAACTTGCGCGGCAGGAACGAGAATTCCGGATGCAGCGTCGAATACTGCCGGATGATTTCCGCCCAGACGCGTGGGTCTTCGATCTCACCGGGCACGACGCCCGCCCACTGGTCCGCCGTCACGTTGCGCGTGCAGTTGCCGCTGGTCTGCATTCCGTGGATGCCGACCTCGGCCAGATCCGCCATCGCGTCGGGCAGATCGGCGAGCTTGATCCAGTGGAACTGGATGTTCTGCCGCGTGGTGAAATGGCCATAGCCGCGGTCGTACTTGCGCGCGACATGGGCCAGCGCGCGCATCTGCTTCGATGACAGCGTGCCGTAGGGAATCGCGATCCGCAGCATGTAGGCATGCAGTTGCAGATAGACGCCGTTCATCAGGCGCAGCGATTTGAATTCGTCTTCGGTCAATTCGCCGGAAAGACGACGCGCAACCTGGTCGCGGAATTCCACAACGCGTTCGTTGACAATCGTGCGGTCGAGTTCGTCGTAAGCGTACATATTGAAGCGCCTTAAGCGGAGAGCAGCAGCGGAAAGGTCACGCCCTGCTGGCGGATTTTCTCGCGCAGGTTGCCGGGGGCGACACCCTGATCTGTGACGTCGACGGGCGCGATGTAAGACCCCACCGCGCCGACATCGTCAGCAACGGACTCGGCGAGCAACGCGCGCGCCTCATCGGCGGTCCGCACAATGGCGGCGTCCGACAGGTCGACCGACCAGCCATGAGACGCCGTGCGGTAAATCACGGCGCCGTCGCCCGTCCGGTTGGCGGTGACGATGGAGGGGCCGGTGATCCTGATTTTCTTTTGTTCGAGAGGTGATGTCATTCTGCAGCCATTAAAAGTTCGGAGATGAGGTCATCGGGGGTGGTGTGTTGCAAACCCTGTGCTCGCCAGGGTGCGGAGCGGGCGACGACGTCGCCGATAATCAGAATCGCGGGACCGTTCTCGACCTGTTCGGCGAGAGACGGCAAATCATCCAGCACGCCGACCACGGCCTTGGCGTCGCGGCGCGTCGCGCGCGCGAACACGCCGACCGGCGTTTGCGGCGAGCGGCCCGCAGCAAGCAAACCTTCGCGAATGGTCGCGGCGGCCGTGATGCCCATGTAGACGACCACGGTCATTTTGGTGTCCGTCAGCGCCGACCAGTCGACGTTGCCTGCGTCCTTGGCCTTGTGCGCCGTAAGGAACGTGATGCGCAGCGCTTCTTGACGATAAGTGAGCGGCACTTCGGATTCCGCAGCGGCACCAAGACCAGCCGTAATGCCGGGGATCACCGCATAGGCCACGCCTGCCGCGCGCAAAGCGGCGATCTCTTCGCCGCCGCGCCCGAAGATAAACGGATCGCCGCCCTTGAGACGCACCGCGCGCCGGCCGGATTGCGCGGCCTCGATGAGAAGACGATGAATCGCATCCTGCCCGATGCCCGGCTTGCCGATGCGCCTGCCGACCGGCACCAGCGCCGCATCGCGGCGCGCGCGGTCGAGAATTTCCGGTGAGACCAGATCGTCGTAGAAAACCACGTCGGCGTCCTGCAACGCGCGCAGCGCCTTGACCGTCAGCAGGTCCGGATCGCCCGGCCCCGCGCCGACCAGCGTGACAAGGCCTTCGCCGCCGCTGGCTGCGAACGCGACCGGATCGTGAATTGATGTCAGCTTGCGTTCTGCGTCGCCGAGCCGCCCGGCGAGAACGTCCGCGCCGATGGAGCCGTCGATCACGCGCTCCCAGAACAGGCGGCGCATCGGCATGTCGGGAAGCCGCGCCTTGATCGCGCTGCGCCACTGTCCGACGAAAGCGGCAAGATCGCCGATCCGCGCAGGCAGCAACGCCTCGATGCGTTCGCGCACACGCCGTGCGACCACAGGCGACGCGCCGCCGGTGCCGACGGCAACCACGACATCGCCGCGATCGACAATCGCCGGGAAAATGAATGTGGAGTGCGCGACCTCGTCCATCACGTTGACTGGAATGCCGACGGCGCGCGCACGCGCGGCCATGGCGTGGCCGGTTTCACCGGCGCCCGCGCACACGATCGCAATGACATGAGAGAGATCGGCGGTCAGTGGATCGCCCGTCGCCTGTTCGATACGCGCCGCAGATGCGGAATCGAATCCCGAAACGTCGTGACTGCCGTCAGTCGCGAACCAGCGCACGCGCGCATCGGCCGCCAACAGCAGGCGTAATTTCGCCTGCGCAAAGGCGCCTTCACCCACCAGAACGATGGGTCCGGCCTGCAAATCCAGGAATACCGGCAAAAACCGCATACGAAACTCCGCTTCCCCATTTGCGGGGTTGACTGGAATTATTTTCTATATATGTATCTTGCAAGCCGCGCAAAGAGAAAATTATTCCTTCTACGCTGCGCCGCAAACTTAGAATTTTGCACCACAAACACAGCGCAAAAGAGATGCATTTTCTCGTGACACATCTGGATGGCAAAGCCCTCCGTCTGAGCGTCGCTGCATCTTTTGACAGCACCGGCCTGCGGGCACTGCCTGCAACCGCGACGGAGTAATCCATGGCGAACTCTTCGGCCCCCTCGTTGGTGAACACGACCGCATCCAAATCTGCCGCGCCACTGATCACATCCACGCCGTCGATGGATCACCTCGACGAACTGGAAGCGCAGAGCATCTACATTTTCCGCGAGGCCTTCGCGCGGCTGAAAAAGCTCGCGCTGCTGTGGTCGCTCGGCAAAGATTCGAACGTGATGATCTGGCTGGCGCGCAAGGCATTCTTCGGCAAGGTGCCGTTCCCCGCGCTGCATGTCGACACGCAGAAGAAATTTCCGGAGATGTATGCGTTCCGGGATCGCTATTCGAAGGAATGGGGTCTCGATCTCAAGGTCGATTACTGCCCGCCGATCGAGGACATCGACCCGACGCTGCCGCCGGCCGCTCGCTCGGCCGCGCGCAAGACCGAAGGCCTCAAGCTTGCACTGGCCAAATACGGCTTCGATGGACTGATCGCCGGCATCCGCCGCGACGAGGAAGCCACCCGCGCGAAAGAGCGCGTGTTCTCGCCGCGCGGCATCGAGGGCGGCTGGGACGTGCGCGATCAGCCGCCGGAATTCTGGGATCACTTCAACGCCTCGCCGCCGCAGGGCGCGCATTTGCGTATTCATCCGATCCTGCATTGGACCGAGGCGGACATCTGGGCCTACACCCAGCGCGAAAACATTCCAATCATTCCGCTGTACCTGTCGAACAACGGCAAGCGCTATCGCTCGCTGGGCGATCAGGACATCACCAATCCGGTCGTGTCCAATGCCTCGAACATCGATGAAATCCTGATCGAACTGAACGCGACGAAAATTCCCGAGCGCGCCGGCCGCGCGCTTGACCATGAAACCGAAGATGCTTTCGAGCGGCTGCGCGTCGCCGGATATCTCTGACGCCAGATGGACGCCGCCATGAACATCGCTGTCACGAAGACCTCTCTCGCCACGCCGAACGGCACCACCCGTCCGCAAGTGCGCATCGTCATTGTCGGTCATGTCGATCACGGCAAGTCCACGCTGGTCGGCCGCCTGCTGCATGAAACCGGCAGCCTCCCGGACGGCAAGCTGGAAATGCTCAAGGCCGTCAGCGCGCGGCGCGGCATGCCGTTCGAATGGTCTTTCCTTCTGGACGCGCTGCAAACCGAGCGCGACCAGGGCATCACCATCGACACCACGCAGATCCGCTTCCGGACCAAATCGCGCGACGTCGTGCTGATCGACGCGCCGGGCCACGCGGAATTCCTGCGCAATATGATCACCGGCGCATCGCAGGCCGACGGCGCGGTGCTCATCATCGACGCGCTGGAAGGCGTGCGCGACCAGACACGGCGTCACGGCTATCTGCTGCATCTGCTCGGCGTCAAACAGGTCGCCGTCGTGGTCAACAAGATGGACCGCGTCGATTTCAGCGAATCTCGTTTCAGGGACATCAGCGACGAGATCACCGCGCATCTGGTCGGCCTCGGCGTCACGCCGACGGCCGTCATTCCGATTTCCGCGCGCGACGGCGACGGCGTCGCCGAGCGCACCCCGAACATCAAGTGGTACAGCGGACCCACGGTCGTTGAGGCGCTGGACGCGCTGACGCCCGCGCGCGCGCTCGATGAATTGGCATTACGGTTGCCGGTGCAGGCGATCTACAAGTTCGACGACCGGCGCATTGTCGCGGGCCGTGTCGAATCCGGCGCCATCGGCGCCGGCGACGAAATCGTCATCATGCCCGCGGGCAAGATCGCCAAGGTGAAATCGGTCGAAGGCTGGCCGGTCACGCCGGTGTTCGGGCGGCAAGGCGCCGGACGCTCCGTCGGCATCACGCTCGACCGCGAACTGTTTCTGGAACGCGGCGACATCATCGCCCACATCGCCGCCGCGCCGCGCGACACCCGCCGCCTGCGTGCCCGCATCTTCTGGCTGCACGACGCGCCGCTGAAAGCCGGCGCATCGGTTCTGGTGCGGCTCGGCACCATGGAATCCCGCGCGACCATCGTTGCCATCGACAAGGCGGTCGATCCGGGCGAACTCGCCAGCGTCGAGACGTCTGCGATCGCGCGCAATCATGTGGGCGAAATCGACATTTCACTGGCGAAGCCTGTTGCCGCCGATCCCTATACCGAGAATTCGCGCACCGGACGTCTTGTCATCGAGGTCAACGGACGCATTGCCGGCGGCGGCCTCGTGCTGAGCGTCGATTCCGGCCAGCGCGCCGTTCCTGTCGACATCGTGCCGGTGGAATCCGCGCTGCGGCCGGACGAACGCTCCGCGCGCTACGGCCATGGCGGCGCGGTGGTCTGGCTGACGGGCCTGCCCGGCTCCGGCAAATCGACGCTGGCGCGCGCGCTGGAACGCAAGCTGTTCACGCGCGGCGGCTCACCGATCCTTCTGGACGGGGACACCGTTCGCGCAGGCCTCAACAGCGATCTCGGCTTCTCGCCCGAAAGCCGCGCCGAGAACATCCGCCGCCTCGCCGAAGTGGCGACGCATCTTGCGCGCAACGGCCACATCGCCATCGTCGCCGCCGTGTCGCCCGCCATCGACGACCGCGCCAACGCGCGGCGCATCGCCGACGACCTGTTCCGCGAGATTTACGTCGCGACGCCCGCAGAGGTTTGCGAAAGCCGCGACCCCAAGGGTCACTACGCCAAGGCGCGCGCCGGAAACCTGCCGAGCTTCACCGGGATCGCCAACGATTACCAGCCGCCCGCCAATGCCGAGCTGACCATCGATACGTCGACGCGCTCCGTCACCGAGGCCGCCGACGCGATCGAACGGCTGCTCGCAAACACCGGTGTGCTGTTCGGCGATCTCGACGATCTCGCCGCCAATATCTAAGTCATACGAATCCAGTTAGGAGAGATACTTTGCGCAAGATTCTCATCGCCCTCGCCGCCAGCGTCGGCATCGTATCCGCCGCGCAGGCGCAGACGCCGGCCACGCTGCTCAACGTATCGTACGACATTTCGCGCGAACTGTTCGCAGCGATCAATCCCGAGTTCGCCAAACACTGGAAGGCCAAGACCGGCCAGGACATCACCATCAATCAGTCCCATGCCGGATCGACGCGTCAGGCGCGCGCGATTCTTGAAGGGCTGGAAGCCGACGTCGTGACCTTCAATCAGGTGCCCGACGTGCAGGTGCTCGCCGACAAGGGCAAGCTGATCCCCGCCGACTGGCAGAAGCGTCTGCCGAACAATTCGTCTCCGTACTATTCGCTGCCGGCGTTCCTGGTGCGCGCTGGCAACCCGAAGAACATCAAGGACTGGGACGATCTGGTCCGCGCCGACGTCAAGGTGATCTTCCCCAACCCGAAGACCTCCGGAAACGCCAAGTACACCTATCTGGCCGCCTATGCCTACGCCAAGAGCAAGTACGACAGCGCCGAGAAGGCCGACGACTTCATCAAGAAGCTGTTCGCCAACGTTCCGGTGTTCGACACCGGCGGACGCGGCGCGACCACGACCTTCGTCGAGCGCCAGACGGGCGACGTGCTGATCACCTTCGAGGCCGAGACCAACGGCATCCGCGACATCGCCGGCAAGGACAAGTATCAGGTCGTGGTGCCGTCGCAGAGCCTGCTCGCGGAATTCCCCGTCACTGTCGTCGACAAGTTTGCCGAGAAGCACGGCACGCAGGCGCTCGCCAAGGCCTATCTCGAGTATCTCTACACGCCGGAAGGCCAGACCATTCTCGCCCAGCAGTACAACCGGGTGAACGACAAGGCTGTGGCCGAGAAGTTCAAGGGCCAATTCCCGGCGGTGAAGCTCGTCACCATCGAGAAGGAATTCGGCGGCTGGGACAAGGTCAATGCAGAACACCTGAACCCCGGCGCGAAGCTGGATCAGTTGTTTGGCGGCGCGAACAAGTAAGTTCGCAGATGTAACCGCAGATAGATAAAGGGTGTCATGCGCGGGCTTGACCCGCGCATCCATCCTTTGGAGACGATGCTCTAAAAAGATGGATTGCCGGATCAAACCCGGCAATGACGGCCCAAAGCGGAACTGGTAGCAGCGCTTTGCCTGAATCTCAGAAGTGGATGATTTGATTTGCGACGCCGGGTCATCCCAGGTTTCGGATTGGCGCTGGGAACGACCGTTCTCTATCTCGGGGCAATCGTGCTGCTGCCGCTGTGCGCGCTGCTGCTGAAAGCCTCGGGCATCGGCCTCGCACAGTTCTGGGACATCCTGTCGTCGCCGCGCACGCTGTCAGCCATTCGCGTCACCGTGACGATGGCTTTCGCCGCCACCATCTTCAACGCCATTTACGGCCTGCTGCTGGCATGGGTGCTGGCGCGGTACAGTTTCCCCGGCAAGCGCATTCTCGACGCGCTGGTCGACATTCCGTTCGCGTTGCCGACCGCAGTCGCGGGTCTCGCGCTCACCGCGCTGTTCGCCAAGAACGGCTGGTTCGGCGCGCCGCTCGACAAGATCGGAATCGCGGTCGCCTACACGCCGCTCGGCATCGCCATCGCCATGGCCTTCACCAGCATTCCCTTCGTGGTGCGAACCGTGCAGCCGGTGATCGAAGACATGGGCTCGGAGGTGGAGGAAGCCGGACGTTCGCTCGGCGCCAACGACTTTCAGATCCTGTGGAAGATCATCTTCCCGGCGATCTTTCCGGCGTTCCTCGCCGGCTGCTCGCTGTCCTTCGCGCGCAGCCTCGGCGAATTCGGCGCGGTGATCTTCATCGCAGGCAACCAGCCGATGAAGACCGAGATCGTCGCGCTGCTGACCTATATCCGGCTTGACGAATACAACTATCAAGCCGCCGCCGCGATCTCCGCGATCATGCTGCTGATGGCGTTCGCGATGCTGATCTTCACCAATATCGTGCAGGCCTGGCATCTGCGTTACGTCGGCCGCGGAGAGGTCTGATGTCCATTGCATCGGAACGCGACAGCGAACAGGCCGAATGGATGCAGCATCCGGTCGGCGGCGGCAAGGTCACGCGGCGGATCGTGCTGTGGACCGTGCTGGTGATGACCGCGGTGTTTCTGGTGGCGCCGCTGGTGCTGATCGTGACGTCGGGGCTGTCGTCAGGTGTCGGCGTTTTCATGCGCAATCTCACCGAACCCGCAACGATGCACGCCATCGGACTGACGCTGCTGACGGCGCTGATCGTGGTGCCCATCAACATCCTGTTCGGACTGGCAGCGGCATGGACGGTGACCAAGTTCGACTTCAGGGGCAGGACGCTGCTGATCTCGCTGATCGAACTGCCCTACTCGATCTCGCCCATCGTCGCCGGTGTGGCCTATCTCTTTGTCTACGGCTCGCAGGGCTTGTTCGGGCCGCTGCTTGAGTCGCTGGGCATCAAGGTGATGTTCGCGCTGCCGGCGATCTTTCTGGCGAGCCTGTTCGTCACCGCGCCCTTCGTCGCCCGCGAACTGATTCCGCTGATGCAGGTGCAGGGCACCGACGAGGAAGAAGCCGCGGTGACGCTCGGCGCGGGCGGCTTCATCACCTTCTGGCGCGTCACGTTGCCGAACGTAAAATGGGCGGTGGTCTATGGGGCCATCCTCTGCAACGCGCGCGTGATGGGCGAATTCGGCGCGGTGACGGTGGTATCCGGCAACATTCGCGGCCAGACCACGACGCTGCCGCTTCAGATCGAACTGCTTTATCAGGACTACAATGTCGCCGGCGCGTTTGCCGCGGCGACCGTGCTGACCGCCGTGGCGCTTGTCACCATTCTGGTCAAGGTGACGCTGGAGCGGTATGGCAAGACGTCATCCGCAGGCCCCGGCCACTAGATCGGCGCTCCGCGCCTCGAAAAGCGGTGTCGCACCGGCCATTTGCAAGCCCGTGGTATACGTCTTTCGGACCGGGAAAGGGCCTTCTCATTGGCCCGCCTTTGGCGCTAAAACCTTCCTCACGACGCCACTTTCCGTGGCCATCATCACCTTACCTGAAGCTTCAAAACAGCGTTTGAAACGCTGTTTTCCGTGGGATTTATCATGAAACGTATCGACGCCAGCGGCCTCAAGATCGCGCCCGTTCTGTTCGACTTTATCGCCAAGGAAGCAACTCCCGACACCGGCGTTTCGCCCGATGCCTTCTGGGCCGGGCTCGCCGCCATCGTGAACGACCTCGCGCCCCGCAACCGCGACCTGCTGGCCGCGCGCGACAAGCTTCAGGCCAAGATCGACGAATGGCACAAGGCGAACAAGGGCAAGGCGTTCAACATGGACGCCTACACGGCGTTCCTGAAAGAAATCGGCTACCTGCTGCCGGAGCCCGCCGCGAAGGACGTGCAAACCGCGAACGTCGATGAAGAACTCGCGACCATGTTCGGGCCGCAACTCGTCGTGCCGCTGACCAATGCGCGTTACGCGCTGAACGCCGCCAACGCGCGCTGGGGCAGTCTCTATGACGCCCTGTATGGCACCGACGCCATTCCGCACGATCCGTCGGAGACCGGCAAGGGCTACAACAAGGCGCGCGGCGACAAGGTGATCGCCAAGGCCAAGGCGTTCCTCGATCAGGCCGCGCCGCTCGCGACCGGCAATCACAGCGACGTCACCGCCTATCACATCGAGCACGGCCAGCTCGCCGCCAAGCTCAAGAGCGGCAACGCCACCGCGCTGAAGAACAAGACCCAGCTTGTGGGCTATCAGGGCGACGCGGCCTCGCCGACCGCGATCCTGCTGGTCAACAACGGCATGCACATCGACGTGCAGATCGACCGCAGCAACACCATCGGCAAGGACGATCCCGCCGGCGTTTCCGACATGATCCTGGAATCGGCGGTCTCGACCATTCTCGACATGGAAGACTCTGTTGCGGCGGTGGACGCCGACGACAAGGTTCTGGTCTACCGCAACGTGCTCGGCCTCATGAACGGCACGCTGTCGGCGGATTTCGAGAAGGGCGGCAAGACGCTTCAGCGCAAGCTCAATGCCGACCGCGTCTACACGGCGCCGGACGGCAAGGGCAAGGTGACGCTGCACGGCCGCAGCATGATGCTGGTCCGCAACGTCGGCCATCACATGTTCACCGACGCGGTGCTCGACAGCAAGGGCGAGGAGCTTCCGGAAGGCATCCTCGATGCCGCCGTCACCGGCCTGCTTGCGCTGCATGACATCAAGGGCAAGACCAAACTCAAGAACAGCCGCAAGGGCTCGGTCTATATCGTCAAGCCGAAGATGCACGGCCCGGACGAAGTCGCGCTCACGGTCGAACTTTTCGGCCGCGTGGAAAAGATACTCGGCCTGCCTGCAAACACCCTCAAGGTCGGCATCATGGACGAGGAACGCCGCACCACGGTGAACCTGCAGGCCTGTATCCAGAACGCCGCGCAGCGCATCTGCTTCATCAACACGGGCTTCCTCGACCGCACCGGCGATGAGATCCATACGTCGATGGAAGCGGGCCCGATGATCCGCAAGAACGACATGAAGGCGCAGCCCTGGATCAAGGCCTATGAAGACTGGAACGTCGACACGGGTCTCGCCAACGGCCTGCCGGGTCACGCGCAGGTCGGCAAGGGCATGTGGGCGGCTCCCGACAAGATGGCCGACATGCTGGTGCAGAAGGTCGCGCATCCGCAGGCCGGCGCCTCCACCGCGTGGGTGCCCTCGCCTACCGCGGCGACGCTGCACGCGCTGCATTATCACCAGGTCGATGTCGGCGCGCGCCAGAAGGAACTGAAGTCACGCGCGAAGGCGAAACTCTCCGACATCCTCACCATTCCAGTGTCGCAGTCGAACTGGGCGCCGGACGACGTCAAGCAGGAGATCGACAACAACTGTCAGGGCATCCTCGGCTATGTGGTGCGCTGGATCGATCAGGGCGTCGGCTGCTCCAAGGTGCCGGACATTCACGATGTCGGGTTGATGGAAGACCGCGCGACGCTACGCATCTCCGCGCAGCATCTCGCCAACTGGCTGCATCAGGGCGTCGTCACCAAGGATCAGGTGATGGAATCCTTAAAGCGCATGGCGGTAATCGTGGACAAGCAGAACGCCGGCGACGCGCTGTACCGGCCGATGGCACCGAAGTTCGACGGCGTCGCGTTCCAGGCCGCCTGCGACCTGATCTTCAAGGGCCGCGAGCAGCCGAACGGCTACACCGAGTTCATCCTGCACGCACGCCGCAAGGAAGCGAAGGCGGCGGGCTGATCTACCGGTGAATTGAAGTGATACGAAAACCCCGGCGCATGCGCCGGGGTTTTTGATTCAAATGGTTATCGTTGCTCTCTATCGAATGACGCCATTTCGCCGCAGTTCCGGCAGGAACGATCGCATCGTCCCATCGTTATCGGGCATTCCAACACAGGAGGAAGCCGATGGACTGGAACCGCGTTGAAGGGAACTGGAAACAATTCAAGGGCGCTGCGAAGGAAAAATGGGGCAAGCTCACCGATGACGATCTCGACGTCATCGAAGGCCGCCGAGAGCAACTCGAAGGCAAGCTCCAGCAGCGTTATGGTTTCGCCAAGGATCAGATCCACAAGGACGTGGACGACTGGTTCAAGACGCTGAAGTAGCGAGACGCAAAAAGTGCGTCGTTCCAAAACAAAAGCCCCGGCGCAATGCCGGGGCTTTTTTCGTACAGGCCTTCGCTCAAATCCGGCGCGGCCTAGAACACCGCCAAAACTCTCAACAGCGAGATGATGCCAATGATGATGACGATAACGCGGACGATCTGCTTGGCGCGACCATCGATCGGAAGCAAATTGACCAGATAAAGAACAAGGATGACGACGAGAAATGTGATCAGCGCGCTGATAAGCAAAGACATGGTGACCCCTCATGAAATCGGTTCGACAGGGTCACGAGACAGCATCCCGCATCCCTCCTCACCAACGATCCCATTCAGGATTGGTTCCGTTTCTGGAACAGCGTTATTGCGTTGAGACCGACGACACCCGCTCGTACTGCGCACGCACAGACTTCGGCGCGGGCGAGAAATTGAGCGCCGCGCTGCGGTTCTTCTTGCTGCCGCCAGCGACCATCAAACCGTTCGGACCGGCAACAATGTCACCCTTGCGCAAGGTCGGATCGTCCTCGACGTCGATCCTGGCGAGCCCCGCAGAATCCTTGCCGTTGCAGGTGCAGCCGGCGACAAGCTCGGTGCGATACTTGAATGCGTTCGGCAATGCCGAATACGGCTTGCCGCTTTCGGTCGCCGCGCTGTCGATGTCTCTGCCCAACACCACCTTCGTGTCGCTGGCCGGACAGAAACTCTTGCACGCCTCGGCGCGGCTCTGGCCGCCTGTCGCGGTCAATGGGAAGTAGCGGCCATCACAGGTCCGCACGCAATAGGCCGAGCCTCCGCCGCTGTAACGTCCGCCGTAGATGTTTACGCGCCTCGACGGCGCGGGGGCCTCACCAGGATCAGCCGCGTAACCGAACGACTGATGGGGAGACGCCCGGTCGTTGCAACCGCCGAAGAGGGCCGCGAACGGATCGCACGCCGATGCGGTCGACGCCGACAGACAGCCGACAACAACGATGATTGCAAAAGCAAGGCATCCGGAAGCGACGGAGCGCGCTGACTTGAACGAAGCTGATATGGACTGAGTTGACTTACGCATCGTGAACCTCTTGGCGGGCACTTATGCCTCAACTGGCGGACACCTCGTTAAGCAGCACTTCCAAACAGGCGTTTAATATAATCCCGACATCCGGATGTTTTGTGACATCCGCCGGTCGGGCCGCGCGTTCGGTGAATTTTCATTGCTACGATGAATGGCCTTTGCCTCAATTTGCACCGATCTCGTCTTCGGCCACACCACAACCTTCGTGCCGACGGTGACGCGGCTGGCCAGATCCTGCACATCCTCATTGGTCAGACGGATGCAGCCGCTGGAGACGAACTTGCCGATGGTCGACGGATCGTTGGTGCCGTGAATGCGATAGGTGCTGGAGCCGAGATACATCGCGGCGGCGCCCAGCGGATTTCCCGGACCGCCTGCCACGAACCGCGGCAGGTAAGGCTGGCGCGCGATCATCTCCGTCGGCGGCGTCCAGTCCGGCCACGAGGCCTTGCGCGAAACCGTTTGTACGCCCGACCAGGTGAAGCCCTCACGGCCAACGCCGACGCCGTAGCGGATGGCGCGGCCCTGACCGAGCACATAGTAAAGCGTGGTGTTGCCGGTATCGATCACGATGGTGCCGGGCGCTTCGCGGCTCTCGAACGAGACGACCTTGCGCTGAAGACGCTCAGGCAGAATTGCCGATTCGTCTCCCTCGTCCTCGGTCACGCCGGGCTGTGGCAGCGCCTGCCGATCCGACCAGAACGAGCCCTGAGCATTCAGGCTTTGGGAATCTCCAGCATAGCCAAGCGTTTGAGCAGCCAGCGGAGTCGCCAGCGCGACCGGAAGAACGATCGCCGCCACCGCTAAGCCGAGAAGAGACTGGGGGAAAATACGGAATGAAGAACTGCGAGACGCCGCTTGCGCTGAATGACTCATGACCAGCCCCGTTTTTACAATCGCACCCGGTGAGTGCGGATACAGAGCGAACGCCGTCCTGCGTCATTTAGTTCCCGCGCCGGCCCTGCAACACGAATTTGTCTGGCTGGCATCGGGCTGCGTTCAAGTCCGGACGGCGGAACCTTGGGACCCTCCGACGGTTAGCGGTGCCGGAAGCCGGCGCACGGTAGGCGGCTGGCCAAGCACGTTGAGGATCATTGCCATGTCACTCGGGACCATTCTCGTCATCATTCTGATTTTGATATTGCTCGGCGTCATTCCAAGCTGGGGCTACAGCGGGAGCTGGGGTTACGGCCCATCCGGCATCGTCGGCACCATCCTTGTGATCGTTGTCATTCTCCTGCTGCTCGGCAGAATCTGACAATGGCCGAGGTGCGCCGCGAGGTGCACGCTGCGAAAAGTCCGGAGGTGAAATCATCTCCAGACGAGCGAAAAAGCGAGCGACCTCCGACCGTTCGACGGGCCGATGTCGTTTCCTTTTCGCTGGTGGCATTGCTGATCATCGCCCTCGTCGCCGTACTGTATTTTGCGCGCGCGTTCTTCCTGCCTACCGTCACGGCGCTTGTAATCGGCACGATGCTGTCTCCCGCCGCAAAGGTTCTGGAACGCTACGGCATTCCCCGCTCCATCTCGGCGGTCCTGATCGTCTCCGCGACCTTCGCGGGGATCGTCTTCATGGTCGCGCTGATTTCCGCGCCCCTGATGGAATGGACGGCGCGGCTGCCCGAGCTTGGACCGCAACTGAAAGACAAGTTTCACGTCTTCGACCGGCCGATCGCGCTCTGGCACCAACTGCAAGGCCTGTTCGGAGCGGCTCCGGCGGGCGAGACGAGCTTTTCATTTCCGAAAGTCGAATGGGTGCAGCCGACGCTCGAATTCCTGTCGCCGACGTTCACCGAGATCCTGTTGTTTTTCGCGGTTCTCGTGCTGTTCATCGCAAGCTGGCCGGATCTGCGCCGCGCGCTCGTGCTCAATTTCACCGACCATGATGCCCGGCTGCGCGCGCTGCGCATCCTGAACGAGATCGAGAGCAACCTCGGCGGCTATCTCCTGACGGTCACGCTGATCAACATGGGGCTCGGGGTTGCCACCGGATTGATTTGCGCCGTGACGGGAATGCCGAACCCCGCCGGTCTCGGCGCGCTCGCCGCGACGCTGAATTACATTCCGATCATCGGCCCGATCGTCACATTCGCCGTACTGGCGGTTGTCGGCATCATCACGTCGTCGACGCTTGGTGCAGGTCTCATGGCCGCCGCCGGTTTTGGCGTCGTGGCCTTTATTGAGGGCCATTTCATCACGCCAACGATTATCGGACGACGGCTCGAGCTGAACGCGCTCGCCGTGTTCGTCACCCTCGCCTTCTGGACGTGGCTGTGGGGACCGATGGGCGCGTTTCTGTCATCGCCGCTTCTCATCGTCGGGCTGGTCCTCAAGGAGCACCTGATGCCGGTCCAGGATACGCGGCTGCCCGACGAATGAGCAGCGATGGAACCTTCACATCCACCGGACGTTTCTGATCACACAAGCGGTTTCCAAGAGCTGCGGTTTTCCAGGAGCTTTCGATGTCAAGCACCGACGGTGAAGACGCGATGAGGAACATGACTGACAAAGCCACATCCGAACGCCTTAAGAAGGATATAGACGCCGTGAAGAACGATATTTCAGCACTCGCAGACCAGATCTCGGACGTACTCGAAGCGTTCAAGGTCGACGCCCGCAAGCAGGCCAAGCGGACCTACAAGCAGGCCCGCTCCAACGTCGATTCCATGATGTCAGACGTCAGCAAGCATGGCAGCGAGGCTCTCGACGCCGCGCAGGATTACGCCAGCACGCTGGAGGATTCGCTCGAAGACGCGATCGTGCAGCGCCCGCTGGCCGCTGTCGGGCTTGCCGTCGGGCTCGGCTTCCTGATCGGCGTCACGTGGCGGCGCTGATCCGGCTATTTGAAAAGCGCTGCCGGCATAACGCCGGCGGCGCAGCCATGTCGTTTTATTGACGCATAGTGAGATCGGATTTTCGATGTTTCAGAAGTTCATGGATGACGTCCGGGACCGTGCCGGCGGCGCGTTGCGGCTGACATCGCTTGCGGCCGCCGTCGCGGTTTCCCTGTTCATCACCGCAGCGTTTCTCTGCGCCGCAGCCTTTGTCGTCGTGCTTCAGAACTACGGATTGCTGCAGGCCTGCCTCGCAGGCGCCGGCGTCTTCTTCGTGGCGGCGCTGCTGGCCGCGATCTGCTATTCCGTCAGCAAGCGGCAGGCTAAAAAGCGGCCCGTTGAACCCAGCAAACCCGGCAAATCGGCCATGCAGTCCGCGTTGAGCGATCCGATGGTGCTGGCTGCCGGATTGCAGATCGTCCGCACCGTCGGACTGAAACGCATCATCCCGCTGGTCGCGATCGGCGGTATCGCGCTCGGCCTGATGGCGAGCCGGCGCACGGCCGATGACGGCACCACAGAGGAACCGGCGGACGAATAGGCCGGTGCAGGATAGCAAAAAAGAGCGCCGACCCGGCGCTCTTTTTCTTTGCCTCGGATCTCTATAGCGATCAGGTGATGCAGCGCCCGGGCGCGAGCTGCTTCGCCACAGCGGTCAGCACGCTTACAACGGGTTCGCACGCGATGGTGCGTGACGGTGCGGCAGATCCCCCTTTCAAGCCTGTGGTTGCGGCCGGAGGCTTGCGGAGCGCATCGGCAGCCTCACCGGCCGGGACACGCACCAGCACCGATGTATCGGGCATGTTTGGCGCGGGCACGGATATGGTCATGCCTCCGGCAGGCTTCACCGCTGTCTCGCGGTCACCCTTCGCCGCGCGATCGACATTCATTGCAGTCGCGTCATCGACCGCCCGCGCCGGAAGGGTCATGCGCGCGTCGCTGCGCTGGGTCGGACCAAGCAGATCGTTTCCTGCCGACACTTCGAGATGCACGGCGCCCAGCGCCAGCACACCCGCCACCACTCCCAGAGTTCCTGAAGCCATGTACGACATTTGCGGCCTCGACACGTTGTCCTGCCGCACGATCACGGCTTCTGGATAACGTGGCTTGTCGGGCTTCGTTCCGGGCCTGCCGGCGGGGAAAGCTCCGCAGACGGCGAATCAGGTCAGAATATTTTTTTGCCCTGGGAACGCTTTCGTGAGTCCGGCGTCTGTCTCAAAGCCGGTCATCCCCCTGCCCCTAATCGACCGGCTTTCGGGGGTGTGGCTGTGGTGATGCCGGCCGCACCCCTTTTCTCTTTGCCGGACACGCGACCATGCAAAAAACCGGACCGGGCTTTACCCCGGTCCGGCTTTTTGATTACAGCGCCGTGTTCAGGACGCGGCAGCTTTGGGCCGGCTGCGCGAATTGCGCTGGAAAAACAGCGCCTGGCTCGCCACCGCCGACACCATGGCCGGCTGGAACGGCTTCGAGATCAGGAACGCCGGCTCAGGCCGCTCCCCGGTGAGGAAACGCTCGGGGTAGGCTGTGATGAACACCACCGGCACCTCGAACGTCTTGAGCAGTTCGTTGACCGCATCGAGCCCCGAACTTCCGTCCGCGAGCTGGATGTCCGCCAGGATAAGGCCGGGCCTCTTGGTTTTCGCCAACGAGATGGCGTCGGTATGGGTTCGCGCCACGCCGATGACGTTGTGACCCAGATTCTTGACCAGGCTTTCAAGATCCATCGCGATGAACGTTTCATCCTCGATGATCAGGACGTCGGTCGCGATCTCAGCTGCAAGTTCGCGTCCCGCTGTATCGGCGAGGTCACGAACCTGTGTCACGTCGGTATCCAGAATGTGAGCGACCTCTTCTTCCGAAAAGCCCTCGAGCGACAGCAGCAGGAAGGCCTGGCGTGCGAGCGCCGTGAGGCTAGACAAGCGCTGTTCGGACGCCGGCGCCGGGCCCTTGTCGGTGCTCTCGTTCAGCGAGACCGAATTCCAGATCTGCGTGAACAGCCGGAACAGGCCGGTGCGCGGCCCCATTTTTTCTTCCAGCAAGGACGGGTCCTGCAACAGGGCTTCCAGCATGGCCGCGACATAGGCATCGCCCGATGCCTGGCTTCCGGTGAGCGCACGGGCATAACGCCGCAGCAGCGGCAGATGTTCAGCAACGAGCTGAGAACGAGACATACCCCCTCCAATCAATTGGTCTGATTTCGGCCTGGGACCTGCAACATGGTGATGCCGGCGCCCCGCTTCCGACTATCTACGCATAAATCCCAGAAAAGTTCCTCGACGCCGGAACTTTCTGGCGATCCCCTCGTTTAAGACGTGATCTCGGGGGCTGAAAGGCTTCAAAGAAACAAAAAACTCTTTTATTCCTAGCTAGTTAGCTAAATGGGGACAACGGATCGGGCCAATGAAAGAATTGAAGCCTCAAGTTAACAGGGCAGCCACCGGAGCTGGCAAGCAAGGTGGCTTGAACTCCGAAATTCAATCACGGATCGGGCACCAGCTTCGCGCCATGTACGATGATGTGGTTCGCCAAGGCGTGCCGGACCGTTTTGCAGATCTGATCCGCCAGCTTGACTCACAAGATGCGGCTTCACAGATAAGCGGAGATACGACCAAAGATGGGAGGGACTGATGCCTCTCACAGATTCACTTCGTGACGACATTCTCGCAACCGTACCGAGCCTTCGCGCGTTCGCTATTTCGCTTAGCGGCAACGCCGACCGTGCGGACGATCTCGTTCAGGAAACGCTGTTACGGGCGCTCGCGCATATCGACTCGTTCCAGCCGGGCTCGAACCTTCCGGCATGGCTGTTCACCATCCTGCGCAACCTGTTCCGCTCGGACTATCGCAAGCGGCGGCGGGAGGTCGAGGATGCCGATGGCAGCTACGCCAAGACGCTGAAGTCGCAGCCGGCGCAAAGCGCGCACCTCGAGTTCGAGGAGTTTCGCGGGGCGCTTGAGAAGCTGCCGCAGGATCAGCGCGAAGCGCTCATTCTGGTCGGCGCGTCAGGCTTCTCCTATGAAGATGCCGCCGCCATCTGCGGATGCGCGGTCGGCACCATCAAGAGCCGGGTCAATCGCGCGCGATCGAAACTGAGCGCCCTGCTCTACGTCGATGGCGCCGAGGACTTCGGACCCGACGACACGATCCGCGCCGTGATCAGCGGAAGCGGCGGCTAAACCGCGCCCTTCAGACAAAACAAAAAGCGGCCACTCACACGTGGCCGCTTTTTATTTCTTCTTGTTTCTTCGACGGTCCGCGGCGCAATCCTCATCCGCCGATGTCAACGCCTCGTCACCGGAGCGCCGATGCGTTCGGTGCGGTCCATTTCGATCTCGTCCACCACAGTGGCCATCGGCGCCGTGAGTTCGTAGACGTAGCTGACATCCGTGAAATATCGCTTCGATGTGCCGCCGAGCGCTTCGGGTGCGACGCGATCCAGCAGCACCAGCCCGAACTCGCTGTCAGTCCGGCGGGTAGCGGCGCTGGTATTGAACTCCTCCCAACGGAAATGAAACACGGGATCCTGCTGGTCGTCCGAGACGCTCCACGCCGCGACGATATGCGGATGCTTGCCGACCAGCGACAGGCCCTCGTCCGCATGGGACGCCAGCTCAAAGAACAGCAGCGACAGGCTCTGCGCCGCGCGGGCGCTGACGATAATGTCTGGGCCGGTGAGCGCGATGCGATCCGCGTGGGGAATTGCGCGCGGCTCAAACAGGCCCTTGAGCCTGACACCCTGCCACTGGCTTTCACTCAGCAGCGACACGACATGCGACATGGCGTGAATGCGGCCGATCAGAAGCTCGCGCGCGACATCGATATCCGCGCCGTGCCGCATCGTCCGGGTCACGATCGACTGGATCACCGCCAGGATGTTTTTCACGCGGTGATTGAGTTCGTCGATCACCGTGGTGAGCCGCCGCTCGAATCCGATGCGGGTCTGCACCTCGCGGCTCAGCCGGATGTTGTTGTAGGACACATATCCGAACAGACCGCACAGGATGACGACCAGCGCCACGCCGATCAGCATCACGATAACCGCAAGTTCCTGGGCGCGTGCCGCAGCATTGGTTTTCGCGTAGTAGATCAGGGTCCAGTCCCGCGCGCCGAAGGCCACGACACGCAGCAGCGGTGGATTGTCGGCATCCAGCAAAAGCGGCTCGGAGGTGACGTTTCCTTCCGCGTCGGCGCTCAGATTCTCGGAGGCGTTTCGCGGATCGCGCAGTGCCACGGAAAACAGCGACAGGTCATCGTTGACCAGCATCAGCGGCGCCAGCCGGTAGGATATGGTCAGAAAGCCTGCAACGGTGCTGCTGCCCTCGGTCTGGACGGGTGCAGCCAGCACAACGCCCATGGGACCGCCGTTACGCAACAGCACGAACGGTTCCGAGGAAACCGGCCTGCCTTCCTCCACGGCGCGCACCAGCATGGGCCCGACCACAGGATGACTGTCCAGAATGCGTCCGGCGAAAGGCCTGGTTTCTTCGTTCTGCGGCTCCACATCCATCAGCACGCTTGCCGGATCGCGCACCGTCGCCAGATTGAGCGGACTGTCGTCGGCGTTCCGCGGCGTCGGATTGGGGAAACCCGCGGCCCTCAGTTCGGTCTGCACGCGGCCGAGATCGGACCGCGGAATGCGCGCAATCCAGCTTGCGACAAGGAAATCGGTCTTGAAGGCATAGATCGACGACCGCAACGGCTGCAGCGCATTGGCCATGCTCACAACCGGTGAACGGAAAAGCCCGACGGCGACCCGGGTGAGCAACTCGCGCTCGCTCAAACGCTCCTGAACGAGACTGGCATGGCTATCCACAGCGCGGGCAAGCGCAGTCCGGCCAATCGCCAGTTCCTGATCGTAGACCTTCAATGCCGCAAGACCGGAGATGATCACTCCGATAATTGCCATCAGTCCGATGATGAAGCCGAGACGGAGCACGCACTTACTCGAAAAAAGGGAGATGGAATGAAAACGGCCGCGGGCAAACAATGCGGGCCAGGCGGAAACGGCAATCTAATGCAGCGGCCGAACTAATATTCATGGGTGCTCTGATGCCGCCGGATCGAGAACGGAGCGAGCCGGCGTGGCCTGAATGTATCGTAAATAGATCAATTTAGTCGCGGCGAAATGGTTCCCGGGTCCGGAAAATATACCCATCATGGTAAACTCGGGCCAGCATAGGTGAGCGGCGGAGGTTAACATTCGGACTGTTGCTGCTCGATATGACAATCAGCCGGAGCCGAGCGGGCCGAAGCCATGCTCAGGCCAAGGACCATGACGATGATTCCAAGCAGGACCGCCCCAAGGAAGAGGCCGCTGTAATCTCGTGCGGGAGTTGTTGTCGATTGTTTCATGCAGGCTAACCCCGACAGGAGCCTGCCGTTCCAGAATATCTGATGTCACCTTTCGTCTGACGTCCGGCGTTTCAGTTAACGGCGGCTGGAGCCGGCGCACGAAGACCGCCCTTACTCTCGATGAAGCGGATGATGCGATCGAGACCTTCGCTCTTTTTCAGGTTGGTCATGACGAACGGCCGTTCGCCGCGCATGCGCTTTGTGTCAGTATCCATCTTCTCGAGCGATGCACCGACATAGGGCGCGAGATCGATCTTGTTGATGACCAAAAGATCCGACCGCGTGATGCCGGGGCCGCCCTTGGACGGAATCTTGTCGCCGGCAGCAACATCGATGACATAGATGGTGAGATCGGCGAGTTCCGGCGAAAAGGTTGCCGCGAGATTGTCGCCGCCGGATTCGATCAGCACCAGATCGAGATCGGGGAACTTGAGGCGCATATCGGCGACGGCGGCCAGATTCATCGAAGCGTCTTCGCGGATCGCGGTGTGCGGACAGCCCCCTGTCTCCACGCCTGCGATGCGATCCGGCGTGAGTGAACCTGAACGGACCAGAAACTCCGCGTCCCACTTGGTGTAAATGTCGTTGGTGATGGCCGCGATCTCGTAATGCTCGCGCATCGATTTGCAGAGCAGATCCATCAGCGCCGTTTTACCCGACCCGACGGGGCCGCCGATGCCGACACGAAGCGGTCCATTGAATTTCGTCATGACAAAAGTCTCGTTCCATTGAAAAGCAGAATCGCGAAACCGGCCGCGAGGATCAGGCACAGCGGAGAATAATACCGGCGATCGTAGGTCGCGAACGGCTCGCGCGGAAACCGCGCGCGCCACGCCGGTAGATAACCGGCAATACCGCGCCCCGCGAACACCAGTGTGGCCACCAGTCCCGCGAGCAGAACAATCGACGGCGACACCGATGTGCCGATCAGGCCGGCCAGCATCAGCGCGATGGTGCCCGGAATATAGATCGCGAGCGCTGCAAGATAACACTGGTTGGGCGACGGCATCTTGTCGCTCGCATGACCGACCACGGCGGAGACCAGTTCGGCGTCGGTCTTTCGCGGCCAGCGGACGCCGACGCCCCACGCCACGTGAAGCGCGGCGACCGTGGTCAGAACAACAAAGATCGCAAAGGCAATCGCGCTCATGACCGGAACAGCCTTGTGTACTGGATTTCGTGGCGCATGCTCGCCAGATCCGCGCGGAACGTGGCGCTGCCGAGATCGTCGAGCGTGGCATTCAGCGCCTTTTCCGCCGTCGCAGCGATCACGGATTCGAGCGCGGCCAAAACGCGCTGACTGTCGGTCTGCCCCAGCGGAATGAGACGAACACCCGCCGAAATCCAGTTCGACGTGGTCGCGTGAAGAAAGGCGTGCATTGTCGGGACCAGCGGAAGGCGATGCCCGGCGGCCAGCACGCCGACGGCCACCGGATAGGCAATCGGTCCTGCCAGATGCGGCGTCAGCAGATCCAGCGCCGCGCAGTTCCAGGCGGATCGCGCGATCTCGACGAAGGCGCGTCCTTGCGCCGTCGTTTCCAGATGCCGCTCGCGCGAGGGCGTGAACGCAGCCGCCAGTTCCAGGATTTCGCTCAAGGCCCGGGCGTCCGACGCATGCGCCGCGCGATGCGCATGGCACAGAAAGGTGCCGTCACAGAAGCCGGCCCCTTCGAGCAGCATGACGGTCAGCCAGTCCTGCAACGACGCCCTGTCGTTGATGTCGCCGGCTTCGACCGCCCATTCGATGCCGCTGGAATAGGAGAACGACCCGACCGGAAACGACGGCGACAGCCATGTCATTAATCTAAACAGCGCAGCCGATTCCTCGGCTTCTGCCAAGGCGTCGTCCGCAGCGCGATCAGTGCTCGTGGTCATGAGCATGGGAATGACCGTGGTGATGGTCGTGGTCGTGATGCGCTTGATCGTGACCACTGTGTTTGTGATCGCCGTGATCGTGCTGGCCATGGCCGTGCGCCGCATGACCGCCGCCGGCATAGGCGCCGCCTTCAGGATCAAACGGCGCTTCGATCACGATGACGCGCGCGCCGAGGCCCTTCACCATCTCCTCGATCACATGATCGCGGCGGATGCGCAGTCCCTTGCCCACGATCTGGGTCGGCAGATGGCGGTTGCCGAGATGCCACGCCACCCGCACCAGATGATGCGGATCGGTGCCGCGGATTTCCACCAGCGGCTCCGGTGCTGCGACCACTTCGATCAGCCGCCCGTCATCCAGCACCAGCGCGTCGCCGCCGCGCAACGCTATCGCTTCCTCGAGGTCCAGCAGGAATTCCAGCCCGCGCGTGCCGGTCATCGCCATGCGCCGCCGATGCCGGTCGTCGAAACCGAGAACCACCGTATCGGCGGCGGCTTCGGTCCAGCGAACCTGCGGACGAACCTGCGTGGCGCGGATCATGACAACGCTTTCATAGTTTCTGGACTTCGCCGCCGCTGATGATCTCGATTTCGGTCGGCGAGATCTTGAGCGGCGCCGACAACTCACGCCAAGCCTTCAGGTGCGGCGCGCGGCTGTGGGCGGTGAGATCGTCCCGCGTCTCCCAGCGTTCGACGAACACCAGGGTATTCGGATCGTTCACGCTGGAATGAAGCTCATAGGAGATGCAGCCCTTCTCCTTGTGCGTCTCGGCGATGCAGACCTTCGCGCCGGCGATGAAGGCCTCGCGGCCTTCCGGCTTCACCTTCGTGGTGGCGACGACGTAGATCATCGGACATCCACACTGGCTGGCGTGATGACTTCGATCTTCGGCGGCGCGGTCAGGCAATTCACGACAACACGTCCGAACGTCTTCATGTGCTCGGCCTTGCGATGCGGCACCAGCGCGTCGGCATTGTCCCACTGCTCGACGAACACCAGCTTGGTGGGATCGGTCACGCTCTCGTGCAGGTCGTAGGCGATGTTTCCGGCTTCCTTGCGGGTCTCCGCGATGCAGGCTTTCGCGGCGGCGATCAGCTCTGCGCGCATCTCTGGCTTGATGGTCAAAGTCGCAACAACGTAAATCAAGGCATCCTCCCGGCTTTCTTATTGGTGCCGGGACCCTAGTACATGAAATAGCGCTGCGCCATGGGCAGCACCTCGGCGGGTGCGCAGGTCAGCAATTCGCCGTCGGCGCGCACCTCGTAAGTTTCGGGATCGACCTCGATGTTCGGCGTCGCGCCGTTGTGGATCATGCTCTTTTTCGAGATGCGGTCGCGGGTGTTTGAAACAGCATAGAGCTTCTTGTCGATGCCGAGCTTCTTCGCCAGCCCCGAAGCCACCGCGGCTTTCGACGAGAACACCACCGACGACGCCGTCAGAGATTTTCCGAAGGCGGCGAACATCGGCTGGTAATGCACCGGCTGCGGCGTCGGGATCGAGGCATTCGGATCGCCCATGGGCGCTGCGACAATCGAGCCACCCTTGACGATCAGATCAGGCTTCACGCCGAAGAACGCCGGCGACCACAGCACGAGGTCGGCCATCTTGCCCTTTTCCACGGAACCGATCAGCTTCGAGACGCCATGCGCGATAGCCGGGTTGATCGTGTACTTCGCAATGTAGCGTTTGACGCGGAAGTTGTCATTGTCCTTGCCCTTGTCCTCCGGCAGCGAACCGCGCTGCTTCTTCATCTTGTCGGCGGTCTGCCAGGTGCGGATGATAACTTCGCCGAGCCGCCCCATCGCCTGCGAATCCGACGAGATCATCGACAGCGCGCCGAGATCGTGAAGAATATCTTCCGCCGCGATGGTTTCCTTGCGGATCCGGCTTTCGGCAAACGCGAGATCTTCCGCGATCGACGGATCGAGATGGTGGCACACCATCAGCATGTCGAGATGCTCGTCGATGGTGTTGCGCGTGAACGGCCGCGTCGGGTTTGTCGACGACGGCAGCACGTTCTTGAGGCCCGCGACCTTGATGATGTCCGGCGCATGGCCGCCGCCCGCGCCTTCGGTGTGGAAGGCGTGAATGGTGCGGCCCTTGAAGGCCTTGATGGTGTCCTCGACGAAGCCCGACTCGTTCAGCGTGTCGGAATGCAGCATCACCTGAATGTCGTAGTCATCGGCGACCGAGAGACAATTGTCGATGGCGGCGGGCGTCGTGCCCCAATCCTCGTGCAGTTTGAGCGCGCAGGCACCGGCCTTGATCATTTCCACCAGCGGCGCCGGACGCGAGGCGTTGCCCTTGCCGGAAATGCCGAGATTGACTGGAAACGCGTCGAACGACTGGATCATGCGCGCGATGTGCCACGGCCCCGGCGTGCAGGTGGTCGCGAACGTGCCGTGCGATGGCCCGGTGCCACCGCCGAGCATCGACGTGACGCCGGACATCAGAGCGTGTTCGATCTGCTGCGGGCAGATGAAATGGATGTGGCTGTCGAAGCCGCCGGCGGTGAGAATCTTGCCTTCGCCCGCGATGATGTCGGTGCCGGGGCCGATGATGATCGTGACGCCCGGCTGAATGTCGGGATTTCCGGCCTTGCCGATCGCAGAGATCATGCCTTCCTTGATCGCAACGTCCGCCTTGACGATACCCCAGTGATCCACGATCAGCGCGTTGGTGATCACGGTGTCGGCCGCGCCTTGACGATTGGTGACCTGCGACTGGCCCATGCCGTCGCGGATCACCTTGCCGCCGCCGAATTTCACCTCCTCGCCGTAGGTCGTGAAATCCTTCTCGACCTCGATGATCAGGTCGGTGTCAGCAAGGCGCACGCGGTCGCCCGTGGTCGGGCCGAACATGGCTGCATAGACGGAACGAGAAATTCTGGTGGCCATAATCAATCTTTCGGTGATCGTTCTTTCAGTAGCTCTTGCCGTCGAATTTTTTCACGCTCAGCGAATCAAGATCGACATCGTCGAGACAGCGCACATTGACCGCAACCATCTCGGCCCCGTTCGGCGCCTTGCCATTGGCGAACGACTCGACGCCGCAGGTCGCACAAAAGCGATGCCGAATGACGCCCTTGTTGAATTTGTATTCTGTCGTCGCGTCATCGCCCGACAGCAGCTTGAAATTCTCCGCCGGAACGAATGTCAGCAGCGTTCCCAGTTTCCCGCAGCGCGAGCAGTTGCATGCGATGACATCGCCAATCTCACCGGTCATTTCATAGCGAACCTTGCCGCATTGGCAGCCACCGATATATGTCTGCATCACAGCTTCCCGCTCACATCGCCGCGAAAACCATAAACCACCCGTTTGCCGGCCAGCGCGACCAAATTCACGTCACGGGTCTGTCCGGGCTCGAAACGCACGGCCGTTCCGGCAGCAATATCGAGCCGCATCCCGCGCGCCGTTTTGCGATCGAACTTCAGCGCCGGATTGGTCTCGAAAAAATGATAGTGCGAGCCGACCTGAATGGGCCGGTCGCCGGTGTTCGCCACCGTCAGCGTCGCGGTCTTGCGCTTGGCGTTGAGTTCGATGTCGCCGTCCTTGATGAAGAGTTCACCGGGGATCATGTTGCATCCTCACCGAATGGGTTCGTGAACGGTGACAAGTTTCGTCCCGTCCGGAAACGTCGCCTCGACCTGAATGTCGTGGATCATCTCCGCGATGCCGTCCATGCACTGCTCGCGCGTAATGACTTCCGCGCCGGCTTTCATCAATTCCGCGACGGTGCGCCCGTCGCGCGCGCCTTCGATGATGAAATCCGAAATGATTGCGATGGCTTCAGGATGGTTGAGCTTGACGCCGCGCTCAAGACGGCGCCGGGCAACAATCGCCGCCATGGAAACGAGGAGCTTGTCCTTTTCGCGGGGAGACAAATTCATGCGTGCAATACCTGAATTGGAATTGAGCTAGTTCAGCCAGAGTCTTGGCAAGCCCGACGGGCTCACACATCCCAGCACTTTCATCATATCGGCGCGGAGCCGCGCGGCATCTTGTGCGCAGAAACGCGCCATTGCAAACCCGTTCCACGCCGAGACGCCGACCTCGACGCCGAATGCACCGGACGCCTCGCGGATGCGTGTGACCATGGACTCATCGCCCGGTACGACCAGCGCCGTGCCGATCGCGACGCCGCCATTTGCGACAGCGCGGCTGGCGAGCTTTGCGGCGATATCGCCGTCGAGCCTAATGGTTTCTGCGAACGCGAGCTTTCCGCCGATCTTCATGCGCCAGCGGTCGGTGAAAGATCCGCGTGCCATGACCTCGCCCATCGCCGCGCGTCCGAATACCACGATCTCGCACAACAGCAGCGACGCGCCCTGCGCCAGATCAATATCAATCTTCCGCGACACGCGGGCCTGATCGAACAGGATGGTTTCCTGCGGCAGCCAGCAAAGCCGCGCGTCAGCGCCCCCGCGCAGCGCGATGTTTACCTGGGCGTCCGGCCCATGGGAGCGGTAAATCTTTTCCGCCGCCGCCGTGGTCACGGTCAAATGCGCGCCCTCGCCAGCGGCGATGTCGATATCAAAACGGTCGCCGCCCGCGATGCCGCCCGCGGTGTTGACGAACACCGCGGAGAGGCCCTGCTGTTCCGGCGACGGAAAGCGGACGCGCAACGAGCCGGATTCATGCAGCTCACGCCGCCGCGTCGCTCCGTCTTTCACATGCACATCGAACGTCACCGCGCCAACCGCCCGGTTGGCCGCGAAGGTGTCCGCCGCTGAGGAGTTGATCCCGTTCTGCATTCGCCCGGCTCACGTCAGTTCAGGTCAATCCGCCTCAGAGCGCCATCTGGCGGCTGATCTCGGCGGGGTCGAGGTTGCTGCGGTCGCAGGTGAACTTGACCGCGCCGCGATCCATGACGGCAAAATTGTCGCCGAGCTCGCAGGCAAAGTCGAGATATTGTTCGACCAGCACGATGGCGATGGTGCCGAGGCTGCGCAGATATGAGATGGCGCGACCGATGTCCTTGATGATGGACGGCTGGATGCCTTCGGTCGGCTCGTCGAGCAGCAGCAGCTTCGGCCGCATCACCAGCGCACGACCGATGGCCAGTTGCTGCTGTTGCCCGCCGGAGAGATCGCCGCCGCGCCGCCCCAGCATGGTCTGCAACACGGGAAACAGCGAAAACACATCATCCGGAATGGTGCGGTCGTTGCGCTTGAGCGGCGCGAAACCGGTCTTGAGATTTTCCTCCACCGTCAGCAGCGGAAAAATCTCGCGGCCCTGCGGCACGAACGACATGCCCTTGCGGGCGCGCTCGTAAGGCCGCAGGCTTGAAATGTCCGCGCCGTCGAAGGTGATCGAGCCATCCTTGATCGGATATTGCCCGACCATGGCGCGCAACAAGCTGGTCTTGCCCACACCGTTGCGGCCCAGCACGCACGTCACCTTGCCGGGCTCGGCGACCAGCGACACGCCGCGCAGCGCCTGCGCCGCGCCGTAGTAGAGGGTGATGTTTTTCACATCGAGCATTTCAGCGTCCTAAGTAGACTTCGATGACGCGCTCATTGGACGACACCTGATCGAGCGTGCCTTCCGCGAGAACCGAGCCCTCGTGCAGACACGTCACCCGCACGCCAAGCTCGCGCACGAAGGTCATGTCGTGTTCGACGACCACCACGGTCTTTTCCTTGTTGATCTCTTTCAGCAGTTCGGCGGTCTGATGCGTTTCCACATCAGTCATGCCCGCCACCGGCTCATCGACCAGAAGCAGTTTGGGGTCCTGCGCGAGCAGCATCCCGATTTCGAGCCATTGCTTCTGCCCGTGGGACAAAGCTCCAGCGAGCCGGTCGCGCGAGTCCGTCAAACGAATGGTTTCCAGCACGCGGTCGATCCGCTCGCTTTCGTCCGGTGTCTCGCGCCAGAACAGCGTGCCGCGCACACGGTGATCGACGTTCAGCGCCAGCAGCAGATTGTCCTCGATGGTCTGGCTGTCGAACACCGTCGGCTTCTGGAATTTCCGGCCGATGCCGAGTTCGGCGATCTGGGTTTCATCCAGCCGCGTCAGATCGACCTTGCCGTCGAACAGCACGTCGCCCTCGTCCGGCTTGGTCTTGCCGGTGATGATGTCCATCATCGTGGTCTTGCCGGCGCCGTTGGGACCGATGATGGCGCGCATTTCGCCCGGCGCGATCACCAGCGACAGATTGTTGATGGCGTGAAAGCCGTCGAACGAGACGTGCACGCCGTCGAGATAGAGCATGGCCGATGTGGCGCGGGTGTCCATGACGTTCATGTGCCTACTCCGCCAGACGTGGTTTAGGCAGACCTTGCTCGGTCACACCGTCTTCCGCCGCGGCGCTTGCCGCGTTCGCGTCGATCCGGTCCTGCCGCTTGCCCCACCATTCCTTGACGGTGCCGACGATGCCTTTCGGCAGCAGCAGCGTCACCAGAATGAACAATGCACCCAGCATGAAGAGCCAGTACGGCGCGAGCGCGCCGGACGTGAACACGGTCTTTGCGTAGTTGACGACGATGGCGCCGAGCGCAGCACCCGTCAGCGTGCCACGCCCGCCAACAGCGACCCAGATCACGGCTTCGATGGAGTTGCCCGGCGCGAACTCGCCGGGATTGATGATCCCCACTTGAGGCACGTACAGCGCGCCGGCGACGCCCGCCATGCAGGCGGACAGCGTGAACACGAACAGTTTGTAGTTCTCGACGCGATAGCCGAGGAACCGCGTGCGGGATTCAGCATCGCGAATGGCGATCAGTACCTTGCCGAGTTTGGAGGTGACGATGGCGCGGCAGATCAGGAACGCGGCGGCCAGCGCCATGCATGACAGGATGAACAGCACCGCGCGCGTCCCCTGTGCCTGCACATTGAAGCCGAGGATGTCCTTGAAATCGGTCAGGCCGTTGTTGCCGCCGAAGCCGAAGTCGTTGCGGAAGAACGCCAACAACAAGGCATAAGTCATCGCCTGCGTGATGATCGACAGATACACGCCGGTGACGCGCGAGCGGAACGCGAGCCAGCCGAAGCAGAACGCGAGCAGTCCCGGCACCACCAGCACCATCAGCGCCGCGAACCAGAACATGTCGAAGCCGTACCAGTACCACGGCAGCGCCTTGTAGTTCAGGAACACCATGAAGTCCGGCAGCACCGGGTTGCCGTAAACGCCGCGCGAGCCGATCTGCCGCATCAGATACATGCCCATCGCATAGCCGCCGAGCGCGAAGAACGCGCCGTGGCCGAGCGAGAGAATGCCGCAATAGCCCCATATCAGATCGATCGAGAGCGCGAGAATGGCGTAGCAGAGATATTTGCCGAACAGCGCCATCAGATAGGTCGGCACCTGAAACGGCGAATTCTCCGGCAACAGCAGATTGGATAGCGGCACCAGAACGCCGACCGCCGCGACGATCAGCAGAAAGATCGTCGCGCTCTTGTTGAGCGAGCGGGTGAGAAAATACGGCGTCATGCTTCCACCGACCGGCCCTTGAGGGCGAACAGGCCGCGCGGCCGTTTCTGGATGAACAGAATGATCAGCACCAGAATGGCGATCTTGCCGAGCACCGCGCCCGCCACCGGCTCAAGAAACTTGTTGGCCATGCCGAGCGTCAGCGCGCCGACCAGCGTGCCCCAGAGATTTCCGACGCCGCCGAACACCACCACCATGAACGAGTCGATGATGTAGCTCTGGCCGAGGTTGGGACTAACATTGTCGATCTGTGACAACGCCACGCCGGCGATCCCGGCAATACCGGAGCCGAGGCCGAAGGTCAGCGCGTCGACGCGCGAGGTCGCGATGCCCATGGAGGCCGCCATGCGGCGGTTTTGGGTGACTGCGCGCATCTCCAATCCAAGACTTGTGAAGCGCAGCATGCCGAGCAGGATGAAGAACACCGCGATGGTGAACACCACGATCCAGAGCCGGTTGTAGGTGATCGTCATCTGGCCGATCTCGAACGCGCCGCTCATCCATGACGGATTACCGACCTCGCGATTGGTCGGGCCGAACATCGTGCGCACCGCCTGCTGCAGCACCAGCGAGAGGCCCCATGTCGCGAGCAGGGTCTCCAGCGGGCGGCCGTAGAGAAAACGGATGATGGTTCGCTCGATGATGACGCCGATGATCCCCGCCACCAGAAACGCCAGCGGCACCGCGATCAGCAGCGAATAGTCGAACAGGCCCGGATAGCTGGTGCGGATCGTCTCCTGCACGACGAAGGTGACGTATGCACCGATCATCACCATTTCGCCGTGCGCCATGTTGATGACGCCCATCACGCCGAAGGTAATCGCCAGACCGATGGCAGCGAGCAGCAGCACTGATCCGAGCGACAGGCCATACCAGGCGTTCTGCGCGGTGGCCCATATCGAGAGCGTTCGCTGAATCGAATTGATGCCTGCGGCAGCGGTGCGCGCCAGCGCGGGCGACTGATCCGCAGGCAGCCCGGTCAGGATCGCCAGCGCGTCCTGATCGCCGCGTTCGCGAATAACCGAGATGGCGTCGAGCTTGTCGGCCTCCGACGCCTTGGGATCGAACAGCATGATCGACGCCTTGGCCTCGGAAAACGCCCGCTTCGCGCCGGCGTTGGTTTCCTTCTGCAACGCGCCTTCGATCACCGGCAGGAATGCAAGGTCATGGGTCTTGAACACGGACTGCGCGGCCTGAATACGGGTCGCCGGATCCGGCGAGAGCAGCGTCAGCCCGCCGAGCGCAGCGTCCACGGTCCGGCGCAGGCGGTTGTTGAGACGAACGACGGTCGTGTTCGCGGGCGCATCGGCGACGGCAGCGCCGGTCGCAGCGTCGGTGATCTTGCCGCCCTTGTCCTTGACGAACACCTTCTTGCCCTGCGGATCGGCCAGCAGGCGGCCGTCCTTGAGCGCATCTATGATGGAGAAAGCCAGCGGATTGCCGCTGGTCGCAAGCGCCCCGACGGCGGCTTCGGTATCGGAAAATGAATCGTTCGCGAATTGCGCAACGGCGTCTTCAAAGGGACCGGCCAGCACCGGCACGCCCGAGACGATCACGAGCGCCAGCGCGAGGATCGACGCCCGGCAGCGATTGAGAAAAATGGAAAACACCTGACAACCCCGGCAGAGGCAAGAGGAAGGCGGCGACTGCCGCCGCCTTCATAGTTGTTACAAACTCCAGGAAGTCGTCATTGCGAGCGAAGCGAAGCAATCCATAAGAACGCAAAGGATTGGATTGCTTCGTCGCAAGAACTCCTCGCAATGACGCTCAACTCAAACCTCAGATCAGGAACCCTGACCGCCGCACTTGTTGGTCTTGGTGTTGAAGTTGCCGCACTTCTTGCCGACCCAATCGCCAATCAGGTCCTTGGAGCCATCAAGCTCCTTCGACCATGCATCGCCAGCCACGAGACCGGGGGTCTTCCACACCACGTCGAACTGGCCATCGCCTTTGATTTCGCCGATGAACACAGGCTTGGTGATGTGATGGTTCGGAAGCATTTCCGACACGCCGCCAGTGAGGTTCTTCGCCTTGATGCCCGGGAGCGCGTCGATCACCTTGTCGGCGTCAACCGCACCGGCCTTCTCGACAGCCTTCACCCACATGTCGAAGCCGATCACATGCGCTTCCATCGGATCGTTGGTCACACGCTTCGGATTCTTGGTGTAGGCCTGCCAGGACTTGATGAAAGCCTCGTTCTCCGGCGTCTTGATCGACTGGAAGTAATTCCAGGCGGCAAGATGGCCGAGCAGCGGCTTGGTATCGATGCCGGCGAGTTCTTCTTCGCCGACCGAGAACGCGACAACCGGAATGTCGGTCGCCTTGATGCCCTGATTGCCGAGTTCCTTGTAGAACGGCACGTTGGCGTCGCCGTTGATGGTCGAAACCACCGCCGTCTTCTTGCCGGCCGAACCGAACTTCTTGATGTCGGCCACGATCGTCTGCCAATCCGAGTGACCGAACGGCGTGTAGTTGATCATGATGTCTTCGGCCTTGACGCCCTTCGACTTCAGGTAGGCTTCAAGGATCTTGTTGGTGGTGCGCGGATAGACGTAGTCGGTGCCGGCCAGAACCCAGCGCTGCACCTTTTCTTCCTTGGCGAGATAGTCGACCGCAGGGATCGCCTGCTGGTTCGGCGCAGCGCCCGTGTAGAACACGTTACGCTCGCTCTCTTCGCCTTCGTACTGCACCGGATAGAACAGGATCGAGTTCAGCTCCTTGAACACCGGCAGCACGGACTTGCGCGACACCGAGGTCCAGCAGCCGAACACCACCGAGACCTTGTCCTTGGTGATCAGTTCGCGGGCCTTTTCCGCGAACAGCGGCCAGTTGGAGGCAGGATCGACAACGACGGCCTCGAGCTTCTTGCCGAGAACGCCGCCCTTCTTGTTCTGCTCATCGATGAGGAACAGGATCGTATCCTTCAGCGTCGTTTCGCTGATGGCCATGGTTCCGGACAGCGAATGAAGAACGCCGACCTTGATGGTGTCCTGGGCCTGAGCCTGACCAAACGTAGCGAGGCCCAGAAAAAGGCCCGCGGTCGCAGCCAGCCATTTTCGGCGGCTGAACGGCGCAATTGCAGCGGTATTGAAATGCGGTGTCATGCGATGTCATCTCCCTGACGCAGACGTGAAACGCTGTACGACGGCCCTCGGCCGGCGGCGTTAAGGGAATCGCAAGAACTATGCCATTGCGCAGATTTCACTAAGCAATTGACATATAAAGGGAAAACAATTTCCAGAGACACGGCTTGTGGCGGCTGCTTATTTTCTGAGCTGCGAGACTGGCATTGTTTTTTGCAACTGCATAATTTATAAGCATAATTGTAGTGCTGTCTAAAATTAAAGCAGTAGACGCTGCCGGAACCATAGGTCTCAGGACCATCAAACTTCGTCTGGAAACCAGATCCGCAGGTTTTACCTTGAAAGCGCCGCGTTCTTGTTCCATATGAGCGCCACGACCTTGAGAATCATCAGGTCTTTGCGAGCCGCGTGTTCTGATCCCGTTTACGGTTTCTGGCTTGCCCCTTCAGCTAACCAAAACCGACGCCCCAGACACGCGGGTGTCTCAGACACCCGCCCGCACCTGACATCCCTGTCGGGCGCGCGCCATGACTCATAGAAAGATACCCTTTTGACCTCCTTTCAGGATTTCGGCCTCGCCGATCCAATCTCGCGTGCACTTAAAGAAGAAAATTACGTCACGCCCACCCCAATCCAGGCTCAAACCATTCCCATCGCGATCACCGGCCGAGACGTGATCGGCATCGCGCAAACCGGCACCGGCAAGACCGCGTCCTTCGCGCTCCCGATCCTGCATCGCCTGCTGGAAAACCGCATCAAGCCGCAGCCCAAGACCTGCCGCGTGCTGGTGCTGAGCCCCACCCGCGAACTCTCCGGCCAGATCCTCGAGAGCTTCAACGCCTACGGACGGCATGTGAAGCTGACCTCGGCGCTGGCGATCGGCGGCGTCCCGATGGGCCGTCAGGTCCGCTCCGTCATGCAGGGCGTCGACGTCATGGTGGCGACGCCGGGCCGTCTACTCGACATGGTCCAGGGCAATGCCCTGAAGCTCAATCAGGTCGAATTTCTCGTCCTCGACGAAGCCGACCGTATGCTCGACATGGGCTTCATCAACGACATCCGCAAAATCGTCGCCAAGATGCCGGTCAAGCGCCAGACCCTGTTCTTCTCGGCGACCATGCCGAAGGACATCGCCGACCTCGCCGAACAGATGCTGCACAATCCGGCCCGCGTCGCCGTCACGCCGGTGGCGTCCACGGTGGAACGCATCGCCCAGCGCATCATCCAGGTCGATCACGCGGCCAAGCCCGCCATTCTGGCGCAGTTGCTCAAGTCCGAGCCGGTCAACCGCGCGCTGGTGTTCACACGCACCAAGCACGGCGCCGACAAGGTCGTGAAAGGCCTCGCCCGCGCAGGCATTCCCGCCGACGCCATTCACGGCAACAAGTCGCAGAACCACCGCGAGCGCGTGCTCGCGGCGTTCCGCACCGGCGAGATCCGTACCCTGATCGCCACCGACATTGCCGCACGCGGCATCGATGTCGACGGCATCACCCACGTGTTCAATTTCGACCTGCCGAACATTCCCGAAAGCTATGTCCACCGCATCGGCCGCACCGCGCGCGCCGGCGCCGAAGGCACGGCGATTTCGCTGGTGGCCGGCGGTGAGGAACTCAGCTATCTGCGCGATATCGAAAGACTGATCAAAATCACGCTGCCGAAGGAAGATCGCCGCACACCGGGCGGTCAGCGCACGGCAGCCCCCGCTCCTGCCCCGTCACAGCATCGCGGTGGTGGCCGTCCGCATGGACAGACGCCGCGTTCCAACGATGCCGCGCCCGGGTCGCAGGGTCCGCGCCGCCGCCGCCGTCCGAACGGTGGGATGCCGCAGTCCGACCGTCACGAAGCCGGCCGCCATGAGCAATCTCGGCCATCGCAAAATGCCAAGAGCGAGGGTATTCAGGGGGTCGCCTTCCTGCACCGGGAAAGCCGCCCGGCGCAGAACCAGCCCCGGCGCAATCAGCGCCCGCAACGCTCGTAACCTGATTTCATAAGTACCGATTAGAGGACTTGGAGACTTTATGGCCAAAGAAGAGCTGATCCAGTTCGAAGGACTGGTGACCGAAATTCTTCCCGATGCGCGCTATCGCGTCCAGCTCGATGCCGGACACGAAATCGTCGCCTACACTGCCGGGAAGATGAAGAAGAACCGCATCAAGACACTGGCGGGCGACCGGGTGACCATCGAAATGTCGCCTTACGATCTTGAGAAGGGTCGTCTGATTTTCCGTCACAAGGACGAACGTCCAGGTGGCGGCCCGCCCCGCGGCACTCCTCCGCGTGGGCAGTTCCGCCGCAGGTAACGGCGGCGCTCCGCGCGACCGACAGATTGCGCACGGCACAAGCCGTGCGCGATTCCGGTTTTGGAGCCCTGTCACGCGGACCCAAAAATCCGCGCATGGCAGGATTGTTTTGAACGCGTATTTCGCCTAATATTCACAGATCGATCTTCGGCCGGACGACCTAGCTATCCACCGGTACAGCCGGTTTAGACGCTGACGACCTCATCCAAATTTCGATCTCACCAGCCCATTTGAACGTGGGCTACGACTATAACTATCTTGAGAAGGACTACCTGCGTGAGCATGGGAACTGTGAAGTGGTTCAACGCGACTAAGGGTTTCGGATTCATTCAGCCGGATGACGGCGGAAATGACGTGTTCGTTCACATCAGCGCCGTCGAGCGCGCTGGTCTGGGAACGCTGCGCGAAGGCCAGAAGATTTCCTACGAAATCGTCGCTGATCGCCGTTCGGGCAAGTCGTCGGCCGACAATCTGCGCGCCGCTGGCTAACGGAGGCTCCGCAGCTTCCGCTGCGGAATTCCAGCCGTAGACCAAAATGAAAAGGCCGTGCGGTTCGCACGGCCTTTTTTATTTCTCGCCAGTTTTGACAATCCGATCAGCTCGTCGGGCCTATAACCGTTTCGGATTGACGCGGGCGCGTGAAGCACTCGTCGCTCAGGGGAAATCCCCCCTTCATCACGAAGCCGATGATCGGGATATAGGTATACGTCACCTCGCTCCAGATCAGCTGCGTGTTCGCAACCAGAAGTCCGGGCGGAATGGTGGTGATGACCGTATCCTTCGCATATTCCTTCGTCACGGTGATTGAACTTCCGGCAACGACGCCTCTGTAACTCCAGACCACCTTCGCCACCTTCGATGCATCGATGCTGATCGCCGACACCTTCTGCGTCATGGTCGTCGCCGTCACGGGATAGGGCGACATGATGGCGCTGCCCAACCCGAAGAAGTTTGTGAGCTCGGTTTGCGTCACTTGCGTCCCTTGCGAGACGAGATCGGACAACGACCGCGCAACCAGCGTCACCTTGCGGTCGATCGCCACGCCGCTCGACACTTCGATCGTACCGAATATCAGCGTCAGCATCAGCGGCAGAATGAACGCGAATTCGACCGCGGCCAGACCACGCGCGTCCCGCGCGAAGCGAGTTGCGAGCCTGCGGCCGCGAGGTATGATCTTTGATCTCCCAGTCATCTCATGAGCCATTCGGTTCGACGCGGAATGCAGTTGTAGCCGCCAGCAGGCGCTTGGCGTTGGACGTGTTGGCTCCGATGTTCGCGATGTTGTAGCCGAGCTGGGTGACGTACAGCGGCCACTGATAGAACGCACGGATCAGGACGGTCTCGCCGGATTTCGGCATCTGATAGACGGACGTGTTGACAAAATTTCCGCCGTTGATCGGGGCGGCAAGGTCGGCGGCCGGAATAAGCGTATTCGCCGGATACGCCCTCACGGACACGACAAGCGGACCGGCAGGGTTGCTGTCACACGTGAACAGCGACTTGATGCGGTCGCACAGATTTTGCTGAAACTGCGCCTGCGTCATGTTTGCGCCCTGAGCCTGGTTCGTCAGCATCAGGCGCGCCGCATCCTGCGTCCCGGTTTCCAGAACCTGGGCCGCGAAAAACATCAGCGCGGTTTCGATAATGGCGAACAGCAACGCAAAGAATATCGGAGCGATAAACGCAAACTCGACGGCGGCGGAGCCGTGCCGGTTGCGGCGAAACCGGCGGAGCGTCTTGTTGAGCGCGGTCAGCGATGTCGCAGGCGAGCGCATCGGACTATCCTTGTGATGCAGCGGAAATAACTACCGCCGAGAATAGCCGACAGAGATTGTTGAATGCTTGCGCCGGATCAAAACAACATGCGGCGCGGGATTAACAGATTGTTAACCGAATCATTCCGCGCCGATGCTTCACATCAGGGCTTGGATCCGGCGGCGCTGGCCTGCCCGATCAGATTGCCGGTCTGGCCCAGCGTCTGCGTGAAATAGTCTTGTCCGTCACCCAGCGTGACGCGCCGCTGGCAGGCCGGCGTACAGCTGTAGGATTCACGTTGGAGGCCGCGGAAGACCGTCACCAGCTTGTCGCTCGGGCCTTCGACCTGGATGGAGCGGTCGGTCAGAATGGCGCCGGCGCGATCCATGGCGATCATGTTCGTCGAGCCGTAGCCCTTGCCGGTGACCACCACCATGCCGCCGGGCTGGAGGGTCACATCGGCGATCAAGGGGTTTCCGACCACGATCGTGGCGACCTTCTCCGGCAGCTTGACGACCTTGGCCTGGTCCACAACCACCTCGACCGGACCTTCGCCGGTTCCGGCGAGCGTCACCACCGGACACATCAGGAATCCAGCCACGAGAACCCGCAACGCGACGGACCCGCGCGCGTAACGACGCGAAACATTGGACATACTCTACTCCGGGACGTCTACAAGCCGGCAAAAACGATACGCAACGGTGCCGGCGCCCGACATGGCAAATCTGACGTTAATTGATGAATGAACTGCAAACGGAACGCGTTCGCGGCGCCAGCGCCATCCGGAAACGCGCTTGAAACAACGGCTCGATCGAAGTCATCGCCTTTACGCGATGCCGTTAAATCAGCATTTACCGTTCGCAAGAAGAGCCGAATACCCTGGTCTTTCCGCAATCGAATTAACTGCGCTGCAATTCCTGGCCCTTACGTTGACACCATGGTCACGGTGGTTTCCGCCCCGCAAAGACCAGAGTTCTGCAGCCACGTGTACAAATGGAGTTACTGATGACCAAGCTCATTGCTCGTTTCGTCAAGGACGAATCCGGCGCCACCGCTATTGAATACGGCCTGATCGCTTCGGGCATCGCCCTTGCTGTCATCGCGGCAGTCAATGGCACGGGCACCAAGCTCTCGGGCACCTTCACCAAGATCACTTCGTCGCTCACCAACTAAGCGACCGCGTTCTTACGGACACAAAGGGCTTCGGGAGACCGAAGCCCTTTTTGTTCGTCGACTACCTTTACGCGATCGATGCAAGTTGAGTTGAATTGCGAATGCAGCCCTCCGATGCCCGCAGGCACCCCCATGCAATCCTGCCGCGCCCGGCCCGTTCCCGGCGCGACATAACAATGACGGTTTGCGCGGCGCTGATCCTCGCAACGCTGACAATCCTGTTCCGGATCGCAGAAACTGCCGGGGCTTCGTTTCACGATTGTTCATTTGTGAGCGCTAGTCTGCCCCTGACCGCTCATTGTCCTGAACATCCAATGGCCTCCGACACGCCATGATCCTCGATCTTGCCCGGCTTTTCCTGTTCCCCGCACTGATCGCGTTTGCCGCGGCAAGCGATCTTCTCACCATGACGATTTCGAACCGGGTCTCCTTGCTGCTGCTGGCCGGCTTCTTCGTACTGGCGGCATTCGGCGGCATGCCGATGCAGAGCATCGCGATGCACGCGGGCGCCGGCATCGCCGTTTTGGTGGTCGCCTTCGGGTGCTTCGCCATGGGATGGGTCGGGGGCGGCGACGCCAAGATCGCCGCGACGGCGGCGCTGTGGTTCGGCTTCGAGCACCTGATGAACTTTCTGGTCTATGCGTCCCTGTTCGGCGGCGCGCTGACCCTGCTGCTGCTTGAATTCCGGCAATGGCCTCTGCCCTACATGCTCGGTTCCCAGCAATGGCTGCAACGCCTGCACGACCGGCAAAGCGGAATTCCCTACGGCATCGCGCTCGCCCTGGGAGCGCTGATCGTCTACCCGGACACCGAATGGATGAAGGCAGTCGACCTCGCCCGCTTCATCGGCCAGTGAACGCGTCGGCAACATCTCGTTAACGCGATTTAGATACGCCTCATTAACCATGCTTTGACCTTTAACTGGTCAAATCCCGCCACAGCGACAGGTGCGTCGCGGCGTGATGTGGGAAGTGAGCGTATGAATACCGCGCGGATTGTCGTCCTGACCGTTGCCATTTGTGCCGGCGGCGCTGCAGCCTACCTTGCAAGCGGTTCCGATCCCAAGCCGGTCGCCGAAACGCCCCAGATGGATACGACCGACGTTCTCGTCGCCCGTGGCGATATTCCGCTGGGCCAGACGGTCACGCCGGACGATCTGCAATGGCAATCCTGGCCCACGACTACCGCCAGTTCGAGCTTCATCCGCCGCAATGATCGCGCCGAGGCAATGAGCCAGATCGTCGGGTCCATTGCGCGCTCGCCGTTCATGGCCGGCGAACCGATCCGCGAAACCAAACTCGTGAAGGGCAACGGCTCCGGCTTCATGGCCGCCATCCTGCCGACCGGCATGCGCGCGATCTCGACCGAGATTTCGCCGGAAACCGGCGCCGGCGGATTCATCCTGCCCAACGACAAGGTCGATGTCATTCTAACCAAGCGCGACAAGGTCGCCGACCGAAGCGGCAGCAATGTCGATGTCATCAATTCCGAAACCATTCTGGTCAACGTCCGCGTTCTCGCGATCGACCAGACGGTGGGGGAAAAAGACGGACAGAAGGTCGTGGTCGGCAAGACCGCCACGCTTGAGCTCAAGCCTGAACAGGCGGAATCACTGGCGCGCGCGCGGCAGAGCGGAACATTGTCGCTCGCGCTGCGCAGCCTCGTCGATGCCGGCCAGCAAGACATCATCCTCACCGACAAGGGCGACACGGTGAACGTCGTTCGCTACGGCATTCCAACCACAATGACGACGACACGAAAGTGATCGAGAGGGCGAATAGAATGAGGCGAGAGGGACATCAGGCAGCCGTGCGGACCTTTATGGTGCGTGCCCTGTCGTTTGCCGCGGTCTCGGCGCTGACGCTGAACCCCGCGTTGTCGCCCGTCATCGCGAGCGACTATCGCGCTCCCGTGGCTGCCGTAGCCTCCGCGGGCGGCCAATTGAACGCGCGCTTCCTGCCGCTCGGCATCGGAAAATCCGTCGTCATCGACCTGCCGCGCGACATCAAGGACGTTCTGGTCGCCGATCCGAAAATCGCCAACGCCGTCGTGCGTTCGGCGCAGCGCGCCTACATCATCGGTGCCGCTGTCGGTCAGACCAACATCATCTTCTTCGACAGCACAGGCCAGCAGATCGCCGCTTACGATATCGCGGTCACGCGTGATCTCAACGGCGTCCGCGCCGCGCTGAAGCAGGCATTTCCGAACTCCGACATCCGGATCGAGGGCGTCGGCGACGGCGTCGTGCTGTCCGGCTCGGTCTCCAATCCGCTGGAAGCGCAGCAGGCGCAGGAAATGGCCATGCGGCTGGCCGGAGGCACCGACAAGGTCGTCAACAGCATCGCGGTTCGCGGGCGCGATCAGGTCATGCTCAAGGTCACCGTCGCCGAGGTTCAGCGCGACATCATCAAGCAGCTCGGCATCGACCTGAGCGCGAGCATGAACTACGGCACCGCCGTCGTGAATTTCAACAACAACAATCCATTCACGGCTTTCGGACGCCCGCTGGTCGCCGGCAACTCCGCGAAAGCCGGATTTGGCTCCGGGGTGGGAGGCGTGCCGGCTGTGCAGGCCACCATGCGCGCCATGGAAAGCGCAGGCGTCGTCCGCACGCTTGCGGAACCGAATCTCACCGCGATTTCCGGCGAATCCGCAACCTTCCTCGCGGGCGGCGAATTTCCGCTGCCCAAGGGATACACCTGCGACCCGATTACCCGCGCGTGTACCACACAGATCGATTTCAAGAAGTTCGGCATCGCGCTGAACTTCACGCCGATGGTTCTGTCGGAAGGCCGCATCAGTCTTCGGGTGATGACCGAAGTCTCCGAACTGTCGCCGGACAACGCCATCACGCTGGAACAGGCGGGAAGCACCCTGACCATTCCATCGGTCAAGACCCGCCGCGCGGAAACGACTCTTGAAATTCCATCGGGCGGCTCGATGGCGATGGCCGGCCTGATTCAGGAACAGACCAAGCAATCCATCAACGGCCTGCCCGGACTGGCACAGTTGCCCGTGCTCGGAACGCTGTTCCGCAGCCGCGATTACGTCAACCGCAACACCGAACTCATGGTGCTCGTGACTCCTTACATCGTCCGCGCGGTCGCGCAGAAGGATCTGTCGCGTCCCGACGACGGGTTTGCCGATGCCGCCGATCCGCAGTCGGACCTGCTGGGCAATATCAACCGAATCTACGGCGCTCCCGGACGTGCTGAGCCGGGCCGCAAGTATCGCGGCACCTACGGCTTTATCACCGACTGAGATGGGACAAGGACAGTAGCGATGACGATACGAGTACCCCATCTCAAGCGCAGCCTGCGGGTCGCAGTCGCCCTTCTCGGGGCGTCTGCCGCGTTGGGAGCCTGCACGCATACGGATCAGGACACGGTGACGGGCAGCATTCCGAACGACTACCGCCAGCGCCATCCCATCGTGATTCAGGAAGCCAATCGCACGACAGAAGTCTTCGTCGGCAGCGGGCGAGGCGGTCTCACCTCCGCGCAGCGCTCGGACATCGCGGGCCTTGCGGAAACCTGGCTGCGTGAAGGCACCGGCGGCATCATCATCGATATGCCGGTCAACACCCCGAACGCCCGCGTCGCGACCGACTCGCTGCGCGAAATCCAGGGCATCCTCGCCGCCTCCGGCGTTCCGGCGCGCGGTGTCATCGTCCGGAATTACCGGCCGACCGATCCCCGGCTGTTTGCGACCATCCGCGTGAACTATCCGCGGATCACCGCCGACGCCGGTCCTTGCGGCACCTGGCCGGAAGACCTCGGCCCGTCCGTCAAGAACAAGGGCTATCTGGAAAACCGGCCTTACTACAATCTCGGCTGCGCCACACAGCGCAATATGGCGGCGATGGTCGACAATCCGTCCGATCTCGTTCAGCCACGGTCCGAGACGCCGGCCTATACGCCTCGCCGCAACATTGCGTTCGACAAGTATCGCAAGGGCATGACGACAACGACCGTCTATCCGGAAGCCGACAAGGCCAAACTCAGCGATGTAGGCAAATGATTAGTTACGCGCGTCAAGATCAGGAAGACGGTTCGGCCTCTCCCGCCGCGGACGAACATATCGCGCCGGCGCCGCGCGTCTCCATACAGGCATTCTGCGAAACCGTCGAAACCGCCGCGGCCGTGCAGGCTGCCGGTGAAGACCGGCGTCTGGACAAGGCCCATCTCAAGATTCAAATGGGCGGCATGGCGGCGGCCATAGAGGCCTACCGCACCGCGCCGACGCCGAACGTCATTCTTCTCGAAACCGAGGGCCGGAACGACATTCTGTCCGGCCTCGACCAGCTTGCAACGGTGTGCGACGCCGGCACCCGCGTCGTCGTGGTGGGCCGCGTCAACGACGTCGTGCTGTATCGCGAACTCGTGCGTCGCGGCATCAGCGACTACATGATCGCTCCCGTCGCGCCTCTCGACGTCGTGCGCTCGATCTGCGGCCTGTTCTCGGTCGCCGAAGCGAAAGCCGTCGGCCGGATCATTGCTGTCGTCGGCGCCAAGGGCGGTGTCGGCGCATCCACGGTGGCGCACAACGTCGCCTGGGCGATCGCGCGCGATCTCGCGCTGGATTCGGTTGTCGCCGATCTCGACCTTGCATTCGGAACCGCGGGCCTCGATTACAACCAGGACCCTCCGCAGGGCATCGCCGATGCTGTTTTCTCGCCGGACCGCATCGACACCGCCTTCATGGATCGCCTGCTGTCCAAATGCACCGACCATCTCAGCCTGCTCGCCGCTCCGGCCACGCTCGAGCGGGTCTATGATTTCGGCACCGACGCCTTCGATTCGATTTTCGATACGCTGCGCACCACGATGCCGTGCATCGTGCTCGACGTGCCGCATCAGTGGTCGGGATGGACCAAGCGCGCGCTGGTCGGCGCGGACGACATCCTCATTGTCGCGTGCCCCGATCTCGCCAACCTGCGCAACACCAAGAACATGTTCGATACGCTGAAGGCCGCGCGGCCCAACGACAGGCCGCCGCTTTACTGTATCAACCAGGCCGGCGTGCCGAAACGGCCCGAAATCAATACCAGCGAATTCGCCAAGGCGATCGAAAGCCAGCCGATCGTGACCATTCCGTTCGAGCCGCAGATTTTCGGCGCGGCCGCCAACAACGGACAGATGATCGCGGAAATCGCGGCCAACCATCGCACCTCCGAGATGTTTCTGCAGATCGCGCAGCGCCTGACCGGACGTGGCGAAGCCAAGAAGCCGCGCAGTTCGTTCCTTTCGCCTTTGCTCGAGAAACTTCGGGCAAAATAGACTTTCGCGTGGGGTATCGTCGTGTTTGGTAAGCGTAGCGGATCAGAGGCCGATGTCCGGGCACCAGTGCATGCGGACCGTGGGCAAGACGTAACGCCCGCCGCCGCGCGGTCGAGCACACCTTCCATGGCGAGCGTTGCATCGCCCCCGCTGTCGCCGGCGCGCCCGGCCGCGCCCCCGCCCGTGGCCGAAGCCCGGCGTTCCGATGCCTACTATCAGGTCAAGGCGACGATTTTCGGCGCGCTGATCGAGGCGATCGATCTCGCCCAGCTTGCAAAGCTCGACGTCGAGTCGGCCCGCGAGGAAATCCGCGACATCGTCAACGAGATCATCGCGATCAAGAACATCGTGATGTCGATTTCCGAGCAGGAAGAACTGCTCGACGATATCTGCAACGACGTTCTGGGTTACGGACCGCTTGAGCCGCTGCTGTCGCGCGACGACATCTCCGACATCATGGTCAACGGCGCCGGCACCGTCTACATCGAAGTCGCCGGCAAGATCCAGCGCACAGGAATCCGGTTTCGCGACAATCAGCAGCTGCTCAATATCTGTCAGCGCATCGTCAGCCAGGTCGGCCGGCGCGTCGACGAATCCTCACCGATCTGCGACGCGCGCCTCGCCGACGGCTCGCGCGTCAATGCCATCGTGCCGCCGCTATCGATCGACGGGCCGGCGCTCACCATTCGTAAATTCAAGAAGGACAAGCTGACGCTCGATCAGCTCGTCAAGTTCGGAGCGATCACGCCGGAAGGCGCCCAGATCCTGCAGGTCATCGGACGCTGCCGCGCCAACGTGCTGATCTCGGGCGGCACGGGCTCCGGCAAGACGACGCTGCTGAACTGCCTGACCAACTATATCGACGACGACGAGCGCATCATCACCTGCGAAGACGCCGCGGAACTTCAGTTGCAACAGCCCCACGTGGTGCGACTGGAAACCCGTCCTCCGAATATCGAAGGCGAAGGCCAGATCACCATGCGCGATCTGGTCCGCAACTGCCTGCGTATGCGCCCCGAACGCATTATCGTCGGCGAAGTCCGCGGCCCCGAAGCATTCGATCTGCTGCAAGCGATGAACACCGGCCACGACGGATCGATGGGAACGCTGCACGCCAACAACCCGCGCGAGGCTCTGTCCCGCGCCGAATCCATGATCACGATGGGCGGCTTCTCGCTGCCGTCGCGCACCATTCGCGAAATGATCTGCGCCTCGATCGATATCGTCATCCAGGCGGCCCGCCTGCGCGACGGTTCGCGCCGCATCACCCACATCACCGAGGTGATGGGCATGGAAGGCGACACCATCATCACGCAGGATCTCTTCGTCTACGATCTGATGGGTGAAGACATCAACGGCAACATCATCGGGCGGCATCGCTCGACCGGCATCGGCCGTCCGCGGTTCTGGGACCGTGCGCGCTACTATGGCGAAGAAAAGCGACTCGCCGCGGCGCTCGACGCGGCCGAAGTCGCCAACCCCGGCACATAGGGAGCCTCGCCATGACCATGCAGGCGCTCGCGCTGGCCTTCCTCTCCGCTCTCACCATCGGCGGTCTGGCCTGGGTTTTTGTCTATCCATTGCTCTCCGGCGAAAAGCAGGCGGAGAAACGCCGGGCATCCTTCACGAGCTCGGCACCCGCCTTGCGTGTCGATGACCGGATGCGGTCGCGCCGCGTGCAGGTCGAAGATTCGATGAAGGAGCTCGAGCAGCGCCTTGCGGCAACGAAAAAGGTCTCGCTGTCGATCCGCATTTCCCAGGCCGGACTGACCTGGACGAAACAGCAATTCGTGATCGGCTCGGCCGTTCTGGGCGGAGCCGTTCTGATCGCCGCCTTTATCGGCGGCATGGCGCTTCTGCCCGCGATCGGCTTCGCCGCCGCGATGGGTTTCGGGCTGCCGCGGTGGGTGCTGGGCTTTCTCAAGAAGCGCCGCGAGAAGAAGTTTCTCGACGCCCTGCCCGACGCTGTGGATGTCATCGTGCGCGGCATCAAGGCCGGTCTGCCGCTGTTCGATTCCATCAAGGTCGTCGTGGCCGATGCGCCGGAACCGCTGCGCAGCGAATTCAGCGCCATCGTCGAGACGCAGACCATCGGAATGCCGCTGGGTGACGCATGCCAGCGGCTCTACGAAAGAATGCCGCTGCCGGAAGCAAACTTCTTCGGTATCGTGGTTGCGATTCAGACCAAGTCGGGCGGCAATCTGTCGGAAGCCCTTGGAAACCTCTCGAAGGTGCTTCGCGACCGGCGGAAAATGTCGGCGAAAATTCAGGCGATGTCGATGGAAGCCAAGGCTTCCGCCGGCATCATCGGCTCGCTGCCTCCGATCGTGATGATCATGGTTTACATCATGACGCCCGAATACATCTCGCTGTTGTGGACCCATCCGACCGGGCGGCTGATGCTTGCCGCCTGCGCGTTGTGGATGGCGACCGGCATCTTCGTGATGAAGAAAATGATCAATTTCGATTTCTGACGAGGAACCATGATCGATCTTCTCATCGAAAAATTCCACGACGTCAGATTCATGACCATGCTTCTGGCCGCTATCGCGGCGAGCGCGACCGCCTATACGCTGATCACGCCGATGTTCGCGGGCGAAGGACTTGCCAAGCGCATGAAGGCGGTGGCCAGCGAGCGCGAGCGGCTCCGCCAGCGCGAGCGCGAGCGCATGAACCGCAACGAGAAGGTCTCGCTGCGCCAGAACCCGAAGCAGGTGGTGCAAGGCGTCGTCGGCAAGCTCAATCTGGGAAAATGGCTGGCCCAGGAAGAAGCCCGCGACAAGCTGGTCATGGCGGGCTATCGCGGTCAGGCGCCTTACGTCACGTTTCTTTTCTTCCGTCTCGTCATGCCGATCGTGTTCCTGATCGGCGCGGTGCTCTATGTGTTCGTCATTTCGAACATGCAGCAGACCACGCTGATGAAGATCGGCATATGCATCGGCGCCACCTGGGCCGGCATGCAGGCCCCCATGGTGTTTCTGAAGAATGCGATCACAAAGCGCCAGTTGTCGATCAAGCGCGCATTCCCGGATGCGCTCGATCTGCTGCTGATCTGCATCGAATCCGGCATGTCGATCGAAGCCGCGTTTCGCAGGGTCAGCAATGAAATCGGCACCCAGTCGATCGCGCTGGCCGAGGAATTCTCGCTGACGACGGCGGAACTGTCCTATCTTCAGGACCGCAAGACGGCCTATGAAAACCTCGCCAAACGCACCGGCCTCGAAGGCGTGAAATCGGTCTGTCTCGCCCTGATGCAGTCGGAACGGTACGGCACGCCGCTCGGACAGACGCTGCGCGTCATGGCTCAGGAAAACCGCGACATGCGCATGAACGAAGCCGAGAAGAAGGCCGCCGCGCTGCCGCCGAAACTGACGGTGCCGATGATCGTGTTCTTCCTGCCGGTCCTGTTCGTGGTCATTCTCGGCCCGACCGGCATCAAGGTCACGGAATACATGAGGTAACGCGGCGCGGCGTCCGAATGGACGCTGCACCCTTGCCCTCGATGTGACTGTCTGATTGCCATTCCACGCAGCGCGCTCGCGACAACGCGACCCGCCACTTGCTAATTCTCACGGCTGGATTGTTTCGCGGCGCCATCGGGCGGGCCATAGCGCGTCGAAGACGCGCGTAAACGCGCTTGTGGCGCCGACCCGGCTCGCAATGACGAGGAGCTTACGACCGGTGGGGCTCTGCCACCGCCGTTGTCTGCGGTCCGCGGCCGTCGCGGCTGAGCATCTGCTTCAGATAGGCGACATTGGCTTCAGCTTCCTCAGCCGGCAGGTCGGCCTTCACGATGGCCTCGGCCTCGCTGAAACGGCCTTGCAGCCCGATCACCAGCGCCAGATTCTGACGGACGCGGGCGTCGGTCGAGCCGCGCTGATAGGCCCGGCGCAGCACCGCCTCGGCCTTGGGTAACTCCCTCGAGAGAACATACGACATGCCCAGATTGGACAGCACGGAGGGATCTTCAGGGGCGATCTTCAGGGCGCTCGTGTAGTAGCGGCGCGCCTCGTCGTGCTTGCCCATCTGATCGAGCGTAGTGCCCTGGACCGACAGGATTCGCCAGTCCGGGTTTGCAGGCGTGTGAGAGCGCGTCAGGATGTCGAACGCCTGCTGGAAATTTCCGTTGTCGGCCAGCGCACGGCCATAGGCCGCCAGCAAGGTCTTGTTGCCGGGATTGGCGATGGTCGCCTGCTCCAACACGGCCACGGCCTGCTGGCGCTGCCCGTTCTTGCGCAGCGACTGACCATATTGAAGGGCGGCAGCCGCATCGCGCGGGTTGGCACGATAGCGCTCGCCATAGGCGTCGATCTCGTTGCGCGAAACCTCGGCCGGGCCAGCGTCCGCGCGCGCATTCAGCGAACCGGTGATATCCGGCGAGCCTGCGGTCTGGCAGCCGGCAAGACCGACGGCGAGAACAGCCGCGACGGCGGCAGATCCGAGATGCCGGGAAAAGGACGAATGACGCATGACACATGGACTCGCTTGTCGAGGTTTGGCGAAGCCGATGCGTTCAGCAATAAAGCGTTAACCCTAATGGCTGGTTAACCGCTGATCCGGCGTGCGGGCCCTACTCGGTCAAAAGACGTGTCAAAACGCGATCTTGAGCCTGCCGCACAGCCCTGCGGCGCTGCTATAGTGACCGCCTGTCACCCGCCCTGTCTGGGAACCCCATGCACCCTGCCTTTCAGAGTTCCGCCTCCGCCACTCCCATCACCTTCGCAACCAAATCGACCTGGGAGGCGCTGAGCGCCACCCTTCCCGCCGCCGCCCGGCGTTTCGCGACGGCCAACGCTTTCACCGCGAAGCCCGGCCAATATCTCGCGCTGCCGGCGGACGACGGGTCGCTTGCCCACGTCCTGTTCGGCATCGAGGATCAATCGAGCGAATGGCACGACCTGTTCCGGCCCGGCCAGTTGCCCGGCCTGCTGCCTGCCGGCACCTACAGTTTCGCCAATCCGCCCCACGATGCGCGGCTCGCCACGCTCGCGTTCGCGCTGGGGAGTTATCGCTTCGGCCGGTACAAAAAGAACGATGCGCCTGACGCGCGGCTCGTTCCGCCACCCGACATCGACATGGCGGACATCACCCGCATGGCCGACGCGGCTTCGCTGGCGCGCGACCTGATCAACACGCCCGCCAACGACATGGGGCCAGAAGAACTCGCGCAGGCCGCGCAGACGCTTGCGGACAAATTCGGCGCGGCGTTCTCCTGCATCGTCGGCGACGACCTGCTCAAGCAGAATTTTCCGCTGATCCATGCGGTCGGCATGGCCTCCACCCGCGCGCCGCGCCTGATCGACATCACATGGGGCGATCCGAAGCATCCCAAAATCACGCTGGTCGGCAAGGGCGTGTGCTTCGACACCGGCGGTCTCGATCTCAAGCCGTCCAGCGGCATGCTGATCATGAAAAAGGACATGGGCGGCGCGGCCAACGTGCTTGCGCTGGCGCACATGATCATGGATGCGAAGCTCAAGGTTCGCCTGCGGGTGCTGATTCCCGCCGTCGAGAACGCGGTGGCTGGCAATGCATTCCGGCCGCTCGATATTTTCCGCTCGCGCAAGGGTCTCAACGTCGAGATCGGCAACACCGATGCCGAGGGACGGCTGGTGCTGGCCGATGCGCTGGCGCTCGCCGACGAAGAAAGTCCCGACCTGTTGATCGATCTCGGCACCCTGACGGGCGCAGCCCGTGTCGCGCTGGGGCCGGACCTGCCGCCGTTCTACACCGACGATGAATCCCTTGCATCCGATGTCGCGCGCCACGCCCGCACGGAGAACGATCCGCTGTGGCGGATGCCGCTGTGGATGCCATACGACAAGTGGCTGGATTCCAAGACCGCGAACCTCAACAACGCGCCCGGCGGCGCGTTCGCGGGTTCGATCACCTGCGCGCTGTTTCTGAAGCGGTTTGTCGAGAGCGCCAAAAGCTGGCTTCACGTCGACATCTACGGCTGGACGCCGACGGCGAAGCCCGCCCGCCCCGAAGGCGGCGAGTGCCAGGCCGCGCGCGCGATCTACAAGCTGTTGAGCGAGCGCTATGGCTGATTCACGCCTCACGCCCGCACGGCCGGACCTCGCCGCGAAACATCTCGAAGGCCAGGTGAAAGCCACGCGCTTCGTCGACGGAACGGAATTTGAAATCTTCGATCCGATCGCGCCGCTGCGCCGCGAGCCGTCGCATGACGCCGCGCTCGATACCGAGGCGCTGAAGGGCGAACGCGTCATGATCTACGATCGCGACGCCGAGGGATGGGCGTGGGGACAATTGAAGTCCGACGGCTATGTCGGATGGCTGCCGGACAATGCGCTGGTGCAGCCGCGCTCAACGCCGACGCATAAGGTCACGGCGCTGAAGACGTTTGCCTTCCCCGGCCCGTCGATCAAGCTGCCGCCGGCCGAAAGTCTGCCGCTCGGGGCGCGCGTCCAGATCATCAAGACCGAAGGAATGTTCGCGATCACCAGCCAGCGGCATTACCTGCCTGCGCAGCATGTCGCCCCGCTCGACGCGTATGAGACAGATTTCGTGACAGTCGCCGAACGCTTCGTGGGCACGCCTTATCTGTGGGGCGGCAAATCCAGCCTCGGCATCGACTGCTCGGGACTGGTGCAGGTGTCCCTCGCCGCCGCAGGTATCAAAGCGCCGCGCGACAGCGACATGCAGGAAGCTGCATTGGGCACGGCGGTTCCGTCCGCACAATGGCATGATCTCAAACGCGGCGACCTGATTTTCTGGAAGGGCCATGTGGCCATCGTGCGCGACCGCGACACCATCGTTCACGCCAACGCGCATCATATGGCCACGGCGATCGAGCCTGTGCAGGCCGCCATTGCACGAATCAAAGCCGCGGGCAGCGATGTGACCAGCATCAGGCGGCTGAGCTAGATCTCACATCTCCGGAACGATATTCGGCGCTGCTTCGATGTTGAACGCCGCCGCGAACAGCGCGCGGGTGTAATCGGTCTTGGGATTCTTGAAGAGATCCGCCGCCACACCCTCCTCGACCACCTTGCCGTGCCGCATCACGATCAGGTTGCTCGCCAGTGAGGCCACAACACGCAGGTCGTGAGAAATGAACATGTAGGTCAGGTCGCGTTTGCGTTGCAGGTCGCGCAGCAGATCGACCATCTGGGCCTGAAACAGCATGTCGAGCGCACTGGTCGGCTCGTCCAGCACCACGAAATTCGGCTCCAGCACCACGGCGCGAGCGATGCTGATGCGCTGGCGCTGGCCGCCGGAGAATTCATGCGGATAGCGGAAGCGCGTCGCTGGATCGAGCCCGACCTCCTTCAGCGCCTTGATCACCCGCGCCTCGCGCTCGTCCTCGTTCAGCGACGGCTGATGTACGCCAAGGCCCTCGGCGACGATGTCGCCCACCGACATGCGCGGGCTGAGCGCACCGAACGGGTCCTGAAACACGATCTGCATGTCCCGGCGGACCGGGCGCATCTCCTTGAAATTCAGCCCCTGAATATCCTTGCCGAGAAACACGATCGGCCCCTTCGACGAAATCAGGCGCAACAGCGCGAGACCGAGCGTCGTTTTTCCCGACCCGGATTCGCCGACGACGCCGAGCGTCTCGCCCTGCCGCACCGACACGCTGACACCGTCCACCGCCTTGATGTGTCCGACGGTCTTGCGCAGCAGTCCGCGCTTGATCGGAAACCAGACCTTCAGATCGTCCGATGACATCACCACCGGCGCACCCGGGCGCGGCGGCGCGGGATCCGGCTTCGGCTCCGCCGCGAGCAACGCCTTGGTGTAGGGATGTTGCGCGGCGGTAAACACCTGCTCGACCGGGCCTTGCTCGACGATCTTGCCGTTGTTCATGACGCAGACCACGTCGGCGATGCGCCGCACGATGCCGAGATCGTGGGTGATGAACAACATGCTCATGCCGAGCCGCGTGCGAATGTCGGCAAGCAATTTCAGGATTTGCGCCTGCACGGTGACATCGAGCGCAGTCGTTGGTTCGTCCGCGATCAGCAGATCAGGCTCGTTCGCCAGCGCCATGGCGATCATCACGCGCTGCCGCTGGCCGCCGGACAACTGATGCGGGTAACTCGCCAGACGGGTTTCGGGCTCGGGAATGCCGACCTGCGTCAGCAGTTCGAGCGTTCGTTCGCGCGCCATCGCGCCGCGCACACCGCTGTGCAGGTAGATCACCTCGGCAATCTGCGCCTCGATGGTGTGCAGCGGATTGAGCGACGTCATCGGCTCTTGAAAAATGATCGAGATATCGTTGCCGCGGATGCCGCGAATCTCCCGCTCGCTCATCCCGAGCAGTTCCTGCCCCTTGAAGCGTATGCTGCCCGAGGGATGAAACGCAGTGGGATAGGGCAACAGCTTCAGAACGGACAGCGCGCTGACCGATTTGCCGGAACCGGACTCGCCGACCAGCGCCACGCATTGCCCGCGATCGATCGAGAAAGAAACATGATCGACCGCGACGCTCTCATTGCCGCCCTGACGGAACGCGACCGACAGATCACGCACATCGAGCAAAGGCTGGTTGATCGTGTCCAACATGCCTGCCTCTATCTAAACGTCTTGCGCGGATCGAAGGCGTCGCGCACGCCTTCGCCGATGAAGATCAAAAGCGACAGCATGATCGCGACCGAGAAGAAGCCGGTGAAACCGAGCCACGGCGCCTGCACATTCGACTTGCCCTGAGACAGCAACTCGCCGAGCGATGGCGAACCCGGCGGCAGGCCGAAGCCGAGGAAGTCCAGCGCCGTCAGCGTCATCACTGAGGACGACACGATGAACGGCAGGAAGGTCATGGTCGCGACCATCGCGTTCGGCAGCAGATGCCGGAACATGATGGTGCGGTTCGAGACGCCGAGCGCGCGCGCTGCCTGAATGTATTCGAAGTTGCGCCCGCGCAGGAATTCCGCGCGCACAAGTCCGACGAGCGACACCCATGAAAACAGCAGCAGGATTCCAAGCAGCACGAAGAATCCCGGCACCAAGACGGATGAGAGGATCAGCAGCAGGTACAGCGACGGGATCGCGGTCCACACTTCGATGAAACGCTGAAACATCAGATCGACCCAGCCGCCGAAATAGCCCTGAATGCCGCCGGCTGCGATTCCAATCACCGATGAAATGATCGTCAATGCGAGGCCGAACAGCACCGAAATGCGAAATCCGTAGATCAGCCGCGCGACCACATCGCGGCCCTGATCGTCGGTGCCGAGCCAGTTGTATTCGAGATCGCGGCAGCCCCTGACGCCCTTCTTCTCGACCACCGCCTTGCACTGCTGCTCGGTCAGCATCCATGTCGGCTTCGACGGCGCGGGCGTCGGCAGATCGAGGTTGTGCGTGCTGTAGGAATAGCGGATCAGCGGCCAGAGCACGAAGCCGTTCTTCTCGGCGATCAGCTTTTGCAGATAGGGATCGCGATAATCCGCCGCGGTCTCGAAGTCGCCGCCGAACGTGGTCTCGGAATAGCTCACGAAGGCCGGGAAATAGAGTTTGCCGTCGAACTTGATCAGGAATGGCCGGTCGTTGGCGATCAGTTCGGCGAACAGCGAGATCAGAAACAGAAACGAAAAAATCCAGAACGACCAGTAGCCCCGGCGATTGGATTTGAAATTCCGCCAGCGCCGCTGGTTGAGCGGCGATAGGCTAAGCGGATGGCGCGACGGCGGCACGGCCTCGCCCAACGGCGATAGCGCAGTCGTCTCAACTGGCGGGATCGGAGCCACCGTCATACTTCGCGCGCCTCGAAATCGATTCGCGGATCGATCCACATGTAGGCCAGATCCGAAATCAGATTGACCACAAGGCCGACCAGCGAAAAGATGAACAGCGTGCCGAACACCACCGGATAATCGCGATTGAGCACGCTCTCGAAGCCCAGCAGGCCAAGACCGTCGAGTGAAAAAATCGTCTCGATCAGCAGCGAGCCCGAGAAGAACGCGTGGATGAATGCGCTCGGAAAACCGGCGATCACGATCAGCATCGCGTTGCGGAAGATGTGCCCGTACAGCACCTGCGTCTCGCTGCAGCCTTTGGCGCGCGCGGTCATGACATACTGCTTGCGGATTTCATCAAGAAACGAATTCTTGGTCAGCAGCGTCATGGTGGCGAAGGCGCCGAGCGCCATCGAGATCAGCGGCAGCGTGATGTGCCAGAAGTAGTCGAGAATTTTCTGATACCAGGGAAATTGCGCCCAGCCGTCCGACGTCAGCCCTCGTAAAGGGAAGATGTCGAAGAACGATCCGCCCGCGAACAGGATGATGAGCAGGATCGCGAACAGAAATCCGGGAATCGCAAAGCCGATGATGATGATGCCGGAGGTCCAGACGTCGAACTTTGAACCGTCCTGAATGGCCTTGCGGATGCCGAGTGGAATCGAGATCAGATAGGTCAGCAAGGTCATCCAGATGCCGAGCGACATCGAGACCGGCAGCTTTTCCTTGATGAGCTGGATCACGCTGACGTCGCGGAAATAGCTCTTGCCGAAATCGAAGCGGGCGAAATTCCACACCATCAGGGCAAAGCGTTCCGGCGCCGGCTTGTCGAAGCCGAATTGCTTTTCGAGACTTTTCACGAAATCCGGATCCAGCCCCTGCGCGCCGCGATACTTCGAGCTGACCGCATCCGCGGATGCGCCGGCCTGAGGGCGCGAGGCGAAATCGCCGCCTGACGATCCCGAAATGCGTGAGCTGGCCCCGGTGTCCGAGCCCGACAGTTGCGCGATCACCCGCTCGACCGGTCCGCCGGGCGCGAACTGCACGACCACGAACGACACGAACAGAATGCCCAGCAACGTGGGTATCATCAGAAGGATGCGGCGGGCGATATACGCGCTCATGACTTATTTCGCCTGCTGGGGCTTGTTTGATTCAGGCTTCGTTTGTTCAGGCTTGGCCTGATCGGGCTTTCTGGCTTTCGCCTCGTCGGTCCACCACAGATCCGGCACACCGACGGAGCCCGCATAGCGCGGAATTTTCGGAGGATGGGCGAAGACATCCCAATAGGCAATGCGGTGGCTGCCTGAATACCATTGCGGTACCCAATAGCGGCCCGCGCGGAACACACGATCGAAAGCCCGGCAGGCGGTGCGCAACTCGTCGCGGTTCTCCGCGGCGATGATGCGCTCGATCAGCGCGTCGAGCGCCGGACTCTTGATGCCCGAAAGATTCTGCGATCCCTTGACGTCCGCGACCCGCGAGGAAAAGAACGTCCGCATCGCATCGCCCGGCGTGGACGACATGCTGAATCGCTGGATCGCAAGGTCGAAATCGAAATCGTCGACGCGTGAACGATACTGCACCGGATCGACCAGCCGCACGCTGGCGTCGATGCCGAGCGTTCCGAGGTTTTTGACATAAGGCGCGTGATGGGCCTGAAATGCCGGCTCGTCGAGCAGAAATTCGACCCGGAATGCATCCCCGTTCGGCAACCGCCGCTTGCCGTCCTTGATCGGACAACCCGCGTCCAGCAGGAGTTGCGACGCCTTGCGCAGCAGCGTGCGATCCTGGCCCGATCCATCGGTGACCGGCGCGACGAACGGCGCGCCGAAAACCTCATCCGGCACCTGGCCGCGAAACGGCTCGAGCAGCGCGAGTTCAGCCGCGGGAGGCATTCCTTCCGCCATCAGGTCCGAATTCTGGAACGGCGACTGGGTACGCGCGTAAGCGCCGTACATGATGGTCTTGTTGGTCCACTCGAAATCGAACGCATTGATCAGCGCCTCGCGCACGCGCGGATCCTTGAACTGCTCCCGGCGCATGTTGAGAAACCAGCCCTGCGCGCCCGACGGCGTCTCGTCCGGCAGCGTCTCCTGTTTGACGCGGCCGTCCTTGATCGCGGGGAAATCGTAGCGCGTGTTCCAGATGCGCGCTGTAAACTCCTCGCGATACAGATAGTTGCGGCCGGTGAATCCTTCGAACGCAACGTCGCGGTCGCGATAGAACTCATAACGTACCGCATCGAAATTGAATGCGCCACGCGACACCGGCAGATCCTTCGCCCACCAGTCCTTGACGCGATCGTATTCGATGTAGCGGCCGGACTCGAGGCGGCCGACCTTGTAGGGGCCGGAGCCGAGCGGAACGTCCATGGTGGATTCGTCGAACGGCTTCTTGCTGTAGTAAGCCTGCGAGAAGATCGGCAGCCCCGCGACATAGAGCGGCACATCGCGGCCGCGTTTGGCGGCGAACGTCACCGTCAGCGTCGCGTCGTCGTTGGCTTCCGCCTTGGTCATGTCGCGCAACTGCTGCTGAATGATCGGATGGCCTTTCTCCTTGAGGATATTCAGGGAGAATGCCGCGTCCTTCGCAGTCAGTTTAGTGCCGTCGTGAAATTTTGCCTCCGGCCGCAGCGTGAAACGATACACGAGCTTGTCCGGCGAAATCTTCACGGAGCGCGCGACAAGGCCGTACATCGCATCGGGCTCATCAGCGGCGCGGACCATCAGAGACGCAAAGGTCTGGTCCATGCCAGCCGCGCCGTCCCCCTTGAGGATGAAGCTGTTCAGCGAATTGAACGTTTGGAACGACGTGTTGTAAGACCTCGCCGATGGAACCGTCGAGAACACACCGCCCTTGGGCGCGCTGACATTCACATAGTCAAAATTGGAAAATCCTGCCGGATATTTCAGATCGCCGAACGCCGACATGCCGTGAGAGTCGGGAGCCACCTCGATGCCCTCGCCTGCGGCCCAGACAGGATGCGTCCACGCCGCAGCCATCGCGCTGCCGCCGAGAACAAGAACCCGCCGCCTTGTGACGCTGGTCAAGAACGCCTGCCGATCTTCTCGGCCTTCTCCTTGTCGAACCACCACAGCGTTGGCAGACCGGAGCGGCCGTACTTCGGTAACGGCGCGTGGCTGAAGCGGTCCCATCGCGCGTATCGCATAAAGCCATAGGTGAACTGCGGCACCACGTAATAATGCCAGAGCAGAACGCGATCGAGCGCCTTGGTCGCGGCGACCAGCGTCTCGCGATCGGCCGCGAAAATGATCTTGTCGATCAGCTTGTCCACCACCGGATTCTTGATGCCGACGCTGTTGCGCGATCCCGGCACGTCGGCGGTCTGCGAGCCCCAGAAATCGCGCTGCTCGTTGCCCGGCGACAGCGACTGGCCCCAGAGTTCCGTGATGATGTCGTAATCGAAACTGCGCACACGGTTCTGATACTGCGCGTCATCGACCGTGCGGACGGTCACATTGATGCCGAGACGTTCAAGCGACGGCTTGTAAAACAGGACGATGCGCTCGGCCGGCGGATTCGAGATGAGAAACTCCACCGAGACCTGCTTGCCGTCCTTGTCCACGAGCTTCTGATCGCGAACCTCATAGCCCGCCTCCTTGAGAAGCCGCGTCGCCTGACGCCGGTTTTCACGCACCTTCTCGGGATCGCCGCCGACGGGATTCTCGTAAGGCTTGGCGATCACCTCGGGCGGAATCTCGCCGTAGACTTCTTTCAGGATCTCGAACTCCCGGCCTTGCGGGATGCCGGAACTCGCCAGTTCGGTGCCTTCAAAGTAGCTGTTGATGCGCTTGTACTGGCCATAGAACAGTTGCTTGTTCATTTCCTCGAAATCGAACGCATAGTTGAAGGCGCGGCGAACGCGTTTGTCCTCGAACAATGGACGGCGGATGTTGAAGGCGAAGCCCTGCATCCGGCCGGAATCGTTGATCGGGAATTCCTCCAGCACCACACGTTTTTCGGTCACCGCCGGGAAATCATACGCCGTCGCCCAGCTTTTCGCCGAGGACTCGACGATCCAGTCGGCCTGATCCGCCTTGAACGCTTCGAGCGACACGGTGGTGTCGCGGAAGAATTCATAGCGAAGCTCGTCGAAATTGTTCTGGCCGATCCGCACCGGCGTCTTCTCGCCCCAGTAGTTTTTCACGCGCTCCAGCGTGACGGAGCGGCCCGCGACGAAATCCTTGATGGCGTAGGGACCGGAGCCGAGCGGCTTCTCGAGCGTCGTCGCGCCAACGTCGCGCTTGCGGCCTTCGCTGTCGGTGCCTTCCCACCAGTGCTTCGGCAGCACCGTCAGTTCGCCGACGATGGTCGGAAGTTCGCGGTTGCCCGGCTGATCGAACGTGAACTTGATATCGTGCGGCCCGACCTTCTCCGCCTTCACCACATGCTTGTAGTAGGACGAATACATCGGGCTGTATTTCTTCAGCGACTCCATCGAGAAAAGCACGTCCTCCGGCGTCACCGGCTTGCCGTCGTTCCAGCGCGCTTCCTTGCGCAAGCGATAGATCACCCAGGAATGATCGTCGGGATGCGACACCGACTCGGCGAGCAGGCCGTACTTGGTCGTCGCCTCGTCCTGCGACTGGGTCATCAGGGTTTCGTAGAGCAACCCGACCGCGGGCGCGATGTTGCCCTTCACGCCGGCAACGGCGAGATTGAAATTATCGAAGGTGCCGATCGATATCTGCCGCGCGGTGCCGCCTTTGGGCGCGTCCGGATTGACGTAATCGAAGCGCTTGAAGTCGGCGGGATACTTGATGTCGCCAAACAGCGACAGCGCATGTTGCCACACAGGTTGACCGGCGGACTGGGCGCCCGCGGCATCGATGGCGTTCACGCCCGCGGCTTTCAGCATCGGGGCTGCTGCAACAAAGGCTCCGCTCTGGAGCAGACGGCGGCGGGAAATGCTCAAATTGAAAGTTCCTGCTGCTGGTCGAAAATAGCTGTTGAGGCAACGTCTTGAGGGATTATGTCGGTTTTTGGATATGATGCCAGCCCGTTGCCGCGTGTTCTTTGCGGCCAAACGTCTCCATCGAAAACAGCAGCAATTGCAACGAAAAACGGCCAGGCGAACCTGGCCGTTTCCGGATTAAATTTCTGTCACGCGCAGAAAGCTCATTTGCTCGCGGTGGGCAGCGGCACCGGGGTGTCCGCCAGCGTGCGCAGATAGGCGATCAAATCGGCGCGCTCGCTGTCTTTCTGGATACCGGCAAAGCCCATCGCCGTGCCGGGGACTGCGCCCTTCGGGCTGTTGATGAACTTGTTGAGATTATCATAGGTCCACTTGCCGCCCTTGGCCTTCATCGCAGCAGAGAAGTTGAACCCGCCGCGGCCGTGGCCGACTTCGTCGTCAACGATGCCGTAGAGATTCGGGCCGACCTTGTTGGGGCCGTTCTTCTCGAACGTGTGGCACGACGCGCACTTCTTGGCGGCGGCGGCGCCCTTCTCAACGGAAGCCGTCTGGAGCAGTTTCTCGATCGGCTCGCTTGGTGCGGCGGCCGCAGCAGCGCCGCCTGCGCTGTCCGCTTCCTTCACGGCGATCTCAAAGCCAGGCTTTTCCGGCTTGATCGGCGAAAAAATCGCGTTGGCGGCCATATTCAGCGAGAGCAGAACGAGGCAGGTGCCGAGCACCGCGCCCATGATCTTGTTGAGTTCGAAGGAGTCCATTTTCGATCAGGCCCTAGCCGGAAAGTCGATACGTTTGGCCGCGCAAAGCGACCATGAATTGCTACCGGGAACAGGCGTGCAGCGCAATACTGGCAGCGGGATCGAGATAACGGTTTGCCTGCGTTCTGGCAACCCGTATAAACGCGCGACCCCTTGAAAAGTCCCGTCATTTCCTCATCAATTTGGCTGTCCGAGCCGTGCGCCCCCGATGACAAAAACCCGCGCTTTGGTGCTGATTCCCGCCCGCATGGCCGCGACCCGCCTGCCGGGAAAGCCGCTGCTGGATATCGCCGGCCTGCCGATGATCGTCCATGTGCTGCGCCGGGCGGAAGCTGCGCGAATCGGTCGCGTTGTCGTCGCGACGGATGCACCGGAGATCGTCCGCGCCGTGACGGACCATGGCGGCGAAGCCATCATGACCCGCGCGGACCATCCGTCGGGATCGGACCGGATTTTCGAGGCGCTGGAAGCGCTCGACCCATCGCGTGAGATCGACACCATCATTAATGTGCAGGGTGACCTGCCCACCATCGATCCGGGCGATATTCGCGCCGTGCTGGCGCCGCTCGACGATCCCGCCGTCGATATCGCGACCCTGGCCGCCGTGATCCGGAAGGACGAGGAGCACACCAATCCAAACGTCGTGAAGGTGATCGGGTCGCCCGTCGGCGCGACGCGGCTGAAGGCGCTTTACTTCACGCGCGCGACCGCACCCTACGGCGAAGGCCCGCGCTATCACCATATCGGGCTCTATGCCTATCGCAGGCAGGCTTTGGCGCGGTTCGTCGCCCTGCCACCCTCGCCGCTGGAGATCCGCGAAAAGCTCGAACAACTCCGCGCCCTTGAAGCCGGAATGCGGATCGACGTCACGGTGGTTGACACGGTGCCGCTGGGCGTCGATACGCCACACGATCTGGAGACCGCGCGGCAAATGCTGGCAGAAAAAACATCATGACCAAGCCAATGAAAATCGCCTTTCAGGGCGAGCCCGGAGCGAACTCGCACATCGCGATTGCGGAGGCGTTTCCCGACGCGACGCCGCTGCCCTGCGCCACCTTCGAGGACGCGCTGGCGGCGATTTCGTCAGGCGAGGCTGCACTGGGCATGATCCCCATCGAGAACTCGGTGGCGGGACGCGTTGCCGACATTCATCACCTGCTGCCGCAGTCCGGGCTTTTCATCGTCGGCGAGTGGTTTCTGCCGATCCGTCATCAATTGATGGCGCCGCGCGGCGCAAAGCTCGATGGCATCAAGACCGTCGAGAGCCATGTCCATGCGCTCGGCCAGTGCCGCCGCATCATCCGCAAGCTCGGCATCAAGGCGATCGTCGCCGGCGATACCGCAGGCTCCGCGCGCATCGTCGCCGAGCGCGGCGACAAAAGCTGTGCGTCCATCGCCTCACGTCTCGCTGCGGAGATTTACGGTCTCGATATTCTGGCGGAGGACATCGAGGACGAAAGCCATAACACCACGCGCTTCGTCATCCTGGCGCGCGAGCAGCTCTGGGCCGCGCAGGGCTCCGGCCCGCTGGTGACAACGTTTGTTTTCCGCGTGCGCAACCTTCCGGCGGCGCTCTACAAGGCGATGGGCGGCTTCGCCACCAACGGCGTCAACATGACCAAGCTGGAAAGCTACATGGTCGAAGGCAACTTCTTCGCCACGCAGTTCTATGCGGACGTCGACGGCCATCCCGAGGACCGCAACCTCGCCTTCGCGCTCGAGGAACTGAAATTCTTCTCGAAGGAACTGCGGATCGTCGGCGTCTATCCCGCGCATCCGTTCCGCGTCGCATTCGCGGAAAGGGGCGCGGAATAAGGCTAACTACGCCGCCGCCTGCTTTCCGATCCCGAACGCATCCGCAAGCAGGCTGTACGACCGCTTGCGCGCCTCGTGATCGTAGGTCGCCGTGATCACCATCACCTCGTCGGGCTTGCTGGTCTCGATCAGCGGCGCGATCTGTTGCATCACGGTTTGCGGCGAACCGGTAAACAGCCGCGAGCGGTTGCGCGCGATGCTGGCCCGCTCGGCATCGGTGTACGGGTAGGCCTGCGCCTCCTCGATACTCGGCAGCGGCTGATATTGGCCGCGGTCGCGCAGCAGACGGTTGAGATCGGCCGACGACGCCAGCCGGTCCGCTTCCGCGTCGGTCTCGGCCATGATGACGGCGATCGCCAGAATGGCATGCGGCGTCTCGCGCCAGCGCGATGGCTTGAAGTGCGCGCGGTAGTGAATCATCGCATCTGCCGCGTCATGCGAGGCGAAGTGATGCGCGAACGCGAAGCCCATGCCGATCTGCGCGGATAACTGCGCGCTGTAGTCGCTCGATCCCAATAGCCAGATCGGCGGCAGCGGCGCGTCATCCGGCATCGCAATGACCTTGTTGTACGGATGCCCCTCGGGAAACTCGCGGGTCTCCCACAGGGTCAGTTCGATCAGGCGCTCGATGAAATCGTCGCCGCCGCGCGGATCGAACCGCTGGCGCAGCGCATGCATGGTGGTCTGATCGGTGCCGGGCGCGCGGCCGAGCCCGAGATCGATGCGGCCGGGAAACAGTCCCTCCAGCATCTTGAAGCGTTCGGCCACCATCAGCGGCGCGTGGTTCGGCAGCATCACGCCGCCGGAGCCGACGCGAATGCGCTGCGTTGCCGCTGCGATCTGTCCGATCATAATTTCGGGCGCGGGTGACGCGACCGACGAAAGACTGTGATGCTCCGCCAGCCAGTAGCGGGTGTAGCCGAGACGGTCGGCGTGCTTCGCCAGATCGATGCTGTTGCGCAGCGACTGGGATGGCCTGGTGCCGGTGGTGACGACCGAGAGGTCGAGAACGGAAAGCGGGGTCATGAAACCCAAGCTAGTGGCTTGCGCGCGCCTGACAACGCGGCAGCGGCGCATGTCATCCAGCCGGCCGTCGCAGGATTGATGGGCAGACCATATTGAGCGATGATATTGATTGAATTTCTGCCCACTTCGGTTGAGTGCCGAAGGGGCTATTTGGTCGCTAAATTGCTAGTACCATTAGGAAATTTCAATGAAATTACATCCGGTCACTTGATACAAGGACTTGGGAAGGTCATATCTATAGGAGGTATTGGGCAATTTCCCACGGCAAATGACCCGTCGATGGGCTGTCGGAAATCGCCCGTTTCCCCTATTTTATCCTGCAATGGCGACTGGTGACCGACTTCGCCCCAAAGGGCGGAATCAGGGCACGGCGCATCGCCACAACCGCCCGCCCGGAATTCAGCGCGCCGCCGGTTGGCCATCTAATTCGATCTCTTTGATTCTGGAGTTGTGAAGCGTGACGAGTGAGACAGTTTCCGCCGGATCGCAGGCGCAAAAGCTCCCGACCATTTCCTTCGAGTTCTTTCCTCCCAAGACGGAGGAGATGGAGCGCAATCTTTGGGACGTGATCAACCGGCTTGCGCCGCTGACGCCGAACTTCGTGTCGGTGACCTATGGCGCCGGCGGCTCGACCCGCGAGCGCACCCACTCCACCATCGCGCGCATTCTCAACGAGACCAAGCTGACGCCCGCTGCGCATCTTACCTGCGTCGCCGCCACCAAGGCAGACATCGATGACGTGGTCGCGCGCTATCATGAGGTCGGCGTCCGCCACATCGTGGCGCTGCGCGGCGATCCCACCACCGGAATCGGCACCACCTATGCGGCACATCCCGACGGCTACCAGACATCGGCCGATCTCGTCGCCAGCATCAAGAAGCGTTATCCCGATATCGACGTCACCGTGTCGGCCTATCCGGAGAAACATCCCGAGAGCGCCGACTTCGACGCCGACATCGACGCGCTGAAAGCCAAGGTCGACGCAGGCGCCACCCGCGCCATCACCCAGGTGTTCTTCGACAACGATCTCTACTTTCGTTACCTCGACCGCGTGCGGGCGCGCGGCATCGATATTCCGGTCGTGCCGGGCATCATGCCGATGCACAACTTCAAGCAGGCGCGCAACTTCGTCACCCGCGCCGGCACCACCGTGCCATCATGGCTGGCCGACAAATTCGAAGGCCTCGACGACGACGCCGAAACACGCAAGCTGGTGGCCGCGACCGTAGCCGCCGGGCAAGTGCAGAAGCTTGCCAAGCATGGCGTCGAGAATTTTCACTTCTATACGATGAACCGTGCGGATCTCGTGTTCGCCATCAGTCACCTTTTGGGCATTCGCCCGAGCGGTGCGCAGAAAGCTGCGTGATCCTATGACCGTGAAGACATCTCCGACCGCCGACCATTTCCGCGCGCTCGCCCGCGAACGCATCCTCGTGCTCGACGGCGCGATGGGCACCATGATCCAGGGCCTGCAATTCGACGAAGCGGCGTTTCGCGGCGAACGCTTCAAGGATTTCCATCGCGACGTCAAAGGCAACAACGACCTTCTGATCATCACCCAGCCGCAGGCCATCGAGGACATTCATTTCGCCTATCTCGCGGCGGGCGCGGACATCGTTGCGACCAACACGTTCTCGTCGACCTCCATCGCGCAAGCCGACTACGACATGTCGGACCTTGCCTATGAACTGAATCTTGATGGCGCGAAGCTCGCGCGCAACGCCGCAAACCGCGCAACGGCGAAGGACGGCAAGCCGCGCTTTGTCGCCGGCGCGCTTGGCCCGACCAACCGTACCGCGTCGATTTCGCCGGACGTGGCCAACCCCGGCTACCGCGCGGTGACCTTCGACGACCTGCGGATCGCCTATAGCGAGCAGATCAACGGCTTGCTCGACGGCGGCGCGGATCTGCTGCTTGTCGAGACCATTTTCGACACGCTGAACGCCAAGGCCGCGCTCTACGCCATTGCGGAGATTTCCGAAGCGCGAGGCATCCATGTGCCGGTGATGGTCTCCGGCACCATCACCGACAAGTCGGGACGCCTGCTGTCCGGCCAGTTGCCGGAAGCGTTCTGGTACTCGGTGCAGCACGCCAACCCGATCACCATCGGCTTCAATTGCGCGCTCGGCGCAGAAGACCTCCGCGCGCATATCGCAGATATCGGCCGCGTCGCCGACGCGCTGGTCTGTGCCTACCCGAACGCCGGCCTGCCGAACGAGTTCGGCCAGTACGATGAGTCGCCGGAATACATGGCGCGGCTTGTCGGCGAATTCGCCGCATCTGGCCTTGTCAATGTGGTCGGCGGCTGCTGCGGCACCACGCCGGATCACATCAAAGCCATCGCGGAAGCCTGCGCGCCGCACAAGCCGCGCATCGTTCCTGAAATTCCGCCGCTGCTGCGGCTCTCGGGCCTCGAGCCGTTCAATCTCACATCCGATATTCCGTTCGTGAACGTCGGCGAGCGCACCAACGTCACCGGATCGGCGCGCTTCCGCAAGCTCATCAAGGAAGGCGACTTCACGGCGGCGCTTCAGGTCGCGCGCGATCAGGTCGAGAACGGCGCGCAGGTCATCGACGTCAACATGGACGAGGGCCTGCTGGATTCGAAGCAGGCGATGATCGACTTCCTCAATCTCGTCGCCTCCGAGCCAGACATCGCCAAGGTGCCGGTGATGGTCGATTCGTCGAAGTTCGACGTGATCGAGGCCGGCCTGAAGTGCGTTCAGGGCAAGCCCATCGTCAACTCAATCTCGATGAAAGAGGGCGAGGAGAAATTTATCCACGAGGCGACCATCGCGCGGCGTCATGGCGCGGCCGTGGTCGTGATGGCATTCGACGAGGTCGGACAGGCCGACACCTATGAGCGCAAGATCGAGATCTGCAAGCGGGCCTATGATCTTCTGGTGGAGAAGCTGAACTTCCCGCCGCAGGACATCATTTTCGATCCGAACATCTTCGCCATCGCGACGGGTCTTGAAGAGCACAACAATTACGGCGTCGATTTCATCGAGGCGACGCGCTGGATCCGGCAGAACCTGCCGCACGCGCATATCTCCGGCGGCGTCTCCAACCTGTCGTTCTCGTTCCGCGGCAATGAGCCGGTCCGCGAAGCGATGCATTCGGTGTTCCTGTATCACGCCATCAAGGCCGGCATGGACATGGGCATCGTCAATGCCGGACAGATGGTGATCTACGACGACATCGATCCGGAACTGCGTCAGGTCTGCGAGGACGTCATCCTCAACCGCGATCCCGCAGCGCCGGAGAGGCTGCTGGAACTCGCGGAAAAATTCCGCGGCAAAGGCAAGCAGGTCAAGGAGCAGGATCTCTCCTGGCGCGAGTGGCCGGTGGAAAAGCGCCTGAGCCATGCGCTGGTCAACGGCATCACCGAATACATCGACGCCGACACCGAAGCCGCGCGCCTCACAGTCGAGCGGCCGCTACACGTGATCGAAGGTCCGCTGATGGACGGCATGAACATCGTCGGCGACCTGTTCGGCGCGGGCAAGATGTTCCTGCCGCAGGTGGTGAAGTCCGCGCGCGTGATGAAGCAGGCGGTCGCCTATCTGATGCCGTTCATGGAAAAGGAAAAGGCCGACAATCTTGCCGCTGGCATTGCCGGCGACGGACGCAGTTCCGCCGGCAAGATCCTGCTTGCCACCGTGAAGGGCGACGTGCACGACATCGGCAAGAACATCGTGGGCATCGTGCTCCAGTGCAACAATTTCGAGGTGATCGATCTCGGCGTCATGGTGCCGGCGAGCAAGATCATCGAGACCGCGAAAGCCGAGAACGTCGATATCATCGGCCTGTCCGGGCTGATCACGCCGTCGCTCGACGAAATGGCGTTTATGGCCGCCGAACTTGAGCGCCTCGGCCTCAACCTTCCGCTGATGATCGGCGGCGCGACCACCAGCCGCGTCCACACCGCGGTGAAGATCGATCCTGCCTACAAGAGCGGGCCGGTGATCCATGTCAACGACGCCAGCCGCGCGGTCGGCGTCGCCTCGTCCCTGATGTCTCCCGAGAAGCGCGAGGAATACGCCCGCGAAGTCCGCGCCGACTACGCGAAGATTTCGGCGGCGCATTTCAAGGCGCAGCAGGACAAGAAGCGGCTCAAGCTCGAGGCCGCGCGCGCCAACGCGCATCAGATCGACTGGGCGAACACCAAGCCGACAAAGCCGACCTTCATCGGCACGAAGAGCTTCAGCGACTATTCGCTCGCGGAACTGGCCGAGTACATCGACTGGACGCCGTTCTTCCAGACCTGGGAGCTGACCGGGCGCTTCCCGGCCATTCTCGACGACCCGAAAGTCGGCGAAGTCGCGCGCTCGCTCTATAACGACGCGCGCAAGATGCTCGATCTGATCGTCAAGGAGAACTGGTTCAAGGCCTCGGCCACCATCGGTTTCTGGCCGGCCAACGCGGAAGGCGATGACATCGTTCTCTACAGCGACGAGGCGCGCAAGAAGCCCTTGACCACGCTGCACACGCTGCGCCAGCAGTTGGAGAAGCGCGAAGGCCGCAAGAATGTCGCGCTGTCGGACTTCATCGCACCCACATCGAGCGGCGTGCCCGATTACATCGGCCTGTTCGTGGTCACCGCCGGCATCGGCGAGGATGTCATCGCGGATCGTTTCAAGCACGCCAACGACGACTACTCGTCGATCCTCGTGAAAGCGCTGGCGGATCGCCTCGCGGAAGCCTTCGCCGAGCGGATGCATCAGCGCGTGCGCAAGGAGTTCTGGGGCTACGCGCCGGACGAAGCCCTGAAGCCCGACGAACTGATCCTCGAGCAATACGCCGGCATCCGCCCCGCGCCGGGCTATCCGGCGCAGCCCGATCACACCGAAAAGGCGACGCTGTTCAAGCTGCTCGACGCCGAGCGCACCGCAGGCGTGACGCTGACCGAAAGCTTTGCGATGTGGCCGGGCTCATCGGTATCGGGGCTCTATTTCAGCCATCCGGAAAGCTATTACTTCGGCGTCGGCAAGATCGAACAGGATCAGGTCGAGGACTACGCCGAACGCAAGGGCATGAGCGTCGCGGAGACCGAGCGCTGGCTGGCGCCGATCCTGAACTACATTCCGTCGCGCGAGATGCCGGCCGAGACGGACGATGATGTCGCAGCGCTGCCGCTGGCGAAACATCCGCCGGGGTGCGGCTGTGCCATGCACATGCGCCTGAACCAGAAGCCGCGCGCGGAAGCTGTTCCGAACTGAGCCTGACGTTCGTCATTGCGAGCCAACGGGTCGGCGCGAAGTCGCCGCCCGATGCAGGCCCCCGCGAAGCAATTTCAGAAAACAAGATTGGATTGCTTCGTCGCTTCGCTCCTCGCAATGACACCGCGGGATATATCCCTTTCAATTAAATTTGACGGCGCATGTTGGCCGCGCGATCACACGCGCGTGTGTTCCGACGTGAGGAACTTCTCCTCACGCGCGTGTGACTCCGATTGGCATGGAACCCGGAACAGCATCGTCAATGAGACGTTGATGCGCTGCAACGACCCCACCCACCAAAGGAGCAAAATATGAAAAAGGTGACATTTTTCGCCGCTGCTGCGGCTGTGACCGCATTGGTTGCCTCGCCCGCAATGGCGCAGGATTCCATGAAGCCGCGAGCTGAAAAGCAAATCAGCGCCAAGCACATGAAGAAGCATCATGCGTCGTCCAAGCATATGAAGCGACATCAGGCGCGCGCGCAGCGCACCGATGAACTGGCGTCCGGCGACAACTGGAATGGTCGTGACACCTGGAATAACCGCGACTCCGGCTTCTGGCCTGCTGACGTGGTCGGCGGCGCAATCGGCACCGCGGGCGCAATCGCCGGCACGGCTGTCGGCACCGCAGGCGCGATCGCAACGGCACCGTTCGGTGGCCCGAACTACAATCGCGGGCCTTACTACAGCGACGCGAGCGGTTATCCCTATGGCAACCGTCATCGTTATGGCGGCGGCGCTTACGCCTCGACGAATTACGTCAGCGGCTGGAATGAGCCGGGATACTCCGGCGAGTACACCTATAACGGCATCGCGATGCCTGCAGCCGCGAGCTATGACGCCCGCAATGGCTTCACCTGCCGGCCGGGCAGTGTGACCCGTCTCGCGAACGGCCAGCGCCTGTTCTGTCAGTAACCGTTCTGTCGGTAACGATGAGCGCATGAATCATGGCGGCCGGGGGGGGGCTCCGGCCGCCATTCTTGCGATCCTGCCACTACATGAAGCTGACGCGTCCGGTCGCGAGGTCGTGCATCGCGCCCACGATACGGAGTTGGCCGGATGTCACCAGCCCCTTGAGAACGGGGCTTCGCGACGTCAGGCCGGCGACGGCCATCCGGACATTGGTTTCAGCCACGGCTTGAACGAATGCCGCGTTTTTCGACACTCGCTCGCCACTGGCCTTGCTTGCGGCCACGGCGGGCCTGATGTTGGCGAGAGTCGCCGTCAGATTTCCCAGCTTGACGTTATCGACGGCGCCCTTGATGGCTCCGCAGTCGTTGTGCCCCAGCACGACGATCGCCCGCGCACCCGCGACCTTGGTCGCGAATTCGAGACTGCCGATGATGTCGGTGTTGACAAAATTTCCCGCGACGCGCGCGCAGAACACATCGCCGATACGCTGGTCGAACACCAGTTCGGGCGGCACGCGGGAATCGATGCAGCCGACAATGGCGGCGAACGGCGCCTGTGTCGCCGCGGTCCCCTTCACCTGCTCGATCAGATCGCAATTGATGGTTTTGCCACTGAGGAGCCGCGCGTTGCCCTCCTTCAGGCGGGCCAAAGCCTCATCCGGAGTTTTGGACTGCTGACGATCTGGCGTCATGACCGCGCATTCCACCGGCGCGGCTTGCGCGCGGGCCGCTGCGACCCCCGACACCAAGGCGAGTGAGGCGCAACGGCAAAACGAACGGCGGCTCAACATGAGCAAGCTCCCTGAAAATCGGCGAGCGCCACTCTTGGGTCAAACCCGTTAAAAAGATGCAACCACGCCGTCACGCGCGGCACTATCGCGCGCCTAATCCCCGTCCGGATCGCTGGCGAGCACGCCCTTGACCGCCTGCGACCAGCCCTTGAGTTTGCGCGTGCGCGTGGCGTCGGACATGTTCGGCCGGAAGCGCCGTTCCAGCCGCCAGGAATCCGCAAAGCGCGACGGCTCGGGATAGATGCCCGCGCCGAGACCCGCGAGATAGGCCGCGCCCACCGCAGTGGTTTCCTGAATCATCGGCCGGTCGACCGGCGCATTCAGCAGGTCCGACAGCCGCTGCATGGTCCAGTCCGACGCCGTCATGCCGCCATCGACCCGCAGCACGGTGTTGGTCTCCTTCGCTTCCGGCCAGTCGGCGCGCATCGCGGCCCACAGGTCGTAAGTCTGGTAGCAGACGCTCTCCAGAACGGCGTGCGCAAGCTCCGCCGGCCCGGTATTGCGCGTCAGGCCGAACAGCGCGCCGCGCACCCGCGGATTCCAGTACGGCGCGCCGAGGCCGACGAACGCCGGCACCAGATAAACCGATTGCGTGGAGTCGTTGGCGTCGGCGAGCGGACCGGTCTCGCTGGCGTGCTTGATGAGGCCGAGCCCGTCGCGCAGCCACTGCACGGCGGAGCCTGCGACGAAGATCGACCCTTCCAGCGCGTAGGTGCGCTGACCGTTCAACTGATACGCAATCGTGGTGAGCAGCTTGTTCTTCGAGGCCACCGCCGTGGTGCCGGTGTTGAGCAATGCGAAACACCCGGTGCCGTAGGTGGATTTCATCATGCCCGGCGAAAAACACGCCTGCCCGATGGTGGCGGCCTGCTGATCGCCGGCGATGCCGCGAATGGCGATCGCGCCGCCAAGCAGATGCGGCTCGGTCTCGCCGAAATCCGCCGATGAATCCCGCACATCCGGCAGCATCGAGCGCGGTACGCGCAGCAGCTTCAACAGATCGTCGTCCCACGCGCCGGTGTGGATGTTGAACAGCAGCGTACGCGAGGCATTGGTCGCATCGGTGGCGTGGACCTTGCCGCCGGTCAGCCGCCACAGCAGATACGAATCCACCGTGCCGAACATCAGTTCGCCGCGCTCGGCCCGCTCGCGCGCGCCCGGAACGTGATCGAGTATCCACGCGACTTTCGTGCCGGAGAAATACGGATCGATGATCAGGCCCGTTCGCGCGCTGATCAGCGGCTCGTGACCTTCGGACTTCAACCGCGCGCAGATGTCGGCGGTGCGCCGGTCCTGCCAGACGATGGCGCGATGCACGGCCTGACCGGTGGCGCGATCCCAGACCACGGTGGTCTCGCGCTGATTGGTGATGCCGATGGCCGCGATGTCGGCGGCCTTGACGTCCGCCTTGCTCATGGCCTCGCGGCAGGTCGCCACCGTCGAGGTCCAGATATCCTCCGGTTCGTGCTCGACCCAGCCGGACGCCGGGAAATGCTGCTGGAATTCCTGCTGCGCCTGCGCCGCAATGGAAATGTCCGACCGAAATACAATGGCGCGCGACGATGTCGTGCCCTGATCGATGGCAAGGATATGCGACGCCATTCCGTTTCCTCGAATGCTTTTCGTTTTTGGTTCGAGTCGCAAACAAAGCGATTACGGACGCGCGCGTCAATATGGATGGAGCTATCCCCACCGTCATAAGGGGGAGGGATAAAGCAAAGCTACACCGCCGCCGTGGTGACGCCGCCGTCGATGACGATGGTCTGGCCGGTCATGAAGGTGGAGGCGTCGGAGGCGAGATAGACCACCGCGCCGGCGATTTCATGCGGCTCGCCGATCCGGCGCAGGGGCGTGGTCGCGGTGCGGCGCGCCAGCAGCGCCTCGTCTTCCCACAGCGCGCGGGCGAAATCCGTCTTCACAAGGCCCGGCGCGATGCAGTTCACCCGCACATTTTTCGGGCCCCACTCGCCCGCCAGACTCCGCGCCAGCGAGAAGTCCGCCGCCTTGGAGATGCCGTAGGCGCCGATCACGGTCGAGCCACGCAGTCCGCCGATGCTGGAGATAATGACGACGGAGCCGCCGCCCTGTTCAGCCATTTTCGGCATCGCCAGCTTGCAGAGCCAGATGTTGCTCTTGATGTTGGCGCCCATGATCTTGTCGAAGGCTTCATCGGTAATGTCGAGCAACGGGCCGTAATAGGGATTCACCGCCGCGTTGCAGACGAGAATGTCGATCCGGCCGTAGTGTTTCACGGTGCCGCCGATCAGCGCATCGACCTCGTCGCGGCGGCTGATGTTGCAGGCGATGACATGGGCATCGCCGCCATTCTTGCGGATGCCGTCCGCGACCTCGTTGCAGGCGTCCGCCTTGCGGCTGGAGACGACGACCTTCGCCCCCATCCGCGCCAGCAACTCAGCCGAGGCGCGGCCGATGCCGCGGCTCGAGCCGGTGACGACGGCCACTTTTCCCGCCAGATCAAATGGCGATGTGGTCATGGCCGCGTCTCCAGCTTTGGTTATCAGACCAGATTGCCCGCCTCGCTGACGCGGCGCAGGTGATAGTCCGTGTCTCCGAACGTGCTTTCGATCATGGTCAGCCGCTTGAAGTAATGGCCGATCTTCAGTTCCATGGTCATGCCGACGCCGCCGTGAAGCTGGATCGACTGCTGGCCGACGAACTTAAGCGACTTGCCGATCTGCACCTTCGCCGCAGCGACCGCCTGCGATCGCTCCTTGGCATCCTCGAAATCGGAAGCCATGGTGGCGAACATCGACATGCTGCGCGCCTGCTCAAGGGCGACGAACATATCCGCCGCGCGGTGCTGCAAGGTCTGGAACTGGCCGATGGCCACGCCGAACTGCTTGCGGGTCTTGAGGTACTCGACGGTCGACTTCAGCGACTCGTCCATCGCGCCGACGGCTTCGGCGCACATCGCGATGCGAGCCTCGTCCACCACGCGCTCGATCAGCGGCAGGCCGTTCTCGGCGTCACCGATCACGGCATCCGCGCCGACCTCGACGCCTTCGAACCGGATGTCCGCTGCGCGCATCCCGTCCTGGGTCGCGTAGCCCTTGATGGTGACTCCCTTGGCATTCGCGGGCACCAGAAACGCGCCGATGCCAGTGCGATCGCGCTGGCCACCCTTGGTGCGCGCGGTCACGATCAGCGTGTCCGCCGTCTCGCCGTGCAGCACGACGAATTTCTCGCCGTCGATCACCCAGCCGCTGCCCTTTTTCTTGGCCGTGGTCGTCACGTCCGCGAGGTTATAGCGCGAGCTTTTCTCGAGCTGCGCGAAAGCGAGCGTCTTGCTGCCGTCGATGATCGACGGAATATGCGCCGCCTTCTGTTCGGCCGAACCGCCGAGGCGCAGGAAGCTACCGCCGAGCACGACGGTCGCGAGATAAGGCTCCAGCACCAGCGCCTTGCCGAGCGCTTCCATCACGATAGCGGTTTCCACCGCGCCCGCGCCGAAGCCGCCGTCATCTTCCGAGAACGGCAGGCCGAGCAGACCCTGCTCCGCGAGCTTGCTCCAGACCGTCTTGCTCCAGCCGCCCTTTTCCTTGGCGTACTTCTTGCGCTGGTCGAAATCGTACGAGTTGGCCAGAAGGCCGTCGACGCTGTCTTTCAGGAGCCGCTGCTCCTCGGACAAATCAAAATCCATTTCCTGCCTCCAATTGCACCCGGTGATCCACCGGCGCATCAACAAAACAAATCGTCATGCCCGCGCTTGTCGCGGGCATCCACGTCTTTCTGTCCCGAAGCAAGACGTGGATGGCCGGGTCGAGCCCGGCCATGACGGCATATGAGTTCCTCTCCCCGCAAGAGCGGGGCGAGGGAGAAGCCTTACAGACCCAGCACGGCCTTGGTGATGATGTTGCGCTGAATCTCGTTCGAGCCTCCATAGATGGAGACCTTGCGATAGTTGAAGTAGCCCGGCGCGACATGGGTCGCCCAGCTCGCTTCCTCGTTGCTCTTGTCGTCTTCCGGCGCGTAAGGCAGCGCGAACGGCCCGGTGATCTCGAGCAGCAGTTCGGTGATGGTCTGCTGGATCTCGGAGCCCTTGATCTTGAGGATCGAGGAGGCCGGGTCCGGCTTGCCCTTGCCGTTCTTGTGCTCGTTGGCGACGACGCGCATCTGCGTCAGTTCAAGCGCCTTGAGTTCGATCTCGGTCGCGGCCAGCTTTTCACGGAACCGCGAATCCTCGATCAGCGGCTTGCCGTCCTGTTCGACCTTGGATGCAAGGTCGCGAATGCGGCGGATGCGCTCCTTCGACATGCCGACGCGCGCGATGTTGGTGCGCTCGTTGCCAAGCAGGAATTTTGCGTAATCCCAGCCCTTGTTCTCCTCGCCGACGAGGTTTTCCACCGGCACCTCGACGTCGTCGAAGAACACTTCGTTGACTTCCGCGCCGCCGTCGATGGTCTGGATCGGGCGCACGGTGACGCCGCGCGATTTCATATCAAACAGGATGAACGAAATACCCGACTGCTTCTTCGCATCGGGGTCGGTGCGGCAGAGACAGAAAATCCAGTCGGCGTGCTGCGCCAGCGTGGTCCATGTCTTTTGGCCGTTGATGATGTAGACGTCGCCCTTGCGCTTGGCGGTGGTCTTCAGCGAGGCAAGGTCAGAGCCTGCGCCCGGCTCGGAGAAGCCCTGGCACCACCAGTCGTCGAGGTTCGCGATGCGCGGCAGGTAATGCTTCTTCTGCGCCTCGTTGCCGAAGGTGTAGATCACCGGACCGACCATGTTCACGCCGAACGGCAGCGGCGATGGCGCCGGCGCGGCCTGCAACTCTTCGAGAAAGATATACTGCTGCACCGGCGTCCAGCCCGTGCCGCCGTATTCCTTCGGCCAGTGCGGAACGGCCCATCCCTTCTTGTTCAGGATGCGCTGCCAGTTCACCAGATCTTCCTTGCTGGTGTGACGGCCTTCCACCAGCTTCTTGCGGATGTCGGCCGGGAGACTTTCCTTGAAGAAGGTCCGCACCTCGTCGCGAAATGCCAGTTCTTCCTTGCTGAAACTAAGATCCATCGGACCCTCCTTGGGCAATTTATCGTTGTGCTCACCTCCCCTTTTCAGGGGAGGTGAAAGCTCTCAAAAGTTTACTGAAGGATCTCGAACAGGCCGGCCGCACCCTGGCCCCCGCCGATGCACATGGTCACGACGCCATACTTCGCCTTGCGGCGACGGCCTTCGATCAGAACGTGGCCCGCGAGGCGCGAACCGGTCATGCCGTAAGGATGGCCGACCGCGACGGAGCCGCCGTTGACATTCAGCTTCTCCGGATCGATTCCCAGCTTGTCGCGGCAATAGATCACCTGCACCGCGAAGGCTTCGTTCAACTCCCAGATGTCGATATCGTCGATCTTGAGGTTGTGACGCTTGAGCAGGCGCGGAATCGCGAAAACCGGACCGATGCCCATTTCATCCGGCTCGCAGCCGGCGGACACGAAGCCGCGGAAGATGCCAAGCGGCTTGAGGCCCTTCTTCGCGGCCATCTCGCCGCTCATGATCACAGCGGCGCTGGCGCCGTCCGACAACTGGCTGGCGTTGCCCGCAGTGATGAAGCCGCCTTCGCGCACCGGCTTCAGGCCGGCGAGGCCTTCCGCGGTGGTCTCGGGACGCGGACCTTCGTCCTGCGACAGCGTGATCTCCTTGAACGAAATTTCCTTGGTGACCTTGTCGGCGACCGCCATCTTGGTGGTCATCGGCGCGATTTCTTCCTTGAAGCGGCCGCCCTGTTGCGCAGCAGCGGTACGGCGTTGGCTCTCGAGCGAGTATTCGTCCTGCTTCTCGCGCGAAATACCATACCGCTTCGAGACGACTTCGGCGGTGTCGAGCATCGCCATGTAGACGTCGCCCTTGATCTTCACCAGTTCAGGATCGACCGCGTGAAACTTGTTGATGTGATCGTTCTGCACGAGGCTGATCGATTCACCGCCGCCGGCAACGGCGATCTCGACGCCGTCGTAGATCACCGAACGTGCTGCGAGCGCGATGGCCTGCAAGCCCGAGGCGCACTGGCGATCGATGGTGGTGCCGCCGACAGACACAGGAAGACCGGCGCGAAGCGCGGCCTTGCGCGCGATGTTACCGCCGGTGGTGCCCTGCTGCATGGCAGCGCCCATCACCACGTCCTCGATCTCGGCGCCGTCGATGCCGGCGCGCTTCACGGCGTGCTCGATCGCGTGGCCGAGCAACGTCGCGCCTTCGGTGTTGTTGAACGCGCCGCGATAGGCCTTGCCGATCGGCGTGCGGGCGGTGGAAACGATAACGGCTTCGGTCATGAACGACCTCCTGTTGCAAGTTTGGGTTGTTGTTGAATGTGATGGCGTTGCTGGTTGCGCAATTCGTGGCGCGAGAGTTTTCCGACGCTGGTGCGCGGCAATTCTTTCATGAACTCCACCGCCACCGGCAGTTCGTGCTTGCCGAGCTTGCCGGTCAGGAATGCGCGAAGCTCGTCGATGGTGAACGGCTGCGCGTTGGCGCGCAGGGTCACGAAGGCTTTGGACGCTTCGCCGCGATAGTCGTCGGGGATTCCGATCACGATGACTTCCTGCACCGACGGATGCTGATAGATCGCCTGCTCGATCATCTGCGGATAGACGTTGAAACCGCCGGAGATAATCAGGTCTTTCTTGCGGTCGACCAGATAGAAATAGCCGTCGCTGTCCATATAGCCAATGTCGCCGGTGAGAAAACGGTCGCCGACAAACGACTCGGCGGTTTCCGCCTCGCGATTCCAGTAACCCTTTGTGACGTTCGGACCGCGAATGCGGATTTCGCCGGTCTCGCCGACAGGCATGACCTTTTTCGGATCGTCCAGCGAGACCACATCCATCTCGATACCGGGCAGCATCAGCCCGATGGAGCCCGGCTTCTCCGGGCCTTCCGGCGGATGGCCGGTGCCGGGCGAGCAGGTTTCGGTCATGCCCCACCCGCTTTTCAGCGTGATGTTGGTCTTGCGCTGGAAAACCTTCGCGACCTCCACCGGCAGCGGCGCGCCGCCCGAGCCGCAAAACGCCAGCGACGACAGATCGCGGCTGTCGAGATCAGGCAGGCTCGCGATGGCGATCCACATGGTCGGGACACCGGGGAACGCGGTGGCGCGCTTGACCTCGATGTCGCGCATCACGGCATCCAGATCAAAGCGCTGGTGCAGCGAAATCAGGTCGCCGTTCTTCAGCGTGCGCAGCAGGACGACCGTGAGCGCGTAGATATGAAACAGCGGCAGCACCAGGATGACGCGCTCGATGGTATTGCGCTCGGCCTTCTGCTTCGCGCTCCACACGTCGTAGATCGATACCGCCGAGGTGAGATTGCCGTGGGTCAGCATCGCGCCTTTCGGCAGGCCTGTGGTGCCGCCGGTATATTGCAGCAACGCGATGTCATCGGCGCTGACGTCGGGCCATTTGACGGGTGGCTGCGCGCCTTTGACGAAATCCTTGAACGTCATGATCGCAGGATTTGACGGGATCGCGGCCTGCGGATTGCCCACCGCCCCCCATGTCTCGTCCTCGCAGACGATCAGGCGATCGAGCAGGCCCTTGTCGAAAAATTTCAGCGCCGTGGGCAACAGCGTCGACAGGCTGCTGGTGACAAGGATGCGCGCGCCGGAATCCTTCAGCTTGTGGGTGAGCGCGATCTCGCCGTCCAGCGGACTGAGATGCACCACGCGCGCGCCGGCCTTCAGCGCGCCGAAGAAATTCACCGGATGATCCGGCGAATTTCCCAGAAACAACGCAACAGATGCGCCCGTGGACGCACCCGCGCGAAGAAACGCCGATGCCGCGACATCGACCATATCCTGCAACTGGACGAAGCTGATGGTGCGGTCGCGATATTCGATCGCCGGGCGCGATCCGAAATCCGCAGCCGCCTTGGACAACAGATCCGGCAGCGTGCCGCGTGAGATCGGTGAATCCCAGCGGACGCCCTCCGGATAATATTGTTCCCCGGGACGGGTCATGACATCAGCCCTTGGCGAGGGACGCGAATGTCTTGCCTTCGTCAGCCAGACGCTTGAGCAGCGGCGTCGGCTCCAGCGACGGATCGTTGGTCTGCTTGGCGTAGAACGACAGCCGTTCCGCGATCTTCTTCAGGCCGACCTGATCGGCGTAGAACATCGGGCCGCCGCGATAGATCGGCCAGCCGTAGCCGTAGAGCCAGACCACATCGATGTCGCTCGGGCGCGCCGCGATCTTCTCTTCAAGGATGCGCGCACCCTCGTTGATCATCGGGTACATCAGGCGTTCAAGGATTTCATCGTCGCTGATCTGGCGGCGCTTGAGGCCGAGCTTGGCGGTGGTTTCCTCGATCAGCTTTTCGATTTCCGGATCCGGCAGCGGCGCGCGCGAGCCGGCTTCGTACTTGTAGTAACCCTTGCCGGTCTTCTGGCCGAAGCGCCCGGCCTCGCAGATCGCGTCGGCGATTTCCGACTTGATGCCGCGGTCCTGGCGCGAGCGCCAGCCGATATCGAGACCCGCAAGATCGCCCATGGCGAACGGACCCATCGGCATGCCGAACTTGGTGAGCACCGCATCGACCTGCTGCGGCAATGCGCCTTCGAACAGGAACTTTTCGGCCTGCTTGCCGCGAGCGGCCAGCATACGGTTGCCGACAAAGCCGTCGCACACGCCGACGACCACCGGCACCTTGGCGATGCGCTTGGCGATGGATACCGCCGTCATCAGCGCGTCCGGCGCGGTCTTCTCGCCGCGCACGATTTCGCACAGCTTCATGACGTTGGCGGGTGAGAAGAAGTGCATGCCCAGCACGTCCTGCGGACGCTTGGTCATGGCGGCGATGGCATTGATGTCGAGATACGAAGTGTTGGTGGCAAGAACCGCGCCGGGCTTGGCGAACTGGTCGAGCTTGCCGAACACCTCCTTCTTGATCGCCATGGTCTCGAACACGGCCTCGATGATGAGGTCAGCATCCTTGACGTTCTCGATGCCAACCACGCCCTTGATGAGACCCATGCGCTTGGCGGGCGCGTCAGCCGGAATGCCGCCGCGCGCGGCGGTGGCGTCGTAGTTCTTCTGCATGATGCCGAGGCCGCGCTTGAGCTGCTCCTCGCCGGTCTCGATCAGCGTTACCGGGATTCCGGCATTGACGAACGACATCGCAATGCCGCCGCCCATGGTGCCGGCGCCGATGATGGCGACCTGCTCGACCTTGCGCGGCTTGGTACCTTCGGGAACGCCCGCGACCTTCGCGGCTTCGCGCTCGGCGAAAAACGCATAGCGCTGCGCCTTCGACTGATCGCCGTTCATCAGCTTGAGGAAAAGTTCGCGCTCGGACTTCAAGGCCTGATCGAACGGCTGGTCGAGCGAGTGGCTGACGGCTTCGGCTGCGGCGAGCGGCGCTTCCAGTCCGCGATTGCGCTTATTTGCCGCGGCAGCCGCGTTGGTGAAGATCGACTTGTCGGCCTTGGCCGCGGCGAGCTTGGAATCGTCGTCGCGCAGCCTGAGCGCCGGACGCTTTTCCGCGAGCACCTTGCGCGCGAACGCTTCGCCGCCCACCGCGGGCGCTCCGTCGACGATTTCCTGGATCAATCCGTTCTTGAGCGCGTCCGCGGCGCCGATCGGCTCGCCGGTCACAATCATCTTGACGGCGAGTTCGGGACCGACCGCGCGCGGCAGGCGCTGCGTGCCGCCCGCGCCCGGCAGCAAGCCGAGTTTCACTTCCGGAAGGCCGAGCTTCGCATCCTTGGTGGCGACGCGGAAATGCGCGCCGAGCGCGAGTTCCAGCCCGCCGCCCAGTGCTGTTCCGTGAATTGCGGCAATGACCGGCTTCGGGGAATTTTCAATCCCGGCGATCACATCATGCAGGCTCGGCGACTGCGGCGGCTTGCCGAATTCGGTGATGTCCGCACCGGCAATGAATGTTCGCCCTGCGCACGCGATCACGATGGCCTGAACTTGGGGATCCGCCGCCGCGCTCTGAACGCCTTCCAGAATACCTTTGCGCACCGCAGCGCTCAGCGCGTTTACCGGAGGGCTATCCACAGTGACGATAGCAACCGCGTCACGACGTTCCACCTTGACCACTTCGCTCACGCAACTCTCCTTGGACTGCTTGTTTTCATGTTTCGCAGTGCGGAATTTAATTCCACATCTTGACACGGAGGGATATTTTGAAGCACGTCGCTTGTCAACGAAGACCACCCATGCGGCAGGACCGATGAAACGCCCTCCCAAAAAACCCGCGACAGATCGAAGTTTTGTCATCGCACTCTCGCGAGGGCTCGATGTCTTGCGCGCGTTTCGTCCGAGCGACGGCCTTTTGGGAAATCAGGAAATCGCCGCGCGGACAAATTTGCCGAAGCCGACCATCTCGCGGCTGACCTACACGCTGACAAAGCTCGGTTATCTCACGCCGGTTCCGCGCTTCGAGAAATACCAGCTGGCGCCCGCCGCGATGGCGCTCGGATATTCGGCGCTCGCCAACATGGGCATTCGCCATCTGTCCGATCCGTATCGCGACCAGTTGATGCGCGAGACCGGCGGCGCCGTCGCGATCGGCGCGCGCGACCGCCTGAGCATGATTTATTTCGGACAGAGCCGCAGCGAACTCACCGTCGGCGTGCTGCTCGACGTCGGATCTAAAGTGCCGATCGCAACAACCGCGATGGGCCGCGCTTACCTGTGGGCGCTGCCCGACGACGAGCGCGCGAACCTGATGCGCGAGATCAAGGAACATGTCGGCAGCAACTGGCCGAAGGTGCGGGACGGCATCGAACGCGCCGGCGAATGCATCGCCAAGCACGGCTTCGCGATGTCGGCCGGCGAATGGCACAGCGACATTCACGCCGTCGGCGTCGCCCTCAAGCTGAACGACGGAACCGGACCCTACGCCTTTAATTGTGGCGCACCGGCTTTCAAATTCAGTGAAGTTCTATTACAGAACTCTATTGGACCTCGCCTCGTGGCGATGGTAAGGAACATCGAAACCGCGCTGACGGGCAGTGTCGCGCGCGGATCGCAAAACAAAGAAACTACACACATCAAGAAAATGAAAACTCCAGGAGGGAAAGTTGCCCGTATTGTTGAGGGGATCAGATAGCCGCCGTCGTCGCGGATTCAGGCAGATCTGGGCAAGACAGTTCCACAAAGGAACCAAGGCATGATGCAGGCTCAGGTCGCGCAGGGGCATCAGCCTTTGCTCGCGGTACGCGACGTCAGCGTCGTGTTCGGCGGCATCATCGCGTTGAATGGCGTGTCGTTCGACATGAAGAAGGGCCAGATCCTCGGCTTGATCGGCCCGAACGGCGCCGGCAAGACGACGCTCTTCAATTGTCTCAGCAGGCTCTATCAGCCCAGCAAGGGCGATATCCTGATGGAAGGCGAGAGCATTCTCGATCGCCAGCCGTCGAAGATCGCCGAGACCGGTATCGGCCGCACGTTCCAGAACGTCGCGCTGTTTCCGCGGCTGACGGTGCGCGACAACATCCGCATCGGCGGCCACTGCCGCACCAAGAGCGACATCATCAGCGACGCCTTGAAGCTGCCGTGGATCCGCGAGCAGGAACGCCTTCTCAACGACAAGGTGCATGAAATCCTCGACTACCTCGAACTGCACGACGTCGCCGACCGCGAGGTCTCGGGTCTGCCGTTCGGAACGCAGAAGCGCGTCGAACTCGGCCGCGCGCTCGCCGCCGAACCGAAGATCCTGCTGCTCGACGAGCCCGCCGGCGGCCTCAACCATGAGGAGGTCTATGTGCTGGGCGACCTGATCTGCCGCATCCGCGACGAACGGCACATCACGGTTCTTCTGGTCGAACATCACATGGGACTGGTGATGAAGATCGCCGACCATGTCGTCGCGCTGAATTTCGGCAAGAAGCTTGCTGAAGGCACTCCGTCCCAGGTGCAGTCCGACCCCGACGTCATCAAGGCCTATTTGGGGAGCAAGGACTCATGAAGACGATGCTGACGATCAAGGATCTGCGGGCCTATTACGGCCAGATCCAGGCCCTTCACGGCCTTGAGTTCACGCTCAACGAAGGCAGCGTAACCACGCTGCTCGGCGCCAACGGCGCCGGCAAGACCACGACGCTGCGCGCGATCTGCAACATGATCCGCTCGACGGGCAATATCGAGTTCGAAGGCAAGCCGCTGACCGGCATGTCGACCGAAAACGTCGTCCGTCTCGGCATCGCCCACGTTCCGCAGGGCCGCGGCACCTTCACCAACATGACGGTTGAGGAAAACCTGCAGCTCGGCGCGATCTCGCGAAGCGACACCAAGAACATCGAGGGCGATATCGAGCGCATGTACGCGCACTTCCCGGTGCTCAAGCAGCGTCACACCCAGCAGGCCGGCACGCTGTCCGGCGGCGAACAGCAGATGCTCGCGGTCGCCCGCGCGCTGATGCTGCGTCCCCGGCTGATGCTGCTCGACGAGCCGTCGTTCGGTCTCGCGCCGCTGGTCGTGCGCGACCTGTTCGGCATTCTCGGCAAGATCAACCGCGAGGACAAGGTGACGATCCTGGTGGTCGAACAGAACGCCCAGCTCGCGCTTGAACTCGCGGAAAAGGCCTATGTGATCGAAACCGGACGCATCGTGATGTCGGGAAGCGCGAAGGAAATCGCGAACAACGAAGACATCCGCAAATCCTATCTCGGATACTGAGGACGCAGCCATGGAACTGTTTACCAACCAAGTCCTGGCTGGCATTGCCACAGGCGCGATCTACGCCTGCATGGCGCTGGCCATCGTCATGATCTACCAGGCGATCGACCACCTCAACTTCGCCCAGGGCGAAATGGCGATGTTCTCGACCTTCATCGCCTGGCAATTGATGCAGTGGGGTCTCGGCTTCTGGCCGGCCTTCCTGCTGACGCTCATCATCTCGTTCGCCGGCGGCATCGTCATCGAACGCGCGCTGTTCAAGCCGCTCACCAACGCGCCCATCCTGGCGCAGGTGGCGGGCTTCATCGCGCTGTTCGCCATTCTCAACAGCGTCGCGGGCCTGACCTGGGATTTCACGATCAAGCAGTTCCCCTCGCCGTTCGGGTCATCCGGCTTCCTCGGCAGCCAGCTGATCTCGACCCATCAGGCCGGCATGATCGGCGTCACGCTGCTGCTGCTGATCCTGCTGTTCATCTTCTTCCGCTTCACGCGCATCGGCCTCGCAATGCGCGCCGCGGCGTCGCTGCCTGAATCCGCGCGCCTCGTCGGCATCAACACAAGCTGGATGATCGCGCTCGGCTGGGGCATGGCCAGCGCCATCGGCGCCATCGCCGGCATGCTGATCGCACCGGTGGTGTTCCTCGAGCCCAACATGATGGGCGGCATCCTGCTCTACGGCTTCGCGGCCGCGGTACTCGGCGGCCTCACCAGCCCGCTCGGCGCGGTGATCGGCGGCTTCCTGGTCGGCGTCTTCGAAAACCTCGTGGGCACTTATATTCCAGGTGTCGGCAATGAACTGAAACTGCCCATCGCGCTGGCACTGATCATCCTCGTGCTTGTCATCAAACCGTCCGGCTTGCTTGGCCGCGCCATCGTACAGCGAGTTTAATCATGAGCACAGTTCAGGACTCAGTCTCCCAACCCGCAGCGGTCGCCGCGCCGTCCAAGAAATCGATGACGGTCGGCACCACCGCAACACTGGTGATGCTCGCACTGCTGGTTCTCACGCCACTGTTCGTGAAGAACTTCATCATCTTCCAGATGACGATGGTGCTGATCTACGCCATCGCCATCCTGTCCCTCAACATCCTGACCGGCGGCAGCGGACAGTTCTCGCTGGGCCAAAGCGCCTTCTATGCTGTGGGCGCCTATACCGCCGGCATCATGATGGAGCACATGGGCGTCAACTACGTGCTGACGCTGCCGGCGGCCGGCATCATCTGCTTCATCTTCGGCTTCCTGTTCGGCTTCCCCGCGTTGCGGCTTTCGGGCGTGTATCTGGCGCTCGCGACATTTGCTCTGGCGGTCGCGATGCCGCAATTGCTCAAGCTCGGCGCGTTCGAACACTGGACCGGCGGCGTGCAGGGTCTCGTCATCACCAAGCCGGACGCTCCGTTCGGCCTGAAGATGTCGCAGGACATGTGGCTGTACTACTTCACACTGTTCGTCTCGGCACTGATCTACATCCTGGCCCTCAACCTGCTGCGAAGCCGGTCCGGCCGCGCCATGATGGCGATCCGCGACAACCCGATTGCAGCCTCGGCCATGGGCATCGATCTGCCGCTGTACAAGACGCTGACATTCGGCGTCAGCGCCGCTTTCACCGGCATCGCCGGTGCGCTCGGCGCCATCGTGGTGCAGTTCGTGGCGCCCGACAGCTTCACCATCCAGCTCGCGATCGCCATCTTCCTCGGCATGGTCGTCGGCGGCGTCGGCTGGCTGCCGGGATCGCTGGTCGGCTCGGCGTTCATCGTGTTCGTACCAAATGTGGCCGAGCACATCTCAAAGGGCCTCTCGGGCGCCGTCTTCGGCGTGCTGCTGTTCGTGGTCATCTTCCTCGTGCCGCATGGTGCGCGGCAGGTGGCCTACATGATCGAGGCCTTGTTCCGCAGGAAAAAGACTTAACTCCTAAAGTCTGATTACATTCATCTGAATTCAGGCTTGTTGTTATCCGCCTGTTTGAGCATGATCTTTTCGGAAAACCGGTTTCCATCGAAACCGGTTTTTCGCTATGCGGAATACCGCACTCTAGGGAGAAATTAAAATGTTATCTAAACTCAAGTTTAGCGCGGCAGCTGTGTCGGCAATCGCCGCGCTCGCCATAACGAGCGGCAGCGCTCTCGCGCAAAAGAAATACGACACCGGCGCGACCGACACCGAAATCAAGATCGGCAACATCATGCCCTACAGCGGACCGGCATCCGCCTACGGCGTCATCGGGAAGATGGAAGAAGCCTACTTCAAGATGATCAACGATCAGGGCGGCATCAACGGCCGCAAGATCACCTTCATCACCTATGATGACGGCTACTCGCCTCCGAAGGCTGTCGAGCAGGCGCGCAAGCTTGTCGAGAGTGACGAAGTGCTGCTGGTGTTCGGACCGCTCGGCACGCCGTCGAATTCCGCAATCCAGAAGTATCTGAACGCGAAGAAAGTGCCGCAGCTGTTCGTCGCCACCGGCGCCACCAAGTTCGGCGAGCCGAAGGAGTTCCCGTGGACCATGGGCTGGCAACCGGCCTATCAGAGCGAAAGCCGCGTCTACGCCAAGCATCTGCTCGCGACCAAGCCCGATGCGAAGATCGCGGTCATGTACCAGAACGACGACTTCGGTAAGGACATGCTCAAAGGCCTGAAGGACGGCCTCGGCGCGAAGGCGTCGCAGATCATCGCGGAGGAAAGCTATGAAGTGTCCGAGCCGACCATCGACTCGCACATCATCAAGCTGAAGGCCTCGGGCGCTGACGTCTACTTCAGCTTCACGACACCGAAGTTCGCGGCGCAGAGTCTTAAGAAGGTCGCGGAACTCGGCTGGAAGCCGATGTACTTCCAGAGCAACGTCGGCGCGTCCGTCGGCAGCGTGCTCAAGCCTGCCGGCTTCGAGACCGCGCAAGGCATCCTGTCAGCGGCCTACGCCAAGGACGGCGCGGACCCGCAGTGGGACAACGATGAGGGCATGAAGAAATTCTACGCCTTCCTCGCCAAGTATGCGCCGGACATGAACAAGACCGACGGTTCGGTCGTGTACGGCTACGGTCAGGCGCAAACCCTGGTGCAGGTTCTCAAGCAGGCGGGCGACAACCTCACCCGCGAGAACGTCATGAAGCAGGCCGCAAGCCTGAAGGACTTCACCCCGGACACCTTGCTGCCGGGCGTCAAGATCAACACCAGTGCGACCGACTTCTACCCGATCGACCAACTGCAGATCATGCAGTTCAAGGGCGAGAAGTACGAACTGATCGGCCCGATCATCAACGGCGGAATGGGCGGCAGCTAAGGTTCGCGCTGCGAAACTGACTGAAGATTAAATCAGCCCCCTGCGACCCGGTCGCGGGGGGCTTTTCGTTGAACGCGCCCGGCAAAGGGTATTGAATATCTCCGGGCCGCAAAGAGCTCCAATCCAAAAAGCGAAGAGGACACACACCAGGATCAGGGAGTAAACGAATGACTATAACGAGATCTCGAGTTGCTATTGCCACGGCGGCTTTCGCCCTTCTCGCGGCGACAAGCACCGGCGCACTGGCCCAGAAAAAATACGACACCGGCGCAACCGATACCGAAATCAAGATCGGCAGCATCATGCCCTACAGCGGACCCGCTTCCGCCTACGGCATCATCGGAAAAACCCAGGCCGCCTACTTCAACATGATCAATGCCCAGGGCGGCATCAACGGCCGCAAGATCAACTTCATTTCCTACGATGACGGCTATTCGCCGCCGAAGGCCGTCGAGCAGGCCCGCAAGCTGGTCGAAAGCGACGAAGTGCTTTTCATCTTCAACTCGCTCGGCACGCCGTCGAATTCGGCGATTCAGAAATACATGAACGCCAAGAAGGTGCCGCAATTGTTCGTCGCCACCGGCGCGACCAAGTGGAACGACCCCAAGGAATTTCCATGGACCATGGGCTGGCAGCCCAACTATCAGAGCGAAGGCCGCATCTATGCGAAGTACCTGATGAAGGAGAAGCCGAACGGCAAGATCGGAATCCTTTATCAGAACGACGACTACGGCAAGGATTTGCTGAAGGGCCTGAAGGACGGCCTCGGCGCCAAGGGTGCGTCGATGATCATCGCGGAAGAACCCTATGAGACAACCGTTCCGACCGTCGATTCGCAGATCGTGGCACTGAAGTCCAAGGGCGCCGACGTCTTCGTCAGCATCACCACGCCGAAGTTCGGTGCGCAGTCGATCAAGAAAGTCGCTGAACTCGGCTGGAAGCCGCTGTTCATCCTGAACAACGTCGCCGCATCCGTCGGCTCGGTCATCAAGCCCGCCGGATTCGAAAACGCTCAGGACATCATCTCGGCGGCTTACGCCAAGGACGCCACCGATCCGCAGTGGAAGGACGATGCCGGCATGAAGGGATTCGACGCATTCCTCGTCAAGAACTTCCCCGAAGCCAACCGCACCGACGGCTCGGTGATGTTCGGCTACAACACCGCGATGACGATGGTGCATGTGCTGAAAGGCGCGGGCAACAATCTCACGCGTGAGAACATCATGAAGCAGGCGGCGAGCATCAAGAACCTTGAATTGCCGGGCTTGCTGCCGGGCATCAAGATCAACACCAGCGCGACCGATTTCGCGCCGATCAAGCAGCTCCAGCTTCAGAAGTTCAAGGGCGAGCGCTGGGAACTGTTCGGCCCGATCATCAGCGGCGAGGTGGGCGGCTGATCTTTCGCCCTGCGAAACGAAACTATTCAATCTGCTTCCGGACAGGCCTCTCTGCGACATTGTCGCAGGGGGGCTTTTCGTTTGAACGGTCCATGCAAACGGTATTGAATATGCCGCGAAGCAAAAAGCTTCCCATGCAAAAGCATGAAAAAAACATCAAGAACAGGTCAGGGAAACAAAAGAATGTCCGTCAAAAACATTCAGCGAGTTCTTTGTCTCGCTACCGTCGCGGCTCTCGCCGCCACAACGAGCGCGTTCGCGCAGAAAAAATACGACACCGGCGCGACCGACACCGAAATCAAGATCGGCAGCATCATGCCGTACAGCGGTCCGGCTTCCGCCTACGGCATTATCGGCAAGACCCAGGCGGCCTATTTCAACAAGATCAATGCTGAAGGCGGCATCAACGGCCGCAAGATCAATTTCATTTCCTACGATGACGGCTACAGCCCGCCGAAAGCCGTGGAGCAGGCCCGCAAGCTGGTCGAGAGCGACGAAGTCCTGCTGATCTTCAATTCGCTGGGAACGCCGTCGAACTCGGCGATCCAGAAATACATGAACACCAAGAAGGTGCCGCAGCTGTTCGTCGCCACCGGCGCAACCAAGTGGAATGATCCGAAGAACTTTCCGTGGACCATGGGCTGGCAGCCCAACTATCAGAGCGAAGGCATCATCTACGCGAAGTACCTGATGAAGGAAAAGCCGAACGGCAAGATCGGCATTCTCTATCAGAACGACGATTTCGGAAAGGACGTGCTCAAGGGCTTGAAGGACGGCCTCGGCGCCAAGGGTGCGTCGATGATCATCGCGGAAGAGCCCTATGAAACGTCGGTTCCGACCGTTGACTCGCAGATCGTCGCGCTGAAGTCCAAGGGCGCCGACGTCTTCGTCAGCATCACCACCCCGAAGTTCGGTGCGCAGTCGATCAAGAAGGTGGCGGAGCTCGGATGGAAGCCGCTGTTCATTCTCAACAACGTGGCCTCGTCCACGGGTTCGGTGATCAAGCCGGCCGGCTTCGAGAATGCGCAGGGCGTCATCTCGGCGACCTACGGCAAGGACCCGACCGACCCGCAGTGGAAGGACGACGCCGGCGTCAAGAACTTCGACGCGTTTCTGGTCAAGTACTTCCCTGAAGCCAACCGCGCCGACAGTTCGGTCGCGTTCGGCTACAGTTCAGCTCAGACCATGGTGCATGTCCTCAAGGCCTGTGGCGACAATCTCACCCGCGAGAACGTCATGAAGCAGGCGGCTAGCATCAAGAACCTGCAACAGGAAATGGGCTTGCCGGGTATCAAGATCAACACCAGCGCGACCGACTTCGCCCCGATCGAACAGTTGCAGATGATGAGGTTCACCGGAGAGCGCTGGCAGCTGTTCGGCCCCATCATCAGCGGCGAGATCGGCGGCTGATACGAAGCGCCTGCCGGGCGAGGCCTCGGATTTCCAGTTCTGAAATCCGGATTCCTCGCCCCGCACAGCCATATCGGACGACGTTTCCACCCTCCGCAATAACCTTGCGGAAGGTCTTTTACTGACCGGCTGATCGTGCGATCTCTGTCATCCCACAATGCACGCGATGACATGATGACCGATAAACGTCCCCTGCTGCGCGCGATGTTCGACGCCGCGGTCTCCGCCGCCCATCCCGACCGGATTCTCGGCAAGCACCTGCCTTCGCCGCCGAAGGGCCGGATCATCTGTCTCGCCGCCGGCAAGGCCGCCGGCGCTTTAGCCCATGCCGCGGAGCGGCATTATCTCGGCGAAGGGCGGATCGATCCGGCGCGGCTCTCGGGGCTCGCTACCACGCGGCACGGACACGGCATGCCGACCAGCCGCATCGAGATCGTCGAAGCCGGTCATCCGGTGCCCGATGAAGCGGGACTGAAAGCCACCGCCCGCACGCTCGATCTTGCCGCGAGCGCCACCGCCGACGATCTGGTTCTGGTGCTGCTGTCCGGCGGCGGTTCGGCCAACTGGATCGCGCCTACCGACGGCGTGTCGTTCGTACAGAAGCAGGCGATGAACAAGAGCCTGTTGCGGTCTGGCGCGCCGATCGGCGAGATGAACACCGTGCGGAAACATCTGTCGCGCATCAAGGGCGGCCGGCTCGCCCGCGCCGCCTCGCCCGCGCAGATCCTGACGCTCGCGATTTCGGACGTGCCGCACGACGATCCCGCGACCATCGCATCGGGACCGACCGTGCCGGACACCACGACGCTCGCGGATGCCCGCGAGATCGTCGCGCGCTACGGCATCAAGGCCGATGATGCCGTGACCAAGGCGCTGAACGATCCGCGCAACGAAAGCTGCAAGCCCGGCGACCCAGCCTTCGGACGCGCGGAATTCCGGATCATCGCGCGGCCGCAGGAATCGCTCAATGCCGCCGTCGCGATTGCGCGAGAGGCCGGCTACGAGATTCTCGATCTCGGCGCGGACCTTGAAGGCGAAGCGCGTGACGTCGCGGCCGCTCATGCGCGGATCGCACTGAAGGCACAAGCCGACGGCAAGAAACTCGCGATCCTGTCCGGCGGCGAATTGACGGTGACCGTGCGCGGCAACGGGCGCGGCGGTCCCAATCAGGAATACGTGCTGGCGCTTGCGGCGCTGTTCGCGGACACCAGGGGCATCTCCGTACTGGCCGGCGACACCGACGGCGCGGACGGCGGCGCGGGCTCCGCGGACGATCCGGCCGGCGCGTTGGCCGACCGGCGCACCTTCGCGAAAATGCGCGAACTGAAACTCGATCCTGCGGCGTACCTTGCCAACAACGACGCGACGGCGTTCTTCGCAACGACCGGCGATCTGCTGAACGTCGGCCCGACACTGACCAACGTCAACGACATCCGCATCATTCTGGTAGATGTGTAACGCGCTTCGTCATAGCGAGCGGAGCGAAGCAATCCAGTCTGGACAGCATCAAGCAAGGACTGGATTGCATCGTCGCAAGCGCTCCTCGCAATGACGTAACGTCCTAAAATTCTCCGGCGATCTTGCCCAGCATCGCCAGCAAGAGATCGCGGTTGTCTTTGCCGAGCAATTCCTCCAACCGCGCTTCGTGCCGGGTCTCGATCAATTTTTTGGCGCGCGCCAGAACGGCGCGGCCTTTCTCCGTCAATTTCAGGATATGCGAGCGGCGATCGTTGCTCGAGCGGACCCGAACGCAAAGATCGCGGCTCTCCAGTTCGTCGAGCATGACCACGAAGTTCGGGCGCAGAATTCCGAGCGTGCTGGCGATCTCGGTCTGGTTGCGTCCCGGATTGGCATCCACCAGCATCAGGACGGAAAACTGCGCCGGTGTCAGTTGCAGCGGTGCGACGCACCCGATGAAGTCGTCGAAAATCCTTAACTGGGCGCGCTTGAGCGAATAGCCGAGGAACTCGGACAGTGCACCGAGCTTGATCGGGCCGCTGGCCGCCGCCGGCTGCGCCAATCCCCGCGCCGGGCGCTTGGCTTTCGATGGACCGGCAGTTCTGGAAGCAACCATTGCGCTGTCTCGGGTGTACCGTCTCGGGTGTACTGTCTTGGACGCGCGGCCTCGGTAGCAAGGCGCGATCATTCTGCTATAAAGCCGGGCGCTCCGGCCTTGAGATTATAATCGATAATCGTTATGAAACATATCAAATAGCGACGGCGGGTTTCAACCGCTGATTGGAGCGCCGGGCCTTCAAAACCCGCGTTCGACGCTTGAGGAAGCGCCGCTTTAAGGGGATGACTTGGACAGCACGATCCTTCTGTTTTTGTTGCAGGACGGAATCACCAGCGGCGCGATCTATGCGCTGCTCGGTCTCGCGCTTGTTCTGGTGTTCGCGGTCACGCGTGTCATCCTCATTCCGCAGGGCGAGTTCATCACGTTCGGCGCGCTGACCTACGCGACGCTGGCCGCCGGAAAAATGCCGGGTACAGCACTGCTGGCGCTCGGGATGGGCGTCATCGCTTTCTGTTTCGATATGGTCGCAGGCCGCAACGCCATGTCGGCAAAGCGGGCAGCCCGTTCGCTTGCGGTGAACATCGTGCTGCCGCTGGCGATCTGGGGCGTCGCGATGGCGATGGCCGGGCGGCAGAACGGCGTCGCGGTCAACTTCGTGCTGTCGATCGTCATCGTGGCGCCTATTGGCCTCTATCTCTATCGCATCGCCTATCAGCCGATCGCCCATGCCTCGGTGCTGGTGCTGCTGATCGCGTCGGTCGGCATTCACCTCGCGTTGCAGGGACTGGGCCTCGTTTTCTTCGGCCCCGAAGGATTGCGCGGACCGGCGATTTCCGCCGCCGCGCTCACCATCGGGCCATTGAGATTCACCGGCCAGAGCCTCGGCATCTACGCAATCACGATCGTCCTGATCGTCGGACTATGGCTGCTGTTCGGCTACACGCTGTACGGCAAGGCGCTGCGCGCCACCGCCGTCAACCGCCTCGGTGCGCGCCTTGTCGGCATCCGCACCACCATCTCGGGACAGTTCGCGTTCCTGCTCGCCGCCATCATCGGCACGATCTCGGGTATCCTGATCGTGCCGATCACCACGATCTATTACGACACAGGCTTCCTGATCGGGCTGAAAGGCTTCGTCGCCGCGATCATCGGCGGGCTCGTGAGCTATCCCCTCACCGCCGCCGCGGCGCTGGTGGTCGGGATCGTCGAGGCGTTCTCGTCGTTCTACGCCAGCAACTTCAAGGAGGTCATCGTCTTCACGCTGCTGCTGCCGGTTCTCGTCCTGCGCTCACTGGCTTCGCCCGAAGTCGAAGAGGAAGAGGACTAGGGCATGACGCAGCGATGGGCCATGATCGTGTTTGCGCTGGTAATGGCGGTGATTCCGTTCATTCCGGGTATGCCGCCGTTCTGGATCGTGCTGCTCGACAATATCGGCCTCGCGGCGCTGGTGGCGATGGGCCTCGTGCTGCTGACCGGCGTCGGCGGCCTCACCTCGTTCGGCCAGGCGGCGTTCTGCGGCTTCGGCGCCTACACCACGGCAGTGCTGACCACGTCTTATGGATTTTCTCCGTGGGTGACGCTGCCGCTGTCGCTGATCGTCAGCGGCGGCGCGGCAGTCATTCTCGGTCTGGTCACGGTACGCCTGTCCGGCCACTACCTGCCGCTCGGCACCATCGCCTGGGGCATCAGCCTCTTTTACCTGTTCAGCAAGCTGGAATTCGTCGGCCGCAATGACGGCATCTCCGGCATTCCGCCGTTGGCGATCGGATCGCTGCAACTGACCGATCCCGGCAAGATCTATTTCGCGATCTGGTTCGCGGTGATCGTCTGCGCGCTGCTGACGGTCAACCTTCTGGACTCGCGCACCGGCCGCGCCATTCGTGCTTTAAGGCGCGGCCACATCGCTGCCGAAGCGTTCGGCGTGCAGACCGCGCGTGCCAAGCTTCTGGTTTTCATCTATGCGGCGGTGCTCGCGGGATTGTCCGGCTGGCTCTACGCGCATTTCCAGCGCGCCGCGAACCCGACGCCGTTCGGCCTCAACGCCAGCATCGAATACCTGTTCATCGCCGTGGTCGGCGGCGCAGGTTACGTCTGGGGCGCTGTGCTCGGCGCGAGCATCGTCGTGGTGCTCAAGGAGATCTTGCAGAGCTACCTGCCGCTGGTGTTTCACGGCAACGCGCAACTCGAGACGGTGATTTTCGGAATCCTGCTGGTGGTTCTGTTGCAGATCGCGCCCGGCGGCATGTGGCCGAAGCTCGCCGCGCTGCTGCCGTTCAGCGTCCGGTTGCCGAAGCCGCGCGCAGCCGACGCCCTGCCCCCACGCGCCAAGGCCGTCGCCACGTCGGACACGCTGCTCGACATCAAGGACGCCCGCAAGCAGTTCGGCGGTGTCATCGCCGTCAATGACGTGTCGTTCAACGTGCAGGCGCGCGAGATCGTCGCGCTGATCGGCCCGAACGGCGCCGGCAAGAGCACCACATTCAACCTGATCACCGGCGTGCTCCGGGCCTCCGGCGGCACGATTTCCATTCTGGGCCGGAACGTGGACAACGCGCCGCCGCAAGACATCGCGAAACTCGGCGTCGCCCGCACCTTCCAGCACGTCAAGCTGGTGCCCGACATGAGCGTGCTGGAGAACGTCGCCATCGGCGCGCATCTGCGCGGACATGCCGGCGCGATCGCCAGCATGCTGCGGCTCGACCGCAAGGACGAAGCTGGATTGCTGGCGGAAGCCGCGAAGCAAATCGCGCGCGTCGGCCTCGGCGACCAGATGCACCAGCTCGCCGGCAGTCTCTCGCTCGGCCAGCAGCGCATCGTGGAAATCGCCCGCGCGCTCTGCGTCGATCCGATCCTGCTGCTGCTCGACGAGCCCGCCGCCGGTCTGCGCCACATGGAAAAACAAAAGCTCGCGGCATTGCTGCGGCAACTGCGCTCCGAGGGCATGTCGGTGCTGCTGGTCGAACACGACATGGGCTTCGTGATGGATATTGCCGACCGCATCGTGGTGCTGGAGTTCGGCACCAAGATCGCGCAAGGCACCCCGGCGGAAGTTCGTGCCAATCCCGACGTCATCAAGGCTTACCTTGGAGCAGCGTCATGACATCAAAGCTGCTCGCCGTTGACGATGTGCATGTCTCCTACGGCAAGGTCGAAGCCGTGCGCAACGCCACGCTCGACGTCGGCGCCAATGAGATCGTCACCATCATCGGCGCCAACGGCGCGGGCAAGACCACGCTGCTCAACGCCATCATGGGCATTCTTCCGCTGACCGGCAGCGTCACCTTCGCGGGCCAGCAGATCGCCAGGCTCGAGATCGAGGATCGCGTCGCTTTGGGCCTGTGCATCGTGCCCGAGCATCGCGAACTGTTCGGCTCCATGACGGTTGAGGAGAATGTGCAGCTCGGCGGCTTCCGCGTGCCCCGCGCCGAGGCCGCGCGCGAGCAGGAGCGCGTTTACGCATTATTCCCACGATTGAAAGAACGGCGCACGCAGCTTGCGGGCACGCTGTCCGGCGGCGAGCAGCAGATGCTGGCGATGGGCCGTGCGCTGATGAGCCAGCCGCGCCTCTTGATGCTGGACGAGCCGTCACTTGGGCTCGCACCGCTGATCGTCGCGGATATTTTCCGCACCATCGGCGAACTGAGGCAGGCCGGCGTGTCGGTGCTGCTGGTCGAGCAGAATGCCCGCGCGGCGCTGGAAATCGCGGATCGCGCCTATGTGATGGAGCTTGGTGAATTCGTCATGAGCGGATCGGCGAAGGACATCAGCGGCGATCAGCGTGTGGTGGCGAGCTATCTCGGATTCCAGCACGCCGAAGAGAGCAAGCTCTGAGTTCAGCGCCGGCCCGCGAGGTTGGCCATCTCAGCGGTCCCAAGATCGTCCGGTTTCAGCAGCCGAAATCATCTAACAATATGTCCCGTTCTGGCTGATACTCGTTCCCGCAACGTCTTGTTGCGGGGGCATGTCGATTATGGATGCAAGGTCCGAGCGCAAACTGCGCATGTTCATGACGATCCTGCTCGCCGGCATGGCCGGAGGGACTGTTTTTATCTTCGTCAATGTCGGGTTCTCACCATTACAGTTGCTGATCGGCATGATTTACGGCCTTCTCATCAGCGCCGCCATCGGGGCTTTCGAATTTACTGCGGCGGGACCGATGCGCGACTGGCTCGGAGCACTGCCGTTCAGCGCCAGCCTTGCGGTTCGCAGCGCATTCTACGCCGCCGTCATTGTTCTCATCCAGTACTTTGAGCTTGGCGTCCGCATCGTCGGGATGACGCCCGATCCGGCCAAACAAGGATTCTGGGACGCCGTTATCTTTTCGGCGGTCCTGTCGGTGGTGCTTAATCTCGTCTTTGCGATCACCAACATCATCGGCCGTAACACGCTGCTGAATCTCGTGACCGGGCGCTATCACACCCCCGTCGAGGAAAACCGGTTCGTCCTCTTCGTCGATATCGCGGGATCGACGGCCCTGGCCGAGCGCCTGGGCGGCCTCGGCATTCATCGCTTTCTCGACAAGACGTTCCGCACCTTGACCGGGCCCGTTATCGATTATCGCGGCGAGGTTCTGGATTACGTCGGTGACGAAATCATCGTCACCTGGACGGAGGTGTCAGGGGCGGTGGATTGCCGACCGCTGCGCTGCTTTCTTGCGATGCGAGCCACCCTGCAGCAGCTTCAAGAACGGTTCGAGAAGGAGTTCGGCGTCGCACCGAGAATCCGCGGAAGCCTGCACTTTGGAAACGTGATTATCGGCGAGATCGGCGATATCAAGCGCGCCATCGTCTTCAACGGCGACGTCATGAACACGGCCGCGCGCCTTGAAGAGCAAAGCCGCAATGTCGACGGCGGCTTTCTCGCCTCCCGCGCCGCCATCGAGCGCTTCAAATCCGCGCCGCCAGTGCCGATGCATGATCTCGGCGTGCGGGACATCCGCGGCAAGTCCGATGGCACCGCCGTCATGGGCCTTGCCTGACGCAGGCGCGTCGCACAAACGAAAATGCCCGGCACAAGGCCGGGCATTTGTAGATCGGTCTCAAACAGCAGCGCTTACTTTACGACTTCATACTTGCCGTTCTTGACGGTCAGGATGATGCGCGAACGATCGTCGGTGCCGAAGCGATCCTTCTCGGTGAAGTTGTAGACACCCTGGCTCGCTGCGATTTCCTTCTCGGAGAGCAGCGCCTGACGAAGGCCTTCGCGGAATTCCGGCGTGCCGGGCTTGCCCTTCTTCAGCGCCACGGGAACGATGCGCTTGAGCACTTCGAACGTGTCGTACATGTGGCCCGCGAACTGGCTGCGGGTGTTGGCGCCGTACTTCTTCTCATACGCTTCGTTCAAGGCCAGTCCAGGCTTCTTGGTCAGCGCGCTGTCGGCCTGCCCTTCGGGAGCCATCACCGGACCTGCGGCCATGATGACGCCCTCCGCTGCCGGACCGCCGATGCGGATGAAGTCCATGCTCGCAGCGCCGTGGGTCTGATAGATCAGCCCCTTGTAGCCGCGTTCGCGCAGCGCTGCCTGCGGCAGCGCCGCGCCGGTGCCCGATGCGCCGATCAGGATGGCATCAGGATTGGCCGCGACCAGTTTCAGCGCCTGACCCGTCACCGACGTATCGGGACGCGCATAGCGTTCCTCGGCGACAATGCTGATGCCGCCCATGGCGCCAGTCTGGGTCTTGATGTCGTTCAGCCACAGATCGCCGTAGGAATCCGAGAAGCCGATATAGCCGACGGTCTTGATGTTGTTCTTCTTCATGTGCTCGTAGAGCACCTTGCCCATGATCGGCACCGGCTGCGGCATCACCGCGGTCCACTTTTCGCGTGCCGGCGTGATCGGCATCGGCGCGAGGCTGAAATGCGGCACGCCGACTTCATTGGCCACTGTGGACATCGCGATCGACGGCGGCGTGGTCGAAGAGCCGACGATGATATCCGCGTTGGATTCAGTCACGAACCGGCGCGCATTGGTGGTGGCGGCGGTCGGATCGCCGGCGTCGTCCAGCACGATGGTCTTGATCTTCGCGCCACCGATTTCGGTCGGCACGAACTCGAGCGCATTCTTCTCGGGAATGCCGAGCGCGGCAGCGGGGCCGGTGGTGCTGACGCTGACGCCGATAGTGATATCCTGCGCCGAAGCCAGGGTCACGGCGCCCGGCAGTGTCACGGACGCCGCCAGTACCACGGCCGTCCAGGTTAGGTTCTTCATCAAGTCCTCCCTAAAGTGCTCTTTTCAAGTTTCGTTCAGCGGCCGAAAGCGCGGCGTGGTGTTATTTGCGGTGCACCATCGCGTCCGGAATTTCCGCCATTCAGATAGAAGTTATCGGTCATTTGCAATGCCCGGCGCCTCTGCCATTGGTATGACAGTCAATCGGTAAGACAGTCCGGCTTTGACCACGTCGACAACCTTTTCCTATATTGTTATCTAGTATAATCAATTTTCCCGAGGCCGCAAAACCCTATTCGGGGGTTGGGAAACGATGCCGCAGGCGGGAGTGAAGTCGTTGCGAACACAGGTCGCCATCATCGGCGGAGGCCCGGCGGGCCATCTGCTCGGGCAGTTGCTGCACCATTACGGCGTCGACAACGTCATCGTGGAGCGCAAGGACCGCGACTACATTCTCGGGCGAATCCGGGCCGGTGTTCTCGAACAGGGCACCGTCGACCTGCTGGACAAGGTGGGCATCGCCGAGCGGCTGCACCACGACGGCCTGATCCACCACGGCATCGAACTGGCGTTCGGCGGCAAGCGCCATCGCATCGACATGACAAAAGCCACCGGCAAGGTGGTGACGGTTTACGGCCAGACCGAGGTCACACGCGACCTGATGGATGCGCGCGCTAGGACCGGCCAGAAAACCATCTATGACGCCGGCGACGTCAGCCTGCATGATTTCGAGGGCGAGCACCCGCGCGTGCGCTACGTCAAGGACGGCACGACCCATGAAATCGCCTGCGACTTCATTGCTGGCTGCGACGGTTTCCACGGTGTCAGCCGGCAAAGCGTCAAGCCGGATGCGCTCAAGACCTATGAGCGCGTTTATCCGTTCGGCTGGCTCGGGATCCTGTCCGAAACCCCGCCGGTCTCGCCCGAACTGATCTACAATAATCATCCGCGCGGCTTTGCGCTGTGCTCGATGCGCTCGAACACCCGCAGCCGTTATTACCTGCAATGCCCGCTCGACGATCACATCGACAACTGGTCCGACGACAAGTTCTGGGACGAGTTGAAACGCCGGCTCGATCCGGAAGCGGTGGATCATCTGGTCACGGGGCCGTCGATCGAAAAAAGCATCGCCCCGCTGCGCAGCTTCGTCGCCGAGCCGATGCGGTTCGGCCGCCTGTTTCTGGCGGGCGACGCGGCACACATCGTGCCGCCGACCGGCGCGAAGGGCCTGAATCTCGCGGCCAGCGACGTTCACTACCTGTCGCAGGCGCTGCGCGAATTCTATTCCGACAAATCGGCAGCCAGCATCGATGATTATTCGCGCCGCGCGCTCAGCCGGGTGTGGAAGGCCGAACGCTTCTCGTGGTGGATGACGTCGATGCTCCACCGATTTCCCGACACCGATGAATTCAGTTCGCGCATCCAGATCACCGAATTGAACTACCTCGTCGATTCCGACGCTGCAAAAACATCGCTGTCGGAAAACTACGTCGGGCTGCCGTACTGACGAGCGGCTGCTTCCTCGCCCTGCTCTTACGTAAAGAAAAAATGACACTGCCGCTGTTTCAAACATGCGGCGTCGTGTTGTTTCAAACTTGATTCCGAATGCCCGCACGCGCGGTCCGCCTTATGCTGCGGATCAGGCGATATGCAATGCGCAGCATTTGAAAGAGAAACATGGCAATAGCAGAAACTTCAGCCGACGTTCCGGACGGCTTCGAGCCGCATCCGCGGCGCAGTCCGATCACCGAGCCGTGGGAGCCGATCTATTTCAAGAAAACGTCGAAGGCCTACATTCTCGGGCTTCGGCTGGCGATGGCGCACACCAATTCGCGCGGGCTGGTCCACGGCGGGCTGATCGCAACGCTGGCCGATAACGCCATGGGATTGAGCTGCGGCGTCAACATGGCCGACCCGCAGCGGCTGGTGACCATCAGCCTCGCGGTCGACTATCTCGGATCGGCGAATGTCGGCCAGTGGCTTCAGGTCGACACCAACTTCGTCAAGGTCGGCGGTTCGATCTGCTTCGCGCAAAGCCTCATCACGGCTGACGGCGAACCCTGCGCGCGCGGCAATGCGACCTTCAAGATTTTGCGGAAGAAGGACTAGGCATCACGCCGTGCCGAAGCGCCAATCGGTTTGCGTAACGACCAGATCGATAAACGCCCTGACTTTCGCCGACAGCAGGCGCGAGGTCGGATAGACGATGTGGATCGGCAACGGTGGCAGTTCGAAATCGGCCAGCACGATTTTCAGCCGGCCCGCCTTGATCGATTCCGCAGCCTGATAGGCCAGAATGCTGACCAGGCCGCCACCCTGCTCCGCATACAGCAATGCCGCATCGGTGCTGTTGGTGGTGAAGCGCGACGCGGTCGGAACGCGCATCTCGCGGCCGTTCTCGACGAGACGCCACTCGGACTGCGAATTGCCTCCCGCGAACTGAATGATCTCGTGCCCGGCGAGATCGGACGGCTTCAATGGAGTGCCGCGTGTCTTGAGATAACGCGGCGAGGCCGCCACCACGCGGCGCATGTCTCCGACCATGCGGGCCACCACGCTGGAATCCGTCAGGTGGCCGATGCGCACCGCGAGATCAATGCCCTCGTCCACCAGGTTGACCATGCGATCTGACAGCCTGAGTTCGGCGCTGACATCCGGATATTTTTTCAGGTAGGCCGACATCAGCGGCCCGACATACAACCGGCCGAACATCAGCGGCGCGGAAACGATGATCTTGCCGGACGGCCGCGCGCGCTCGGCCTGAACCGAGCCGTCCGCCTCCTCGACATCGGCCACGATCCGCCGCGCGCGTTCCAGATAGCGCGCGCCGACGTCGGTCAGCGTTACCGAACGCGTGGTGCGCTGGAGCAGCCGCGCGCCGAGTTGCGCTTCAAGCCCGGCAATCAGCCGTGTGACGGCTGAAGCCGACAGCCCGAGCTTGCGCGCCGCCGGGGCAAATCCCTCAAGGTCGGCAACGGACACAAAAGCGCGCATGGCATCGAGACGGTCCATGGCATTATTTCATAATCTGCAACGATGAACTGTCAATGCCGGCGATTATGCTCGGCCGGAGATTGCCTAGATTCGAACTATGTTAGCGAGCGATCAGGAGGGCCAGTGATGACCGTTGCCCATGCTTTTTCAAGCGATGTCGCGTTTACGCTTGCGGTGAAGGAGATCCAGGCCCGCAAAGGTTCACGCGATGCCTATGCCCGCGTCGAGGAGAACGGCGGCTGGCGCACCGAGATCGACGAGTCGCTTGCGGCCTTCATCGGCGAACAGACCAGTTTCTTTCTGGCGACGGCCACCGCCGACGGGCAACCCTATATCCAGCATCGCGGCGGCCCGGCGGGCTTCATCAAGATCCTCGACAAGCAAACGCTCGCCTTCGCGGATTACAAAGGCAACCGGCAGTTCATCACGCAGGGCAACCTCACCGAGAATCCGAAGGCCTATATTTTCCTGATCGATTACGTCAACCGCCGCCGCGTCAAGCTCTGGGGCGAGGCGCGCGTGGTCGAGGACGATCCCGCGCTGACCGCCTCGCTGATGCCGCGTGATTACAAGGCAAAGCCCGAGCAGGCGATCCTGTTCAAGATCGCCGCCTGGGATACCAATTGCCCGCAGCATATCCCGATGAAATTCGACGCCGCCGATGTTGCAACCGCGATCGCAGCCCGCGATGAGCGCATTGCCGAACTCGAGGCCGAAGTCGCGCAGCTGAAGCAGCGGCACTCATCGACATAGCGACACGAGATAGTGGCAGCGGGGAGATGCTCGCTCTCCCCGGCCGCGGGGGAAGCAGGGTGCGTCACGCCGCTTCCGACAACCGCTGCCATGGATGTTCCGGATAGTACCGCCCCATCATCCGCTCGACATAGGCGACGAGATTGGAGAACTCCAGCACCCGGTCGCGCAACGGCGAATCGAAGAACGGCGTCAACAGGCCGGCCAGCACGCCAAAAACGATGGCGTCAGCGCCGCACGGACGATCCCCCATCAGATAGTCCTTCCAGCCAAGCTGCATCGACAGCGCGGACAGTGACAGCGTCCCGAACTCGACGATTTCCGGCAACGAATGGCGCGCAGGCCCCGCCATGCGGACAACGTCCGCCACACGCGCACGGGCATCATCCCTCAGCTGCTCGCGAATGGCATCCGGCGCGGCATCGAAAAAATGCGATGGCCCCTTGGCGAAATTCTCGGGGATCATCCAGCGCATATGGACCAGCATCCAGTACAGATGATTTTCGACCATGCGTTCGGTCGTCCAGGCTTCGGCGCGTTGGCGCTCGTCGAGCGCGGCATCAAGATCGATGCCACGGGTTTTTTCCAGATGCAGCCTGATAAAGGTGGTGTCCGAGATGCGCTCATCGCCATCGTCGATGTAGGGCAGTTGCCCCTTGGGCGAATCCTCGCGCGACCCCACCGCCTTGACATAGGCCAGCTTCGCCATTTTTAGCTGCACCTCGGCCTTCATGACATAAGGGCTGGCCTCCGGAAGGCCGAAATAAGGACCAAAACCGTAAAGCGTGATCATCGGGGCATCCTTTGAGCGTTGAAAAGATGCCCATTTGTAGCTACCCCCTGCTGCCAACGTGGTGTCAGCAGCGGACCTGCAGGACCAACAGAATGCGGCGCGCCGACCGGCTATTTCAGATCATTCAGGTGCTCCGGCGCACCGGCAAGCCGCTGACCGCGGAGGCCATTGCCAACGAACTGGAAACCTCGAAACGCACGATCTACCGCGACATCGCCACCCTTATCGGCCAGCGCGTACCGATCCGGGGCGAGGCCGGCACCGGCTATGTGCTGGAAAAAGGGTTCGACATGCCGCCGCTGATGCTGACCCCGGACGAGATCGAGGCGGCGGTGCTGGGCGCGCAGTGGGTTGCCGGGCGAGCCGATCCGGTGCTGGCGAAGGCGGCGCTGGATCTGATCGCCAAGATCGTCGAGACCATCCCGGAACGGCTGCAGCCGCTTGCGCTCGAACCCGCGAGCCGGACGCCGCTGAAACGGAGCGATACGCAGGACAGCATCGATATGACGCGATTGCGTGCCCATATCCATGCCAGCAAAAAAGTCCTGCTGCACTATTGCGACGAGCAGGGCCGCGACAGCCGGCGCACGGTGTGGCCGATTGCCGTCGGCTATCTTGAAACGGTACGGCATCTCGCGGGATGGTGCGAGTTGCGCAAGGACTTTCGCAGCTTCCGGATCGACCGGATCGCTCAGGCCGTGTTTCTGGACGAGAAATATCCTGAACGCCGCACGGCGTTGCGAGTCAAATGGATGAAGAGCATGCATGATGCCCGCATGCGCGAGTGCACATCATGACCGCGAGCGACAATCCCTGCCAAAGCTGCGGCGCCTGCTGTTCCTATTCGAGCAACTGGCCGCGCTTCACGGTGGAGGGCGACGCCGCGCTCGATCTTATTCCCGAGAAATTCGTCAATGACCGGCTGTCGGGGATGCGCTGCGACGGCGACCGGTGCACGGCGCTGACCGGCAAGGTCGGAATTTCCACGGCGTGCGGGATCTATGCCGTGCGGCCCGAGGTCTGCCGGACCTGCATGCCCGGCGATCCGGAATGCGCGATGGCGCGGCGCAGGTTCGGGCTTCCGGAACTTTCGGTGGAACTCACGGCAGGTTTCCTGCCGGATGGTCATTAATCGCGGAACGAAACCACCTCTTTGGGCGTCAACCATTCCACCGACAGAATTGCCTCAAGTGGAGGAGCACGATGCCATGCAGGAAACCGAAATTCACACCTATGCCCGGCAGTTGATGGAAATCCATGGGCCGCAGGCGATTGCAAAGGCCGCACAACGGGCGGTCGAGTGCGAAGCGCAGGGCGAGGCCGAACAGGCCAGGACATGGCGGCACGTTGAGGACGCATTGAAGATCATGCGTGGGCCGCGCCAGAGTTGAACAGGCGCGGTCGTCGTCGGCTCAGGCCGGCATTGCCGCGAAGTCGCTGTCGTCGTCCATCTCGTCCATCGCAGGAACGAAGGTGCTGAGCGGCTTGGTCGACAGCGTGATGCCGCGCCGGTTGCCGTAGGACGATGCGACTGGCTGTGACGACGGCGCTTCCCGCGACATCGCGAACAGTGTCGATCCGACGATGCCGCCCTGCTCGACCAGATCGCGTTCCGTGCAGGTCGCGGCAATGGCGAGGCTCATGCCGTGCAGATGCGCGCGCTTGTAACAGAACAGCGCCAGCATCGCCCGGACATCCGAAGACACCGATTCTACAAGTTGAGGAAGGCCATGTTCGCTGGCACGGTACAGGCTTCCGAGCATTTCGTCGCCCACGGGGCAGACATCGTTCTCAAAGGCTTCGCGGCTGGACCACATTGGTAATCTCCCGAGCGCGATCTGCCAAAAACGGAATTCACTTTTGCCGATTGCGCTGAAAGGGAAGATGCAGTGCAATTTCCTAACGCAGAGTTAACCACCCTCTCCGTTACGAGCCCGCGTTCATATTATGTAGAGGGTTACCGAAACGGGTTCCCTGACGTGATTCGGCTGTGTGATTCGGCGCGGCGCGCTTCCGAAACCGGCTTCCACTTTCGAGATCATGCCCTAGCCGATGAACGTCACAGCTTCCGGGATCGTCGCGCGGTTGGTGCGGTAGCTGTTGGCGAGATGCGTCGCGTCCGCATAACCGAATGAGATGCCGCACACCACGCGGCGATCCTCACCGACGCCGAGATGCTTGCGCACCACGTCCGCATGACCTGCCAGCGCTGCCTGCGGAACGGTCGCGAGACCTGCGGCCTGCGCGGCGAGCATGAAGTTACTGACATAGCCGCCGCAGTCGATCGCGCCATAGACGCCGAGAGCTTCGTCGCTGGTGATGATGGCCACATGCGGCGCACCGAAGAAGCGGAAATTTTCCAACATCTGCTTGTTGTATGCAGCCTTGTCGCCGCGCGGGATACCGAGCGCGTTATAGAGCTGGAAGCCGCTTTCGCGCCGGCGGTCCAGGTAGACGCCCTGATACTCGCGCGGAAACTCGAAATCGGTGACGGGCGGCGCGCGTTCGCTCGCCGCCTTGTACATTGCCTCGCCGAATGTCTTGACCGCATCGCCGGAGAAAATCGCAACCTGCCACGGCTGGCTGTTGCACCATGACGCAGTCTTTTGCGCGGCAGTCAGCACACGTTCGATGGTCGCGCGCGGCACGGGGGCAGACTTGAACGCACGACAGGAGTACCGCGCGGCCAGAAGCTTCTCCACGACCTCGATGTCGCGGTTGTCGGGCTGTGCAAGCATGGCGTTCAGCGTCCCTTGGTCGGAATGGCAATGAAGGGGACATCCTTGTCGACGCGGATGTCGCCCGGCAATCCGAGCACGCGCTCGGCGATGATGTTGCGCAGGATCTCGTCGGTGCCGCCCTCGACCCGCGTCGCGGGCGAGCGCAGCAGCATCGACTGGAACTGCCCGGCGGCCGCGACAGAGTCCGCATCGTTGAGAACGCCGGCAGCGCCCTGAAGATCGAGCGCGAACATCGCAATGTCCTGAAGCATCGAGCCCGACACCAGCTTGCCGATGGAGTTCTCGGGACCCGGACGCTCGCCGCGCGACAGCGCCGAAATCGAGCGATAGCTGGTATATTTCAGGCCGCTCGCCTTCACAGCCCAATTCGCGAGCTTCGAGCGAACGTTTTTGTCATCGATCGCCAGTCCGTCATCGAGCATCAGCTTGCTGCAAAAATCGAACATCTCCGGCACGCCGGTGACGATGCGCGCGCCGATCGACATGCGCTCGTTCATCAGTGTGGTGAGCGATACGTTCCACCCGTCATTGACCTTGCCGAGACGCTGCGAGTCCGGGATCCGCACGTCGTTGAAGAAAACCTCGTTGAATTCGGCCTGGCCGTTGGCCTGCTTGATCGGCTTCACCACAACGCCTGGGCTCTTCATGTCCAGGAAGAACATCGTGAGGCCCTTGTGCTTCGGCTGCGTCGGATCTGTTCGGGTGATGACGATGCCGTAGTCCGAGAAATGCGCCCCCGTGGTCCAGACCTTCTGGCCGTTGATGATCCAGTCGTCGCCCTGTTTCTCCGCGCGCGTGCGCAAACCGGCAACGTCGGAACCCGCCGCGGGTTCAGAGAACAACTGACACCAGATATTCTCGCCGGACGCGAGTTTGGGCAGATACTTCTTTTTGTCCTCTTCGCCGGCATAGGCCATCATGGTCGGGCCGCACATGCCCTGCCCAATCAGGAACACGCTTTCCAGTTTGATGAAAACGCCTTCTTCCTGCTGCCAGATGACTCGCTCGATGGGAGACGCGCCGCGCCCGCCATATTCCTTCGGCCAGTGCAGACAAGCCCAGCCGGCCTCGGCTTTCTTCTTCTGCCAGTTCTTCGACTCGGAGAGAATATCGCCGCTGCGCAACTTGATGCGGCCGACCGACGGTTCGGAAAGCTCGCTCTCAAGGTGCTTCGGTGCGTTGGCCTTAATCCACGCACGGGCCTCGGCGCGAAACGCGGCTTCCTGTGGAGTGTCATCGAAATTCATGGACGTGATCCTCTCAAGAAGCGTTTCGGAAGCGCATCCGGTCAATCAGCCGGTTCTCCCAGTAGGTCTGGCTTCCAAGCATCAGCGCCAGTGCATTGGCGCGGCGGTAATACAGGTGGCAGTCGAACTCCCAAGTGAAGCCCATGCCGCCATGAACCTGATTGTTGTTCTTCGCGCAGTGCAGGAACGCCTGCGTTGCGCTGACGCGCGCGGTGGCGGCAGCTTCCGGCAATTCTCCCGCATCCGTCGAAAGCGCCCATGCGCCATAATAGCAATTCGAGCGCGCCAGCGTCGCGGACACATACATATCGGCCAGAAGATGCTTCACCGCCTGGAACGATCCGATCTGACGCCCGAAAGCAATGCGATCCAGCGCATAGTCGCGCCCCATCTCCAGCGCGCGATCCGCGCCGCCGACCTGCTCGAACGCGACCAGCACCGCTGCACGATCGAGCACGCGGGTGAGAATGCTCCAGCCTTCGGTGGCAGCCCCCAACGGCTCTGCCTTGCACTTGTCGAAAACGATCTCGGCCTGACCGTGCGCCTGATCGATATTCGACAACGGCCTGCGCGTGACGCCTGCGCCATTGAGATCGACAATAAACAGACCGATATCGGTTTCGCGGCCGGTCGATCCGGTGCGCGCCGCCACGATGGCGAAATCGGCGATGGCGCCGTCCGGCACCGGCTTTTTGGTGCCGCTGACTGTCCCCTGCGAACCCGAGACATTGATCGCCTTCGGCGACGGATTGCCTGCGCCCTCAAACAGCGCCAGCGTTCCGATGGCTTCGCCCGACGCAATCTTCGGCAGCCATTTGGCTTTCTGCTCATCGCTGCCTGCGAGCATGATGGCTTCTGCCGCGAGGTAGATCGTGGACGAGAACGGCACCGGCGCCAGCGCACGGCCCATCTCCTCGGCGATCACGCAGAGTTCGAGATGCCCCGCGCCCGCGCCGCCAAATTCTTCAGGAATCGCGACGCCGAGAAAACCCATCTCGGCGAGGCCTTTCCATAGCGCCTTGTCATAAGGCGCGTTGCCTTCCAGCACGAAGCGCACGGCTTTCGGCGGCGAATGCTCGGCAAGATAGCGCCGCGCCTGATCGCGCAACTGTTTCTGATCGTCGGAGAATTCAAAGTTCATGGGTTTGCGACTCGTGTTGTGAACATGACATTATGTGAGGACGATGACGTCCGGCCCGGGCTTGTCGGCATAGAGTTGCCCGACTAGCGCGGCGCGGCGCTCAAGCCCCGCGCGCTGATTGATGTAACCCTTGTCGGTAAGTTCGTTGCCGTCGATGGATGGCGGCTCGGCCATCAGCATGGCGCGAACAATCTTCATGCTGCTGGCGCCGCCGCAGGCCTTGTTGTGCGCCAGCAATCCGTCGCGCAGATGTGCGCGAATCCTGGGATGGTTCACCACCGTCTCCATCGACGCATCCATGTCGTCGATCAGCCGGCGGCACGCATCGAGGTTCGGCCATGCCAACAGTCCGATGAAGGGGCGGTCCGGCCCCGCGACCAGCGCGTCCTGAATCACAGGCGATGCGGCTGCAATCGCATCGGTGCGCACAGAGCTGACCAGAACAAAGGTTCCTGTGGTGAGTTTGAAGTCCTCGACCACGCGGCCCGAGAAAATCAATCCCTTCGCAGGATCTTCCGGATCGACGAACACGCCGGCATCGCCGATGCAGTAGAAGCCTTCGTCGTCGAAGGCCTTTTGCGTCAGCTCCGGCTGGCCCAAATAACCGGGCGTGACGTTGACGCCGCGCAAACGCAATTCGTATTGCGGCCCGGCGGGAACCATCTTCAATTCGACGCCGGGGAACGGCAGACCGATCAGGCCGACACGCTCGGTGTCCCAGTAAGTGCCGGTGGAGGTCGGCGCGGTCTCGGTGGAGCCCCAGCCGGTATAGAACACGATGCGTTCGCCGGTGGCACGCACCGCCAGCGCCTGCATCCGCTCATAGAGATCGTCCGGCAACCGCGCTCCGCCATACGCAATGAGACCGAGGTCTTTGAAGAAGTTGCGGCACAGCGCGTCGTCCTTCTCCATCGCTGCCGCCAGCGCGGCGTAACCCGCTGGCACGTTGGCGTAGTAGGTCGGCGAAATCTCGCGCAAGTTGCGCAGTGTCTCGTCGATCATGCCGGGGATCGGCTTGCCGTCGTCGATGTAGAGCGTGCCGCCCTCCGTCAGAACCGGGTTGAACAGCGCGTTGCCGCCCATAGTGTGATTCCACGGCATCCAGTCGAGATAGATCGCCTCGGAATCACCGGGCGCGCGCGGGCGCACCTGCATCATCATGCGGGCATTGGCGCACATCATCTGCTGGGTATTGATGACGGCCTTCGGCATTCCCGTCGAGCCCGACGTGAACAGCAGCTTGCCCACCGTGTCCGGCGTGATTTGCGCAATCGATGCTTCGACAGCCGACGTCACCGGCGTCGCGGCGAGATCGGCGTAGGAGACACTCGTGATGCTGGCGGGCGCGCGATCGACATGCACGACCCTGATGCCGTCGAGGTCGAGCGCGGCCAGTGCTTTCTCAAAGGTGGGTCCGTCCTGCACCATCACCACGGCGGGCTTCACGAGGCCGAACAGATATTTCAGCTTGGCGTGATCCTGGCTCATCAGCGAATAGGCCGGCGACACCGGAGCTGCGGGAATCCGCGCCTGCATTGCCGCCTGCGTCATCAAGGCGTGTTCGATGGAATTGCCGCTCAGGATCGCCACCGGACGACCGGCGGGAAGTTTCATGTCCAGCAGCGCCTGCGTCAGCGCATCGGCCGTGCGCTTGGCCTCGCCGTAGGATACCTTGCGCCATTGCCGCTCCGGACCCTTGCGCTGCGCGAGCCAGGTATGACCAGGCCGCGCCGCGGCCCACTTCGCCAATGACGCCGGAATATGCGGCTCGAACGGATCCAGCGGCGTGCGCGATTTCAGGACGATGACGCCATCGGGACGGCGCTCGACGCCGATGTCCCGCGCAAGCCATTCGATCTTGCGGAACGGCGGCTTTTGCGGCGCCTGCGCCGTTTGCTTTTCAGCAAGACCCGAACCGGCAAAACTCGCACTCATCGCAGCTTCCTCCCGAGGAAAACCGGCGGGGGCTTTTTTATTATGGCGCCCCTCGCCGGCCGATTACGCGCAACAGGTGCGTGACGTATCACGCGCCTCGAAGTTTCCTGCTACCGCGGCGCCATGCGGATCGCGCCGTCGAGGCGGATCACTTCGCCGTTGAGCATCGGATTCTCCACGATATGCACGGCGAGATTGGCGTACTCGCTCGGGTCGCCGAGCCGCGCCGGATGCGGCACCTGCTTGCCGAGGCTGTCCTGCGCTTCTTGCGGCAATCCTTTCAGCAGCGGCGTCAGGAACAGGCCGGGCGCGATGGTCATGACGCGGATGTTGAGCGACGCAAGATCGCGGGCCACCGGCAGCGTCATGCCAACGATGCCGCCCTTCGACGATGAATAGGCCGCCTGGCCAATCTGGCCGTCATAGGCCGCGACGCTGGCCGTGCTGATGAACACGCCGCGCTCCTCGCCGATCGGAGGCGCCGTCTGCATCCGCTCGGCGACGAGCCGGATGCAGTTGAACGAACCGATCAGGTTGACCTTGATGACGCGCGTGTAGTCCGCGAGCGAGTAAGCGCCATTCTTGCCGACGGTTTTTCCGGCGTTGCCGATACCGGCGCAGTTCACCAGCACCCGAACGACCCCGTGCGCGGCCTCGGCCTTTGCAATCGCTTCCTTGACCGGCGCTTCCTCCGACACGTCGCCGACCAGCGCGAGGCCCTTGATCTCCTTGGCGACGGCTTCCGCGCCGTCCTTGTTCATGTCGATGACGGCGACCTTCGCGCCCTTTGCGGCCATGGCGCGCGCGGTCGCCGCGCCGAGGCCCGAGCCGCCACCCGTCACGAGTACTGAAATATCCTTGAGCTGCATGATCTGGTTTCCTGTTCTGGTTTTAGGGAGTGAAATCTTAAGACGCGCGAGCAGCGGCCGCTTGCGACCACTGCGCGAGAATGTCGGACGCCTGCGTCGGAGGAACAGCAGGCGAACCTTGAATCGCCGACGGCGTGCGCGAGAACCGTGGCGCGGGCGCGGGCTGAACGTGGCCATCCGCGGTCACGAAGGTCTTGCGCGCGGCGAGATGAGGATGTTTCGGCGCATCGAACATTCCCATCACGGGCGCCGCGCAGGCATCGGATCCCTCGAGAATATTGGCCCATTCGTCGCGCGTCTTGGTCTTGAACAAAGCGGCCATCTTGTCCTGCATGTTCGGCCATTCGCCGCGATTCATCTGCGCGTCGTAGCAATCCTCGGTGAGGCCGGCGAGCTGGCGCAGTTCCGCGTAGAATTGCGGCTCGAGCGCGCCGATCGCCATGAAGCCTCCGTCCTTGCATTCATAGGTGCGGTAGAAATGCGCGCCGCCGTCGAGCAGGTTGGTGCGCGGCTGGTCCGTCCAGCGCCCGATCGCCTTCATGCTGTGGAACATGGTCAGCATGCTCGACACGCCGTCGCACATCGCAGCATCGACGACCTGACCCTTGCCGGAGGTGCGCGCCTCGATCACGGCCGCCAGCACGCCAACAACAAGATAGAGCGCGCCGCCGCCATAATCGCCGACGAGATTCAGTGGCGAAACCGTTTCGCCGTTGCCGGCGCGGAATGAATCCAGCGCGCCGGTGATCGCGATGTAGTTGATGTCATGGCCCGCCGCCTGCGACAGCGGACCTTCCTGGCCCCAGCCGGTCATGCGGCCATAGACCACGCGCGGATTACGCTTGAGCACGACGTCGGGACCGAGGCCGAGACGTTCCATGACCTGCGGACGGAAGCCTTCGATCAGAACGTCGGCCGCAGCAATTAGGTCGAGCACTTGGCGGATGTGATCCGGGTTTTTCAGATCCAGCTCGATCACGCGGCGGCCGCGGTTGACGAAGTCCCGCACGTCGCGCTTGCCCTGTCCGGGCCGCGCAATCGACACCACATCCGCGCCCATGTCGGACAACAGCATCGATGCGAATGGTCCCGGTCCGATGCCGGCGAACTCGACCACACGCACGCCGCGCAATGGTCCCGTTGCCGCCGATTGCTCCTTCATACGCCTCTCCCGAACGAACGTCTTCTTGGTTTGGTTTAGAGCCTGATCAGCTTCGCAGAAATCAAACTCGTCGTTTTTCCATTTCGGCATGATCTTTTCCGAAAACGGTTCCCACTTTTCGGATCATGCCGTATCACGCCTTGGTGGCGGGCTGGTCCTGCGCGCTGGACGACATGCGCGCCTTGTCGGTCAGCAACCCGCCCAGCACCATTTTCGTCATGTGATCGATATATTGCCGCCGGACCTCGTCGGTCACGCCGCCCGATCCGACAAAATGCGAGTTCATCTGCCGGCCATAAAACAGATGATCGCATGCGCCGTTGAGGCTGATGTAGAACAGCGCCGGATCGACTTTCCGGAATTCACCGCTCGCCATGCCCTGCTCAAGCAGCCGCTTCACGAATTCGAACAGCGGGCCCACGAAGAAGCGATGAACTTCTTTCGCCGTGGCTGGGCTGCCCTGATGCAGCAGCAGATGGATCAGCCGGTTGAGATAGGGAACGCGGTAATAGGCATTGACGATGCCGGCGATGTGCCGCCGCATTTTTTCGGTTGGTGAAATCGGCTGGTCGAGCACGAAGGCCAGATTCGCCATTTCCGCGCCGGCGTCCCGCGCCAGCAGCGCCAGCAGCAAACCATCCTTGTTGCCGAAATGGTATTTTACCAGCGCGGCATTGACGCCGGATTTCTGCGCGATCTCGCTCAGCGACACTTCAGTCGTGTTTCGCTCGATCATCAAATCGCCCGCCGCCACCAGAAGCTTGGCGGCGGTCGCGTTCATCGGCGCGGCTTCCTTTTCAGGAGCGGGCTTCGGCGCGGCCCTGCGCGGGGCTTTTGTGGTGAGGGTCGACGACATGCATCTCTCTTTATAGGAACCGATAACTAAGCCGATGATCGGGCCGCGCTCAAGAGTTAATTGAGCGATTGACTAAATTGCCGTCGGCCTTTTTAATCCGCGCCAACACATAACAAGTCATCAGGGAGCACCACCATGGCCGAAGCCTATATTGTTGCCGCCGCCCGCACCGCAGGTGGACGCAAGGGAGGCCGCCTCGCTGGCTGGCATCCGGTCGATCTCGCCGCTTCCGTGCTGGACTCGCTGGTGGACCGCACCGGCGTCGATCCCGCCCAGATCGAAGACGTCATCATGGGGTGCGTGATGCAGGCCGGCGAGCAATCCAACAATGTGGCGCGCAACGCGGTGATGGCCTCGAAGCTGCCGGAAAGCGTGCCCGGCACTTCCGTCGACCGCCAGTGCGGTTCCTCGCAGCAGGCGCTGCACTTCGCGGCGCAGGCCGTGATGGCCGGCTCCATGGACATCGTGATCGCCGCCGGCGTCGAGGGCATGACCCGCGTGCCGATGGGACTTCCGGCCACGCTCGCCGCCAAGAACGGCTTCGGCACCTATATGAGCCCGAACATCCAGAAGCAGTATCCCAACATCCAGTTCAGCCAGTTCACCGGCGCGGAAATGATGGCGGAGAAATACGGCCTCGCGAAAGACGATCTCGACGCCTATTCCTACCAGAGCCATCAGAAGGCGATTGCGGCGACGCAGGCCGGCGCCTTCAAGAATGAGATCGTTCCGCTCACCATCACCCGCGCCGACGGCTCGACCGATACCCACAACATCGACGAAGGCATTCGCTTCGATGCCACCATCGAAGGCATTCGCGGCGTCAAGACGATTGCCGAGAACGGCAAGCTTACTGCCGCCAGCGCCAGCCAGATTTGCGACGGCGCGTCCGGCGTCATGATCGTGAACGAAAAGGGCCTGAAGGCGCTCGGCATCGCGCCGCTGGCGCGCATCCATCACATGACCATGATCGGCGGCGATCCGGTCATCATGCTGGAAGCGCCGTTGCCCGCGACCCATCGCGCGCTGAAAAAGGCCGGCATGTCCATCAATGACATCGACCTGTTCGAGGTCAACGAAGCTTTCGCGTCGGTGCCGACCGCGTGGCTCAAGGACACCGGCGCGGACCCGGCGCGGCTCAATGTCAACGGCGGCGCGATTGCGCTCGGCCATCCGCTCGGCGGCTCCGGCACCAAGCTGATGACCACGCTGGTCAACGCGCTGAAGCAGCGCAACAAGCGCTACGGCCTGCAAACCATGTGCGAAGGCGGCGGCATGGCCAACGTCACTATCGTCGAGCGGCTGTAACGGAATTCAAAAGGGCGGGTGCTTCACCCGCCCTTTTTTTTTGTGGCCTGATGACGGGCCCACATCCCATCCCCAATCAATCAACGAGCGGCAAAAGCCGCCGAGGTCTACGGGAAACGCCAAGGGAGCTTCATGTCTCATCCATCTGTTCACGCGCAGAAGAATCCCGACAAGATCGCCTACCAGATGGCGAAGTCGGGCGACGCCATTACCTATCGCGAGCTGGACCACCGCTCCAATCAGGGCGCGCAACTGTTTCGATCGCTCGGCCTGCGCACCGGCGATCACATCGCGCTGTTGATGGAGAACACGCCGACTTTCATGGAAATCTGCTGGGCCGCGCAACGCAGCGGGCTCTATTACACCGCGATCAGCCGCTATCTCACCCCCGACGAGATCGCCTATATCGTCAAGGACTGCGGCGCCAAGGCCGTCATCACGACGCCGAAATGCGTGGAGGCCATCGCGCCGCTGGTGACCAACGCTGCGGACGCGCCGGCGTTCTATATCGCCGGAGGATCGCATGCGGGATTTCGCTCGTGGGACGACGCGCTCGCCACCCAACCGGCGACTCCGATTGCCGACGAATCCGCCGGCTACGACATGCTGTATTCGTCGGGCACGACGGGCCGTCCAAAGGGCATCAAGCGCCCGCTGCTTGAACCTTCTATCCTGGTGCCGAATCCGCTGCTGAAACTGCTGTGTTCCGGCATGTGCGGCATGACGGAGGACAGCATCTATCTATCGCCCGCGCCGCTCTATCATGCGGCTCCGCTGCGCTTCAACATGATGTCGGCCGCACTCGGCGGCACCTCAATCATCATGGAATCGTTCGACGCGGAAGAATTTCTGCGACTGATTGAAAAGCACAGGGTGACGCAATCCCAGCTTGTGCCGACGATGTTTGTCCGGATGCTGAAACTGCCGGACGAAGTTCGCGCGAAATACGACGTTTCGTCGCTCAGGGGCGCGGTGCACGCCGCGGCGCCCTGCCCGAGCGACATCAAGGCGCGGATGATCGACTGGTGGGGTCCGGTGCTGATCGAATACTACGCCGGATCCGAAGGCAACGGCGTCACGGTGTCGACGTCGAAAGACTGGCTCGCGCATCGCGGCACCGTGGGCCGGGCCGTGGTCGGCACGATCAAAATTCTCGATGACGACGGCAAGGAATTGCCTATTGGCGAAACCGGCACGGTGTATTTCGCCGATGGCCCGAAGTTCGCCTATCACAACGATCCCGACAAGACGCAGCGCGCCTTTAACGATCGCGGCTGGTCGACACTGGGCGATGTTGGTTATCTGGACAACGACGGTTTTCTCTATCTCACCGACCGCAAGGCCTACATGATCATTTCCGGCGGCGTGAATATCTATCCGCAGGAAACCGAGGATATTCTGATCTCGCATCCGGCGGTGGCCGATGTCGCAGTGTTCGGCGTGCCCAACGAGGAAATGGGCGAAGAGGTCAAGGCGGTGGTGCAGCCGCATGACATGGCGCGCGCAGGCAAGGAACTCGCGGACGAGCTGATTTTATTTTGCCGCAAGCACCTGTCGCCGATCAAATGCCCGAAGAGTGTCGACTTTGAAGCTGAATTGCCGCGCACTCCAACCGGCAAACTGTTGAAGCGGCATCTGCGGGACAAATATTGGACGAAGGTGAACAAGTCTCCCGCCAAGGCGTGAGCGAGCGCGTGCTCACTCCTCCTTCAGCCACTGCTCCGCGAGCTTGACGTCGGGCGGCTGCGCGTAGCGCGTGGTCCACATGTCGACCACCCATTCCACGCGACTGACTTTTTCCACCAACACCGCCGTGTTATGCGGCGTCTGCATCGCCAGCACATTGCCGCGGTAGCGCGGATTGCCGACCGTGTGGTGCTTCAGCAAGCCCCACTCCTGCAGCACCAGCAGCATGCTGGACGTGTTTCGCGTGGTGTCCCAGCAATCGTAGTTGTTGGCGTCGGCGCGATTGCGGATGTCCGCTCGCGCCACGCGCGTCGTCGTGCCGATGATCGGGCCCATCCGCTTGTCGAACCAGACGATGGCCTTCTGAACTGCCACGCGTTCGGCGGCGGCGGACGCCTTGCCGGCGGCCATGATCTGCGAAAGCTGCTTCTGATCCGACGCGGTGAAGTCGAGCGACGCCCGGCGGCGGCAGACGAAACCGTAACACACCGTTATTCCGTTCGGCGACGGCGGATTGATCGATACGGACGAATAGAGGTCCGCCTGCTCCGGACTGAGTTGTATGGCGGGCGCGGCTCCGGCGCCGAGCACAAGACAAGCCAGAGACGCGACAATTGAGATAGATCGGGACATGACGTGGAACACGGCGATTTCCTGAACAAGCTGCGTTGCAGGACTATGGCCGATTTTCTACACAATCAACAGTTCATCGGCCTTATCGCCCAACGTTCCCGTGAACGCGCGATCACACCGGCAGCGGCGCGTCGCGCTTCACTTCTTCCATCACCGCATACGTCCGCGTCTCGCGCACGCCAGGCAGCGCCAGCAGTGTCTCGCCGAGAAACCGCCGGTACGCCGTCATGTCGGCAACGCGCGACTTCACAAGATAATCGAATCCGCCGGCGACCATGTGACACTCCAGCACTTCAGGCGCGCGACGCACCGCCTCGGCGAACCGTTCGAATACATCGGGCGTGGTCTTGTCGAGCAGCACTTCGACAAACACGAGCAGCCCCAGTCCGAGCTTGTGCGGGTTCAGCCGTGCACCATAGCCCTCGATGAAGCCGTCACGCTGCAACCGCTTGAGCCGCTCGCCGATCGAAGTTGGCGACAGCCCTATACGCTCGGCGAGCTCGACATTGGCGATGCGACCATCCGCCTGAAGGATGCCGAGGATTTTCCGGTCAATTTTGTCGATGTCGATCATTTATGCGGTAACTCTCCCATAATTCCGTATTTTATAATGAATTTTCCTTGATTTGTCTATCGAACCACGGCGAGGACTGGAGTTAGTATTCGGGTGATCCACGAGGGACGTCATGCTCAACCCATCCAGCCCTGTTCCATTCTTTGCAGCACCCTACGCGCCCGACGACAGCGAGATCGCCGCGCGGCTGCTCGCCATGCCGCCGCTGGACGCCGGACAAGAAGCCCGCATCGACCGCACCGCCACGCGGCTGATCGAGGCGGTACGCACGGGGGACGGCGGCTTTGGCGGTGTCGAGGACATGCTGCGCGAGTTCGCGCTCTCCACCAGGGAGGGCCTCGCACTCATGGTGATGGCGGAGGCGCTGCTGCGCGTGCCGGACGCTGCGACCGCCGACCGCTTCATCGAGGACAAGCTCGGCCAGGGCGATTTCGCCCATCACCAGACCAAATCCAGCGCACTGCTGGTCAATGCGTCGGCCTGGGCGCTCGGCCTTTCTGCACGCGTGATCCAGCCCGGCGAAACTCCGCACGGCACCGTCGGCCTCATCGCGAAAAGGCTCGGCCTTCCGGCGGTGCGCGCCGCGACCCGGCAGGCGATGCGCCTGATGGGAAATCATTTCGTGCTGGGCGAAACCATCGACTCGGCGCTCGCGCGCGCATCCGATGACGACGGCCCGTATCATCACCGTCGCTATTCGTTCGACATGCTCGGCGAAGGCGCGCGCACGTCAGATGACGCCACACGCTATTTCGAATCCTATGCGTCGGCGATCGAAGCCATCGGCCGCGCCGCAGGCAACGCGCCATTTCCCGACCGGCCGGGCATTTCCGTGAAACTGTCGGCGCTGCATCCACGCTATGAGGCGCTGAGCCGCGCGCGCGTCATGGCCGAACTCGTGCCGATCACGCTTGAGCTCGCGCAACGCGCGAAGGCGCACGACATGAATTTCACCATCGACGCCGAGGAAGCTGACCGGCTCGAACTGTCGCTCGATGTGATCGGCGCGGTTTTCGCGGATCCGTCTCTCGATGGCTGGGACGGTTTCGGGCTGGCCGTGCAGGCCTATCAAAAGCGCGCCGAGGCCGTGATTGATTACGTCCACGATCTCGCCCAGACGCATGACCGGCGCATGGTCGTGCGTCTGGTGAAAGGCGCTTATTGGGACACTGAGGTAAAGCGCGCGCAGGAGCGCGGTCTCGACGGCTATCCCGTGTTCACGCGCAAGGCGATGACGGACCTCAACTACATCGCCTGTGCCCGCAAGCTGCTCGGCCTGCGCCCGCGCATCTTCCCGCAACTCGCCACCCACAACGCGCTCTCGGTGGCGACGATTGCCGAACTGGCCGGCGACGACGAAGGCTTCGAGTTTCAGCGGCTGCACGGCATGGGCGACGCACTCTATGCGCAAATCCACGCCGACAAACCCGCGCTTGGCTGCCGCATCTATGCGCCAGTCGGCAGCCATCGCGACCTGCTGGCCTATCTGGTGCGGCGATTGCTGGAGAACGGCGCGAACTCGTCGTTCGTAGCACAGGCGGCGGACCCGAATATTCCCGTCGCATCGTTATTACAGAGGCCCGAGCACATCGTCACATCGCCGGATCAGGCGCGTCATGCCCGCCTGCCGCTGCCGCACGATCTCTACCTGCCGCGGATCAATTCGCGCGGCATCGAATTCGGCGACCGCACATCGCTCGACAATCTGTTGACATCGGTCGCCGCCGAAACTCTCCCCACGGATGCCGTGACCAACGCCACGGAGAAAGATGTCGCGATTGCGGTGGCGCTGGCGCGCACCGGCTTCGCATTCTGGGGCCGGACCTCCACCGACGCGCACGCCACGGCGCTGGAGCGCGCCGCCGATCTCATCGAACAGCGAATGTCGCGTTTTGTCGCGCTGCTGCAAACCGAAGGCGGCAAGACCATCGACGATGCGGTGTCGGAGATTCGCGAGGCGGCGGACTTCTGCCGCTACTATGCAATGGAGGGCCGGAAACTATTCGGCGACGGACTGCCGCTTCCCGGTCCCACCGGCGAGAGCAACACGTTGCGGTTGCGCGGGCGGGGCGTGATGGTCGCGATCTCGCCATGGAATTTTCCGCTGGCGATTTTCACGGGCCAGATCGCGGCGTGCCTGATGGCCGGCAACGCCGTCGTCGCCAAGCCTGCCGAGCAGACGCCGCGTATCGCGGAGGAGGCCGTGGCGCTGCTGCATGAAGCAGGCGTCCCGGCTTCCGCGCTTCAGCTCGTGCAAGGCGACGGGCGCATCGGCGCCGCACTGGTCGAAGGCAACGAGATCGCCGGCGTGGTGTTCACCGGCTCCACCGAGGTGGCGCGCTCCATTAATCGCGCGTTGGCCGCGAAGGACGGGCCCATCGTACCGCTGATCGCGGAAACCGGCGGGATCAACGCCATGATCGTGGATGCGACTGCATTACCCGAACAGGTTGCCGACGATGTCGTGACCTCGGCGTTCCGGTCCGCCGGACAACGCTGTTCCGCCCTGCGGTTGCTGCTGGTGCAGGAGGACGTGGCGGATCGCATGATCGAGATGATCGTGGGCGCGGCGCGTGAACTTCACGTTGGCGATCCGCGCGATCCGGCGACGCAAATCGGCCCGGTGATCGACGCCGAGGCGAAAGCGCGGCTCGATGCGCATATCGCGCGCATGAAAAACTCAGCGCGACTGCATTTCGCAGGTGACGCGCCCTTATCCGGTCATTTCGTCGCGCCGCACATCTTCGAGCTGGCGAGCGCGGACCAACTGACCGAGGAGGTCTTTGGCCCGATCCTGCATGTGGTGCGTTACAAGGCGGCGGATTTCGAGCGCGTGCTGCAATCCATCGCGGACAGCGGCTATGGCCTGACACTCGGAGTTCATTCGCGCATCGACGACACGGTCGCAGCGGTGATCGAGCGGCTCGCGGTTGGGAATGTTTACGTCAACCGCAACATGATCGGCGCGGTGGTCGGCGTACAGCCGTTCGGCGGCCACGGACTGTCGGGCACCGGGCCCAAGGCCGGCGGGCCGCACTATCTGCCGCGCCTTGCGGTCGAGCAGACGGTGACGATCAACACCGCAGCCGCTGGCGGCAATGTCGGACTGATGACGGGGGATTAGGGTTACAACACCACCGGCTTGTCCGGCAGTTCATTGCGGTGCGCGCCCGTCGCCGGGAAATGCTTCGCGAGCAGTTGCGTCGCTGCCCCAATGCCTTTCAGCACCCCGCCCTCGAAATTCCCAGCGCGGAATTCCGCTTCCATCGCCCGGCAGATGGTTTCCCAATCCGCTTGCGTGACCTTCGCATTGATGCCGCGATCGGCGACGATCTCGACGTCGCGGTCGGCGAGCAGCAGGTAGATCAGGATGCCGTTATTATGGGTCGTGTCCCAGAGCCGTAGCTCTCCGAAGACGTCGATGGCGCGGTCGCGCGCGGACTGATCTCGAAACAGCGGCGCGCCGTCGAGCGCGCCTTCCACCGCAAAGCGGATCTGCCCGGAGTGAGCCGCTTCGCTGGTCTTGATTGCCTTCTCGATGTTGGCCAGCGCCTGACGCGGAAACGCGCGCCGGACCCGCCAGCGATTGAGAAGAAGATGCTTGCCGATGCGCTTGATGCCCATTGCTATCTCTCGGCTACCAACTGCCCGATGCGCCGCCGCCGCCGAAGCTGCCGCCGCCTCCGCTGAACCCGCCGCTTGAACTGCTCGATCCGCCTGAACTGAATCCGCCGCCGTAGCCGCCCCTGCCACCGCCGCCGGAAGACATGACGCTGTCGCCGACCAGCGTGACAACGAAGGCGATCATTCCCCCGATGGCCGCGATCGGCAACACGCCGAGAAAGAACCAGATGAACGCTGCGACGCCGCCGCCCGCGACGAGCGAGCCGAGCAACCTTCCGAAGATCGCTCTGAAAATTCCGCCACCGACCAGCGTGAGAATAAGGAGAAACGGGAAATACTCGCCGATCGCGCTCAAGTCGGGCAGTTCGCCCTCGGGCTTCGGCGCAGGAAGTGGTTCGCCGTCGATCACCCTCAGGATGCGATCGACACCGTCGGAAATGCCGCCGGCAAAATCGCCGCTCTTGAACTTCGGCGTGATGATCTCGTCGATGATGCGCTTCGATGTGGCGTCATTGAGCGCGCCCTCGAGACCGTAGCCAACCTCGATCCGCAGCTTGCGGTCGTTCTTGGCGATCAGCAGCAACGCGCCGTCATCGACTTTCTTGCGCCCGAGCTTCCATTGTTCGACCACGCGCAGCGCATACTGTTCGATAGTTTCGGGCTGCGTCGTCGGCACGATCAACACCGCAAGCTGGCTGCCCTTGCGATCCTCGAAACTCTTAAGGGTCTGTTCGAGGGTGGCGGCCTGATCGGCCGACAGCGTCGCCGTCTGATCGACGACGCGTCCGGTCAAGAGCGGCACCGCGACGTCCGCCCGCACGACAAAGGTCGAGCCGGCAAACGCCCAGCACAGCATGGACGCGAGAACGACCGCGAGACTAGCCCTTCTTGCCGCTTTCATCACGCTAGTATCCCGTATTCGACGTTCGCTTCATTCTACCGCATCTCCCGAACGAACGTCGGATACGAAAGGACACTAGCAAACCATAATTCTAGTGATCCTTTGGTTCTGACATTCGTAGCACTCGCTGGAAGTGTGACACGAATGTCAGAACCGGATCACTAGCTGTCAGGCGCCCTACTTCGCGGGCGCCGGTGCAGGCGCTGGCGCGGGGACAGCAGGCGCGGCCGGCGGAGGTGCGTTGAAATCGACCTTCGGCGCGGTGGAAATCGACTTCTCATTCTCGACCGTGAAGTTGGCCTTTTCCTTATAGCCGAACACCATGGCGGTCAGGTTGTTCGGGAAGGTCCGGATGCCGACATTATAGTCCTGCACGGATTTGATGTAGCGATTGCGCGCCACGGCTATACGATTCTCGGTGCCCTCAAGCTGAGCCACCAGATCGCGGAACAACTGATCGGACTTCAGTGTCGGATAATTTTCCGTCACGACCAGCAGGCGCGCCAGCGCGCCGGTCAATTCGCCTTGCGCCGCCTGGAATTTCTGTAGGGCGGCCGGATCGTTCAGCACCTCGGGCGAGACGTTGACGCCGCCGACCTTGGCGCGCGCATTGGTCACGCCGAGCAGCACGTCTTTTTCCTGTTGCGCAAAGCCCTTCACCGAATTGACAAGGTTCGGCACCAGATCGGCGCGGCGCTGATACTGGTTCACCACCTCCGACCAGCTCGACTTCACCGATTCGTCGTTCTGTTGAATTGCGTTGTATCCGCAGTTCGTGAGGCTCAGCGAGGCGAGTGCTGCGAGGATGGTGAAAAACTTGCGCATGAATGATCTCCAGTAAGATGCCGGATGCCGGATGCCGCAACGGAACACGGCGGGCGCGGCACACCCGCGCCGGGATCATATACATCCGGATCGTCCGGGTCATTGTCTTGGTTGTTCTCTTTTTAGCTACTTTGATCTCGCAAAATCGATGAATGCGCGCAACCGCACGAGGATGACAGCGCAGAATCTGACCGGACCGGACACTGGCCACGCAACATGACAGCGTTGCGTCAGGTTTGTCTGGCGTCACGCCTCGGTTCCGTTCAAAGTTCTGTTTCAAAACTATCTACGGAGCAGCGCCATGACCGTCACATCCGCCGCAACGATCATCGACACCGGCACGGACGAACTGCTCTGCGAAGTGCGCGAGCGCGTCGCCGTCATCACGCTCAACCGTCCGCACGCGCGCAATTCGCTGTCGGACAATCTCACGCCGGCATTGCGCAAAATGATCAAGCTCTGCGGCGAAGACCCCAGTGTCGGCGCACTCCTTATTACTGGCGCGGGTCAAGCCTTCTGCGCTGGCGGCGACGTCAAGGGCATGGGCGGCAAAAGCGGCAGCAGCAATGCGCCCGAACTGACCTTCGACCAGAAGGTCTCGCGGTTGCAGGAACGCCAGCGCACGCTGACCGGCGCTCTCGTCAATGTCCGCAAACCTACCATCGCGGCACTCCCCGGCCCGGCCGCAGGCGCGGGTCTTTCGCTCGCTCTGGCATGCGACCTGCGGATCGCCGCGGAATCCGCGTTCGTCACCACGGCCTATGTAAAAATTGGGCTCAGCGGCGACTACGGGATGGCATGGCTGCTGACGCGCCTCGTCGGAACGTCGCGGGCGCGCGAACTGATGTTCTTCGGCGAGAAGATCGACGCCAGACGATGTGAGACGCTCGGCATCGTCAACCGCGTGGTTGCAGACGACAAGCTGCGCGACGAAGCCTTCGCTTGGGCGAAGACTCTCGCCGCCGGTCCCGCGACGGCGTTACGCTTTCTCAAGGACAATCTCGACGAAGCGCTGATGAACGATTTCCTGACCTCGCTCGATCACGAGGCCGAGCGCATGGTGCGATCAGCCGGAACGGCGGATCACAAGGAAGCAGTGAAAGCCTTCATCGAAAAGCGCAAGCCGGTATTCGGGGCAAGCTAGGCCGCTTTTTTTCAACAAGGCATGATCTTTTCCGAAACCGGTTTCCACTTTTCGGGATCATGCCCTAAGCCGCTTCCAGCAGCGCAACCGTGCCCTGCCCGCCATCGGCGCAGATACTGACAATGGCGCGGCTGCCTTTCGGCATCGCCGCCAGCGCCTTCACGGCCTGACTCAAGATGCGCGCGCCGGTCGCGCCGAACGGATGCCCGAGCGCGGTCGAGCCGCCGTTCGGATTCATGCGCTCGCGCGGGAATTTTCCGAACTCCGCCGTCACGCCGGCCTTGTCGCGGATGAATTCGGAGCTTTCCAGCGCCTTGATATGCGCGAGCACCTGTGCGGCGAACGCTTCGTGGATTTCCCAGAGATGGATGTCCGCATAAGTCAGCCCGTGACGCTTGAGCAGGCGCGGAATGGCATAAGGCGGCGCCATCAGCAGGCCCTCGGTGCGAAAATCCACCGAAGCCATTTCCCAGTCGATCAGTTTCACCCGCGGCGTGTTCGCGGGAAGCCGCGCAAGACCCTTCGTCGAGGCGACCCAGATGCTCGACGCGCCGTCCGTCAACGGCGATGAATTGCCGGCGGTCAGTGTGCCCTTGCCGCTGGTGCGATCGAACGCGGGCGACAGCCGCGCCAGCTTTTCAAGCGACGTGTCCTTGCGCGGAATGGTGTCGCGCTTCACGCCGCCGAACGGAATCACGAGATCGTCGAAGAAACCGCGATCCCATGCGGCGACAGCGCGCTGATGGCTTTCCAGCGCGATCTGGTCCTGCGCCTCGCGGGAAATATTCCAGACCTTGGCGGTGATCTCGGTATGCTCGCCCATGCTCATGCCGGTGGTGCGGTTGCTGACCGCCGGAATGTAGAGCCGCACATCACTCAGCTTGAGATCGATGGCGTGGGTGAGTTTCTGCCCAAGGGATCGAGCGACCTGAAACTGGCGCACCCAGTTTGACAGCGACATGCCGAGGCCGAGCTGAATCTGGCTGAGGCTATCGACGCCGCCGACCAGCGCAAGATTGCGCGCATCGCCGTCCATCATTCCGGCGGCTTCAAACACGCCCGCCATGCTGGTCGAGCACGCCATGACCGTTGAGAAGGCGGGGACAGTCGGGTCGACACCGGCATCCATGAGAATTTCGCGGGCGATATTGCTCCAGGTCAGGTTGGGCACGACATTGCCCCAGACCGCGAAGTCCGGCTTGCCGCCATTGAGGCGCCCGATCATGCTCTGGACGACGGGCACCGACAATGCGATGGCGTCGACGCCGCTCAGCGGGCCATCGACCTTGGCGAACGGCGTGCGGACGCCCGCCCCCAGCCAGATGTCGGTTTGTTTCGATGCGGACTCGGCCATGCGGAACTCCTGGATCGCGCACACGCGAGCGCTGCGAAAAGACTATGCGATCCAGTCGGTCGGTTACAAGCCAGCGCCGCGCGGAGATGGGGCAGCAATATCAATACGATCAGTGCACCGGCCCGGCGTCCTGCGAGAACCAGCCCGTCATCGCGACCTGCTTCCAGCTTTCGCACGGAATGTCCGCAGCATGATGTAGCGGCTTTTCAAACCGCACCTGCCGCCAGTCGCTCGCTCGCGGCATGAAGGTGAAGCCTGATTTGCGGGCGAGACCGATCATCTGCTCGTTGTTGCGGAGTGTTTCGCCGAACAGACGCAGCGCACCCAGCGCCGCTGAACGGCATTCCAGATTCGCCAGCATCGCGCGGCCAATGCCCTGCCCCTGCCACGCATCGCCGATCGACAGCCCGAACTCGCTGTCCTGTGTCGCGGCGTCGAAACTGTAGCGCGCCTCACCGACGATGGTGTCGAGGCCATCGACTTTCATTTCCGCGATCACCGCAAAACGATTGCCTTCTCCAATGTGCAGCGCCTTGTCGAGCTCCGACGGCGGCAACTCGCTCACAGCCCCCATCAAGCGGCTGTAACGCGAACGCTGCGATAACGACCTGAAGTAAGTCAGCAGCGCGTCGGCGTCACGCGGCGTGAGAAAACGCACCGTCAACGGCCTGCCGCCTTTCAGGCGAAGCACGTCGGTATAGCGGTCAAGATTGCTCGGGATGAAACGATGATCGGCGGCGGCAAGCATGGCGGCGCTCCATCGAAAATCGGTGCGGGTCGTTGCGACAAACAGTGAGACAAAAAGCGAGCCCGGTCCGGGGAGATCGGATCGGGCTCGCGCGCGTCGCCTAGGCACGCCAGAACGGCTTGTTCGCCTCGTAGGCAAAATCGCTCCAGCTGGCGCCGACGTCGTGGAAATCTTTGTCGGTGAGCCGAGCCAGTTCGGCCCGCCGCTTGTAACGCTGACGCCAGATGTGCAGCACATCTGCAACCGAAGTGAGCGGGTGGGCGAGAAAATCATGATGATGATTTGTCATCAGATCGTTTGAACAAACAGACATAGCGGCCTCCTGAAATCAACTTGATGGCGTTAATATCTGCCCGCATTACCCCGTTGACAAACGACAGCTTGTCCTCTGTAATATGAGAATATCTCATGCATGAGGGATCTTCATGATCGCCCGGCTCCCTTCTTTGAACGGATTGCGCGCCTTTGAGGCCGCCGCCCGGCATCTCAGCTTCACCAATGCGGCGCAGGAGTTGAACGTCACCCAGACGGCCATCAGCCACCAGATCCGGCGGCTTGAGGAGGAACTCGGCATCCGGCTTTTCATCCGGCAAAACCGGTCGCTGGCGCTGACACCACAGGCCGCCGAGTATCTGCCGGGCATCCGCGCCGCATTTCAGGATCTGCGCGCCGCCACCGACCGCCTGCTGCGCACCGGCAGCGACCGCGTGCTGACCGTCAGCACGCTGACATCGCTCGCAGTGAAATGGCTGCTGCCGCGGCTGGCGCCGTTTCAGGAACAGCATCCGGACATCGACGTCCGCATCACCACCTCGACCGAACTGGTCGATTTTCGTAACAGCAACGTGGACGCGGCGATCCGTTACGGGCGCGGGCAATGGCCCGGCCTGCGCTCCGACTGGCTGATGGCGGAAGATCTGTTTCCGGTCTGCAGCCCGGAACTGCTGAAAGGCGAGCGCGCGCTGCGGCAGCCTGAAGACCTCGCGCGCACCACACTGCTACATACGTCTGTCACGCGGGAGGACTGGCGTTTATGGCTGACGGCGGCCGGCCTTCCAGTTCGGATCGCGGAAAGTCCGGGACTGACATTCGATCTGGCGTTCATGACAATTCAGGCGGCGATCGACGGCCTCGGTGTCGCGATGGGACACACGGCCTATGTCGCGGACGACATCGCCAAGGGGCGTCTCGTGGTGCCGTTCGATATCACCATGCCGTCGGCGGGGTACTATTTCGTCATGCCCGAGGACAAGGTCGTGACGCCGGCCATCGGCGCGTTTCGCGACTGGCTGATCGCGACAGCCAAAGCGCGGCCGATCCCGACCAACATTGCGCAACCGAGATTATAGAAATCTCGCCGCTATCACTGCGCATCGTCTGCCGTGCTCATCGTTCACGGAATGCGCGGCTCATCTGATCGATGAAGGGCTTCATGAGATACGAGACGGCGGTTCATTCCTTATTGACCGGCTATCGATCAGTTGATTTTGTCATAACCTTCGGCAAAGCCTGAAAGCACAAAGGCCAGGTTCACATTCTCTTTGTTGAGATTCTGAAAGATAACCGAGAGGCGTTTTCCGGACTTCATCGATCCCAGCATGTCCAACGAAACAGTCGTCGCGGCGTAGCATCCTTTCAGATCGCAGGTTTGAATCGGCAGCACCTGCGGCTTGCTTTCATCGATCTGCAAACTGACTCCAGCCGGGAGGAACAATCCCACTGGAAGTTGAACCATCAACACGGGCTGACGCGTATCGGGAGGCAGCTTCACATTGACAGAAGCCACCAGCTGCCCCGTCTTGGTCATGTAAAGACTTTGCTCGACCTCGCAAAGAAGCACCGCCTTTCTGCCATCGCTCGCGCAACGCGACGTCCAGACCGGTTGAGGTGGCGCACTGCCGTCCGCCGGAGCGGGGGCCGCCGCAGCGCCGGTCGCGGTCGAGGGTCCTGGCGATTTCGGCGCGGCAGTCGCTGACTTCGTCGTCTTTTGCTGAGGCTGCTGCGCGATGGCCGGATTGGCGAGAGCGATGCAGGAAACGCCCGCAACCAAAAGAAGTGTCCGCGCTATCTGTCTCATCGTTCCATCCATCACATCGCTTCGCGCGCAGCTGAAATCGAGCCTACCACGCAATCTTGATACCACCTGTGCCGGCGTAAGCCAGACTTTGCGACGCAATCTGGGTCGCGAGCGAACTGAACAGCGCCACCTGCTTCGACAGAGTGAGCTCGCTGCCGATCACGATTTGGGCCGAATCCGCTGACGCAGGCGTGCCTACGGTGCTGAACAGAAACCCCGGTGCGGTGTTGAACGATGCCGTGATACGCCGATCCGGAAAGAATTCATGAACCCATACCGCTCGCAGGTAAGGAGCCAAGGTCACGCCATCTGTCAGCGCCAACCTGCTGTCCAACTGGAGACCGAGGGACGCCGGCAGGGACATCGTCGACTGCGATTGATACGTCAGTCCGAGAATCCCAGCGGGCCCGCCCGACGCTGGTGTTTCGATGTAGCTGCGCTGCCATGTGTTCGCGAACTGCAGGGCACCGAAAGGCGTCACCGCGATATTGCCGGCCATGTGCCGCCATCCCAGTTCGACGCGTCCGGAAAACTGATCGCTTGCGAACTGGCCCGACACGAATTCGCTCGGAAGACCGGCGACCGCGATTTCGCGGGTCATGCGATTGTCGAAGCGGCCATAGCCAAGACTGCCGCTTAGATAAAGCGGACCATCGCGGACCGCGCCATAGACACCCAGATGTCCGCCTTCGATGCGGCCATTGGTCGAGCGGTCAGCCACAGAGTATGTCGAACTGCTTCCACCCGCGCTAAATCCGAAGACGGCATTGTCGCCGAACTGCCGCTCGACGCCAAATCCGCCGCCGGCGCTTGTCGTCGCCGACCCCGGGGCTCCCGAAGCGGCGTTGCTGCCGATGGTCTGTCTCGATCCGAACGGAGCAGCCCAGGCGCGCCAGCGATCCGAGAAACTCGGCGGAGGAGCATTCCGGACATTCCGGAACGCGGTGTCCGCAATCACATCGGCAGGAGATACCGCGGCATAGGCCCGCGCGTTATCGTCGAACACAACCCCGTTGTTGTTGCCCGGCGCGCCGGCAACCCAGGAAGTCATCTGATCGAACATCATGGACGCGAAACCGGTGCCGGCGCCGAAACTGGCTTGCTGCGTGGCCGCCGTGCCGCCGCCGCCGACGGCATTATAAAATTTTGACAGTGCAGGCTGATCGGGCAGGTCGAACAGTGCCGATGCAATCGGCGCAAATGCGGGCGAACTGCGGGCGGTCTGGATGGCGTTGATCGCGTTGCCGATCGATGCGAACTGCGTCGGCAGGCCGACCGGATTGAACGTGACATTATAACCGAGCACCACGTCATTGGGATTTGGATACAGGAGTTTGTAGGTGACGATCGCAGAAGATGCCGCATCGAGCGTCAATCCGGCGTTGGTAAAGCCACCCGCTGCCGAGACAATCGTCATCTGATGATCGCCGGGCAAAACCTGCGCCTTGTTCAGGAAGTTGACCGAAACCTTTCCGGCCAAAGCTCCGGTGCCTGTCGCATTGATACGATCCGCCGTGCTCGGCCCGAAATCGAGGTCGAGTTGATAAGTGCCGCCCGTTGACTGCACGACATTGCCGGTCACCGCGCTCGTGAAAACATTGTTGATCGCGCCGGGCGACATCGTCCCGTTGTTGGTGAAGAAATTCCCGGTGCCGAGCATGACGCTCGCACCCATGTCGAACAAGGCTGCGGCTTTGTTGTTGAAGGCGTTGAGGCCCGTACCAAGATTAACCGAACCGATCATGGTGCCGTAGTTGTCGACCGTGTCGTCGCCACTGGTGGCGGTCATCGCATAACCGGCGATCCGGTTGATCGATGTAATCCGGCCGTGGTTGGTCAGCAGGTTGGTCGCGCCGTCGAGGAAGCCGACGCCCGCGCCGGTCCCGCTGCCGCCGGTGATCGTCGTGCCGGCGGTGACAGTGACGTCCATATTTCCATTGCCGGTGCCGCCCGCGCTCTGAACCAGCAACGCAACCGAGTTGAGGCCGATCGCCGCGACGTCGCGGTCCTGCGTCAGCGATACGCTCGCGCCGGTGCCGATACCGCCAGACGTGCCTTGAAACATGGGATCGAGGCCGAGCAAGTCACCAGACTTGCCGACAACGCCACCGCCGCCACCCACGCTCTGCACGAAGACGCCGGCAGCGTTGTCGCCGGTCATGATAATGGAGCCGTGGTTGACGACGCTCACGGTGCCGCCATTGCCGTTGCCCTGGGCCTGGAGCGCGAACGTCGCCGCTCCGTCAGCCGTTGCGATACCGCCGCCGCCGCCAACGCTCTGCGCGAAAAGACCGACAGAGCCCGCGCCCGTCATCACAATCGTGCCGGTGGCGGAGTTCGTGATCGAGACATCGCCGCCCAATCCGACCGAGCCGGAGCCGCCGCCGATCGGAACAACGGCGCCGATGGTCGCCGCGATGGCCGAGCCTCCCGAACCGCCGCCCCCGCCGACGCTCTGCGCAAAGATCGCAACAGAGTTGATCCCTGTCGTGGTGATCGCGCCGTCATTGGTGACGCTGATCGTGCCGCCGTTGCCACCATTACCACCTGCGCCGCCCACGGCTACGGTGCCGCCGCCTGCCGTCGCCGAAACGGTCAGCGCGGCACCGCCATTGCCGCCGCCCCCGCCAACGCTCTGCGCGAAGATCGCCGTCGAACCGGCGCCCGTTGTTGTGATCGCTCCGGTCTGGCGGTTTGTGATCGTGATGTCGCCGCCGTTGCCGCTTGAACCGCCGCCACCACCCACGCCGATTCCCACCGGCGCGGCGGCGCCGTAACTTCCTGACGTGCCGCCATTACCACCGCCACCGCCGATGCTTTGCGCAAAAATGCCGAGGGCGATAGCACCATTCGTGCGGATCGCGCCGTAGTTATCAATGGTGATGGCACCACCATTGCCGGAAGATGCGCCGTTGCCGCCAACCGAAATCGAAAGCCCGATTCCTCCCGACACAACATTGCCACCTCCACCACCGCCACCGCCGACACTCTGTGCGTAGATGCCGTAAGCCATGTCGCCCGATGTCGTGATCGATCCGGTCGCGGAGTTGGTGATGGAGACCGCACCGCCATCGCCGCTCGAACCGCCTGAGCCGCCAAATGCCATCAAGCCGTTGGCCGCAGCACCGCTGCCGCCGCCACCGCCGACGCTCATGGCCATGATGCCGTTCGCGCTCGCGCCGCTCGTTACAATGGCCCCGGTGTTGGAAACGGTGACGAGGCCGCCCGAACCGGAATTTCCGCCGGTGCCACCGATGGCAAGCACACCCGATGAGGCGCGTGCCGAACCGCCGCCGCCGCCGATGCTTTCCGCCATGATGGCGTGCGACTGAGCGCCATGGGTCGTGATCGATGCATTGTTGGTGACGCTGACGATACCGCCGTCACCGCTGCCGCCGCCGTCACCGCCGATCGTGATGATGCCTAGCAGATCACCGCCGCCGCTTCCGCCGCCGCCGCCGATGCTAGACGCATAAACACCGCGCGAATTACGTCCGTTCGTGACGATGTTGCCGCCGCTCGCGATGGTGACAGTCACGTCACCGCCATTGCCGCTCGAGCCACCCGAACCGCCAATGCCGAGCAGACCAACGATACCGGGCGAGGCGTTGCCGCCGCTGCCGCCGCCGCCGCCGATGCTCTGCGCCATGATCGCATCGGAATTGACGCCGCTTGTCGTGATCGCGCCCGAACTCGTAACGGTCACGGTATTGCCGGCTCCGGAGTTGGCACCGGTGCCACCGATCGCGATCTTCGGACTGAGGGGCGTCGCGTTGCTGATCGGGATGAGAATCGTGCTGGGGTCAACCGGCAAAGGCGTCAATCCACCGCCGAGGCCGACCGAGCCGTTGCCGCCTTCGCCACCACCGCCGCCGATGCTCTGCGCAAGAATGCCGACAGAGTCGTCGCCCGTGGTGGTAATGGCACTGTGGTTGTTGACGTTCACAGTGCCGGCATCGTTGCCAGATCCGCCATTGCCGCCCACCGCAATCGCAATGTTGATGTTGGTGCCTCCGCCCGGCGACGGGCAAACCGGCAAACCGCAAGCCGCGCCGAGCGCGAAGGCAAGCGAGTTGGCTCTTCCGCCGACGCCACCGCCGCCGCCGATGCTCTGTGCAAGAATGCCATGCGCGCCATCGCCGGTGGTTGAAATTCCACCGGTCTGATCGATGGTGACATTGCCGCCAATGTTACCCGTTCCACCGTCGCCGCCGACGGCAACCGACGCGTTGACGGTATTGCCGGGACTGCCCGCAGCAAAGCCAACAACAGCGCTGATCGATCCGCCGCCATTGCCGCCGCCGCCGCCGATGCTTTGCGCCTGAATGCCGTAAGCGCCATCGCCCTGCGTGCTGAGCAGACCGTTGTTGGTGACGTTGACTGTCCCGCCTGTTCCGCCCGCGCCGCCTGATCCGCCGATCGACACGCCCATGTTGACGCTGGTGGCCGTGCCGCCGACGCCGATGGCGCTGGCGACGGAGAACCCGCCGTTGCCGCCACCGCCGCCGATGCTTTGCGCAAGGATCGCCGTGGAATCCGTTCCGCCGGTAGAAATCGCGCCTGTATTGTTGACGGTGACGGCTCCGCCCGTGCCACCGACAGCGCCCGAACCACCAAGCGCAAAGTTCACGTTGTAAGAGTTGCGCTGCGCGAAACCGCCCGCGAATGAAAAGCCGCCGCTGCCGCCGCCGGCGCCGATGCTCTGCGCCAGAATTCCGAAAGATTGCGAGCCCGACGTCGAGATGCTGCCGTTACGGGTGACGTTCACAATGCCACCATCACCACCTGCACCGCCGGAGCCGCCGATGCTCAGTGCAAGGCTGAGATTGGTATTGCAGCCGCAGTCGGGCGCCGCTGTCAGGGAGACAGCGCCTGCGAAACCACCGGTGCCGCCGCCGCCGCCGATACTCTGCGCAAAGACCGCCGCCGATGTATCGCCAACCGTCGTGAGTGAGCCGGTGCTGTTGACGGTCACAGTGTTGCCGTTGCCGCCACCGCCGCCTTTTCCGCCGACGGACGCCGTCAATGCTCCCGACATCGCCGCGGAATTGAAAGCGAGCGACATGCTCTGGCCACCGTCGCCGCCGCCGCCACCGATGCTTTGGGCCAGGATCGCATTCGAGCCCTTGCCGCTGGTGAAGATGTTGTCGACGCTCGTGACATTGACCGTGCCGGCTTGTCCGGCGGTGCCGGCATTGCCGCCAACGCTGACGCCGACATTGACAAACGTCCCGGCCGTGCCCGCCGACAGCGCGCCGCTGAAGCCGCCGCTGCCGCCACCACCGCCGACGCTCTGTGCATAGATCGCGGAGGCGTCGTCGCCGGATGTTCGCATTGTCAGGGTCGAGCCCGGCGTCGATCCGACATTGCTGTTGACCACGACGCTGCTCGCATCCTGACCGCCGCTTCCGCTGCCGCCGACACTCACGCTTCCGGCGCCCGGTCCGGTCGTCAACGTCCCGGCGACGCTGAAGCCACCGTCGCCGCCGCCGCCGCCGATGCTTTGAGCCTGAATGCCGCGTGCGCGATCACCATCGGTCGAAACCGTTCCGGTATTGGTGACGGTGACCGAGCCCGCAATGCCACCGAGGCCACCTGCTCCACCGACACTGACACCCACCGCTCCGGTTTGCGCGCCAGCCGCCGAGAGACTGAATCCGCCGTTACCGCCGCCGCCGCCGACACTCTGCGCCAGGATCGCAGTCGATCCGCTTCCGCTGGTCGATACATTGCCATTGCTCGATACGCTGACACTGGCGGCATTGCCGCCGCCCGATCCGCTGCCGCCAACACTGACGGCCGCCGCGCCAGTCACGCCGCCGCCTGCGGAGAACGCCCCCGCGACGCTGAACCCGCCATTGCCGCCACCGCCGCCGATACTTTGCGCGATGATCGCCTGCGCATTCTCACCGTGGGTCGTGATGTTACCTGTACTCGACACCGAGACTGACGAGCTTGTTTGTCCGGCACCGCCGCTGCCGCCAAGACTGATGCCGACGGACGCCGCTCCCGGAACGAGGGGCGGCGTAAAACTGAATGCGCCGCTCACCGCGAAGCCGCCGTTGCCGCCACCGCCGCCGATGCTTTGCGCAACGATGCCGCGCGATTGCGAACCGAACGCAGTGATCGCGCCATTGCTTGTCACCGACACGGTGCTTCCGGTGCCGCCGCCACCGCCGCTGCCGCCAAGACCAATCGCCGCGGCGATGCCGCCACCGCTGGCCGCAACCGCGAACCCGCCGTCGCCGCCACCACCGCCGATGCTCTGCGCGATGATGCCGTTGGAATCCCGTCCCGACGTGGTGATCGCACCGGTGTTGCTCACCGTCACGTTGTTCGCAGCGCCGCCGCTGCCGCCCTTTCCGCCCAGCCCGACGGAGACGCTGACGCCTGACAATCCGGCCGCGACAGCAAATCCGCCATTGCCGCCGCCACCGCCGATGCTCTGCGCGGAGATGCCATTCGATTGACTGCCGCTGGTGGATATGGTCGCGGCGGTCGTCACCGTGACCGACGAACCCGCGCCGCCACTGCCGCCGGTGCCGCCAAGGGCGACCGCAGCCGAGAAGTCGGTCGGGCCGGATGCGCTGACTGCGAATCCCCCGTTGCCGCCACCACCGCCGACGCTTTGCGCAAGGATACCCGAGGCGCTATTGCCGGATGTGTTGATGTTGTAGGCCGGAGTGCCGCTCGTGCCCTGCACGATCACCGCGCCCCCCGCGCCACCGGCACCGCCGCTGCCGCCCATCGCCAGACTTAAAATGCTTGTAGTGAACGCAACCGAGTTACCGCCATTGCCGCCGCCGCCGCCGACACTCTGAGCCTGAATGCCGATTGAATTGACGCCTTGTGTGGTGATCGAGCCGCCATTGCTGACGGTCACGTTGCCGCCAACGCCGCCGCCGCCTCCGCTGCCGCCGAAGGAAAACGTGCCACCGGCTGTGCCGCCGTTGCCGCCACCGCCGCCAATGCTCTGCGCGAGAATGCCCTGAGAGTCCGCGCCCTGAGTGTTCAGCGTGCCCGTGTTGCTGACGCTGACGGTGCCGCCGGGCGTCGTCGAAGATCCGTTGCCGCCTAACGAAACGAGCCCGCCGGAATTTCCGCCGTCGCCACCGCTGCCGCCGACGCTTTGTGCGAAGATCGCGATGGACTTTGCCGCGCTGGTGGAGATGGCTCCGCTATTGGTGACCGACACATTGCCGCCGTTGCCGCCGCTCGATCCGCTGCCGCCAAGCGACACCAGACCGCCCGAACTGCCGCCACCGCCGCCACCGCCACCGATGCTCTGCGCGAAAATGCCGTAGGAGTTTGCCGCATGTGTCGTGATCGAACCGGCATTCGTAACGGTAACGGTCCCGCCATCACCAGCGCTTGCGCCGCTGCTGCCGAACGCGACGACGCCGTAGGAACCTCCACCGCCGCCGGCGAACCCGCCGATACTTGCTGCATAGATGCCGTTGGAATAGGTGCCGAATGTTTCGATGGCCGATGTCGACGTGGTCGAGACATTGACAGTCGAACCATAAGCCGCGCCGCCGCCGCTGTTCGATCCGCAATAAATTCCGGTGCAGTCGCCTGCGGAGCCTCCAGCGCCGCCGCGGCTCACGGCGCTGATGCCGTTTGCATCGGAGCCGCTGGTTCTGACAGATCCGTTGAGAGTTACCGATACCGCGTTGGCATGACCACCTTCGCCGCCGTTGCCTCCGCTTCCGCCGAGGCCGGCAGAATCGCCGCCGTTACCGCCGTCGCCGCCAACGCTGGCCGCGACAATGCCCGCCGCGCCGTTACCGGATGTCGAGATGGCGCCTGTGGCTGAAACGGTTACGGTGCCGCCGGCCCCACCGTCGCCGCCGCCGCGTCCATTGCCCGCGACATAGGCGTCGCCACCGCTACCGCCGTTGCCGCCTCGCGCTGTGACGACGATGCCGGATGCATTCGTCGTAACGATCGCACCGGAGCTTCCTGCCGAAGGATTTGCGCCGGGCTGCGAATAGGTGAGATTGAGAGTGTTGGCGCCGTTGCCGTTGTCGCCAGGCTGAACGCCGATTCCTACGCCGCCATCGCGGCCGTTGTCTCCATCATCGGCGCGGGCCGTAAGACTTAATCCCGATACGCCGCTGGAAGGCGTGACATTGTTGGTCAGGGAGTTGACGTTGAGGGTCGTGACCGAGTTGCCGTCATAGCTGACGCCGCCCGAGATATCCCCCGAGCAGTTGACGACACCGTCGCAAACGGCGGCCGCCGGAATGACCGACGCGACCAGACAGACGCAGCCGAGGACGGTGGCCCGCAACCGACGGACCATCCCAAATCGTCCCCCCTGATTCCGCAACGCTTGCCCTCCCCCCCGCAGCTAACAGCCCCGCGCTTGCAGCCCCCGGCCAGCGAAGCAGGGCATCTACATCTCATGGCGACGCAACAAGTGTCCTGAATCGGCAGGAATTTGTTCTGAAATTTTTCTGAAATTCCTTTTTCAAGCCGCGCGGGTTAAGCTGCTTGGATATTTCCTTCCTTCAGGAATGCGAGGACCGGGTGTTTCGCTTTGCGGGTTTTGCGCTGGATGAGAAGCGGGCCGAGTTGCGCGGCAACGATGGCGCGTTGATCAAGCTCCGTCCCAAGTCGTTCGACATGCTTCAACACTTCGCCAGCAATGCCGGCCGGGTCCTCAGCAAGGAGGAACTGATGGAGGCGGTCTGGCCTGACGTCCATGTCGGTGAAGACAGCCTGTTCCAGTGTATCCGCGAGATTCGCTCGGCGCTTGGCGACGACCAGCGGCAGATGGTCAGGCTTGTCTCCGGCCGCGGCTACCTGTTTGCCGCCGAGGTCTCGACCGGACCGGCCGACATCGCCACTCCCGCCCAGATTGCGCTGCCCGAGCAGGCCGTCGCGCCGACGATTATTCCTGACGCTGCAAGATCGCAGCGGATGTTCAGCCTGCGCGGGCCGGTCGCCATCGCGACCGTGGCTGCGCTTTGCATGATCATCGGGCTTGCGGTCGCGGCGCCGGCCTTCAGGTCCGGCCTCATCTTCAAGCGCACGCCGCCGACCGTTGCGGTGATGCCCATTGCCGAGTCTGGCGATTCTCCGGACGCAGGGATGGCAGGCGCTGTCACCAACCGCCTGATCGATGGCCTTGCCAGAATAGACTATATCCGGGTGATCGCGCCGCAATCGGCAGCCGACGCACATCAACCCGAGCAGGCGTCCATAACCACCGCACAAGCGGACTTCGTCGTGCGCGGCGAATTGCAGCGCGGTTCGCAAGCCTGGACCCTTCAGGCGCGCATGATCGAAACGGCGACTGGTGATATCCATTCCGTCGCCACGGTTTCGGTCGACCTCAACGACCTCGATCTGCAACTCCAGCAATCGCGGCTTGCGGCGGGAGCCGGTCATCAGCTTGCGCAGCAATTGAACCGGCTGCTGGAGAACAAGAAATCCGCGACCGGAGTCTCGCCCACCGGCAAGGCCAGAGTCACGATCGAACAGGCGACCGCCTCGATCAATCAAACATCACGCGAGCGCTTTGGCGTCGCCCAGACGATGTTGCAGAAGGAGCTTCTCGCCGAGCCCGATAACATCGACATCGCTGTCGCGCTCGCTGCACTCCAGATGCGCGGCATCCAGATGGTCTGGTACACCCCGACCGATGCGATCGCGGCGGAAGCGCAAGCCGGCGCGACGCTGGAGCGCGCGCTGCGAGCGAAACCCGACTCGATCCCGGTGCTGGAGACCTATTGCCGCTTCCTGAGCGCAACCAATCGTTTTGCCGACAGTCTTGTAACCTGCGCAAAGGCGCTGAATTACGATCCGTGGAATGGGCTTGCTCTTTATCTTGTCGGCCTCGGCCAGATTCACCTCGGCCGTTTTGAAGATGCGCTCGCAACATTCCAGCAAGCCGACCGTTTCGATACGCCGCGCGTGTCGCGCTGGACGTGGCTGCTCGGCGCGGGTTGGGCGAATGCTCTGCTGGATCGATACGACGATGCGCTGCCATGGGTGCAGCGATCAATCGACATTACGCCGGCGTCGGGGCGCTCGCACATGCTGCTGGCAGCAGTCTATCAGAAGCTGGGCCGTATCGACGACGCAAGGGCGGCCATGAAAAAAGGGCTGGAGTTACGGCCCGGCACCACGGCGCTGAACGTCTCCCCTCCGACGAAGAATGCCAGCCCGTCATTCGTGGAAGGGTCCGAGCGCCTGATCCGGTCCATGGTTGCGGCCGGGCTGCCGGAGGGCTGAACCCGACGGTACTTATCCGCAGGGATAAATACGAGTGCCTACCTCAACGGAGGTCAGCACCAGGTTCGAGATTTTATTTAAGTGATGGCAAAATGGCGCGCCATTCAGAATAAAACTGCGAACTCTTATACTATTGAAATTGTTACTTAATCCTACCAACGTCGAACGCTTCAGGTCGCGAGTTCGCGTTTCAAGCGGATGGTCCGGAAACCCGGATTAGCGCGATTGTTTCGATTGAAGGCCCTTCAGCGCCCGCTTATTGCGCCGACAAGACTGCGGCTTCGGCAGCGCAATCCGGCATCAAAGCTGATGGCGTCGCCTTGGCTGCGTTCACCTCCGCTTCTGCCGCCTTGAGATCGGCAAGAAAGGCCGGATCGGTCTGCAACCGCGCAACGGTCGCCGCTCCCATGATGCGCCCCGCATCGACGTCGCTCTGCCAGTGAGCGTTGCAGATCACCCGACTCTGGCCGAAGGCCAGACCACGCCGGAACAGCTCATTCGAGCGTTCGGGATTGATCTGTGAGAAAACCAGCGCCCATCCCCATCCGGCAGCGGTGTGGCCGGAGGGGTAGGAGCCGTCCCCCCGCAAGATCGCTTCCTGATCCGCTCTGCATGTCGCCTCCTCATGGACGACGAAGGGCCGAACACGATTGTACTTGTTCTTTACACCGTAGGTGGAGAGTCCGAAGTCGGACAACACCTTTTGCATCATGGCATAGAGCCGAGGGGTCTGCGTTTCGGTGATCTTGATACCCATCGCGCAGGAAAAATTGTCGGCCGCCTGCGGGAAGGCGAGATCGGCGTCTGTGATAGCAAGCTTCCAGCGGTCGGTGCCTCGCAGCGGGATCGTCGCCTTGCGCGCCTCTTCGTCCCTGGCCAGAGCCGCCGAACCCGCCTCAGGGGGCGGACCCAGCAGCACCAAGCTGTTCGGCAATTCGGACGGCTTCAGATAGCCGGGTGCAATCTTGAAATGTGGATCAGTGACGTTCGGTCGAGCTTCGCTCGATTGCGCGAGGGCCTGCCCGCAAATCGCGAGCAGCAAGAAGATGGATGCACCTGCGGGTCGAGCCAGGTTCGCAGTCATGGATCGTCTCCGTTCATTTCAATATCGCCGAGATGATCAAGCGACTGGAATTCCTTGAAATACGGGTCCCGACCGTCTGGCCGAGGCGCGCCACAAGGTGAGTGAGAGTTGCCGGTTAGAAACGGTAGGTTGCTGCAACGGCGGGACCGTGCAGGGTTACGTCGTACGAAAATCCGCCGTTGCGATAGTCGACGTGCAATGCGCGATAGCCGGCTTTCAACGTCCAGTTTTCATTCCATGCGTAGTTGACCGTACCCAATGCCTGCCACGTCGAGCGCGAGCCGACACCAAAGCCGCCAACGTCGCCTGCGACCGTCAAGGTCCATGGGCCGCCGAGATTCAGTCCGAGCCGGGCACCGAACGTGGGATCCGCCCACGTCTCGGATTGGCGATGATCAACGTGAAGATTCGCCAGACCAGGCTGGATCTCCAGCTTGTTGTTCAGGTTCCAGAACCGGATGCCTGCTCCGACATCCAGCGAAAGAGCCGCGTCCTCGTAAGTCCGGTAGAGGGCCGAGACTTGAATGGTCGTGCTTTGGGAGCGCACCTTCAGCGATGAGAAGAACGGACCAGGCAGGTTGCCTCCGGCCGTAACCTGACCAAATTGCCCGTCGACCAGAAAGCTCCACCGATCAGCGCGCATTTCTGCGGCAATCATCATCCCGCCGTCCAATTCCTTGAGGACATCTCGGAAACGGAGGCTGATGTCTGCTGCCGGCAGTGGCGGGAACGTCGCGCTCTTTCCGTCAATCGCGGTTGCCCAGAGATAGCTTGTGACGGAGAAGCTTGGTGCTGATGCGATGACAGGAGTGCGCGGCGAGCCGGGCTGTGGAAGATCGGAGGCCCAAGCTGGCATGTGCAATGATGCCGACGTCAACCCGATGACGAGATAGCGCACAACTTCCCCTGACATTGATGTCTTGACCTTGGCGCTTCCACAGCGTCACCGCCGCCACACGCAGCCACAGGACACGCGAGGAGGTGAACCGGCGCACGATCGGGCGGCACCCGATCGCGCGCGCTGCGTTCGTGTTTACTTCATCTTGATTCCCGCCGCGGCTCGCGCGTCTTTGAAGACAACGGCGATCGCCTCGATCATCTTTTTGCTCGGATTGGCTTTGCAATACACGATCACCTCGTGCTCGAGCTCTTTTCCTCGCTTGATGTTCAACAGGTGCTTGCGAGCAAGGCCATTGTACCAGCCGCTGTACCAGCTGGTGAGCATGTCCGCATCCTGCTGCCACGTGCCGGCGAGTTGAGCGCACGTCAGTTTTTGAACGTCCAAATACCCGTTGGCGTCGGCGTAGGTGCTGAGGTCGGTCTGCGCGCGCGCCGCTTGCATCGATGTGACGCCGACGACTGCTGCGATGATCAGTGTTCTGAACATAATGGTACCAATTCCACTTTCGGAAGCATCAGGGAGGCGGAATAGACAGCCGAGCTGGCGCCGATCCACTTGCGGATCATTTTGTGCGCACGCAGATCGCCAGTCTTGCCATTTCGTGCCAATCGCTATGCGGCGACCGCATTCCCCATCTAGAGACAAAGACGCGAACTGCGATCGCTTTTTTGCTTCGCTATGACATCAGCGGCAATTCGGGATGCGGGCGATTGAGGTGTGACAGTGAGGGGCGACGAAACCGATGTCTCCTCCTCGAAAGCCAATCCTTTGAGACTTAGATTGAGGGCTTCGCCTCCGGGAGTTTCCACTTGCCGCTGGCAAGGGGTTGCTCTGGCCGATAAAGCCGGACGGTGTAGTTCCAGCCTTCAACGATCGGCAGACAGTTCGGGATCTTGCCGTCACAGCCGCCGAACTGCACGGTCACAGAGCCGTCGGCATTCTTTTTCGCGGTGATGTCGTTGATCGAATAGGCATTGTATTCGTTTTTCTCGAAGAAGCCCTTCGCGTTGTACACGCTGACCGACCAGAACTCCTTCACCGGCACAGTCTTCGGCATATTGAAGGTGTAGACCGTCTTGCCGTCGTTCTTCGCAGGCGTGAAGCTTACGTAGATGGCGTCCTTGTCCGGAATGCCGCCCCATCCGGCAGCGGTGCCGATCAGGTGTTGGATCGGATCGACCTGGCCACGGGCGCCAAAGGAACCGCGAAACGACGTCTGGAACTTTGCCAGTCCGAGCAGCGCATTGCGGACGTCCGTCAGGCTTCCTTCATCCCAGTTTGGAAGCTCGAGCTTGCCTGTCGCCTTCTGGCTGACCTTGATGGCGTCCTGAAGCTTGTGGACCTCACCAAGGTCCTTCGGATCATTGGGATTAACCAGCGTCCGGATAGCGACGAAGGCATACCGGGTGCCAACAGATTTCTGCGTCAACGTAACCGGCTTTGTGCCGTAGGCGACGATTGGCAGGTAATGATCCTGATCGACGACCATCATCGACATGTAGCGCTTGCCCGTGTCGGGCAGCGAGAGCGTGACCGATCCGCCGGCAAGATCGAACACCGCAAACGAATAGAGCGTATCCCGATTCATGCGGATGACCGTTTGCTTATCGATCGATACGGGCTCCCGGGAATGCTGAAATTTGCCCAGCCCGCCTACGGCCTTTGCATTCGCCGCAAGGTAATGGTCGGTCTCGGCGCGGGCGAAATTGTCAACGGTGACCGGCATTTTGCTGTCTGGCGTCTGGGCAAATGCTGCACCGGTCAGTGCAACTGAAGCAAATGCGAGACTGATTCCAACCGAGTGGAACATGGACATACCTCTTCATTCAAAGCCGTGCTGAGTAACGGCGCGGGACCATTCCGCACGGCGCGGCGCGGGACAAGTCAAATGCCATCTAACCGATCACTGTCTGATCGGCATCCGAACTCTGTTCGGATCATTTTGAGAATAGACAGATCGCTAGTCTTGCCATTTCGCGCCAATCGCTAGCGACCGGGCCATCTGCAGGTGAATTATTACCACTGCGCACGCTGCGGCTACTTTGACGCGAACCGCTACGCTTCAAGACCGGCATGTGCCGGCAACAGAACGGCGAAATCTCGATGCTCGCCGGTAGCGAATCCGGCCAAATTCTGGTTGGTGGAAAGCTTCAACTCTATGATCGCGACGAGATCCGATGGTTAACATCCCTTTGACGCGCTGCCAGTTTCTTCTTCCTTTCGCCGGGATTCTTGACGATATCGGCGCGCCGACGAATTCGCTTCTGGAAAAGTTTCGGCTTCCGTCGTCTCTCGAGGCAAAGAGCGATCTCTACATCCCGCTACTGCCGGCAATCCGCTTCATGGAAACCGCCCAGAAAAGCCAGGGTATTGAAGAATTCGGATTCCTGGCCAGTCAGCGGCTGCACTTTTCCCATCTGCGAGAAAAAACTCGGGCCTTGATCGCTCACTCCCCGACATTGCTTGTTGCGCTACAGCATTCCTGCAGATGGGCGTCGCGGGAGGATACAATTCTGAATATGTGGATCGAGCACGACGACGATCACGTGCGGATTTGCAGCAGGCTCGCCGGGACAACCGGGCTCTTGCATCTGGAACACGCGCAATGGATCCAGAACATTTGCTCCATACACATCGTCCGGCAGTTTACAGGGCCGGACTGGATGCCGGCGACGATCGCCTTTGAAGCTCGCTACACGCCGAGTCCGGCGACGCAATCCTCCTGGCCAAATGTACGTTTTCTGTCGGGCCAGCACGCCGCTTGGATCGATGTGCCGAGCTCGCATCTGAGTCTCTCTAACTGCCCGATCGAAATAAGTCCGTCGCCGCGCGATGACGAAGATGGCCCTTCTGGCTATGACATCGTTGACTTACTTAAACTGATGCTGCCGTCCTATCTGGACGAAAGAACTCCATATCTTGCTGAAGTCGCGGAGATGGCGGGCGTTAGCACACGAAGCTTTCAACGCAAGCTCTCGCACATCGGCCTTACGTATTCAGACTTACTCGACACCGTCAGATATGAGAACGCGAGTAAGCTTTTGCGTGACACTGATTCCAAGATTATCGAAATCGCATTTTCTTCCGGCTACACGGATCCGGCACACTTCAGCCGCGCCTTCCGCCGAATTGCCGGTGTTACGCCGCGACAGTTTCGCGAGCAATCGCGGCTACGATAAGCGCCACCCGCAAGCGGACGTCGCCAAGGTCGCCTATGGGGCAGAACGCGAAAACCCTCGACCTGTCTGCAACGTCAGCTATCTGAAGAACACGGAAGAATACCACCGCGCCCACGAGCCGACATAGTTCGCAGTTTTATTCCGAATGGTGGGAAAATGGCGCGCCCGAAGAGATTCGAACTCCTGACCCCTAGATTCGTAGTCTAGTGCTCTATCCAGCTGAGCTACGGGCGCGCATTTCGCGGATTTGAGGGCCGGAGGCCGCTCCGCGAAAGAGCGCCATAGCTACCGGCTCCGGGATGGCTTTGCAAGATCGATAGGCAAGGGATTTCGGGCCAAAACGCAGGTTTTTCAAGCCCGGGCCCGCGCCTCCCGGTGGCTGAGCAGCTCCACGGCACGATCCGGAATCGTGATTCGGAACGCGGCTCCGATGGTCCCCTCCACCAAATGAAGCTCGCCGCCATGCGCGCGGACCAGTTCCGCTGCAATCGCGAGCCCCAATCCGGTCCCGCCGTCGCGTGACGAGCCCTGAAAGGCCTCGAACAAATGCGCGCGCGCCTTCTCCGGGATGCCGGGGCCGGTGTCCGAAATTTCCACGATGGTCACGCTGCCCTCGCGGCGGCCGGTGACGCGGATCTGCCGCGCCGCGTTCGATCTGTCGCTCCCCAGCGCCTGTGCTGCGTTCCGTACGAGATTCAGCAGCACCCGGAACATCTGATCGGGGTCGGCATCGACGGTGAGCCCGCGCTCGATGGCGCTGATCCACTCAATCGACGTGTCAGAGGCGATCCCCGCCGATTCGCGGACCTCATTGATGATCGGCTCGATCAGGATCATGCGGCGGTCAGGCGGCGCTTCCTGCGCCTTGCCATAAGAGAGTGTTGACTGACAAAACGCGATGGCGCGCTCCAGCGAGCGCATCAGCTTCGGCGCGAACCGCTGCACGCGCGGATCGGGCACGCTCGCCAGCTGATCGGACAGCAATTGCGACGACGCCAGCAGATTGCGCAGGTCGTGGTTGATCTTCGACACCGCAAGGCCGAGCGCCGCGAGATGGCTTTTCTGATGCAGCATCGACACGAGGTCGCGCTGCATGTCGGAGAGCTCGCGCTCCGCGAGGCCTATTTCATCGCTGCGTTTCGAGGGTTCGATGATCCGCGCCGTGCTTTCCGGATTCTCATGGAAGGCGACGAGGTTGGCCGTGACGCGCCGCATCGGCCGCACGAACAGATGGTGTAGGGCGTAGTAAATCAGCCCCGCGGTGATGATCGCCATCACCAGCGACAACAGCAGCACGTTGCGCGAAAAGCGGAACATCGCGGCGCGCAGCGGCTTCTCGTCGACCACCACCTCGATGAACTGCCCGCTGCCGGGGGCGGGACCGAGAATACGCATCACTTCGTCGCCGCTGTCGAGCATCACCTGGAATGCATCGACGATGGCCGACCACGCATTCATGTCGCGCATGTCGACATCGTGGTCGATCTTCGCCGGCATGTCAGCTGCGGCCAGAAGCCTGCGCTGCTGGCCGGTCTTGATGGCGACGGCGCGGGCACCGATGCTCGCCAGAATCTGGCGGGCCAACGCGTCGGGCACCATGCCGCTCGGAGCGGCGTCCAGCACCAGCGCCGCCGTGCTGGCCGCAGCCAACCGGTCGTTGAGCCGGTTCATCCGGAAATTGGCGATGGAAGGAACGTAGATCAGGACTTCGGCGATCAGAATCAGCGGAATGGTCAGCAGCAGCAGCTTGCCGGACAGCCCGAACCGCAGCCCGGTTGGGGGCCGGGCCGTGCTCCGATTGGGCTCTGGGCCGGATACCGCCATGGAATAAAAAGCCTGTCTTTTGCCGTGATTTCCCCGCGCAGGATGCGCCCGGCCGGGAGCCGGGTCAAACCCCGGAAATATCTATGGTTTAGGCCATAGCATGCCCCCGGCTGCCAAACCGGCTCCAGTTCATGTTAATAGCTCTCTCGATTGACGAAAACGGGAGCCTCCCGTATAAGCCCCGCCAACTGTCCTCGATGGCCCGGCTTGACCGGGCCGGTTCATTTTGGATCGAAATTGGTCCTCTTCAGGGCCAACATCGCAGGATTTCATCTCAATATCGGCGAATTGCCTCCGACACGTTGGTCGGACGAGCATTTGGCAGCGGAGAACGACCGTGAAGCGGACTTATCAACCCAGCAAACTGGTGCGCAAGCGCCGTCACGGCTTCCGTGCCCGTCTCGCGACTGTCGGCGGCCGCAAGGTTCTCGCCGCCCGCCGTGCGCGTGGCCGCAAGCGTTTGAGCGCCTGACCGGACCTTATCCGAGACACTTTCCCATGCGCCGGTTGAGATCATGGACCGGTTGAAGCAGCGCGCGGATTTCGTCGCAGCGGCCAGTGGACCACGCATGGCCGGCCCCGCCTTTGTGGTGCAGACCCGCGCGCGCGACGACGGTGGCCCGGTACGCGTCGGTTTCACTGTGACCAAAAAGGTCGGCACCGCCACGGAACGCAACCGCGTCCGGCGCAGGCTTCGCGAATTGGTGAAGCGACTCGACGTCATATCCATGCGACCTCACCATGATTATGTGATAGTGGGCCGTCGTGCCGCGCTGGACCGCGGCTTTGAAACCATGTTCAACGATCTGCGCTCGGCGCTCAGCCGCCTCGAGCGCCAGACGTCGAGACAGTCCAGCGCCTTAAACACTGCGAATTCCCAAACCCGCCCGGTCGAATGACGCGACCTGAACGATGCGAGCCCTAGAGAATGATTGAAAATCGCAACACCATCCTCGCCGTCATTCTGTCGGGCCTCGTGCTGATCGCATGGCAGTATTTCTACAACATTCCCACGATGGAAAAGCAGCGCGCCGCGCAGCAGGCCGAGCTTGCGCAGAAGCAGGCGGCTAACCCCGCGCCGACGCCGGCCAATCCTGCATCGCCGCAGCCGGGAGCGACCTCGCAGGCCCCCGTTCCGGGTGGTCCAACCGTCACGCCGGCCGCGACCGTGCCTGTGCAGAGCCGGTCCACCGTGATCGCCGCCGGCCCGCGCGTGAAGATCGAAACGCCGAGCATCAGCGGCAGCATCGCGCTGACCGGCGGCCGCATCGACGACGTCGCGCTGGTGAAGTATCGCGAAACCGTCGATCCGAAATCGCCCGCGATTGAGCTGTTCTCGCCGTCGGGCACCAAGGAGCCGTTCTACGCCGAATTCGGCTTCGTGCCGGCCGCAGGCGCGACGACGAAAATGCCGGACAAGGACACCGTCTGGAAACAGGAAGGCGCGGGCTCGCTGACGCCGGCGACGCCGGTCACGCTGACCTGGAACAACGGTCAGGGCCTGACCTTCAAGCGCACCATTTCCATCGACGACAAGTATCTCTTCACCATCAAGGATGACGTCGCGAATGTCGGCGACGCTCCGGTGACGCTGTATCCATTCGGCTTGATCTCCCGCCACGGCGCGCCGCACGTCTCGGGCTACTACATCCTGCACGAAGGCCTGATCGGCGTTCTCGGCGACCAGGGCCTACAGGAATACGGCTACAAGAAAATCGACGACGCCAAGGCGGTCGAGTTCAAGGTCACCAACGCGTGGATGGGCATCACCGACAAGTACTGGGCCGCGACGCTGCTGCCGAGCCCGAAGGCCTCGTTGCAGGCGCGCTACTCGTCGAACCTCGTAGGCACCCTGCGGACCTACCAGACCGATTACCTGCTCGACCCGATGACGGTCGCAATCGGCGGCACCGCGACGACGACGACCAGCCTGTTCGCAGGCGCCAAGGAAAGCGCCACCGTCGACACCTATGACAAGCAGCTCGGCCTCAACAAGTTCGACCGCCTGATCGACTGGGGCTGGTTCTACTTCATCACCAAGCCGATGTTCTGGGCCATCGACTGGTTCTTCCACATCTTCGGCAACTTCGGCGTCGCCATCCTGGCGGTGACGGTGCTAGTCAAGCTGATCTTCTTCCCGCTCGCCAGCAAGTCCTACGCGTCGATGGCCAAGATGAAGGCCGTGCAGCCGCAGCTCGCCGCGTTGAAGGACAAGTATCCTGACGACAAGATGAAGCAGCAGCAGGAGATGATGGAGATCTACAAGAAGGAGAAGATCAACCCGATCGCGGGCTGTCTTCCGATTCTGATCCAGATTCCGGTGTTCTTCTCGCTCTACAAGGTTCTGTTCGTCACCATCGAAATGCGGCACGCGCCGTTCTTCGGATGGATCAAGGACCTCTCCGCGCCCGACCCGACCAACCTGTTCAACCTGTTCGGCCTGCTGGCATTCGACCCGACCCAGCTTCCGGTGCTCGGCTATTACCTGCACCTCGGCATCTGGCCCATCATCATGGGCATCACGATGTGGTTCCAGATGAAGCTGAACCCGACCCCGCCGGATCCGACGCAGAAGATGATCTTCGACTGGATGCCGCTGATCTTCACCTTCATGCTCGCAGGTTTCCCGGCCGGTCTCGTGATCTACTGGGCCTGGAACAACCTGCTGTCGGTGCTGCAGCAGAGCTACATCATGCGCAAGAACGGCGCGAAGGTGGAGCTGTTCGATAATCTGAAGGCGGTGTTCGCCGGCAGCAAGAAAACGACGTAGCCCGGCGCCCGCTATTGCCTGCGCTTTCGTCATGCCCGGCTTCGTGCCGGGCATGATATTATTGGAGACGTCGTGATTTCATCGACGCATGACTGGATACCTTCGCATGAACGATAAAACCGATGCGGAGCTGATCGAGGCCGGACGAAAGATCTTCGCGGGCGACTGGCAATTCTTCTGGGCCTCGCCGTCGATCGAGACGCTGCCGCCGATGGCCGGCGTCGAGGTCGCATTCGCCGGCCGCTCCAATGTCGGCAAGTCGAGCCTCATCAACGCCCTGACCGGCCGCAACGCATTGGCGCGCACCTCGCACACGCCGGGCCGCACCCAGGAACTGATTTTCTTCGAGGGCCCGACGCCTGCGGACGGCAAGGATGCCGGGCTGCGGCTAGTGGACATGCCGGGCTACGGCTATGCGTCCGCGCCGAAAACCAAGGTTGCGTCGTGGACCACGCTGATCCACAAATTCCTGCAAGGCCGCGCCAACCTCGCCCGCGTCTATGTGCTGATCGACTCGCGTCACGGCTTCAAGGACGTTGATGCCGAAATCCTGAAAACCCTCGACAAGTCCGCCATGAGCTATCAGGTGGTGCTGACCAAGGCCGATCAGGTAAAAAAGTCCGAACTCGAAGCGACCATGGCCGCCACCCTCGCGACGCTATCGAAACATCCGGCGGCGTTTCCGGAATTGCTGGTCACATCCTCGCGCACCGGCGACGGCATGCCCGAACTGCGCGCCGCCATGATCCGTCTTTTGAGGGAAAGGGCATGATCCCGAAAAGTGGGAACCGGTTTTCGGTTCAGATCATGCCCAAACAGAAAGATTAGTTGATGACCCGGAATGGCGCGTTACGCCTCGCGGTCGTGCTGGCCGGATTGATGGGCGCCGCGGGTGTCGTACTGGCTGCGGCCGCCGCCCATCAGCCTGACGCAACACGGCTCGGCTCTGCGTCTTCAATGCTGCTGTTCCACGCCAGCGCCGTGATCGGCGCGGCACTGCTGACCGGGCACGGCATCGCCCAGCGTCACCTGGGCCTCACCGCGACCTTTGGCTTCATCGTCGGCGCTGCGCTGTTCGCGGGCGATCTGGCGATGCGCCAGTATGCCGGTCACGGATTGTTCACAATGGCTGCCCCGACCGGCGGCACGCTGCTGATTTTAAGCTGGCTTGTGCTGGCGATCGCCGCCGCCTGGCCGCGACGGGCTGCCTGATCCGCGATGCGGGCGCTTTGCGCCGCTGCCGCAATCGGCTAAACCCCTGCCACCCCCGCGTGAACGAGATCCCCTCATGATCGATTTGCACGACATCAGCCCGCAGGATCAGGCCCGCATCCTGTCCGAAGCGCTGCCGCATATGCAGCGGTACGACGAGGAAACCATCGTCATCAAATACGGCGGCCACGCCATGGGCGAGGAAAATCTCGCCAGGCAGTTCGCCCGCGACATCGTTCTGCTCGAGCAGACCGCGATCAATCCCGTGGTCGTGCATGGAGGAGGACCGCAGATCGCGGCGATGCTGACGCGCCTCGGCATCAAGTCGGAGTTCGCCTCTGGACTGCGCATTACCGACGCCGCGACCATCGAGATCGTTGAGATGGTGCTGGCCGGTTCGATCAACAAGCAGATCGTCAGCCATATCAACGAGGCTGGCGGCAAGGCCGTCGGCCTTTGCGGCAAGGACGGCAACATGGTGACCGCCACCAAGGCGACGCGCACCATGGTCGATCCCGGCTCGAACATCGAGAAGGTGATCGATCTCGGCTTCGTCGGCGAACCCGACAAGGTCGATCTTACGCTGCTCAATCAGTTGATCGGATACGAACTGATCCCGGTGCTGGCGCCGCTGGCGTCATCCGCCACCGGCCAGACCTTCAACGTCAACGCCGACACCTTCGCCGGTGCGGTCGCCGGTGCATTGAAGGCCAAGCGCCTTTTGCTCCTGACGGACGTGCCGGGCGTGCTCGACAAATCGAAGAAGCTCATTCCCGAACTGTCGATCAAGGACGCGCGCAAGCTGATCGCCGACGGCACGATTTCCGGCGGCATGATCCCGAAGGTCGAAACCTGCATCTACTCACTGGAAGCCGGGGTCGAGGGCGTGGTCATCATCGACGGCAAGACACCGCACGCGGTGCTGCTCGAACTGTTCACCAATCAGGGCACGGGAACGCTGATCCACAAGTGATGCGCATACTCAATGTTCGACGTCGTCCCCGCGAAAGCGGGGACCCATCTTCTTGTTGGCGAACAGCAACCACGATGAGTACGGCATAATGCGGAGCCTAAGGCGCACTGTGGGTCCCCGCTTTCGCGGGGACGACATCAAAATAAAAAGCGCCGTCACAGCTTTTTTGCTGCTCCTCATCTTTGCCACCCCCGCCCGCGCCGACCTGAGAATCTGCAACCGCATGAGTTACGTGGTCGAAGCCGCCATCGGCATCGACGACAAGACTGCGACCGCGACGCGCGGCTGGTTCCGCATCGATCCGGCGACCTGCCGCGTGGTGGCGATCGGGACCATTGCCGCGGATCGCATTCTGCTTCATGCGCGCTCGCTTCCCGTTTATGGCGCATCGCCCGCGCCGCAGAACGGCACCGACAATCTCTGCATTGCGCCGAAGGATTTCGTCATCGCGGCCGCGCGGAGCCAGTGTCGCGGCGGCCAGAGCGCTGCCGCCTTCACCGAGATCAAGCCGACCACCGGCGAGGACGGCCATCAGGTCGCGTATCTGGCGGAAGGCGCGGAATATGACGACGAGCAGGCGCGGCTTGCGGCGATCCAGCGGCTGCTGGTGATCGCGGGCTACGACGCCGCGCCCATCGACGGCGTGGACGGGCGAAAGACACAGAATGCGCTTGCCGCGTTCCTGAAAGCGCGCGGGCTCAACGCGGATGCTACGCAGGCCCCGAACTTCTTCGAGACCATGATCGCCGCGGTGGAATCTCCCTCCGGCACCGGCCTCACCTGGTGCAACGACACGCAGTATCGCGTGATGGCCTCCATCGCCACCGACGACGGCAAGGCCGTCACCAGCCGCGGCTGGTATCGCATCGAGCCCGGCAAATGCCTGCACCCGGATGTGACCGGCCAGCCGCGCAGGATTTTCAGCTTCGCCGAGGCAGTCGATACCGATGGCCGCACCATCAAGATCAACAGCCGCCCGCTGAACTGGGGCGGCAGCACGACGCTCTGCACCCGCGAGACGCAATTCGAGTTCACCGAGCAAGGCGACTGCGGCGCGCGCGGCCTCAACGCCAGCGGCTATGAACGCATCGACATGGCCGCGGGCACGGGCAAGACCTTACGATTTGGAATGCCATGACAAAAAAAGAAAAACGCGGCTTCGCCCATATCGAGACATGGGTGTTCGATCTCGACAACACGCTCTATCCGCATCACGTCAATCTCTGGCAACAGGTCGACGTGCGCATCCGCGATTTCGTCGCGCAATATCTAAAGGTGCCGAAGGACCAAGCCTTCAAGATCCAGAAGGATTACTACAAGCGCTACGGCACCACCATGCGCGGCATGATGACCGAGCACGGCCTCAAGGCCGACGACTTTCTCGCCTATGTGCATGAGATCGACCATTCGCCGCTGGAGCCCAATCCGGTGATGGGCGCTGCCATCGAGAAACTGCCCGGCCGCAAGCTGATCCTGACCAACGGCTCGCGCGCCCATGCCGGCAAGGTGCTGGAGCGCCTCGGCATCGCGAAAAACTTCGAGGACGTGTTCGACATCGTCGCTGCCGAACTGGAGCCGAAGCCCGCACGGCAGACCTACATGAAATTCCTCAAGCTGCACGGCGTCGATCCGGCGAAGGCCGCGATGTTTGAGGATCTGGCGCGCAACCTGGTGACGCCGCACGATCTCGGCATGACCACCGTTCTGGTGGTGCCCGACGGCACCAAGAATGTGGTGCGTGAGGACTGGGAGCTGGAAGGCCGCGACGCCGCCTATGTGGATCACATCACCGACGACCTGACCGGGTTTTTGGCGGCGATAAAGCCCTCAAACTGACCGCATCAGCTTGACTCAAAGCCGCCAAATCCCGACAAAAGCGCATCCCGCGACTGCTTTTTCCCAAGGAATCCCGATGTCACTGACCGCTCTCGAAACCACGCTGAATGCCGCCTTCGACGCCCGCGACACCATCAACGCCAATACCAAGGGCGAAGTGCGCGACGCCGTGGAGCTGGCGCTCAACCTGCTCGACAAGGGCGAGGCGCGCGTGGCCGAACGGCAGGCGGACGGAGTGTGGAAAGTGCATCAGTGGCTGAAGAAGGCCGTGCTGCTGTCGTTTCGCCTCAACGACATGTCGCCGATCACCGGCGGCCCCGGTGGTGCTGCATGGTGGGACAAGGTGCCGTCGAAATTCGAAAACTGGGGCGAGAACCGTTTCCGCGAAGCCGGCTTCCGCGCAGTGCCCGGCGCGATCGTGCGCCGCTCGGCCTTCATCGCAAAAAACGTCGTGCTGATGCCGTCCTTCGTCAATCTCGGTGCGTATGTCGATGAATCGACCATGATCGACACATGGTCCACCGTCGGCTCCTGCGCCCAGATCGGCAAGAACGTGCACATCTCCGGCGGCGTCGGCATCGGCGGCGTACTGGAGCCGTTGCAGGCCGGCCCCGTGATCATCGAGGACGACTGCTTTGTCGGCGCGCGTTCGGAAGTCGCCGAAGGCGTCGTCGTGCGCAAGGGCGCGGTGCTGTCGATGGGCGTGTTTCTCGGCGCATCGACCAAGATCGTCGACCGCGAAACCGGCGAGACGTTCATCGGCGAAGTTCCGGAATATGCGGTGGTGGTGCCGGGATCGCTGCCCGGCAAGCCGCTCAAGAACGGCCAGCCCGGTCCGTCGCTGTCCTGCGCCGTCATCGTCAAGCGCGTCGACGAGCGCACCCGCGCCAAGACCAGCATCAACGAACTGCTGCGGGACTGATACACACCGATGACCGATGCGCTGACCATCGCCCGTGATCTGCTGCGTTGCCCGTCGGTGACGCCAGCAGATGCCGGCGCGCTCGGCGTGCTGGAGAAGCTGCTGGGCGATGCCGGCTTCGACGTGCATCGCGTCACCTTCTCCGAGCCGGGCGCAGCCGACATCGACAATCTCTATGCCCGCATCGGCACCGGCGCGCCCCACATCACCTTTGCGGGACACACCGATGTTGTGCCACCGGGCGATGAGACCGCGTGGACCCATGGCGCATTCGCCGGCGACGTCAAGGACGGCATGCTTTACGGACGTGGCGCAGTCGACATGAAGGGCGGCATCGCCTGTTCGGTCGCTGCCACGCTTGAATATCTCAAAGCGAATGACGGCCAACCGAAAGGCTCGATCTCATTTCTGATCACCGGCGATGAGGAAGACGTCGCGGTCAACGGCACCGTCAAACTCCTGAAGTGGGCGGCGGAGCGCGGCGAAAAATTCGATCACTGCGTGCTGGGCGAACCGAGCAACGTCAACGAGATCGGCGACACCATCAAAACGGGGCGGCGCGGCTCGCAATCAGGAACGATCATTGTGGATGGCGTGCAGGGCCATGTCGCTTATCCGCACCGCGCATCCAATCCGGTGCCGGACATTGCCGCGCTGATCGCAGCACTGAGCGGTGATCCGCTGGACAAGGGCACCGAGTACTTCCAGCCCTCGAATCTCGAATTCACGTCGGTGGATGTCGGCAATCCGGCGTGGAACGTGATCCCCGCGCAGGCGCGCGCGCGTTTCAACATCCGCTACAACGACTGCCACACCCGCGAATCCCTGCGCGCGCTGATCAAGGATCGCGTGACCAAGGCGAGCGGCAACCGCATCAAGGCGCATATCGCGTGGGAGCCATCGAACGCCGACGTGTTCCGGACCAGGCCGGGGCCATTCACCGATCTCGTTGTCGCCGCCATCGAAGACGTGACGGGCCGCAGGCCTGAATTGAATACCGGCGGCGGCACGTCGGACGCGCGCTTCATCGCCAATTATTGCCCGGTGCTGGAATTCGGCCTTGTCGGTCAGACCATGCACCAGATCGATGAACGCACGCCGGTCTCCGACATAGAGAAGCTCACAAAAATCTATCGCGGCGTGCTGGAGCGTTACTTCGCATGAGCAGCCCGAACATGAGCGGCCATGTCGTCATTCTCACGGCGATCGACACCGAACTCAACAAGGCGCGTGCGCCTGAAGGCGTCGAGGTGATCTACACCGGCGTCGGCAAGGTCAACGCGGCAAGCATCGCGACGCTGGCGGTGATGGCGCTGCAGCCGAAGCTCATCGTCAACTACGGCACCGCCGGCAAGATCGCGCATATCCACAATGGCCTCGTGGAGGTCGCGCACACTGTTCAGCGCGACATGGCGGCGATGCCGCTGGCGCCGCGCGGACGAACGCCGTTCTCGCCAGAGATGGACCGGCTGTCATCCGGCTTCGGCAACGTGGTTTGCGGCACCGGCGACAGTTTCGTCACCGCGGTCGATCCCTGGCTGGTGGAAAACAACATCGACATCGTGGACATGGAGCTGTTTGCCATCGCGCATGTCTGCCAGCGTCATGGCGTGCCGTGGCGCGCCTTCAAGTTCATCACCGACGCCGCCGACGACAACGCCGCCGATCACTGGAACGAGAATGTCGCGGGCGGCGAAGAGCTGTTCTGGGACGCGTTGAAGGGGATAGCTTAAGTTCGTCATGGCCGGGCTTGTCCCGGCCATCCACGTTCTCAAGTTATAAAATCATATAGATCATTCCACTCTGGATTTTCAGCGAGAACGAGTCTGACTTTCCATTTTCTCGACCAATGCTTCATGTTGTGCTCGCGCTGAATAGCTGTCTGGATATTTTCATACTGCTCGAAATAAACGAGCCGCTTAATTCCATACTGTTTTGTAAAGCCAGCAACCAATCCGGACCGGTGCTCATAAACACGGCGAACGAGGTCGTTCGTAACGCCGACATACAGTATGCCGTTCGGCGCGCTGGCGAGTATGTAGACGTAACCTTCAGCCATACTTCTAATGATGAAGGACGTGGATAGCCGGGACAAGCCCGGCCATGACACCGAGAGCGCAGCGCGCAGCCGCCCTAATATTCAACCTTTACCAGATAGAGCCCATCCGGCGGCGCGACGGGGCCGCACGCGGCGCGGTCCCGCGCGTCCAGCGCGCTGCGCATATCCTTCGCCGTCCATTTGCCGTGCCCGACCCACACCAGCGAGCCGACCATCGAGCGCACCTGACTGTGCAGAAACGAGCGTGCAGAGGTGGTGATATTCACATTGTCGCCGTCGCGTGTCACGTCGAGCGCATCGAGCGTCTTCTCCGGCGACTTCGCCTGACATTCGGTATCGCGGAACGTCGTGAAATCGTGCTTGCCGATCAATACCTGCGCCGCCTCCTGCATCGCGCTCGCATCGAGCGGCCGCGCCACGCGCCAGGCATGACCGGCGTTCAGCGCGAGATTGGCCCGGCGGTTGGCGATCCGGTAGATGTAGTGTCGCTTGGTCGCGGAGAAGCGCGCATCGAATGTCTCCGGCACGATCTCAGCCGACAGCACGCCGATGGGATGCGGCCGCAGATGCGCATTCAGCGCGTCGCGCACGCGGTCGGCTTTGTAGTCCTTCGCAAGATCGATATGTGCGACCTGCCCCAGCGCGTGCACGCCGGCGTCGGTGCGCCCGGCGCCGTTGACGCGCACGTCGCTGCCGGTCATCGCCTTCACGGCGATTTCGAGTGCACCCTGCACCGACGGACCGTTGTCCTGATACTGCCAGCCGCAGAACGGCGATCCGTCATATTCGATGAGGAGTTTGTAGCGGGGCATCAGCTCACACGTACCGGCGGCTTGAGCGGCGTGCCGTTCAGAAACGCCTCGGCCTTCATCGGCGGCTTGCCGGCGCGCTGCAACTCCAGAATCCGGATCGCGCCGTCGCCGCAGGCAACGGTGAGCTTGTCATCGAGCAGATCGCCCGGCGCGCCGGAGCCTTTCGCCAGTTCACAGCGCAGAACCTTGATCCGCACGGGCTCGCCCTCGAGCGCAATCTCGAACCATGCGCCAGGGAACGGCGACAGGCCGTGAATATGCCGCAGCACCGCGCGCGCGGGCTTCGTCCAGTCGATCCGCGCCTCGGCCTTGTCGATTTTTGCTGCGTAGGTGACGCCCTGCTCGCTCTGCTTGGTCAATTGCAGCCGCCCGCGCTCCAGCGCGCCGATCGCGCGCACCATCAGGTCAGCGCCGAGCGGCGACAGCGCATCGTGCAGATCGCTGGCGGTCATCGCATCGGTGATCGCAAGCCGCTCCGCCATCGCGACGTCGCCGGTGTCGAGGCCGACATCCATCTTCATGACCATGACGCCGGATTCAGCGTCGTCCGCCATGATGGCGCGGTTGATCGGCGCGGCGCCGCGCCAGCGCGGCAGCAAGGATGCATGAAGATTGAAGCAGCCAAGCGGCGCTGCTTCCAGAATGGTTTTCGGCAGGATCATGCCGTAAGCGACGACCACGGCGGCGTCGGCGTTGTGCGAACGAAACTCCACTTCGGCTTCCGGTGTCTTGAAAGATTTCGGCGTCAGCACCGGAACGCCGAGCTGCCGCGCCGCCTGCTCCACCGGCGTCGGCTGCAACTTCATGCCGCGCCCCGCCGGTTTGGCCTCGCGCGTATACACCGCCGCGATCTCATGGCCATGGGCCGCGAGCGCGAGCAGCGTCGGCACCGCGAAATCCGGCGTGCCCATGAAGATCAAACGAAGCGGCATTTACAAATCGCTTTCGGCGACTGGATTTATTTCGCCGCGAGCTTGGCGGCCTTGGTGAACTTCTTCATCACGCGGTCGCGCTTGAGTTTCGACAGGTAATCCACGAACAGCACGCCGTTGAGGTGGTCGATCTCGTGCTGGATGCAGGTGGCATAAAGCCCGTCGGCATTTTCCTCGTGAACCTTGCCGTCGAGATCCATGAACCGCACGCGCACCTGCGCGGGCCGCTCGACCTCCTCGTAATATTCCGGGATCGACAGACAGCCTTCTTCATAGACCGAGAGTTCTTCCGACGCCGACAGAATCTCCGGATTGATGAAGACGCGCGGGTTGGTCTCGCCTTCCTTCTTGGACAGATCCATCGTGATCATCCGCAGCGGCTGCGCGACCTGGATCGCGGCAAGGCCGATGCCCGGCGCCTCGTACATGGTCTCGAACATGTCGTCAGCGAGCGCGCGGATTTGCGGCGTGATTTTCTCAATGGGCTTGGAGACGAGCCGAAGCTGCGTGTCCGGCAGGATGATGATGTCGCGAAGTGCCATGCTGCGCGATGTAATGGGAGCGCCCGCCGCGGTCAAACCTCTTGTTGCGCCAAGCGCTTGAGTGCGGCGATAGGCTGTTAACCGGCGATTAACCATAAAAATCAGGGACTTGTTAACCAAAAATGTTCCCTATTCGTTCGCATTTGTCGCCGAATCGCGCTACAAGGGCGGCATGAACGAGATCCTTTTCATTGTCGGCGATGTGCCGGTTCGCATGAGCGCCGCCCTCATCGCCTTCGGCGTGCTGGCGCTGCTGCTGCTTTTGACCATCGCCATCGTGATCGCGCGCTCCGGCCGCAAAGGGGCCGAGGCCGCCATGGCGCAGGCCGTGCGCGCCGACGAGCTTGAAGAGCGGCTGTCCGAAGTGCTGCGGATGCAGAGCGAATCCACCGGCCGCGTCCATGAGATGGGACAGGCGCTGGTGGGGCGGCAGGCGGAGATGTCGCGCGCCGTCAACGAACGGCTGGATTCGGTGACCCACAAGGTCGGCCAGTCGATGGAGCAGACCACGCGCAGCACGATGGATTCGTTGCGCGTGCTGCACGAGCGCCTCGGCATCATCGACAACGCGCACAAAAACCTCACCGATCTCACCTCGCAGGTGACGACGCTGCGCGACGTGCTCGCCAACAAGCAGTCGCGCGGCGCATTCGGCCAGGCTCGGATGGAAGCCATCGTGCAGGACGGGATGCCGAAGGGCTCCTACGCATTCCAGCACACGCTCTCCAACAACAAGCGGCCGGACTGCGTGATATTCCTCCCGGACCAGCGGCCGCTGTGCGTCGACGCGAAGTTTCCGCTTGAGGCCGTGACCGCGCTGCGCGACGCGCGCAGCGACGAGGAGAAAAAAGTCGCCACGCAGCGGCTGCGGCAGGACGTGATGAAGCACGTCACCGACATCGCGGACAAATATCTGATCCCCGGCGAGACGCAGGACACCGCGCTGATGTTCGTCCCGTCGGAATCGGTCTACGCGGAAATCCACGACGGCTTCGACGACGTGATCCAGAAGGCCTATCGCGCACGGATCGTGCTGGTGTCGCCGTCACTGCTGATGCTGGCGATCCAGGTGATGCAGCAGATCCTGAAGGACGCGCGGATGCGCGACGCCGCCGATCTGATCCGCACTGAAGTGATGCACATGTCGGACGATCTCGCGCGCCTGCGCGAGCGCGTCGTCAAGCTGCAGAAGGATTTCGGCAACGTGAATGAGGACGTTCGCCAGATCCTGATTTCCGCCGACAAGATTGAAAAACGCGCCGGGCGCATCGAGGAACTGGATTTCAGCAAATCCAGCGACCCGGCCGAAACGCCGCGTCTCGTCGCGCCCACCGGCAGCGATCTGTTTCCGCCCCACCCGCTGCGCAAATTGCAGGCGGGGGAATAAGGCTTGTCATTGCCGGGCTTGACCCGGCAATCCATCTTTTCATCGGTCTTGAAGATAGACCCCCGGATCAAGTCCAGGGGTGACGCTCCGTGAATGTCGCAGGCACGGCGGCCCATAGTCATCCGAATCTGCTAACACCCCCTCATGACAACGCCTGACACAGCCCGCACGACCCCGCCTCCCCGCGCCGCGTGGCGCGAGGCGATGGCGGTCTATCTGCAACCGCGCGTGCTGATCGTGCTGTTTCTCGGGTTCTCGTCGGGGCTGCCGCTCGCGCTCTCCGGCTCGACACTGCTGGTCTGGATGCGCGAGTCCGGCGTCGATCTCGGCACCATCGGCCTGTTCGCCCTTGTCGGCACGCCTTACACGCTGAAATTCCTCTGGGCGCCGCTGGTGGACGCGCTGCATGTGCCGGTCCTGACACGGCTTCTCGGCCGGCGGCGCGGCTGGCTGGTGTTCGCGCAACTGCTGCTGATCGCGGCGATCCTGCTGCTGGCGCTGACCGATCCCGCGCGGTCGCCGTTCTATGTGGCGCTCGGCGCGCTGCTGGTGGCGGCGGCCTCCGCGACGCAGGACATCGTGGTCGATGCCTTCCGCGTCGAAAGCCTGCCTGAAAGCGAGCAGGCCGCCGGCATGGCGTCGTATGTCGCGGCCTATCGCGTCGGCATGCTGATCTCGACCGCGGGCGCGCTGTTTCTGGTCAGCGGGTTCGAGGCAACCGGGCAAACCAAATCCCACGCATGGATGTGGGGCTATATCGCAATGGCCGGCATGGTCGTAATCGGCATGATCGCGGCGCTCATTGCCACCGAACCAGAGCAATCCCGCAAGGCCGAGCAGGCCACCAGCGGCGACAGCGCCATCACGCGCGTCATGACCGCCGCCGTCGGCGCGTTCACGGAATTCCTCACCCGCAAGGACGTCTGGGCGGTTCTCGCTTTCGTCATTCTCTACAAGTTCACCGATTCGTTTTCCGGCACCATGACCGCGCCGTTCGTGATCGATCTCGGCTTCACCCGCAACGACTACGCCGCCATCGTCAAGGGCGTAGGCCTCGCCGCAACATTGATCGGCGGTTTCGCCGGCGGCTTTCTCGCGCGCGTATGGTCGCTCGAAGCCTGCCTGTGGACCGGCGGCGTTCTTCAGGCGGTGTCGAATCTGGCGTTCGCCTGGCTCGCGTTCGTCGGGACCAACCAATGGGCGCTGGCGCTGGCGATCACGGTGGAGAATTTCACCGGCGCCATCGGCACGGTGATCTTCGTCGCCTATCTGTCGTCGCTCTGCCGCAGCCCGTTGCACACCGCGACCCAGTATGCGCTGCTTACAGCCTTTGCGGCGATTGGCCGGACTTATTTATCGGCAGGTGCGGGCTACGTCGCACAAGCCACCGGCTGGCCGATGTTCTTCGTGCTGAGCGTGCTGGTTGCGGTGCCAAGCCTGATCCTGCTGGCGTGGCTGCAGCGCCGCGGTCATTTCGCGGCGTTGCGAGCCACTGCCTGAGGCAGCCCCATTCTGATGCGGATCAAGCCGCCTTCTTCTTTGCGGCCTTGCTGACCAGCGAACCAATCGGTCCAATCGTCTTGCCGACCATCTTTCTATAGCCTGCCGCGTTGAAATGCTTGTCGCCGCCGCCGACAACGAGTGCGGGGTTCTGATGATCCGCGACATTGTAAACCGGCGGCCGGATTACATAGCTCTCAATTCCTCTTGCCCTCAACCGACTTACAATGCCCGCGACATGCGCCTGAACCTCCGCCATGCTTGCGCCGCGGCGGATATCGTTGATGCCAACCCAGATCACCGCGACCCGCGTGCCGGAAGGGACAGCCGAGTCCAGGCGCCCCGCCAGCCCGGCGCTGGTGTCGCCGTTGATGCCGCCGTTGCTGACACTCACGTTGAGGCCCCGGGCGTTAAGCGCGACCTGAAGCTGGCTCGGATAATTCTCGGAGGTTGAAACGCCCTTGCCGTAGACATTGCTGTCGCCGATCACCGCGACCTGAACCTGCGCGAGCGCCGAATGAATGGCCGCCGGAGACAAAAAGACAAAGGCGGCAAGAACAAAGGAAACAAACAGATTTCGCTGCAATGACATGACCTGCCCCACAACTGATGTCTAAACCAGCAGACTAGGGCGGGTGCCTGAACACCGTCAAGCGCTTCAATGCTTGGTGACAACACTCCACTTGGTGACGATGGCGTCGCTCAACTGACCGGCCGCCTGGGCGCAGGACAATTCATTCGCCTTCAGCGCGATGCTCTTTCCGATGAAGGGCTTGAGCGCCGCCGCTTCCGCGTCGCTGCTGGTCACGATCTGAAACGTTTCCGGGCCGGTTTCGAGATTGCACATGCCGGACGGCGCCGGCAGACGTCGCGGTTCGCTGGTGAGCTGATAGGTGATGACGCGCTTTTTCTTCGGGCCGGATCGCATCGCCGTCAGATTGCCCGACAGCACTTCGCCGGTGTTGATCGGCTTCGCCTTCTGCTGCGCAAGCGCGCCGGACGGCATGACCACGGCAAAACAACATGCAGCGAGGAGACCGGCCGTGCATGTTGCAAACCGGTTTACGAACAGACGTAGAATCATACCGCTTCCAATTCCGTGAATTTCAAATCGAGCCCGGAGTGATTTCAGAACAGCGTTCGCTGTCGCATGGCAGCGGATAGCGTCCCTTCGTCGAGGTAGTCAAGCTCCCCGCCAACAGGCACGCCGTGTGCCAGCCGTGTAACCTTGACGTTGGCGTCCTGTAACAAATCGGTGATGTAGTGCGCGGTGGTTTGGCCATCGACAGTGGCGTTCAAGGCAAGAATGATTTCCGTGACGCGCGGGTCGAGCGCGCGCGCAACCAGCGCGTCGATGGTCAAATCCTGCGGGCCGACGCCGTCGAGCGGCGACAGCGTCGCGCCGAGCACATGATAGAATCCGTTGGTGGCGTGCGCGCGTTCCAGCGCCCAGAGATCGGCAACATCCGCGACCACGACAATGATGGACGGATCGCGCCGCGTGTCGGTGCAGACCGTGCATGGATTTTTCGTGTCGATGTTGCCGCAGGTATTGCAGACCTGAATCGTGTCGATCGCCACCTGCAATGCCGACGCCAGCGGCGTCATCAGCGCTTCGCGCTTCTTGATCAGATGCAGCGCCGCGCGCCGCGCCGAGCGCGGGCCAAGCCCCGGCAGCCGCGCCAGCAACTGGATCAGACGTTCGATCTCCGGACCTGCAACGGCAGTGGCCATAACTAACCGAGACCCAGCCCCGGAGGCAGGCCGAGGCCGCCCGTCAGCGCCTGCATCTTCTCCTGCATGGCGGCTTCGGCCTTGCGGCGCGCATCGTTGAGCGCGGTCACCAGCAGGTCTTCGAGTATCTCGCGCTCGTCGGCCTTCACCAGCGACGGATCGATCTTCACGGCCTTCACTTCGCCCTTGGCGGTCATGCGCACATTGACGAGACCACCGCCGGACAGGCCTTCGACCTCGACGGTATCGAGTTCATCCTGCAACGCCTTCATCTTGGATTGAAGCTGCGCCGCCTGTTTCATCATGCCGAGAAAGTCAGCCATGAACGCGTGTCCTCTTATACTTATGTTCGGGCATGATCTGATCCAAAAACCGGTTCCCACTTTTCGGGATCATGCCTCTAGAGATCGTCGTCTTCTTCGGCGGCGGCGACTGGTCCGGTATCGTCGTCGCCGGACGCATTATCCGGCGCGATGCGCCGCACCTCCACCAGCTGCGTGCCGGGGAAACGTGACATCACGGCCTGCACGCGCGGATCCGCCTGCACGCCGTCGGTGAGCTTGTCCTTCGCCACCTGCGCTTGCGCGCGCAGCGTCGGCTGTCCTGCCTCATTGGAAACGGCGACCGTCCACCGCCGCCCGGTCCATTGTTCAAGCTTGCGCGACAGATCCTGGATCATCGAGCGCGCAGCGCTGCGCTCCAGCGACACTTCGAGCTTGCCGTCTTCCATCCGCACCAGCCGGACGTCGGCTTCCAGCGCGGCCTTGATCTGCAAATCGCGTTTTTCACCGGCCAGCGCCACCAGCTCGGCAAATGTCGTCAGACGCCGCGCAGGTGCTGCTTCAACAGGCGCGGGCGCAGGCACGCTCATTTGCGGGCGCGGTGACGTGTCGAGCGCAGGCCGCGTGCTGGACGCCACCGCGCGCAACTGCGAGCCCTCATCGCCGCTTGAAGACTGCATCCCGGACGAGCCGCGCGGCGAAGCATTGCTTGAGTGACCGGCTGCACCGTTCCCGCCCAGCGTCGGCGACGAACCGCCACCCTGATCGATCATCTTGATGGCTTCGTCGGGCGTCGGCAGATCGGCGACATAGGCGATCCGCACCAGCACCATTTCAGCGGCGGCCTGCGGCCGGGTCGCGGCCTGCACTTCGGCGATACCCTTGAGCAGCATCTGCCACATCCGCGACAGCACGCGCATCGACAGCTTGGCGGCGAAATCGCGGCCGCGCGTGCGCTCGGTTTCGCCGAGCGCCAGATTGTCCGCCGTCGCCGGCACGACTTTGACTCGCGTGACGAAATTCACGAACTCGGCGAGATCGCTCAGCACCACCACCGGATCGGCGCCGGTGTCGTACTGGTCGCGGAATTCCTTGAAGGCCGCCGCAATGTCACCGCTCGCCAGCGACGCGAACAGGTCGATGATCCTTGTCCGGTCCGCAAGGCCGAGCATCTGCCGCACGTCCTCGGCGCGGACCGTGCCCGCCGCGTGAGCAATCGCCTGATCGAGCAACGACAGCGAATCGCGCACCGAGCCTTCGGCGGCGCGCGCGATCAATCCCAGCGCTTCGGGTTCGGCCTTGACGCCTTCCTTGTCGGAGATGGCGGCCAGATGCGCCATCAGCACATCGGCATCGACGCGCTTGAGATCGAAGCGCTGACAGCGCGACAGCACCGTGACCGGCACCTTGCGGATTTCAGTGGTGGCGAACACGAACTTGGCGTGCTCGGGCGGCTCTTCCAGCGTCTTCAGGAAGGCGTTGAACGCCTTCTCCGAAAGCATGTGAACCTCGTCGATGATGTAGACTTTATAGCGCGCGCTTGACGGCGCGTAGCGCACGCCGTCGGTGATCTGGCGCACGTCGTCGATGCCGGTGTGGGACGCGGCGTCCATCTCCAGAATATCGATGTGGCGGCTTTCCATGATGGCCTGGCAATGCACGCCCATGGCCGGCATGTGGATGGTCGGGCCCTTCACCGAACCGTCCGGCAATTCGTAATTCAGCGCGCGGGCGAGAATGCGCGCGGTGGTGGTCTTGCCGACGCCGCGCACGCCCGTAAGAATCCAGGCCTGCGGAACGCGTCCCGCCTCGAACGAATTCGAGATGGTGCGAACCATCGCTTCCTGGCCAATCAGATCCTCGAACGTGCCGGGACGATATTTGCGCGCCAGCACGCGATAGCCGGGACCGGAACCTGTCGAGGGGGTTGGGCTTCCGCCGAGTTGAAAACCCGGCTGATCGTCCACAGTCGCGCCGGTCATGTCAGCATCGGTCATCAATCGATCCGCGATTGAGCACGCTAGGCACCAGGCGCGCGTTGCGCCGCTGCGGACGCACGAAAAAGAGAGGTAGGAGACTGACGAGCGACCCGATCCGGACCTCGTTAGGGCTGCTTCCTTCCGGACCTGACCCGGTTGGCGAGTGGCTCGTCCACCGCCAATCTCCCGGTCCCTATTTGGGGCCAAAAGCGCCGGAAAGCAAGCGCGCGGCGGACCTTCGCACCACGTTGTTTCAGCTTGCGAAATGGCCTGCATTCCGACCCTCCCGCCACGGGTCCCGCCCCGGCCGAACAAAGGCATGGAAGCCCCGCGCAAAGCCGGGCATGACAGGTGTTGTTCGCAGCACCGCACTCTGCAAAATTGCGGAACCCTTCCGAGAATCGTTCATGTCCGCCTCCCCCGCCTGGTCGCTCAATTCACAACTCGAAAAAGACACGATCAACATCGGCGATCTGCCGCTGTCGCGGGTGCTTGTGATCAAGGACGCGAATTATCCATGGCTGCTGCTGGTGCCGCGCCGCCCCGACGCCACCGAGATCACCGACCTTAGTGAAATCGAGCAGGCGCAGCTCATGACCGAAATCAACCGCGTCGCCCGTGCGCTGAAAGAGATCACGAAGCCCGACAAGCTGAACATCGCGGCGCTGGGCAATGTCGTGCCGCAGCTGCACGTCCATCTCATCGCGCGCCGGGCCACTGACGCCGCATGGCCGCGGCCGGTGTGGGGCGTGGTACCCGCGCTGGCTCACGACCCGCAGGAAGTCGAGACATTCATCGCAGCCCTTCGCCGAAAAATATGGCTAAGCTAATTTCCCACAGAGCTGAAAATCAATGACAACAAAAACAAGCGATCCCTTTCCGCTCGGACAACCGGGCTTCGTGTCCCATCCCATCGACCGTGCGGCGCATGTGCGCACCGACGCCGAGAAACTGTTCGCGCTGGAGGGCGACCGCAAGGCGCGCGCCTATGTGATGCATCGCGATTCGATCGTGGTGACGCAGGGCGCGGACGGCCCGCGCGCGCTACTGACGCTGGATGAGGCACGGAAGTTCGGCGCCAATCCCGGCACCATCTTTCTCGGCCTGCTCGAGGGCGCGGCGATTTTCGGAATGGGCATCAGCGCCGCCGCCGCCGAGGATCTGATGGGCCGCCAGGATGTCGGCGTGGAAAACCTGCGCGCCGTCGCCGCGAGCGGAGCTATACCGGCGCGCGAACTGTCCACCATTGCGATGGCGAAATCGCTGGTGAGCTGGCATCAGCGCCACGGCTACTGCGCCAATTGCGGCACGCGCACCGCAATGACGCAAGGCGGCTGGAAACGCGATTGCCCGAGCTGCAAGGCCGAGCATTTTCCGCGCACCGATCCGGTGGTCATCATGCTGGTGACATCCGGCGACAAATGCCTGATGGGGCGTCAGTCGCAGTTTCCACCGACCATGTGGTCGTGTCTCGCCGGATTCGTTGAAGCCGCCGAGACCATTGAAAACGCCGTTCAGCGCGAAATCCTCGAAGAGGCCGGCATCCACTGCACCGATGTGCGTTACTACATGACGCAGCCGTGGCCCTATCCGTCGTCGCTGATGATCGGATGCACCGCGCGCGCCACCACCACCGACATTGTCGTCGACAGGACCGAACTTGAAGATGCGCGCTGGTTCACGCGCGGCGAAGCGGTGGCGATGCTCGCCAGGACTCATCCCGAGGGCCTGACGGGCCCTCATCCGGTCGCAATCGCGCACCACCTTCTGGCGAACTGGCTCGCGGAAACAGCTTGAGGGTTCCCTTGAATGGGAACCGCATCGCGGGTCATTGATTGTCTTGATCACCGGCCATTTCGGGCGAGGCGCAGTGTCAGTGAATATCCACGATCAAGCACGCAAGACATCACCACGCATTGTCTGCATCGGCATGCCGGTACGCGATCTCATTTTTCGCGTGCCGGAAGTTCCTGCTCGCGGACAAAAGGAATATGCCAGCGAGTTCGTCGAGGTCGCCGGCGGTAATTCGCCCAACGCCGCCATTTCGATTTCACGGCTCGGCGGACGCGTTCTGCTCACAGGCCCGATCGGCGGCGCGCTCGCCGCGAGCAATGTCACCATCAACGACCAGTTCAGGAGCGAAGGCATCGACACCAGCGGTCTTGTTGTCGTCGATGATGTGGTCACGCCGATCTCCAGCGTCCTGATCGATCCGAGCGGTGAGCGCACCATCGCCACTTTTCGCGATCCGAAACTGTGGACCGTGGCGCTGCCGTCATCGGACATCCTGCTCGCGGACTGCGCCGCCATTCTGATCGAAAGCCGCTGCGCTGAATTCGGCACCGATGTATGCGCAGAGGCGCACCGCCGCGGCATTCCCGTCGTCATCGACGGCGACCGGATGATGTCGATGCGCGAAGGGCTGCTGCAGGTCGCGTCGCATGTCGTCTTTTCCGCGGAGGCGCTGCATGCCACCGCAGGCGAGAACGATGACGTGACCGCGCTGCGCAAGCTCGCACAGGTGACCCACGCATTGCTCGGCGTCACGTCGGGCGCCAAGGGCGTGATCTGGCTCGACCGGCAGGGCGAGCCGAAACACATGCCGGCTTTCCCGGTTCATACGGTCGATACGCTGGGCGCGGGCGACGCCTTCCACGGCGCATTCACGCTGGCCGTGGCGGAAGGACAGCCGCTGGAACAGGCGATGCGATTCGCCTCCGCGACGGCCGCCTTGAAATGCACCCGCTTCGGCGGCGCCTTCGGTTCCCCCCAACGTATTGAAGTTGACGCTCTTTTGGCCTCCAGCACGGCCGCCCTTCCCGCATAGAGGCTCTCTAAAGCCGCAAATCCGGGCTTGTCAGAGAATGTTTTTCTATATATGAGGGAAAGAACCCTTTTTTATGGAAGAAAGTTCTTCTCATGTCTGACGCTGCTGTAGCAATTCTTGATGCCCCGCGCCGCCTCGACGCCATCGACCGCAAGATTCTGACCGTTCTGCAGGACGATGCCTCCCTGTCGGTGGCCGAAATCGGCGACCGGGTCGGCCTGTCCTCGACGCCGTGCTGGAAGCGCATCCAGCGCATGGAGGCCGAAGGCATCATCCTGCGCCGCGTTGCGCTGGTGGACCAGAACAAGATCGGCCTCGGGATTTCGGTGTTCGTCTCGGTCGAAAGCGGCGACCACTCCGACGCCTGGCTGAAGAAATTCGCCGACGCCGTCAGCGCCATGCCCGAAGTGATGGAATTCTATCGCATGGCCGGCGACGTCGACTACATGCTGCGCGTGGTCGTGGCCGACATGCAGAGCTACGATATTTTCTACAAGAAGCTCATCAGCGCGGTGGCGCTGAAGAACGTCACGTCCCGCTTCGCGATGGAAAAGATCAAGTCGGTGACGGCGCTGCCGGTGCCGGCGCTCAGCGCGGCGTAAGGCCCGCTCTTCCAGGCCGATATTATCCACCAGGCGCCGGGCCCATCGATGGTCCGGCGTTTCCGCAGCTGCTTACCGAAATCCGAAATTTACCGGAACTTATTGCTTTTGCGCGATCATCCTGTCCGGTTGAACGGGAAAACCATCGTGCAACGTCGTTTGCTGACATGGCTCCTTCCGGCTGGCTTGCTGTTGGCGAGCTGGCTCGCAATCGCCTCGTTGTCGTTGCGGCTTCCCGTCGGTGCCGAAGCCGCGGCGATCATATTCCCGCCGTGGTGGACGACGCAGCAAAGCATGGCCGCGATCGCCTCGACCGACAACGCCATCATCAGAACCACAGCCATTCCGGCGATCATCGTCGTCCAGTTGGCCAGACAGGACGGCCTCGTCCGCTTGCGCAAGGCCGGCGCATGGTTCGCCATTGATCCACAAGCCCTCGCCAGCTGCTTCAAGATATGACGCGGAAAGAGCACGACATGCAGGCCGACAATTCAGATGCCGCCCCCACAGACATGGATGCCTTGCGCGAGACGGCAAGCAAGGCGCTCCTCATCCTGCTCTGGGTGCACGTGCCCCTGTCGGCCGCGATCGGCCTGATGCGGGATACCGACTGGCTGGTACCGGCATTCGTCATGGCGGCCATGGCCATGACGGCGACGCTGTCGTGGCGCGCGTCCGGAAGTTCGCCTGCGACCCGCCTTACCGTAGCGGTTGCGCTGATGGGCGGCGTGTCGCTCTTCGTCTATCAACTGTCAGGGCACCCCTGGCAAACCGACGGCCACATGTACTTCTTCGCGGCGCTCGCCGGCCTCGCCGTCTACTGCGACTATCGCGTGATCATCATCGGCGCCGCCGCGGTGGCGCTGCATCATCTTGCGTTGAATTTTCTTCTTCCGGCGGCCGTCTATCCCGGCGGCTCCGATTTCGGCCGCGTCGTTCTCCATGCCGTTATCCTCATCCTCGAAGCCGGCGCACTGATCTGGCTCGCCGCCAAACTTTCCGAACTGTTCGAAACCACAGCGCAAAAGACCGCCGAGGCAGAAATGGCGCTCGCCGAAGTTCAGTCGGCGCACGCCGGGGAAGACCGCGCCAAGGCGCAGCAAAGAGCGAAGGAAGAAAGAGAAGCGGCGATGCATGCACTCGCCGCGAGCTTCGAGCAGAAGATCGGCCATATCGTCGATGCCGTCGCAACGGCGGCGACCGAGTTGCAGGCTATGTCCGAATCGATGAGCGGCACCTCCGAGGAGGCGACACGTCTGGCGACCGCGGTCGCCGCAGCGTCGGCACAGGCAACATCCAATGTGGAAACCGTCGCCGCCGCGGCGGAAGAATTGACCGGCTCAATCGGCGAAATCGGCCAGCAGGTCACGCGCTCGACCCAGGTCGCCGGCAAGGCCACCGAAGAGGCCAAACGCACCAACACGATGGTCGAAGGCCTGTCGCTCGGAACGCAGAAGATCGGCGAGGTGGTGACATTCATCCAGGGTATCGCGAACCAGACCAACTTGCTGGCCCTGAATGCAACCATCGAAGCGGCGCGCGCCGGCGAGCATGGCCGCGGCTTCGCCGTGGTCGCCAGCGAGGTCAAAGCCCTCGCCAGCCAGACAGCGAAGGCGACCGAGGAAATATCCGCCCAGATACAAGGCATCCAGGCCACCACGCGCGAGGCTGTGAACGCGATACAGGAGATCGGCGGAACAATCCGCGAGATCAACGAAATATCCGGCGCGATCTCCGCCTCCGTGCAGCAGCAGGACGCAGCGGCGCGCGAGATCGCGGGCAATGTCGATCAGGCGGCGCGCGGCACGCGTGATGTGAATTCAAACATCGCCGGCGTCACCCGGTCTTCGGCCGACGTCGATGCGGCTTCGGCGAAGCTGCTTGAGGCAGCGACCGGACTGTCGGCGCAATCCGGGCGGCTGAAGACCGAAATCAACAACTTCGTCCGCTCGATCCGCGCGGCATAGGACGTCGTTCAGATCTTCTGATTGTACTCGCCGACTTCCGGATGGGTGCGCAGCACCGAATCCATCGCCTCGAACATGTCGCGCATGCGCGCCTCCGACACCGGGCTCTCGACCACGACCACAAGCTCAGGCTTGTTGCTTGAGGCGCGCACCAGACCCCAGCTGCCGTCCTCGCAGGTGACGCGCACGCCGTTGACCGTGACCAGATCGCGGATCGGCTGACCGGCCACCTTCGCGCCCTTCGCCTTCAGATCCTCGAAGTGCTTCACGACCTGCGTGACGATTCCATATTTAGTTTCGTCCGAGCAATGCGGCGACATGGTCGGCGACGACCATGTCTTCGGCAGCGCGTCCTTCAGGTCCGCCATCGTCTTGCCGGTTGCGCGATCCAGCATCTCGCAGATCGCGATGGCCGAGACGAGGCCGTCGTCATAGCCGCGTCCGACCGGCGCGTTGAAGAAGAAGTGGCCGGACTTCTCGAAGCCCGCCAGCGCCTTCAATTCATGGGTGCGACGCTTCATGTAGGAATGGCCGGTCTTCCAGTAGGTGGCCTGCGCGCCCTGCTTTTGCAGCACGGGGTCCGTGACGAACAATCCGGTCGATTTCACGTCGACCACGAACTGCGCATTCTTGTGGATCGCGGACATGTCGCGCGCCAGCATGACGCCGACCTTGTCGGCGAAGATTTCCTCGCCGGTGTTGTCGACCACGCCGCAGCGGTCGCCGTCACCGTCGAAGCCGAGACCCACATCGGCCTTGTGCTCGAGCACCGCATCGCGGATCGCGTGCAGCATTTCCATGTCTTCGGGATTCGGATTGTATTTCGGGAAGGTGTGATCCAGTTCGGTATCCAGCCGGATCACCTCGCAGCCGATGGCTTCCATCACCTGCGGCGAGAATGCGCCCGCTGTACCGTTGCCGCACGCGACCACAACCTTCAGCTTGCGCTTCAGCTTCGGGCGCTTGGTGAGATCGGCGATATAGCGCGCCGGGAAATTCTCGTGAAACTGGTAGCCGCCTGCCGGCTTCAGCTTGAACGCGGAATTGAGCACGATCTCCTTCAGCCGCGTCATCTCGTCGGGTCCAAAGGTGAGCGGACGATTCGCGCCCATCTTCACACCGGTCCAGCCGTTGTCGTTATGCGAGGCCGTCACCATGGCGACGCACGGCACGTCGAGCTCGAACTGCGCGAAATACGCCATCGGCGTCACCGCAAGCCCGATGTCATGCACCTTGCAGCCCGAGGCCAGCAGGCCCGAGATCAGCGCATACTTGATAGAGGCCGAATAGCTGCGGAAATCGTGCGCGGTGACGATCTCCTGCTTCTGTCCCATCTCGCCGATCAAGGTGCCGAGGCCCATGCCCAGCGCCTGAATACCCATCAGGTTGATTTCCTTGCCGAACAGCCACCGCGCGTCGTATTCGCGGAAACCGGTCGCCTTCACCATCGGCTCGGATTCATAGGCATAGGTATTGGGGACGAGTTCGGGCTTCGGCTTCGGAAACATCAATGGCCTCGCGGGAAAAACGAAAGATATCCTGCAGCCTTAGCGAATGCCGCGACTGGAGGAAAGGCGGGAGCGGAGTATTTAGGATCGAAATGCGGCATATTGGCAGCATCCTCGTACAGCCTTCATTCAGATCGAGCGCGCCATGACCGACAGCCGCCTTCAGTATCCCGCAACCGAGCGCAATCGCGACGCCATTCTCGGCGTCCTGCGCGGCGTGCTTCCCGCGACGGGCCTTGTCCTCGAAATCGCCAGCGGATCGGGCGAACACATCGTGCATTTCGCGCGGGCTTGTCCGGGCCTGACCTTCCAGCCGTCCGACCCTGAAGACGCGGCGCTGCAAAGCATCGCGGCATGGACGCAGCACACCGGCACAGCCAACGTGTTGCCGCCGGTGATGCTGGACGCCGTATCGGACAGCTGGCCGCTGGCGTCGGCCGACACCGTGCTCTGCATCAACATGATCCACATTGCGCCATGGCGCGCGACGGAAGGACTCCTGCGCGGAGCATCGAAACTGTTGGGCGAAGGCGCGCCGCTTTATCTGTATGGGCCGTACCGGCGCGCAGGCGTGGTCACCGCTCCGAGCAACGACGCGTTCGACCAAAGCCTGAAAGCGCGAAATCCGGAATGGGGATTGCGCGACCTGGAAGCCGTCGCAGCACTGGCGCGGGACGCGGGATTTTCAGCGCCGGCCGTGACCGAGATGCCGGCCAATAATCTCAGCGTGGTGTTTCGGCGGGCGTAATCGTCATTGCGAGCGAAGCGAAGCAATCCATGGCGGGAAACACGAAGCTGGATTGCTTCGTCGCGAGGGCTCCTCGCAATGACGGCGAATCGGACGGCCTTACTGTTCCATCACCAGCTTGCCGCCGGCCATTTCAAAGCGCTTGAGCTTCGACAAAAACGACAAGCCGAGCAGGTTCTCCGACAACGCTTCGTCGGGCAGCACCAGCGCGTCCACGTCACGCACCACGAGTCCTCCGATGTCCACCATCGCAAGGCGCGTGCGCGCGGCCTTGATCGAGCCGTTGGCGGTGGAGACGTTTGCCGTGTAATCGCTGGGCCGCGGTCGGACACCGATCTGCGCCGCGGATTTTTCGTTCAGCGCAATCACCGACGCGCCGGTATCGACCATGAACCCGAGACGCCGGCCATCCACGCGGCCTTCGGTCTGGAAATGACCGCGGCCGTCCCGCGGAATCGTCACGCTGCGGACGCCGGCATGTCCGGTTGTCTGCGGCTGCACCGACGCGAAAGCATTCATGGCCCTCGTCTTGTCGACGGCCCTGGCCTGCGCCTTTTCGCTGCTGATCTTGTCGGCGACCGTCGCCATGGACGTGCCCAGCACGATGAGAATGGCCGCCAGAATCATGATGCTACGCATAACGCACACACCTGTACTCAACCGGTCCGGCGTGAATCCGCCTTGAACTCGACCTGGACCTGACCATGCCGGACGGAACTTGAACCCAATGGCCCCGGCAAGAGAGCGTTTTCCGCGATAAGGGTGAGCGAAGCGTTAATTTCAGCGCCATCCGGGCGGCGGCGGGCGGTGTTTATGTCCCGCGCGGTTTGACGCGGCGGGTCGGCGGCGCGGAGGCGGGGTCTTCCGGCCAGGGATGACGCGGATAGCGGCCGCGCAGGTCCGTGCGCACGGCGGCATAGGAGCCGCGCCAGAAACCCGGCAGATCGCGCGTCACCTGCACGGGACGATGCGCGGGCGACAGCAATTCCAGCACCAGCGGAATCTTGCCCCTCGCAATCGACGGATGAACCGTGAGCCCGAACAGTTCCTGCAACCGCACGGCGATGGTCGGTCCCTGCTCGGCTTCATAATCGATCGGCAGCGACGTGCCGGTCGGCGCTTCGAAATGCGTCGGCGCATCGCGGTCGAGCCGCGCGCGGCTCTCCCACGGCAGCTGCGCCATCAGTGCCTCCGACAGATCGCCCGCCGAGAAACCTGCCAGCGAGGTCTTGTCGAACAATGCGGGCACCAGCCATTCGCCGCGCGTCTCCGCCAGTGCGCTGTCAGACAGGTCCGGCCATTCGTCCGGCGACGCCGCGCGTAGAAACATGATGCGGTCCCGCCATTGCTTGAGCGGCTTCGACCATGGCAAGCGGTCCATGCCGGCCGCGACAAGACCATCGGCCAGCACCCGCGCGGTCTCCGCCGAGGGTGAGACCGGCAGGGTTTGTTCTGACAGCGTGATTGCGTGCAGCTTCTTCCTGCGCCGGGCGCGCAGCGCCATCGCGGATCTGTCGAACGTCACCTCGTCGTCGGTCTGGATGTGATCGGCGAACTGCTGTTCGATTTCTGTTTGGGTGATCGGCGCAGCCAGAAGGATGCGCCCGTTCGCCGCCGTGCCGGTCAGTTCGGCCACCGCGATGTAAGGCGACTTCGCCAGCGCCGAGGTCTGTTCGATGGAGGCGCCACGTCCGTTGGCGAGCACGAACGATCCGTTGCCGCGATTGCGCGCCACGCGATCGGGAAAGGCGAGCGCAAGCATGATGCCCGTCGAGAGCGAATGATCGTCAGCGTCAAACGGTTCGCTCGCTGCCACCTGCCTCGCCCACCGCTCCGCCAACTGCCGCGCGCTTTGCGCGCGCTGGGAGCGGTCGCGGCGGAAGTTATCCAGCCGCGCGTCGAGATCGGCGCTGTCGCCGCCGAGTCCGCGCTCGGTGAGAATCGCCGCAATGTGCGCCGCCTCCTCGCCTGCACCCAGCCGATGCGAGTCCACGATCATGCGCGCGAGCCTTGGCGGCAGCGCCAGCGCACGCAGGCTATTGCCTTCCGGCGTGATGCGGCCTGCGTCGTCGAGCGCATTCAGTTCACGGAGCAGCGCACGCGCTTCGGTCAACGCAGGCAGCGGCGGGGAATCGAGAAACGCCAGCGTAGACAGATCGCTCGCGCCCCAATGCGCGAGGTCAAGCACCAGCGAGGACAAGTCCGCCGACAGAATCTCCGGCCGCGTGTAGGCTTCAAGCGACGCGGTCTGCGGCTCGTCCCAAAGCCGATAGCAGATGCCTGGCTCGGTGCGTCCCGCGCGGCCCCGGCGCTGGTCCACTGCCGCGCGCGAGGCACGGATGGTTTCCAGCCGCGTAAGGCCAATATCCGGCTCGTAACGCGGTACCCGCGCCATGCCGGAATCGACCACGATCCGCACGCCCTCGATGGTGAGCGAAGTCTCTGCAATCGACGTCGCCAGCACCACCTTGCGCTGGCCTTTCGGCGGCGGCGAGATCGCGCGGTCCTGCACGGCAGCATCGAGCGCACCGAACAGCGGCACGATCTCGGTGTTCGGATCGCTGACGCGCTCGCTGAGAAACGTCTGGGTGCGGCGGATTTCAGCGGCACCCGGCAAGAACGCCAGCACCGAACCGGCATCGGCGCGCAACGCCGTGGCGATGGCGTCCGCCATCTGCCGTTCGATCTGCACGTCCGGCTTGCGGCCGAGATAGCGCGTGTCCACCGGAAATGCGCGGCCTTCGCTGGCAATGACAGGCGCGTCGCCCAGCAGTTTTGCGACCCGCGCACCATCGAGCGTCGCGGACATCACGAGAATTCTTAAATCCTCGCGCAAGCCCTGCTGCGCGTCGCGCGCCAGCGCGAGCCCTAAATCCGCATCCAGCGATCGCTCATGGAATTCATCGAACAGAACGGCAGCGACACCGGACAATTCCGGATCGTCCAGAATCTGCCGCGTGAAGATTCCTTCGGTGACGACCTCGATCCGGGTGCTGCGCGAAATCTTCGAGCCGAACCGAACGCGATAGCCGACGGTCTCGCCGACCTTCTCGCCCAGCGTCTGCGCCATGCGCTCGGCGGCAGCGCGCGCGGCGATGCGGCGCGGCTCCAGCACGATGATCTTCTTGCCTTTCGCCCATGCGGCATCGAGCAGCGCCAGCGGCACGCGCGTGGTCTTGCCCGCGCCCGGCGGCGCGACCAGCACGGCGGTGCTGCTGCGCGCCATCGTATCGGACAACTCGCCGAGAACCGCGTCGATGGGAAGGGACGTGGAGAAGTTCATTGCATCATCATCGTCGTCCCCGCGAAAGCGGGGACCCATAACCACTGAAGGTCGTTGGCGCCATGTCTATATCAGCTTGCTCGGGAAGTATGGGTCCCCGCTTTCGCGGGGACGACATCGTATTTGGAACACAAGCGCGTCCTGGAGCAGACTCAAATCGCCCCGCGCCCGACGCTCTCATAGATGAAGCCGAGCGCTTCCATGTCCTCGCGGCGATAGATGTTGCGCAAATCGACGATCACCGGCGTCGCCATTTCGCGCTTCAGCCGCTTGAGATCGAGCGCGCGGAATTGCCGCCACTCGGTGACGATCACCAGCGCGTCGGCATCCTTGGCGACAGCATAGGCATCGTCGCAATAGGTGATGTCCGGCAGTTCGGTTTTCGCCTGCTCCATGCCCGCCGGATCGTAGGCGCGCACTTTCGCTCCGAGATCAAGCAGTCCCGTCACGAGCGGAATCGACGGCGCCTCGCGCATGTCGTCGGTGTCGGGCTTGAAGGTCAGGCCGAGCAGACCGACGGTCTTGCCGCGCAGGTTGCCGCCGAGCGCGGTCGAGACCTTGCGCGCCATCGCGCGCTTGCGGTTGTCGTTGACCGCCAGCACCGCCTCGACGATGCGCAGCGGCACATCATGATCCAGCGCGGTCTTCACCAGCGCGCGGGTGTCCTTCGGAAAACACGAGCCGCCGAAGCCGGGACCGGCGTTGAGAAACTTCGGGCCGATGCGGTTGTCGAGCCCGATGCCGCGCGCGACCTCCTGCACATCGGCGCCGACCTTTTCGGCAAGGTCCGCCATCTCGTTGATGAAGGTGATCTTGGTCGCGAGAAAAGCGTTGGCGGCGTACTTGATCAACTCCGCCGTGCGCCGCTCGGTGTACATGATCGGCGCCTGATTGAGATACAGCGGCCGGTAGACCTCGCCGAGGACCTTGCGCGCACGTTCGTCATCGGTACCAACCACGATGCGGTCGGGATGCTTGAAGTCACGGATCGCCGCACCCTCACGCAGAAATTCCGGGTTGGATGCGACCGCGACATCCGCCTGGGGATTGGTCTCGCGGATGATGCGCTCAACCTCGTCGCCTGTGCCGACCGGCACGGTGGATTTGGTGACGATCACCGTGAAGCCTTGCAGGGCCTTGGCGATGTCGCGCGCTGCGGCATGAACATAGGTGAGGTCGGCATAGCCGTCGCCGCGCCGCGACGGCGTTCCGACCGCGATGAACACCGCATCCGCCTTGCCGACAGGTCCGGCGAGATCGGTGGTGAAATCGAGCCGCCCCGCCTGCACGGACGCCGCCACCAGCCGGTCCAGATCGGGCTCGAAAATCGGAATTTCGCCCCGGTTCAGCGCGGCGATCTTGCCGGCGTCGGTGTCCACGCAGGTGACGCGATGGCCGAAATCCGCGAAGCAAGCCCCGGAAACCAGCCCTACATAGCCCGTGCCGATCATGGCAATCCGCATGAAGCACCTATCCCCAAAGCAAAATTAACGACGTTGTTTTCGCGGGCCTTTTAACGCAAATCCACGTGAATTGGGCACAACATTTGTATGAATAAAGGAGAATGAAACCCCTGCGCCCCAAAGTGGCGCCGGATTGGACCGAAACGAGACACCCATGAGCAATATCAGCACATCCGGCATACACCCGTCGCCAGCCTCGGGGCGGCTCGACTGGGTCGATTACGCCAAGGGCATCTGCATCGTCATGGTGGTGATGATGCACTCGACGCTGGGCGTCGAGGCCGCCGCCGGCAAGCAGGGTTTCATGCACCTGCTGGTGGAGTTCGCACGGCCGTTCCGGATGCCGGATTTCTTCCTGATCTCGGGGCTGTTCCTGGCGCGGGTGATCGATCGCGACTGGCGCACCTATCTCGACCGCAAGGTGGTCCACTTCGCCTATTTCTACGTGCTGTGGGTGACGATCCAGTTCGCCTTCAAGGCGCCTGGCTTCGCCGCCGAGCAGGGCTGGGTACATGTCGGCGTCATGTACCTGCAAGCGTTCATCGAGCCGTTCGGCACGTTGTGGTTCATCTACCTGCTGCCAATCTTTTTCGTGGTGACGAAAGCGACGTTGCGGATTCCGGCGCCGGTGATCTGGCTCGCCGCAGCGGCGCTTGAGATGACGCATATCACGACCGGCTGGACCGTGATCGACGAGTTCGCCTCGCGCTTTGTGTATTTCTATTCCGGCTACCTGTTGGCGAACTACGTGTTCGTGCTGGCCGATCGCGCGCGCGCCCAGCCGGGCGTCGCCCTGCTCGGCCTCGCCGCATGGGCGGTCGCCAACGCCGTGCTGGTGTTCTCCGGCTTCAGCGAACGGCCGGGCATTTCGCTCGCGCTCGGCTTTGCCGGCGCCTGCGCCATCATCATCATGGGCACGCTGCTCGCCCGCGCCAACTGGCTCGGAGCCCTGCGCTATTGCGGCGAGCACTCCATCGTCATCTATCTCGCCTTCTTCCTGCCGATGGCCATCGTGCGCGTGGTGCTGCTCAAGACCGGCATCATTCCCGACATCGGGCTGGTCTCGCTGATCGACACCGCCGCGGGCGTCCTTGGTGCGCTGGCGATGTGGTGGGGCGCGAAACGCGCCGGGCTCAACTTCCTGTTCGAGCGGCCGGCCATGTTCTGGCTTACGCCGAAACAGCCGCGCCCGGCCTTGCAGGCGGCAGAGTAAATCCATCCATCCGCGATGTCGTCCCCGCGAAAGCGGGGACGACACTGATTTTCCGGGAACGGCACCCAAGATTCCAGTGCGCATCTACCTCCCAAAGGGGTGTTAATCGCGGCCAAAATCCTTAAGTTGCCGCCATGCCGAAAAAGCCTGCATCCCCCGCGAAATCGCCCGCCGCCACGAAGGCTGAAAAGCCCGCTGCCGCGAAACCCGCCACCCAAGCTGCCGCCGCCAAACCGCCAGCCGCAACAAAGGCCGCTGCCTCCAGTGCGCCCTCAAAAGGCGACCACGTCTTTCTGGTGGACGGTTCCGGCTACATCTTCCGCGCCTATCACGCGCTGCCGCCGCTGAACCGCAAGTCCGACGGCTTGCAGGTCAACGCCGTGCTCGGCTTCTGCAACATGCTGTGGAAGCTGATGCGCGATATGCCGCCCGATAACCGGCCGACACATCTGGCGATCATCTTCGACAAGTCCGAAGTTACCTTCCGCAATAAATTGTATCCCGAATACAAGGCGCAGCGCCCGCCCGCACCGGACGATCTCATTCCGCAGTTCGCCCTGATCCGCGAAGCGGTGCGCGCGTTCGACCTGCCGTGCCTCGAACAGGCCGGTTTCGAGGCCGACGACCTGATCGCAACTTACGTCCGCGAGGCTTGCGAGCGCGGCGCGACCGCAACCATCGTCTCCTCCGACAAGGACCTGATGCAACTCGTGACCGACTGCGTCACCATGTACGACACCATGAAGGATCGCCGCATCGGCATTCCCGAGGTGATCGAGAAGTTCGGCGTGCCGCCCGAGAAGGTAGTCGAGGTGCAGGCGCTCGCGGGCGACTCGGTGGACAACGTGCCGGGCGTGCCGGGCATCGGCATCAAGACCGCGGCGCAACTGATCATCGAATACGGCGATCTCGAAACACTGCTCAAGCGCGCGCCCGAGATCAAGCAGCCGAAACGCCGCGAGGCGCTGATCGAGAACGCCGAGAAGGCGCGCATCTCGCGCCAACTCGTGCAACTCGACGATAGAGTTAAGCTCGACGTCCCACTCGACGACCTCGCCGTGCATGAGCCGGATTCGCGCAAGCTGATCTCGTTTCTGAAAGCGATGGAATTCTCGACGCTGACGCGGCGCGTGGCGGAATATTCGCAGATCGATCCGGCGGATGTCGAAGCCGACGCCGGCATGAAAAGCGCGTTCGCACCCGCCGATGTCGCCGCAGGATCGCCCGCCACGCCGGCGCTGGGCGGCGAGCCTGATCTGCTGGCCCAGGGTACTTCAAACGCAACGTCCAATGCCGGCCAGTGGTCCGGATCTGCAAAACCAAAGCAGGCCACAGACAACGGTGGACCGCAGACGCCGAAAGCGCTTGCCGATGCCCGTGCCGCCGAAGCACGCAGCGCGAAATTCGACCGCGCCAAATACGCGACAATCAGTTCGCTCGACGAGTTGCAGCGCTGGATCGCGCGCGCTTACGACATCGGCCATGTCGCGCTGACCATCGAGACCAGCACCGCCGATCCGATGCAGGCCGAGATTTGCGGCATCTCGCTTGCGCTCGGTGCGAACCAGGCCGCTTACCTTCCGCTGGCGCATACCAAGCCCGGCGACGGCTCCGGCCTGTTTGCCGGAGGCCTCGCGCCCGATCAGATCAAGGCCGCCGATGCGCTGGCCGCGCTGAAGCCGCTGCTCACGGATGTCGGCGTCATCAAGATCGGCCACGATCTGAAATTCGATTCCGTCGTGCTGGCGCAGCACGGCATCGCCATGGCGCCCATCGACGACACGATCCTGATTTCCTACGTGCTCGACGCGGGCCGCGCGAAACACGATCAGGAGTCGCTGGCGGAGAGCTGGTTCGGCCACAAGACCATCGGCTTCACGGACCTGACCGGCACCGGCAAGAACCGCATCGCCTACGATCAGGTCCCCGTCGACAAGGCGACCGCATACGCTGCCGAGCGCGCCGACATCGCGCTGCGGCTGTGGCGCGTGCTGAAGCCGCGCCTGCTGTCGTATCGCGTCAACACGGTCTACGAGACACTGGAGCGGCCGCTGGTGCCGGTGCTCGCGCGCATGGAACGGCGCGGCATTTCCATCGACCGTCAGGTGCTGTCGCGCCTGTCGGGCGAGTTTGCGCAGACCGCCGCACGGGTCGAAGCCGAGATTCAGAGGATGGCGGGCGAGCCGATCAATCCGGGAAGCCCGAAGCAGCTCGGCGACATCATGTTCGGCAAGATGGGCCTGCCCGGCGGCGCGAAGACCAAGACCGGCGCGTGGTCAACGTCAGCGCAGATTCTCGACGAACTGGCCGAAGCCGGACACGAATTCCCGAAACATGTTCTGGAATGGCGGCAGGTCACCAAACTGAAGTCGACCTATACCGACTCGCTGCCGGAATACGTCAACCCGCAGACCCATCGCGTGCACACGACTTACGCACTCGCGGCGACGACCACGGGAAGACTCTCATCCAACGAACCGAACCTGCAGAACATTCCGGTGCGCACCGAGGATGGCCGCAAGATCCGCAAGGCCTTCATCGCCGCCAAGGGCTACAAGCTGGTGTCGGCGGATTATTCGCAGATCGAGTTGCGGCTGCTGGCCGAGATCGCGGATATCCCGTCGCTGAAGCAGGCGTTCCAGGACAAGCTCGACATTCACGCCATGACGGCGTCGGAAATGTTCGGCGTGCCGATCAAGGACATGCCGGCCGAAGTGCGCCGCCGCGCCAAGGCGATCAACTTCGGCATCATCTACGGCATCTCGGCGTTCGGGCTTGCCAATCAGCTCGGCATTCCGCGCGAGGAAGCGGGTGCGTACATCAAGAAATATTTCGAACGCTTCCCCGGCATCCGCGCCTACATGGACGCGACGCGCGACTTCTGCCGCGAGCATGGCTATGTCGAGACGATCTTCGGCCGCAAATGCCACTACCCGGACATCAAGGCGAGCAATCCGTCGATCCGCTCGTTCAACGAGCGCGCCGCCATCAATGCGCGCCTGCAAGGCTCCGCCGCCGACATCATCCGCCGCGCCATGATCCGGATGGAAGACGCACTCGCCGAGAAGAAACTATCGGCGCAGATGCTGTTGCAGGTCCACGACGAACTGATCTTCGAGGTGCCGGACGACGAGGTCGCGAAGACGCTGCCGGTGGTGCAGCAGGTGATGCAGGACGCGCCGTTCCCGGCGGTGGCGCTGTCGGTGCCGTTGCAGGTCGATGCCCGCGCCGCCAACAACTGGGACGAGGCGCACTAGACGCCTCAATCTGCTTTGTCCTTCGACACACTCCCTGCTGGAACACATCGCCCACATGCCTGACCTGTCCGCCTTTCCGATCACCAAGCGCTGGCCGCCGAAGCATCCCGACCGCCTGCAGCTCTACTCGCTGCCGACGCCAAACGGCGTGAAGGTGTCGATCATGCTTGAAGAAACCGGATTGCCGTATGAGGCGCATCTGGTCGATTTCGGCAAGAACGACCAGCACACGCCTGAATTCCTGTCGCTCAATCCGAATGGAAAGATTCCGGCGATCATCGACCCTGACGGTCCCGGCGGAAAGCCGCTCGGACTCTTCGAATCCGGGGCGATCCTCGACTATCTCTCCGGAAAAACTGGCAAGTTCATTCCGCTCGACCCCGCGCGCAGGATCGAGACTATCCAGTGGGTCCATTTCCAGATGGGCGGTATCGGGCCGATGTTCGGGCAGCTTGGATTTTTCAACAAGTTCGCCGGCAAGGAGTACGAGGACAAACGTCCGCTTCAGCGCTACGTGAACGAGTCGAAACGGCTGCTCGGCGTGATCGAGCGCCGGCTCGACGGCAGGCAATGGATCATGGGCGACGACTACACCATCGCCGATATTTCAATGCTCGGCTGGGTGCGCAACCTGATCGGTTTCTACGAGGCTCGCGAACTGGTCGAATTCGATAACCTGCAGCACGTTCCTGCCTGGCTGGAACGCGGTCTGGCGCGGCCAGCGGTGCAGCGTGGCTTGACTATCCCGGCCCGGCCCTAAACCCGATTGCAGCGTGATGGGAAACATCTCGCCGCATCAGCCCAGCTTCACCTCAAACCCGCGCTTCACGCCGGGCCGCGCCATCATCGCATTGTACCAGCGCTCGACCTCCGGAAACTCGGCGAGCGGCACCTTGTGGCGCTCGTGACGCCACGCCCAGCCGAGAATGGCGAAGTCGGCCACCGACAGTTTGTCAGCGACGAACTCGCGGCCCCTGAGGCGGCGGTCGAGCACGCCATAGAGCCTGCGCGTCTCCTTTGAAAATCGCTCGAGGCCGTAGCGGCGGTCGTGCTCGTTCTCCAGCGCGATGAAATGATGCACCTGACCCGGCATCGGACCGAAACCACCCATCTGCCACATCAGCCATTCCAGCACCGGAATCCGCTCGCCCAGGTCCTTCGGCAGGAATTTTCCCGTTTTTTCCCCGAGGTACAAAAGGATCGCCCCGGACTCGAAGACGCTGACCGGCTTACCGCCCGGACCGTCCGGATCGACGATGGCGGGAATCTTGTTGTTCGGGCTGATCTTCAGGAAATCCGGCGCAAGCTGCTCGTCCTTGGAGATATTGATGGGATGCACCTTGTAGGGAAGGCCCATTTCTTCCAGCGCGATACTGATCTTGCGGCCGTTGGGCGTGTTCCAGGTGTAGAGATCGATGGTCATGGGCCTGCCTTTATTGATCTTGCGCTGTTGACGGTGTGCGATCCGCTGTGGAATGTCCACGCCAGCTTCGGTTTGGGCATGATCTTTTCCGAAAACCGGTTTCCACTTTTCGGGATCATGCCGTAAATTCCCGCAAATCCCTTAACTCGAAGAGATCGCCTTGTCCAAATCAGCGTCCCGCGCCCGCCTCAAAGACATCATCCACAAGCGTTCGTTCGGGCGTGGCGAAATCACCCTCGCCTCCGGCCGCAAGAGCGATTTCTATTTCAACCTCAAGCCCACCATGCTCGACCCTGAGGGCGCGGCGCTGCTCGCCGAACTGTCTCTCGACGCGCTGAAGGACGACCAGATCGATTACATCGGCGGGCTGGAAATGGGCGCGGTGCCGATCGCCGGCGCGATCGCGCAACTGTCGTGGCTCAAGGGACATCCCATCGCGGCATTCTTCGTGCGCAAAAAGCCGAAGGAACATGGCGCACGGCTCGCGGTCGAAGGCCTCGCCAAGGGCGAGAGCCTCGCCGGCAAGCGCATCGTCATCGTCGAGGATGTCACCACCACCGGCGGCTCGGCCGTCAAGGCCGTGGACGCCGTGAAGGACTCCGGCGGCGAGGTCGTGCTGGTGTTCACCATGGTCGATCGCGACGAAGGCGCGACCGAAGCGTTCGAGAAAGCCGGCATTCCCTTCCGCGCGCTCTACAAGGCGGGCGAGTTTTTGAAAGGCTGAGATTTGTTTGATCGATTTCATTCGCGGCGGCTCGCCGCGCTCTCGCTTTTTCTCCTGTTGTGCCCGGACGTCGCCTTCGCCGCCGAAGGCCTGAACGGCGCGAAGCTCTCGATCCTGTGGGCGCTGCCGTTCATCGGTATCCTGCTGTGCATCGCCACCGGACCGGTGTTCTATCCGCATGTCTGGGAACATCACTTCGGCAAGTTCACCACGCTCTGGGCGGCGCTCATCGTCGTTCCGTTGTTCCTGACCGTTGACATTTCCACCGTCACGACGACGCTCGCACACACGGCGCTGCTGGAATACATGCCGTTCATTCTGCTGCTGCTGGCGCTGTTCACGGTCGCCGGCGGCATCTATCTCGAAGGCAATCTGCACGACAGCGTGTTCACCAACACCGTGCTGCTCGCCGTCGGCGCAGTGATGGCCAGCATCGTCGGCACCACGGGCGCCGCGATGATCCTGATCCGTCCGCTGATCCGCGCCAACGACAGCCGGCGGTACAACGCCCATGTGGTGGTGTTCTTTATTTTTCTGGTCGCCAATATCGGCGGCGCATTGTCGCCGCTCGGCGATCCACCGCTGTTCATCGGATTCCTGAAAGGCGTCGACTTCTTCTGGACGACGAAACATCTTTGGCAAGAGACGCTGGTGGTCGGCGGAATCGTGCTCGCGATCTTTTTTGTGATCGACCTTTATCTGCATCACCGCGAAGGCCGTTTCTCGCAAAAGAAGGACCCGACGCCCGACTCGCCGCTGAAACTTCACGGCAAGATCAACCTCCTGCTGATCGCCGTTATCATCGCCGCCATCCTGATGAGCGCGCAATGGAAGCCCGGCGTGTCGTTCCACGTCGCCGGCGTCGAATTGCAGATACAGGATCTCGCGCGCGACGTGATCTTCGTTCTCGTGACGATCTGGTCGATCGCCATGACCCGCAAGGCGGATCGGGAGGCCAACGGCTTCTCGTGGGGGCCGATCCAGGAAGTCGCAATTCTCTTCGCGGGCATCTTCATCTGCATCGTGCCGGTGATGGCGATGTTGCAGGCGGGCGCGCAAGGGCCGTTCGCCGCCCTGCTCGGCCTCGTCACCAATGCCGACGGCAGCAACAACGCCGCCGCCTACTTCTGGCTTACCGGCATCCTGTCGTCGTTCCTCGACAACGCGCCGACCTATCTGGTGTTCTTCCAGCTGGCAGGTGGCGATCCGCAGGTGCTGATGACGGCGAAATCCGCGACGCTGGCGGCAATCTCGTCGGGCGCGGTGTACATGGGCGCCAACACCTATATCGGCAACGCGCCGAACTTCATGGTCTACGCCATCGCGCGGCAGGCCGGCGTGAAGATGCCGAGCTTCTTCGGCTACATGATCTGGTCCGTGCTGGTGCTGATCCCCACCTTTATCCTGGCGACGTTCCTGTTCTTCTGAACGGAGATTCTTCTACGGTCATGAAAGCGGCATCATGAAAGCAGCCGTCATGGGCGCCGGCGCCGTCGGGAGCTATATCGGCGCGATGCTGGCGCGCGCGGGTCATGACGTGACCCTGATCGCGCGGCCTCATCATGTCGAAGCCATCAAGGCGCACGGTCTTGTGCTTGAAAGCCGCAGCTTCCACGGCAGCATTCCGGTGCAGGCGACGGCGGACGCATCCGGCGTCGCAGGCGCGGACGTGGTGCTGCTGTGCGTGAAATCGGCCGACACCGAAGCCGCGGGCCGCGCGATCGCCCCGCACCTCAAGCCGGATGCCACGGTGCTGTGCCTTCAGAATGGCGTGGACAACGCGGAACGCCTGCAAGCAACCATCCGGCAAGTTGCCGTTCCCGCCGCCGTCTATGTCGCCACCGAGATCGCAGGCCCGGGGCATGTCAGACATAAAGGGCGGGGCGATCTCATCATCGGCCCTTCGCCGGCGAGCGAGAGCATTGCCAGGCAATTCAGCGACGCCGCTATTCCCACGACGGTTTCGAAAAACGTCATCGGCGAGTTGTGGGTCAAGCTCATCCTGAACTGCGCCTACAATGCGCTGTCGGCGGTGGCCGAACTTCCCTATGGACCCATGCTCAAAGTCCAGGGCGTCACCGACGTCATGGAGAGCGCGATCGGCGAATGCGTCGCGGTGGCTCGGGCGCTGAACATTCCGATTCCGGCCAACATCGGCGACACCGTGTTCGCGCTGGCCGGAACGATGCCGGCGCAATACTCATCGACCGCGCAGGATCTCGCGCGCGGCAAGCCCACTGAAATCGATTATCTGAACGGCTACGTCGTCCGAAAGGGCGCGGAGCTTGCCATTCCGACGCCGACCAATCTCGCGCTTCAGGTCATGGTCAAATTGCGCGAAGCCCGGCGCTCGCATCCGCGCTCCTAACCTCGCGTTTACCATCTCGCATTAAGGTCATTGACGCTGCGGCAATCGATGCCGCGGGCGTCAGCGTTGCGTGAGTGGGGCCAAAGTTGCGTAAACAGTTGCGTAGTTCGCGCGCGCCGCGCCGCATGGCGCTTGTTCTCGCTGCCGCCATGGCATTCGCGATAGCGCCCGGCGCGGCGTCCGCCGGCATTTTCGATTTCCTGTTCGGCAACGAAAAGCCTGAGCGGCCATCGCCGCAATCGCAAAGCAATTCCTTCGCCGATCCGCTGGGCCTTTTCTCCAATCCGAATCCCGCGCCCGCCCCGGCTGCATCCCCCGGCGGACGTTTCACCAGCTATTGCGTGCGAAGCTGCGACGGCCGCTATTTCCCTCTGACCTCGCGCGGCGGCAGCACGCCGGCGCAGATGTGCCAGGCGTTCTGCCCGGCGAGCCCGACCAAGGTTTATTCCGGCAACAGCATCGATTACGCGGTCGGCAACATGGGCGAGCGCTATGTCGATTCGCCGAATGCATTCGCCTATCGCAAGGCACTGAAAGCGGACTGCACCTGTAACGGCCGCGATGCCGCGGGCCTCGCGCCGGTCGATCTGACGCTCGATACCACGCTGCGCCCCGGCGACATTGTCGCCACCGCGAACGGGCTGGTCGCCTATTCCGGCACGAAGACAGCGAACGGTCAGACCACGGAATTCACGCCGGTGAACAGCTACCCCGGCCTCACGCAAGAGTTACGCGCGCGTCTCGGCGAAATGAAGGTGACGCCGGTAGCCGCGGAAATTTCCGAGGACAGTTTCACGCCGCCGGAAATAACCGGATCGCTGGCGCAGCCCAAGCTGTCGCAGCCTGCGGCGCCCGCGCCAAAGATCGCGGCCCCGAAAGCCAAGCGGGCTGAAGCGCGCTAAGGGCGCTTACCGCCCGACGATGACGCCGATCACGTTGGGTGCGGCGAGATATTTCTCTTCCATCGCCATGCGCGCCTTGGCCCGGATCTCCGGCGTCAGCAGCCCGCGATGTTCCGCGAGGATCATCCAGCAATAGCCCCACCAGTCGGCGAGGACGCCGGTGTCGTCGACCAGATCGTAGCCATGCTCGGCGGCGAAGATGCGCGCCCGCGCCTCATCCAGCGCATCGAGAAACGCATGGTCCTTCAGCGAGAACAGGTCGTCGCTGAAGTCGTCGGTGGTGTAGCCCCACACCGACATGCAGACCGCGTTGAACTCGCGGTCGATCTGGTCGTCGTCCACGACCCGTGTGCGGGAGGCGGTGTGGAGACGGGAGAGCGTGCGGGCGAAGTCCGCGATGCGCGTCAGCGCTGTGTTGTCGAACGCAATATTGGACATGTAGTCCTCAAGACCGATGACAGACCCTAGATGTGGTGGCGCGATGCGCCGAATCACAATGATATATCAATGACTTGCTAAAGTGTTCTTAATTTGTTCCTTTTATTTGGTACAGGCCGCCGCGCAAGCCTCAGGGCACGACCGTGATAGGGATCGATGCGAGTTCGGAAGAGAGTTTGCGCACAGCTTTTTCAGCCTCGGCCGGAAGCTGCTCAGGGGTGCAGCAAAACGGCACCTCGAGCCCCAGTTTCTTGCTGGAGTCGCTTTCCCATATCAGGCCGACGAATGACTTCTTCGCTACGAAGTCGTGCGTGAGACTGGCGATCTTGATGCCGTCGTTATCCGCCATCAGAGCCTCCCGATGTTACGTTTGGAATAGCGCGCCCATACTGGAATATAACGATTCCGGCGGGCGAGCAGTCAACCTGCCAGCGAGCAGCGTGTTCCTGTGGAACGATCGGAAAGCGTGCGCCCTTTCCTGACTTCGCCGCGCATGACGGCCATTACCTCGCGCGTCATTGAATCCTGGGGCGATCCTGCGAAGACTGCGGCAGATAAACGGAGTTGGCCCGACAATGCTGGAAAAAACATCCCGGAAAGCCGCCGATCAAACGTCGAGCGAGACCACCCATCCGTTCGACCGCGCCACGCAGGTCACGACGGTGGACGGCGGGCTGCGCGGGGCAGCCAGCGAAGACTATTTCGCCTTCGTCGGCCCGTTCGGCGGCGTCACCGCGGCAACCATGCTGCGCGCAATCATGCAGCATCCGGAACGGATCGGCGATCCGCTGTCGGTTACGGTCAACCTCTGCGCGCCGGTCGCAAGCGGTGGCTTCGATCTTGGCGTGCGCCTGATCAAGGCGACCCGTTCGACGCAGCACTGGTTCGTTGAACTCACGCAGGACGACGGTGTTGCGGCATTCGCCACCGCCGTGTTCGCGATCCGGCGTCCGTCATGGTCGCATCAGCCGGCAACCATGCCGCCGGTGCCGCCGTTCGATCAGGTCAGGCCGCTGCCCGAGAGCGGCATCGCGAACTGGGTGCGGCAATATCAATTCCGCTTCGTGGAAGGCGCGCCGGGCTACAACGCCACCCCGCTCGAGATTCCGGCCAGTGCCTATTCAAAGATGTGGCTCAGCGACGCCACGCCGAGGACCATCGATTTCCTGTCGCTGCTGTCGATGTCGGATACGTTCTTCGCACGCATCTTCCATGCCCGCGGCACCATCGTGCCGATCGGAACGGTGTCGATGACAACGGTTTTCCATGCCGATGCCGCGGACCTCGCCGCCGAAGACACCACGGCGGTGCTTGGCGTCGCCGATGCAAATATCTTTCACAAAAGTTTTTCGGACCAGACCGGCCAGTTGTGGTCGCCCGGCGGACGCCTGCTCGCGACCACCTCGCAGGTCGTGTATTTCAAGGCTTGAGACGACGGCGCGCCGTCCACAGAGGGGCTAATTGCCGCAGCGCGCTGTGACGGCGCCCCAATCCGCCTGTCATATTCGCAGGTCATGGTCCGGCCACCTGCTCGCGATCCGGCTCCTGTGACTGCGGTCCTCTCACCGCCATTTCCGGTTGTTGCGGGCGTGTCCAAGATCCCAACCGGAGTTTTTCCATGATCCAGAAATTGTCTCATCGCCTCGCAACCGTTGCCGTCGCCGCAGCGGCATCCGTGTTTGCATTCGCAGCCCATGCCGAAGTCGATAACAGCTCGCTGTCGTCGCCGGGCTTCCGCCCGCACGCCCGCACATTCGGCCTCGTCTACACGCTGCCGAAGGAAACCAACGACGTCCTCAACGTGACCGTCATGGGCCTGCTGCGCGAGAAACTCCTGAACGCGAAGCTTGAAGACGAGGCCGCCCGCTTCAACATTCCGCACGTAACCGTCGTCCACATTCATAGCGCGGACCCGACGACGCCCGAGAAGATGCTGAAGGCGTTGCCGAAGTTGCCGGGCGTTCTCAACGTCACCCTGAAAAATTTCTACACCACCGAAGCCGCCAAGGGCGCGGGACAGCCATGGTGGGTCGACCTCGGCATCGTCAAGGAAGGTGCGGACTTCGAGGCCATGATGGCGCTCAACACCGCCGCCACCGCCGCGCTCGCACCGCTGCGCGACGGCCCGCTGCCGCGCTGCACGGGGCCGGTCTACGCCGTCATGAGCGATGCCGCGAAGGATCTGGTGAAGACCGTCGGCGTCAGCGGCGTCAACGTGGTGAAGGACGGCAAGGAGCTGCGTTCGCACAATCCGCACAACACGCTGGTCTACAGCAACGTGAAGTTCACGCCGGAACTGAAGAAGGACTTCGATCAGGCGGCGGTCGAGTTCAACCAGATTCTTCCCGACGGCATTCCGGTCTCGTTCAAGACCATTTCGATCGTCGAACTGGGCTTCGCCGGAAACGTGCTGCGCGAAGCCTACCGGATCGACCTTCAGAACGGATCGATCCTGAACGTCGCGACAGGCAAGACCACGGGGACGACGACGGCGACGGCGCGCTGAATTCAGACGCCAACGCCACGCTTCAGACAAACGAAAGGGCGGCTCAATGAGCCGCCCTTTTTATTAATGCAAAAGCGATCACTCCGCCGCGAGCTTGACCTCGGGGGCGGCGGCGCGGACGTCGGCATCGACCTGCTTCTCGAACTTCTCGAAGTTCTTCTGGAACATCGCCACCAGACCGCGCGCGGTCTTGTCGAACTCCGCCTTGTCCTTCCAGGTGTTGACCGGATCGAGGATGTCGCTCGGCACGCCATCCAGCGCGGTCGGGACCGCGAAGCCGAAATACTTGTCGGTGCGGAACGTGGCGTTGCGCAGCGAACCGTTCAGCGCCGCGGTCAGCAGCGCGCGCGTCACCTTGATCGGCATGCGGCTGCCGGTGCCGTACTTGCCGCCGGTCCAGCCGGTGTTGACCACCCAGCAGTCGACGTTGTGCTTGGCGATGAATTCCTTCAGCAACTGGCCGTATTCGGTCGGATCGCGCGGCAGGAACGGCGAGCCGAAGCAGGCCGAGAATTCCGGCACCGGCTCGTTGCCGAGACCGCGTTCGGTGCCCGCGACCTTCGCGGTATAGCCCGACAGGAAGTGATACATCGCCTGCGCCGGCGTCAGCTTGGCGATCGGCGGCATCACGCCGAACGCGTCGGCGGCGAGCATCACCAGATTCTTCGGATGACCGGCGCGGCCGGTCCGCGATGCGTTGGGGATCGCCTCGAGCGGATACGCCGAACGTGTGTTCTCGGTCTTGGAGCCGTCGTCGAAATCGGGCTCGCGCGTGATCGGATCGAGCACGACGTTCTCGAGCACGGCGCCGAAGCAGATGCTGGCGTCATAGATTGCGGGCTCTGCCTCGCGCGACAGCTTGATGGTCTTGGCGTAGCAGCCACCTTCGAAATTGAAGATGCCATCCGGACCCCAGCCGGTCTCGTCGTCGCCGATCAGCGTGCGGTTCGGATCGGCGGACAGCGTGGTCTTGCCGGTGCCGGACAGGCCGAAGAAAATTGCGCTGTCGCCGTTCGGGCCGACGTTGGCCGAGCAGTGCATCGGCATCACGCCTTGCGCGGGCAGGAAGTAGTTCAGCGTGGTGAACACCGACTTCTTCATTTCGCCGGCGTACTGGCTGCCTGCAATCAAAACGATCTTGCGGGTGAAATCGATCGCGACGACGTTCTCGGACTTGCAGCCGTGACGCTTCGGATCGGCGCGGAAGCTCGGCAGATCGACGATGGTCAGTTCCGGCGCAAAGCTCGCAAGCTCGGCCATCTCGGGACGGCGCAGCAGCGTGCGGATGAACAGCGAGTGCCACGCCATTTCGGTGAACACGCGCGTCTTGATCTGGAATTTCGGATCGGCGCCGCCGTAGAGATCCTGCGCGAAGAGTGACTTGCCTTCGCAATGCTTGAGGAAATCCTGATACAGCGCTTCGAACTGCTCGGGCGTGATCGACTGGTTGCCGCCCCACCACATGGTCTTGTCGGTGAGCGCGTCGCGCACCGTGAACTTGTCCTTCGGGGATCGCCCGGTGAACACGCCGGTCTCTGCGACAAGCGCGCCGCCGGCCGACAGTTCGGCTTCATTGTTGCGCAGCGAATGCTCATAGAGCGGCGCTGTGCCGAGATTCCAGTTGACCTGTTTGAGGTTTTTAAAACCGAATTTGTCGGCGCCGAAGGCACCGTTGCGTACACCCGTCTCTTGCACTTTTAGAATCTCCCACAAAGACCGCGTATCGTTTCGCGCGCCTGTCGCCAAACGCCCCTGTCGCGGATGCCGGGGATCATAGCTCCCGGGCCTCAATCCGGCGACTTATTAGTAGCCAACGCGCGGCTTGCCAAGTCGATCCGTCATATTCGGCTAACGCAGACCGGAATCGGCTAAAACGGGTTGAATTTCACGGGCTTGGCAGAGCCCGCGCCCGGTCCGCCAGTCCCTTCAAAACATGCCGCAGTGCGGCGGGTGCGGCGATACGCTGCGGAAAGTCGAGCCGGAGCGTGCGCGATCCATCCTGCATGTCGAGCCCCTCGGGATCGCAGCCGGTACAACGCCATGCTCCCGGCGACGCACCGAGCAGCTTCACGGCATAAAGGTTCATGGTGTCGGCATGATCGGCGTTCATATGCGCGACAATGTCAGGCTCGGCCTCGATCAGCGCGTCCGCGCCGGCGAGATCGGTCAGGAAATCTTTCGGCGCGAGATCGACGATGCGGCCAAACCCCGCAACCAGATGAACGCTGCCCGGCTTGATCCGGAAGAACGAGAAATCCTTGAAGTCCACGAACTCCTCGGCCGACGGATGGGCCGCGAGATAGCGCCGCCGGAGTCTTGCGACATCGTCGCCCTGCGCTTCTTCCGCCGTGCCCGCCAGCATGATGCGCGCGCCTTCCAGCGGGTCGCCCGGCGCCCGCTCGTCCAGCATCAGCGACGCGCGCGGGTCGCCGAGAACATTTTTGGTGTGCAACGCCAGCCGCGAGATCAGCAGGATCGGCGTCCCGTCGGGCATTGATGCGACATTGACCAGCGAGCAATACGGATCGCCGCTACCCGCCATCAGCGTGGCCAGCGCGCCATGGCGGCTGCGGCCCAGCAGCGAGCGGGTGAGGCGGGCGGGTTTGACGGGAGCGGAAGGGTCCATTTTATGGGCTTGATTTCATTGGTTAACGGGCTTTTTTCGGGCCAAAAGGGGTTATATCGCGGAACAATCGCCTTATATAACCGTCAAGTTCCAGTAATCGCGCAGTTCAGGAACTTGGTCACATTTCAGCCCAGCTTGCATTGCTCGTTGGTCGGTGCCTGAACGCCTTATTTCACGGCACCCCGGTTCGGCCGGTCAGTACACAGTCGCCACGCCCACAACACCGATTTGGAAAGCAGGCTCATGCCCACAATCGCCTTGGTCGATGACGACCGCAACATTCTCACATCGGTCTCGATCGCGCTGGAAGCCGAAGGCTACCGCATCATGACCTATACGGATGGCGCATCGGCCCTCGACGGTTTCAAGACATCGCCGCCGGACCTTGCGATCCTGGACATCAAGATGCCGCGCATGGACGGCATGGAGACGCTGCGCCGTCTGCGCCAGAAGTCCGACCTGCCGGTGATCTTCCTGACGTCGAAGGATGAGGAGATCGACGAACTGTTCGGCCTCAAGATGGGCGCCGACGATTTCATCCGCAAACCGTTCTCGCAGCGTCTGCTGGTGGAGCGCGTCAAGGCGGTGCTGCGCCGCGCGGTGCCGAAAGATCCCACCGTGACGCAGAAGGAAATGGACGCCAAGGCGCTGGAACGCGGCCTGCTGCGCATGGACCCGGAGCGGCACACCTGCACCTGGAAGAACGAGCCTGTGACGCTCACCGTCACCGAATTCCTGATCCTTCAGGCGCTGGCGACACGCCCCGGCGTGGTGAAAAGCCGCAACGCGCTGATGGACGCGGCCTATGACGACCAGGTGTATGTCGACGACCGCACCATCGACAGCCACATCAAGCGCCTGCGCAAGAAGTTCAAGGCGGCCGACGACGACTTCGAGATGATCGAAACGCTGTACGGCGTCGGGTATCGTTTCAAGGAAACCTGATCGGTCAAGCAGGGATCCGCATCTATCATGGGCCGTAGCCCGGATGAGGCGAAGCGCAATCCGGGGTAAGCAAAACGATTGTTCCGGATTTCGCTTCGCCTCATCCGGGCTACGTTTATTACATTAGCCGCGTTATAGTGGCCGTGTTGGAAACAACGAACGGTTCAGCCATTGCTCGATCGAACGCAGAATGATCGCGACGACGATGCCGAATCCGGTGCGCCGCCGCTCGCTCCGGTGTCGGACGAGCAGTCCGCGGAGATCGAGCAGACCGGCCGTGGCTGGCGCAGTCCGCTCGACCTCATCAAGCGCGCAGGCCGCTACTTCGTCGCGCTGACGTTCTCCAGCCTCACCCGCCGCATCGTTTCGCTCAACCTGATCGGCCTGTTCGCGATGCTGGCCGGCATCCTCTACCTGTCGCAGTTCCGCGCCGGACTGATCGATGCGCGCGCGCAGAGTCTGCTGGTGCAGGCCGAAATCATCTCGGGCGCGATTGCCGCCTCGGCCACGGTCGAAACCAACGCCATCACCGTCGATCCGGAACGGCTGCTCGATCTCAAGCCCGGCGAAAGCTACGGCGCGAACGACGAGGCGCTTACCAGTATCGAATTTCCCATCAATCCCGAGCGCGTGGCGCCGGTGCTGCGCCGGCTGATCTCGCCGACCAAGACCCGCGCGCGCATCTACGACCGCGACGGCGTGCTGGTGCTCGACAGCCGCAATCTCTATGGCCGCGGCGACGTGCTGCGTTTTGAACTGCCGCCGCCGACCGCCGAAAAGCCCGGCTTCGCCGAGAAAACCATGATCGCGATCCGCACATGGCTCAATCGCGGCGACCTTCCGCGCTACCGCGAACTCGGGCCGGAGAACGGCAACGGCTATCAGGAAGTGCAGCAGGCGCTCGGCGGCCGCAAAGGCAGCATGGTGCGGATCAACGACCGCGGCGAGGTGATCGTCTCGGTATCGGTGCCGGTGCAGCGCTTCCGCGCGGTTCACGGCGCGCTGATGCTGTCCACGCAGGGCGACGACATCGACCAGATGGTCAACACCGAGCGGCTCGCGATCCTGAAAGTGTTCGGCATCGCCGCCGGCGTCATGATCGTGCTGTCGCTGCTGCTGGCCTCGACCATCGCTGGCCCGGTGCGCCGCCTCGCCGACAGCGCGGAGCGCGTCCGCCGCCGCATCCAGACCCGCGTGGAAATTCCCGACTTCTCCTCGCGCGGCGACGAGATCGGCCATCTGTCGCACGCGCTGCGCGCAATGACCGACGCGCTCTACAATCGTATCGAGGGCATCGAGCGGTTCGCCGCCGACGTCGCGCACGAGCTGAAAAATCCGCTGACGTCGATGCGCTCGGCGGTCGAAACGCTGCCGCTCGCAAGGTCCGACGAAAGCCGCTCGCGGCTGCTCGCCGTGATCGAGCATGACGTGCGCAGGCTCGACCGGCTGATCTCCGACATTTCCGATGCCAGCCGCCTCGACGCCGAGTTGCAGCGGCAGGATGTGGAGCCCGTGGACATTCGCCGCCTGCTCGACACGCTGACGTCGGTCGCCAACGAAACCCAGCACGGCACCGAAGTTACGGTCGAAGCCCGTTTCGAGGGCCGCCCCCGCGATACCTTCTCGGTGCCGGGACATGACCTGCGCCTCGGCCAGGTGATTTCGAATCTGCTCAGCAATGCGCAGTCGTTCTCGCGTCCTGGCAGCAAGGTCCGCGTCATCTGCCGCCGCCTCAAATCCGAAATCGAGATCACGGTCGATGACGACGGCGCCGGAATCCGGCCCGGCGCACTCGAAAAGATCTTCGAGCGGTTTTACACGGATCGCCCGGCGCAGGGCTTCGGACAAAATTCAGGACTGGGGTTGTCGATCTCCAAGCAGATCGTCGAAGCCCATGGCGGACGCATCTGGGCCGAGAACCGCGCCGGCCCGATCAATGCCGAAGGTGACGCCCGCATAGCCGGCGCGCGCTTCGTGGTCCGGCTTCCGGCCATATAATGTCCAACGACGTCGCGAGCGTTCATGCCTCAGCGGTGCTGGTCGGAGACCGCGCCATCCTGATTCGCGGACCCTCGGGGTCGGGCAAGTCCGCGCTGGCATTTGCGTTGATACAGGCCGGACGTACCGGGCAATTGGCCGCCACCACCCTGATCGGGGATGACCGTGTTCGCCTGACGGTGCGCAGCGACAGGCTGATCGTGCAAGGTGTCGAGGAACTGGCCGGCAGAATCGAAATTCGGGGCCTTGGAATCAGGACCGTCGCTTTTGCCGCAGAAGGCCCCGTGGGCCTCGTGGTTGACCTCTCCGCCGCCGACGCCGAGCGGCTGCCACCGCCACAATCCCTCCGGACAAGCGTTTCAGGGCTGGAAATCCCCCGAATTCCGGTTGCAGCTGGCTATGGCCCTTTGCCGCTGGTTCTGGCATTCCTTACGACAACTTAAGGTTTCAAAACCGAACCCGCGACCTTGTACTGATTGATAGCGACCATCCGGTCGCCATATAACCCCTACCCTCGCCACTGAAGACGGCCAGCGCGGACACCTTTTTTAAGGGGGTACGCGGCAAGATCCCCCCTTGCGCCGGGGCTCTGGATGGTCAACATGTGGCCCTTTCGTGCGGTGCATCAAAAAGCGCCCGCGAGGAGTTTTGGATGATTGGTCTAGTACTGGTGACCCACGGGCGTCTTGCCGACGAGTTCAAGGCAGCGCTCGAGCATGTGATGGGTCCACAAAAACAAATCGAATCGATCACGATCGGCGCGGAAGATGACGCCGATCTGTGTCGAAGCGATATCATTGAAGCCGTCAAGCGCGTCGACAGCGGCGACGGCGTTGCGATTCTCACCGACATGTTCGGCGGCACGCCCTCGAACCTCGCAATCTCCTGCATGAGCCGTCCCAAGGTCGAAGTGCTCGCCGGCATCAACCTGCCGATGCTGGTCAAGCTCGCCAAGGTGCGCGACGACAAGCCGCTGCCCGACGCCATCGCCGCCGCTCAGGAAGCCGGCCGCAAGTATGTGACGATCGCCAGCCGGGTCCTTGCCGGAAAATGAGCGGCGTGCCGGACAAGCAGAGTGCGCAGCCCGGCGTCATTGTCCGTGAACTTCCCATCATCAACAAACGCGGCCTTCACGCGCGCGCGTCCGCGAAATTCGTGCAGACGGCGGAAAAGTTCGACGCCGAGCTGACCGTCACCCGCAACGGCGAAAGCGTCGGCGGCACCTCGATCATGGGATTGATGATGCTCTCTGCGGGCATCGGCACATCGATCACCGTGGCGGCCAGCGGCCGCGAAGCGCAGGCCGCGATGGACGCCATCAGCGAACTGCTCGCCAACAAGTTCGGCGAAGAAGAAGCCAGCTGATTACTTCTCATCCTCCGTCTTCGCCGGCCCGACGATCCAGATTTTCCATTTCACCGCCGGTCCCGCCTTGCCGTGGAAATAACGCCGCGATGTGAGATCGATGCGCTCCGCGTTCGGCGCGGTGTCGTTCATCCACTTCTCGCAAACCGGCAACCGCGCATCCGACGTGTCGCACGCGCCGATGAATCCCAGTCGCAGCGCCTCCTCCAGACTGGTCAGGCCAGAGGCCCAGATCTCGCCCGGCGTGAACGGCGCCGGATGATCGGGGCTGTAGAACGTGACCGGCTCGCCGACTTCGGTGGTGCCCGCAACCACTGCGAGGCGCGTGTTGAACCGCGCGCGCCACGCCTCCGTCAGTTGCATGGCGAATTCCGACTTCGGTAAGAACGGCGCGCCCGCTGTGCCGTCGCGCCGCACCGTCTGCTCCGCGATGATCGGCGAAAGCGCCAGCATGATCAGGGTGAACGCCAGCCACATTAGCATCAGCCGGATCAGCGCCATCTGCGTCACGCGCAGCGCCGGAAGCGCAATCAGCGCCAGCGGCACCAGGAAGAACAGCGAAATGCCCCAGTCGGTCTTCATGTAGATGCCGAACGCCAGCGCCGCGAGCGGCGGCACGACGCCGACAATGATCTGGATGATCCAGATGTGGCGCGCCTGCGAAAGATAGACGCCGGGATTGGGACCGCGCATCCACGGCCGCTGCGCTGAGTCAGCCAGTTCGCGGAAGATGCCCTTCGCGCGCACCGACTTCCACCATTGCAGGCGCCACGCCAGCGCGATGCCTGCGAAGGCGATCGGAATCAGCAGCAGCCCGATATTGTGCGCGGCATAGATCAGCACCAGCCGCGACGTTTCCGCGAAAGTGCGTCCGCCATAGACGTCGTCGGCGTAGATCAGCGGCAGGAAATCCGCCTGCTTCAGCCACCACAGATGCGGCAGCATCGCGATGAAGCCTGCGGCAAACGCCACCCACGGTGCGGGCGAACGCAGAAACCGCATCCGGTCCGGATGAATCAGCGCCGCGAGGCCGATGGCGCCGATCATGGTCAGCACCCAGTATTTCGTCATCAGCGCCAGCGCCGCCGCAAGGCCGAGCCAGAGGCCGGCGCGCACGGTACGTTTCTCGAAGGCGTTGAGATACGCCAGCACCACCAGCGGCAAGGTCACCAGTTGCAGCAGGTCGGGATTGTACTTGAACCCCTTGAAGCTGAAGATCGGATAAAGCGCGAGCATCGCCACCGTGAACATCGCGCGGCGATGATCGACCACGCGCACCGCGATCAGCCAGCAGATCACGAGGCCGATGCCGACCGTCGTCATCGCCAGTGCGTAGGTCGCCCAGTCGGTGACGGGAAAGATCCTGAACCAGACGCCCGCCACCCAGCCGGCCAGCGGCGGATGCTTGCCGTAGCCGAGCAGGAACTTCTGGCCCCACGCATAGGCCTCGGCGACATCCATGTGGACGTCCTGCGCGCCTTTCAGCGCCGTGAGGATGACGGTCCAGAGCAACGCATGAACCACCGCGAAGCCGATGACGAACCGGAAGCTGGTGCTCGGATCGTGGGCGACCGCTGCGATCCACGCCGCCACGCGGCGGGTGACGGGGACATGGCGCAGGCGCGCTTTCTGCCGGGATCGCAGTCCGGTGCGCGGGCCGGGATTCTTACCCGTTCTGCGCCCGGTCTCGGTCGATGAAAGATCGGACATTGCGGTCAACCTGTGTCGGAACTGGCGCTTTCGCTGAAGCCATTTGCTAGCAGCGCCCAAGGGTGGCGGCAAGGATGGCCGCGGGAGTGGCGGACAACAGGAAAACCGCGCCAAATGGCCCGAAGTCAGTGCTTCGCGCACCCTATTCTGTTGCCGCTTGAGGGCCCGGATGCTATCCCGCGCCCATGACAACGAGCCCTATCGACAACATCCGCAACTTCTCCATCGTCGCCCATATCGACCATGGCAAATCCACGCTCGCCGACCGGCTGATCCAGACCACCGGCGGGCTGGAGCTGCGCGAGATGAAGGAGCAGGTGCTCGATTCGATGGACATCGAGCGCGAGCGCGGCATCACCATCAAGGCGCAGACCGTCCGCCTCAACTACAAGGCGAAGGACGGCAAGACCTACATCTTCAACCTGATGGACACGCCCGGCCACGTCGACTTCGCCTACGAAGTCTCGCGCTCGCTGGCGGCGTGCGAAGGCGCACTGCTGGTGGTGGACGCCTCTCAGGGCGTGGAAGCGCAGACGCTCGCCAACGTCTATCACGCGCTCGACGCCAATCTCGAAATCGTGCCGGTGCTGAACAAGATCGATCTTCCGGCTGCCGAACCCGAGCAGGTCAGGAAGCAGATCGAGGACGTGATCGGCATCGACGCATCCGACGCGGTGATGATCTCCGCGAAAACGGGGCTCGGCATTCCCGACGTGCTGGAAGCCGTCGTGACGCGCCTGCCGCCACCGAAGGGCGACCGCGACGCGACGCTGAAGGCGCTGCTGGTCGACTCTTGGTACGACGTCTATCTCGGCGTCGTGGTTCTGATCCGCGTCGTCGACGGCGTGATGAAGAAGGGCCAGCGCGTCCGCATGATGGGCACGGGTGCCGCCTATGACGTCGAGCGCGTCGGCTTCTTCACACCGAAGATGACGCAGGTGGACGAACTCGGCCCCGGCGAGATCGGCTTTATCACCGCCGCGATCAAGGAAGTCGCCGATACCCGTGTCGGCGACACCATCACCGACGACCGCAAGCCGGTCACCGAAATGCTGCCGGGCTTCAAGCCGGCCGTCCCTGTCGTGTTCTGCGGACTGTTTCCGGTGGACGCCGACGACTTCGAAACGCTGCGCGCTGCGATGGGCAAGCTGCGGCTGAATGACGCGAGCTTCTCGTTCGAGATGGAAACCTCCGCCGCGCTGGGCTTCGGCTTCCGCTGCGGCTTCCTCGGCCTGCTGCATCTGGAAATCATTCAGGAGCGCCTGTCGCGCGAGTTCAATCTGAACCTGATCGCGACGGCGCCAAGCGTCATCTACAAGATGCACCTCAACAACGGCAGCGAGATCGAGATTCACAATCCGATCGATATGCCCGAGGTGACGCAGATCAAGGAAATCGACGAGCCGTGGATCGAAGCCACGATTCTGACGCCGGACGAATATCTCGGCAGCGTGCTGAAGCTATGTCAGGAGCGGCGCGGCAACCAGAAGGAACTCACCTACGTCGGCGCGCGCGCCATGGTGAAGTATGAACTGCCGCTCAATGAAGTGGTGTTCGATTTCTATGACCGCCTGAAGTCGGTCTCGAAGGGTTACGCCTCGTTCGACTATCACCTCACCGACTACAAGCCGGCCGATCTCGTCAAGATGCAGATCCTCGTCAACGCCGAGCCGGTGGACGCGCTCTCGATGCTGGTGCACAGGACGCGCGCCGAAGGCCGCGGCCGCGCCATGGTCGAGAAGATGAAGGAACTGATCCCGCCGCATATGTTCGTGATCCCGATTCAGGCAGCGATCGGCGGCAAGATCATCGCGCGTGAAACCGTGCGCGCGCTGCGCAAGGACGTCACCGCGAAGTGCTACGGCGGCGACATCTCGCGCAAGCGCAAACTTCTGGAGAAGCAGAAGGAAGGCAAGAAGAAGATGCGGCAGTTCGGCAAGGTCGACATTCCGCAGGAAGCCTTCATTGCCGCGCTGAAGGTGGATAGTTGAGGTTAAGCGACAGTCGGACTCTCCGGGTCGTCCCCGCGCAGGCGGGGACCGATACTCCCTATCGTTGCGTTTGTGGCTGATGCCATCGCAATCTTCTTGACTTTACCTAACCCTGAATATATTCCTATGCCCATTCATCCTCCGCGCTCATGACGCGAAGGGATGAACCCCGCAGCCGCCACCCCACTACTACGGGGCGCGGCTGGTGGAGCGCCGGGAGGCGCAGCGTCCGCGCGGTGGGCTTCGCAACCTCACCGATGCACGACGCGCGCGCCTCGCGAGACGGACTCGCAATCCGCTCTCGTCACGGCACGCGGACGAACCTCTCGCAAAGGTTCGTCACAAGGGTGCCTCGCAAGCACTCTGGCGCCTCCCGGCGCTCCATTTCTTCTCAAGAGGAAATGAAAACGGGACGGGGCATTCCGCGCCCTCATGCAAGCGGATGCAATCTCATGCGCGATGAAAGTTTCTGCGCGGCAGCTCCACGTGATGGCGCTGCGCCGCGCACTTTTATTTCAGAATCAATACCATCGCGCTTTGTGACAAGCCCGTTCATCGCGCGTTCAAGTCGAATCTGTTGGCTGCTTCAGCGAGGGAAAAGCACGAGCCACGCTTGACTCTTCGCGCTCATCCATCGACGGTGCCGCGTGATCGACATTTCCAACCATCGGAGACAGTGATGGCAGCTTCCTACAAATTTGAAATCTACAAAGACAAGTCCGGCGAATTCCGTTTTCGCTTCCGCGCGCCGAACGGCGAGAAGATGTTCGCCTCGGAAGGCTATTCCAATAAAGCGTCCGCCAAGAGCACGATCAAGTCGATCGTGAAGCATGTCGGCAAGGCCGAGATCGACGACATCTCGAAAGCTGTGAAGGCCGCGCCGAAGGCAAAGAAAGCGAAGAAGTCCAAGAAGGCGAAATCCAAGAAGTGATTTCAGCGCTGGCGCGAGCCGCGCAGGCTCGGCGCTGAATGCGCTTCACAGACAGCAAAGCTCCGGCTCACGCCGGGGCTTTTTTCTTGATCGAAACTGGAAGGTTGCGCTTTCAAGAACGGAATGCGGTCGTCACGCCACCAGAATGCGGCCGGCCGACATTTGTTGCGGCAATCCGAGGGCGTTACGCTGGGCCAGCAGCAGCGCGGTGATCTCCGCGTTCGGCCGCGCGCGGCTAAACAGGAAACCTTGGCCTTCATGACAGCCTTCGGCGCGCAGACAGCTCAGCTCGGCTTCGGTTTCAACGCCTTCCGCCGTGATCGTGACGCCGAGACCGCGGCCAAGGCTGATGATCGAACGGACAATCGCCTGCCCGTCGTGATTGGAGCCGAGGTCGCGCACAAACGACTGGTCGATCTTGATCTTGTCGAACGGAAAGCTGCGCAGATAGCTCAGCGACGAGTATCCGGTGCCGAAGTCGTCCATCGAAATCCGCACGCCGAGCGCGCGCAGCGCGTGCAGCGTCGCCAGCACCTGATCGCTCTTGTCGAGCAGCAGCGTCTCGGTGATTTCCAGCTCCAGCCGTTTCGGCGAGAGCCCTGAGACTTTCAGCGCGTCCATCACCACGGACAACAGATTGCCGACCCGGAATTGCAGCGGCGACAGATTGACCGCGACGCGCACGTCGTCGGGCCATTGCGCCGCGTCCATGCAGGCGCGCCGCAGCATCAGCCCGCCGACCGCGTTGATGAGGCCGGTTTCTTCCGCGACCGGAATGAACTCGGCGGGCGAGATCATGCCGCGCTCGCCGTGCGGCCAGCGCACCAGCGCCTCGAAGCCGGTGATGCGCCCGCTCTTGAGTTCGACCAGCGGCTGGTAGTGCGGCTGAAGCACACCGTTTTCGATGGCGGCGCGCAGGTCAATTTCAATACGCCGGCGGGACTGCGCGCGGGCGTCCATTTCCGCCTCGAAGAAGCTGAAACTGCCGAGGCCTTCGCTTTTGGCGCGCGACAGCGCCATGTCGGCGTTCTTGAGCAGCTTCTCGGCGTCATCGCCGTCGCCGGGCGCGATGGCGATGCCGATGCTGGCGCCGCTGACGATGGTGTGGCCGTCGAACAAATAGGGCTCGCTGATCGCCGCGATCAGGCGCCTTGCCAGCATCGCGACTTCCTCCGGCCGCGTGATGCCTGCCTGCACCACGGCGAATTCGTCGGAGCCGAGGCGCGCGATGGCGTCCTCCTCGCGCAGCGACGAGCGCAGGCGCTTGGTCACGCCCTTCAGAAGCTTGTCTCCGATCGCATGACCCAGCGTATCGTTGATGGCCTTGAAGTTGTCGAGGTCGAGAAACAGCACCGCGGCCTTGTCGCCGTTGCGGCGCGTGTGCGCCAGCAACTCGTCGAGCCGCTGCCGCAGCAGGATGCGGTTCGGAAGGCCGGTCAGGCTGTCATGCTGCGCCATGAACGTGAGCCGCGCCTCGGCGCGCTTGCGCTCGGTGATGTCCATCAGCGCAAGCAGCACCGCGGGCTGATCCTCGAACACCAGCAGGCGCGAATAGATCGCGACGTCGATCAGCGAGCCGTCGGCCTTGACGTGCTTCCAGGTTCGCGCGGCGCGCTCCTCGGTGGTCTGGTCGCCGGTCCACGGCGCCGCCTGGTCGAACGCCTGAACGTCCGAGATTTTCAGCTTCTCGAAATCGCCGCGCGCATAGCCATAATGCGCGATGGCCGCGTCATTGACGCTGATGATGCGCTCGTCGTCCTGGGTGCAGACGATCATCGGAACCGGATTGCCGTCGAACAGCAGACGGAACGAGGCTTCACGTTGCTTCAATTCGGTGATGTCGACGCGCAGTCCGATCACGCCGCCGTCGCCGGTCAGGCGTTCCTCGATCAGGATACAGCGGCCGTCGGCCAGCGTCTGCTCATGGGCATCGCCGGGATGGTAAAGCTTCTCAAGACGCTCGTTGATCCATTCGTCCTCGCGGCCGACCGCTTCCGGATAATCGCCGCGCGCAACGCCGACCTTCAGCGTGTCGCGCAGCTTCGCCCCGTGCGCGAACAGGTCCGCGCTCTTGGCGTAGATCTCCGCGTATTTCTTGTTCCAGAGAATGTAGCGGCCGTCCGCATCGAGAAACACGATGCCCTGCGGAAGAATGTCGATTGCTTCGCGGAGCCGCGCGTCGGATTTCTGGGCGTCCGCGATGGCCGCCTCGGCTTCGGCGCGCTTGCGCACGATTTCGCCGATCTCGGACACCTTGCGGCCCCCGCTCAGCAGTTTCGGCGCGGCCTTCGGCCGTCGCACCGACAGCCTTGCCCGCGTCAGCTTCGCTTTTCCAGTCCTGCTTTTTGCTTTTGGCCGTTCTATCGGCATTGCCCGCCAGTTCCCCGCATTCTGCGCGGGTAGTTTTGGAGCAAGTGTCTGAAAAAAAGGTATCTCTCTGCGTCGCCTACGACTTTTGATTGAAGTCACGTGCTCCGCCGCGAAAGCGACGATGCCCAATTGCGAGGCTTTGCGGAGGCTGAAACGGGCGTTTGCGACGCCGGATACGGTCCGCGCGGCCGTTTATGATGGTCAGTGACCGCATTCGCGCGCGTCGTGATACGCAGATGCGCACCAAATATACCGGAGCGCGGCACTTCGCATCAATTCGCGTCAGTCTGCGGCGTGGCTAACGGATGGTTAAAACAGGCTGCACCGTCTCGTCGCTGAAGCGGCCTTGGGCTATAAGACGCGCCATGATCCGATTCCGACTGATTCCCGCGATCATCCTGATCTCTGTCGCCGCCATGTCAGCCGTGATCATCGCGGCAGATCAGGCACAGGCGCAGGACAGGGGCAGCGTCAATCCCAGGCCGCTTCCGCCGCTCGCCAATCCGAACGATCCGGCCGTGCCGGCCAAGGAGTTGTTTGGCCGCAAGCCGCTGCCTGCATCGCTTCCAGCAAAACCGATCGGCTTTTACGCCAAGGGATGCATCGCAGGCGCCGTGCCGCTGCCGATCAACGGACCGGCGTGGCAGGTGATGCGGCTGTCGCGCAACCGCAACTGGGGTCATCCGGATCTCATCGCGCTGCTCGAGAGGCTGGCGGTGAAGGCGCAGAAAACCGCCGGCTGGCCGGGACTTCTTGTCGGCGACATGTCGCAGCCACGCGGTGGCCCGATGCTGACCGGCCACGCCAGTCATCAGATCGGTCTCGACGCCGACATCTGGCTGACGCCGATGCCGAACCGGCAACTCTCCCGCGAGGAACGCGAGGAAACATCCGCGGTCATGATGGTGCGAAAGGACCGGCTCGATATCGATCCCAACACGTGGACGCCGTCGCACCTTCCCGTGATTCGCGCCGCTGCGCAGGAGCCGCAGGTGGAGCGCATTTTCGTCAACGCCGCAATCAAGAAGGCGCTGTGCCGGGAAGCGAAAGGCGACCGAAGCTGGCTGTCCAAGGTGCGCCCGATGTACGGTCACGATTATCATTTTCACGTCCGCATGAAGTGTCCGGCGGGCAGCACGAACTGCGAGGCACAGACACCGCCCACGGAGAGCGAAGGTTGCAGCGCGGGCGATCTCGCTTACTGGTTCAGCGACCGCGTGCTGCATCCCAAGCCGCCGGTGACACCGCCGAAGCCGAAGCCGCCGATGACGCTGGCGGATTTGCCCTCGGAATGCCGGCAGGTTCTGCTCGCGCCGTGAGGCGTGAGTGCGGGCGAAATCGCACACAAAATGACAATCCTGCCCGTCGCCGCGTAACAATCCGGGCTTTACCCGGCGGCCACGCCTGATATGGTCGCCACGAACGATGCTCCTGCATGCTGCGCGCTGCCGGGGTTGCCGGAACGGCGCTTCCGCTTGTCGTCAGATGAAATGATCAAAGCCGGTTTCCGCGCGCCTTTGGCGCGCGACCCGCTATGGAGCGCCCAATGACTTTGATGTCCCGTTTTCTCGTTGTGACCGCGCTTGTCTGCGCGCCGCTGTTCTCGCTTTCATATGCGCAGGACGCGAAGCCCACCGCCGCCGTGCAGGACAAGACCCTCACCGTATTCGCAGCCGCGTCCATGAAGAACGCGCTCGACGAAGCCAATGCCGCCTACACCGCCAAGTCCGGCATCAAGGTGGTCTCAAGCTATGCCGCGAGCTCGGCGCTCGCCAAGCAACTTGAACAAGGCGCGCCAGCCGATATCTTCATTTCGGCCGACACCGACTGGATGGATTACTCCGCCGGTAAAAAGACCATCAGCGATCCGACCCGCGTCAATTTGCTCGGCAACAAGATCGTGCTGATCGCGCCGAAAGATTCCAAGATCACGAACGTCACGATCGGACAGGGCTTCGATCTCGCCAAGCTCGCAGGCGATGGCAAGATCGCAACCGGCGACGTAAAGGCCGTGCCGGTCGGAAAGTACGCCAAGGCCGCGCTGGAAAAACTCGGGGCATGGCAGGCAGCTGAAACGAAGTTCGCCATGGCGGAGAGCGTCCGCGCGGCACTCGCACTGGTATCGCGCGGCGAGGCCAATCTTGGCATCGTGTACGAGACCGACGCCAAGGTCGATCCCGGTGTGAAGATCATCGGTGCCTTCCCGGCGGACTCGCATCCGGCGATCATCTATCCGGTCGCGGCGACCGTCAGCGCGAAAGCGGATTCCACCGGCTATCTCGCATTCCTGCGGTCTTCAGCGGCGAAGGCCGTCTTCGAGAAGTACGGCTTTACATTCCTCATCAAGCCGACATCCTGAGGCGCATGTTCGAACTCTCCGACGCGGACTGGACCGCGATCCTGCTCTCGCTGCGGGTCGCGGCCATTGCCACGCTGGTTGCCACGCCGCTCGGCATCGCGGTGGCGTGGCTGCTCGCGCGGCGCAACTTCTGGGGCAAAGGCGCTCTCGACGCGCTGATTTATCTGCCGCTGGTGTTGCCGCCGGTCGTGACCGGCTATCTGCTTCTGCTGACATTCGGGCGCAAGGGACTGGTCGGCGGATGGCTCGCCGATCACCTCGGCATCGTGTTCGCGTTCCGCTGGACCGGCGCCGCGCTGGCCTGCGGCGTGATGTCGTTTCCGTTGCTGGTGCGGCCGATACGGCTGTCCATCGAAGCGGTGGACCGCAAACTCGAACAGGCCGCCAGCACGCTCGGCGCGGCGCCATGGCGTGTGTTCCTCACCGTGACGCTGCCGCTCGCAGCGCCGGGCATCGTCGCCGGCATGGTGCTCGGCTTCGCCAAGGCGATCGGCGAATTCGGCGCGACGATTACATTCGTGTCCAACATTCCCGGCGAGACCCAGACGATTTCGGCGGCGATCTATTCGCTGACCCAGACGCCGGACGGCGACACCGCCGCGCTCCGCCTCGTGATCGTGTCCATCGCGATTGCGATGGCTGCTTTGATCGCATCAGAAATACTCGCGCGGCGGGCGACGCTGCGTCTGCACGGCTATTGATATGCTGTTGGTCGATGTAGAAAAGCAGCTCGGCAATTTCCGGCTCAGCGCGTCCTTCACGAGCGACGGACAGGTGACCGGCCTGTTCGGCAACTCCGGCGCGGGCAAGACATCGATCATCAACCTGATCGCAGGACTGATCGCGCCGGACCGCGGACGGATCGCACTCGACGGCGAAACTCTTGACGACACGTCGTCCGGTGTTCATGTCCCGCCGCACCGGCGTCGGATCGGCTACGTGTTTCAGGACGCGCGGCTGTTTCCGCATCTCAGCGTCCGGCAGAATCTCGATTACGGACGACGCATGAACGGCTTCGCCGCGGATTCGGCCGCCGAGACACGCACCATCGAACTGCTCGACATCGGCGATTTGCTGGATCGCCGATCCGCGCAATTATCCGGCGGTGAGCGCCAGCGCGTGGCGCTCGGCCGTGCCCTGCTGGCAAAACCGAAACTGCTGCTGCTCGACGAGCCGCTCGGCGCGCTTGATGACGAGCGCAAGGCGGAGATTCTTCCCTACTTTATCCGGCTGCGCGACGAAGCCAGCGTGCCGATGGTGCTCGTGAGCCACGACGCCGGCGAAATGCGGCAACTGGCGACCCATGTGGTGATGCTGAAGCGCGGCAAGGTTATCGCCAGCGGTGGCATCGACGTTTTGCCCGCGGCTGTTTAAACAAAAATATCTACTTCAGCGCCTTGATCGCTGTCGCGAGATAATCCAGCCCCTGCAGCAACGGCGGTCCGCCACACAGCGTATAACGCTCGGGAAGATCGATCCGCCGGTTCGCTCCGTAACGCGCCAGCAGCGCCGGGTGCGTGATGAACAGCGCGCCCTGATCCTGCGCTTCGCGCGGAGGATCCTGCAACACCAGCACGTCCGGACCATCGGTCAGCAGATGTTCCAGCGACGTGAATCCGCCCTGCTCCGCGGCCTTGAAGCCACCGGCTCCCGACGGCATCTGCGCGGGCGGCTGCAATCCGGCGATGGACAACATGCCAGAGACAAGACTTGCAGGACCTTCCCTGTAACCCTCGCGCTGGATCACCAGCGCCGTCAGTGGCGGTTTCACGGCGACCGCGGCCAGCCTCGCCTCGGCCTGTTCAAGCTGGCGAGCGAGCGCTTCGCCGCGCTCCGGATGGCCGAGCAGTTTTCCGATTTCGATCGCCTGCCGGCGCGCGTCGGCAAGATTGCGGATGAGATCGACATCCACGACCCGGATGCCCATCGCACTCAGCATGGCATGAATGGGACGATGACTGGGGCCGCCGAGCACCAGATCGGGTGCAAGGTTCACGACCGACTCCGCGTCCCAGTCCAGCAGCCTGAAGGACCCGGCCTTGTCCGTCATGACGGACAGGACGGGATTGACCGCATAGGGCGACAGTCCCGCGATCTGGCCGGGATCGGCCAGCGCAAGCAACAACTGGTCGGCGCAGAGATTGAAGGACACGACGCGCCGGGGCGCACCGTCCGCGCGCGCCATCCCCGCGGCGGCGCCAAACGCGGTAACCATGGCCAAAACAAGCAAGCCGCTGAAGATGGTTTTCTTGATCATGCCGGCCTGTTATGCCACGCCAATTGTGTTGCGTCAGCGGCCTTCAGCCGCCAGGACCTCATCGGATCAAGATGACCATCGATCGCCAGGCTCGTGAACAAGGCAATCTGCTGACAGTGACGCTCGCCATTCTGGTGGCTGCGCTATTCGCATTGTCGTTGATGACCGGGCCTGCGGATTTTTCACCTCGGGCGGTCGCGGCTGCGCTGTTTTCGGATCAGGGCGTCGTCTCGATCATCGTGCGCGACATTCGCCTGCCGCGAACGATTCTTGCCGCGCTGATCGGCGCCACGTTCGGATTGGCCGGCGCATCGCTGCAAGGGCTGCTGCGCAATCCGCTCGCCGAACCCTCACTGTTCGGCGCGCCACAGGCAGCGGCGGCGGCTGCCGCCGCGATCATGGCATTCGGCTTCGCAGGCGCGCTGTCGCTGGCTGTGCCGCTCGGCGGCATCGCCGGCGCATTGCTGTCGGTCGGTGCGCTGGTCGCTATCGCCGGACGCCGCGCGTCGCTGACGGTCACGCTGCTGGCAGGTCTCGCGCTTGCGAGCCTCGCCGGTGCGGCTATCGCGCTGATCCTCAATCTTGCACCGAATCCCTATATTGCGCTCGAGATCGCGTTCTGGCTGCTCGGTTCGCTGCGGGATCGCAGCATGGAGCATGTCTGGCTCGCGGCACCGTTCATGATCGTGAGCTGGTTCGTGCTGGCGCTGAACGCCGGCGCGTTCCGTGCGCTGACTCTTGGCGAAGACGCGGCAGCCTCACTCGGCGTCAATGTCGAGCGCACGCGCGTGCTGGTGGTGATCGGCGTCGCGCTCGGCGTCGGCGCTGCGGTTTCCGTGGCCGGCGCGATCTCGTTCGTCGGACTGGTCGCGCCGCATCTGGTACGCAGGTTCTACGGGTCCGATCCCGCGCGCGTGCTGCTGCCGGCGTCGCTCGCGGGCGCAGTGCTTCTGATGGCAGCCGACATCGCGGTGCGCCTGATCCCTGCCGTCATCGAGATCAAGATCGGCGTGGTCACCGCGCTGATCGGCGTACCGTTCTTCCTGGCGATGATCTTCCACGAGCGCCGCGCGCTGGAGGATAGTACCCAATGAAACAGAATGCTGCCCCGCGCCTCGTCGCTAACGCCGTCACGGTCGTCCGCGGTTCGCGCCGGATCGTAGACAGCGCCAATCTCACGCTGAACGCCGGCGAGTTCACGATTCTGGCCGGACCCAACGGCGCCGGCAAAACCACGCTGGCGCGCGTCATGGCCAATGTGATCGCAGCGGAAGGCACGGTGATGTTCGACGGCGGTAGTCTGCGCGATCTCGCGCCGCGCGTCAGGGCACGCGCCATTTCCTATCTGCCGCAAGGACATGAATTTCACTGGCCGATGCGCGTTGACAGCATCGTGGCGCTGGGCCGCGAACCGCATGCCGATCCGTTTTCGCAAACGTCCGCAAGAGACCGCATCGCGATTGAGCGCGCCATGGAGGCAACTGCCACTGGCGAGTTTTCCGCGCGGCTGATCACGACGCTGTCGGGGGGCGAGCGCGCCCGCGTCGCCATCGCCCGGGCGCTAGCCACCGAAGCGTCGGTGCTGATCGCAGACGAGCCGACCGCGTCTCTCGATGAACGCCATCAGCTTATCGTCATGGACCTGCTTCAGCGCATCGCGCATCAGGGGACGGCGGTGCTGGCCATCATCCACGATCTCGCGCTGGCGATGCGCTTCGCGGACCGTGTCGTTGTGATGAATGAAGGCCGCATCGTCGCCAACGATACGCCCGCGCTTGCGCTGACGCCGGAACGCATCGCCGAGATTTTCGGCATCTCGGTCAATCGCGTCGAGACGCCGGACGGCCCGCTGCTGCTGCCGTCCCGGGCGCTGTAGCTTTCAGGCTCCGAGCAGCCAGGTCCAGATGCGCGACAGCTTGCGTTTCGCAATGCTGATGCGGGTCACGGGAGCGGCCGGCGGCGCTTCGTCCTCCGGCAGGCGCAGACCGACCACGCTTACCCGCGCGCCGCCGATATGACGCGCCACCAGCACGATGGAATCGAGCGGCAAGGTTGCGCCGATACGTGGCGCCTGATCGAGGTGAATGTCGAAATAGTCCGCGAGCGTCAGATGCGCGTCGCTCGCCGCGATGGTGACGCCGTAGATGTCGGCCACATCCTTCAGGGTGACGTCACCCGGCATCGTGAAGTCCCCGAGCAGATGCGGGTCGGGCGCGGGCACGACATGCATGTCGACGAAGAACCGGTCCAGCGACTCGGCCTTCTCCGGCGGCGCAAGAAGATAAATGTAGTCGCCCTTGACCACCGGCTCGGCTTCGATTGGTGACAGAATTTTCTCGTCGCGGATCACCAGCGTCGGCTTCGACCACGATGGGATCAGACCACGTTTCAGAAACAGGCTGTTGGCGCGGACGGAATATCCGACGAGCTGCTGCTCGAGTTGCCCCGGCAGATCCAGTTCGATACGCCGTGGGCCGCGATCCGCGCGCGGAAGCGCCACGTGAAGCCACCTCGCGGCCGGACCCAGTGTCCACCCCTGACAGAGCAGTGAAATGATGACGATGACGAAGGCGACATCGAAATAGACCTGCGCATTGGGCAGTCCGACCAGCATCGGAATCGACGCCAGAAAGATCGCGACCGCGCCACGCAGGCCAACCCACGAGATGAATATCTTCTCCCGCCAGTTAAACCGGAACGGCGCAAGGCAAAGGAACACCGCGACCGGTCGCGCCACCAGCATCAGCACCAGCGCGACGCCGACCGCCGGAAGCACCGTCCCGAGCGTCCGTTCGGGCGACACCAGCAGACCCAGCATCACGAACATGACGATCTGCGCAAGCCAGGTGGCGGCGTCGAGGAAGGCGACAACGGAATTATGCGCGCGCGTCGGCCGGTTGCCGATCAACATGCCTGCGAGATAGACCGCCAGAAATCCCGAGGAGTGGCAAATCTGAGCGACACCGAAGATCACCAGCGCCGCGGTGGTGACGAATGGCGCGTGCAATCCCTGTGGCAAAGAAACGCGGTTCAGCGCCAGCACCACCAGCCATCCGCCGACAACCCCGATCAGGCCGCCGAGAAAAACCTCGCGCCCGAATTGCAGGGCGACATGAAGCGAACTGCTTTGGCCGATCGACAGCAGTTCCACCAGCACCAGCGTCAGGAAGATCGCGAACGGATCGTTGGTTCCGGATTCGACCTCAAGCGTCGCGCCGACGCGCGGACGCAGCCGCAGACCTTGCGCATGGACCAGCAGGAAAACGGCGGCCGCGTCGGTGGACGCCACCACCGCGCCAAGCAAGAGTGCTTCGGGCCAGCCGATGTTCAGACCGTATTTCGCGACCGGGGCCGTGATCAGCGCAGTCACCAGGACGCCGACCGTGGCCAGCACCACCGAGGGTGCCAGAACGGTCCGGATGGTCTGGAACCTGGTTTTCAAACCGCCGTCGAACAGGATCAGCGCCAGCGCCAGCGAACCGACCAGATAGGTGGTGCGCACATCGTCGAAATGAAGCTGCCCCGGCCCGCTTTCGCCGGCCGCCATGCCGACGAACAGGAAGACCAGCAGCAAAGGCGCACCGAAGCGCAACGCCAGCAGGCTCGACAGGATGCCCGCCATCACGAGAACCGCGCCGAGAAGAATGGCAATGCTGACCGAGTCGAGGGATGCCATTAGTTCATGTGTGTCCGCGCGCCGCTTTCCCGAAAATACCTGCACTTGCATCAATATCGTCGCATCGGCCCAGCGCCAACCGTTTTGTCGCAGTGATCACGATTGTGCCGGATTTACTGGTGTTAAGTCCCCGGCACACGCGATTCCCACGCGCTTGCGCCCCTCGAATGTGGGAATCTGGCATGCACTCGAATCGATCCGGGATGCCCATGCCGCGCTCCCTCTTTGCAAGGTCAAACTGACGATGGATTTGGACGACATCCAGCGGGCGCTGCAGGCGACAATCCGCTCCGCCGAGGCCTATCTCCTTTCGCCCTGGTTCTATTTCCAGGCCGGCGCCATCCTTGCCGCCGCCGGCCTATCGCTCGCGGCGGCGAGTTTCCTGCGCGCACGGGTCGACCCGACATCGCTGTCGATGGGCCTGCCGGCCCCGCTGCGGGTCCTGATCCGGGTGCTGATGAGCCGCGCCGGGACGATCATCTTCGCGCTGCTCACCAGCATCACCCGGGTTGTGCTGGTGCAGACCGATCTGCTGAGCCGCGGCTACCTGCTCTCGATTGCGACCAGCCTCGCCACAGCCTGGGTCATCATCCGGCTGGCGACCGGACTGATCCGCAACGAATTCGTGGTTCGCGCAGTCGCGGTGGCGGCCTGGATCGTCGCGGCACTCAGCATTATCGGCAAGCTCGACGAGGTGACGGCGGCGCTGGATTCGGTATCGATCCCGCTCGGCGCGCTGCGCGTCACGCCCCTGCTGATCCTGAAAGTCGCGGTTTCTCTGGGCATCGCGATGTGGCTGGTCGGCATGATCGGCAATTTTCTCGAATCGCGGATTTCGCGCTCGCGCGATCTGACCCCGTCGGTTCAGGTTCTCCTGATCAAAATGGTCCGCCTGCTGCTGATGGTGGCCGCTTTTGCGGTCGTGATGAGCGCCGCGGGCATCGATCTCTCCGCCTTTGCGCTATTTTCCGGCGCCATCGGCGTCGGCCTCGGCTTCGGCTTGCAGAAGATCGTCGCCAATTTCATCAGTGGCGTGATTCTGCTGGCGGACAAGTCGGTGAAGCCCGGTGATCTCATCACCATCGGCGATAGTTCGGGGAAGATCAGCGCGATGAACACGCGCTATATTTCCGTCGCGGCAGGCGACGGCCGCGAAATCCTGATCCCGAATGAAGATCTGGTGACCCAGCGCGTGGTCAACTGGACCTACACCAACAAGAACATGCTGGTGAAGGTCAATTTCGCGACCAATTACGACGCCGATCCGAACATCGTCTGCAAGCTTGCCATTGATATCGCATCCAAGACTGCGAACGTTGCGACCTTCAAGGCGCCAAATTGCCTGCTCACGGAATTCGCGGAAACAGGTATGAAGTTCTCACTGACATTCTGGGTGGCCGATCTCGATGTCGGCGCCGACAATGTCCGTAGCGACGTCATGCTGAAGCTGTGGAATGCCTTCAAGAGCGAAAACATCCGCGTGCCCTATCCGGTGCGGGAAATCCGTGTGCGCGGCGGCGCGCTGCCGGTCGAAACCGTCGTCGACGTACAAAGCTGACACCACATGCGCTTTACCAGCGAGCTTGTCCCGGCGACCCTGATCCGCCGCTACAAACGCTTTCTTGCCGACGTCGAAATGGCGGACGGTACGATCCTCACCGCGCATGTCGCCAATCCCGGCGCCATGACCGGGTTGCAAGCCGAAGGCGCACGGGTCTGGCTGTCGAAGTCTCCGAGCCTTGCGCGCAAGCTGCCCTACTCGTGGGAACTGATTGAGGTCGACTTTGGCGACGCGCGGGAACTCGTCGGCGTCAACACCATGCATCCGAACCCGATCGTGGCCGAAGCGCTGGCCGCCGGCACAATCCCCGAATTGGCAGGCTATTCGAGTACTCGCCGCGAGGTGAAATACGGCCGTGTCATTAACGGCAAGGGCTCTCGTGTCGACTTTCTGCTGGAGGATCCCGCGCGCGCGCCTTGCTATGTCGAGGTCAAGAACGTGCATCTCATGCGCCGGACCGGCATCGCGGAATTCCCTGACTCGGTGACGGCGCGTGGCGCGAAGCATCTCGATGAACTTGCGGAGATGGTCGCCTCGGGCGCCCGCGCGGTCATGCTGTTCGTGATCCAGATCGGCTCGGCACGCTCCTTCGCGCTGGCCCGCGACATCGACCCTGCCTATGCACGCGCTTTCGACAAGGCACGCGCTGCCGGCGTCGAGGCCCTGGCATGGACCTGCAGCCTGAGCCGCGACGAAGTCAGGCTGGCGCGTTCCATTCCGATCGATCCTTGAAAAACGCCCGAAATAAGCCCTGAAAGCAAGGCTTGGCAGCCCGGCGGTTGGCGCCGCTTGCGTTGGAGGCTGCATCCACTAAATTGGGGAGGAATTCAGCAATTCCTCGATTTGAAGCCAGATTCCTCATGAACTACGTCGAAGCCACCGAAACCTCACTGCGCAAAACCGGCCAGATCAAGCTGCACGGCCCCGGTGCCTTCGCAGGCATGCGCAAGGCGGGAGCGCTGGTTGCGCGTTGTCTCGACGAATTGTCGGCCATCGTCCGGCCTGGCATCTTCACGTCGCAGATCGACGATTTCGTCCGGAAGTTCGCCTTCGATCACAAGTCGTATCCGGCAACGCTGATGTATCGCGGCTACCGCTATTCGACCTGCACCTCCATCAACCACGTCGTCTGCCACGGGATGCCCGGCGACCGCCAGCTCAAGGACGGCGACATCGTCAATGTGGACGTCACCTATATCGTCGATGGCTGGTATGGCGACTCGAGCCGGATGTACGCCGTCGGCGAGATTTCGCGGCGCGCGGAACGGCTGATCGACGTCACCTATGAAGCCATGATGCGCGGCATTGCCGCCGTGAAGCCCGGCGCCACCACCGGCGACATCGGTCACGCGATCCAGAGCTTCGTCGAGCCGCAACAGATGAGCGTGGTGCGCGACTTCTGCGGACATGGTCTCGGTCGGATGTTCCATGACGAGCCGAACATCATTCATATCGGCCGCCCCGGCGAAGGCGTCGTCCTGCGGCCGGGCATGTTCTTCACCATCGAGCCGATGATCAACCTCGGCAAGCCGCACGTGAAAGTCCTCGCCGACGGCTGGACCGCGGTGACTCGCGACCGTTCGCTGTCGGCGCAGTTCGAGCATTCGGTCGGCGTGACCCAGGATGGCGTGGAAATTTTCACGCTCTCTCCCGGCAAACTGGACAAGCCGCCTTACAAGGCCTGATGTCTGGCGCGCGGGCCGCAATGTCCGTCTCCAACATTTCAGTGTGGGCTCTTGTTTCTTGATACGCTATAATGCCGGTTGCAAATGCGGCCGGGCGCGGCGATGCTCGCAGTATATTTGAGCACGTATTCGCGCCATGCCTATCGACCCCGACGATCCAGCAGCTCCGTCCGGATTTTCCGAAGCGCCGCACTATCACGGCCATCGCGAACGGCTGCGCGACCGCTTCCGCGAGGCAGGTGCGGATGCGTTGAGCGACTATGAACTGCTTGAGATGGTGCTGTTTCGCGCGCTGCCGCGGCGCGACGTCAAGCCATTGGCCAAGGCGCTGATCGTGAAATTCGGATCGTTCGCCGAGACGGTTCACGCGCCGGAGTTGCGTCTGAAGGAAGTCAGCGGTCTCGGAGATTCAGCGATCACCGAGATCAAGCTGATCGCGGCGACCGCGAGCCGGGTCGCAAAGGGGCAACTCAAGCAGAAGACCGTGCTGTCGTCATGGTCGTCGGTGATCGACTACTGCCGCGCCGCCATGGCCTTCGCCGACAAGGAGCAATTCCGGATTCTGTTTCTGGACAAGCGCAATCAATTGATCGCGGATGAATTGCAGCAGGTCGGCACCGTCGACCACACCCCGGTTTATCCGCGTGAGGTGGTCAAACGCGCGCTGGAATTATCCGCGACCGCTATCATTCTGGTGCACAATCATCCGTCCGGCGATCCCACGCCATCGACCGCCGACATCCAGATGACCAAATCGATCATGGCTATCTCGAGCCCGCTCGGGATCTCGGTGCACGATCACATCATCGTCGGGAAGAACGGCCACGCCAGCCTGAAGGGCCTGCGGCTGATGTAGGGCATGATCCCGAAAAGTGGAATCCGGCTTCGGAAAAGATCATGTCTCAAATAAACGCTACTGCCGCGTCAGCAGCAGCGGATCGGCACTGTCGGGAACGCGCCGCCATTGTGCATTATCGTCGGCCTCGAAGCGCCAGATTTCGCCCTTGGCCGATGACAGAAGCAGTTCGCCGCGCTCGATGCGCCATACCGTCGGCGCAAAAGCCGCCACAAGTGGATCGCAGCGCGGCTTCAGGTAGACCGCGAAATTCTCCGGCGTCGTTTCGGTGTTGGTGAGCGTCAGTCCGCAGATCGACTTGCCGCTGCCCCGCACCATCGCCCAGTCGCCGATCAACTGGTCAGCGGATTTCGACAGGGCACGGGCGGCAGCGAGATTCTGCAACAGATAAACCCCTTCTCCCTGCCGCAGTCCCTCGAAAATGCCGCTTTCGACCTCGGTCACATCGATGACTGACTGTCCCTTGGCGTCTTGCAGACGGACGATGTCGAGACCCTTCACACTCCAGGCTACAATGGCCTTGGTGAAAGGCATCGCATCGCCGCAACCTTTATCAAGTTCGAGTTTCAATCCTTGCGGTGTCGAATCGCTCTTGAGCGTGATGACGCAGGTTTTGTCGCGGCCCGCCGTCGACAACTCCCACTGCCCGATCATGTCGCCGGTGAGCGATCGCGTATCCTGCGCCGCGGCGTTCAACGCACTCATAACGAACGCGGCGAAGGCAAGCAGGCAAGCCTGCTTGCTCAACCACGATCTCATGAATCCGAAGCGCCCGACGCCGGTCACGATCAGCGGCCTTTCACCGGCGTCTCGGCGATCGGCGTGATCGGCGGCTTGCCGGCGAACCAGTCCTTGAGATTATCGACGACGAGTTGGTCCATCGCGTTGCGCGTGGTGATGGAAGCGGAGGCGATATGCGGCAGCAGCACCACGTTCTGCATTGTCTTCAGCGCGTCAGGCACCTGCGGCTCGTTCGCGAACACATCGAGGCCTGCTGCCATGATGGTGCCATCCTTGAGCGCCGCGATCAGCGCCTCCTCATCCACCACCGAGCCACGCGCGACATTGATGAGAACGCCGCGCGGCCCGAGCGCCTTGAGCACATCGGCGTTGATCATCTTCAACGTCGACGGGCCGCCGGGCGTGATCGCGATCAGCGTATCGACCTCCTTCGCCATCTCGATCAGGTTGGGATAGTGCTTATGCGTGACGCCCTTTGCCGGGTTGCGCGAATGATAGACCACCGGCACCAGCGACGCGTCCAGACGGCGCGCGATGGCCTGACCGATGCGGCCCATGCCGACCATGCCGACCTTGCGGTCACGCAGCGAGCCGGGACTGAGCGGAAAACTCCGCGTAGTCCAGTGTCCCGCGCGCAGATAGCGGTCCGCCTTGATGAATTCGCGCACCGTTGCGATCAAAAGGCCGAGCGCGGTGTCCGCGACTTCTTCGGTCAGAACGTCGGGCGTATTGCAGACGATGATGTTGTGTTCGGCAGCGTACTTGGAATCGATATGGTCATAGCCGACACCGAAGCTGGAGACGATCTCGGTCTTGGGAAACTTCGCCAGCATCGCGGCGTCAGCCTGCACCAGGCCGGTGACGGCGATACCGCGGATACGGGCGGCCACGTCGGGCGTCAGCCGGCTGAGATCGTGCTGGTTCTCGAATTTGTGCAGAACAAAATTTGCGGGAAAACCTCCATCGATCACCGGCTTCGACGGCCCGTAAACCAGCACATCGACCTTTTCCTGAGAACCATTGGCAGCCATTAGTTTTCCTTTCCAAGCGCACTTTCGTGCCAGCGTCGTAGCACAAGATAGGAGGCCAGCGAGAGGCCCAAATAAATGACAATTCCAGCAATCGAGAGCAACAACAGCGCCGCGAACATCCGCGGAATATTGAGCCGGTAGCCGGCCTCCGCGATCCGATACGCCAGCCCGGAACCCGCCCCGGCGGAGCCCGCCGCGATTTCGGCGACCACCGCACCGATCAGCGACAGCCCGCCTGCGATACGTAGACCGCCGAGAATATGCGGCAGTGCCGAAGGCAGTTTCAGATAACGCAGCGTCTGCGTCCGCGACGCGCCGTACAATTCAAACAGCCCGAGCAAATTGCGGTCGACCGAATTGAGTCCGAGTGTCGTGTTGGACAGCACCGGAAAAAACGCGACGATCCAGGCGCAGACCACGACCGCCGCGTGCTGTGGAAGATAAATCAGCAGCAGCGGCGCGATGGCGATCACCGGCGTGACCTGAAGGATCACCGCGTAGGGCAGCAACGAATATTCCAGCCATTTCGAGCGGCTGAACAGCACCGCGAGCGCAATGCCGCCGACGGCAGCCGCGATGAAGCCCTGAACAGTGGTAGACAGAGTCGTCAGCAGCGACCCAAACAGGATCGGCCAATCCTGAACCAGCGTCGTAAACACCACGCTCGGCGCGGGCAGCACATAGGCGGGAAGATTGTTGACACGGACGACCGCCTCCCAGATGGCAACGCCAGCGGCGAGTGCGAGCAGTGGCAGCACGATCTTCAGAAGCCGTGACGGCGATGTGTCGCGCGCCGTCATCGGACAATCCCGGCGTTGATGGGTCCGGTCATACTGGCTGTGGCGAGCCCCGCAGACACGTCGCGACAGTGACCTGCATATTCAGACGACGTGCGGAAATCCTCGCCGCGCGGCTCGGCGGCATCGATGCGAAATTCCTGCGCGATCCGGCCGGGACGCGATGTCATGATCAGCACGCGCTGCGACAGGTAGACCGACTCGAACACTGAATGCGTCACGAAGACGATGGTCTTTTCCAGCTTGCGCCACAGCGCGAGCAGATCGTTGTTCAGCCGAAAGCGCGTGATTTCGTCAAGGGCGGCGAACGGTTCGTCCATCAAAAGAATATCCGGATCGGTCACCAGCGCCCGCGCCAGGGAGACCCGCATCTTCATGCCGCCGGACAGTTCGCGCGGATAGACCTCCGCGAACTCCGTCAGCCCGACTTGCGCCAGCGCCTGATCAACGCGTGACGCTGCGACCGCCTGCGAAATGTGCGCGAGCGTGAGCGGAAGCTGCACGTTGTCGCGCACCGTCGCCCACGGCATCAGCGTCGGCTCCTGAAACACAAACCCGATGTTGTGATTGTCTTTCGAACGGCCCCGCGTCCCCGCAACATGCACCCGGCCTGTGGTCGGCTCGCTCAGGCCGGCAATGATGCGCAGCGCCGTGGACTTGCCGCAGCCTGACGGTCCAAGTAATGAAACGAACTCGCCGCTGCGAACAGTCAGGTCGAGCGGCCCAAGGGCTGAGACGCCGTTGCCATAGATCTTGGTGACGTCGCGCAACGATACCGCCGCGCCGCCCGGCGGCATATCGCCCACATCGTCAGCTTCGAGGAGGGACATATGCGCGCCGTCAGTTTTTCGGCCGCAGATCGAGGCCGATCGCCTTGTTGACGAAGCGCAGGGTGTAAGCCTTGCGGTAATCGATGTCGCGCCGCGTTACTCTCGCCTTGGCCATCTTGCTGTAAAAATCAGCCATGCGCGCGTCATTCATCGCCCCGATCCCATCCTTCAGCGCGTCTCCTGAATCCACGATGCCGTACTGCTTCATCTTGTCGACCGAATAGGCGAGCAGGTCGTCCGTCATGTCGGGATTGGCCTTCTTGATAAGGGCGTTGCCGGGACGGTTATCGCGGTAAAGGTAATTGTACCATCCGGTCACCGAGGCATCGACAAAGCGCTGCACCAGATCGGCCTTCTTCTCAGCATACGCGGTTCGCGTCTCGATCAGCGTCGAATAGGCGGTGAAGCCGTAGTCAGCAAGCAGGATCACGGTCGGCTTGAACTTCGCCCGTTTCTCGACGGCATAGGGCTCGGACGTCACATAGCCCTGCATCGCGCTGGCCTTGTCGGCCAGAAACGGCTGCGCATTGAAGGTGTAGGGCTTCACGTTATCCTCGCTGAAACCGTACTCGGATTTCAGCCACTGGAAATAGGTTGGCATTCCCTCCTTGGACACGAACAGCGTGAGCGGCTTGAGATCTTCAAGCTTCGTGACCTTGGATTCGGGATGCGCGAGGAACACCTGCGGATCTTTCTGGAAGATCGCCGCAATGGCGACCACGGGCACGTTGTTGGCGACCGCATCGAACGATTGCAGCGTGTTCGCGCTCATGAAGAAATCGAGCTTGCCGGCGATCAGCTGGATGCGATTGTTGACATTGGGGCCGCCGGGCACGATCGTGACATCGAGGCCGTAGCTCTTGTAGGTGCCGTCCGCGACGGCCTGATAGAAGCCGCCGTGCTCGGCCTGCGCCACCCAGTTGGTGCCGAACGACACCTTGTCGAGATCGGTCGCCGTTTGCGCGCTAGCGGGCATCCCCGCGGTCCAGAACGCCATTCCGATGATTAACGCTCGCAGCAAAAGGCCGGATGGCATCATTGGACTCCGTGGATCGTTTTGCCCCATGATGGGCAATGAAGGCGATTGGCTCGTCTGGGTGGCTGGCATCCTTGCGGCGCGACGCGCCCTGCGAAACTACCCTGCAAATTGCTCCAGATAAACGTCTGTTCGAAGAAACGTACGCGCGATGACCACAAGACCCCCGCACGACTGGACCGAGATGCGCCTGTCCGATGTCGACAAGGCCGATGCTTCGCGCTGGATCGCGGTGCTGCCGCTCGCCGCGACCGAACAGCATGGTCCGCATCTGCCGTTCGAGACCGATACACTGATCGCGCAGGCCTATCTCACGCGCGTTCGCCAGATCCTGCCGGATGATATGCCGGTCACTTTCTTGCCGATCGAACCGGTCGGCATTTCGACCGAACACACCGCCTATCCGGGTACCCTGACGCTGGCGACGGACGCCGCGCTGAACAAATGGATGGCGCTCGGCGATGCGGTGGCAAATGCGGGATTGAGAAAACTCATTATCGTCACAAGCCACGGCGGCAACAGCGCCGCAATGGCGCTGATCGCGCAGGATTTGCGCGCGAAGCATGAGATGCTGGCTGTCACCACAAGCTGGAGCCGGTTCGGCGCGCCGGAAGGACTGTTCAGCGCCGATGAAATCCGTTTCGGCATTCACGGCGGCGCGGTGGAGACCTCGATCATGCTCGCGGCGTTTCCGGATCGTGTCCGCAAAGACCGGATCGCTAATTTCGAATCCGCTGAAAAGAAAATGACGACGGAATTCCGCTGGCTCTCCGCGGGCCGTCCCGCGCCGTTCGCGTGGGCGATGCAGGATATCAATCCCAAAGGCGCTGTCGGCGATGCAACGGCGGCTACCGCCGAGAGAGGCCAAGCGCTGATCGAGCATGGCGCGCGCGCATTCGTCGAACTGCTGGCCGATGTCGATAAATTCGATCTTGTGCGCCTCTCAAATCGGCCAGAGATTCTTCGATAACCTATAACATATTGATAATATTATATTTTATTTCCTGATCGATTTTTCGCACCGGCATTCGAACCGAATTCCGAAAGCTCGCCACCAATTGGCATGCGGTCCAGACGGTCCGCCCCAAACAAGGATGGAGAGTTCAATGTCGATCAAGACCAAGATTGCCGCCCTCGCAGTTGCCGCTCTGACCCTGACCGGCGGTATCGCCGCCACCACCCAGGAAGCTCAGGCCGGCAAATTCCATCATCATCACGGCATCGGTATCGGCCTCGCCGCAGGCGCGCTGTTTGCCGCCGCTGCAGCCAGCAACGCTTACGGCTACGATGGTTACGGCTATCGCCGCTGCGGCTGGGTCCGCCAGTTCGACGCTTACGGCAACTACATCGGCCGCGTTCGCAGCTGCTACTGATCGAATTCAAGGTTGAGTTCGGCGCGACGCCTCATCCACGCCGCGTCGACCCAAGGACCCGCCCGGTTGTCCCCCCGGGCGGGTCATTTTTTTGCCTGCTCACACCCGCAATCCGCTCCTCAATTTTTAGCCAAACCGCTGCGTCGTGCGCTTGTCACACAGCGATGTCATGGCTCCGGCAGGCCGACACCGGCTACCCGACCACCAAATCCGTTGCTACAAACCCAGAATAGATACTTGCGAACTATTCGCAAATACATCCAAATGCTTGGAAATTGGGGGCGTTTCTGATGCCCTGCGACGCAACGACATCATTCCGCGAATCGGCGCTTCATGACACGGCGATCACATCATCCACGAATTCTGAGAGGAGCTATCGCCGGGCTTCTACTTGGCGCGACGCCACTTGAGAACGCTCTGGCCGCCGACAAGCCACTTGCCTGGCCGGTCAAGGCGCCGCGCGCCATTCCGGCTTACGACTGGACCGGCCTCTATGTCGGCGGGCACGCCGGCTATGGCGGCGGCAGTTTCGGTCCCGGCACCCATCCGCTTCCGCAGCAGGGCATCTTTTTTCCGCACAGCATCACGGGTCTGATCGGCGGCTATCAGGCGGGCTACAATCGTCAGCTTGCAAACAAGTGGGTGCTCGGCGTCGAAGCGGACGTGTCGTTTCCAAGTCCGCCGGATCAGCCGAAATTGGTGCCAGCGCCGTTCAACACAACGTTCGATTATTTCGGCACGGTGCGCGGCCGCGTCGGATACGCATTTGGAACCGTGCTGCCCTATGTCACCGGCGGCATGGCGTGGGGACGAACCCACGTGGATCTCAACAATGCAGCCGGCGAAATTGTCGACATGAAAGCCCGCATGCACCTCGGCTGGGTTGCGGGTGCCGGCGTTGAGTTTGCCATGGGCGGCAACTGGAGCGGCAAGGTCGAATACAACTACATCGATCTCGGCGCGCGGACTTACGGACTCGGCGATGTACCGTTGTCGAATGTCACCGCAACTCCTCAGGTTCACGCGATCAAGGTCGGCATGAACTACCGGCTGTGGGACACGCCGCCCTGGATTGCGGGCGACACGATCAAGCGGCCTTCGCTTCCGGAATCGAACGACTGGAACGTCCACGGCCAGACCACGGTGATCACGCAGGGCTATCCCGCCTTCCGCGCGCCGTATCAGGGCGTAAACAGTCTCCCTGGCGCCGGGCGCACCCGCGAGACATGGACCGTCGGCGCATTTCTCGGCTGGCGGTTGTGGGACGGAGGCGAATTCTATTTCAATCCCGAACTGGCGCAGGGTTTCGGGATCGGCGGCACGCTGGGCCTTGCCGGGTTCTCCAATGGCGAAGCGCAGAAGGGCGGCGCGGAATATCCGAGGTTTCGTGCCCAGCGTTACTTCCTGCGCCAGACATTCGGTCTTGGCGGCGAACAGGAAGACGTGGCCGACGCCGCCAATCAGTTGCCCGGCAAGCGCGACATCGACCGCGTCACGGTCACGGTTGGACGCTTTGCAATCGGCGATTTCTTCGATGGCAATTCCTTTGCGAAAGACCCGCGCATCGATTTCATGAACTGGGCGATGTGGGCGTCCGCGGCCTACGATTTTCCGGCCGACCTGCCCGGCCTTACGCGCGGCGCAGTCGTCGAACTCAATCGCAAGACCTGGGCAATCAGGGCCGGCCTGTTCCAGGTGCCGTCCCGACCGAACAGCGACGTCCTGACCTTCAAGACCGGCGGCGCGGTGGTGGAGTTTGAAGAGCGTCATACGATTTTCAGCCAGCCCGGCAAATTGCGGCTCGGCGTCTTCGCCAACCGCGGCAACACCGCCAGCTATCGCGATGTTCTCGGGATCAGCGCGGCGAATCCAGGCCTCGACATCAATGACATCGTCACCGGCGAGCAGCGCGAGCGATCGAAGTATGGATTCTATGTCAACGCCGAGCAGCAGGTCGCAACCGACGTCGGCGTCTTTGCACGCGCCAGCTGGAACGACGGTCAGAATGAAATCCTGTCATTCACGGACATCGATCGCAGCGTGTCGGGCGGCGTTTCAATCAAGGGCAGCTACTGGGGCCGGCCCACCGACACGATCGGGTTGGGCGGCGCCATCAACGGGCTCTCGGGCGCGCACCGCGATTTCCTCGCCGCAGGCGGCAAGGGTCTTCTGATCGGCGACGGCCGGTTGAACTACAGCAACGAGCGCATTCTCGAAACCTATTATGCGCTGGCCCTCGATAAAACGTTCACGCTCACGGCGGATTACCAACTGATCGTAAACCCCGCCTACAACACAGACCGCGGACCCGTCTCGATTTTCTCGGCCCGCCTGCACGGCGAGTTCTAGCCACGCACGGCAACCGGCGCGGATACCGTTGCAGGCGTCGCCGGAAGTGGCGCAAACGATTCAGCTTGTGCGAACGCCCAGGCATGGAAGCGCGGGTTATCGACCTTGCCTTCCAGCAGTTCGCCGGGACGAAGCTGCGGATAAAGCCGCGCGAACGACAGAACATCCGTTCCCGATATACGATGCGAGAAATGGATCGGACGGATTTCCTGCGGATGGCTGAGGCCCGCGGCTGCGATCAACTCGGCCAGCGCATGAAGCGTTGCGTGATGATAGTTGTAAACCCGTGTCGTCTTGTCCGGCACCACGAGCGCGCGATTTCGCGTCGGATCCTGCGTCGTCACGCCGGTTGGACAGCGATCCGTATGGCAGCTCAACGACTGGATGCACCCCAGCGCGAACATGAATCCGCGCGCGGAGTTGCACCAGTCCGCGCCCAGCGCCATGGCACGCGCGAGATCGAACCCCGTCGCAATCTTGCCCGCCGCACCGATCCGCACGCGATCCCGCGCATTGATGCCGATCAAGGCGTTATGAACGAAGCTGACGCCTTCGCGCATCGGCATGCCGAGATGGTCCATGAATTCGGCGGGTGCAGCGCCGGTGCCGCCTTCCTTGCCGTCGACCACAATGAAGTCGGGATAGATTCCGGTCTTGACCATCGCCTTGCAGATCGCGAGAAACTCCCAGCGATGGCCGATGCAAAGTTTGAAGCCCACCGGCTTGCCGCCCGACAGCCGCCGCATCTCGCCGATGAACTGCATCATCTCGATGGGCGTCGAGAACGCGCGATGATAGGCGGGCGAAATGCAATCCTCGCCCATCGCGACGCCGCGAATGCGCGAAATTTCCTCGGACACTTTCGCGGCCGGAAGCACGCCGCCATGACCGGGCTTCGCGCCCTGACTGACTTTCAATTCGACCATCTTGATCTGGTCATCGCTCGCGACCTTCGCGAACAATTCGGGGTTGAACGTTCCATCCGGATTGCGGCAGCCAAAGTATCCCGATCCGATTTCCCAGATCAGGTCGCCGCCATTCTCGCGATGGTAAGGGCTGACGCCACCCTCGCCGGTGTCGTGCGCGAAATTTCCCTTCTTCGCCCCGGCATTGAGCGCGCGCACAGCGTTCGGGCTGAGCGCGCCGAAACTCATGGCGGAGATATTGAAGACCGACGCAGAATACGGCTTGGTGCAATCCGGTCCGCCGATCGTGACGCGGAAGTGTTCGTCGGCCAGCGGCTTCGGCGAGACCGAGTGGTTCATCCACTCATAACCTTCGGCGTAAACATCTTCCTGCGTGCCGAACGGGCGCTTGTCGAGCACCATCTTCGCGCGCTGATAGACCACGGCGCGGGTGTCGCGGCTGAACGGCTTGCCGTCTTTCTCGCTCTCGAAGAAATACTGCCGCATCTCCGGCCGGATTTCTTCCAGCAGAAACCGGATATGCGCGGAGATCGGATAGTTGCGCAGAACGGCGTGGCTCTTCTGAAGAATATCGTTGATGCCGAGTATCGACAGCGATCCGAAAATTGTAATCGGAATTGCAAACAAGACGATGTCGTCGAAATCGTAAATCGCGCCGCAAACCAGCAAGACGGTGATCAAAATGCAGAGCGTCAGGACAATGAACCGCGGCGAAAACGGAAGCATGAGAGTTTGCATAAAAACCTCGATAGCGGGTTCGGCAAAACGCCGGGCATCGGTGAAAATCATACACGAAACCGGCGAGCATCGACATCAACAGTGAGGCGGAGATGAGAGACGCCCTGACGTCATCCTGTCATATCGCGCGCGTAGGGCTTGCAGTCCGAGGCTTGTTGCAGAGCAATATTTCGCCGCGGCCGGCCGTTATTCGACGATCAATGCCGGTGCGGACGCATCTCGCCTGGGATACCGCCCTTCTCGAGCCCACCATCGGCGAGCCACGCATCCGTGTTTTTGATCGCGCGCGTGATGTGGTCGTCTGTCCGGGTGAAATCATACGGCGAGCCTACCAGCGGACAGAGTGGCGGCACGACGTAGTAATCGATGCTCGGCTCAAGATACTCCAGTTCGGTAGTCATCTGACGGGAAATCAGCAGCGTCAGCGCGTGCAGCGCGGTTGCGACCGCGCCGACCGGGGGATCGGTCCCCGCGCAGGCAAACCCGGTCGGCATAATTATCAGCCGGCTCGCGCCTTTCGCGATGGCGACGCGGATTGGCGTGTTGCTCGATATGGCGCCGTCAGCAAGAAACCGGCCTTGATGCCTCACCGGCGCGAACGCTCCTGGAATCGCCGTGCTGGCCACGATGGCTTCGGCAGCGGAGCCTTCCGACAGCACCACCGTCTCGCCGGAAACGATGTCGGTGGTCACGATATGAACCGGCACGACCGCCTCTTCCAGATTCTTGTACGGGAGATGGTCCTCGATCAGCTTGCGGATGCCATCATGCGAAATGAGGAAATCGCGGCGCCACAAAAATCCGAAGAACGCATGGAGTGTCACCGGAAAGACATCACGCCGCGTCAGCCCTCGCCAGATGTCCGCCAGTTTCTTGACGCCATCCAGCGTCGGCGCGCCGGCATAATAGGCGCCATTCATGGCGCCGACGCTCGACCCCACCACAAGGTCGGCCGTGACCCCATGAGCCGCCAGCGCCTGCATCATCCCGACCTGAATCGCACCGAAACTTCCGCCACCTGCGAACACGAAGGCTGTCTTTGTTCCCGATTGACCGTCTCTGCCGTGCATTGCGTGCAAACTCGTCTCTACCTTATTGATCCCCGGCCGGTTCGCAGCGGACTGGTTGAACCTATATCAACGGGCGCTCAAGCATCGCAATCAAGATTGCTTGTTCGGCTCGCGAGGATATTCGGCGCTAGCCGGCGAATGAACGCTTCGGGTTTTTATGCAGCGCAACCGCATCGGCTGTGTCGCTTGCGCGCGGATAAAGTTCGCGTACCAGCGGATCGTGGCCGGGAATGACGCGATCGCGATGGCCTGCAAGCCGCTCCACGGTTTTCCAGCCTTCCATCATGTCGCCGAGGTTGTAGATGATCGGGAACGGGTTGCCGCGGTGCATGTTGGCGTAATAGTGCGCCGCATCGGATGCCAGCACCACGGGCCCGCGTTCGGTTTCGACGCGCACCACCTGCAAACCATCAGAATGGCCGCCGACGCGATGCAACGTCACGCCGGGCGCAATCTCATCATCGCCGTCATGAAACACGACGCGCTCGCCGAACACATGACGCACCATCAGCGTCACGTCTTCCACCGAGAACGGATGACGCAGCAGGCCATGGCACATGCAGCGGCCGGTGGCGAAGCTCATTTCGCGATCCTGCAGATGAAACCGCGCATTGGGAAAGCGGTCGAGGTTTCCGGCGTGATCGTAGTGCAGATGCGTGATGACCACATCGCGAATCGTATCGGGATGAACGCCGAACTGTTTGAGCGCATCGGCGGGATTGATCGTCAGCGTTCGCGACCGCTCGCGCGCGGCGACCTCGTTGAAACCGGTATCGACCAGGATGTCGCCGTCGCCGCCGCGGATCAGCCAGACATAATAATCGAGATCGGCGCCTTCGTTATGCGGATCCGGCATCATGAAATTCATATGCGGCGGCCGTCCCGTCATCGTCGCATAACGGATGGCGTAAATCTCGCGGTGATGGGTCAAGGCGTCCTCGTCGGCTGTTTTTCGCTTTTGCGCCAGTCTGCACACCGGCAGCCACGGCGACAAGCTGCGCGAGGGAATGCGTGCTCTTAAGCAAACGCCGTCGCGTAGACCGTCATGGCTCCGATTCCGATCGTCACGACGCCGACGACGCCTTGCAGCGTGCGATTGGCCCAGGTCAGCCAGCGCGCGGAGACGACAAGCGGCACCGCGATCACTGCTGACAGCGCGCCCATGCCCACCATCGACCCTACTCCGAACAGCAGTACGTACAGCAACCCATCCGCCGGGCTCGCGGCCTGCGTCACCGCAAGCACAAGCAATGCAGCCGAGCCGGCCATGCCGTGCATCAGCCCGACCAGCAGCGTTCGCCATCGAAAGCCGTGCGAGTGCGCGTGACTGCTGCGCTGATGCGGAACCGCATCCGCGGCATGGCTATGCAGATGAAAGTGCTCGGTGCCGTCGCCGTGACGATGCTGGTGGAAATGCACGCGGTCGCGCCACAGCCGCCACAGCACATGCGCGCCAAGCCCGACCAGCATGATACCGACTGCGGTTTCCAACGGACCCGAGACGTGTTCGGGAATGGCATGACCGAGCAGAATGGCCGCACCGGCGAAGACGAACAGCGTGACGGTGTGGCCCAGCCCCCAGGTCAGTCCATGCTTGACGATGTCGCCGAGATTGGCGCGCCGGGCGGCGATGCTGGATACCGCCGCGATATGATCGGCTTCGAGCGCGTGCTGCATTCCGAGAAGGAAGCCAAAACCCAGAATTCCGAACATCCGCGCTACGATCTCGCTTGAAAGGTCACCCCAGCGAACGCTTGCATGTGATGTATGACATCGTCAATAATTCATCATACTAAGGAGAGCTTGAGCGCGCCAGCGCGGGGCGGTCGACATCCTGGCAGCAGGGCACCGGCTTCAAATCTTCGACGCGGGGTGGCGCAGCGACGATAAGACCCGTTGTCCGGATGGCTGGCTTGCTGGATTATGCGCGGCTTTTCGCAGCGCTTACGACATCGCTGCCTATCTGTTTATCCATCACTCCGGAGCGATCCGGCAAAAACGCGGCGGCACAAGCTGTGCGCAAATTCAGGGAGGAAAGACCGTGAACGTCAAATTCGGTTGTTACGCTTTATTCACGCTGCTGGCTGGGTCTGTCATGACCAGCCCGGCCCAGGCTCAATCATGGCCGACCAAACCGGTCACTTTCGTTGTGCCGTTCGCAGCCGGTGGCGGCACCGACGCTTTTGCCCGCCCGCTCGCGGCCCAGCTCGACCAGCAACTGGGCCAGCGCGTAATCATCGAAAACCGCGCAGGCGCGGGTGGCACGGTGGGCGCATCGCAGGCGTCGAAGGCTTCGCCCGACGGCTATACTTTTTTCGTCGGCGCGGCTCATCACGCCATTGCGCCGGCGCTGTACCCCAATCTCGACTACAACCTTGAGAAGGATTTCATCCCCGTCGCGCTGATAGCGCGGCCGCCGCAGGTCATCGTCGTCAATCCCGACAAGGTTGCCGCCAAGACCCTCGCCGACTTCGTGGCTTACCTGAAGGCCAACCCGGACAAGCTCAACTACGGCTCTGCCGGGGCCGGCACCACGCATCATCTCGCCGGTGAACTGTTCAAGATCCAGACCAAGACACGCATCCTCCATGTGCCTTATCGCGGCGCGGGGCCTGCGATGCAGGACCTCGTCGCCGGCCATGTGCCGCTGGTATTCGACGGGCTTGGCTCGTCGGCACCGCAAATCCGGAGCGGACAGTTGCGGGCGCTCGCGGTTGCGGCTCCAAAACGTGTGCCGGCATTCCCCGATGTGCCGACCGCTGCGGAAGCAGGCGTCCAAGGCTACGAGGTCTCGACGTGGTACGGCGTTTTCGCGCCGAAGAACACGCCGCCCGCGATCGTGGAGCGCATGACCAAGGAATTGCAGAAGGCCTTGCAAAACCCGACGATCAAGGACGCCTGGGAACGCAATGGCTCTGACGTTCCCGATGTGACCGGCCCCGCATTCGCAACCATGGTGTCCGCGGAAACCGTGCGCTGGCAGAAGGTCGTGAGCGAAGCAGGCGTGAAGCTGGACTAGAGCGCACGCAACCGGCGAGACCAATCGATGTCGCGGTGAGAACTCGCCGCGACATCGCTTACCGCAGCAAATGCGAACCTGATTGCAGTTCGCCTTGAAACCGCCGACCTCGTGCCATACGCGATCGCCAACGGCTTAATCGGGGGGCGATGCAGATGAAAACTTTTCTTATCGTGTTTGTCCTCGGACTGGCGCTTCTCGCTCCTGCGAACGCAGCCGACTATGCAAGCCAGATCAGCGCCTATCGGCGCGCCAATGGACTCTCGTCAGTTCAGACAGACAGTCGCCTGACTGCCGTCGCGCTTCATCAGGCGCGCGCGATGGCGTCCGGTGGAACCGTAAGCCATACCGTTGGGGGCAGCTTCACCACCCGCGTTGCCGGATTGCGGAAATCACGCGCCGCCGAAAACATCGCGGCAGGCTTCAGGACATTCGCAGAGACGTTTCAGCAGTGGAAGGACAGTCCCGGTCACCGCGAAAATCTGCTGATGCCCGGCGCAAGAAAGGTGGGCGTTGCCTCCGTGGCAAATCCCGCATCGCCCTATCGCGTGTTCTGGGCCATGATCATCTCCGACTAGTTCCGCGTCGACATCTTGTGACCGAAGTTGAATCACGATCCCGGGAAGACGCGAACTTCCGACTTCCGGATTAGGAAAGCGTCGCATCATCCGTTGAGCGGTCGCGCGCTCCGATCTCAGCGGACCATTGCTGGCCGCTTGTTGTCGAACCGCCAACCAGGAATGAGAAATTGCATGGCCGCGGCATCATCGCGGGAGCCGTCGCCGATGCTCTTGTAACGTTCGTGAGCTGAGGCAACCTGCTCCATGTCGACGTCGATCCCGAGACCCGGCCGCTCGGGGACTGCAATGAACCCATCGACAATCCTGAATGGCTCTCGAGTCAGTCTTTGACCGTCCTGCCAAATCCAATGGGTATCGATGGCTGTCACACGGCCGGGTGCGGCGGCCGCGGTGTGGGTCACCATCGCCAGTGAAATATCGAAATGCGAATTGGAATGGGCGCCCCAGGTCAGGCCGAAATCGCGGCAGGTCTGCGCCACACGGACAGCCCCCTGCATTGTCCAGAAATGCGGATCAGCCAGCGGAATGTCGACCGATTGCAGCTGTATCGCATGTCCCATTTGCCGCCAGTCCGTCGCGACCATATTGGTTGCCGTTGGAAGTCCTGTCGCACGCTTGAACTCAGACATGATTTCGCGACCGGAAAGACCGTTCTCGGCCCCGCAAGGATCTTCCGCGTAGGCAAGAACGCCTGGGTTTTGTCCGCACAGACGGACAGCTTCTTCCAGCGACCAGGCTCCATTCGGATCGAGGGTAACTCGCGCCTTGGGAAAACGATGAGCCAGCGCGGCCACCGCCGCCATCTCTTCTTCACCCCGAAAAACGCCGCCCTTGAGCTTGAAGTCGAGAAATCCATAGCGGCCATGTGCCGCTTCGGCGAGGCGAACGACAGCTTCCGGGGAGACCGCCACTTCATCACGCAGCCGTATCCAGTCATCCTTCTCATCGCGGGTGCTTCGATATTTGAGGTTCGTTTTTGTTCGGTCCCCAACATAAAAGAGATAGCCCAGCACCTGAACCGCCTTACGCTGCTGCCCCTCTCCCAGCAACGCGGCAACCGGCAGGTTCAAGAACTGCCCCAGCAGATCGAGCAACGCCGACTCGACTGCCGTTACGGCGTGGATCGCAACGCGCAGATCGAACGTTTGCTGGCCACGCCCTGCATCATCGCGATTTGAAAATCGCGCCCTCATGGCATTCAGCACAGCGTTATAGTTGGCGACGGACTGGCCGATCACGAGCGAGCGTGCATCCTCGAGCGTTTGTCTGATGCGCTCGCCCCCCGGAACCTCGCCTGCCCCTGTGCGACCGGCGTTATCCTTCAGGATAACAAGGTTGCGGGTAAAGAGCGGACCGTGAGCGCCGCTCAAATTGAGCAGCATGCTATCCTCGCCGGCCACGGGGATGACGAGCATCTCCGTGACGACTGGTGCGCCGAGTCCACGCATGTTGACTTCTGCATCCGCTGACAAACTGGAATTCCCTAATTATTTGAAATCTACTGCGGACCTATTGCGGCGTTATTTTTCCCGTATCGACAACCACCTTCCAGCGCGCGATTTCCTCGGTCAGGAATTTCTTGAACTGGTCGCCGTTGCTCGCGACGACCTCAAATCCAATCGCCTCGAATTTTGTTTGAACATCCGGGGCCTTGGCCGAGGCTGAAAGTTCGGATTCCAGTTTGGCCTTTACCGCTGGCGGCAGCCCCTTGGGCGCGGCAATCGCTTGCCAGGAGTACACTTCAAGACCTCCGACACCCTGTTCAGTCATCGTCGGCACGTCAGGAAGTGTGGGATTTCGCTTCGCGCTGGTCACGCCCAAAGCCTTGAGCTTGCCCTCCTTAACATTCTGCGCGATTGCGCCCAGATTCTGGAACGAGACGTTGACGTGTCCGCCCAACAAATCGTTGATCGCCGGAGCACCGCCCTTGTAAGGGATATGAGCGCCCGACGTACCGCTCTTCTGCCAGAATAGCTCGGCTGTGAGATGATCCGATGAACCCACACCCGAAGATGCGAATGTCACTTTCCCCGGATTCTTCTTCAGATAGGCGATCAGCTCGGCGACATTGTTGGCTGGAAACTGCGGGCTCGCGACAAGAACATTGGGCGTGCGGACAGCGACAGAGAGCAGATCGAAGTCTGCGAGAGGATCGTACTTCAGATCTTTAAACAGGGCAGGATTTATGCCGTACACGCCGATCGACGCGACCAGTAACGAGTAACCATCAGGCGCGGCCTGCTTGATCGCCAGTGCTCCAAGTGTGCCACTGGCCCCTGCTCGATTCTCTACCAGGACATTCTGCTTTAAGCGCTCAGCCAGTTTTCCAGTGACCAGCCGCGCGGTAATGTCGCTCGCGCCGCCGGCGGGAAACGGGACCACAGCGGTAATCGTGCGGTCCGGATAGTCCGCAGCCTGTACGGCCATTGTTGGTAACACGGCAGCCAGGATACCCGCGACGGCGTATGCCAGACTCTTCATTTGAACCTCCCTGTATGCGGTTTCTGCGTTTTTTTGAGTGCTCCGCGAGATAACCACGGCAACCAGACAAACTAATGCATCAGTTGTCAAGCTAATGCATTAGTGAAAGAGTGCACATATGAGAGCTTCAGCTGCCTCCAATCATGACACTGCGCTGCCCGAGGGGCCTTCGGTTTTCGAGCAATTGCTCGCCGACATCATCTCCTTGCGCCTTCCGCCGGGGACGCCCCTGTCGCGAGTCGCGCTGCAGCAACAATTTCGACTGAGTTCGACGCCGATCCGTGACGCGCTTATTCGGCTTGAGTCAGCCGGGCTCGTCGACATCTTCCCGCAGAGCGGAACGCGTGTGAGCTTGATCGACGTGGCGCTCGCGCGGCAAGCGCAATTTCTTCGCCGTTCGATTGAGCAGGAGGTTGTGCGCGTCCTCGCAATCTCAGGAGACCCAGCGCTGATCGCCGAACTTCGTTCGATCATCGCGAACCAGCGCAACCAGGCCCGTGATGACAAGCTCGATGAGTTCAATCAATCGGATCTGGCTTTTCACAAGACCCTTTACGATGCGGCCGGCGTATCTCACCTCTGGTCACTGGTGCGGGAACAAAGCGGCCATGTTGACCGCATTCGAAGGCTTCATCTTCCTATCGGAAACAAGGCCAATCAGATCATTCGCGACCATTCGAAAATCGTCCGCTCAATTGTGCAACAAGATCCTGCTCTGGCGCAGACTGCGTTGCGCGATCATCTTTCGCGATCCCTTGCTTTCAGCAATGAATTGCGAATTCGGTTTCCCTCGTATTTTACAGGCTAGGTCGCGAATGGGCCAACCACTGCGATTGCATGTGTTGCCTTAAACGCATCAAAGGTATTGGCGATCCCGGGAAGACTCGAACTTCCGACCTGCGGTTTAGGAAACCGCACTCACAGCATTAACCAATGTCACACTTCCGCACGTTTCGCGCGTTAGAAAGGTCCATAAACATTGGTTTTTTGCGAGGTGTGACGTAAAGTGACGGGACGACGTAACGGCATATAACAGCCACTCCTCGTTACCCTAACGTTACCCCTGTGAGCCCATGTCCAAAGCCCTGACCGTCGAAAGCATCGAAAGAATAAAGCCCACGGCCAACCGCCGCGAGATAGCCGACGGGCTGTGTCCGGGTCTCTATTTGGTGGTTCAACCTAGTGGCGTCAAAAGCTGGGTCGTCCGCTATCGGTTCAACGGCCGTCCGCGCAAACACACATTAGGTCGGTATCCCACCTTGCGGCTTGGCGAGACCAAGGAAGCGGCCAAAGCCCGCATTGCGAAAGACCCCACTAGCGAGTCGCCCGATGCTCGTACGCGCGCCCGTATCGCTCTGCGGGCCGTGGCAATTGGGCAAGACCCCCAAACGGAGAAAACAGAAGCTCGCCTATCCGAGAAACTCGGACTAACCAAGGAAGAATTGGTAGGAGCTATCTTTCAAACGTACGACAGACAACATCTAGCGAAACTTCGGCCGTCTACGTCGTACGAACTTAGACGGCTTTTCACCAAACGAGTTTTGCCCAGGTGGCAAAAGCGCCGAATTAAGGAAATCGAAAAGCGTGATGTAATCGCCCTCGTAAATTCAATGGTTGAGCAGGGCGCGGCTGTATCGGCGAACCGCATGGTCGCTGCGTTATCCCATTTTTTCAATTGGTGCGTTGACCAAGCATACTTGGAACGGTCTCCATCTCAAGGAGTAAAAAAGCCGACGAAACAGAAAACGCGGGACCGCGTTCTATCCGACGAAGAACTGCGTTGGCTTTGGCTCGCTGCGAATGATGTAAGCTGGCCGTTTGGCCCTCTAACCAAACTGCTCATCCTGACCGGGACGCGCCTCTCAGAAGTATCGGACATGCCTGATTCCGAGCTTAACATGAAGGCCCGGCTCTGGACGATTCCGGGCGACCGCGCAAAGAACGGCGAAGCTCATGGGATTCATCTGACGAGCTTATCCGTCAAGGTTATCGACGATCTGCCGCGTATCAAGAGCAAAGCAGGGCTCGTTTTCACGACAACTGGTGAAACTCCGGTATCTGGAATGTCGCGAGCAAAGCGAGCGCTTGACTTAGCAATGCTCAGGCATGCCAAGGAAGAGGCCAAACAGAACAGCGATGATCCAGCCAAATCCAAGATTGCGCCTTGGGTCATGCACGATCTCCGCCGCACGATGGCAACTGGAATGGCGCGCTTAGGCATACAGTTGCCCGTTATCGAACGATGCTTGAATCATGTCTCAGGATCGTTCGGTGGCGTCGCCGGTATTTACCAACGGCACGACTTCGCAAAGGATAAAGTGCTAGCCTTTGAAGCATGGTCGGAACATATTGGCTCGCTTTTGGCAAAACCCGCTTCCAAGTCGAAAGTGAAGAAGGTCACGTCGAACGTTACCAAGCTCAAGACTTCTTGACGCGATAGGTCCAAAGCTTCCGATTGGTGTTGTAATCCGACTCCAGTCGCATTCCGCCAACTATGCGGCCCTGCTTCGACTTGAGGTAAGCACCAAGCGTGCTTGACGTGATCTTTGGCACGACCGCAGATATGGCGTCCAAGAGTGCGTCGTCAGTGCAGTCGGCAATCTCAATCAGATCACGCGCCGTCCATGAACGGCCTTCATCAACATTATCGCGTATGACGGAAAGCAAGTGCTCAAGGTCGTTGCGGTCCGGATCGTCAACGGCGATGAAGTTTCTAGTCTTGCATGGGTCCGGCTCCCCAAGCCACACAAGCGCGCCGCGCACAAGATTTGACCAATCTTCAAAACGTCCGAACGGCGTAAGCGTGTCCAGTCCGGGCCGACCGGCCGTCACGAACGCGCGCAATACCGTCAAGGCGGCCGTCACCAATTCGGCACGTCGTTTCGGAATCGCTGTTTTCAAGTTCACGGCAAACCGGCGCGTTTCCGGCCGCTCGACTCGTGCGTCCATCCGACAAAGTAGCGCGCGAGTCGTCATGTCCCCCTTAAAGGTGAGATTGTTTCCGCTCGCTAGGAGCAACGCGTTCGTCGGCACCGCGACCTTACGATTCTCGCCAAGGATCCGGCTTTGCCAAGATGCCTGAGTTAGTATCGTGCAGAGGGCGTCACCTTCGATTGGGCGCTTGACGTTATCGATCAGCAGAATCTGATCGTTCTGCAACAGCACGGAGAAGAGGCGCTTCTCATCCTCTTCCTCGGACGCGCCCTGCGACATTGCCGTTGTTAGACGGCCGGTCACGATCAGCGACACGGTGTCCATCGCCAAGGTCTTGCCGGTGCCCATCGTAGGCGCGCTGGTGCCGTGCATTGGTGCCGAGTGCAGAGTACGGCGGGTGACGCCTGTCAGCACGGCCGACAGCATTACAGAAAGACTCGCACTTTCGCCCTTCGCGTTTTTCACGAACGGGAAATCCTTAAATGGCTCTTTCATTATCGCCAGCGCGGCCATTGCCTCTGACTTCGATGGCTTTTCTTTGATATTCGGGTAATCGACGCCGCCCTTGTCCAGCAACAACCCCGATTCGGGATCGTAGCCGTCATCCTCCAACAACGTCCCGTCCCGGCGCAGCGTCGGAGTTTCGATTACGCCGTTGAGCACCGGCACGCCCCAACGATCATCACGGGCGAGGTAGTGATGCGCAAGAGCCATCGGCGCAGCAAAGCGGAGGCGCTTGGGATCGCCACCCTTGTTCGCTTTGACAGAATATAACGGCACGTGTTCGATCATGTATTCACGGAGCCGGAGCGCGCTTACCTCACGAATGGTAAGTGATCCTTTCTTCCGCCGCACGTCGTCGGCGTCGTTGGAATCTGAGTCTACCCGGACAGGATGAACGAGACGGCCGCCCATTTGATACAAGGGCACGCGAGCGGCCAACATCGCGGCTTCGGCGTGGTCCAACATGGCGGGCAACTTCGTCACGTCATACTGGATAGGTGCCACAAGCGCGGGCGTGTCGAAGTCGAACTCCTCGCCATCGTCTGGCAAGTCGTCGTCGAAATCGTCGGCCGCGTCGCCAGCGATTTGCAATTCGGAATGTCCAGCTTTGCGAAGATGAAATTCAAGCGTCTTCGATGTGTAGCCGTCGCCCTTGCTGGCGTGAAACGAATCCCAACGACGTCCGATCAAATAGGTATCATTTCCAAACTTCGAGTCACCGGTAGACCAATCGATGAATTCCTGCCGGGCCTCGCCACCGCTGGCGTGATGCACACTGGCGATCAGGGGAAACCATTTATCATTGGTGTTGAAATCGCAAGGATCAAGCACGGCCAGACACTTCGCGATGTGCTCGTTAGAATATGTCCCACCGTCAGCGCCTTCCGACCGTTCAGGGCGCTGGATCAAGTCCATGAGATTCTTCGGCACGCGCGGCAACAACTTGTCAACGCGTGGTGATTTGTCATCCCACACGTAGCGCTTTCTAGTCTCCGGATGAATGCATCCAGCTGCGACGACTTGGCGACCCAATGATTTGAATTCAACGCCGGGATAAGCTTCGAGAGTATCCACGACTCGCGTGCCGGGAAGCTTGCTTAAATAGTAGTGGTGCCCGCCCGATCCGGTAATGACATGCGGCCACTTCGTCGGGTCCAACCCAAGATCAAAACACAGATTCGCGAAGCCGTCGTCGCCGCCATTTCGCGGATCGATGTCTAACACCAATTGATCGTCGCGAAGTCGCACGCCGACGTTGTGATTTTCGGACTTGGCCGACTCGATAGTATTATGCGTGAAGTAGGTCTTCTTGGTCCAGTTGTTGTCCCGTGGCCGCTTGCCATCAAACACGACACGGCCGTAGCGCTCGGTTTTGCTGACATACGGGTGCAGCGGAATAAGCGTGAAGGTGTTTTGCGGATAGCGCCGGAGAGCGGTAACGTCTACCGTGCGGCGACCGCGTGGGTCATTGCTTTTGCTTGTCATCGCCTTTACTCCGTAACTTCAACCGGCGCGCGCGGGCCCGCCGCGCGATGCTGACTAGTGCGCGCTTCGTGATTACGGTCCTGGTGAGCGTGATCGCACACCGGATCACAACGTCACCATTAGGCAATAACGAAGCGCGCAAATGACTCACCAACTGGCCCGCTTCCCGGACGCATTCCACTTCGCGAAGATTGCCCGGTCGTCGATGCTGCCATCTGGCTTGACGAACGGCACGGGGCCACACGCGGCGATCACGGCGGCATATTGATCGGGTCGAAGTTCGCTCGTCGCGTTTACGCCTGCGACGCGCTGGAGAATGGCGCGCACCTCGGGCTGACCCGAATCGGCTTTCACGCGCTTGAGGGCGTCGTAAACGTCTTGGCTTGTGATTGACTGAGTCATGGTCGTTCCTTTTGTGTGAGTTGCACTGTCAGATAAGGAGAGGGAGAAGTCGCCCGGCCGAAGCGGAGTCCAGCCCTTCCGGCCGGGCAACCTACGGAGCGGCGAAATTCGGCGAAACTCCGCTCCGTTTCGTGCGGGTCATGGCCGCACGAATCCTTAGCCAAAGTCCTCGACATCGTCGGCTGCGTTGGATTCGCGCTCTTCGATTTGGAGCAGTGCACGCATATCGATGCGGCGGCGCTGCAAGCGCGGATCGTCCTTTACCGCTAACAAGAACCACGCTTCTTCCAAACGCTCTGCGGCCAAAAGCTTCGCGCGGAGTAGAGACAACTTCTCTTCTCGCTCTGGTACCGTTAGTGCATTTTCCGGCCGGGCCAGCGCGCCAATCTCCTTGCGTGCCCGCTCAACAAGCGCCTCGCGGTTTAACCAGACAAGCAGCGCGAACCCGTCGTTTCTAAACTCACTACCGACATACTGTTTCGGCCATTCCAGATTGCCCTGTACGGCACGCCGACTCGCGTGGCTCGGCTTGGCTAATCGGAAGAGCCCACGAAAATCTGGCGCGCCAGTAATGGCAACAGCATCAATAGTCGCGACCGCTTTTGCGAGTGCTTCACTCTCGGGGAGCCAAGCGATTTCAGCGCCCCGAATGGATGCCTTTAGCGCGTCGACGTGCGAACGAGCCTTCTCCAGTTCCTTCGCTGGCGTGCTATTCTTTGGGGCCTTCACCTCGGGAATATTTGGCCGCCATTTCGCGGACGCACGTTGTAGCGCGATCCACTCGTCAACTTGGGAAGTTTGGACGCTGCCACGGACGGCATTACGGGCTTGGCGATGCTCGTCTAGGACGGCTTTGGCCTCCGCCATGACGGCCTCTGCCTCGGCAAGCTGCGCCTTTACATTATGGCCGTCGAATTCGTCTTTGCGGTAAGCATCGTAAACTTTCCGCGTCTCCTGCCAGTGCGAAACAAGACGCTGATCATGAAGCCAAGCCGCTTCGGATTCAGACTCCTCTTGCATTTCGGCGCGCTTAAACTCTTTGCGCTTTGCAACGACGTGCGCGCCCATATCCTTGGCTCGCGTGTTCACCTGTGCTTGCGTAAGACCGTGCATGGCTTTGTCCTTCGGGATCGTTGCAGCAATGCGCTGCGATGATTGAAGGATAGACGGACTGCGATCCAACTCCTGATCCACACCGTTGGATCAGTCCCGATGCTTTGAACGATTCCGCTCTTCAAACTCTGACGGCGGCCGCCATTTGATTCCCCACTTCTTCAGAACATTCCGCACGCGACTGGCACCACTTTCGTTGCAAATCACATCCATAAGAACTTGCTCGGCGTCCTTCATTTCCGTGCCGAACGTAGCGCCTATGCAAGCCTTGGCCACAGCCTCTTCGCGGTACATGCGCTGATCCCAGTATTCAGCAAACTTCATCCAAGCCTTTGCGATCCTTTTGTCGCGGGCTCGAAGACCGTTTTCGTCTTGCGTCATAGACTCAGAGGCGGGTTTGGCGAACCGCCAAAGTTCGTACTCATCGTGTGTGATGAAGCTGTAGATCGTCTTTTCGCCGTTCGTTTCGAGGCGGATGCTCTGATCTAGCCAGTGCAAGATATGACCAAAATCGCCCGTAAGGGTCGAATACGCGAGCTTGCTTTTGAAATCACTCATGACCGGCGACTTCCGATCAGCGCGCAAAGCATAAACAACGCACGCACCCGACGGGACGCCATCGGCCAGTCGATTACACCGATCGAGGCAAGGGCGCAGGCGGCCTCTTCCGATTCCATCTGCCGAAGATCAGCCAGCGTGAAAGGGCGGGCTTCTTCGTCGCGTGGAATCGCATCAAAGATGCGGGCCGCACGAAATGCTGCTAGACGATCCGTTGTGCAATCAAGAGCCGACCGGAAGACATCCTCGGTAATGCTTGCTTCGCGCTTTAGTACGTCAATAGCAAACGCGTAACTCTGGCGCGAACCAAGTTCGGCAAGATGACGCGCGTCCGGACGTTCGCCAACGAGAAGGGCGTTGACGCTTGAAGTTGCATTGGCATTACCGGCGCGGTCGTGTTCCCGCTCGCGTCGGGCACGGGCTGCATGATCGCCGAAGTCGCGAAGCGTGCTGCTTCGCGCGATACGAAGAAACGATTCCATTTGGCCGCTCCATCACTGTGATGAAGCTGGCGGACGCGAGGCAATCCCACGCGCGATCATCGCGGATTCCCATGCTTGGATATCTGCGAGTTTGAAATATCGGAATCGGCCACCGAACAGCACGGGCTCTGGAAAGCCGTCCTTAGTGATCCGACGATGAAGCCACATCCGGCTCGCTCCGCCAAAGCGTTGGCGGACTTGAGACGCAGTAAGATATTCGGACTCTGATTTGGTTGTCATGACGCACTCCCTCGGCGTCGCGCTAGACGCAACGGCCAAGCCTCCGGATGAGGAGTCTGCAAGCTCCTAGTAGTAGGAGTGCTCGCGGAGTGGGGCCCGATTCCCCGGCGGTCTCTATTACCGCCTCGGCGTCACCGCATGGAAAACCACACGTTCGGATGATCTAGCCGGACCAATCCGACTAGAAAGCCTTCAGGCAAGCCCGTGATCGACACAACGCCTGAAATCGATTTCGGCGAACTGATACGCTAGGTTGGAATCTAGCGTCCTGCCTCTAACTGCAACATGTGCCACAGGGCGCGGACCGCAATCAACCAACGAATTGCCCCTTCCACTTTTTCGGCCGCGTCGTTCCAACATCGGGGCGCGTCGGCGTCGGCGGACTCACCGCCAGATCGGCTAGAAGGAAATGCTCCCGGCGTACCGTACTAGAATAAAAATCCAAGTTTTCAAATTTTTGAATCGCGCCCCGGATTTGCCCGCATCGCTTTTTGCGGTCCGGAAGGACCCGTGAAATCTGATCGATTGAAAAATTATTCTATCTTCGATGAAGTTCGCTTACATCGAATGAGATATAAAATTATTATAGATCGCCCATGAGCGCGACCATCGATCCACAGAAGAAGTGGCAGTACCGGCATGAACGTGACATCGCGTTACACTGGTTGCGGGTACTGCGGGTACTTGCGGGTACTTTTCCAGTCCATTCATTCTAGCTTAGTAATTTTCAGAACTGGATAGATAGAGAATAACAGCGCTGGAATCGGATTCTCAGTGGACCTGAAAACTACCCGCAAGTACCCGCAGTACCCGCAAATAGAGAGGTGGCGCTGCACATGACCGCTGATGAGTTAACGCTTGGTCAGCTTGCGTAAGAAACGCATTCGATGATCACCTTGTAACTCGGGCCGTGCAGCAATGATGGCGCTGAGTAGCCCGGCCAAGTCATACACGAAATTCTGCTGACGCTCGCTGATGCTTGCAGCTAGCAAGGTAAGCGTTTCATTTGGGTAAGCCGATACGATTTGTTCGGTCTTAGGCTGCTTGATATCCAACCCAAAGCCGCCGCTAACGTCCCAGACTTCAAATGGCTGAAGGAACGGAAGCACCACTTCCAACGCTTCAGCAAAATGACTCAATCCGACACTTGCTGGCAACCTCGCAAAGTCTTTTGATGATTGTGCCGATTGCAGAGCCGGTTCAAGCGGCCAAACCTCTGCGAAAAACGCCTTGCCAATTTGGGGCCATAACCGCGAGTCTTTCTCTCCGTCCTTTGGTTCTGTCTCCTCTGTCTTCGAGCGAAATAAAGTCGTAAACTGCCACGCCGCCGCGCTTCTCACATCATCGTTAGCTAAACCGAACGCGGTTCGCAAATTGGCGGTATCGACCGTTGTGCTATTTTGCGGATTCTTTGACCACACCCACAGAATCACGCACATCTCTGCTAGCCGCCGACGCGCTTCGGGAGAAAGCTGCGGCGAGCTAAGGCGTTTAAACGTAGCGAATTGAATTGTGCTCCACACTGATCGGGGCACCGCGCTGTATTTGGCAAACCCTTCCCAAATTCTGTCGCTTTCAATACCTGTCGCTAGCATCGGATGAATCACAAATTCATCAAGCCATGCTCGATCAGCGCGTGAGAAATAGTTCATCTGAATCGCCATGCGATTAACGAGCAGTTCCCGCGCTCTTCCCGTCAGCTTTCTAAGCTCAAGAACAAAATCCTCTGGCAAGACACGATCAGTGTGTTCCTTTGGTATCGTCGGACATCTCCGAACAAAGAACGACAACAAATGTCCAAGGGGCTCGTTTAGTGCTGCCGACGTCAAGTCAATCCCGGTGCTGTCTTGATTAGACGAGGACGCTTTATCATTCGCGATCTGGGCGGCGCAGGGCAGCAGCGCAAACCAGAGTCTATGAGCACCTTCAAACCTCGGAACCCGTTCGTCTGCCGCGTCAATCCAATAACTAAGTCGGTCCGCAATTGCAGCGAACAGAGACGGAGACAACGTCAATGCTGCTCTTGCGATCGCTTCGACTAACTCGCTATCAGCGGAAGGGTTTTCGGATTTCTCGTGCGCAAATGACAGCAAGAGGCTCCAGCCCTTTAAAACAACCTGCTCTTCCCCTCCGACAGTGGTCAACGCTTCTAGAATACGGCGCTTGCCGTCAGGCGTCTTCGCCATCGCTTCCGCATCGTTGCCCATACCAAATTGGGATTGATCATTGGCGAGTTCTTCCAACAACTTCGACGGATGGACGTCATCGAATTTGTCTGCATGTCCTTCGGGCACCCAGGTAACGCGAGCACCGGGCAATCCTGTCTCCACCGCCGCAACCAGACGAGGGAATTTATCGTCCCTCTGTCTGCGACTCTCAACAAGACCCACGATCAAATCAGACTCATTCACACCCGCGTCTACGAGGCGAGCTAACTCGTGATCACGGTGGTATTCAATCTCCTCTCCGGGAACGTCTTCTTCTGACGGAAAAGCTTGATTTGTTGGCCCTGCTAACAGGCGTGCTTCCAAATCTGCTTTATCGTTCGGCTGAAGATCGGCCCATCGAAGCGCGCGAAGAGTGGCAACTTCCGGAAATACCATCCAACGCCAAAACGCATCATCTTTAAGGGCGCTCAAAAAGCTTGCTACGACCTTCTCGTGGCCGGTATTTCGAAACCAAAGCGAAAAAGCAAACAATCGAACAAAGAGTCCGCCTGTTTGATCTTTCCAAGAGGCACTTATTCTCGTTGCCGCGATGGGATCGCTATCTTTTAGAGTATCGAACGCTTCGCCAATGAGGCGGACGAGAGGCACAAAGTTGTCGTTGTACTTATCAGCATCTGCATCGTCGTCATCTTCGTCATCTTCGGAAGGATTCTCTGTTTCTTTCGGAATGAATACCCGATGAACTAATATATTTGGCAGATCGCGCTCGTCGCTTAGCCAATCAATAGTCCGCGCACTGGCCAAGGCATCCTTTAGCGCGCTCGTGCCTCTCTCCAACAGATGGCTGAGAATATCGGTCGACAGTTTCGAAAGTTCTGCGTGACTGAGGCGTGTGCTGAAAAGATCAGAAGAATGAAAGACAGTTTCAAAATTCCAACGAACCCACCCCAATGGTTGCTCGCCCGTCGACTCCTGTTGCTTTCGTTCCATCCAATCAGAGAGTTCTTTAGCTTTCAGGCGGGGACGGATGCTGTTCACAACGACATCCATGTCCTCTTTGCGGACAGTCCCGTCCTGTATCTTATCTTTTAGCGCAAACAGGTTGAGGTAGTTAAGGTCATGAGCGCTTTCTCTCGCAACTTCGTGAAAGAGACGCCACAGCGTCTTCATTTCATTGGAGAGATCAGCGCTTCGAGCGGCGTGAGACTCGAGAAATTCGAATAGCCCAACTGTTTCGCTACCGAGCCGCCCGCGAATTTTCATTAACGCATCAATTGCCCAAGAGACAGTCTCCCTTTCGGCTAGTCGATCCTGCGCCCAAAGAGAGAGTAAATGCTCACGCTGTTGCATTCCGGTTCTTGCGACCATCATCGACCCACCTGAACATCGCTGTCGCCAGCGTCAATGGCTGCAATGAGTACGCTGATCCATCCGAAATCGACGCCACGCTTTATTAGATATTTGCTGGACTCTTCAAGCTCATCCTTATCGAGAACAGACATCAAGTCTTGAACAAAGGCTTTCTGGAACGGTGAAGCATCTTGATACTTCTCTCTTGTGTGCTCAGCCAACTGTCGCTCAATCCAGACAGTTTCGTCACGCGCCCAATCGGCCCATGCATTTATCGACTCCCATAGTGGCGCAAAAGGATTTCTTCCTTTCCGTCTCTGGAAGAAAATTGCTGTAATCTCTTTCGACTTCCACGCGGCTTGCTCAATAGCTTCTAGCCCGTTGGGCGGAATGTCAGTAATCGCATACGGAATCTTCATATCCGAAAATAAAGAGGCATCCTCTCCGATAGCATCCATCAAATAGCGCATTGGGGGATCATCCGCCGAGTAACCTACAAGGACAAGCGTATAGCGTCTAATTAGATCATAAATGTAATTTCCTATGACACCTGAGCGGAGATAAACCCGCGCAAAGTCACGACTCGAGAGAACGTAATTAGACGTCAAGTTATCGGTCGTGCTCAGGGCACCATGCAGATGGATAACGCCTTCGAAATCATGTGCACCAGAACGCGGTGCCATTCTTGCATCGAAGCTGATGGCCTCCCCGCCAATCTCTGCGGGCCACGCTTTTTCAAAAAGCAAATCGAAATTTGTCGTGACCAAGCGGCATGACGATGGCTTTGATTTATCACCCGACGAATTTGGCGCTAACGAGAGTCTAAGTAAGTCGGTGTGACTGTCGCTGTGCTCTTTCTCGCTAAGAATTTTTTCGACCGCGTTCCTAACGTGACGCGTTTTGGCTTTTCCCGGGATGTCCGGATCGAATCGTTTCTCTATGGCTGAAAAGAAGCGGTCATATTGCTTGTCGAAGAACAAATTGGCTTCGACTCGGCGATCAGAAGAGAGCCCTAGCGAGTCAAGATACTTGTTTTTGCCCGCCGCGCTCCGCCGCTTCTTCGCCGTTGCTAGTGCGGTAAACAAAGATTCGTTGAGTTCTTTATAAACATCTAAGGCGAGCCCGTCGAAAAGGGGTAAGCCGGAGGGCACCGAGACACCTGCGCCCGCGAGAAATAGCACATCGCCATCACGCCACTTTTTTATTAATGAGTTCGGTATGTCCGGCCCGTCAGTTACAAAGCGCATTTGCAATCCGCAGAAATTAGAAGATCAGTTTTTATATCGCGCCCTTGTGCTTCAGTGACTTCATCCCCGGAAAATCGTTTTGCTTCTCTGGACAAATGAATTCGTCTTCTACCAACCAACGGCCGCCAAACTTATCCCAAAAGCGGATCGCATCGAACTGACGGGCGAACTCATAAACACACCAGCTAATGTTTCCGCGATCCAGCTTTTCGCCCGTGGCTTCAAATGGCACGTTGTTATAGCGACAGCACGCAACGATATCGTCGTAGTTTTCTTGGACGTAGGCGTTCTGCAAAGCAACATGATACGGGTGCGAAGACTTCCAGTAGCGGCCTACCCTTTCGACTCGTCGCCGTTCGAACTCTGGATATGTTCGCAGGAAGTCTGGAAGGCGCGCAATCGCTTTTGCGATCCGCCGCGCTTCATCCGACGTGAGATGCTCCCAGTACGTGTCGAATTTCGCCTTATGAAGATGGTCGCGACTGTACACCCAAGCCACCGTGATACCGTTGGCGTCCTTGATCTGGAACGCATCCTTGCCAGCGCTTTCCACGCGCCACGGCGGCGGAAGTCGGCGTTTTGGCTCACTTGACACCATAGGAACAAAATAGGAACATGCTTCTGCGAGAGTCAACGCGGAACACAGCATGTCGGCCAATCCCCAACCAAATCCACAGGAGGAGTCGGAACGAATCGACGCGGCCACCGATCAGGCGATTGCGCTTGCGATGGAGACATGCGTTCGACTATCCGCGCGCTGACCTTGGCGAATGAGTTTTTGGAAACGGAGCTAAAAGCGAATACGTCGAAGGGTCGGCGTGGGTATGTACATGGCCGATTTAAAACTTACACAGTCTAACGCCATTCCGTGGGAGCATGAGACGGCGATGTTGACGAAGATCAGGGAGAGATATTACCGTCGAGAACACTGCTGACAGGGGATTTTGTGGCCAAGAAGACAAAGAAAACTGAGCCGCTGAAATCCGTTTCGGTCTCTCTGAGTGCTCGCGATCTAAAGACGCTTGAGCGCGGCATCCTAGACGGTCAAACCCGATCGAGCGCCATCAGGGAAGCATTGGAGGCGCTGAGGGAGAAGCGTAGGTATGCGGCTAAACGCGCTATCGAACGTCCGGTCACAAAAAGCGAACGGATATATGACGTGCGGCCAGACGTACTGCGTGAATATACGCCCAACAGTTTATCAGAGCGGCCGCGAGTAACTACCAACCTAGATCCCGTCATCATGAAGGGACTTGACGATCTGGCTTCGCAAACAGGTCAGACTAAAGCTGAGCTATTGCGTATTCTTATTGAAGATACGGTGGACCCCGACCGACCAGTGCCACTCAGTCGCGATGTTGTAGGGCGCAAGTCACAGGTCATCTTCTTTTCCGAGCTATTAATAACTGCACTTCAAGATGCGCTCGATTACGATCCGCTGCGGCACCATAACGGTCCGCCGCCAGCTCTTCGACTCGACGACGATGGGTACCTTAAAGAAGTCGGTGTACTGATCGCAGAGCTCAGGCGTCTTAACGTGAATTTGGAAAAGGCCGCGAAGGCGGACGCAGTTCAAAAGCCAAAACGAAGCCCCGCATCACGTAAGGCCGTTGACGCTTCGACCATCGAAGTGAAAAAGCACGTGAATACTTTTCTTAGTAAGTATGCTGCCACGCTTGGTACAGGCGCAGCCGCACTTAGCGTCGCTGCTGGCGGAGCGCTGCTGTATCAGCTTGGAGTGCCGCTTGAGTTTCTAAAGAAGCTGAGACCGTGATCGCTGATAGCACTGCAAGTGTCCACGATTCTGGTTGTCAATTCGGGAAAGGCAGGTGCTGATGTGCTGTTACCCCGACTGTTACCCCGGCGGTTTCAACGATACTCGAAAAGGCTATAAATACTGGCGATCCCGGGAAGACTCGAACTTCCGACCTGCGGTTTAGGAAACCGCCGCTCTATCCGGCTGAGCTACGGGACCGGTCGCATTCCTTACAGCGAATATCCTGCAAGAACGCCTAAAAGTTTCGCAATTCCATACCAGACGGCGCGCGCCACCGCCACCCCGCCTTGTAACCGTCATGACCAAACACTACTCTCGCCTCCGGGGCCAAAGTGACCGACAGGAGACGACAATGGGTTTGCTCGACATTCTCAATGGTATGCAAAACGGCCCGCGCGGACCGAGCGAGCCAAGCCAGCCGGGGGAAAGCAGCGGCGGGATGTCGCCGATCACCATGGCGATCCTTGCCCTCCTTGCCTACAAGGCGGTCAAGCACATCGGCGGAAGCCAGCCCGGCACCAGCCCGGCAGACAGCGCACCCTCCGTTCCCCCGCAGCTGCCCGGAACGACCACGGCCAGCGCTGACGGTGGAAGCGGGCTTGGCGGCCTGCTTGGTGGCGGCCTCGGCGATCTGATGAAGGGTCCGCTGGGTGGCGCACTCGGCGGATTGCTGGCAGGCGGCGCGGCCGGCGGCGCCTTGAGCGGCGGATTGAACGATCTGCTCAAGCAGTTTCAGGAAAAGGGCCACACCGAGACCGCGAATTCATGGGTCGGCACCGGCAACAACAAGCCGATTTCGCCGACCGACCTCGGCGCTGCGCTGGGCGCTGACCAGATCAACACGCTGACGTCGCAGACTGGCTTGTCGCGTGACGAATTGCTTGCGGGTCTCGCCAAGCAACTGCCCGACGTGATCAACCAGCTGACACCAAACGGCCGGCTGCCGACCGAGCACGAAGCCTCGCGCTGGATCTGATCGGCCTCATCAACTAGCGTGGAGCGAAGTCTTCGCTCCACGCCGATCCGGCACCTGATCCCGTCAGAATTTTGTTCATCAAGGATACCCAGCAATGCTTCATATTCTCATCGTCGGATTGGTCGCAGGTTTTGTTGCACGGCTTTTGTCGCCTGGTCCGAATAATCCGACAGGCTTCATCCTGACGATGGTGCTCGGGATTGTCGGTGCTTTTCTCGCAACCTTTATCGGTCAGGCCATCGGCCACTACGGTCCCAACCAGGGTGCGGGGTATATCACCGCAACCATCGGCGCGCTGGTTGTGCTGTTCATCTGGAACAGGCTGGTTGCCCGCGGCGTCGTGTCCGATCCCGGCAACAAGGTCTGAGCAGCATCGGCTCTGAGCAGGGAACCGACGCCCGTTCAGTGGCGATTGAACCGGCTCAAAGCCCTACCACACCAGATGCGAACCGGCGTCGATGCGGACGATCTCACCGGTCATGCTGCGTGATTCCGGACGGGCGAGAAAACAGACCAGTTCCGCAATATCCTCGGCTGCCGACGCGATCTTGAGTGGCGATTTCGCCGTCACCATCTCACGAACCTTGTTGGCGGCTTCTTCGCCACGCCCCTTCGTGAACCACGGCGTATCGATATAACCTGGGCAGACGGCGTTCACGCGAATGAGCGGCGCCAGCGCGCGCGACAGCGAAAGCGTGATGGTATTCAGCGCGCCCTTGCTCGCCGCATACGCGACCGACGATCCGATTCCGGCGATGCCCGCTATCGACGAGACATTCACCACGGACGAGGCGCGGCCCGAGTGATTTGCGCCCGCTTCGAGTAGAGCGCGCGCGGCGCGGATCATCTGATACGGGCCGATGGTGTTGACCGCGTAGATGCGCTGGAAGTCCTCGGCAGAAAGGCCGTCGAGGTTTCCATGATCCATGTGCTTGGTGACACCGGCGTTGTTGATAAGCGCATCAAGCCGGCCCCACGGCGCAGCTGCGACAACGATTTTCTTGCAGTCCTCGTCGCGCGAAACGTCACCCTGCACCACCACGACCTCGGCGCCCGCGCTTCGGCAGACATCCGCGGTCTGCTCGGCTTCCTTTTGGCTGGAAGAATAGTTGACGACGACGCGCGCGCCCTGCTTGGCCAGAATGGCGGCGGACGCCGCGCCAAGACCCGACGCCGAACCTGTCACGATAACTGTCAATCCATCCTTGGCCATCTGGTGTCCTTGTTGCGAGCTGCTATTGCGGGCGAAATCTAGCGATCAAATCCGGTCGGGAACAGCGCTTTCACGCCGGATCCGGTGCGCGAATATCAGGTGCGCAAAGCCACGCGCAACGCTCACGCAGCGAGATGAAAGTCGACGCCGCAGAGAAAGAAAGAGCTCCCGGTGACAGTATGCCCCCGGGCTTTCGCAGCAGCTAGGATCGCGGCGGGATCGCGGACACGGAACGTCAGCGCGCTCATGATCTCGTTGTCGCCTTTCGCAAAGCGGATTCTGCTATTGGACAGCACGATCTCCGGCACGTCCGCCGAATGGCCCACAGGAATGCCGATGATGCGGCCCCAGTGATCGGCAAGTCCCTGCGGATCCGGACTAGCCAGTTCAACCTCTGTCAGCGCCGTCGTGACATCGTCGCGGATCGCCTTGTGCCAATCGGGACCCGCCGGCGGGTAAGCACCCTGGATGTTGTCGCTGCCAGCCGTGTGATTGAATTCGATGAAAGCGGCGCGGCAGTCGCGCGGATGAAGCTGAACGCCGAGATACGGCGGCCGGTCGATGACATGAGACGTCCGCACGCCGATGCTCTCGGCGTTTGTCTGACGTTCGCGCGGATCGTCGCATGAGAAGATCGCCATATAGCCGCCGCGTCCCCCGGTCTTCTCCACGAAGCGCCCGGCGGCGGTGCCGTCGCGAAACGGCGCGACCACCTCGAGCAAAATGGTATCGACCGGAAGCAGCGCGTTTTCGAGGCCGTAACGCGCAACGTTCGGATCGCGATGGCAGATGTTGAGGCCCATGATCGCGGCGATCTCGCCGACCGTGGGCTCAAGACGCGGCGCAACGAGACAGATTTGGCGCAGCCTCATGAATTCCGCCACTCGTGTGTTCCTGTTTACCGCGCTCGTTAATGTCCCTTGAACACCGCGGCACGCTTTTCCATGAAGGCCTTGGCGGCTTCCAGATGGTCGGCGGTTTCCGAGCAACGCGTGTGGTGCGCGGCTTCGGCGTCGAAGCAGGCTTCGAGCGACAACTGCTCGGCGTTGTTGATGTTGCGCTTGATGTAGCCGAGCGTCACGGTCGGCCCCTGCGCCAGCGACATGGCAAGTTCAGTTGCCGCGTTGCCGACCTCGGCGTCGGGAACCACTTTCGTGACCATCCCGAGCGCGAGCGCCTCCTGAGCCGTCAAGACTGGCGACAGGAGATAAAGCTCGCGCGCCTTGGCGCTGCCCAGCATCTGGGTCAGGAAATATGTTCCGCCGTAGTCGCCGGAGAAGCCGACCTTGGCAAAGGCCGTGGTGATCTTGGCGGATGCTGAGGCGACGCGCAGATCGCAGGACAGCGCAATCGAAAGACCGGCTCCCGCCGCAGCCCCGTCGATCTGCGCCACCACCGGTTTTGTCATTTCGTGAAGGATGCGTGAGATTTCCATGCCGCGACGGAGGTTTCCGCGCTTTTGCTCGTAAGACAGCGTCGACTTGTTTTCCGCCATCGACTTGACGTCGCCGCCGACGCAGAACGTACCATTGGCGCCTCGCAACAGAACCGCGCGAACATCGGAATCGTCCGCCGCCCGCCGTGCGGCCTCGATCAGGCCCGCCGACATTTCCGCATTGATGGCATTGCGCCGATCGGGCCGGTTCATGGTGATGGTCAGAAGACCGCGATCGAGACTCTGCAGAACAGTGTCGGTCATGACGAAGATTCCCTGAATCGAAAGCGCGTTGAATACGGTGCTTTTATTTCTTGATCAGCGGACAGCGCGAGGCATCGAGCGACTGAAACGCCTGATCGCCAGGAATGGTCGCCAGCAGCTTGTAGTCATCCCACCGGCCCTTCGATTCCGACGGCTTCTTCACCTCGAAGAGATACATGTCGTGGATCATGCGGCCGTCCTCGCGGATCCTGCCGTTCTTGGCGAACATGTCGTTAATCGGCGTCGACTTCATCACTTTCATGACGGCTGCGGAGTCGGTCGTGCCTGCGGCTTTCACGGCCTTGAGATAATGAGTCACGGACGAATAAACGCCAGCCTGCGCGGAGGTCGGCACGCGCTTGACTTTGTCCATAAAGCGCTTGGTGAAGGCGCGCGTATCGTCGTTCAGGTCCCAGTAAAAAGCCTCCGCCAGCACGAGTCCTTGCGCTGTCTCGAGACCGATGCTGTCGATGTCGGTAATGAAGGCCAGCAGCGGTGACAGTTTCTGGCCGCCCTTCATCAAGCCGAATTCAGCGGCTTGCTTGATGGCGTTGATGGTATCGCCGCCAGCATTGGCGAGGCCTACCACTTTCGCTTTCGATCCCTGAGCCTGCAGCAGGAACGACGAGAAGTCCGAGGTGTTGAGCGGGTGCTTCACCGTCCCCAGCACCTTGCCGCCCATCTTGGTCACGACGTTGGTGGTGTCCTTCTCCAGATCCTGCCCGAACGCATAATCCGCCTGGAGGAAAAACCAGGTGTCGAGTCCGGTCTTCACCGTGGCGAGGCCGGTCGAATTCGCCTGCCCGAACGTGTCGAACACATAGTGCACGGTGTAAGGACCACAGGCCTCGTTCGTCAGCCGAACCGATCCGGGCCCGTTGAACATGATGATCTTGTTGCGCGCCTTGGCGATTTCGTTGGCGGCGAGCGCGGTCGCCGATGCCGCGACATCGACGATCGCCTCAACGCCCTGATTGTCGAACATGTCGCGGGCGATGCTCGATGACAGGTCGGCCTTGTTGAGATGATCCGCCGCGATGATTTCAATCTTGCGGCCGAGAACTTCGCCGCCAAAATCCTCCGCCGCCATTTTTGCCGCGGTCTCACTGCCCACGCCGGTTATGTCGGCGTAGAGACCTGACATGTCGAGAATCGCACCGAGTTTCAGGGGCGGATTGCCTTGCGCTGTTGCAGCGCCAGAGCCGAACACGAGGACAGATGAAATGATCCCTGCGAGGACTTTCTTCAATGTCGTCTCCCTTGTCGATCATACGCCTTGATTGGCGTCATCATTCGTTGTTTTCATCATGGCGCAACGATGCCTTCGCAGCAAGCAACCGGTCATGCGCCCGCCGATTTGCATGCGGGTACGCTTGACTCGCGGCGACGACGGGCAACACATTTCGCAGATCGAAATTGATTTCGCGCCACGCCCGCTTCCGCGCCTGCAAGGCTGACAGTCTGTGATTGCCCGACGCATTCCAATGATGGTCTGGTGCGCGGCGCTGCTGACGATGTTCAGTTGCGGCGAACTTCGCGCATCGTGCGCGCTCGCATTGCAAGGCGAAGGCCGGGTGAGCGCCGTTCTCGACGCGCGAACGTTTCGCCTCGACGACGGGCGCGAGGTGCGCCTCGCCGCAATCGAACTGCCGAACGAGGCCGCAGTATCCGGCAAAGACGTTTTAACATCGCTGATCGACGGCCGCGAGGTCACGCTGCACGGCGCTACCGACACGCCGGATCGTTACGGGCGCCAGGGTGCGTTTGTTTTCCTGAAAGATGCCGTCTCGATCCAATCGGAACTGTTGGCGCGCGGCGACGCGCTGGTGTGGGCGGAGGCGACCGACAAAGCCTGTTCCGATACATTGCGGGCTGCTGAGGCAACCGCACGCATCGCGAGGCGCGGCATTTGGGCCGGTTCCGCCGCCTTAAAAAACGCGGAAAGGCCCGACGATATTTTGACCCAAGTGGGACGGTTTGCCGTGGTGGAAGGAACTGTTTCGTCGGCCCGGTTGGCTGGCGCGACGTTTTACGTCAATTTCGGCCGCCGATGGACGCGGGACTTTGCCGTGACCATTTCAAGGCGCATCATACCGTCCATCGAAGCCGCCGGAATCGATCTTAAGTCTCTGAAAAACAAGAGAATTATGGTTCGTGGCTGGATTGAGAGACGTGGCGGCCCCCGGATTGAGGTATTGTATCCGGGACAGATTGAGTTGATGACGGCGGCAGATGCGGGCTTGCGGGATAATCTAACCGCGAAATCCATCGTGCCGAGGGATGAGGGCAAATAACGGCGTGTCGGAACCGGCGAGCCAGCAAAACGAGAAAGGGCCGAGCCGCATTTATGCGGCGGTCGCGCTGTGCGTCGCATTGACGCTCGGCGCTTGCGGAGACATGGGCCGCTTCCAAACGGCGACGAACCCTAATCTTGCTCCGATCAAGCCCAACAAGCCTGCTGCCCAGACGCCGGCCACCGAGCGCGAGCATGAGCGCATTCTCTCGTCATACGGCGGCTCCTACGACGACCCGCGGCTCGAGGCCCTGATTACCAAGACGGTCGACCGCCTTGTCGCTGCGTCCGACCGTCCCGATCTCGCCTACAAGGTGACGATCCTGAATTCGGGCGCAGTCAACGCCTTCGCGCTTCCCACCGGACAGCTTTATGTCACCCGCGGACTGATCGCGCTCGCCAGCGACACGTCGGAATTGTCGTCGGTCCTCGCCCACGAGATGGCGCATGTGCTCGCCAAGCATGCCGCGATCCGCGAGGATCAGGCGCGGCAGGCTGCCGTCGTGACGCGCGTTGTCGCCGACATGGGCAACGACCCGGACATGAGCGCGCTGGCGCTGGCCAAGACCAAGCTGACGATGGCGAGCTTCTCGCGTACGCAGGAATTCGAGGCCGACGGCATCGGCGTCAGCATCGCGTCGCGCGCCAAGTTCGATCCGTTCGGCGCATCCCGTTTTCTGACGGCAATGGAGCGCAACGCCGCCCTCAAGGCGAACCGCGCTCCCGCCGATCCGCGTTCGCTCGACTTCCTGTCGTCGCATCCGGCCACGCCGGAGCGGGTGCAGAACGCGCAGGCCAATGCGCGTCAGTATTCGTCGCCCGACAGCAACGAACGCGACCGCGACACTTATCTCTCGGCCATCGACAATCTCGTGTATGGCGAAGACCCCAGCGAAGGCTTTGTGCGCGGCCGGCGCTTTCTGCATCCCAAGCTCGGCTTCACATTCCAGGTACCCGACGGCTTCGTGCTTGAGAACACGGCGCAGGCCGTCGTCGGCGTTCGCGAAGGCGGCACGCAGGCCATGCGTTTCGATGTGGTGCGCGTTCCGGCGGAACAGACGCTCGGCGATTACCTGAACTCCGGCTGGATGGAGAACGTCGACAAGGCCTCAACCGAGGATCTGACCATCAACGGGTTTCCGTCCGCGACCGCGACAGCAAGCGGCGATCAGTGGCAGTTCAAGATCTATGCCTTGCGTTTCGGCAGCGACGTCTATCGCTTTATTTTCGCGGCGAAGAAAAAGACGCCAGAGGGCGATCGCAGCTTCCGCGACACCGTGAATTCATTCCGGCGGCTGACGCTGGCCGAAATCCAGGCCGCGCGGCCGTTGCGGATCAAGGTCGTGACCGTGCAGCCCGGAGACACGGTGGAGTCGATGGCGCAGCGGATGCAGGGCGTAGATCGTCCGGTCGACCGGTTTCGCGTGCTGAACGGCCTCGACGCGCGCTCCACCCTGAAGCCGCGAGAACGCGTGAAACTGGTCGTGGATTGACCCTGCGGCACCGTCGATCAATCAGGACTAAACAAAAAGCCCGGCTCTGCAGCCGGGCTTTTTCAATCTTGATTGTCAAAAAACTTTATCAGGCCGCTTCGTCCGCGGATACAGAGTCGTCGCCGTCGCTGTCATCCGAGTCGTCCGCCGCCGCTTCCGCACCGGCATCGGCTTCGGTCTTGGCGCCGCGGCGCGGGCTCTTGGCAAGGTTCGCCTCGATCTCCTTGACCGCTTCGGTTTCAGTGACGTGCTGAACGACGGCGATTTCGCGCGACAGACGATCGAGCGCCGCTTCATAAAGCTGCCGTTCGCTGTAGGACTGCTCGGGCTGTGATTCCGAACGGAACAGATCGCGCACCACTTCCGCGATGGCGACGATGTCGCCCGAATTGATCTTCGCTTCGTATTCCTGCGCGCGGCGCGACCACATCGTGCGCTTGATGCGCGCGCGGCCCTTGAGGGTCTCCAGCGCACGCTTGACCAGCGACGGGTCCGACAACTTGCGCATACCGACATTGGCGACCTTCGCCGTCGGCACTCGCAAGGTCATCTTGTCCTTGACGAAAGTAATGACGAACAACTCAAGCCGCGCGCCTGCGATTTCCTGCTCTTCGATCGCAAGAATCTGGCCGACGCCATGCGCCGGATACACCACGAACTCGTTGGTCTTGAATCCCTGACGCTGGGTCAAAGGCTTCTTCGGCTCCTCCACACGCGGTGCGGCGGCAACCGGCTTCGCGGCAGGCTTGCCGGCGACGGTCTTCACGGGAGCTTTTGGAGCGGGCGTCTTGGCGACGGCGGTCTTGGCAGGCGTCTTGGACACCGTCTTCGAGGGCTTCGCAGCGGACTTGGCGGGCGCCTTCGCGACAGGTTTTGCAGGCTTTTTGTTCGGCATTGTGCTTCTTTTGTTTTTTGAGGGTGTAGCGGACGCGCGAGCATCCTTCTTCGACGCGCTGCGGCTCGCAGCTGACGTCTTCTTGGTGCCCTTATCCTTGGAACCCTTGTCGTTTATTTTGGAGTTCTTTTTATGACGCGATTTGTCTGACACAGCGCCTCTGCGTGGAACCGCCACGCCCCTGTTTCAAAATGGTTTATCGGGAACCCGTCGGGGCCCTAAACGGGGACAAAAGGGGTTCGGCTCTACGAATGTGCCTAAAATAGCACATTTCCCGCAAAAATCAATGATTTATGCCCTTCCGCGCATGCCGTGCAGCGGCGACCGCCGCTCTGATCGCCGGTAGGGTTAAAAGTTATCCGCGATGGCGGGCGCCACAGGCTCGCTGGCCCGAGACACCGAACAGGCCAGTTCAGTCGCCAGAACCGGGATTGGCAGAAAAATATTTGTCGAACTTGCCTTCGACGCCGTCGAATTCCTTCGCGTCGTCAGGCGCATCCTTTTTCTGGGTGATGTTCGGCCACGACTTGGCGTATTCCGCATTCACCTCAAGCCACTTTTCGAGACTTGGTTCGGTATCGGGCTTGATCGCATCCGCTGGGCACTCAGGCTCGCACACGCCGCAGTCGATGCATTCGTCCGGGTGGATCACCAGCATGTTCTCACCCTCGTAGAAGCAATCCACGGGGCAAACTTCCACGCAGTCCATGTACTTGCACTTGATGCAGTTTTCAGTGACGACGTAGGTCATCCAAGGCTCCGGAAGGTCTAAATTCGAGGTTTGGCGTAGCGCAGGACGTGCATCGCCGCAAGGGAGGTTGTGCTTGGGATTATTGGCAAATAATCACTTCCGGAGCGATTGCAAATCAGCATAACTCGCCTGCGCCGCAGCGGCGTCCCCTCTCCGGTCAGAAAATCCGGTGATCTTCAGGACGCGCACCCGGCCGTCGAGCGCAATAGTCAGAACCTCGCCTGCTTTCACTGCGTGTCCTGGCGACGTCTGCCGCACACCGTTGATACGGACGCGGCCCTTGGCGACCAGGGCTGCGGCGTCGGTCCGGGTCCTGACGACCCGCGCGTGCCACAGCCATTTGTCGAGACGCTGACGATCCAAATCCGGTGTCCCGAATCCGAAGTTCGCTTGGTGTTTGCAGCGCCTTCCGTCGCGAACTTCGGATTCGAAAGGACACCGGCAGCTATAACTTCGGGGCGGCTTTGGTTCACAAGTCCGCTACGAGAGCCAATCAGGGAATAGGCGGACTTGCGAATCGCCGCACCGATTATTCCTTGCGAGTACCCGCGAGCTGCTCCTTGAGCGCCGCCAGCTTGGCAAAAGGCGAGTTCGGATCCGCGGGGCGGTCGCGCTCGCGCGGCGTGGCGCTTGTCGCATAGGTCCGGTGCGAACCGCCGCCGCGGTCGCGATCGTCCTTCCGTCCGTCGCGTGGACGTTTGTCGAACTTACCCTTGCCGCGTTCCTGATTGCGGTCCTTGCCTTTGAAACTCTCACGCGGAGGACGGCCGCCTCTGTCGTCGCGCTGATCCTGACGCTGAGGACGCGCCTGTTCTGCGGACGCGCCTTCGGCGGCAACCGCCGGAGCATCACCACGTGGCCGGCGGTTCTCATTGTTCCGGTCGCGGCGATGACGGCCGTGACGTTCGCGCTTCTCTTCGCCACCGGCAGGCGCTTCACCTTCGGTTGCGGGCGTCGCCGATTTATCAGGGCCCTTGTAACGGCTGCGATCATGGCGCGGACGGCGCTCATCCGAACGACCACCGGGCCGCCAGACTTCAACCAGTTCCGGTGCTGCGTCGGCAACGGCCTGCTCCGCTGGAGCGGCTTCGGCGATAACGGTCTCAGCTACATCGGCCGCGACGGCCTCCGCAGCTGCGACCGGCTCGGCCGATGCTTGCTCAGTGACCGCTTCGGCCACAGGGTCCACAACGGCTGATGCCGGAACGAACTCCACTTCGGGCAAGCGCGCCGCGGATGTATCCGCAGCGGTCGTCTCGGCAGAAATTGCAGTCTCGTTGGTGACGTCGGCGATCGACTCGGTTGCTTCGGCAGCCTCCGGGGCGACAGCGACCGCCTCGGATGACGCAACAGCGCCAGCTCCGGCTGGATCGGATTCAATCGCCGCCTCTGTCGTCGTCTCGGTCGCGACCTCAGTGCTCACTTCCGCAGGCGGAGCGGCGACGACCGGAAGCGGCGGCCGCTTCTCCATGCGATAGCCGAGCGCCTTCAGAATCGACGCAAAATCCTCTCCGGCCGAACCGGTCAGCGAGGTCATGGCCTGCGTTGCGGTGAACGAGCGGCCATCGAACGCGCCGGCAGGCTTGTCGCCAGACGAACCCGGACGCCACGACAGCGCGGGGCGGATCAAATCCGCGAGGCGCTCCAGAATATCGACGCGCACGGCGCGGTCGCCGGCGAGCTTGTAGCCGAGCGTGCGATAGGCGTCCTGATTGAGTGCCTTGTCCGCCGGAAACGACGTGCGTCCGCTCGCTGCCAGATGCTGCGCGCCGGTCAGCGCCGACCAGTCGGTGTTGTCGTTCTTCAGCGCCATCAGCAGCGACGCCAGTCCGCGCGCCGCGGGCTTCAGCAGTGCGGGGAGAAAAATATGATAGGCGCCGAAGCGCACCCCGTATTTGCGCAACGAAGCACGCGACGGCTGATCGAGATCCTTCATCTCGGCGGCAATCTTCGCGCGCTCCAGCACGCCGAGCGCCTCGATCAGCTGGAAGGCGATGCCGCGGGCGATGCCCGTGACGTCCTCGGCCTTCGACAGATCGAACAGCGGCCCCAGAATCTTTTCAATATGCGTCTTGAGCCACAGATCGAGCCGCGTCTGCACGGCATCGCGCGATGCGCCGGTCAGCCGCTCGTCGGCGATGATGCGGATGCGTGGACTGAGAACATTGTCGGCCGCAACGAGCTTGGCGACGGCGTCGCCGGTCCAGCGCAGCGTACCATCGGAAGCCAGCACGAACTGATCGTCCGGCGCCTTCGACAATTTCTCGGCGCGCGCGTCGATCTCGCCGGCCAGCGCCTTCAGCGCCGCTGCCTGCAAGGCCTTGGCATCCGAGCCCGCTTCAGCAGATTCCGGCGCGAACATGAATCCGTCGAGACGGCCAATCACATGGCCCTCTACGATCACTTCGCCGGTCTTCCCAATTTCAGTATTCAGCATCGTGTTTTCCCGCAAGCGGCGCATCAATACACTGGTCCGGCGGTCAACGAAACGCTCAGTTAGCCTTTCATGGAGCGCATCCGACAATTTATCTTCCACCGCACGGGCAATTCCCTGCCAGTGCTCGGGATCCGCCAGCCAATCGGGGCGATTTGCCGCAAACGTCCAGGTCCGAATCTGGGCGATCCGGGCCGATAATGTGTCGATATCGCCATCGGTGCGGTCGGTTTGCGCGATCTGGGCGGCGAACCAGTCGTCCGGAAGCCGGCCCTTGCGCATCAGAAATCCGAACAGCGTGGTGACGAGTTCGGCGTGGGCTGCCGGAGACAGCTTGCGATAATCGGGAATCTGGCAGGCTTCCCAGAGCCGCTCGACGGCGGCCGCGCCCTTGGCCATGTCACGGACGTCTTCGTCGCGCGCGGCATGATCGAGCACGCGAATGTCCTCGGCGACCGGCGCGCGGGTCAGGACTTCATGGTTGGGCGTGAGCGCCAGCGAGACCTGAAGTGCGGCCAGCGACGCGAAATCCAGCCGCGTATTCCGCCATTGCAGCATCTTCACGCTGTCGAAGGTATGGTTCTGCAACGCGTTGACCAGTTCCGGCTCGAACGGCGCACATCGGCCCGTGGTCCCGAAAGTGCCGTCGCGGGTAGCGCGGCCCGCGCGGCCCGCAATTTGCGCGAACTCTGCGGGCGTCAATCGGCGGAACTGATAGCCGTCGTATTTGCGGTCGGAAGCGAAAGCCACATGATCGACATCGAGATTGAGGCCCATGCCGACGGCGTCTGTCGCAACCAGATAATCGACGTCGCCGGACTGGAACATGTCCACCTGCGCGTTGCGGGTGCGCGGCGACAGCGATCCCAGAACGACGGCAGCGCCGCCGTGCTGACGCCGGATCAGTTCGGCAATGGCGTAGACCTCGTCTGCGGAGAACGCGACGATCGCGGTGCGCCTTGGTTGCCGTGTGATCTTGCGGTCGCCGACAAATTCGAGATGCGAGAGCCTCGGCCGCGTCACGATATTGGCGCCGGGCAGCAGCCGCTCGATGATCGGGCGCATGGTGGCAGCACCCAGCAGCAGCGTCTCGTCGCGGCCGCGCCGGTTCAGGATCTTGTCGGTGAAGACGTGACCGCGTTCAAGGTCCGCCGCGATCTGGATTTCATCTACCGCTAGAAACGACACGTCGAGATCGCGCGGCATCGCCTCGACGGTGGAGACCCAGTACCGCGCCTTCGGCGGCTTGATCTTCTCTTCGCCGGTAATCAGCGCGACCGAGTCGGTGCCTGCCCGTGCAGCGATCTTGTTGTAGACCTCGCGCGCCAGCAGGCGCAGCGGCAGACCGATGATTCCCGACGAGTGGGCGAGCATCCGCTCGATCGCGAGGTGGGTCTTGCCGGTGTTGGTCGGGCCCAGCACTGCGGTCACGCCAGCGCCGGGAGCACGATCATTCGGAAACAGCGGAGCGGAAGACGACAGAGGCATAATCAACAGGTCCGCATGACGCACACGACGCGGACGCCGCAGCCAGTTTGAAGGAAGTGTCTCACAATGCGACGTTTTTCACGCCGCAACTTAAGGTTTGGAACGAGTAAGGAACGAAAGAAGCCCGAATCGCTGACTCGCGGTGTGTTTGGCTTTATTACCTCCACATGTCGCACAATCTGCTGACCAGCAATACTAGATGAGGTTTGAGGATACTCCGCGCCAGCAGCAAATGAGCTGAATTCGTTAAAACCGGAGTCGAATCGGATTGGCCGAAGAGTCAACCCGATTCACAAACAAGATTTGTCACGGGCGCGATTTGCCACCGGATCCTTGCGCCGGGCATGGCCGCAGACCGCCAGCCGGCTTCAGTTTGTTTTGGCCGTCTTCTGCACCGAGATGAACTCCGTCGCTTCGATCATGCCGGTGCCGAGCGGGGTCGGAATCGCAATCCGGTAAGGAACGAGCACGCGCGTTCCGGCGATCGGCGCAAACCATATCTCCATGTCGCGCTGAGCGGTGACGTACTTGATCGAGGCGCGATCGGGAACGTAGCCCGCGATCGGCGTGAAGTAGACCGCACAGACCACCACAGGGCCATGGTAGCCCTTCTCGGCCTTGACCGTTTCCATGCGCTTGTAGTCGAGACGCAGATCGTAGCGCATCCTGCCGTCGAAGACCGACATCGTCTTGTTGCGGCATGCCTCGGGACTGACCGGATCGCCCGTTCCCGCCACGCGCAGCAGCGAACCCGTCATCGGATCGAGGACATTGCGGCGATGCGCGTCGGTCAGCGGAATTCGTTCCGGATTTTCCGGCGGCTCCGGCTCGATGGCGGACTCTTTCACATTGCCGCCCGAGAGCGCGATGCGAATGATCTCGGCCTTCTTCCCGTAATTGATCGTCGAGATGTAGTTCAGCGGCGCGAACTGGCCGGCGGTGATGCGGCCTTGCGCCGTACCGGTGCCGTTGCCTCCGCCGATGGACTTCATCAGCCCTGTGGTGGCTCCGCTGACGGCTGCCGAATACTGGTCTTCGGAAACATCCACTACCCAGGCACCCTTGCCGATCGGCAGTCCGGCAAGCGAGGCTTCGTACTTGGCATCCAGCCGGCCCTGGGCACTGGCGGACCCGGCCGGCATGGCCGACCCGGCGCAAGCGAGCAGCGCGCCCAGCAGGAGAAGTTCAGACCGGGCTATCCAGGAGACTGACCGGGCGAACCTTGGGAACCAGGGCATATCCACTGACAAAAGTCCTGTTGGGCCAATATATCTGTAAGCAAGCAATTTCAGCCGGAACCATCGGTGCGGCGCAGAGGCCGCAAAAGGAATTTCCGAAGGCCCGCTGATACCCTGTCTGGTCAGGGATTACGTCGATTATATGTTAGGAAATCACTGGTTTGACGGGGAAAATCGCCATTCCTGCCCGGTGGCCGATCGCGTCCGCCATGGCCGGATAAACCGCCGAAATCGCCTCCCAACCTTGACGCTGGGCGGCTGGACCCTTATAGCTCCGGCGTTCCTGAAATGGACGGTTCCAAAACCCCACGCGACCCCTTCGGGTGGTCCGGGGCGACACAAGATTTCGCCAAAGGATTACACTATGTCTCGGCGCTGCGAATTGACGGCCAAGGGCCCTCAGGTTGGCCACAAGGTCAGCCACTCGAACCATAAGACCAAGCGCCGGTTTTTGCCGAACCTGTGCAACGTCACGCTGATCTCGGACTCGCTGGGCCGCTCGGTGCGCCTGCGCGTGTCGACCAACGCGCTGAAGACTGTCGATCATCGCGGCGGCCTCGATGCGTTCCTGACCAAGGCAAGCGCCGACGATCTGTCGCCGAAGGCGCTGGAGCTGAAGCGTCAGATCGAAAAGAAGAAGCTCGCCGCGGCGAGCTGATCTTTCGGCCGACAATCCGATTTTGAAAAGGCCGGGCGAAAGCCCGGCTTTTTCTGTTTTACGGATCGACCAGCGTGAATTGAAGCAACAGCGTGCGCTGGATCATCGAGAAATTATCGTCCGAGACCATGGTCAGGACAGTTTCGCCGTCTTCAGTGACATGCGCGTCGATGCCTTCCATGTTGTCGATCTCGTATCCGAGATCCACATCGAAGATCACCGGTCCGTCAATTACGGCGTCCGGAACAATGGACTTTATCGGCACGCGACGGATGCGAATGCCGACACCTTCGAGCAGCGAGAACTTTCGCTCCAGCAGCAACAGATCGCCGGACGGCAGCAAAACAGCGTCGCTGATGTCGAATTTTTTTGTCCGCGCCACCGTGAACTGGCCCGGCGTCGGGCCGCCGATCAGAAAGCCCTGAATGTTTCCCGCCGCATCCAGCCCCGCCTCTGAAATCGCAATCAGCGTGCCGCCGAGCGGCTGCCCCTTCGGCACGAACACCAGTGCCTCAAGGCCTCTGTTGAACGGCAGCTTGCCGACATCGGGCGGCACCGGCACAACCTGACCGCGCGAAAGAATACCGCCCTTGCTGAAATCGAACCGCAGGATCTGGTTGACGCGTTCAAGGCCCACATAAACCGTCGACCCGTCGAGCGCGAGCGACTCGCTGTCGAACCAGCCGCGTGTGGTAATTCTCTTGCCGTCGCTGTCGAGCATCGGCGCGGATTTCACATCGGCCAATCCGGCCAGGCGTTTGCCCCGATAGACAATCAGCCCTGTAAACCAGTGGCCCTTGTCACTGATGGTGATGAACCGCTCGCCTTTTTTATCAAGCCGCAACCCCGACAGACCACCGAAGCGCCGAAACGGGGACGTGAGAATAAGTCCGCTGCGAAACTCCAGCGAGCCATAACGGACATGAGACGGGTCACGGGGATCGAAAGACTGGATCGGACGCGCATTCACCTCGACGGAGGCCGATTGCGCCGTGGCAGATTCGGCTGTGAGCGCCATCATGCCGGCCGGAAGCACCGTCGCGGCATTCCTTAGAAAACGCCGTCGACTAAGTTTGCGGGTCATGTTTCAGGAATGAAGTCTGCGCCGGCGCGATGGCGACGACGATTCCACCTGGGTTTCGCTGAACAGTTCGGCCAGCTTCTCGGTGATCGCACCGCCGAGTTCTTCGGCGTCCACGATGGTCACCGCACGCCGGTAATAGCGCGTGACGTCGTGGCCGATGCCGATTGCGATCAATTCGACCGGCGAGCGGGTCTCGATCTCTTCGATGATATGGCGAAGATGCCGCTCGAGGTAATTGCCCGGATTGACCGACAGCGTGGAGTCATCGACCGGCGCGCCGTCAGAAATCATCATCAGGATCTTGCGCTGCTCGGAGCGCCCGAGCAGCCGCTTATGCGCCCAGTCGAGCGCCTCGCCGTCGATATTTTCCTTGAGCAGACCCTCGCGCATCATCAGCCCAAGATTTTTCCGCGCGCGACGCCATGGCGCATCGGCGGACTTGTAGATGATGTGCCGCAGGTCGTTGAGGCGGCCCGGATTGGCGGGCTTGCCTGCCGCCAGCCACGCCTCGCGCGACTGACCGCCCTTCCACGCCCGCGTGGTGAAGCCGAGAATCTCGACCTTGACGCCGCAGCGCTCCAGCGTCCGCGCCAGGATGTCGGCACATGTCGCCGCCACAGTGATCGGACGTCCGCGCATCGAGCCGGAATTATCGAGCAGCAAGGTCACCACCGTGTCGCGGAATGTCGCTTCCTTCTCGTGCATGAACGAGAGCGGATGATACGGATCGGTGACGACGCGCGACAGCCGCGCCGGATCGAGGATGCCTTCCTCGAGATCGAACTCCCAGGCGCGATTCTGCTGCGCCATCAATTTGCGCTGAAGACGGTTGGCCAGCCGCGCGACGATATGCTGCAAATGCGCGAGCTGCTTGTCGAGATAGCTGCGCAGCCGCTCCAGTTCGTCGTGCTCGCAAAGGTCTTCCGCCGAAACGACCTCGTCGAATTTCGGCGCGAAGGCATGATACTCCGGCCCGCGATGTTCGTTCGCGCCGCGACTGGGCGGACGCTGAGCCTCGCCGGGCGTTTCGTCGTCGCTCATCTCGTCGTCATCGAAGGCGTCGCTGGCGGACGCCTGCGCGCTTTCCATGGCGTTTTCCGACATTTCCTCGGTGGAGGACTGGGCCTGATCTGCGCTCATTTCCTCGCCGGAATCGCCTTCGGGAGAACCGTCCGCGCCGGACTGGTCTTTCTCGCCGTCGCGATTCTCGTCCTGATTGTCGTCCTCGTCCTGATCCGCGTTTCTGTCGTCGCCAAGCTCCAGCGCCTGCAGCAAGTCATGGATCGCGTCACCAAACCGCGACTGGTCCTCGGTAAAATTCTTGAGCACGTCGAGGCGCGGCCCGATCTTGTCTTCAAGAACAGGCCGCCACAGATCGACCATCTTGCGCGCGGCAACCGGCGGCGTGAGGCCAGTCAGGCGCTCGCGCACCAGCATCGCCAGCGCGTCGGCCAGCGGCGCGTCGGCGCGGTCGGTGATCTCGTCGTACTTGCCGCGATGAAAATGATCGTCGAGCATCGCGGTCAGGTTCTTGGCGACGCCGCTCATGCGTTTCGCGCCGATGGCCTCGACGCGGGCCTGTTCGACCGCGTCGAACACGCCTCGTGCCTGCGGATTGCCCGGCGCCAGCTTGCGATGAACCTTGGGATCGTGACAGGCCACGCGCAGCGCAATCGAATCCGCATGACCACGCACGATGGCAGCGTCCTTGCGGGTCAGCTTGCGTGCCGGTTCGGGCAGCCGCGCCTTGCCCGGCGACAGGCCCGGACGCTCCGCGGCGAACGTGACTTCAAGTTCAGGCTGCTTGGCGATGGCCCGCAATGCCGACGTCACCGCCCGCTTGAACGGCTCCGTTGGCGATTCCTTCGACCCGGTCCTGAACTTGGTATTGGACGTGCTCATAAAACCTTTCCTCCCCGATCACGGGGAGAGGCAAATCCTAGCTCAAGGCCACGTTGACTGCGCTCTCCGGCAGCTCCGCATTGAAGCAGCGCTGATAGAACTCAGCCACCAGCGGGCGCTCAAGCTCGTCGCATTTGTTCAGGAAGGTGACGCGGAAGGCAAAACCGAGATCGCCGAAAATCTCCGCGTTCTCCGCCCACGTGATCACGGTACGCGGCGACATGACGGTGGAGAGATCGCCGTTGGCGAAGGCGTTACGCGTCAGATCCGCAAGGCGAACCATCTTGTTGACGATGTCGCGGCCTGCGTCCGTGCGATAGTGCTTCGCCTTGGCAAGAACGATTTCGACTTCTTCATCGTGCGGCAGATAGTTCAGCGTGGTGACGATCGACCAGCGGTCCATCTGACCCTGGTTGATCTGCTGGGTGCCGTGATAGAGGCCCGAGGTGTCGCCCAGACCGATCGTGTTCGCGGTCGAAAACAGCCGGAACGCCGGATGCGGCTTGATGACCTTGTTCTGGTCGAGCAGCGTGAGGCGGCCGGACACTTCCAGCACGCGCTGAATCACGAACATCACGTCCGGACGGCCGGCGTCGTATTCGTCGAACACCAGCGCGATGTTGTGCTGAAGCGCCCACGGCAAAATGCCGTCACGGAATTCGGTGACCTGCTTGCCGTCGCGAACGACGATTGAATCCTTGCCGACGAGATCGATACGGCTGATGTGGCTGTCGAGATTGACGCGCACGCAGGGCCAGTTCAGCCGCGCCGCGACCTGCTCGATGTGGGTCGATTTACCGGTGCCGTGAAAACCGGTGACCATGACGCGGCGGTTCTTCGAGAATCCGGCGAGAATGGCAAGCGTGGTGGCGCGGTCGAAACGATAGTCCGAATCGATATCCGGTACATGCGGATCGCCATTGGAATAAGCGGGGACTTCGAGGTCACTGTCGATCCCGAAGACCTGACGAACAGACACCTTCATGTCAGGGAGGCCTGCGGGTTCCTGCGACTTGGTCATGGCGGCGGTCATCAATCCTCCGTGGTCCCGGATTCTCCCGGGGCCAGACGTGCTTGCTGCGGGTGGGGTGCGTGTTTCAACCTAGCAGACAGATGCGGATGGCAGAAGCCCGCCGGGCAACGAAAGTTCCATTGTCTTTTCATTGAGATAAGCCTTTTCCGCGCCTTTGGTAGGTCTGCCCTGCGATTGCCGCGAGGCAGACCGGATTCGCGCAGGGCGGAATTCGCCGGCTTGCGGCCCTTCGGTCGCTTTGATGCCGGGTTGCCCGGTGTATGTTGAAACCTCAGGAATCGCGCCAGCGCGGGGGTCGTGTGAGTTCGTATCTCAGTGAACTGATCGGCTTCGTATCGCTTCACAGCGAAATCGCCTACGGCGTGATCTTCCTGGCGGCGCTTCTGGAAGCCATCCCGATTCTCGGCTCGCTCATCCCCGGATCGACCGTCATTGTAGCCCTCAGCGCGCTGGTGCCCGGCGGCGGCCTCAAGCTTGCGCCGATCCTGACGGCGGCCATTCTCGGCGCGATCATCGGCGACGGGCTGGGCTACTGGATCGGTCACAAGAAACAGCGCGACGTGTTGTCGGCATGGCCAATGTCGAAATATCCCGCCGTCACTCAGCAAAGCGAAATGCTCTTCGAACGCTATGGGGCTTTCGCTGTCATCTTCGCGCGGTTCATTGCCCCCATACGTGCCGTGGTCCCCATGATCGCCGGTGTGCTGGGCATGCCACCGTGGCGATTTTTCCCCTTGAACATCATCGCCATTCTTTTCTGGGCGCCCGCGCATGTGCTGCCGGGCGTGCTGGCCGGCTCCGCCGCCGAGAAATGGGGCGCGAGGATCGAGCATTATGGATTGCCACTGGCCAGCGGCATCATCGCCATCGGATGCATCGTCCTCGCCGTGCAGGTCTGGCGCAGCCGCCGACGGATTCCCAGGTCCGATAGCGGAGGACTTTCGTGAAGCGAAGCACGGACCGCGGCGAGCCTTTCCACGACAAAAATGTCGCGAAGGTGTTTGCCGCCTATCCCGATCAAATCCGCGCCAGACTGATGGCCCTGCGCACGATCATCTTCGAGACCGCTGCACATCTCGACGGCGTGGGTCCGCTCGAAGAGACGCTGAAATGGGGCCAGCCCAGCTATCTCACCACCGCGTCCGGCAGCGGCAGCACCATCAGGATCGACAGCGTGAAATCGGAAGATGCGCGCGTGGCAATGTATTTCCATTGCCAGACCGATCTGGTCGCGACATTCCGCGAACTTTACCCGACGCAAATGGTGTATGGCGGCAACCGCAGCATCCTGTTCGACGCCGCAGCGAAAATTCCCGAAAAGGCGCTGCGCCACTGCATCGGGCTGGCGCTGACCTATCACGCGCGCAAAGCGGCGGGGAAAACGCGGGCGTCAAAAAACGCTAAAAAGCCTGAGGTCAGGACGCGCCGCGCACGACCGTCTTGAGATAGTTGTAGGCCTTGATGATCTCGATCAGGCGATCCTCGGTGGAGCGGTCGCCGCCATTGGCATCGGGATGATGCTGCTTCACCAGCATCTTGTACTTCGCTTTCACCGTCTCAAGCGTCGCATCGGGGCCGAGCCCCATCACAATCAACGCCTTCTTCTCGGCGTTGAAAATCTTGCGAGTCTCGGCCTTCGGCTCCTCGGTATTCGAGCCCGGACCCGGCCGCCATTTGCCGCGCCCGTTCAGTTCGCTGAACACATGGAAAGGATCGGACGCAGTGTCGAGATCGGGATTGGCTTTGCTTTTCTTGCCGCCGTTCGCGCCCATCTTCCACGTCGGACGATGGCCGGTCAGCGCATCCTTCTGGTAGCTGGCAACCGCGTCAGGCGCCATGCCCTGAAAGAAATTGTAGCCCTGATTGTATTCGCGAACGTGATTGAGACAGAAATGCCAGTACTCTTTCTCGTGGCCACGGCCCTTGGGCGCGCGATGCCCGCCCTTGTTCTTGCAGCCTGGCGCCTCGCACATCACAGCTTCCTCGCGCGCAGCAGCCTGCTGCTTCGCGCTCAGCTTGTTGGGCTTGATGCGGATGCTGTCGAAGAATTTGGATGAGTCGATAGCCATGGAATATCACGACGCCTTGTTGGGAGCTTCAGGTTTTGACGCGAATTTTCTCGGTCGCGGACTATACATCGCCGTGACGGTGAATCGCAATTGAAACGGTCATTGACCTGAACGAATAACGCGCGATATTGCGCAGATCATGACCGCAAAAGATCACATCACAAAGAAGTTGAGCGAAGCTTTCGCGCCGGAAAGCCTCGATGTCGCAGATGAATCCCATCTACACGAAGGCCACGCAGGCCACAGGCCGGGCGGCGAGACGCACTTTCGGGTTTATATTGTGTCGAAAGCGTTCGAAGGGAAGAGCCGGATCGACCGCCATCGGATGATAAATTCGGTACTGACGGCCGAACTGTCCGGTTCCGTCCACGCGCTGGCGATCCACGCACATGCGCCAGGAGAAAATGCCCGGCGTCCTGCCCCTGCGGAAGCCTGCAAGCACTGAGAGATTGCCGAGCCGCTAGTGATCCGGTTCTGACATTCGTATCATATCCTTCGTAGGCCCTTTTACGAATGTCAGAACCAAAGGATCACTAGAATTATAATTTGCTAGTGTCCTTTCGTATCCGACGTTCGTTCGGAAGGCGCTGCGGAGTGAATCGAACGTCGGATACGGGACACTAGAACGACGTTCCCGCCTTCGGCTTTTTCTCCGGCACGTCGCTTTCGCGCGGCAACGGCACGATTCGCAGCGCCGTGATGCGGTTTCGCTCGCGCCTGAGCACCCTGAACCGGAAACCGTGAAACGTGAAACTCTGGCCGCGATCCGGGATCGAGCGCGCCTCATGAATCACGAGACCCGCGATGGTGGTGGCTTCCTCGTCCGGCAGATGCCAGTCCATTGCGCGATTGAGATCGCGGATCGGCACCGAACCGTCGACGACGACAGAACCATCCGGCTGTGCACGGACACCTGCGACCACGACATCGTGCTCATCGGAAATATCGCCGACGATTTCTTCCAGAATGTCTTCCAGCGTCACCATGCCTTCGACCTCGCCGTACTCGTCCACCACGAGGGCGAAATGCGTCTTGCGGCGGCGGAACGCCTTGAGCTGTTCCGACAACGGCCGCATCTCGGGCACGAACCACGGCGTCAACGCGATGGCTGCGACATCGATCTTGGAGAGATCCCCGTCCGTCGTCCGGATAGCGCGAAGCAGATCCTTTGCGTGAAGGACGCCGATGATGTTCTCCGGCTTCTCGCGCCACAGCGGGATACGGGTGTATTCCGATTCGAGAATTCCACGGATGACCGCATCGGGCGGCCCGTCCGCGTTGACGCTGACCATCTTGGTGCGATGAACCATCACGTCGGATACCGCGAGGTCGCCAAAGCGGAAGACGTTCTGGATGTATTCGGCCTCGCCAATCTCCATTTTGCCGTGCTCGGCTGATTCCTCCACGAGCCCTTCGATTTCGGAGTCGGTGAGGATTTCGTTCTGCGACGATTCCTTCACGCCAAGCATCCGCAAAATTGCGCGCGACGCACCGTTCAGCAGCCAGTTCAGCGGATAAAGAACAAGATAAGATGCATACAGCGGATACGCGATCCATTGCGAGACCGGCACAGGCTGTCGAATCGCAAGCGTTTTCGGCACCTGCTCGCCGATGACGATATGCAACGAGGAGAACACCAGAAAGCCGGTCAGGAATGCCGTAAAATGCAAAGCGGATTCCGGCATCCCGAGCGGTTCGAGAACAGGCCGAAGCAACGCCGCGACAGTCGGCTCGCCAACCCAGCCCAGACCGAGTGAGGCCATGGTGATGCCGAGCTGGCAGCACGCGAGATAGGCCTCCATGTTGCCCATCATTTTCATCAGCAGGCGCGCGCCGAAACGGTTCTGCTCGGCCATGGCCTTGACGCGAAACCCGCGGCTTTTCACCAGCGCAAATTCCGCCGCCACATAAAATGCGTTGGCCGCGAGCAGAAGAATGGCGATGAGCAGGTTGACGACAGCTGAGTTCATGTTTGTCCCGCGACTGCGTCGTCGTTATCCCGATAATTTTTCTTGAAGGAAATCACGAACCGCGGACGGATCGACATCGTTGGCGATCACCGCCTTGCCGATCTTTTCCAGCAGGATGAACGTGAGACGTCCGCGCTTCACCTTCTTGTCCTGCGCCATCAGCGCCAGCAGCGCGTCGGCATCCGCGAGGCCTTCCTGCTGAAAGCCCGCGATGTCCTGCAAACGGGTCGGCAGGCCGACCGACGCAAGATGACGCTGCACACGCGCGGCATCCGATATGGGAAGCATATTCAGGTGCGCCGAAAACTCGGCGGCGAGTACCATGCCAACCGAGACGCCCTCGCCGTGGAACAGCCGGTCGGAGAAACCCGTCGCGGCCTCCAGCGCATGGCCGAAGGTGTGTCCGAGATTGAGCAAGGCGCGGTCGCCGGTTTCACGCTCGTCGCGCGCCACGATCTCCGCCTTGGCGCGACAACTGGCCGCGATGGCATGTTCGCGCGCAGTTCCGCCCGTGAAGATGCCCGAATGATTGGCTTCCAGCCAATCGAAAAATTCCAGATCGCCCAGCACGCCATATTTGGCGACTTCCGCGTAGCCGGCGCGAAACTGGCGCGGCGAAAGCGTATCGAGCACTGCCGTATCCGCAACCACCAGCACCGGCTGATGAAACGCTCCGACCAGATTCTTGCCGTGCGGTGAATTGATTCCGGTTTTTCCGCCCACCGACGAATCGACCTGCGCCAGCAGGGACGTCGGCACCTGCACGAAATCCACGCCGCGCCGGACGATTGATGCCGCGAACCCGGCCAGATCGCCGATCACGCCACCGCCAAGCGCAATCACCAGATCGTTGCGCTCGATCTTCGCCGCGATCAGCGCCTCGGACACCTCCTGCAACACCGCGTAGCTCTTGGATGCTTCGCCTTCGCCCACCACGATGCGCGACGATGCGATGCCAGCATCCGCGAGTGCGGCTTCGGTTTTGGCAAGCCAGTGCTTTGCGACGGTGCGATCGGTCACGATGGCCGTGCGAGCGCCGGGCCGCAGCGCGGCGATGCGATGGCCGAGCGACGGCAGCACATCGCGGCCGATGACAATGTCATAGGCGCGGTCGCCGAGGGCGACGTCGACGGTCACCGGATTTGCAGTCTTGATGGGAACGGTCATTTCGTTTCGCTTGCGGAATGTGAAGACGCGCCACCGGACAGAAGATAGGCATGAAGCGCGCTGATGGCTTCATCGACGATTTTCTCGTGCGGCACATCGCGCGACGCAATGGTGAGATCGGCTAACTGATAAAACGGACTGCGCTCGCCGATCAGCCGCTCGATGGTCGCAGCAGGATCGGCCGTTTGCAGCAGCGGCCTGTCGGCGCGGCGCTTGACCCGCTTCAGGATGACATCGCCGTCCGCCTGCAGCCAGACCGAGACGGCCTTGTCGCGAATCCGGTTGCGCGTCTCCTCGCGCATGAACGCACCGCCGCCGGTCGCGATCACGCAAGAGCCGCCCTCCAGCAGGCGCGCGATCACCCGCGCCTCACCGTCGCGAAAATACGGCTCACCGTGCTGGGCGAATATCTCGGAGACAGTCAGGCCCGCGTGTGCGATCTCGATTTCATGATCGGCATCCAGAAACGGGACGTGCAGCCGCGCGCCGAGCCTGCGTCCGATGGTCGATTTGCCCGATCCCATCATGCCGACAAGCACAACCGACCGGCCGCCCAGAGCCGCTACAATGTCGGTCTCCTGGGTCGCGCCGTCCTGATGTCTGGCCGCAGTCTCGGTCATCTTTAAGGGCTCGATTTGCCGCTGGTGCGGCTGATTGGCCACCTATACTACTCCTGCCGATCCCGTTGCCAGAGACTCTTGCCGAAACGGCGCGAACATGTTGGTACTTTGAACCGTTGAACCGCCGCGTTCTGCCGGTTAACGAGCTTTGGAGCCCGTACTTCAAAGGTTAATTCCGAGGCCATCTCGATGCCCAGCCTGTTTCGCTTCCTGACTGTCGTCGCGGTGATCGGCGGGCTGATCTATGGCGGTATTTTCGCGCTCGCCAATTTCGTTAATCCAAAGCCCCGTGAAATGACAGTCAGCGTTCCTCCCGATAAATTTCTCAAGAAATAGATCGGTGGGGGATCATGCCGACGGACAAATCCTCCGATGCCCGGCTGGCCAGCCTGTTCCTCGACATGCTCGCCGCGGAACAGGGCGCCGGCGGCAATACGCTCGACGCCTATCGCGGCGATCTCGAAGACCTGTCCGAATTCCTCGCGCGGCGTAATTCGACGTTCCGCGACGCGGACACTCAATTGCTGCGCGATTATCTGGCCGACCTCGACACCCGCGGATTCAAATCGTCGAGCGTGGCGCGCAAGCTGTCGTCGACACGGCACTTGTTCCGTTTTCTTTTGAGCGAGCGCGTGCGCACGGACGATCCGGCTGCGATTCTTTCCGGCCCAAAGCGCGGCCGCGCGCTGCCGAAAGTGCTGTCGATCGCCGATGTCGATCGTCTTCTGACGCACGCGAAGACCGCATCGGACATGCCGGAGCAGTCGCCGCTGCAAAAACTGCGCGCGTTGCGGCTCTCCTGCCTGCTCGAAATCCTCTATGCGACGGGACTTCGCGTCTCCGAACTGGTGGCGCTGCCGCTGTCGGCGGCGCGGCGCGATGCACGCATGATCGTCGTGCGCGGCAAAGGCAACAAGGAGCGGCTGGTTCCGCTCAACGAAACCTCGAAGCAGGCCATGGCGGTTTATCTCGCGGCGCTGGAGGACGTTCATCGCGAACAGAAGAAAAACTCCGCCGCCTCGAAATGGCTGTTTCCGTCATCGGGCGAAAGCGGACACCTGACGCGGCAACATTTCGCGCGCGACCTCAAGGAACTTGCGGGAGCCGCCGGCATTGCACAGCGGCTGGTCAGCCCGCACGTGCTGCGCCACGCATTCGCATCGCACCTGCTGCACAATGGAGCCGACCTGAGAATCGTCCAGACGCTGCTCGGCCACACGGATATTTCAACAACCCAGATCTATACCCATATCGTCGAGGAGCGGCTGAAGAGCCTGGTCCGCGATCTGCATCCGCTGGCGGACAAATGAACATTAAAAGAACCAGCAAAATCAGTGCTTTTCATCGCGGCGCTTGACTTGGGACCGCTTCTTGACTTGAAAGGCCTCCCAAGACTTCATCGACACTCCACCGCGATCGACCGAATCCATTTGCGCGCCTCTTCGCCTCAAGCGCGCCGTCCCCTATATTTGTCACATGCCGGACCTGATGCGTAGCTATCTGGATTTTGAAAAACCTGTTGCCGAGCTCGATGCCAAAGTGGACGAGCTGCGCGCGCTTGCCGCCAGCGGCAGCGACATCAGCGAGGAAGTATCACGCATCGAGGACAAGGCGTTGCAGGCGCTCGACGACCTCTATGCCAATCTGACACCCTGGCAGAAGACCCAGGTCGCGCGTCATCCGCTGCGGCCGCACTGCGTCGACTATATCAAGACGCTGATCACCGAGTTCACGCCACTCGCGGGCGACCGCAAGTTCGGCGACGACGATGCGCTGGTCGGTGGCTTTGGACGTTTCAGGGGCGAAAGCATTTGCGTCATCGGCCAGGAAAAGGGGTCGACCACCGAAACCCGGCTCAAGCACAATTTCGGCATGGCCAAGCCTGAAGGCTATCGAAAAGCCGTGCGGCTGATGGAAATGGCGGATCGTTTCAGCATTCCGGTGCTGTCGCTGGTGGACACCGCTGGCGCCTATCCCGGCATCGGCGCGGAGGAGCGCGGTCAGGCGGAAGCCATCGCGCGATCCACCGATGCGTGCCTCAATCTCGGCGTCCCCAACGTTGCCGTCGTCATCGGCGAGGGCGGGTCCGGCGGCGCGATCGCAATCGCAACTGCAAATCGCGTGCTGATGCTGGAACACGCGGTCTACAGCGTCATCTCGCCGGAGGGTGCTGCCTCGATTCTGTGGCGCGACCCGGCGAAGGCTCAGGAAGCCGCCACCAACCTCAAGATTACCGCGCAGGATCTCGCCCGCTTTGGCGTGATCGACACCATTCTCAAAGAACCTTCGGGCGGCGCGCACCGCGATCCAGGCGCCATGGTCGCGCGAACGGGCGACGCCATCGCCCAGGCCTTCAACGATCTGCGAAGCCTCGATTCCAAGGCGGTCCGCGACCAGCGCCGTCAGAAGTTTCTCGAGATCGGCCGCCGGCTCGGGTAGTGCGGCCGGGGGATCGCGGCCGGCTTACGTGATGGCCCGCCACATCGTGGCTTTTTCTGGACACACGCAGCCCGGCACCACGCCAATTTCGGCTGCATTTTGATTTACTTAGCGTTGACCATAAAGCGGTCCGGGCCCTCGGCCGCGGCCTGTTCAGCTTGCGACCGGGGCCCCTTAAGGATAATAATTGCTCAATTGCTCACGTACGTTTTTAGCCAAAAAGCGAACGCCGCTTTTACGACGAAAACACGTGCGGCCTGTTAGAGCGGCAGCGATTTCCGGCGGCCAACTGTGCGCCACTTTGCCGGAACATTGTTTGCCCTGAAGGTCGCCGGGTTAGCTGGAGTTTGGGGATTGCCAATCTGCCGCGGAGCTTTGCATTGATCGGCCGCACGCATGTCCGCGCGCTGATGACGTCGGCTGTGCTCGCGGCTGGCGTTTTGCTGTCCGCATGTAACGGCGACAGTCTTTCGACCGGCGCCAAGGCCAACCGCCCGATCCCCGAAAAGCTGGTCGCCGAAATCGAAGCCAAGAACATGGACAAGGCATCGCCGATGCTGGTCCGCCTGTTCAAGCAGGAAGCCGAACTCGAGGTCTGGAAGCAGGATCGCAGCGGCAAGTTCGCGCTGCTCAAGACCTATCCGATCTGCCGCTGGTCGGGCGATCTCGGCCCGAAGATCAAGGAAGGCGACCGGCAGGCTCCCGAAGGCTTCTACTCGATCACGCCGGCGCAGATGAATCCGACCTCGGCGTATTACCTGTCGTTCAACATGGGCTATCCCAATGCCTACGATAAGGCGTGGGGACGTACCGGCTCGCAGTTGATGGTTCACGGCGACTGCTCGTCGCGCGGCTGCTACGCGATGACCGACGAGCAGATTTCGGAAATTTATGCGCTCGGCCGCGAGTCGTTTTTCGGCGGCCAGAACGCATTTCAGGTGCAGGCCTATCCGTTCCGCATGACGGCGCAGAACATGGCCCGTCACCGCAACAATCCGAACATGCCGTTCTGGAAGATGATCAAGGAAGGCAACGATCACTTCGAGGTCACCAAGCAGGAGCCGAAGGTCGATTTCTGCGAGAAGAAATATGTCTTCGATGCAGAGAAGCCTGCCGGCGCGACCCGTCCGCTGGCGTTCAACGCATCCGCGCAGTGTCCGGCCTATCAGATCCCGGCCGATATTGCCGACGCCGTTCAGGACAAGCAGCGTCAGGACGACCAGAAAATCGCGCAGCTGATTTCCCGAGGCACCACGACGGCCCGTTCGCGCGCCGGCATCGACGGCGGTATGCATCCGGTGTTCGCATCCAAGCTGCCCGAAGGTGAAGCCGCGATCGACAAGGACGTCACCGATTATGCGGTCGCATCCTATCTGCCCGCGCCGGGAACAGTTCCTTCGCATGCGACCATTCCGAAGGCACCGGAAGCCGCGCCATCCTTCAGCTTCACCTCATCGAACAGCGAGCCGATGGTCGCGGTGCCCGCGTCGCGCAGCACGCCAGCCAATGCGAATGCCAGCGCCAACGAGGGCAGCTTCCTCAGCCGGCTGTCGCGCAGCGTCGGCCTGCGTGGGTCCGACCCTGAGCCCGCTCCGGCAAAGCCCGCCGTCACCGCAGCACCGAAGGCAAAATCCACCAGCCAGACCAAGGCCGCCAGCACGCCGCCGCGGGTGATTCCGCTCGAGCGCTCGCAGCAGGCACAGACCCCGCCGGCCAAGCCTGTCGTTGCTGCCCCCGCTCCCGCCGTAACCGCCCCGGCGTCGCAGCAATCGCTGGCCGGAGCCCAGCCGGCCGTGCCGGCAAATTCCTTCGACAGCCGCTGGTCGACGGTCCGCTAGACGCCGACCGCGGCAGACCTGCTTTACTTTCAGTCCGCGTTATCCCAATCAATGCAGATCAATTTGGCATTGCGGGCCAAGCGATGCCTCTCCGCTGGCGTCCGCCCCGCATGATCGATCGTTGCTAAATGCTGTTTCAGTCCCAGTTTTACATTCTCGTTTTCTTGCCGGTCGCCGTCACATTGTATTATGCGTGCGCGCGACATATCGCGCTCCGGCAATGGGTGTTGATCGGAATCTCGCTGTTCTTCTACGGATGGTGGGATATTCGCTTCATACCGCTGCTTGTCGGCCAGATCGCCATCACATGGCTGCTCGCCATCGTTCACGAGCGAACCGGAAAAAATGCGGTTCTTGCCGTCGGCGTCGTGCTCAACATCCTGTCGCTTGCGACATTCAAGTATCTGGACTTTCTGATCGGCCTGCTCGAATCCGCGACGGGTATCGATCTGCCGCGCTCTCATCTGGTTTTGCCGATCGGCATCAGCTTTTTCTCGTTCCAGTTGATTTCCTACCTCATCGACCGCATGCGCGGCGATGCGCCGATCTATTCGTTCCGTCCTTTCGCGCTTTTCGTTCTGTTGTTTCCCCATCTCATTGCCGGCCCGATCGTGCGGCACAACGAGTTGATCCCGCAGTTCGCACAGGATCCTCGTGGCGATGCCATGTGGACCAATATCGGCTCGGGCCTCGTCATATTCATTGTCGGTTTCGCAAAAAAAGTGCTGCTGGCGGACCCGCTCGCCAAGATTGCCGACCCGCTGTTCAGGCGCGTCGGCGATCACGTGCTGAGCTTCGGCGACGCGTGGACCGCGACTCTCGGGTTCTCACTGCAACTGTTTCTGGATTTCTCGGCCTATACCGAAATGGCGATCGGAACGGCGCTCCTGTTCGGCCTAGTGCTGCCCGAAAACTTCCTGCGCCCGTATCTGGCCTGCAACCTCCGCGACTTCTGGCAACGCTGGCATATTTCGCTGTCGAAATTCATTCGCGACTATCTCTACATCCCGCTGGGCGGCAGCCGTCACGGCTGGGCGCGCTATGTGGTCGCCACGCTTCTCAGCATGGGGATTTGCGGCTTGTGGCACGGCGCGGGATGGCCGTTCATCGTGTGGGGGCTCTGGCACGGAGTCGGGTTGATCGTCTGCCGGGCGTGGCAATCGCTGCGCAAGCCGATGCCTGCGGCGGCAGGCTGGCTGATCACGATTACTTTCGTGACTTTGGGCTGGGTGATTTTCCGCACCGATAGCTTCACGAGCGCAGTTTCGGTTTTCGGATCGCTGCTCGGCGCCAATGGTTTCAGCGGCACGCTCATGAGTCCCAAACTGATTCTCATTGCCGCGCTCGCGTCGGTTCTCATCCCGTCGGCCCACGAACTCCGGGACCGGCTGCTGCGGCCGTATCCTGCATTGGCATTTGTGAGTGCGGTGCTCGCAGTCTTCTGCGTGCTGGAAGTCGGCAAGGGCGCGCCGGTCAACTTCATCTACTTCCAGTTCTGACAGGAACCGCGATGTTGCAGCGCCTGCGAACCTCGATAGCCGGAAAGAACAGCCAGGTCTCATGGCGCAGCTTTGCGATCCGGCTGATGGTTACCTTCGCGGCGGGCATCGCCGGACTGTATGCCTTCGTGCTGCTGATCGACCCCTACAATGTCGTCCCGTTCTCGCTGCCGATCGAACGGCCTCTGGTGAGCATCAATCAGCGATACATGTATCCGCAGATTGTGCGGAGCGGACGGTTCGATTCCCTGGTTGTCGGAACATCGACGTCCCGTCTGCTCGATCCGGAAATCCTCAATGCGGAGTTTGGTGCAAAATTTGCCAACCTCGCGATGGATTCGGCGACGGCATGGGAACAGAAGACCATGGCCGATTACTTTATCGACCGTGCCGGAAAGCCGCGCGTCATGATCGTGGGCATCGATCAGGTCTGGTGCACGCCGGACGCCGACAGCAATCGCATTACGTTCCGGGGCTTTCCGGATTTCCTGTACGACGGCAGCAAGTGGAATGACTATCTCTACCTTCTGAATCTTGAAACCATCGAGATCGCAGGAAGACTGCTCGGCAACCGCCTGGGATTTTATCCGGCGCGCAGCCGCTACGACGGATTTCAGGTTTTCGTGCCGCCCGATGCAACTTACGACGCCGAGAAGGCACGCCGTAACCTGTGGGGAGGGTCTCCGCCGCGAACGTACGATACCGATGCGCCGCCGTTCCAGCTTTCACAAATGCAGCGCGACAAGCTCAGTTTTCCAGCGCTTCAATGGCTGGACGATCTGCTCGGCAAAGCCGGCGACGGTATAAAGATCGTTGCCTTCATGCCGGTTCATGTCGCAGCACAGCCTCTGCCCGCGAGCGAAGCGGCGGCTGTCGAGGCGCAGTGCAAGGCGCGCATTGTCGGAATCGCCGCACGACATGGCGCCAAGGTGATCGATTGGCGCTATCCTTCGCCGCTCACGCGGCAGGATTCGAATTACTGGGATCCGCTCCATTATCGCATCCCCGTCGCGCAACGCCTCGCCCGCGACATGAGCCTTGCCATTCGCGAAGGCCGCCCGTCGGCGGACGGCACCTACCGGTTGCCGCTGCAATAGCAGCGGACTAATCGACCGCTGCGACAAGCTCCGCCAGTCCGTCCTGGAATGGCCGCGGATTCACCCCCAGAACCGAAACCATCTCGTCGATGGAGATCGACGTGTTCTCCCGGAAACGGTGGAGGATGTTCGGGTCGAGCGGCAACGAAATTTTCATCCGCCGCATCAGTTCAAGCGTCGTGATGACCGGGGACAGGGGAATGGGCACAATCGTAACATTCTGCCCCATCGCTCGTGCGCAGGCCCGGGTCATTTCATGCCATGGCATCGCCTTCGGACCCGCGATCGGAATAACATTCGGTCCCGGCCATTCGCGCAATGTCGCCGCAACGATTGCATCGGCGACATCATCGACATGGACCGGCTGAACGAGATGACGTCCGCCGCCAGGCAGCGGCAGCACTCTCGTCCTTCGAAGCAACTTGATCAGGCGGCGCAGGTTGTTTTCCTGAAACCCGCCATAGATCATCGTCGGATGCAGCATCACGCCGCGCCGTCCGCTGGCCAGAAATGCCGCCTCCGCAGACCGCACCAGTTCTGCGGCGGGCTCCGAGACCCGCGAGTAACGCCATGCGGAGCCGACCAGAACGAGCGGAATGTCGCGCTGAGGCAAAATATCCAGAATGCGGCTGGTGAACCGGGCATGGGCGCAGGACACCACAACATCGGCGTCGGCGACCAGCGCACGTAGCGAGTCGCCATCGGCGGTCGATGACAGGTCGCCGAAGCGATGCATCCCTGGGCCGTCAGCGGCCTGACCGTCGCGCTGACGGGACACCCGCGTCACGCGGTGGCCGCCGCTCGTTAAGCGACGGGCGACGCGCTGTCCTATATCCGACGACGATCCGAAGATGACGATCAACGGATCCGACGTCGGCATCAGGCATACTTGCCGTGGCAGTGCTTGAACTTCTTGCCGGAGCCGCAGGGACAGTCCTCGTTGCGGCCCACCTTGCCCCACGTCGCCTGATTCTGCGGATCGCGCTGGGCGGCCGGCACCGGAGCAAGCGACGCCTGCGCGAACGCCATTTCGTCTTCCCCGGTGTTCGGGTTGAGCTTGTGCGCTTCCATCTGCGGCAGTTCCGGCTGCTCATCCGGCGGCACGATTTCGACCCGCACCAATTGCGCAGTCACCGCCTCGCGCAGATGGCTGATCAACCCCTCGAAGAGCGTGAACGCTTCCGACTTGTATTCCTGCAATGGATCGCGCTGGCCGTAACCGCGCAGGCCGATCACCTGACGCAGGTGATCCAGCATGACGAGATGCTCGCGCCACAGATGATCCAGTGTCTGAAGCAGGATCGATTTCTCGACATAGCGCATGACGTCCGGGCCGAACTGGGCGGATTTCGCCGCCATCACCTCGTCGACCCGCTTTTCAATGCGGGCGAGCATTTCCTCGTCGGCGATGCCTTCTTCCTTGGCCCACTCCTCGACCGGCAGGTCGAGATCGAGCACGCGCTTCAACTCCTCGCGAAGGCCTGCAACGTCCCACTGCTCGGCGTAAGCCTGCGCAGGCACGTGCTTGGTGACCAGATCGTCAACCAGGGTGTGACGCATGTCGGCGACGGTCTCGGCGACATTCTGGTCTCGCATCAGATCGACGCGCTGATCGAAGATCGCCTTGCGCTGATCGTTCTGCACGTCGTCGAACTTGAGCAGGTTCTTGCGGATGTCGAAGTTGCGTGCCTCGACCTTCTGCTGCGCCTTCTCGAGCGCCTTGTTGATCCACGGATGGATGATCGCCTCGCCTTCCTTGAGGCCGAGCCGCGTCAGCATCGTATCGAGCCGGTCCGACCCGAAGATGCGCATCAGATCGTCTTCCAGCGACAGGAAGAATTTCGTGCGGCCCGGATCGCCCTGGCGGCCCGCGCGGCCGCGCAACTGGTTATCGATGCGGCGTGACTCATGGCGTTCCGAACCGATGATGTACAAGCCGCCGGGCTTGGTGATGGTCTTGGCCGGCTTGCTGCCCTTGGCGGGCTCGATCTCGATCACCTCTTCCGACTTCAGCACCATCTCGCGGAAGCGTTCGATGTCGGCCTTGATCTGGTCGACGATCTTCTGCTTTTCAGCTTCGTCCTCGATCCCGGCGGTGGCGGCGGCGGCGCGCATTTCCAACGATCCGCCGAGTTTGATGTCGGTGCCGCGGCCCGCCATGTTGGTGGCGATGGTGATTGCGCCCGGCACGCCGGCTTCGGCAACGATGTAGGCTTCCTGTTCATGGAAACGTGCGTTGAGCACCGCGAACAGCTTCGCCGGCTTTCCTGCGCGCGCGGCGGCGTAAAGCTTCTCCATCGACTTCGGGCTGTTGAAGTCGATCTGCTTGTAGCCGTTCTTGGCGAGATACTCGCCGAGCACTTCCGACTTCTCTATCGACGCGGTGCCGACCAGCACCGGCTGCATTCGCGAATTGGCGCGCTCGATCTCGGCCAGGATGGCGCGATGCTTTTCCTCTGCGGTGCGGTAAACCTCGTCGTCCTCGTCGAGACGCGCGATTGGCACGTTGGTCGGGACCTCGATGACTTCGAGTTTGTAGATGTCGAACAGTTCGTCCGCTTCGGTCGCCGCCGTGCCGGTCATGCCGGCAAGCTTTTCGTACATGCGGAAATAGTTCTGGAACGTGATCGAGGCCAGCGTCTGGTTTTCCGGCTGGACCGGCTGATGTTCCTTGGCTTCCAGCGCCTGATGCAGACCTTCCGAATAACGGCGGCCCGGCATCATGCGGCCGGTAAACTCGTCGATGATGATCACCTCACCGTCGCGGACAATGTAGTCCTTGTCGCGCTGGAACAGCGAATGCGCGCGCAGCGCCTGATTGATGTGATGGACGACGGAGACGTTCTCGACGTCGTAGAGGGAATCGCCCTTAAGCTGACCGGCATCGCGCAGCAGCGTTTCGATCTTCTCCATGCCCGCTTCGGTCAGCGTCACGGTCCGCTGCTTCTCGTCGACCTCAAAGTCGGTCGCCTTGTCGAGCTTCGGCAAGTAAGTGTCGATGGTGTTGTAGAATTCGGAGCGGTCGTCGAGCGGACCCGAAATAATCAGCGGGGTGCGCGCTTCGTCGATCAGGATCGAGTCGACTTCGTCGACGATGGCAAAGAAGTGACCGCGCTGGACCATGTCCTCCAGCCGGTACTTCATGTTGTCGCGCAGATAGTCGAAGCCGTATTCGTTGTTGGTGCCGTAGGTGATATCTTTCGCGTAGGCTTCCTTGCGCTCGAGGTCGTCGAGGCCGTGAACGATGACGCCGGTTGTCATACCGAGGAAGCCGTAGACCTGGCCCATCCACTCGGAGTCGCGCTTGGCGAGGTAATCGTTGACGGTCACGACGTGAACGCCATTTCCGGCCAGCGCGTTGAGATAGACCGGGAGGGTGGCGACCAGCGTCTTGCCTTCGCCGGTTTTCATCTCCGCGATATCGCCCTCGTGCAGCACCATGCCGCCGATCAGCTGCACATCGAAATGGCGCTGACCGAGAGTGCGCTTCGCGGCTTCGCGAACGGTCGCGAATGCAGGAACCAGCAGATCGTCGAGAGTCTTGCCTTCCGCGAGCTGCTTGCGGAACTCGTCTGTCCGGGCCCTCAGCGCCTCGTCGGACAGCGCGGCGATCTCGGGTTCGAGCGCGTTGATGGCATCGACGCGAGATTGATACCCCTTGATCCGCCGGTCGTTGGCGGAACCGAAAAACTTGCGGGCGAGCGCGCCAAGCATGAAAAATTCCTGTCTTGTCGTTTGGTCTTGCGGCAGCAGCCCTTAACCTGGCAGCCCTTTAATCCGTAAGAGGCCTATCCCAAAAATTGCTTGCAGGGCAAAGCCTTGCGCAAATTCTGGGCGAATCCGAGGGCAACAATCCTTGGAAATGAGTGCGGAATGCGAATTCCGAGGTTCACCCGCTCGGCCGCGGCAAAGCCCCGCGGCAGCCAGGAGCGCCTGCGGGAGAGATATGGGCCGTCCAAAGCCTTGTCAACGCGCGAACCTCTCAAGGATTTCATGATTTTGACGGCTTTTACGCGTTGCTTCCGCGCAGAGGTTGGGCGAGTGTCCCGCCTCCCGAACCGTCCGACTTTGACCTAAAAGGATTTTCCATGACCGTTTCTCCAAACCGCACAGCCCCTCTCAGCAGACTGGGCGCGCGACCTGGACTGAGACTCGGACTACTCACATCGACTGCGGCAGTGTGTCTCGCTGTCATCCTGATGGCCGGCCAGCCGCTTCGCGCGCAGGACGCCAACGCCGTGATCGCAAAAGTTAACGGCGCGGAGATTCGCCAGAGCGATTTGGCCGTGGCCGAGGAAGAGCTGGGGCCAAGCCTCCAGCAGATGGATCCGTCGACCCGTCGCGAGAACCTGATCTCGTTCCTGATCGACATGAAGATCGTCGCCAAGGCAGCCGACGCCAAGAAGGTCGGCGATACGGCGGATTTCAAGCAGAAGCTCGCGTTTGCGCGTGACCGCCTTCTGATGGACAGCCTCCTTGCGACGGAAGGCAAGACTGCCGTCACCGACGACGCCATGAAGAAGGTCTACGAGGACGCGACCAAGCAGGTCTCCGGCGAGAAGGAAGTGCGCGCTCGCCATATCCTCGTCCCCACCGAGGAAGAAGCGAAGGCCATCAAGGCCGAACTCGAGAAGGGCGCCGACTTCGCCAAGCTCGCCAAGGAGAAGTCGAAGGACCCGGGCGCTGCTGACGGCGGCGATCTTGGTTTCTTCACCAAGGAGCAGATGGTGCCGGAATTTTCGGCGGTCGCCTTCGCGCTCGAGCCCGGCAAGATCTCGGATCCGGTAAAATCGCAGTTCGGCTGGCATGTCATCAAGGTCGAGGAAGCCCGCGACCGCAAGCCCCCGGCCTTCGATCAGGTCAAGGGCCAGATCGAAACCTTCGTGGTGCGCAAGGCGCAGGCCGACTACGTCACCAACTTGCGGACGGCCGCAAAGGTCGAGCGGCTGGACAAGAAGGACGAACCCGCTGCGGCAACGCCAGCCGCGCCGGCGGCCAAGGCTCCTGAAGCCAAGGCTCCGGACGCGCCCGCCAAGAAAAAGTAAATCGACCTGTTTCCTTCTCCCCGCGTGCGGGGAGAAGGTGGCGAGCTTTTGCGAGCCGGATGAGGGGCCAGATGTTACCGATTTGCCCCTCACCCGACTTTCTCGCTTCGCTCGAAAGCCGACCTCTCCCCGCGAGCGGGGAGAGGTGATACAGAGCGCTCCTCCTCATCAAGGAATCGAGCACTCCCATGTCCACCGCGATTTCACCACTCGCCCCTACAAATGTCCCTGAGATGCCGCAGATCGACGGCGTGCGCCTTGCAACAGCGGCGGCCGGCATCCGCTACAAGAACCGCACCGACGTATTGATGGCGTTGTTCGACAAGGGCACCACGGTGGCGGGTGTTTTCACCAAGTCGAAATGCCCGAGCGCTGCGGTGGACTGGTGCCGCGCCAAACTCAAGGGCGGTGAAGCCCGCGTTCTGGTGGTCAATTCCGGCAATGCCAACGCCTTCACCGGTAAAACGGGAAAGCAGGCGACAACACTGACCGCTTCAATCGCGGCCAAAGCTGCCGAAACCACCCCGGCCAAGGTCTTCCTCGCCTCCACCGGAGTGATCGGCGAGCCGCTCGACGCGACCAAATTCAACGGCGTGCTCGGCGATCTCGCAAAGACGGCCGAGCCGGATGGCTGGATGAACGCCGCGCGCGCGATCATGACGACGGACACCTTTCCGAAGGTCGCTACCGCCACCGTGAAACTCGGCAAGACCAAGGTCACCATCAACGGCATGGCCAAGGGCGCGGGCATGATCGCGCCGGACATGGCGACCATGCTTTCCTTCGTCTTCACCGACGCGCCTCTGTCGGCTGCCGTCCTGCAATCGCTGCTCAAGGCCGGCGTGGAAGATACATTCAACGCGGTGACCATCGACGGCGACACCTCGACTTCGGACACCCTGCTGGCATTCGCCACGGGAGCCGCCGCAGCACGTGGCGCGCCGACCATCAGGCGCGCAAGCGACCCGCAGTTAAAGGCCTTCACCAAGGCGTTCCACGGCGTGCTGGCCGATCTTGCCGAGCAGGTCGCGCGTGACGGCGAAGGCGCGCGCAAGCTGGTCGAGATTATCGTGGAAGGCGCGACGTCAAAGCCGTCGGCGCGCAAGATCGCCATGTCGATCGCCAATTCGCCGCTGGTAAAAACTGCAATCGCAGGCGAGGACGCCAACTGGGGCCGCGTGGTCATGGCGGTCGGCAAGGCGGGCGAACCAGCCAACCGCGACAAGCTCTCGATCGCGTTCAACGGCATTCGCGTCGCCAGCAAGGGCGCGCGCGATCCGTCCTACGACGAGGCGGAAGTCTCCGCGCTGATGAAGCAGCCGAAAATCCAGATCAAGGTCGGACTTGGTCTCGGCAAGGGCCGCGACCGCGTGCTGACCTGTGACCTCACCAAGGAATATGTCGCGATCAACGGCGACTATCGCTCGTGATCAAGCTCACCCTCGTTGTCGCCTGCGCGCTGATCGATGCGGACAACCGCGTCCTGATCGCTCAGCGCCCCGAGGGCAAGACGCTCGCGGGCCTGTGGGAATTTCCTGGCGGCAAACTCGAACCCGGTGAACGTCCAGAGCCCGCGCTGATCCGCGAGCTTGCAGAAGAACTCGGCATCACGGTGGAGGAGCCATGTCTCGCGCCGCTGACTTTCGCCAGCCACGGTTATGACAGCTTTCATCTGCTGATGCCGCTGTACATTTGCAGAAAATGGCAGGGCGTGGTCACCGCGCGCGAGGGTCAGCAACTCGCATGGGTGCGCGCGAACAAATTGCGCGATTATCCGATGCCGCCCGCGGACATTCCGCTGATCGCGCATTTGACGGATTTGCTGTTGTAAATTGTCACGGCGAAGCGAAGCAATCCAAATTGCACATTCAGTGCCCGTCATTCCGGGATGCGCCGCTTGGCGCAGGCCCGGCCATGTGGGCTACGACGAAACATTTCGTGATGGGGACACAAATCCCCGCGCTCCGGACCTCTCTTATGTTCAGCACGTCCTGTTCGTGAGGGGCGCTTCTCGAGGGCGCTTTGAAGCGGAGCAGGATGCGGCGCCTGCACGTGTGTTTCGCAAGCACACGCTCGGGAGGCGCGATAAACGCAGACGGCGCAAGCTTGTCTGCGGGGTCACCGTCCGGGCCAACTACGTGGCTCTGCCGTTCGCGGCTGGACGCGGACAGGATGAAGGCGGGGAAATCCCGCCGGATCAGAACGCGCCGCGTTCGTCCTGTCCCGGAAGTACGGTCCTCTCGCCCAAAATCGCCGCAGTGGAGCGCCGTGAGGCGATGCGCTTCCGGACCACATCGTGTCGCAAGCGATGCCGGGAGCGAAACAAGACAACGTGCGCCTCGCGGCGCTCCATGCCCCTCGCTTCTTGAGGGGAGATTAGCGGACGCAACCCGCGCGTGGCGCGGGAATGAATGCGCGTGGCTGTTTGGAAACTGAATCGGAACTTGAAACATGCCGGCCGCATCTCTGATAACTATGACTTCAAATCCCGCACCTTGTTGACCGCGTCCGCCAGCGACATCTTCGCCGATCCCGGCTCCAGCGGCTTCTGCTGACTCTCGTGCGGCGCCCAACCCGAAAGCCAGACGACATCGAAGGTGGCGCGGATACGCCCGTCGGGATCGGAAAAACGCTCGGCATAGACCTGCGCCATCCTCACGAAGGTCGCGCGGCGCGATGGCGTGCGGCGGCGCTCGACGAGAATGTTGGTCGCGCCCATCCGCCGCAGGTCCTGCATCAGTGCGAACGCGTTGTCATAACGCACGACGATGCGATCCACATCGGTCACCGGCAGCGCGAAGCCAGCGCGTTGCAACAGCGCGCCCAGATCGCGCAGATCAACGAACGGCGCGACACGCGGCGACACGCCGCCCTCCACTTCGGCCTCGGCTGCCGCGAACGATTGCCGCAACTCCGTGAGCGTCTCACCACCGATCATGGCCGCGAGAAATAGTCCGTCCGGCTTCAGCGCGCGGCGGATTTGCGCCATCACGCCCGGCAGGTCGTTGACGAATTGCAGCGCGAGCGATGAGACCGCGAGATCGAGCGAGCCCTGATCAATCGGAAGGGTCTCATCGTCTGACGTCGGCAGATCGTAATATGTCCTCGTTCCGTTGAATGTCTCGCTCGACGGATTCCGGGAAGCCGCTCCCGGCGATCCGATATCAGCCACGGCAGCGAAGTTGCGTTTCACGACGCTCAGCCGTTCGGCCATGTCGTCAGCCACGCGGTCGGCAAGGAACGTCGCCGGGCCAAGACGGGCCGCGCGGCCCTGCCGGATGCGCAGCAATGCAAGGTCGAACAGGCGTGGCGGGGCATCGTTCCGGGAGACGGTCATGAGCCGTTCGTACGCTTTCCGGGACTCATCTGGCAATTGCCCCGAGGCGCGCTTGTCAGCGGCGGGCACCGGAACTAGCCTCCCCGGGGCAGGGAGATCATGTCAGAGCTTGAGCACGCATCACCGCGTCCTTTGAGCGTCCGGCTCCAAAGCCGGTTTTTTGGCGCGTTCAGGGCCGTTCGCGGAACGCTCGCTTCCATTCCCCGCCTTTCCCTTGATATCGCCCTGCCGACGTTGTGCATCTCCTGTCGCGAGCCAGTCGCGGGCGAAGGCGTTTGCGCGTCCTGCTGGGCGAAACTGTCGTTCATCGCGCCGCCATTCTGTGCGCGGCTCGGCATCCCTTTCGTCTACGATCCGGGGCCGGGCCTGCTGTCGATGCAAGCCATCGCCGATCCACCCGCCTATCACCGCGCCCGCGCCGCTGTCCGGTATGACGACGTGGCGCGAACGATGGTCCATGCGCTGAAGTATCAGGACCGCACAGACCTTGCGCCGACGATGGGCCGCTGGATGACGCGCGCCGGCCGTGAACTCCTGAACGACGCGGACGCCCTTGTTCCGGTGCCGCTGCACTGGCGGCGCGCGTGGGGCCGCCGCTACAACCAGTCCGGCGCGTTGGCAGGCGTGATCGGCAAATCCACGAACCTGCCCGTGGTCGGCGACGTCCTGCGCAGGGTCCGGCCCACATTGCAGCAGGTCGGACTTTCCAGGGCTGACCGCGCGCTGAACGTCCAGGGCGCGTTCAAGGTGCCACCGGAGAAGAAACCTGCCGTGCAGGGCCGCCGGATCGTGCTGATTGACGACGTTTTGACCTCGGGCGCGACGGTAGACGCCTGCGCCCGCGCGCTGTTGCGGGCCAGGGCTGCATCGGTGGACGTGCTGGTGTTCTCGCGGGTTGTGGACACGCTCCAGACCCCCATATAATTTGGATACTTCCCCGTTCCGTAAAGGCGAGACATGCCCGCAGTCATCGAGATCTTCACGCGGCCCGGATGCGGCTATTGCAGCGCCGCCAAGTCGCTGCTGACGCGCAAGAATGCCGCCTTCACGGAATACGATGTCGCGATCGACCCGAACTGGCGCTCCGAGATGGTGGCGCGATCGGATGGCGGCACGACGTTCCCGCAAATCTTCATCGACAAGCAGCATGTCGGCGGCTGCGACGATCTCTATGCACTCGACCGCGAAGGCAAGCTTGACGGCTTGTTGACCGGCCAGAAAGTCTCGTCATGACAGACAGCATTGAAACCGGCGCTCCGTTCACCGCGGCGATGGTGCAGATGCGCACCGCCATGCGGCCGGAAACCAGTCTGGCCGAGGGCATCAAACTGATCCGCGAGGCGAAGGACAAGGGCGCGGATTACGTCCAGACTCCGGAAGTCAGCAACATCATCCAGCAGAACCGTAAAGCGCTGTTTGAAATTCTGGCGAGCGAGGAAGACGATCTTTCCCTGAAGGCCTATCGCGAACTGGCCGCCGAACTGAAGATTTATCTCCACATCGGATCGCTCGCGCTGCGGGCGACGCCCGAACGCGCGGTGAACCGGTCGTTTCTGATCGCGCCGACCGGCAATATTCTGGCGCGGTACGACAAGATCCACATGTTCGACATCACCCTTGAAGGCGGCGAGAGCTATCGCGAATCCGCCAACTATCAGCCTGGCGAAGCGGCGGTAATCTCCGATCTGCCGTGGGGCCGCATCGGGTTGACCATCTGCTACGACGTGCGCTTTCCGGCGCTGTACCGCGCGCTTGCAGAAGCGGGCGCGTCGTTCATCACCGTGCCATCCGCGTTCACCGTCAAAACCGGTGAAGCGCACTGGCACACACTGCTGCGCGCCCGCGCCATCGAGAACGGCTGCTTTATTTTCGCAGCCGCGCAGGCCGGAAAACACGAGAGCGGACGAGAGACCTACGGTCATTCGCTGATCATCGATCCGTGGGGCGAAATTCTTGCCGAAGGTGGCGTCGAAACTGGCATCGTGCTGGCGAAAATCGATCCCGCCAAGGTGCAATCGGTCCGCAACAACATTCCATCATTGCAGCACGGCCGCCGCTTTGGCCTCATCGATCCGAAAGCCGGGCCGGAGCATCTGCATCTGGTCCGGGGATCGGCATGATCCGGTACGCGCTGCGCTGCGAGCGCGGCCACGAATTCGAAAGCTGGTTTCAAAGCTCGTCCGCTTACGACAGCCAGCACAAGCGCGGGCTCGTCTCCTGCCCGGCCTGCAACTCCACCAAGGTGGAGAAGGCCATCATGGCGCCGCGCATCGCCCGCAAGGGAAAATCCAGATCGGTGACCGCACCCGCCGAGGAGACATCATCGACATCACTGGTGATGGCGCCGCAGGAACGCGAGCTTGTCGCAAAGCTGAAAGAACTGCGCGATCATGTCCTCAAGAACGCGGACAATGTCGGGAAGAAGTTTCCGGACGAAGCCCGCAAGATGCACTACGGCGACATCGAACACCGCGCGATCTATGGTGAGGCCACCACGGAAGAAGCACGCGCGCTGATCGACGAAGGCGTCGAAGTTGCACCGCTGCCGATCTTGCCGGATGACCGGAACTAGAATCATTCTGACAGGCTCCTCATGAGTCCCGATTCAATCTCATGGTCCGGCTCATGGCAGATGTGGGCCCTGCTCTCGGCAGTGTTCGCCGCGCTCACCGCCATCTTCGCCAAGATCGGCGTCGAGGACGTCAATCCAGACCTTGCGACATTCATCCGCACCGTCATCGTGCTGGCGAGCTTCGCAATTATTCTTTTCGCCACCGGCCAGTTCAGAGCGCCCGGCGCGATCAGCGGACGGACATGGACATTCCTCGTGCTGTCGGGGCTCGCCACCGGCGCGTCGTGGCTGTGTTATTTTCGCGCGCTCAAGCTCGGCCCTGCGACGCTAGTCGCGCCCATCGACAAACTGAGCGTGGTGCTGGTCGCCCTGTTCGCGTTCGTTTTTCTGGGCGAGCGCCCGTCCGCCACCGGCTGGCTGGGCATCGCCCTGATTGCAGCGGGCGCGGTGCTTCTCGCCGTCAAGAAATAATCAACTCGCCACCAGCATCGCGACGCCAATCAGTATTAGCGCGATGCCGCTGAGTTCGCGGAGCGACAACGGCTGCTTCATCGAATAGTAGGCAACCCCCTGCGCGAACAGCACCTCGACCAGCGCCAGCGTCCGCACATTCGCCGCCGCGGTGAGCGCGAAGGCGAGAAACCAGAACAGCGAGGCGAACGATCCCATGAAGCCTGCGAACATCGACGGTTTCCAGAGCCGGAAGATCGCGGTCATGGTTCCTGGCGAGCGCACGATCAGCCAGCCCGACAGCACGATGGTTTGCATCAGCAGCGTCGCCACCAGCGTCAGGCTGGCCGCCGTGACAAAGCTCACGCCGGTTACATTAAGAATGGCGCCGCGATAACCGACCGCCGACAGCGCAAAGAACGACGCCGCGACAAGGCCGAGCACGGTCGGCTTCAGGCTGCCGAACCCCTTCACGCCGCCGGGCCGCAGCGCGGTAATTACGACGCCGATAGTGGCGATCAAAATGGCCGCGACCTTCAGCACCGTGAGATGATCCGACAGAAATACGAAGCCGAAGATCGCCGCCTGGATCGCCTCGGTCTTGAGATACGCCGTCGTGACCACGAACGACCGCTCGTTCATGGCCATCAGCATCAGGGCGGTGGCGAAAATCTGCGCCATGCCGCCGACCACCAGCCACGCCCAGAAACCGGCCTCGGGCCAGGACAAGCGATCGCCATTGGCGGCAAGAATCAACCCAAGAAAAACCAGCGAGAACGGAAATCCGAACAGAAACCGGATATGGGTCGCGCCGAGTGTGCCGAGTTGCGCCGTCAGCCCGCGCTGCATCGCATTGCGCACGACCTGCCCCGCCGCCGCCAGCAGGGTGAAGGGAATCCAGAGCCAGATGAGTTGTGTCATGAGGAAAATGAAAACCAGTGCAGCGGAAGCGCCGGATTCAGAAAAGTCTATACTTGACGCACACGGTCAACCGGCGCGGCCACATGTCAGTAATGCGGATTACGTCGCCGCTTCCGCGACCACCATGTAATTGACATCCATGTCGGACGAGACGCTCCAGCGATCCGCGAGCGGATTGTAGACCACCCCCGCCTGATCGCTGATGGCGAGCTTGTTGCGCTCGAGATGATGCGTCAGTTCAGCCGGCGTAACGAACTTGTCCCATTGATGGGTGCCGCGGGGCAGCCAGCGCAGCACGTACTCGGCGCCGACGATGGCCAGTGCGAAACTTTTCCAGTTCCTGTTGATGGTGGACACCACCATCATACCCGACGGTTTGAGCAGCGCCGCGCAGCGGTCCAGAAACGTCCCGACATTGGTGACATGTTCAACCACTTCCATCGCCAGCACGATGTCGAAGCGTTCGCGCGGGTTGATCTCCTCGATGGTCGTGCAGCGATAGTCGATCAGCAGGTGGGACTTGTCGGCATGCAATTTCGCAACCGCGATATTGGTCGCCGACGGATCGACACCGATCACCTGCGCACCCAGCCGCGCCAGCGGTTCGCAGAGCAGCCCGGCGCCGCAGCCGATATCGAGAATGCGCAATCCCGAGAGACAGCCCAGGCTCTTCGGGCTGCGGTCGAACTTGCGGCATGCTGCATCGCGGATATAGGCCAGCCGCAGCGGATTGATCTTGTGCAGCGGCGCCATCTTGCCCTTGGGATCCCACCACTCGTCGGACAGCTGCGAGAACCGCGCGACTTCGCCGGGATCGACCGTGGACGCAGGTGAAGAATTTTGATTCATGCCGGGCGTTCTGACTCTTGTCGCGTTCGAGAAATTATCGTGCCGTGATGTGGTTGCGGAATTCGATCGGCGCACCGATCATCTTTATCGTCTTGGTGCCCTCTCCGACACCATTCACCTTGACATCTCCCCATCCAAAAATCCGTCCCGCGATGCTCTGGGTGACATCGACGCTTTCGATTTTATCCAGGCTCATCTCAAAGGTCTGACGCTGGATAAACCCCTCCTTGTGAACCACTCGGAGCGAGGTGACGTCCGTTTCGGTGGTCCAGCGCTGGAACCACGCCCGGAACAGGAGAACGCCTCCGAGAAGCGCGAACAACGCGCTCGCCGCCAGGAGTGGAAAGATGACCCCACCACCCGACCCGACCAGGCAGATGGCCGCCACCGCGAGGCACGACAATCCGGGCACGTAGACGATCCCGTGAATCGTGGTGGAATACAGAATCTTCTCTCCCGGCTGCAAAATATCGTCGATATAGCGGCCCATTCCCATCCTCAACTATGGCTGCGGCAGGCCGCCGGTGTTGCTTGCCCGCGACCTCATGGGTATGTATAGCCGCCTTTTCGGGGCCGCGCTGCCGTTTTGCGCGGAACTGACCCCTTCCCGACAACCAGCCTGACCAGACAGCGCCATTCGCCGAGATTTTAGAAAATGGGCCGCCTTGTTATGAAATTCGGCGGCACGTCCGTCGCCAATATCGACCGCATCCGCAACGTCGCGCAGCATGTGAAGCGCGAGGTCGATGCCGGCCATGACGTGGCCGTCGTGGTGTCGGCGATGTCTGGAAAGACCAACGAACTCGTCGGCTGGGCCACCGAGGCCTCGGCGCTGCATGACGCGCGCGAATACGACGCCATCGTGGCCTCCGGCGAACTCATCACGGCGGGCCTGCTTGCCATCGTCCTGCAGTCGCTCGGCATCCAGGCGCGCTCGTGGCAGGGCTGGCAAATCCCGATCCTGACCGACGATGCACATGCGTCAGCCCGCATCACCGGGATCGACGGCGGCGAACTCATCAAGCGCTTCAAGGATCGCAAGGAAGTCGCCGTGATCGCCGGCTTCCAGGGGATCCATCAGCCGACGGGGCGTGTGACCACGCTCGGGCGCGGCGGCTCCGACACCTCTGCGGTCGCCATCGCGGCCGCGATCCATGCCGATCGCTGCGACATCTATACTGACGTCGACGGCGTCTACACCACCGATCCGCGCGTGGTGCCGAAGGCGCGGCGGCTTGAGAAGGTCGCGTTCGAAGAAATGCTGGAAATGGCGTCTCAGGGCGCCAAGGTGCTTCAGGTCCGTTCCGTGGAACTGGGCATGGTTCATAACGTGCCGGTGTTCGTGCGATCGAGCTTCGACAAGCCGGAAGACATCGACCCGCACGGCACACCGCCGGGAACGCTGATTTGCAGTGAGGAGGAAATCATGGAGAGCCAAGTCGTCACCGGCATCGCCTTCTCGAAGGACGAAGCCCAGATTTCCGTGCGCCAGATCGACGACAAGCCCGGCGTTGCCGCGGCCATCTTCGGTCCGCTGGCCGATGCCAGCATCAATGTCGACATGATCGTCCAGAACGTGTCCGAGGACGGCAAGACCACCGATCTCACCTTCACTGTGCCGGCTTCCGAATACACCCGCGCCAAGGACACCATCGCCAAGGCGAAGGACAAGATCGGCTACAAGGCGATGGATTCAGCCACCGATGTCGCCAAGGTGTCGGTGATCGGCATCGGGATGCGAAGCCATGCCGGCGTCGCCGCGCAGGCCTTCAAGGCCCTGTCCGAGCGCAACATCAACATCCGCGCCATCACCACCTCCGAGATCAAGTTCTCGCTGCTGATCGATGCTGCCTACACCGAGCTGGCCGTCCGGACGCTTCACACGCTCTATGGACTGGATCAGGCGTAGCGCTTTGCTCGTCCCTCGGCGGATTTTTGCCGAGGCCGTTCTGCTGGAACAGATCTGATATTTGGCAGGTGTTTTGCTTGGCAAAACGCGCCTCAATTCGATATAGCCTCAGGATAAGGCACGCGCGCCCGCGCCTCTGGTTCCGAACCGTCGGATACGTTCCGGAATCAGTAAAAAGCAAAGGCGCGACCAGAAAAGTCGTTATTTTACTTGGAGTTAACGCTATCGCGGCTGAACACGCGCCGCGCTGGAGTTGCAGGGTAGGGATGTCAACGGATGCGGAGCGCGCTGGGAGGCCCCCGCGTCTTGTTGAGACGGCTCCGCGAAGTGATGGCCGAACAGGTCAGCGCTCAGGAACGCCTCGACAAGATCGTGGTGCTGATCGCCGCCAACATGGTGGCGGAGGTCTGCTCGACCTACGTGCTGCGCGTCGACAACACCCTTGAGCTTTACGCCACCGAAGGTCTGAACCGCGACGCCGTCCACCAAACGGTTCTGACCGCGCATGAGGGCCTCGTCGGCCTTGTCGCTTCCGAGGCGACGCCGCTGAACCTATCGAACGCGCAATCGCATCCAGCGTTCTCGTATCGCCCGGAAACCGGCGAAGAAATCTACCATTCGTTCCTCGGCGTGCCGATCCTGCGCTCGGGCAATACCCTCGGTGTGCTGGTGGTGCAGAACCGCGCTCACCGCACCTATGTCGAGGAAGAAGTCGAGGCGCTGCAGACCACCGCGATGGTCGTTGCGGAAATGATCGCGTCGGGCGAATTGTCGTCCATCGCCAAGCCCGGCGCCGAACCTGCCGCGCGCCACTCGCTGCACAAGACCGGAGCCGTGCTGTCGGACGGCATCGCGCTCGGTCACGTGGTGCTGCATGAGCCGCGCGTCGTCATCACCAACTACATCGCCGAGGACCTGCCGAAGGAACTCAAGCGGCTCGACACCGCGATCCTCAAGCTGCGCGCCGATCTCGACCGGATGCTGGAGCGCGGCGACGTGGCCGACGGCGGCGAACATCGTGACGTGCTCGAAGCCTACCGCATGTTCGCCAACGACCAGGGTTGGCAGCACAAGCTGCATGAGGCCGTCGCGACAGGTCTCACCGCGGAAGCCGCCGTCGAGCGCGTGCAATCCGACACCCGCGCCCGCATGCTGCGCTCGACCGATCCGTATCTGCGCGACCGCCTGCACGACCTCGAGGACCTCGGCCACCGGCTGATGCGCCAACTTGTCGGGCAAGATCACGCGCCCTCGCGGGAGCAGTTGCCCGACAACGCCATCCTGATCGCGCGCTCGATGGGCCCGGCTGCGTTGCTCGACTACGACCGCAAACGGCTGCGTGGCCTCGTGCTGGAAGAAGGCACCGCCAACTCGCACGTCTCGATCGTGGCGCGGGCGCTCGGAATTCCCGCGGTTGGCGAAGTGCCGAACGCGGCCGGCATCGCCGATCCCGGCGACGCCATCATCGTCGACGGCACCTCGGGTTCGATCTACATCCGGCCGTCGCAGGAAATTCAATCGGCCTATGCCGAACGCGTGCGTTTCCGCGCCCGCCGGCAGGAGCAATATCGCGAGTTGCGCGACAAGCCTTGCGTGACCAAGGATGGTCAATCGATCGACCTGATGATCAACGCCGGTCTTGTGATCGACTTGCCGCATATCGACGACACCGGTTCGTCCGGCATCGGGCTTTTCCGCACCGAATTGCAGTTCATGGTGGGGCAAAGCCTGCCGCGTACCAGCGAGCAGCTTGCGCTGTATCGGTCGGTGCTGGATGCCGCCGGCGACAAACCCGTGACGTTCCGCACCCTCGACATTGGTGGCGACAAGGCGCTGCCTTACATGGACACGATCGTCGAGGAGAATCCGGCGCTCGGCTGGCGCGCGATCAGGCTGGGGCTGGACCGGCCGGGATTGTTGCGCGGACAGATTCGCGCGCTGCTGCGCGCCGCATCCGGGCGCTATCTGCGCGTGATGTTTCCGATGATCTCGCAGGTCGATGAATTCGATCAGGCCAAGCTCGTGATCGAGCGCGAGCTGACTTATTTGCGCCAGCACGGCCACACCCTGCCCGAGCGCGTCGATGTCGGCACCATGGTCGAAGTGCCCGCCCTGCTCTATCAGATGGACGAACTGCTCAAGCGCGTCGATTTCATTTCGGTGGGATCGAACGACCTGTTCCAGTTTCTCTTTGCTGTCGATCGCGGCAACTCGCGCGTCACCGACCGGTTCGATACGCTGTCAGCGCCGATCCTGCGTGCATTGCGCGACATCGCAAAGAAGGCCAATGCTGCGGGCAAATCCGTTTCGTTGTGCGGCGAGATGGCGTCACAGCCGCTCGGGGCGCTGGCGCTGATTGCGCTCGGCTACCGCTCGCTGTCGCTCTCGGCGACCGCGCACGGTCCGGTGAAGGCGCTGATTCTCGATCTCGACGCCAAAAAGGCCGAAGCGATGATCACGCCGCTGCTGGATGCTCCGGCCGGGAGCGTCTCGATCCGCGGCAAGCTGATGGAATTCGCCGAAGCCGAAGGGCTTTCGTTGTAGCGACGCTTCCGGACCGTTGCGAAGCCGCTGTTGAATTCATCCTTGATTGATCGACCTCATGACCACTCTGCCCGAAGCCAAACTCGATACCTTGCTGGCGCGTCACGCCTCGCTCGAGGCTGAGCTGCTCGGCCAGGTGAATTCGGAAACCTATGTCCGCATCACCCGCGAACTGAGTGAGCTCGCGCCGGTGGTCGATGCCGTGAAGGCGTATCGCGCCGCGGTCGTGGAGATCGCCGGCATCGACGCTCTGATCGCCGATCCTGCCACCGAATCCGACATGCGCGCCATGGCTGAGAGTGAACGGACGGACCTCGAGGTACGCCGCGACGAACTGGCGCAGAACATCCGTGTCGCATTGCTGCCCAAGGACGCGATGGACGAGCGCAACGTGGTGCTCGAAATCCGCGCCGGCACAGGTGGCGACGAAGCTTCATTGTTCGCTGGCGACCTGTTCCGGATGTACGAACGCTTCGCATCGCTGCAGGGCTGGAAGGTGGAATTGATCTCTGCCTCCGAGGGCACCATGGGCGGCTACAAGGAAATCATCGCCGAGGTGCAAGGCCGCGGCGCATTCGCCAAACTGAAGTTCGAATCCGGCGTCCATCGCGTGCAGCGCGTGCCCGACACCGAAACTCAGGGCCGTATTCACACCTCGGCGGCAACGGTGGCGGTGCTGCCGGAAGCCGAGGAAGTCGACGTCGTCATCAAGAACGACGAACTGCGGATCGAAACCATGCGCGCGCAGGGCGCGGGCGGGCAGCACGTCAACAAGACCGAATCAGCGATCCGCATCACGCATATCCCGACGGGTATCGTCGTCATGATGCAGGACAGCCGCTCGCAGCACAAAAACCGCGCCAGCGCGATGAACATCCTGCGCTCGCGTATTTACGACGCCGAGCGCCAGCGCATCGATGCGACACGTTCAGCCGACCGGAAAGGTCAGGTCGGCTCGGGCGACCGCTCCGAGCGCATCCGCACCTACAATTTTCCGCAGGGCCGCGTCACCGACCACCGCATCAATCTCACCCTCTACAAGCTACCACAGGTGATCGCGGGCGACGCCTTGAACGAGTTGGTGGACGCGCTGACCACTGAGCATCAAGCCGCCCAGCTTGCGGAACAAGGCAACACGTGAGCGCGGCTCAACCCTTCGCAGGCCTCACCGTCGAAGCGGCGCGGCGCGCATTGGCCGCCCGGCTCAAAGACAGCGACATCGAAACCCCCGACCTCGATGCACGGCTGCTGGTCGGCGCGGCACTGCATCTCGATCATACCGGCCTTGCAGCGCGGGCCACCCGCCGGATCACCGATGACGAGGCGAAAGCCATCACGCAATTCGCGCAACGCCGGCTCGCGCGCGAGCCGGTCGCTCGCATTCTGGGCCGCAAGGAATTCTGGGGTCTGGATCTTCGCGTCTCGGAGGCGACCCTGGTGCCGCGTCCCGATACCGAAACGGTGATTGAAGCGGCGCTTGAAATTCTCCGCAACAAGGCCCGCACCGGCGACGCCATTCGCATCGCGGACATCGGCACCGGCTCTGGCGCCATTCTGCTGGCATTGCTGTCGGAATGCCCCAGCGCGACCGGCGTCGGCACCGACATCAGCCCGGAGGCACTGGAGATCGCCGCGTTGAACGCGCGCGATCTTGGTCTCGCAAGCCGCGCCGCGTTCGTTCGATGCGACTACGCCACGGCGCTCTCCGGCTTGTTCGATCTTATCGTCTCGAACCCGCCTTATATCCGCACCGCTGACATCGAGACGCTTGAGCGGGACGTGCGCGATCACGATCCGCATCTGGCGCTCGACGGCGGTGCGGACGGCCTTGAAGCCTATCGCGCGATCACGCCCCAGGCGGTGACGCTGCTCGCGCCCGGCGGTGCCCTGATATTCGAGATGGGGCATGATCAAAGCGCGCAGGTGAGTGAAATCATGTGCGCGGCGGGATTAACCCTGCCAGGCCCGCCGCGGGCTGATCTGAGCGGGGTTTATCGCGCCGTCATGGGGCGAAAAGCGGCGCTTTAAAGGGGTGATTGGAACAAAAAACCTCTTGGAATATTGACCCGGAGCGACTACGTTCCAGACACACCATCGGTTCAGGGTCGTGGCCCCCGTTAAGGAATACGGGTTGAAGCCAGAAGTCTCGCAAGGGACACCCGCCGGATGAAAGGTTCCTAAAAGACGGGTCATGACGGGCGCGAAGGCTGAAAGAGCTGCGCTGCCTGGGACCGCAAAGCGAACGAAAGCCTGATATTGCGCTTGAAAACTCAACTGCAAAACATCGCGCCTGCTGGCTCAGGCTGATCCGGCCCTGATGGCTTATTGCCTTCGGGCATTTGGAGAACGCGTCTTTGCTGAACGCGAAACACGGCAACTACGATTTGAAACTGGACGGCAGCGCCACTTGCGCGAATGCACTGCGCCGTGTCCGCACACCAACCACCACGATCCTGAATCGGTAGAAGGCACCACATGAGAAACGGCCCGAATAACAACAAGCGTATGCGCAGCCGCAATAACAATAATAATAACAACAATAATAATAATAACCGGCGCGGCCAGAACCCGATGACCCGGGTTTTCGAGTCCAACGGACCCGACATCAAGATTCGCGGCACCGCATCTCACGTCGCAGAAAAATACGTTCAGCTTGCGCGTGATGCGCGCAGCTCCGGCGATCCGGTCGCTGCGGAAAATTACTACCAGCACGCTGAACACTATTTCCGCCTGATCGCGGCAGCGCAGGAGCAATTCCGCCAGAACCAGCCGCAGCAGCAGCCCGTGCCGCGCATCGATGGCGATTCGCTCGACGACAATGGCGACGACAGCGACAGCTATTCCAACTTCGGCGCGGAGCCGGGATTCGGGCCGGGGCATCAGCCGCAGCCCCAGCCGCAGCCGCAATTTCAGCAGCGCGAGCAGCAGCCATTCCCGCGCGAGCAGCAGCAGCCCCGCGAGCAGAACTTCCGCGATCGCGATCATCGTTCGCAGCCGCAGCCTTCGGTGCAACCTTCCGAGAGCGAGCCGGTCGATCGCCTTCCGTCCTTCATCACCGGCGGCGCACAGCCGCAGCCTGCCGGAAATGGAGCAGAGGCCAACGGCAATCAGAACGGCGAGCGCTTCGGCCATCGCCGCCGCCGGCGTCCGCCCGGCCCGCGTCCTGAAGGTCAGGCCGCACAGCCTTCATCGGAAGATTTCTCGGCTGGCGAGTAAGTCCGGCTGACATCGCGTCAATTCGATTGCCCGTCTGAGCGCCGCTCAGGCGGGCTTTTTGTTCAGCCCCGTGTTGTTCAACCGGCAGACGGCTCGTCGTCATACCGTGTCGTCGTCGGCACCAACACAGGCGGCATCGACGGTATCAACCGCGTGCGTTCGCGATGCGCAGGAATCGCGCGATAAACCTGCTTCGACGCTTCCACAATGTGGACGCCTGCAAACGGCGACGACACCGCCGCGCTCATACGCTCCCACGCCATCGCTGACCGCAGAACCCAGCCGCTCTCGAATGGCGGTACGAACAGCGCCTCGCCCCACGCCGTCGGCGTGAACCAGGTCTGCCGCAACAACTGCGTGATCTGCGAGCGCGAATAGGGCCGGCCGTGGCCGAACGGCGTGTTGTCGGTTCGCGTCCACACACCGCGGCGGTTGGGAATAATCGCCATCATGCGGCCCGACGGCGCCAGCACGCGCCACACCTCGCGCAGCAATCCTTCCGGGTCGTCGGATATTTCCAGCGCGTGAACCAGGAGAATGCGGTCGACGGCGGCATCGGCCAGCGGCAGCGAAAATTCATCCACCAGCGTCGAGAGCGTCGGACGCGCCGTGGGCCATTTGAGCACGCCCTGCGCGGCGGGCATCAGTGCGATGCACCGCTCGGCATCCTCGCGAAACAATCCCAGATACGGCGTCGGATAGCCGAGCCCAGCGACACGCAGGCCATCGGCATGCGGCCAGTGCCGCTGGATACCGCGACTGATCAGCCGCCGCGCTACGGTTCCGAGGCGCTGCGAATAAAAATTGCGCAGGTCGATCACGTCGATTGTCATACCGTCACTCTAACACGCCGCATCGCGAGATGCAGCGTCCGCCGGACGATCAACGGACCAGCGTTAACGTATTTCACTCTGCAATATGACCGTGTTAGCGTGGCCTATCCTCGACGAATGGAGACGTCATGACTGCCGAGATTCGCCTGTTTCCCTGCCTGTCCGATAATTTCGGCTATCTCATTCACGATCCGGTCACCAAGGCCACCGCCTCGATCGACGCACCGGAGGCCGGCCCTATCATCAAGGCATTGCAGCGCGAGGGCTGGACGCTGACTGACATTCTCGTCACCCATCATCACAATGACCATGTGGGGGGCATTGCCGAACTCAAGGCAAAATATAACTGTCGCGTGGTTGCGCCTCACGACAAGGGAACGGCGATCGCACAGGTCGACGAACGCGTGAAGGAAGGCGCGAGCGTCAAGGTCGGCAACCTGACAGCGCGTGTGCTGGAAACGCCGGGTCACACGCTCGATCACATCAGCTACGTGTTCGATGACGACCGCGCGCTGTTTTGCGCCGACACGCTGTTCTCGATCGGCTGCGGCCGCGTGTTCGAGGGCACCTATCCGATGATGTGGGAATCGCTCCTCAAACTGCGCGCGCTGCCGAACGACATGCGCGTCTATTGCGGTCATGAATACACCGCCTCCAACGTCAAGTTCGCACTCGGCATCGAGCCCAACAATCCGGCATTGAAGGCGCGCGCCGAGGAAGTTGCGAAGCTGCGCGCCGCAAACCAGCCGACAATCCCGACGCTGATCCGCGACGAGAAGGAAGCCAACACCTTCCTGCGCGCCGACGTTCCGTCCGTTGCCGCCGCCGTCGGGCTTGCGGGCAAGAGTCCGGCTGAGGTGTTCGGAGAACTGCGCGAGCGCAAGAACAAGGCATGACACAAGGCTTGACCGGGCCGTCAACAGCGCTGTCGGCGGGCGAGATCATCGCATGTCTCGATCTGAAGCCGCATCCAGAAGGCGGGCATTATCGCGAGACATTCCGCGATCCGCAAACCGCCACAGGGAGCCGCGCGGCCTCCACCGCGATTTACTTCCTGCTGGCCCGCGGCGAGAAATCGCACTGGCATCGCGTGGATGCAGCGGAGGTCTGGCACTATTACGCCGGCAGCGCATTGACGCTGCGGATCGCCGACGGCGACGGCGAGCGCGCGATCCGGCTCGGATGCGATTTGACAGCAGGCGAACTGCCGCAAGCCGTTGTGCCTGCCCATGCGTGGCAGGCGGCCGAGAGCAGCGGCGACTGGACACTGGTCGGCTGCACGGTCGCGCCCGGTTTCGACTTTGCAACGTTCGAGCTTGCGCCGCCCGGCTGGTCGCCGGGTTAGGATGATCGTTTGGCGATCATATCCTTCGCGGCAATGAGGCCGCCGCCCGCGATCAATGCGGCTGCAATGGCCAATGTCGCTGTGGGTTTGGCGAACCCTGCAACAATGAGAAACGCCGTGGACAGCAGCGGTGTAGCGTAGGACGCAGCCCCCAGCACGCGGATGTCGCCGCGTTTCATGCCGATGTCCCACGCGAAGAACGCGATGCCCACCGGACCGATGCCGAGCGCCACGATGGCGAGCCACTGCAAAGCGGTTTCCGGCAAGATCGTGACTTCAAAAGCGAAGTGACACGCCGCCGCCAGAACCGCCGTGGCCAGGCAAAAACCCGCGACTGCGTCCGTCGGCACCGATGCGAGCTTGCGCGACATCACGGAATAGCCGGCCCATACGAATGCTGCGACAAAGGCAGCGACAAAGCCGGGAATATGGGCGGGATCGAACTGAGACCCGCTATTGCCGGCAAACAGCACGACCGTGCCGGCAAAACCGAGTACCGCGCCAACGATGTGATGCGGCGCGAGGCGCTCGCCCGGCAGCAGCGAGGACAACAACACGATCAGCAGCGGCCAGAGATAGTTCAACAGGCCCGCCTCCGCCGGCGGCGCGAGGCGCAGCGCCAGGAAATACAGCGCGTGATACCCGAACAGTCCGCCGATCCCGACCAGCCAGACCAGAACAGGCTGCCGCAGGGCGCGGATCGCGGACGGCCGCCACAGCCATGTCAAAGGTCCCACACACGCCCCGATGGCGAACGTCATCGCCAGCAGCTGAAACGGCGGGACGCGGCCTGTCGCCACGGTAAACGCGGCAAGCAGCGACCACATCAGAATGGCGGTCAGTCCGATCAGAGTGGCAGCGGACGAGGTCATCGCGGATCAATGCCATTCAATCCGCGACAACGCCACTCCTTCGGCCGGGAGATGTTAGTGCAGATACTGCCCGCCATTGATCGTCATCGTCGATCCGGTGATAAAGCCGGAATCGTCGGACGCAAGAAACAGCACGGCGCGTGCGATTTCCTCGGGCTCGCCGAGGCGGCTTACCGGAATCTGCGGAATGACGTTTTTCTCCAGCACATCCTTCGGCACCGCTTGCACCATTTCCGTGTTGATGTAGCCGGGGCAGATCGCGTTCACGGTGATGCCGCCGCGCGCATTCTCAAGCGCGAGCGCCTTGGTGAAGCCGATGTCGCCGGCCTTCGCCGCCGAATAATTGACCTGTCCGAACTGCCCCTTCTGGCCGTTGATCGATGAAATGCTGATGATGCGGCCGAACTTGCGGGTGCGCATCCCCTCGATGACCTGCCGCGTCATGTTGAACAGCGAACCGAGATTGGTGTTGATGACGGCGTTCCACTGGTCGAGCGACATCTTGTGGAATGGCACGTCGCGGGTGATGCCGGCGTTGTTGACCAGCACATCGATCGGCCCGAGATCGGCTTCAACTTTCTTGACCCCGTCCGCGCATGCGTCGAACGCGGCGACATCCCATTTGTAGACCGGGATTCCCGTCTCGGCCTTGAATTTCGCGGCGGCCTCGTCATTGCCGGCATAACTTGCCGCAACCTTGTAGCCGGCGGCTTTCAACGCCTTGCTGATCGCAGCGCCGATGCCGCGTGTTCCACCTGTTACCAATGCCACGCGTGCCATGTTGAGTATCCCCTCCGTCACTGAAGTGTTTTTGGAAAACAAGTATTCAGGCCATTTGCAACAACAGCAAGAAAAAATGCCCGGCAGAATGCCGGGCATTTAGACTTTGTATTGTGCAGTGCGTTCGAAAGAACGTTACCGCTCAACGCACATTGCGATGCCCATGCCGCCGCCGATGCACAGCGTCGCGAGACCTTTCTTGGCATCGCGCTTCTGCATTTCATGCAGCAGCGTCACCAGCACGCGCGCGCCCGATGCGCCAATCGGATGACCGATGGCAATTGCGCCACCGTTGACGTTGACCTTGGCAGGATCCCAGCCGATTTCCTTGTTCACAGCGGACGCCTGAGCAGCGAAAGCCTCGTTGGCCTCGATCAGATCGAGATCGCCAGGTTTCCAGCCGGCTTTCTTAAGCGCAGCGCGCGATGCGGGGATCGGGCCTGTGCCCATGATCGACGGATCGACGCCGGCCTGCGCCCACGACACGATCCGCGCGAGCGGTGTCTTGCCTTCCTTGGCGGCCTGCTTCGCAGTCATCAGCACCAGCGCCGCGGCGCCATCATTGATGCCCGACGCGTTGCCGGCGGTCACGGTGCCGTCCTTTTCGAAGGCGGCCTTGAGCTTGGTCATCGCTTCCACCGAGGCGCCGTGGCGCGGGCCTTCATCGGCTTCCACCACGATGTCGCCCTTGCGGGTCTTGACGGTGAACGGCACAATTTCATCCTTGAACTTGCCGGCCTTCTGCGCCGCTTCGGCCTTGTTCTGCGAACCAACGGCGAACTCGTCCTGCTGCTGGCGAGTGATCTGGAACTGCCGCGCGACGTTCTCCGCGGTGTTGCCCATGTGGTAGCCGTTGAAGGCATCCCACAATCCATCCTTGATCATGGTATCGACGAGATCGAGTGCGCCCATCTTGACGCCACCTCGCAAATGCTGGGCATGCGGCGACATGCTCATGGATTCCTGACCGCCGGCGACCACGATCTCGGAATCGCCGTTCATGAGGGCCTGATAACCCAAGGCCACCGTGCGCAATCCCGATCCGCACAGCATGTTGACGCCCCAAGCCGGGCTTTCCACCGGGATACCGGCCTTCATGGCAGCCTGACGTGCCGGATTCTGCCCCTGAGCCGCAGTCAGGATCTGGCCCATGATGATTTCGGAGACGCGGGCGGGCTCGATGCCGGCCCGATCGAGCGCGGCCTTGATGGCGACGGCCCCTAGGTCGTGGGCGGGGATATTGGCGAATGCGCCGTTGAAGGTGCCGACCGGGGTGCGGGCAGCGCTGACGATGACGACATCGTCGGACATGGACATCTCCTGATTTTGAAGTCGATAAGGACTCGGGGCCGCGAGGGGAATGCCGCCGGTGGGGCCGGCTAGCTCTCGCTCTATCCTGTTAACCTAGCCTTTTCGTGTCAATCGGCCAAAGGCATTCTGGCCGTTTGCTGGGCGTTTCGGCCGCCGCGCCATGCCCGGACATTAACCGTGCTGCACAAAACGGTAGCCGTACCATTCTGAAAGTGCTTAGTTTATTGCGATGCATTGTTTGCACTGCCCTCGGCGACGTTCGCCGGTTCCATTCCTCGCTAAGTAGGTATGTGTGAGTCCATGGCAAAATCCGATCAGCCAATTACGATTAAAAAGTATGCCAATCGGCGCCTCTACAACACCGGCACCAGCACTTACGTGACGCTTGAAGATCTCGCGGCCATGGTGAAGGAAGGCGAGGATTTCCTCGTCTACGACGCGAAAACCGGCGACGACATCACCCGCTCAGTGCTGGCCCAGATCATTTTCGAACAGGAAAACAAGGCCGGACAGAACCTGCTGCCGACCACGTTCCTGCGCCAGCTGATCCGCTTTTACGGCGACAGCATGCAGATGATCGTGCCGAAATATCTGGAGCAGTCCATCGATACGCTGACGCGCGAACAGGAAAAATTCCGCAAGCAGATGACGAATACCTTCAGCATGACGCCGTTCGCGCCGCTGGAAGAACATGTTCGCCGCAACATGGAAATGTTCGAACGCACGTTCTCGATGTTCAAGCCTTTCGGTGCGCCGCTGCGCAAGGAAACGCCGTCAGCCGAATCCCCGCCGACCGCGAGCGAGCCCGAAGCGGATATCGACGATCTCAAGCGTCAGATGAAAGAAATGCAGGATCGTCTCGAGCGCATGTCCCGGGAATCAGAAAACAAGAGCTGATTAGCAGGATTTCTGCAGGACGCGGCAAATCCGCTTGTCGCAACCTGCCGCCGCAAGTTGTCGATGTCAGCTTGCGGCTGACGCCGCCGGTTTGGCGCACCGGGGCTGGGTCGCATCCATGACCCACGGCTTCGTCAGCGAAGCCAGTCCTGTCAGCCGCCCCTGGATGTAATCGCAGCCCCAGCCCTGCAACAGCCTGGCCGATTCCTCGTCCTGCACCCATTCGGCGACGGTCTTGATGCCGAGCCGGTGCGCGAGATCGATCAGGGTTTGCACGAAGGCGCGGTCATCCGAAGAGCGCGCGATGTTCTGCACGAACGCACCGTCGATCTTCACGATATCAACGCCGAGCTTGCGCAGGTTGCGAAATGACGTGTAGCCGGCGCCGAAATCGTCGATCGCGATCCGGCTGCCGAAGTTCTTCAGGCGCGTGACGAATCCGCGGACATCGTCCAGATTCTGGATCGCCACCGTTTCGGTGATCTCGACGATCAGCCGTTCGCCGACCCCGGGATGTGTCTGCATCAGGGACTCGATGCTGGCCCACCAGTCAGGGTCCATCGCCGTACCGGGGGAAATGTTCAGGCTCAGCTGCACCTGCGGTGCGCTTGCGAGCTCCGCGATCACCAGCTCCAGCACGCGGTGATCGACAAGCCTGATCAGGCCGAGCTTCTCGGCGACCGGCACGATGTCGGGCGACAGCGAGTAAGCGCCGTCCTCCTGACGCATCCGCACCAGACATTCGTGAAACGCAGGCTGCCGTGAGATCGTGGTGACGACCGGCTCGTAAGCCATCACGATACGGCGTTCGTTCAGCGCGGTGACGATCTCATCGGTGACGCGGATGTTGACCCGGCGCTGCGCATCGCGCTCCACGTTCGGATGCCAGACCATCAAGGAGCCCCGGCGCCGCGCCTTGGCGAGAGCCAGCGCCTCCTGAGTCCGGCTCATCGCGTCTTCAACGGTGTTGGCGTGCCGCAGCGCATTGATGGCGCCGATCGATGCGGTCAATGCCACCGGACCCGATCTGGTCGGCACCACCTCATCGCGAATTCCGGACAGAAATCGCTCAGCGGCGATATTCATGTCATCGACAGAGCAATTCTTCAGGATTAGTCCGAATTTGTTGCCGGAGAAACGGCCGAGCACATCGCCACCGCGCAACCGCGCGCGGATACGCTTGGCAACTTCGAGAATGACCTCGTCGGCGACTTCATAGCCAAAGGCGTCGTTGATCTGCGCGAGGTGATCGATGCCGACCAGCATGAAGGCGAAGGACGATCGGAACCGGCCGGCTTCCTCGATAGCCTCCGCCAGCGCAGCCACCAGGCGTGTGCGATTGAATTCGCCGGTCAGCGGATCGTTCTGTGAAAGCTTCAGGAGTTGCTCGTCGCGGGCGTGGCGTTCGTTATTGACGCGAATGATGCCGTGGGCATGGGACGGCTTCCCGTCGGGGCCAGCAAACCAGCGGCCGCATTCATCGATCCAGAGCACCGGCGCCGATATGCCCGCGCGCAGGCCGTACTCGATCTGATAGGGCACGCCCTCCCCGCAGTCGGTCGCGGTCGAATTCAGCACGGCGTCGTTGCGGATGCCGCGCATCGGCTCGATCAGCTTTGAAAACTCGCCGGCCTTCAACAACGCAGGTTGTGGAATATCGGGAAGAACGGCCGCGACGTTGTCGCTCCAGTGCAGGGTGTCGCCTACGATGTTCCACGAGAAGCTCGCCTGTCCGAGGATGGCGAGAAGATCCGGACCGGCCACAGGATGGATGCGGCGGCCCGACAGGCTGTCCGCAGGTGCGACGGCAGGCCCCGAATGGAGCGAGGATTGGAACCGCGTGACTGTCAAAGCTGCCTCGTTCCAGGACGCGCGTACGGGTGATTCGTGACTGGGATTGAAGTGTCTGGTGCCCGGGAGTCTAGGTCAACTTCCTGAATAATCTGGCAAACAGCTTGATTATCAATGTCCTGAAGCAGGTAACCCCATGCCAACCACATCCGGCACAGCCCTTGCGATGTCTTGCTGGAGAGGCGCAATGCGTCTCAAAATGAGGCAGGCCCCTGAAGCGCCATGATTATTTCCAGGATCACACCGACCGGCCGAGGCTCACACACGCCGCAATCTGCGGCTCGGCAAGAAGCCACGGACGCGCCTGTCGCGAGCCGGGCGGTGGTTCCTGTCGAGCTTGTGGCCCCGACGGTAACGCGGCGCTCGGCGCGGCCGGACGCATCGTTCGTCGCACATCTGATTGCGATGGCCGAGCAGACGCCGCAGACGCGAGCCCTGCGGCGGGCAACACCGTCCGACGCACGCACAGTGTACGACCGCGCAACCGGGCAGAGCACGAACAACTCCGGCAGGATGCTATCGCAAACCGCGTGAGCCGCGGTCAGGGCTTCGGTGGGGTTTTGGTTCCGGGCTCATGATCCGACACGAGGTCGGCAACGCTCCAGTCCGCGATCTTGCGCTCGGGCGCAGGAGCGGCGCTCTCTGAACTCCGGACGACATCAAGCGACGGCCTCGGCTTGGGTGCAAGCTCAGGCTGCGGCTCGGTGCGAAGCTGTGGCTCCGATCGCGGCTCTGGCGCGCGATCAAACACCGGCTCGACCGGCTTCGGATCCGTCCGACCGAATGACGGTTCGGACGGAGCGAGACGGGTCGAGGCCCGCGCAGCGTCTCTCGTCACGTCAGTTGGAGTCGGTACAACCGCCGACTCGGCGGCGGGCGCTACAGATGCGGGCATCGCAACCGGGGCGCGACGATGTCGGTTACGGAACCCGATCGACACGCCCGCAAGGAACTCCACGGCCATCAGCACCGTGAGCAGGAAGAACGTCGAGGTGCCGAACGGGGCGAGCATCACGAACTCTGCAACCGCCGCGCCGAACACGATCAGCGACAGCAAATGATCGGTCAGATATCGCGCGCCGGGCCGCGCGGCCTTGATGACCTCGAGCAGCAGCAGCAGCGTTCCCAGCGCGAGCAGCGCATCACCGAACGTCGGCGTCCACGCCACGCCGGACATCAGCGTCATGCTTGCGATCGGCGCGGTGAAAGCCACGCCGGGCATCAGAAACACGAAGATGTTGTAGATCGCGAACGGAATCAGAAGCAGCGGGAAACCGATCATCGCCGGCAGCTTTCCTTGAACGACGTCCTGTAAGGCGTTTGTCGTCACATGGGTGTGTGGCGTTCTTGTGGAAGGCCTTCGCATGCCTTCCGCCAAACAGCACCGCTGTTCGCGCTGCGCGAGGCAGCGCGAACGAAGAAGGACGTCAGTCCTTCTTGACCTTCAGGACCTGGCGGCCCTTGTACATGCCGGTCTTGAGATCGAGGTGGTGCGGACGGCGCAATTCGCCCGAATCCTTGTCCTCGACATATGTCGGCTTCTTGAGCGCGTCCGCCGAGCGGCGCATGCCGCGGCGTGACGGCGAGGTTTTCCTGCGTGGAACGGCCATGGGATCGTCGTCCTCTAAATCAAGGCTCACCCGCCGGGCGGGGGCTCTCCAGAATTCGGATTGAGGTCGGGCTTATAGATGAAGCCGGGCGCGAAAGCTAGACCGGGAATGCGCGGAAAATACCCAAAAATGGCCCAAAAATCAGCGGGTCCGGCCCCAGCAGTTGGAGATTTCCGCAGACTGGGCCCGTTGCATATAGGTTCCGGCCAGCCGCCTGACGCCGGGACCCGGTTTGCGGGCGCTCCGGATCACCGGATTGGGGAGGATCGAGGCCAGCAAGGCGGCCTGTTGCGGCGACAGATCCGATGCCGGACGGCCGAAGGCGTAGTTCGCGCCAGCCTCGGCGCCGAACTGGCCGCCGGGACCCAGTTCCGCCACGTTCAGATACAGTTCCAGAATGCGCTTTTTCGGCAGGATCAGATCGATCCAGAGCGCCAGCGGAAATTCCAGGACCTTGCGGACCACGCTACGCCCCGGCCACAGAAACAGGTTCTTCGCGACCTGCTGCGTAATGGTGGAGCCGCCACGGGTGACCTCGCCACCATCCTGCGCGTCCTCGATGATGTCCTGAACCGAATTCCAGTCGATGCCGCGATGGAAGCAAAATTTGGCGTCCTCGGCGGCGACGATGGAGCGCGGCAATGCCGGAGCAACGGCGTCAATATCGACCCACGTTCGCGTCACCGGCTCGCCCGTGAGGAAACGCCCGATCATCAGCGTCGAGATGGGGTGCCCCGCGTTGTAAATCGGCGTCAGCACGTAGGGCAGCAGCACAAGCCCCAGTACAATCAACACCACTCCACGGATCAGTCGTCGCATTCAGCCTATAGCCCTTCAACGCTGACGAGCCGGGCCGAACTGCACTCATCCCGAATATGCTTGAGGCCCTGATAAACCGGGCCGTGATAGAAAGTCTCGAACGCGGCCACCGACGGGAACTCAAGAAGAACAATGCGACGTGGGCTCCAATCGCCTTCGTGCACCTTGTGCGCGCCGCCGCGGGCAAGATAACGCCCTCCCGCTTCTTCCAGCGCCGGCTTCACCTCGCTCATGAAATTGCGATACCGCTCGGCGTCGCGAATCTCGACATCGAAAATGACATAAGCAGCCATGGACATTCCTGTCTGGAGATCGGCCGGGCATCGCACCCCGCCCTTGCTAGCAGAAACCCGCAGCTCGGCTCTAGCCAAATCCCTGTCAGGATTGCGTTCTGCGGAATTGACGCGAGCGGCGGCATGACGGATTGTCCGCCGAAATTTGCGTTCCTTTGGAGCTTTTGATGACCACCGGCACTTCACCACAGGATTTCATGAAACGTCTCGACGCCACGGCAGCGGACACCGAGGCGCTGCTGGCGCGCCTTATGTCCGAAAAGCCGTTGGCAGGCGAAATCGAGCGGCCTCACCGGCTGATGGAGGCGATGCGTTATTCGAGCCTGAACGGCGGCAAGCGGCTTCGTCCTTTTCTGGTGGTGGAAAGCGCCGCCGTATTCGGCGTCGCGCGCGATGCCGCGCTGATGGCGGGCGCCGCACTCGAATGCATCCACTGTTATTCGCTGATCCATGACGATCTGCCATCGATGGACAACAGCGATCTGCGCCGCGGACGTCCGACGTCGCACAAGAAATTCGACGATGCCACCGCGATCCTCGCGGGCGACGGGCTCCTGACTTTCGCATTCGACATCATCACCCGCGATGAAGTCCACAAAGACCCGACGGTGCGTCTGCTGCTAACCCGCGCATTGGCGCGCGCGTCGGGCATCGGCGGCATGGTCGGAGGACAGATCATGGATCTTGCCGGCGAAGGCCGCTTCGGCGATCCGGAGCCGCCGGACGTCGCCAAGCTGCAGCAGATGAAGACCGGCGCATTGCTCAAGTATGGCTGCATCGCAGGTGCGCTTCTCGGTCAGGCGCCCAAGGCGCAGTACGACGCGCTCGACACCTACGGTCATGCACTGGGCGAAGCATTCCAGATCGCCGACGACCTGTTGGACGTCGAAGGCGACGCCACGGCACTCGGCAAACCCGCCGGACAGGATGCCGCGGCCGGCAAGACCACGTTCGTCACGCTGCTTGGCATCGACGGCGCCAAGGCTCGCGTGCGCGATCTCCTCAAGCATGCCGATGCCGCCCTCGCGCCATTCGGCGCGAAGGGCGATGTTCTCCGCGCGGCGTCGCGCTTCGTCGCCGAGCGGCAGAACTAGGAGCTGCGATGACAGGGAAGAAGGGCGGAGATCCGTATCTTCTTCGTCTCAAGGGCATGCCGGCGCCGTTGCGCATTATCTATGCACGGCCACGCCTTTTCATCTCGCTTGCAATTGGAACGCTTTCCTTGCTGGTGATGCCCGCCGCGTGGCGGCTGGCGACCCGGCTTCTCGTCGCATGGGACGTTTCCATCGCGCTGTACTTGTCGCTCGCCTTCGTCACCGTCTTCAGTTGCAACACTGAACAGATTCGCCGCCAAGCCGCGGCGCAGGACGACGGACGCTTTCTGATCCTGATCCTCACGGCAGTCGCGGCGTTCGCCAGCATAGCCGCCATCGTCCTGGAGCTCGGAATCAAGCCGCAACAAACCCCGCAGCTCGTGCTCGCCGTGGTGACTATCGTCCTGTCATGGTGCGCCATTCACACCACATTCGCGCTCCATTACGCGCATGATTATTACCGCGCCGCCAAGGCCGGCGGGCTCGCGTTTCCCGGCGGCGGCGAACCCGACTACTGGGACTTCGTCTACTTCTCGTTTGTGATCGGCATGACGGCACAGGTCTCTGACGTCGGCATCACCGACAAAATTATCCGCCGCACCGCCACGGCCCACGGCGTCGCCTCATTCATTTTCAACACCGCGTTGGTGGCCCTGATGGTCAACATCGCCGCCAGCGCGATTTGACTCTCGTGATTTGATTCCGACGTATCGTCGGGGCGGGCGGCGAGAGAAGATAAGTCGGATACGAGACACCAGCATGGTCGCAACATTCCTGACTTTCCTCCTTGTGCTGACCGTGCTCGGAGCCTCCGCCACGCTGGCGAAGAAGCTGGAAATCGCGCCCGCCATCGTCTTCCTGGTCGTCGGCATCGTGCTCGCGTTCACGCCCGGCTTTCCAAGCATCGAGATCAAGCCGGAAGGCGTGCTGCTGCTGGTGTTGCCGCCGCTGATCTATTCGGCGGGTGTCTCGATGAGCTGGCGGGAGTTCAAAGCCAACCTGCGGCCCATCGCGCTGCTCGCCATCGGCTGCGTGATCTTCACGACCTGCGCGGTCGCCGCCGCCGCGCACTGGGTTCTGGGCCTGCCCTGGGGTATTGGCTTCGTGCTCGGCGCAATCGTCTCGCCGCCGGACGTGGTGGCGCCGCTCGCCATCGCAAGGCGCCTCAAGCTGCCACACCGCATTCTCGTCATTCTCGAAGGCGAAGGACTGGCGAACGATGCAACCGCGCTGATCCTGTATCGCTTTGCCGTGCTGGCGGTATCGACCGGCACGTTCTCGCTGGCTCCCGCCGCCGGCACGTTTGTCGCAATCATCGTCAGCGAAATCGCCTTCGGCGTGGCTGTCGGCTGGCTTAGCCTGCGGCTGCGGCAATGGGCGCACGATCCGCGCGTCGAGATTGCTCTCTCGCTGTTGACGCCATACCTCGCGTTCTGGGTTCCGGAGCACTTCCACGGCTCGGGCGTGATCGCGACCGTCGTCGCCGGCCTCTATGTGAGCTGGAACGGCCCGCTGCTGATTCCCGCGAGCACCCGCCTGCAGGGCATTTTCTTCTGGGATGTCGTGATCTGGCTGATCGAGGGCGTGCTGTTCCTGATGATCGGATTCGAGACACGGGTTCTGGTCGAGAAATCCAAAGACCTGCCCGTTGGCAACATTCTCATGGCCATCGCCATCATCTCCGCGATCGTGATCGCCGCGAGATTCATCTGGGTTTTCCCCGGCACCTATCTCACACGCGTATTCAGCAAACGACTGGCCGCTCGCGATCCACTGCCGTCATGGCGCGCCATTGTCGTCATCGGCTTCACCGGCATTCGCGGCGTGGTCTCGCTCGCAGTCGCACTCGCAGTGCCGCTGACCTTGCCCAGCGGCGAAGAATTTCCCCATCGCGACCTGATCCTGTTCGTCACCTTCGGCGTGATCTTCGTCACGCTGGTCGGGATCGGGCTTACGCTGCCGCTGGTGGTGAAGATGCTTGGCCTGTCGAAGCACGGACAGCTCGAAGCCATTCACGAGCGCGAAGCCGAAATCGCCGCAAGGCGGCATATTCTGGAAGCCGCGCGCGGCTCGCTCGACAAGATTATCCGGGAGCGCAACCTGCCCCAAAGCCTCGCACGATTTCTCGAGGCCCGTCACGAAACCCGGATGCGCGCACTCCCCGATCCACCCCGGGAGGATGGTCAGGTCACGCCAGCGACGCAGGGCGCGTCACTGGTCCGCGAGATCATTTCGGTCGAGCGTGCGCATCTGCATAAGCTGCTGCGTGACGGAAAAATCACCGACGAAACCCGGCGGCGGATCGAGCGCGATCTCGATCTCGAGGAAGCCGTGGTCGATAACCGCGAAAAAAACCTGCCGCTTTGATCGCAGGCAGGTTTTATTTTACGCGGAATGTACCGAAAACTTATTCGGCGGCTGTGATCGCCGGGGCTTTTGCGCCAGCGCCACCGTAACGCTGTTCGATGTAATCGATCACCAGCGCCTTGAAATCGGCCGCGATACCCGGACCGCGCAGCGTGCGGAATTTCTGGCCATCGACGAACACCGGCGCGGCCGGTGTTTCGCCCGTGCCCGGCAACGAAATGCCGATATTCGCGTGTTTGGATTCGCCGGGGCCGTTCACGATGCAGCCCATCACCGCGACGTTAAGCTCTTCGACGCCGGGATAGCGTGTTTTCCAGTTCGGCATCTCATCGCGAATGAAGGCCTGAATATCGCGCGCGAGTTCCTGGAACACCGTCGAGGTGGTGCGGCCGCAACCGGGACATGCCGCGACCAGCGGCACGAACGTGCGGAATCCCATGGTCTGAAGAATTTCCTGACCGACCTTCACTTCGATGGTGCGGTCGCCGCCGGGTTCAGGCGTGAGCGAGACGCGAATGGTGTCGCCGATACCGTCCTGAAGCAGGATGCCGAGCGCCGCCGACGAGGCGACGATACCCTTCGAGCCCATGCCGGCTTCGGTGAGACCGAGGTGAATGGCGTAATCCGAACGCGCAGCCAATTCGCGATACACCGCGATCAGATCCTGCACGTTGGAAACCTTGGCCGACAGGATCATCCTGTTCTTGGGCAGGCCGATTTCCTCTGCGCGCGCCGCCGACAACAGAGCCGACTGCACCATGGCCTCGCGCGTCACCGCGCGGGCGTCAATCGGATCGGGCGACTTGGCGTTCTCTTCCATCAGCTTGGTCAGCAACTCCTGATCGAGCGAACCCCAGTTCGCGCCGATGCGGATGGTCTTGCCGTGCTTGAGCGCCATTTCGACAATGTCGGTGAATTGCGTGTCGCGCTTGTTCTTGAAACCGACGTTGCCCGGATTGATGCGATACTTCGACAGCGCCGCCGCGCAGGCCGGATGATCGGCGAGCAACTTGTGGCCGATGTAGTGAAAGTCGCCGATCAGCGGCACGTCGACACCGAGCTTGTCGAGCTTCTCGCGGATATGCGGAACGGCAGCGGCGGCCTCGTCGCGGTCCACCGTGATGCGGACCATTTCGGAGCCGGCGCGCGCAAGCGCTGCGACCTGTGTGACGGTGCCTTCGATGTCGGCGGTGTCGGTGTTGGTCATCGACTGCACCACGATCGGTGCGCCGCCGCCAACCTTGACGTTGCCAACCACAACCTGAACCGTGCGGTGGCGCCCCTTGGGGCCGGCCTCGATGGTTCTGGTTCGTTCTTTCAGATCGCTCACTTCGAAATCCCTTTCGGGGCTCAAATATCAGGTTTTTGTGACGGGGAGCAGGGGATCGCCGCCTGCTTCGCCCGGGCGGTTTACCAGATATAGGCCCGCCATGACCAGAAGGGCAGCCCCCGCAAACGCTGGGGTCAGCTGGTCATGCATCACGAAATAGCCACCAATCACCCCAAACAGCGGCGTCATAAAGGTAAATGACGACAGTTTGCTGGCCGAATAGGACTTTATGAGAAAGAACCAGATCAGGAACGTCGTCCCGACGATCCAGAACGTCTGATAGGCCATGGACGTCCAGGCCGCCGGTCCCGGCATATGGGTGATGCTCTCGCCCGACACCGCGGCTCCGAGCGCCAGGATCGGGATCGAGACGGCGATCTGATAGGCCAGCGTTTTCTCCGCCGGCACCTGCAGCAGCCGCGTCGCCTTCACCACCAGCGTGGTCGCGGCCCACAGGATGCCGCCGCCCACCACCATGATGTCCCCCAGGATAACGCTCGCATCGACGGACGGCTGCGGCACGCCGATCGCCAATGCCACGCCCGCAAAGGACAGCGCCAGCCCACCCCACTGCAAGCGGCTCAATTGCTCGCCGAGAAATCGCCGCGAGCCGAGCGCCACCACGAATGGCGCGACGTAGAGAAACACCACCGCCCGCGTTGCCGTGGTGTAGAGCAATCCGCGATAGACCAGGATGAATTCGAGTCCGAAGAAAAGCCCGGCGAGCAGGCCCGCGCCAAGCGTGCCGTCGCGCCTGAGCAGCGGCACACCGCGCAGCCAGGCCACCAGCACGATGATGATCAGCCCGCCGGTCGAGCGGATCGTGGCCTGCAACAGCGGTGGAATGTCCGGAAGCGCGAGCTTGACCGCGATTTGATTGAAGCCCCAGCTCAGGCACAGCATGACCATGAGAGCAACGGCGGCCGCACTCAGGGACCGCCCGGCCGGCGCAATTTTCAAGCTGTCTGATGACATCGCACCCCGTGTCCGGCTTTGCACCGTGTTATTGTTTGGCCTACGCCGCCCGCTGGCAATGCGCGCAGGTGCCGGTGATTTCCACCACCGACAGTTTCGGCGCGAAGCCCGTGCCGCGTGCTGCCTCGTTGAAACTTTGCGCCAAGGGCGCTGCCGGAATTTCTCCGACCGACCCGCAGGTCTCGCAGATCAGGAACGCCACCACCGCGGTCTCGTCGTGATTGTGCGCGCACGCCAGAAACGCGTTGCGGCTTTCGATGCGATGGACCAGACCATTGTCCATCAGAAAATCGAGCGCGCGATAAACCGTGATCGGCGCCGGACGCGGCATTGTCTTGGCGAGTTCGTCGATCACCTCATATGCGCCGAGCGGCCGATGGCTCGACAGCAACGCGCCCAGCACCTGCCGCCGGATCGGCGTGAACTTCTGGCCGCGACCGACGCAGATTTTTTCAGCATGCGAAAATGCGTCCTCGGCGCAGCGGCCGTGATCATGATCGGGGGCTGGAAAGACGGGCTTCGCTTGTTTCATTGGATCAATATGTAGTGCGGTTAATCTGATTCCGCTCATCATTTCAGCGGCATACTTGCGGGCTATTTGTGCATCGCATCATTTTCTATTGCAATGCATCATAAAAAACCCAAATCAGGGGCGTACAACTGAACGCGGGGCCTCGGGCCCGCCAATAAACTGCATCATTTCAGAGAGAAGAAGCTGATGGCGACCACTCTCAAAACCTACCTCGACAATCTCACGCCGTGGAATTTTTCCGGCACGCGCAAGGCAAGCAGCGCGAAAAAGATCAATCTGGCGCTTCAAGGCGGCGGATCGCACGGCGCGTTTACCTGGGGCGTGCTGGATCATCTGCTGTCCGACGGACGATTGGAAATCACCGGACTGTCCGGCGCATCTGCGGGAGCGTTGAACGCTGTGATGGTCGCCGACGGGCTCTCGCGCGGCGGCCCCGAGGAGGCCCGCAAACGACTGGCGGCATTCTGGCGCGCAACGAGTACCGGCGGCGATCTGCCGCCGATCCAGCGCGCCATGACGGACCGGATGTTTTCATTGATGCCGTTTGCATCGACACCAATACAGAACTGGTTCGAGGCGATGGCGCATTACTTCTCGCCGTACGAGCTCAATCCCCTCAATATCAATCCACTCAGCGACCTGATCTCGCGCTTTGTCGATTTCGATGCGATACGCAGCAACACTGATCTGGCGCTCTATATCTCGGCAACAAATGTACACACCGGGCGTCTGCGCATTTTCGCGAACGAAAGGATTACGCCGGACGTGGTGATGGCTTCGGCCGCGCTGCCATTCATGTTTCAGGCTGTTGAGATCGACGGCGTACCCTATTGGGACGGCGGGTACATGGGCAATCCCGCGATCTTTCCTTTTCTGCAGACGACAGAAGCGGAAGACGTTCTGGTCGTGCAGATCAATCCGGTGTCGCGCACCACCACGCCGAAGACCTCCGGCGAGATCATCAACCGCCTGAACGAAATCACTTTCAATTCGGCGCTGATCTCCGAGCTGCGCACGATGGATTTCGTCAATCAACTGATCGACGACGGCCGGCTGCCGCGCGGCACCGGCAAGGACCAGTACCGCCGGCTCAACATCCATCGCATCGATCTGGGTGCGCTCGGCAATCGCCTCGCCGCCTCCAGCAAGATGAAAACCGACTTCGAATTCTTCGAGTTGCTGCATCGTGCGGGAATGCGCGCGGCGAAAAAGTTTCTGGACAGCCACTTCGACGACATCGGTCGCAAGAGCACGATCGACCTTGCCGCCGAATCCGGCGTCGAATGGGCATAGCCGCCTAAGTTACTGATATTTCTCTTATTAATTCCAAGTCATGCGATATTGCATGGCTCTTATTTCGCAGCGAGGCTTCCTGAATTAGTAAGCAAGCTTATTATAGCTGAGCTTACTGATGGAGATGCCCATGCCCAAGGGCAACGCTGATTTTCTGTTCGCGCTGTTCGAGACCCAGCGGATGCTGCGGCTTTACGCCGACAAGCTGGCGGTGCGCTATGGCATCACCCGCGCCCAGTGGGCGGTGCTGGCGAAACTCGAACGCACCGAAGGACTGAAGCAATCCGAACTCGCCGACATGATGGAGTTGCAGCCGATCACGTTGACACGGCTCATCGACCGGCTTTGCAATAACGATCTCATCGAACGCCGCGAAGACGCCAAAGACCGGCGCGCCAATCGTCTCTACCTGCGCCCCGCCGCACGCCCGATGCTGGAACAACTCGGCAAACTGCGCTCCCAAATCACCCAGACCGCGCTGAATCATCTCACGTCCCGCGAAGCCGACGCGCTGGTCGGTCAACTCGAATCAATCAAGGACAACGTCCGCGACGCCCTCCAGGCGGTCAGCGACGCAAAATCAAAGGAGCAGCAGTATGGCTGAGCCGATCGTCAAATTTCCCACCGAACAAAAGCTGACAGAGAAACCGGTGCCACCTTCGAACACCGCTCCACGCAAGACATGGGGCCAAACGCTTCGCGAGAAGCGGCGCACGCTGCTGCTGGTGGTGCTTCCGCTCGTCGCGCTTGGCGGCGGCGGCGTGTTCTATCTGTCAGGCGGACGTTACGCCACCACCGACGACGCCTATGTCGGCGCCCAGAAGGTTCTCATCACACCGGACATCTCCGGCAAGATCGAAAAGGTCATGGTCAAGGAAGGCCAGCGGGTGAAGGCCGGCGACGAATTGTTCGAAATCGATCCGGTGCCGTTCCGGTTTGCGCTTCAGCAGGCACAGGCCACGCTCGACCAGGCCAAAACCAACTACGATAACCTTCGCGCCAACGTCAAAATCTATGGCCAGATGGTGGATCTTGCCCAGAAGGGCGTAGAGTTGAAGCAGCGCGACGTTGAACGCAAGAATTCCCTCGTCCACAGCAATGCCGGCTCGCAGCTCGATCTCGATACCAGCGCAACCGCGCTCGTCACCGCGCAGGCGCAGGTTCAGTTCGTTCAACAGCAGCTTTCGACGGCAAAGAACCAGTTGCTTGGCAATCCCGATCTGCCGCTCGAACAATTCCCGCCGTACTTCCAGGCGAAGGCGGCGCTCGATCAGGCGCAGCGCAATCTCGACCACACCGTGTTGCGCGCCCCGATTGACGGCACCGCGACGCAGGTGGACAGCATTCAGCTCGGCCGTTTCGTCGCTGCGGGATCGCCGGTGTTCAGCGTCATCGACAACTTCCATCCATGGGTCGATGCCAATCTGAAGGAATCCGATCTGACCTACGTGGCGAACGGACAGAAAGTGACGATGTCGATCGACGCCTTCCCCGATCATACCTTCGTGGGCAAGGTCGGATCGTTAAGCCCCGGAACGGGCGCGCAGTTCGCGATCCTGCCGCCGCAGAACTCGACCGGCAATTTCGTCAAGGTCGTGCAGCGCGTGCCGGTGCGGATCTATTTCGACGGCAACGACAAGGCCGTTCAAAAACTCAAGGCCGGCATGAGCACCTATGTCTGGATCGACACCGGACATCAACGCTCGCTTGCAGGCCTGTTCGGTTTCTCCTCCGCTTCTGCGCAGGAGGATGCCCGGTGACCGCCGCCGCCTCCGCCTCCACGGCGGCGGTCCCCGGATTTCGCCGCAACATGGTGACGATCTGCGCCATGACGGCGACGATCATGCAGGCGCTCGACACCACAATCGCCAACGTCGCGCTGCCCTACATGCAGGGCACGCTCTCCGCGTCCCAGGACCAGATCAACTGGGTGCTGACGTCTTACATCGTGGCAGCCGCGATCATGACAGCGCCGGTCGGCTGGATCGCCAATCGCTTCGGACGCAAGAAGGTTTTCATTGTGTGCTCGGCGGGCTTCACCATCGCCTCGGTGATGTGCGGCCTCGCGCAGGACATCACGCAAATGGTGCTGTTTCGCCTGTTGCAGGGCGTATTCGGAGCCGCTCTGGTTCCGCTGTCGCAAGCGGTGATGCTCGACTCCTACGCACTGCACGAGCGCGCCAAGGCGATGTCGATCTGGGGCATGGGCGTGATGCTGGGACCAATTATGGGACCCTCGCTCGGGGCCTGGCTGACGGAAACCTATTCCTGGCACTGGGTGTTTTTCGTCAACATCCCGTTCGGCATCGTCACCGTCGCCGGACTCATCATTTTCATGGACGAAACCAAAACCGACAATGCGCTGAAGTTCGACTGGTTCGGCTTCGGGGCGCTGGCCGTCGGCATTGGTTCGATGCAGATCGCTCTCGATCGCGGCGAGCAACTGGGCTGGCTGGAATCGCCGGAGATCGTCGCCGAGACGATCATCGCGATTATCGGCTTCTATTACTTCTTCGCGCATTCGTTCACGACCAAGCGGCCGTTCATCCAGTTCGCGATCTTCAAGGATCGGAACTTCATCGGCGGCTGCGTCTTCATGACGGTGATGGGTCTGGTGCTCTACAGCACCATGGCGCTCGCCTCGCCCTATCTGCAAAACGTCATGGGCTATCCGATCCTGACCGCAGGCCTGTTGCTGGCCACCCGCGGCCTCGGCACGTTCGTCGCCATGATGCTGGTGGGACGCTTCATGAAATATGTCGAGGCCCGCACGCTGATCGCGACCGGAATGCTGCTGATGTCGGTGTCACTGTTCTTCATGACCGAATGGACCGACCAGACCGGCGTTCCGACCATCATCGCGGTGAGCATCGCGCAAGGTTTCGGACTCGGGCTGGTGTTCGTGCCGCTTAGCACGGTCGCGTTCCTGACGCTGCCCAATCATCTGCGCACCGACGGCACATCGATGCTGACGCTGTTGCGCAATGTCGCAAGCTCGATCGGCATCTCCGTGGTGATCGCCAAACTGACGGAGGGCGGGCGGCAGAGCTATGCCATTCTCAACGAGCACGTCACACCATTCAATCAGGCGCTGCAGATGCCGGATGTCGCCGCCATCCTCAACATGAATACGGATTCCGGCCGCGCGATCATGGACGTGCTGCTTCAGCTCCAGGCGCAGATCATCGCATTCTCACGCGACTACCAGATGGTGATGATCGTGACCCTTTGCGCGATCCCGCTCGCGATGATGATCGGATCGAGCAAGGCGGCGCTGCGCCAGCAGGCGCAGGGGCCGGATCATCCCGCGGTGATGGATTGAATTTTCAAGATTGAACGGGAGGCGAGCGCCTCCCGTTACACATCGTCAGCTCAGTTCAGCTTCTCGATCACCATCGCAGCACCCTGCCCGACGCCGACGCACATGGTGGCGATGGCGAGCTTACCGCCACGCTTTTCCATGCCGTGGACCGCCGTCATCGCGAGCCGCGCACCGCTCATGCCGAGCGGATGGCCGAGCGCGATGGCGCCGCCGTGCGGATTGACGAAATCCGCGTCGTCCTTGACGCCCAGTTGGCGCAACACCGCGATGCCTTGCGAAGCGAAAGCCTCATTGAGTTCGATCAGGTCGATGTCGGTGATCTTGAGACCGAGGCGCTCCAGCAGCTTCTTCACCGCCGGAACCGGGCCGATACCCATGACGCGCGGCGCGACGCCCGCGGATGCAAATCCGAGAATCTTCGCGCGCGGAGTCAGGCCGTGCTTCTTCACAGCCTCCTCGGATGCAAGGATCATCGCCGCCGCGCCGTCATTGACGCCGGACGCATTGCCGGCCGTCACCGTGCCGGGATTGCGCACGATGGGCTTGAGTTTCGCCAGTCCTTCGAGCGTGGTCTCAGGGCGCGGATGCTCATCCTTGTCCACGACGGTTGGACCGGCCCTGCCGCCGGGCACTGTGACCGGCGTGATCTCCTCGGCGAAGTATCCGGCCTCGATGGCCTTGCCTGCGCGCTGCTGCGAGCGGATCGCGAAGGCGTCCTGATCGGCGCGCGAGATCTGATAATCCTCGGCGACATTCTCGCCGGTCTCGGGCATCGCATCGACGCCATACTGCTGCTTCATAAGCGGATTGACGAAACGCCAGCCAATGGTGGTGTCGTAGGTTTCGACCGCGCGCTGATAGGCTTCCGTCGCCTTGCCGGTCACGAACGGCGCACGCGTCATGGATTCGACGCCGCCCGCGATGGCGAAATCCATTTCACCGGCGCGGATCGCCCGCGCGATGCCGCCGACCGCATCGAGGCCCGACGCACAGAGCCGGTTCACTGTCATGCCCGGGACGGTTTCCGGCAAACCAGCGAGCAACAGCGCCATGCGCGCCACGTTGCGGTTGTCTTCGCCGGCCTGATTGGCGCAACCGTAAGAAACCTCTTCAAGCGCCGACCAGTCGGCTTTGGTGTTGCGCGCCATCAGGGCCTTGATCGGCACCGCGGCCAGATCGTCGGCGCGCACTTTGGCTAGAGATCCGGCGAAACGGCCGATTGGCGTCCGCACTGCATCGCAAAGGAATACATCGCGCATGGTAACTCTCCCTGACTGTCGCACGGACCTTCCGCCGTCCGCTCCCGGCTGGCCCGGGTTTTAGGAAGCACGGCGCGGCGCGTCAAATGATCCATGCCCGAACCCGCCTTATGGGCCGGCAGAGCGGCCATGCACGTCCCGTCGCAAGGCGTGGAAAACGCCCCGCACAATTCCACCAGGCGAAAGAACTTTGCTAGTGTGGCCCACATGACCATCCATTCCACGCCGCCCGCACCGCCGAACACCGAGTCCGCCTCCACGGAGGCGGCAAGCCGTGTCACGCCGATGATGGAACAATACCTGGAGATCAAGGCGGCCAATCCGGGGCTGCTGCTGTTCTACCGGATGGGCGACTTCTACGAATTGTTCTTCGAGGATGCTGAAACCGCGTCGCGTGCGCTCGGCATCACACTGACCAAGCGCGGCAAGCACGCAGGCGAAGACATCCCGATGTGCGGCGTGCCGGTGGAACGTTCCGACGACTATCTGCACAAGCTGATCGCACTCGGCCATCGAGTCGCGGTCTGCGAGCAAACCGAGAATCCCGCCGAAGCACGCAAGCGCGGCAACAAGAGTGTGGTGCGGCGTGACGTTGTTCGCCTGGTGACGCCCGGCACGCTGACCGAAGACAACCTGCTCGACGCCAAGGCCAACAACTATCTGCTCGCTGTCGCACGGACGCGCGCTTCCTCGGCGGCCGGCGACCGGATCGGCCTGGCGTGGATCGACATTTCGACGGCGGAGTTCAGCGTCACAGAATGCAGCACGGGCGAGCTCGGCGCGACACTGGCGCGGATCAATCCCACCGAAGTCATCGTGACCGATGCGCTGTATTCGGACCCGGAGCTGGCGGCGCTGTTCCGTAGCCTTGCCGCCGTCACGCCGGTGACGCGCGACATTTTCGATGCCGTCACCGCCGAGCGCCGTCTGTGCGACTATTTCGCCGTGGCCACCATGGACGGCTTCGGCGCGATGTCGCGGCTGGAGGCGACCGCCGCCGCTGCTGCCGTGACCTATGTCGACCGCACGCAGGTCGGCAAACATCTGCCGCTGTCGCCACCGGCCCGCGAAGCCGCCGGCACCACCATGGCCATCGATCCCGCCACCCGCGCCAATCTCGAGCTGACGCGCACGCTGGCAGGCGAACGCCGCGGCTCGCTGCTCGACGCCATCGACTGCACTGTGACTGCCGCCGGATCGCGGCTGTTGGCGCAACGCCTCGCAGCGCCTTTGACCGACAGCGCAACGATTTCCCACCGGCTCGACGCCACCGCGCTGTTCGCGAACGATAGTGCTGCGCGGGAAGATCTTCGCGGCATCCTGCGTGCCGCCCCGGACATGTCGCGTGCGCTGGCGCGGTTGTCGGTCGGGCGCGGCGGCCCGCGCGATCTCGCGGCCCTGCGCGACGGCATTCTCGCCGCTGACAAGGTCATCGAACGGATGACGCGGATCGAGAAACTTCCGCGCGATATCACTCATGCCATCAGCGCGCTGCAACGACCTTCCCGCGATCTGGCGCGGGAATTCGCGCGCGGCCTCGCCGACGAACTCCCGCTGTTCAAGCGGGACGGCGGCTTTGTGCGCGCGGGCTACGAACCAACCCTGGATGAAACCCGCAATCTGCGGGACGCCTCGCGGCTGGTGGTGGCCGCGATGCAGGCACGCTACGCCGACGACACCGGCGTCAAGGGTCTCAAGATCCGCCACAACAACGTGCTCGGCTATTTTGTCGAGGTGACCGCGCAGCACGGCGACAAGCTGATGGCCGCACCGCTGAACGCGACCTTCATTCATCGCCAGACCCTCGCGGGGCAGGTGCGCTTCACCACCACCGAGCTTGGCGAGATCGAGGCCAAGATCGCCAATGCGGGCGATCGTGCGCTCGGCCTTGAACTGGAAATCTTCGACAGGCTTTGCGCGCAGGCTGTGGCTATCGGCGACGATCTGCGCGCCGCTGCGCACGCTTTCGCGCTGCTCGACGTCACCGCGTCGCTCGCCAAGCTCGCGGTCGATGAGAATTATGCGCGGCCCGTGGTCGACAATTCGCTGAAGTTTTCCATCGAGGGCGGACGCCATCCCGTGGTCGAGCAGGCATTGAAGCGCGACGGCCAGCCATTCATCGCCAACGCCTGCGACCTGTCGCCGGGGCCGTCGCAATCATCAGGACAAATCTGGCTGCTGACCGGCCCGAACATGGCGGGTAAATCGACATTCCTGCGTCAGAACGCGCTCATTGCGTTGATGGCTCAAATAGGGAGTTTCGTGCCTGCGAAGCTCGCGCATATCGGCATCGTCGACCGGCTGTTCTCCCGCGTCGGCGCAGCGGACGATCTCGCGCGCGGCCGCTCGACTTTCATGGTCGAGATGGTGGAGACCGCCGCGATCCTCAATCAGGCCGGCGAGCGCGCGCTGGTGATCCTCGATGAAATCGGCCGCGGCACATCCACGTTCGATGGACTGTCAATCGCATGGGCGTCGATCGAGCATCTGCATGAGTCCAACAGATGCCGCTCGCTGTTCGCGACGCATTACCACGAACTGACAGCGCTCTCGGCCAATCTGCCGCGCCTGTTCAACGCCACCGTCCGCGTCAAGGAATGGCAGGGCGACGTGGTGTTCCTGCACGAGGTGCTGCCGGGATCGGCGGATCGCTCTTACGGCATTCAGGTCGCGAAGCTCGCGGGCCTTCCCGCCGCTGTGGTTGCGCGGGCGAAGTCAGTGCTGGCGAAACTCGAAGCGCAGGATCGCGGCACCACAGCGCGCGCGCTGGCTGACGATTTGCCCCTGTTCGCGGTGCCGTCGCGCTCGGCCGCCGAACCGGCGCCGCCCAGCGCAGCCGATCAACTTGTGGAGGCACTCGGCGCGCTGCACCCCGACGAGATGTCGCCGCGCGAAGCCCTGGACGCACTGTATGCACTGAAGGCGAAGCTGCCGAAGTAGCGATGGTCAGATCCGGTTGATCGACACGACCGTCTTTGGACCGTTCTTGATGGTCTGGTAGACCACACAATAACGCTCGGTCAGTTTCAGTAGTTGATCGAGCTTCTCCTGCGGCGCATCGGTGTCGACATCGAAACGCAGACGTATTTCGGCGAAGCCAACCGGTGCTTCCTTGTCGACGCCTAGGGTGCCGCGAAAATCAAGATCGCCTTCGGCAATGACGTTGCCGGATTTCAGCGGCGCGTCGATAGCGGTCGCCACCGATTTCAGCGTCACCCCGGCGCAGGCCACAAGTGCTTCAAGCAGCATGTCGCCGGAACAGAGTTCAAGTCCGGAGCCGCCGGTCGCCGGGTGAAGGCCCGCAATGGCGGCAGCCGCCTTGCCGGTCTCGACCTTGCAGGACAAGCCGTCGCTGTCGAGCGACCCTTTGGCCTTCAAGGTAATGAACGCCGCCTTGGGGTCGGCCTTGTAGCGGTCCTTGATCGGCGCCTGCATGGCGCGGAGTTCGGTGGAATCCATTTTCTCGTTCTCCGTTTCCGTCAGCACCAACAGCGCCGCGTACAAATTATTCCGCTTTATATCCCCTCGCCGACCGTGAGCAAATCATCTGCGGGGCGCACTTTGCGATTGAGCGAGCGATCCAGCGAGGCCAGCACCTCATGCTTGACTGCCTCGAAGGCGGAAGACGTCCGGTCGCGTGGCCGGGTCAGGTCAACCCTGATTTCCTCGAACAACCGTCCGGGCCGCGGGCGCATCACGATAACACGATCCGCCAGCACCACCGCCTCATCGACGTCATGGGTGACAAGAACAAGCGTCGGCTTGGTATCGGCCCACAGGTCGAGCAGATGATCCTGCAGATCAGCGCGTGTGAACGCATCGAGCGCGGAGAACGGCTCGTCCAGCAACAGCACTTCCGGTGACGGCACCAGTGCCCGCGCGATTGCCACGCGCTGCGCCTGTCCGCCGGACAACTCGCGCGGCCATGCACCGGCCTTGTCCGCGAGGCCGACCCGGGCCAGCGCGCGGGCGACTCTCTGCTGCCGCTCAGCGGACGGCAGATCGCCGAGCCCGAAACCGATATTGTCGGCCACGCTCAGCCACGGCAGCAGCCGCGGCTCCTGAAAGATGACGCCGATCTTTTCGTGCGGCGCAGTGATCGCGATGGTGTCGAGTGTCACCGAACCCGTTGTCGCGCGATCGAGGCCCGAGATTGCGCGCAGCAATGTGGACTTTCCACACCCCGATCCGCCAATGATGGCGACGATCTCGCCGGGCCCGATGCGCGCGGAGAAATTGTCCAGCGCGTGAACGCCGTTCGGATAAGTCTTGCCGACATGATCGAGGACGAGCATCAGGCCCCTCCCGCATGGGCGCTGAAGGAATCCTGCCAGCGCAGGAACGGTGCTGCGATCAACTGGATCAGCCAATCGGTGATCTTGCCGAGGATGGCAAAGACGATAATTGCCGCAAGGATCTGGGCCGGCTTGCCGAGCTGCTGGCCATCGGTCAGCAGATAGCCGAGACCTTCGGATGCGCCCATGAATTCGGCGGCGACCACGAACATCCAGCCCAACCCGAGCCCGGAGCGCAGCGAGATCACGTAGGCCGGCAACACCGCAGGCAGCAGAATGCGCCGGATCATGGCAAACCCGCCGAGGCGGAATATGCGGCCAACCTCGACGATCTTGCGGTCGACGCTCAGGACCGCGCCAATGACGCCGAGATAGATCGGAAAGAATACGCCGACGGCGATGAGCGTCACTTTCGATGTTTCGAAAATACCGAGCCACAGGATGAACAGCGGCACCCATGCGATGGACGGGATCGCGCGCAGCGCTTGCAATGTCGGATCGAGCAGACGCCGTGCCAGCGGCCAGTATCCGCAGATCGCGCCGAAGATCGTTCCGGCCAAAACACCAAGCCCGAAGCCCGCGCCGACGCGGCCCAGTGTCACGATGATGTGCCGGGCGAGTTCACCGCTGGCCGCAAGCTCCACAAGCGTCTGCCAGATGCGGCTCGGCGGCGGCACCAGCCGCCCGTTGGAATAACCAAACCGCACGGCGAATTCCCACACGAGCGCAAGCCCGAGCGGCAACAGCAGACCGAGCGCAGGCCGCGCAAACCGACGCAGGCGGCCGGCAGGGCGCGATACAGTCTGCTCCGCGATGGTTTCCAGTGCTGGCGTGTCGAGTGTCATGGCCATAGCAAAAACCGCTTATCGCAAGAGATTGCAAGAGCGCTTCAAAACAAAGGCCCGCAAGCTTGCGGGCCTTTGAATGCGTTGCAAGCTCTCAATTCGTGGGCAGCGGCACCTGATCGTCGATCAGCGCATCCACCGTCGCCTTCACATCGACACCAGGCTGGATCACGCCCGCCTGCTGGAGTGCAAGGCCTGCCGCAAGAATCGACTCGCGCTGCGGTGCGCCGATCCGGTTGTGCGTCAGTTCGGTGCGTTCCTTGAGCTGCTTGTCGACAACCGTTTCGGGCAGCTTGGTAGCGGCGATGAAGCCCTTTTTCAGTTCGCCGTAGTTGGCGAGCGAATACTTGCGCGCCTCTTCATAGACCGCGAGCACCCGCTGGACGAGCTTCGGGTTGTCCTTCAGGAATTCTTCCCGCACGTTGAGGATGCCCCAGGTGTTGGCTTCGGGCTTGCGGAAGAACAGTTTGGCTCCGTCCTCGACTTCCGCCTGCGCCATCATCGGATCGAGACCCGCCCACGCATCGACGTCGCCCCGGATCAGCGCGGCCTTGCCGTCGGCGTGCTGCAGCAGCACCGGCGTGATGTCCTTGTCGGTCAGGCCCGCATCGAGCAGCGCGCGCACGAGGAAGATGTGCGGATCGGTGCCGCGGGTGACTGCGACGCGCTTGCCTTTCAGGTCGGCGACTTTCGCGATCTTGGAATCCTTACCGGTCACCAGTGCGGTCCATTCCGGACGCGAGTAGACGTAGATCGACTTGATCGGATTGCCGTTGATCTTTGCAACCAGCGCGGCCGAACCGGCGGTGGAGCCGAAATCGATCGAGCCCGCGTTGAGGAACTCAAGCGCCTTGTTGGAGCCAGCCGACTGCACCCAGACGATCTTGATGCCGTCCTTCTCGAATTCCTTTTCGAGCAGGCCCTTCTCCTTCAAAATGATGGAGACCGGGTTGTAGGTCGCCCAGTCGATAACAATCTGTTTCGGTGCGTCGGCGGCGAATGCCGCGCCGGGCGTCAGCGCTGCGCCCGCAACAAGGACCGCGAATGCGCGTCGTGAAAGTTTGAACATCGTCGTCTCCATCTGGTGATCGAAATGCGGGTGAGAGCCGGCGCGACTGCGAGGAGAGCACGCGATGCCAAGACCGCAAAAACTATCATGTTTTCAATAAGTTATTTGCTTTCGTCAACGAGAAAATAACTGCGTGAATAGGCTTCTCGGGAGAACGGCCTTCCTCCATGCGCACAAAAAACAGAAAGGATGACTGGACCTGCCTCAATCCGCTGATGACACCGCTGCCGCCGTCCGTTATCCGGATATTATGGACAGCGTGACGGCCAAACTCCCGCCAGATCCCGAGCTGATTTTCGACACCGCCCGTATCGCGGCGGCGATCGATGCGCTGGCCCAGAACCATGCCGGCAAGGACGATGTGTTCCGCACGGCGGTGGCGCAGTTGTTGAAGGGCGAACTGGCGCAGGCCCGCGATGCCGCACAGGCGCAACTGCTGAAAGACCGGCACGGGCGGCGGTGCGCCGAACGGCTTTGCTTTGTGCAGGATGAGATCATCCGCATCCTGTTCGGTGCCGCCACCAAACATCTCTATCATTCGCCGACGCCGTCGGATTCAGAACGCATGGCGGTGATCGCCACGGGCGGTTATGGCCGCGGCCTGATGGCGCCGGAATCCGACATCGATCTCCTGTTTATCCTGCCCTACAAGCAGACCGCTTGGGGCGAACAGGTCGCCGAAGCGATCCTCTATTGCCTGTGGGATATGGGGCTGAAAGTCGGCCACGCCACCCGCTCGATCGACGAGTCGATCCGTCAGGCCCGCGCCGACATGACGATCCGCACGTCGGTGCTGGAAACAAGGTTTCTCACCGGCGACAAAGCGCTCTACGACGAACTCGTCACGCGCTTCGACAAGGATGTCGTGCAAGGCACCGCCGCCGAATTCGTCACCGCAAAGCTCGCCGAGCGCGAGGAACGGCACCGGCGCGCCGGCCAGTCGCGTTATCTGGTCGAACCCAATGTGAAGGACGGCAAGGGCGGACTGCGCGATCTGCACACGCTGTTCTGGATCGCGAAATACGTTTATCGCGTCAGCGACACTGCCGACCTCGTGCAGCGCGGCGTGTTCGACGCGCAGGAATACCGCACGTTCCGCCGCTGCGAGGACTTCCTGTGGTCGGTCCGCTGCAACATGCATTTCTTCACCGAACGCCCCGAGGAGCGGCTGTCGTTCGAAATGCAGCGCGAAATCGCGCAGCGCCTCGGTTACACGTCGCACCCCGGGATGCAGGACGTCGAGCGCTTCATGAAGCACTACTTCCTGATTGCGAAGGAAGTGGGCGATCTCACCGCGATCCTCTGCGCCAAGCTGGAGGATCAGGAAGCCAAGCCCGCGCCGGTGCTGAGCCGGATGATGGCGCGGCTGCGGCCCGGCCGGAAACGCGGCCGCGTTCCCGGCGGCGAAGATTTCATCATCGACAACAACCGCATCAACCTTGCCGCGCCGGACGTCTTCAAGCGCGATCCGGTCAACCTGATCCGCATCTTCCGGCTCGCGCAGAAGAACAATCTGGCGTTCCATCCCGACGCCATGCGCACGGCGACACGCTCGCTCAATCTGATCACGCAGAAGCTGCGCGAGAACCCCGAAGCCAACAAGCTGTTCATGGAGATCCTGACGTCGAACGACGCAGAGACCGTGCTGCGGCGGATGAACGAGGCCGGCGTGCTCGGCCGCTTCATTCGCGCGTTCGGCCGGATCGTGTCGATGATGCAGTTCAACATGTATCATCACTACACGGTCGACGAGCATCTGCTGCGGTGCATCGGCATCCTTCAGGACATCGAGCGTGGCGGCAACGACGAGTTCGTGGTCGCCAGCGACCTGATGCGGAAAATCCGCCCCGAACATCGCCCCGTCATCTACATGACCGTGCTGCTGCACGACATCGCCAAGGGCCGCCCCGAGGATCACTCCATCGCGGGGGCGAAGGTGGCGCGGCGGCTCTGCCCGCGTTTCGGCTTCAACGCCGCCGACACCGAACTTATCGCGTGGCTGATCGAAGAGCATCTCACCATGTCCACGGTGGCGCAGTCGCGCGACCTCTCCGATCGCAAGACCATCGAGAATTTCGCGGCAGTGGTGCAGTCGGTCGAGCAGATGAAACTGCTGACGATCCTCACCACCGCGGACATCCGCGGCGTCGGTCCCGGCGTCTGGAATGGCTGGAAGGCGCAGCTCATCCGCACGCTCTATTACGAAACCGAACCGGTGCTGACCGGCGGCTTCTCCGAGGTCAATCGCGCGCAGCGCATTCAGGTCGCGCAGGCGGAATTCCGCGCGGCCTTCACCGAATGGCCGGAGGCCGAACTCGAGGCCTATATCGCGCGGCAATATCCGGCCTACTGGCTCAAGGTCGAACTGCCGCGCAAAATACGTCATGCGCGCTTCGTCAAGGCCAGCGAGGCCGGCGGCCACAAGCTGGCAGTCAATGTCGGCTTCGATGAGGGGCGCGGCGTCACCGAGCTGACGATTCTCGCGCCGGATCATCCCTGGCTGCTGTCGATCATCGCAGGCGCTTGCGCATCGGCCGGGGCCAATATCGTTGACGCGCAGATCTACACCACCACCGACGGCATCGCGCTCGATACGATCGCCATCACGCGCGAATACGATCGCGACGACGACGAGGGACGGCGCGCGACGCGCATCGGCGACACCATCGAACAGGTTCTCGAAGGCAAGCTGCGGCTGCCGGACATGATGGCGCGGCGCACGGCGGCGAAGGCGCGGTTCAAGCCGTTCGTCGTCGAGCCCGAAGTCATCATCAACAACCAGTGGTCGGATCGCTATACCGTGATTGAAGTCTCGGGCCTCGATCGCCCCGGCCTGCTGTTCCAGCTCACCACGGCGATCTCGAAGCTCAATCTCAATATTGCATCCGCGCACGTCGCGACCTTCGGCGAGCGCGCCCGCGACGTGTTCTATGTCACCGACCTGCTCGGCGCGCAGATCACCGCGCCGACGCGGCAGGCCGCGATCAAGCGGGCACTAATCCATCTGCTCGCCAACGGCGACGCAGCCGAAAAGCCGGCGGCATAGTTTTCGAGATCACGCTTGTAGCCTTTTGAACGCCGCGCCTTCGTGCGCCAGCAGCCATTGCTTGCGTTCAAGTCCTCCGCCATAGCCGGTCAGCGATCCATCGGCGCCGATCAGGCGATGACACGGCACAACGACGCTGACCGGGTTGGCGCCATTGGCGAGGCCGACCGCACGCGCCGCGTTGGGCGCGTTCAGCCGCGCCGCAAAAGCACCGTAGCTCGACGTGGTCCCCGCCCGGACCTTTTGCAGCGCCGTCCATACCTTGCGCTGGAATTCCGTACCGTTGGTCCGCCACTTGATCTTTTTCAACTGGCCGAGGTCGCCGGCAAAGTAGCCGGTCAACGCCGCCGTGATGTCCTTGGGAGCGGACGCTTTCTCCAAAACATAGTCACCGTAGTGCCGTCGCAGCAGGCGATACAGCCGCGTCTCGTAATCGGACCAGTCGAGCGCGCGCAGGAAGCCCTGCTCGTCGGTGACCAGCAGCGCCGTGCCGATGGGCGTCTCCAGCCGGTCAAGATGAAAACGCTGAGGTTGCTTTGTCGACATATCCAGCTTCCTTGATCGTGTGTTTCAACCATCATGGCCGCGGCGGTCCGGGATGTCTTTCCGATTTCCGACAACATCGGGGTCTGGCAATCGTCATTCTTGCTGCTAGGTTCCCGTTTCTATTGGGGGAGATTGTCATGAGCTTGATTGCGAACATTCTCGTTGCGCTGGTCGCCGCGCTGCACGTCTATTTCCTGGTGCTGGAGATGTTTCTCTGGACCAAGCCCAAGGGCCTGAAGACCTTCGGCAACACGATCGAGAAGGCACAGGCCTCCGCCGTGCTGGCCGCTAATCAAGGGCTCTATAACGGCTTCCTCGCCGCCGGACTGATCTGGGGGCTCCTCCATCCCAATCCGGGATTTGGCTTTCAGATCAAGGTATTCTTTCTGCTGTGCGTGATCGTCGCCGGACTGTATGGCGGCTACTCCGTCAGCAAGCGGATCATCATGGTCCAGGCGCTTCCCGCCGCCGTAGCACTTCTGCTGCTCTGGCTGGCGCGCGCGGCGATCTGAGACCGCGACACGTTCTGGAATCTATTGGGGGATTTCGCCGAAGGTCTTGCCGACTTCCATTGGTGCGGTGCGGATCAAGCGCGAATCCTCCACGGCAGCCTGACGGTGTTTGACCGCTTCGCGATAGGCTGGGTCGCGGATCATCTCCACGAACGCCGCCACGCTCGGGTATTCCGCTATGAAGCAGTGGTCCCAGCGTTCTTGCGACGGGCCGATCAACATCAGTTCGAATTTGCCCTGCCAGACGATCCGGCCGCCGAGCCGCGTAAACACCGGCCCGCTTTCGCGCCCGTAGCTGGCGTAAGCTTCCGCGCCGGTCGCCGCGCGGCCATCAGGATATTTCGCCTGTGCATGTAGCCGCACCAGGTTCAGCATGTGGATTGGACCGGGACGATCGTTGGCGCGGAATGCCGCGAAGATTTCCTTGGTCGGGTCGATATGGCCGGTCATCGATGTTGTCCTCTCGCGCGAAATCGTCTGCAGGCTGCGGGCATCGAGAAAGCCCTGTCAAGACAATCGGGTTCGGTGATGGAATCGGCGTTCTTTCGGCCAGCTGCAGCGGAACATCTAAACCCGCGTTAACCTTCGCTTAACGCGCCTTTAAACCGCCGTCGCTAGCTTGCATGCCTTGCATAATGGGCATGCCGGCACAGGTTTGGATGGCGTTGGGGCGGAAAAAGAAGAGCGGGCGCACGGAGCCGAAATTCGATGGCGCCGCCTCGCTGGACGGCGTCCGCCTCAATCCATGGGACCGCGTCGGCGGCCCGGAGGATGACGACGACATCAAGCCAAAACGCCGTGCGGCGAAGAGCCGGCCGGTCGATGATGACGAGGACGACGCGCCGCGTCAGTCGCGGCCGCGCAAGACGCGCGCATCCTCCCGCAAGGACGCCAAGGCAAAATCGAAACAGCGCTCGCGATCGGGCCTCGGCCGTCTCGTCTACTGGGGCGCGGTGCTCGGCCTGTGGGCGGTAATTGCCGGCGCCGGCGTGATCGTCTGGGTCGGCGCGCATCTGCCCGCAATCCAGTCGCTGGAGGTCCCCAAACGCCCGCCGACTATCCAGATTACCGGCATGGACGGCACGGTGATCGCCACGCGTGGTGAAATGCCGGGCGCAAATGTTTCTTTGAAGGATTTGCCGCCCTACTTGCCGAAGGCGTTCATCGCCATCGAGGACCGGCGCTTCTATTCGCACTTCGGCGTGGATCCCACCGGAATCCTGCGCGCCGCCGTGACCAATCTTCTGCATCGCGGCGTCTCGCAGGGCGGCTCGACGCTCAGCCAGCAGCTGGCCAAGAACCTGTTCCTGACGCAGGAGCGCACCTTCCAGCGCAAATTGCAGGAAGTCGAACTGGCGCTGTGGCTGGAGCGAAAATACACCAAGGACCAGATTCTCGAATTGTATCTGAACCGCGTCTATTTCGGCTCGGGCGCTTACGGCGTCGAGGCCGCCGCACAGAAGTATTTCGGCAAACCGGCGCGCAACGTCTCACTGGCGGAAGCGGCGATGCTGGCCGGCCTCGTCAAATCACCCTCGCGGCTTGCGCCCAACCGCAATCCGGAAGGCGCGGAGAAACGCGCGCAACTCGTGTTGAGCGCGATGGCGGACGTCAGGTTCATCACTGACGCACAGGCCAAGGCGGCGATCGAGAAGCCGTCCTACGCTATGAAGCCGGTCGGCGCCGGCACGATCAACTACGTCGCCGACTGGATCGGTGAAGTGCTCGACGATCTCGTCGGCCAGATCGACCAGAACATCGTGGTGGAAACCTCGATCGATCCGAAACTTCAAAGCGTCGCCGAGGCCGCGATCATCGACGAACTGGCCGCCAAGAGTGTGAAGTTCAACGTCTCCCAAGGCGCGCTGGTAGCGATGACCCCGAACGGCGCGGTGCGCGCCATGGTCGGCGGGCGCAACTATGCGGAAAGTCAGTTCAACCGCGCTGTGACCGCGAAGCGCCAGCCGGGCTCGGCCTTCAAGCCGTTTGTCTATCTCACCGCCGTCGAGGCCGGACTGACGCCGGACAGCGTGCGGCAGGATGCGCCGCTCGACGTCAAGGGCTGGCGGCCCGAGAACTACAGCCGCGAATATTTTGGTCCGGTGACGCTGACGCAGGCGCTGTCGATGTCGCTGAATACCGTCGCCGTCAGGCTCGGCATCGAAGTCGGCCCCGCCAACGTGGTCCGCACCGCGCACCGTCTCGGCATTGCTTCAAAGCTTGAACCGAATGCAACGATTTCGCTCGGCACGTCGGAAGTCTCGCTCAATGAACTGGTCGGAGCCTACGCTCCGTTCTCCAATGGTGGCTTTGCCGCCTCACCCCATGTCGTGAACAAGATCCGTACGCCCGAAGGCAAGGTGCTGTATGCGCGCCGCGCCGATCCACCGGCCCAGGTCATCGATTCGAACGCGGTCGGCATGATGAATGCCATGATGCACGAGACGCTGGTCACCGGCACCGCGAAGAAGGCCGACATTCCCGGCTGGTCCGCCGCCGGCAAGACCGGCACCAGCCAGGATTTCCGCGACGCCTGGTTCATCGGCTACACCGCCCATCTCGTCACCGGCGTATGGCTCGGCAACGACGACAATTCGCCGACCAAAAAAGCCACCGGCGGCGGGCTGCCGGTCGAGGTCTGGACCCGCTTCATGAAGGCCGCGCATCAGAACGTGCCGGCAGCTCCCCTGCCCGGTTCAATGCAACCGCAAGGCGGCTTGCTGTCGAACCTGTTTCCCGGAAGCTCGCGCGGGGCCGCACCCGCTCAGCAACCTTACCCGCAGCAGTCCAGCAATCAGGGTTATCAGTCGTCAGGCGGAGCGGCGCCATCGTCGCAAGGTCGGCCGCCGGTCACGCAGACGTCGGGCCGACCTGAAGCCGCAGCGGGTCTCGATGGCTGGTTGATCGATCGCGTTTTCGGCGGCCGTCGCTGAAGCAGCGACAGCCCTAGTAGCTACTCTTCGATCCCGTAGCGATGCAGATCGTTGCCGTGGGTGTCGAGCCATCGCTTGGCGCGTTCGGTAGCCGGGCAAATACGCGCGACGACCTTCCAGAACCGGGCCGAGTGATTCATCTCGACAAGATGCGCGACTTCATGCGCCGCGAGATAATCAAGCACATAGGGCGGCGCGAGAATAAGCCGCCATGAAAACGACAGCGCGCCCGCCGAGGTGCACGAGCCCCACCGGCTCGACTGATCGCGGATCGTCAGCCGCTTCACCTTGACGCCAAGCACCTCAGCGTAACGATGCGAGGCTTCGGTCAGCGCGGCGCGGGCCTGGCGCTTGAGGAAGTCATGAATCCTGCGATCGACATGTTCGACGCCGCCGGCCACGCAGAGAATTTTCTCGCCGCTGTCGCGCGTTTCGGGCCACACGGTTCCGCGTTCGCCGGCGCGATGCACGATTCGGTGCGGTATGCCGCGCAACGGGACCGATGCGCCGTGAGAAAATGGCGCGGCTTTCGGCAATCCGCCGAGACGCGCGGCGATCCAGGCGCCATGACGCTGCGCGAAGTCCTTGGCTTCGATGAGATTTCCGCGCGGAGGCATGGTGAGAATGGCTTCGCGTCGGCTCGGATGAATGCGCAGCGTGTATCGGCGCGCGCGCCGATGACGCCGCAGCTGAATTGTGTAGATGGATGAGCCGATTCTGACCGCGAGCGTGCGCGGTTCGGTCGGTCGGCGGTAAAGGAGGGCGCGAAAAGCCATGTCAGCGGATCCGGACAGCAGGAATTCGCCGGGATTCTGCCATATCCGCCGCCAGTGAAATTCATCGGCGCAAAAACAAATCATTTGCCCAATATATCGTAGTTTGAAGGCCTTAGCCTCCCACATCCGGGGTCATGAAACATGAAATTATGATTCATTTCTAACCCGGAACCCGGCCCGACAAGGGTCAGTGAAATTCACTCCTCTGCCTCAATTGCGGAGCCGTGAATCAGCTTTGAATTCAATGGCTTGAAGGTAGACCCAGGATTCGGGAGCGGAAAATCCCGAATCCCCCACAAAATGAGCTTTTTCGCTGAAATGGAACCGGAAAACCGCTATTCGGCCGCGACCAGCGCCAGCTTGGAATGGGCCGAGGACCGCATGAAATCCGAGATGCGCGGCACGATTTCCGATTTGAACCGCGAGCCGTTGAACACGCCGTAATGGCCGACGCCTTTCTGCATGTAATGCACCCGGCGCGCGTCCGGGATCGAACTGCACAGTCCATGCGTCGCCTCGGTCTGGCCGATACCGGAAATGTCGTCGTTCTCGCCCTCCACCGTCATCAGCGCCACGCGCTGAATCTTCGACGGATCGACCAGCTTGCCCCGATGTTTCATCTCGCCCTTCGGCAAGGCGTGCTTCACAAACACCACGTCCACGGTCTGCAGGTAGAATTCGGCGGTGAGATCCATGACAGCGAGATACTCGTCGTAGAACTCGACATGCTTGTCGACGAGATCGCCGTCACCCTTGACGAGGTTGCTGAACAGACGCTTGTGCGCGTCGACATGACGGTCGAGATTCATGCTCACGAAGCCGGTGAGTTGCAGGAAGCCCGGATAGACGTCGCGCATGAAGCCCGGTTGCGGGAACGGCACCTTGGTGATGACGTTGTTGCGGAACCAGTCGATGCCTTTTTCTTCCGCGAGATTGTTCACGGCCGTGGGATTGCGACGGGTGTCGATCGGGCCGCCCATCAGCGTCATGGACGTGGGAAAGTAGCGATCCTTTTCGGCTTCCAGGATGGACACCGCCGCCAGAACAGGCACGGAGGGCTGGCACACAGCCACAACATGCACATCGCCCTTGAGCGTGCGGATCATGTCCATCACGTAGTCGACGTAGTCGTCGAGATCGAAGCGGCCTTGCGCCACCGGCACCATGCGGGCGTCGGCCCAGTCGGTGATGTAGACGTCGTGCGCCGGCAGGAAGGCTTCCACCGTGCCCCGCAGCAGCGTCGCATAGTGGCCCGACATCGGCGCCACAATCAGCACGCGTGGATGCGGCGCACGCAAGGGCTGGGTGATCTTGCGTTCGAAATGCAGCAGACGGCAGAATGGCTTTTCCCAGACCGTCTTGATCTCAACCGGCACCCGCATGCCGTTCACTTCGGTATCGTGCAGACCCCATTCGGGTTTGCCGTAGCGGCGCGTGGTGCGCTCGAACAATTCGCAACCGGCAGCCATCGATTTTCCGAACTGCGTCTCGGCCAGTGGATTGAAGGGGTTCTCGAACCACAACTTCATCATGTCGGCTGCCGCCCGCGCCGGATTGAGCGAGGCCTGGCCCATCTCGTACATCCAGTACATGGGCGTGGTCAGCGCAGGGCTGACCTCGGACGGCAAGGCAGGCGGCCTGCCAAATTCACCAATCGGCATAATGATTCCTCGATCCCGGCTTCGCGGCGCAACATACTGTCGGGAGTGCGACAAAGCGTCAATCCACCGAAACTCCAACCGACACAGTAAATTACGGCTTCAAACTGAATATTTCTGGAACAAAGCTCTATTTTCGGATTCGCGCGCCGCTGGAACTATACTTCCATTCCGGTTTTCCGTGCTTCATCAGGATGGCGCAGCGACGGGAGTGACCTCGCAGCGCGCTATTCCCCGCTCTGGACAAGGGAACCGTGCTTACGGGCGCTCTTCAAGAGCAGCAGAAACGCCACGGTCGAGATCGCGAACAGAGCGGCATTAATGGCCAGCGCCTCGATCATCAGGTCGGCGCGGAAGACCTGATCGATCAGGAGTGCTCGCATCCCCTCGAATACGTAGGTCGGCGGCAGCATCCACGCCACCACCTGGAGCCAGCCCGGCAGCACCGACACCGGATAATAGACGCATGTCAGCGGCAGCAGCGCGAACATCAGCGTCCACGCCAGCCCCTCCGCGCCCATGCCGTTGCGAAGCACCAGTCCCGACGAGATCAGGCCGAACGACCAGCTTGTGAAAATCAGGTTGCAGAAGAACGCGACCAGCGCGAAGCCGAACCCGAACAGGTTGAAGCCGAAGAAAGCGATGGCCAGCACGGTCATCGGAATGACGCCGACGGCCAGCCGCACCACGCTCATGACCATCAGCGAGATCAGATACTCGCTGACCTTGAGCGGGCTCATCAAGAGATTGCCGAGATTTTTCGACCACATCTCTTCGAGAAACGACATCGAGAAACCGAGTTGGCCACGGAACAGAATGTCCCACAGGATCACCGCACCGATGAAGGTGCCGCCGGCCTTGGCGAAGAAGCCGGCATTCTGCGAAATGTAGGCTTGGGAAAAACCCCACGTAATCAATTGCAACACCGGCCAGTAGATCAGTTCAAGCAATCGCGGCCATGACGACGTGAGCAGATACCAGTGACGCAGGATCATCGCGCCGATGCGGTGCGGCGCGATCATGGGCAGGCGGGAGCCCTGCGAAACAGGCATCTCGCTCATGACGCCACCTGCACGCGTCCGCGCGCCACATCGAGAAAAACCTCTTCGAGCGTGGCGCGGTTGTAGCGCGCGAGAATGGCGGCCGGACTGTCGTCGTCCTCGATGCGGCCGCGCTTCATGATGATGACACGGTCGCACAACCGCTCGACCTCCAGCATGTTGTGAGATGCCAGCAGGATCGTCGCGCCGCGAACCTTGCGATAGTTTTCGAGATGACTGCGGATCCAGTCGGCGGTGTCTGGATCGAGCGATGCGGTCGGCTCGTCCAGCAGCAGCAATTCAGGCTCGTTGATCAGCGCTTTTGCCAAGGCGACCCGGGTCTTCTGGCCGGCCGACAGTTTGCCGTTCGGCCGGTCGAGAAATTCGTTCAGGTCCAGATCCGCAGCGAGCAAGCCGATCCGCTCCTTCAGGTCCGCCACCCCGTAAAGCCGGCCGAACACGTTGAGATTCTGCCGCACGGTGAGGCGTCCCGGCATATCCACGTAAGGGCTCTCGAAATTCATCCGGCCGAGCACCTCTGCGCTCTCATGCGGCATCGCATGGCCGAGCACGCTGACGCGGCCCGAGGTCGGCGACACCAGCCCCATGATCATGGAGATGGTCGTGGTCTTGCCGGCGCCATTGCCGCCGAGCAGGCCGGTGACCGAACCACGCGGAATCGTGAACGAAATATCGTCCACGGCATGCGTGGTCTTGTAGACCTTCACCAGCCGCTCGACGTCGATCGCGGCGTCCAGCGAGCCGGATTGCGGCATGACGTGAGAAGGCGTGGGCGGGACGGTCATAATATGCGTTCATTGAGCCAAGGCGACGCCGACCGCAAGACCCGCCTATGCAAACCTCTTAGTACATGCCGATTTGTGATCGGTGCAGCCGGACGGTAAAGATATCGCATGAGCGATATCGCGACATCCGACTTCCGCCAGCCACGGCGCTACGTGCGGCTCGACACCATCCTGCGGCTGCGCTGGCTCGCCGCGCTGGGGCAGATGGCGACGATTTTCATCGTTTCCGAGGGGCTCGATTTCGAGGTCCCGGTGATCCCCTGCGTCGTCATCATCGGTCTGTCGTGTCTCCTCAATCTGGCGCTCCAGACCGCCTTCAATCCAGTCCATCGCCTGGAGCCGCGCTACGCAGCCGGCCTTCTGGCAATCAATATCGCCGAACTCGCCGCGCTACTGTTCCTCACCGGCGGGCTGCAGAATCCGTTTTCATTTCTTTTCCTGGCGCCGGTTCTGATCTCCGCGACCGCGCTGCCGACACGGATCACCATTACGCTCGGGGTTTTTGCCGCGGCCTGCGCCACGGCTTTGGGATTCTTCCATCTGCCGCTGCCGTGGAATGGCGACGAGCCTCTGGTGCTGCCGAGCACTTATATGGTCGCGGTATGGCTTTCGATCATGCTGGCGATCGGCGTCACCAGTCTCTATGCCTTTCAGGTCACCGAGGAAGCGCGCAAGCTGTCCGACGCCCTGGCGGCAACCGAACTTGTGCTGACGCGCGAACAGCATCTGACCCAGATCGACGGCCTTGCCGCCGCGGCCGCGCATGAACTTGGAACGCCGCTGTCCACGATCTTCCTCATCTCGCGCGAACTCGAGGAAGCCATCCAGAAGAACGGCTTCGACGAACATGCCCGCGGCGATTTGAAAACGCTGCGCGAGCAGGCGCAACGCTGCCGGGAAATTCTGGCGAAGATCACACAACTCTCGTCGCAAGGCGCGCCGTTCGACAAGATGCCGCTGTCGACACTGATCGAGGAAACCGTCGCACCGCATCGCGATTTCGGAATCGCGATCAAGATTCGCATTGCACTGGCCGCCGATGCCGAGCCTGTCGGCATGCGCAACCCGGCCATTCTCTATGGCGTCGGAAACATTCTTGAGAACGCCGTCGATTTCGCGCGTGAGCGCGTCGAGGTGAACGCGTGGTGGAATGCAAATACGGTCGAGATCGTGGTTTCCGACGACGGGCCAGGCATCGCGCCGGATATTCTGAAGCGGATCGGCGAACCGTATCTGACGCGGCGGCGCACCGGGGAAGCCCAGGGCGAGCACAAAGGCGAACACAGCGGCCTCGGCCTCGGCGTCTTCATCGCGCGCACCTTGCTGGAGCGCACCGGCGCCAAAGTATCTTTCACCAACCGGACGTTTCCCGATCACGGTGCCGTGGTCACGATCGTGTGGCCGCGCGACAGCTTCGAGACCGCCGAAGTGCCGTCAGCCGCACTGCAATAAAGCCGGCCACGAGCGTCGATTATCGACGCCGGACCTTTGTCGGCCTTGGCAGCGCCCGATTGGCACGCCATATCAGTGGGACCGCATCAGGAGACGCAAAACCGTGACCGCAACTGCCGATTTGACCGAAATTGCCGACCGTTCCTTGCTGATTGTCGAGGATGACAAGGCGTTTCTCGACCGGCTGGCGCGTGCAATGGAGACGCGCGGTTTCGCTGTGAGCACCTGCGACAATGTGTCCGACGGTTTGCATCACATCGACCGGACGCCTCCGGCTTTCGCTGTGGTCGATTTGCGGCTCGGCGACGGCAACGGTCTCGACGTCGTGTCGGCATTGAAGCGGCAGCGGCCCGATGCCCGCGCTATCGTGTTGACGGGCTATGGAAATATCGCAACCGCCGTCACCGCGGTGAAGATGGGCGCCGTCGATTATCTCTCAAAGCCGGCCGATGCGGACGACGTGGTCGCCGCGCTGCTCGCGAGCGGCAACGACAAGTCGCAGCTTCCGCAGAACCCGATGTCCGCTGACCGCGTCCGCTGGGAGCACATTCAGCGCATCTATGAAATGTGCAACCGCAACGTCTCGGAAACGGCGCGCCGTCTGAACATGCATCGCCGGACCTTGCAGCGCATTCTAGCGAAGCGCGCACCGCGCTAGCCTGACCGCATCCCCCCGGCGGAACCTTTCCCGGCGGACCTGCGTTATCTGCGCAGGACTGTCAGCAGGGAGCGGCTTTGCCGGTGTGGGAATGATGCGAAAAGCGCGACATATCGATATTTCCTCCCGGCTCGAAGCCACGAAGCAGTTCGGTCTCGTTGAAGATTATCGGATCGACTGGCCGCATGGTTCACCGCTGCGTGCGCCTCGCGTGACGGTGCGCAGCCGGTCGACCTATCCCGTGCAGATGACGCTCAACTACGTGACCACCCTGCTTGAGCCGCTCGTCCCCTCGCGCCACATCGTGGTGACGCAGAACTGACGGCGGCGCAAAATTGACGGCCATCGGAGGCGAATGCCATGGCAATCCGGGAGACCATCAGCGAAGCAACCTGCACCTCGCACCGCAGGCTCGACCTCGCACTCTCATCACTCGATCTCGGGCGACCCGGCTATTACGAGGCGTTTCTGCGTAGCCAGGCCGAGGCGCTGTTTCCAGTGGAAGCTGCGCTGACCGCGGGCGGCATCGAACAGCATCTTCCCGACTGGCAGCTTCGCGTGCGCACATCTGCGCTCGAACACGATCTTGCAGCGATGGCCATTACCTGCAATCCGCAACCGCAGCCTGACTTCCGCACCACTGCTGAAATGCTGGGCGCGGTCTACGTGCTTGAAGCATCGCGCATGGGCGCGCGGGTGATGCTCGCCCGTCTCGCCGAACATCCGGATTCGGATGCGATGAATGCGACGGCTTATCTGCGCCACGGCTTCGGCAAGCGGTTCTGGCCAAGCTTTCTCGACGTCCTCGAAAGCCATCCGGACGCGCAGGCCGATGCGGAGGGCGTGGTGAACGGCGCCGCAATCACGTTTGCGATGTTCGAGAAAGCCCTGATGCCGATGACGAATGTCGTCGTTGATTTCGCTCGCGGCGGCGAGCGAAATTATTCATCGATGCCGGGATAGCCCTGAGGATCGAGCAGGCGGCCGATCCGCTGCGCCGCCAGCAATCCGAAACTCACGATCATAGACTTGCGCGTCGCGGCCGGCATCCGGTGCTCGGGCGCATCGCAATGCAAGTGTGCGCCGTAAGCGTCGGCGACGATCAATCCGGTATCGGCCGGAAACAGCTCGCACGGCATCTCCTGCGTGAACGCGAAGAACAGGCGATCGCAATGCATCCGGTAGTCCTGCCATTTTTGATCGGCGCGCAGATCCTCCACCGACGATTTGATTTCGACGATCCAGATGTCGCCGCGCGCGTTCATGGCCGCCAGATCGGCGCGCCGGCCCGACGGCAAGGTCAATTCGCTGACGCAGGAAAAACCCAGCGATCTCAAAAGCCTGGACGTGCCGCGCGCGATCGCGAGCGCTGTGTCGGACTGGCGGCGATCTGGCGGCAGACTTGGCTCGATATGGCGAAACGGTGAATTCATGATTCCGCGAGAGTAGCAGAAAAGCAAAAGCCTCTCAGCCCCAAAACTGTACGCACCCCGACACAATTCAGACCACGCGCCGACGCGAAGCAACGGAACCCTCGGTTCCGCTGCAAGCAAAAGCCCGTTTCGGGCATCAGCGATTTTTGGAGGGGAAAAATGACATCACGCATCACAACAAAATTCAGACTCGGCTGCTCCGCGTTCGCACTCGCCGTCATTGCGCTGCCGGTCACCGCGGCGCTCTCGCAGGCAACCGCAAAGCCGACCGTCGAAGTCGCATTCGTTCTCGACACCACCGGCTCGATGGGCGGATTGCTCGAAGGCGCCAAACGGAAAATCTGGTCCATTGCAACAAGCGTCGTCGATGCCAATCCCGACGCCGACATCCGGATCGGCCTTGTCGCCTATCGTGACGTCGGCGACGAGTACGTCACGAAAACGTTCGACCTCACCACCGACATTCAGGATATCTACGCCAACCTGCTGGAGCTGAAAGCGCGCGGCGGCGGCGACTGGCCGGAAAGCGTCAACGAGGCGCTCGATGTCGCGGTCAATAAACTGCAATGGACCAAGGGCAACGACGCGCATCGCATCGTCTTCCTGGTCGGCGACGCGCCGCCTCACATGGATTACGCGCAGGACACCAAATATCCGAAGACCCTTGCGGTTGCCCGGCAGCGGGGCATCGTGGTCAACGCGGTGCTCGCTGGCGGCGCGCGCGACACCGAGCGGGTCTGGAAGGACGTCGCGCAGCTTGGCGACGGCCGCTTCATTCCGATCCCGCAGGATGGCGGCGAACTCGTCGTGATCGAGACGCCGTACGACGACGAGATCATCATTCTGCAAAACGACATCAACCGCACCGTGATCCCCTACGGACCGCAGAAGGTTCAGAAGCGCGTCGAGGAAAAAACCCGGCAACTGTCGCAGGTCGCGGCGGCGGCGCCTTCGTCGGCCTCCGACATGGCAAGCTATCTCAACAAGCGCGCGAAGGTTTCATCCGAAGCCGTCACCGGCGACGGTGATCTGGTCAGCGCTGTGGCTTCGGGCCGCGCCACGCTCGGTGACGTCAAGGACGAGGAACTGCCGGACGAACTTCGCAAGCTCTCACCGGAGCAGCGCAAGACCGAACTCGAAAAGCAGACGCAGACGCGCAAGAGCCTGAACGAAAAACTCGCGGCACTGGTGCAGAAGCGCGACGCCTTCGTCGCCGAGAAGAAGCGCAGCACCGCGCCCGCCAGGACATCGTCGTTCGACCGCGCGGTCGAGGACACGCTGAGGGCGCAGACGAAGCGGTAACACTTTGTTAATCGCGACAACTCCCGCGAATGAATGGGCTGAGGTGGCTGGGCCGGCATCCGGGCCAGCCACCTTTTTGCTGCCGCCACCCGGCTTATGGGAAACGGAAGCCGGCCTCCCGGCGGCCAGTTACAAAGCGCCCTGTAAAATTTACTCGCGATTCACGCATCTTTCGGGTTCCGCAACCGCAGGCCGCAAAGTTCGCCCGCTTTTAATCAGATACCGGCAGACTTCGATCGTGCCTGACGGACGGGAAAGCCGCACGTCATGCAACTGGTAATGGGAATCAAACAGGGAATTCACGTCGAACAGCGGCAAGGACCTCTACGTCCAATGAAGCTCAATTTTCGATCTGCGAATATGCGCTTGCTGCGGCTGGTCTCGCCCTTCATCGCCATTGTTCTGTTGCAAGCCTTTCTCGCCGGGACGAGTCTCAATATCCTGTCGTCGGTGCGCGCCTATGTCGGCGGCGAAAGCTTCTGGTCGAAGGGCCAGAAGGACGCCGTCCATTATCTCCATCTTTATGGCGAGACCGGCAACGAAGCGCTCTGGCAGCAATACGAACAAGCCATCGCGGTGCCGCTGGGCGACCGCGCGGCGCGCATCGCGCTTGATCAGAACCCGCCCGACATCGCCGCAGCGCGATCAGGATTCCTGCAAGGCGGGAACCATCCCGACGACATCGACGGCATGATCTGGCTCTATCGCTATTTCCGGGAACTGCCGGCCTTCAAGACTGCAATAACCCACTGGATCAACACCGATCCCATATTGGATGAAGTCACCAGACTGGCGCGAGCGATCTATGCCGAGCGGCATCAAGGGCCGGCGACGCTCAACCAGATCGGCCTTCTGCACGACCGTATCGACCAGATCAATGCACGCGTCGCGCCTGAAGCGAAGGCGTATTCCCAAAGCCTCGGCAATGGATCGCGGCAGGTCAAGCTCGTGCTGACGATCGCCAACCTGTTTACCGCAGGACTGCTGGTCACAGCGCTGCTCCTGATGACGCGTTACTTTCTGGCACAGCGACGCAAATTCGTACGCGCCCTGCGCGCCGAGAAGGAGCGCGCGCAGATCACGCTGGCGTCGATCGGCGATGCGGTCATCAGCACCAACGCCAGCGGTCAGGTGGACTACATGAACGCGGCGGCCGAACGTCTGGTCGGCCGCACGGCGCTGCAAGCCAAGGGTTCGCCGCTCGCCTCGCTGTTCAGGATTCTGGACGAGGAAACCGGCGAACAGAAAACCGGCCAGATCGAACAGATTCTCAACGGCTACAACCTTGCCGCCAACACGCGCCCCCAATTACTGCAGCGGCCCGACGCCACGTCGGTGGCGATCTCCATGGTCGGCGCGCCGGTCACCAAGGAAGGCGTTCTCGCAGGCGCCGTGCTCGTGCTGCACGACATGACCAGCGAGAAAAAATACATCGCCCGCCTGTCATGGCAGGCCTCGCATGACAGCCTGACCAAGCTTGCCAACCGCCGTGAGTTCGAACACCGGCTGGAGAAAGCCCTGCAGCGGCTGGATCACGGCCAGAGCGGTCCCCACGCGCTGATGTATCTCGATCTCGATCAGTTCAAGATCATCAACGACACCTGCGGCCACGCCGCCGGCGACAAGCTATTGTGCGAGGTCTCCGCCTCGCTGCAAAAACATCTCCGGGTCGAGGATCTGCTGGCGCGGCTTGGCGGCGACGAATTCGCCGTCCTGCTCGAGGACGGCGACATCGAACACGCCGCGATCGTCGCGGAGCGCCTGCGACAGGCCGTGCAGGATATGAATTTCGTCTGGAACGAACGCGCGTTCACGGTCACCGCGAGCATCGGCGTCGTCCAAATGACGCAGGGCCGCGCCACCAAAGACGAGACCCTGCGCACCGCCGACCTTGCCTGCTATCTGGCCAAGGAGAAGGGCCGCAACCGCATTCAGATTCACAATCCGAGCGACACCGAGTTGCTGCACCGGTTCGGCGAAATGGCGTGGGTCCAGCGCATCCACGACGCCCTCGACGAAGAGCGCTTCTGCCTTCACGCGCAGACCATCGCCCCGCTGCAAGGCGCGAACCATAACGGCGCGCATGTCGAATTGCTGCTGCGGCTGCGCGATCGCGACGGCCGCCTCGTGCCGCCCGGCGATTTCATTCCTGCCGCCGAGCGTTACGGACTGATGCCGCTGATCGACCGTTGGGTGGTGCGCCATGCCTTCACGATCCTGGCGAACCGGCTGGCCGCTGTGCCCTCCTCCGCGATTGCGACCTGCGCCATCAACCTGTCGGGCGCGACCTTCGGCGACGACAGCTTCATCGACTACGTCCGCGAGGAGCTCAGCGCGCACGGCATTCCGCCGACGATGATCTGTTTCGAGATCACCGAGACCAGCGCCATCGCCAACCTCGAGAATGCCAGCCGCTTCATCGGCGTGCTGCAGGCCATGGGCTGCCGGTTCTCGCTGGACGATTTCGGCAGCGGCATGTCGTCGTTCGGCTATCTGAAACACCTGCCGGTGAACTATCTCAAGATCGACGGCGGCTTCGTCAAGGACATGCTTGACGATCCGATCGACCGCGCCATGGTCGAAATGATCTGCCGCATCGGCAAGATGATGGGCAAGCAGACCATCGCCGAGTTCGCCGAGAATGAGGCGATCCTCGAAGCGCTGCGCGAGATCGGCGTGGATTATGCGCAGGGCTACGGTGTCGGCCGGCCGGAACCGTTCGACTTGCTGCCGCCCAAGTCCAGCCTCCGCGTTGCCTGACCGCAGCTAAAACTGCAGGCCGCGCATTCAAAAAGAATTGACGAAAAGCGCTTGGCGCGGCGCGAAAAATCAGCATTGTGGCCGCATGACAGATACTTCCCGGAATGAAGCCCCCAAAGCCGGCGCGCTGATCGTCCCTGTTTCGCCGTTCGAGCAGAACTGCACGCTGTTGTGGTGCGAGGCGACCAAACGCGCCGTGGTAATCGATCCCGGCGGGGACGTCCCGAATATCCTCGCCGCGATCGAACAGGCCAAAGTGACCGTCGACCAGATCTGGATCACGCATGGCCACATCGATCACGTCGGCGGCGCGGCGGAACTGCGCGACGCGCTGAAAGTGCCGATCGAAGGCCCTCACCTCGCCGACAAATATCTGCTCGACAACGTGGTCACGAGCGGCGCGAATTTCGGCATGACCGGCGTGCGCAACTTCGCTCCCGACCGCTGGCTCGACGAAGGCGATCAGGTCAAGGTCGGCGAGTTGAGCTTTGACGTGTACCATTGCCCCGGCCATTCGCCGGGCAGCGTGGTGTTCTTCAACAAGGGGATGCGCTTCGCCATCGTCGGCGACGTGCTGTTCGCCGGCTCGGTCGGACGCACGGATCTGCCCGGCGGTGACCACGCAACGCTGATCCGCTCGATCAAGGACAAACTGCTGCCGCTCGGTGACGACATCGGATTCATCTGCGGCCATGGTCCGGGCTCGAACTTCGGCCACGAACGCAAGACCAATCCGTTCGTGAACGGCGAGATGGCCTGACGGCGCATCGTGATTATGCTTGCGCTTGCGTCTGGATCGCGGCGGAAACCGCCTGCATCAGATCCTGCTGACGGAACGGCTTCGCGAGCTTCGGCAGTTTGTCGTCCACGCCCGGAGGCAATTCCGCGTAACCTGTCGCAAGAATGATCGGAATGCCCGGCCGCTCGGCCTTGATCGCCGCGGCGAGTTGAACGCCGGTCATCTTCGGCATGGCATGATCGGTAATCACAAGATCGATGCCCCGTTCGCGGCGCAGGATGTCGAGCGCCTGGCTCGCGGAAGTCGCCTCGAACACCGTGTGGCCCATCTCTTCCAGCATCACCGTGGTGTTCATCAGCACAAGACCGTCATCGTCGACGGCCAGCACCACCAGATGGCGGTCGTGCCCGGCATCGCCCGCGACGGAGCGATCGGCATCGCCGGCGTCCATGACCGCCTTCGCCACGGGAAGCCATATCTCGGCGGTGGTGCCTTCGCCTTTCCGGCTTTTCAGGACGAAGCGGCCTCCCGATTGTTCGGTCATGCCATGGACCATCGACAATCCCAATCCGGTGCCGCGACCCACGCCTTTTGTGGTGAAGAACGGCTCCATGGCGCGCGTCAGCGTCGCCTTGTCCATCCCCTCGCCGGCATCCTTCACCGAGAGACAGAGATAACGCCCGGCCTTCAGCTTGCCCGCCGAGTGAGCAGCCACGGTTTCCTCGCGTGCCGCAATGACGATGCTGCCGCCATCCGGCATTGCGTCGCGAGCGTTCACAGCAAGATTGAGCAGCGCCATCTCAAGCTGGTTGGCGTCCGCATGGACGAGATCGAGCTTTAGCGGAAAGCGCGTCTCGATCGTCACAGCGGGCCCCAGCGAGCTTTTCAGCAGATCGGCCATGCCGCGCACCAGGGCAGGCACATCGACGGGCTTGAGATCGAGATCCTGGCGCCGGGCGAATGCCAGCATGCGCTGGGTCAGCGCGGCGCCGCGCTGCGCGGCCTGTGTCGCATTGGATATCAGCGTCCTGACCCGCTCGTCGTCTGGCAGCCGCCGGCTGGCCAGTTCGAGACTGCTGAGAATGACCATCAGCAGATTGTTGAAATCGTGCGCGATGCCGCCGCTCAATTGCCCGATGGCGTCCATCTTCTGCGAATGAGCCAGCGCCTCGCGCGCCAGATCGAGCGCCTTCTGCGTTTCCTTTCGTTCGGTGATGTCGCGCGTAATCTTGGCGAAGCCGATGAGAGCGCCGGTCTCGTCACGGATCGGATCGATGACGATGTTGGCCCAGAATTGCGTGCCGTCCTTGCGCACACGCCAGCCTTCCTTCTCATAACGTCCCTCGCGCAGCGCGCTATCCAGCGCATTCTTCGGCTCGCCCTTTTGCAGATCGGCGGCGGTGTAGAATTTCGAGAAATGCTCGCCGATGATTTCCTCGGCGCGATACTGCTTGATCCGTTCCGCACCCTGGTTCCAGCTACTCACACGCCCTTGCGGATCGAGCATGTAGAGCGCGTAATCGGTGACGCCCTGCACCAGCATCTTGAAAAGCTCTTCGTTCTGCCTGAGACGTCTTTCCGCCGCCCTGCGCTCGGTGAGATCGCGCGTGATCTTGGCAAAGCCGACAAGGCGTCCCTCAGGCGAACGGATCGGATCGATCACCACATGCGCCCAGAACCGGCTACCGTCCTTGCGGATGCGCCAGCCTTCGCTCTCGAACTTTCCTTCCCGCGCGGAAATCTCAAGCGCGCGTGCGGGAAGTCCGGACGCGCGATCCTCCTCGACATAGAATTGCGAGAAATGGCGGCCGATGATTTCTGAGGCAGTATACCCCTTGAAACGCTGTGCGCCGGTGTTCCAGCTCGTTACAATCCCGTGCGGATCCAGCATGTAAATGGCGTAATCGGTGACCGCCTCGACCAGCAGCCGGTAGCGCCCCTCAGGGGTCAGGGAGGCGTCCAAGCGCTCCACCGTCTCTAAAGCAGCACCCGCGTCGGCCATCACTTGTCCCCGTTGCAACCCAGTAGAACACCGGTCAACCGGAAAGGTTCCACAAGCTCGCTATAGCTCAATTCCGGACCGCGTAGAGGGGCGTTCGCAGCGTCATCTGGATCAGGGGTTGCGGGGTCCAGGCAACCTCCAGCGATGCGCCGAACAGCCGATTGTCGTTATCGTCCATCCGGTCGATGTCGATCCTGAAGGTCGGCTGGGTGAAAGGCTTCGCCCTGATGAGCCCGCCGGCGAACTGCGCGCCGCCGAAGGTCTGGATGCCGAAACGGCCCGACAGTTTCCAGTTGCTCGGCCACTGGTAATAGCCGCCGAGGTAGCCGACGAACACCGGCTCGACCGTGGCAAGGCCCGAGTCCACCCAAACGCCGGTCAGTCTGGTGCCGGCGAGCAGGCCCCGCGTCGCATCGTCATCGAGCGCATAATCGAGCTCGACGATGGTCTGGTTCGATGTCGAGGCCAGCCCCGGCGCGCTGTTGATCGAACGCGTCAAGGTCGAGATGACGGTGACCGTTGGAACCAATCCGTCCTGCTGAATAATGTCGGCATTGAATCCGACATTCCAGCTGTCGACGATCATCGACGACCACGGCGCGAAATCCGTGCGCGCCGTGCTGGCGCTGACGCCGCCGTAAATCGAAAACCGTTCGCTGATGTCCACCGTCAGCGGCGCGTTCAGCGTCACAACCTGGGCCGCGGCCGGGATCGGCGAAACGAAATTCCGGAAGCCGATCGCGAGCGTGTTCGGCGGCACGGATGTGTAGGCTGTGCTAACATCCAGATAGATGTTCGGACGCTTTGGTTTGGTCTCGGATGATTCGTCGTCATCGTCGCCGGCATAAGCGCTACCGAGGCTGCCTATACCGATACCGCCGACCACCACAAGCAGACCGATCATGGCGTTGCGAAACGGGCGCGTTATCGCGAATCCACACGGGGTTCGTCCGCGCCTGCCCCCACCCCCGACATCGATCATGGCCACCACACAGTCACAGACAAGACAAACATAGACAAGACATGCATAGACAAGACATGCATAGACAAGACAAAAGCGCCCGCGACATCGGGCGCTTCCGCCGCTCAACGACAGGTTTTCAGGCGAAACTAGTCCTTGAGAATGAACGTCACTTTCAGATTAACGCGGTATTCGGCGATCTTGCCATTCTTGATAACGCATTTCTGGTTGGCGACCCAGACGCCTTCGACATTCTTCAATGTCTTGACGGCGCGCTTGACGCCGGCCTGAACGGCGTCTTCGAAACTCTTCGGGGATGCGGAAATAAGCTCGGTGACACGTGCAACTGACATGATTTTCTCCTGACCACGATCAAGACGCAAATCCATTCGGCACTTGAGCGAGGTCAGCTTATGCGGATGCCCGCAAGCGTCAAGCCGTCCGTTGTGCAACGCGATGCAACACCGTGAGCATTGTCTAGTTCAATGTCGCCTTCAGGGCCGTGGCGGCGGACGCGTAACCGCCGCGTGCGCCATCGACAAAATGGAAATGATCCGGCCGCGACGCCGACAGCGTGAAACAGGTCATCATCGCCGCGTCCTGCCGGTGCAGTCCGTAACGCGCAGCACCTGCGGACGCCGCCGTGGCGAGGCGTTTCTCCAATGCGTCCGCGAGCTCAGGCTTGCAGTCGAGCACCATGCGCAGCCCGTCATCGTATTTGCGGAAGTCCGAATTCTCGACCACCTGCTGCATGTAGACCTTCGGCACAAAGCCGCCGGCGGAAATGTTCAGCTTGAATAACGCGTACGCGAATAACGTCCAGGCATGAACACTGAGGCGGCGGAGAAACAGCGGCCCGCCGCGCTGCGTCAGCGCCTCGAAGTTCGCGCCCGGCGAAGGCCAGCGCATTCGCGGCCCGTTCTCCGGCACCGGACGCCCCGCGCCGGGGCTTTTTTCGACCAGCGTCACCACATCCTCGATCAGGCGGCGAAACGCCGTGCTGTCGGTCGATGCCGCAGGCACGATCAGCAGCGACAGGATGAGTCCACGTTCCGCCGGCATTTCGGAAAACCGGCACGACAGTCCGGTGAGATCGGGGTGCGCGCCGGACGGCGCCGGCGTCACGGTGAATTCGCCGCGCTTCATCGACGCCTCGGCCCATGCGAGGCCCCCGCCTGAAAACATCGCGTAGGAGACATGCGGCGACGGCGCATAACGCGCGACGCGCACATCAAGACCCTGCGCGCGGATCGCCTCGATCGGCACAAGCGCCACGCGCAGCGTGAGATCGAGATCTTCCTTCACCCATGTCGCGGTGGCCGCCAGCGCTTCGCGCGCGAGTCCGGCGTCCTGCTGCGACACCGCGAAACTCGCGCCATCGCCACCGAAGGCGAACGGGAAATCGCGGCTCTCCAGCGCGTTGGTGACCGACGCGATCACCGCCGCGCCCGCCATGTTCACCGCCTTGTAGCGATTGTCCGCGATCGCCTTGGTCGATTGCACGATGTCGGCGACGCCGATCAGCCAACCGTCCGGCACCGGCCTATACAGCGACGGATCCATCAGGCTGACGAAACCGCGGAACACCGGCATGGCGCTGTAGAACGAATCCACGCCGCCATTGCTTTCTGAACTTGCCTGGTCCGCCACGCTCACCATCGACGCCTGCCGTTCTCGCCCTTGTCACTCATGCAGGGCAGCGTTCCAAAAATACGGCAGCAGAGCAATACGGGTTCAAATCCCGGCGCAAACAAATATCACAGCGAGCGAAGGCCTGTGGCCTAGCGGCGGTGTTTGCGGACGCGATGCCGGCGCGGCGCGGGCTCATATGGCCGATACCACGGATTCGCGGCGCACGAGCCGGCAATGCCGCTTCGGTACTCGACGCACTGCTCAAACGTATCGAACACGCACATCTTGCCCACGCCGCCGCGCAGGTTGTTCTCCAGGCAGAAGGCTCTTTCGCGATAAGCCATGGCCGGTTCAGCGCCGCCGAGAGTGAGGATCGTGACCGCTGCCGCGGCAGACGCAGCCAGACGAATGGCCGCCAGGCGAGTGAGTGTCCGCATGCAGTTTCTCCTTGATGGCCCGAGTTGATATGGGCCCGGTCTTCGATCGGCGAAAGGCCGGTTAGATCAGTTTTCAGGGCCGCGCAACCGTCCGCCCGTGCGCGAAGCCGGATTGTTCCCGGCTGCCCGCCCTGCCATAAAGGCCGTCGCTGAGGCGAACGCATCACCGGATCGAAGGCCGGCATGTCTCATGGAGGATCGGCGATGACAGACAAGACATTCGATGTCGTGGTGTATGGTGCAAGCGGCTTTACGGGAAAGCTGGTCGCGGAATATCTCGCCGCACGTTACAAGGACGGCGATCTCAAATGGGCGATGGCCGGCCGCAGCCGCGACAAACTCGCGGCTGTCCGCGACGAGATCGGCGCACCCAAAGACACGCCGCTGATCGAGGCGGACGCCAGCGATCCCAAGTCGCTTGAAGCGCTGGTGCGCCAGACCAGATGCGTTCTCACCACCGTCGGCCCCTATCAGCTTTACGGCTCCGATCTTGTCGCGGCATGCGCCGCGTCGGGGACCGACTATCTCGATCTCTGCGGCGAACCGGCCTGGATGCGCCAGATGATCGACGCCCATCACGCCACGGCAAAGAAGAGCGGCGCGCGGATTCTGTTTTCGTGTGGCTTCGATTCGATTCCGTTCGAGCTTGGCGTCTTCTTCCTTCAGCAAACCGCGAAGAAGCAACTCGGCGCGATGGTGAGCCGCGTCAAGGGCCGCGTGCGCAAGATGAAAGGCACATTCTCCGGCGGCACCGCCGCGAGTCTCAAGGCAACTTACGCTGCCGCCGCGAAAGACCTCAGCCTGGTCGCGCTGCTGAAGAATCCCTTTTCGCTCACGCCGGGCTTTGACGGACCGAAGCAGCCCTCCGGCAACAAACCTATGTTCGACGAGGATCTCGCGATGTGGGTCGCGCCGTTTGTGATGGCGACGATCAACACGCGCAATGTGCACCGCTCGAACCTGCTGATGGGATTTCCGTATGGCCAGGACTTCGTCTACGACGAAATGATGCTGGCCGGTCCCGGCGAGAAAGGCGAGGCCATGGCCAAGGCCATTGTCGGCGCCAACGCGGCGATGGGCGGCCCCGGCGGGCCGCAACCCGGCGAAGGTCCATCGAAAGAGGAGCGCGAGACCGGCTTCTACGATCTGCTGTTTGTCGGCATTGCTCCCGATGGCCGGCAGATCCGCGCAGCGGTGACGGGCGATCGCGATCCGGGATACGGCTCGACCTCCAAGATGATCGCCGAATGCGCGATCTGCCTTGTGCGCGAAGCGGCGGATGTCGGCGGCGGAATCTGGACGCCGGGCGCGGCGCTCGGCGACCGTCTCATCAAGCGCCTCACCGACAATGCGGGTCTTCAATTCACAGTCGAGACATAAACCTCGGCCATATCTTTTAAGTCATCCAAGGATCGGACGTTGCCATGTCGCCTGTCTCCCTGCTCCTGAACATTCTCTGGGTTCTGCTCGGCGGCATCTGGATGGCGGCCGGCTGGGTGGTCGCGGCCATCATCATGGCCATCACCATCATCGGCCTGCCGTGGGCGCGGGCTGCATTCAACATCGCGGTCTACACGCTGTTTCCGTTCGGCCAGAAAGCCGTGTCGCGCGACATGATTTCGGGCCGCTCCGACATCGGAACCGGACCGCTCGGCTTCATCGGCAACCTGATCTGGCTGCTGCTTGCGGGCTGGTGGCTTGCGCTGGGGCATGTCGTCACCGCGGTCCTGCTGGCGGTGACCATCATCGGCATTCCGTTCGCCTGGGCGCATCTGAAACTGGCCGGAATAGCACTCTGGCCGATCGGCAAGGTCATCGTGCCCGCGTAACGGACCGTTGCCCGCCCCGGACCAATCGGCTAAACGGATGACGCCGCACCCGTAGCTCAGCTGGATAGAGCGTTGCCCTCCGAAGGCAAAGGTCACACGTTCGAATCGTGTCGGGTGCGCCATTTCAGTACAGAACTATGAACGCCGAACGCCGCCGACTCTACGCTCGAAGCAGCGACCAGGGTTCGTAGCAATGCCGGCTTCGATCCCATGATACGAACCTCGTCGTCGGCGACCTCGATGCGCTGCGCCAAGGCGCGCAGGTGGTCGCGGCGGTAGCCGCCATTGTCGAGCCGTATCCGTTCACGAGCCCTGTGGGGGAACGTCTTGAGCGTGTCTCGCTGATAACATCGTTCCCCGCGCTATCGAGCGCAACTTGTGTGCGATCCGCGTCGGCTGTGGCCTGATCCCGCAATGACTTGAGCCCGGCTACACGCTCTTTCAACACCGAATCGTCGCCACTGGAGAGCCGCACCGGTAGCGGACAGCCAAACGGATGGTGAAAATCAGATTTACGAAAATCGGACGGCGCTCGGCTGCCGGTCGATCCGCGGTACATGCTTGTCCCAGTCGAAGATAATCGAACTAACAACCAAAGGTTAACCTTGATCAGTTTAAATGCAGCACATGGCAACAATTGTCATTGACTAGGCTTTGCAGGATGCGCGTCGCACCTCGATGGCGGAGCTGAGCCCCAATCGGTGCACGCTGGGCCGGGAGGGGTGCAGAGAATGGTGCAACGCGGGGCGAAGGGCGACGCAGATACCATCAGCTTCCGGCGATCCTTGTTTTTGACAACGGCGATTGTCACGATTGTCACCACGACTGCCGCCATGCGGTCAGCATCCGCACAATCGGTGTCAGGTACCGGTAATTTACAGCCGGACAAAAGCAACATTCAGACGTCGAGCTGGATAGTCGGCTCCGATCTCCGTGTTGGTAATACCGCTACGGGCTCATTGGACATCACAGGGGGTGGCAGCGTCACCAATAACGATGGCTATATAGGCTACGGTGTCAACGCCACCGGGACAGTCACGGTCTCTGGCGCCAATGGCAGCACTGCATCGACCTGGACCAATAACGGCGATCTCGTTGTCGGTCAGGACAGCAACGGCACGCTCATCATCCAAAATGGTGGCAAGGTCAGCAATGCTGACGCCTATATCGGCGCCGGGACCGGCCAGGGCAACGTCACTGTCTCGGGCCGCGACACCAACGGCAACGCCTCGACCTGGACCAGCACCGGTCAAATCAATATCGGGGAAAGCAGCACAGGCACGCTCCGCATCGAGGATGGCGGGGTGGTGAATAGTGCACTTGCCGTTATCGGCAACGATAACAGCGGCGCGAGTTCGGTCATCGTCACCGGCCACGACAGTAGCGGCCATGCCTCGACCTGGAACAATACCAACCAGATCTATGTTGGCGGCGCCGGCACAGGCACGCTCGACATCCTGAATGGCGGCTTGGTGAACAGCGGACAGAGTATTATCGGTTCCGACAGCGGTAGCGAAGGCAAGGTCACCGTCTCGGGCCGCGACGTCAACGGCAACGCTTCGACCTGGAACGCTGCGAACAACATTTACGTGGGTTTCTCGGGCAACGGCACACTCAACGTCTTGGACGGCGCCGCGGTGGCCACCAGTTCAGCTGGGGGCAGCGCGGCAACGATCTATATCGGGCTCATGAACGGCAGCACGGGCACGGTCAACGTATCGAGCAGTACCGGCAACGTCTCAAACCTGACAGCAACTGACCGCATCGAAGTTGGCGAAAGTGGCGCCGGCACGATGACCGTTGATAAGGGCGGGTTCGTGAGCGCTGGAAGCAGTGTTTATATCGCCATCAACAACACGAGTAGTGGAGCGCTTCATCTTAACGGCGATGCGACCGGGCGCGGCATTGTCGAAACCGGCTCGGTGATAAAGGGAGCCGGAACAACTGCTATCCTCGACCTCAACGGTGGCATTCTGCGTGCGAACCGAGATCAAGCCAATTTCCTGAACGGCTTTACGACGCTGACTGTGGCAGCGGGCGGCGCCTGGTTCGATACCAACGCGCACGACATTGGCATCGGCACAAATTTTTCAGGCTCATCGAGCTTCAACAAGCTCGGTCTTGGTCAACTGACGCTGACCGGGGACAGCTCGGGCTTTACCGGCGCATCGACGGTGTCGGCTGGTACGCTGGCCGTGAACGGCGTGCTGGGCGGCAACATGCTTGTCGATACCGCTGGACGGCTCGTGGGAACGGGCAGTGTGGGCAATGTCGCCAATGACGGCGTCGTTGCGCCGGGCTATGGCAATGCCATGGGCACCCTCACCGTCCAGGGCAACTATGTCGGCACTGGCGGACGCCTCGAAATCGCGACTGTTCTGGGCAACGACAGTTCGCAGACCAGCCGCCTTGCGGTGAACGGCACGACCTCAGGCCTTACGCAAGTCAGCGTCATCAACCGTGGCGGCCTTGGCGCGCAGACGGTGGAAGGCATCAAGATCATCGATGTAACGGGTGCGTCCAACGGCACTTTCACTCTCAACGGCAACTATGTCTTCCAGAGCGCACCGGCGGTGATTGCCGGCGCTTATGCCTATCGGCTCTTTCAAGGCGGCGTTTCCACGCCTGCGGACGGAGACTGGTACCTGCGTTCCGCCTTGTTCGATTCTGGTCAACCAAGCGGACCGCTCTACCAACCCGGCGTCCCGGTCTACGAGGCCTATGGCGCCAATCTGCAATCACTCAACGCTCTGCCAACGTTGCAACAACGTGTCGGCAACCGCGTCTGGGGTCCCGGCGCCAATGGCGACGGCAACGGAATTTGGGGCCGAACGGAAGGCACCCACGGACACTTCAGCAATGCTGCAGTGTCAACGACCGGTTTGGATCAGAACATCGATACCTGGAAGATGCAGGCGGGCGCCGATCGGGTGCTTGTCGATACCGACACGAGCGGACGTCTGGTGGCAGGCGTCAACATCTCCTATGGCGAGGCCACCAGCCGGATCAACTCGGTGTTCAGCAACGGCGCGCTGAAGACCAACGGCTATGGCCTTGGCGCAACATTGACCTGGTATGGTGTCACAGGCGTCTATGTCGACGGTCAGGCGCGGGTCAACCGCTATAGCAGCAACCTCAGTTCCGAACTTCGCGGCTCACTCGCCCACGACAATGGCGGCAACGGCGAGGCGTTCAGCATTGAAGCCGGCAAGCGGATCTCGTTCGGCGAGAGGCTTGGCATCACGCCGCAATTCCAGATTGCCTATTCCAATGTCCGGTTCGATCGGTTCATTGATCCGTCGGGTGCCGACGTGACGGCAGACAAAACCGACAGCCTGAAAACGCGCTGGGGAGTCGCGCTCGATCATCAGGGCGCATGGGACGGCGGCCGCAGCCGCGTCTATGGCATAGCCAATGTCAGCTACGAATGGCTCAATGGCATGCGCACGTTGGTCGCGGGAACACCCATCATCAATGCCGACGAACGGCTGTGGGGCGAACTCGGCCTCGGCGCGAGTGTAACGTGGCGCAAGGACCTCACCCTCTTTGGTGAGCTCTCTGGCAACACACCGTTCCGCGGTTTCGGCAACAGCTACATCCTCAAGGCCAACGTCGGTCTCCGCGCACAACTTTGATCGCAAGGGAAACTGCTGAACTCTTTGCAAGAATTTTCTAGATGTCGGTGTTGTCCGAATAGACATGGTTCGCATCATCGGCGGCGGCTTTGTCGGTCGGCCCTGATGCGGCTGGCTGCGCCTCCGGTTATTCGATCTGCGCGGCGGATAAAACGCCGTGGGCGAACTTGCCGTAAGGCGGCGTCAGACACCGCACGCGGCGACGGTCACACGCCACGGCAGATCAGGTTCGATCCGACCGGCGTCCGACGTTTGCGTCTAGCGGCGAGGTCCGCTGTTTCTCACGCAGGTTCCGGTGGTGCCGGAAAGCGCGGCCTGGCACTGCCTATAGCTGTTGTACTTGCAATCGCCCGGCCCCACCGAACTCTTCAGGCAGTAGCGATAGCTTCGCGCGTCGGCCCCGGTCGCCGAAAGAATGAACGCAACGCCGAGAGCCGCGACCAGAACAAAATATCGCATCGGGTCCTCCTTGTGGTTTCTCCGCAAAACCAAAGCCCCGATCACGGCTCTTGTTCCTGCCCGGTCAACACAAAAACACCGCCTGCCGCCTCGGCGACAGCTGGCGCCTGTAGCGCGGTCAGCGTGAACCGGCGGACTTTCGCGCGGGCGCGCCGATGTCCAGCCCGTCGGGCAAGACCGGTACGAGCGGCGGGGACCCGCTTCGCGCGCAGCGCACGCAATTGCGGCCGTCGGATTTGGCGCAGTAGAGCGCCGCGTCCGCGGCCTCGACCAGCCGCCGCCATGCGACCTGTCCGAGGCGTCCCCTGGCGACGCCGAAACTCGCCGTGACCGTCAGCCCTGTCCCGGTGGACAACTCGATTTTGTTCGCTTCCAGCGCGCGCCGGATTCGTTCCGCCAGCGCCATCGCTGCGTCGAGATCGCGGCCGGGCGTGAGAATCACGAACTCCTCGCCGCCGAAGCGCGCGAAGATGTCGTTCGCGCCGAGCATCGCATGCAGCAGCCGCACGCTTTCCTTCAGCACATGGTCGCCTTCGAGATGGCCATACCGGTCGTTGATGGACTTGAAATGGTCGATGTCGAGCAGGATCAGGCATGCGCCATCGGCCATCATCCGGCTACTGGTGTGGCTTTCGCCGATCATGTCCAGCGCGCGGCGATTCATCAGGCCGGTGAGGCCATCGGTCTCCGCCTGCTGCTTGAGCTGCTTCGTGAGCGACGCGCGCTCGACGATACTGTTGCGCAATATCCAGATGGCGTCGAACAGGCGGCGCATCTCGGTCGCGTGATGACGCTCCGGACGGAACACCGTGGGGCGGTCCTCCGCCAGCGCGATCACCGCATCCTGCGCACGCATCAGCGGGCCAAACACGAAGCGCTGCGCCGCGATCATCAGGCCAATCAGGATTCCGAGGATGGTCGCCGCCACCGCCACGGTCACTGCAAGGGTTGTGAGCGCGCTGTTGCGGGTTTCGGTCAGGCGCTCGATCGCGATGTCGAGAAACGCGCCGCGCAAGCGCTCCAGCGGCGCCAGCGTCTCGACGAAGCGGACCGTGAACTCATCCGCCGACATCGAATAATCGCCGGAGTAACGGCCTTCCTCGATCAGTCTGTCAACGATGCTGAGGCCTTCGCCGAAAAACATCTGCTCGGCATCGCGCAGGTTCGCCGCCAGCCGCGGATCGTCGCTTCCCGCGAGACTGTTGTCGCCGGCGAGATTCCACAATTCGAGAATGCGGCCGCGGGTCCGGTTGCTGTCGATGAAGTGTTTCAGCTGCATCGGCTTGCCGACCGCGACCGGCGCCATGACCTGCGATGCAATCCTGCCGCCGTACTCGCGCAGTTCGCTCAGGATCCGGCCGGTCATCACCGAACCCGCCAGCGCGGGATTCGACGCCGTCAACGCCCCGGCCTTCCAGGCCACCACGGACTGGAAACGATCGACGATCCGGAACATGCTCTCGATCACCGACTGCACGTCGTCGACGCCGCGGCGATTACGCGGAATCGACGCGACACGATCCACCTCCCGCCGCCCTTCCAGAAGCTGCGCGCGCACCGGCGCAAGCAACTCCTGCGGCACGCCCGCACCCGACCGCGCGGATAACTGATCGAGAATGGCGTCGGAGCGGGCGCGGAATGCGGTGAGCCGTTCACGCAGTTCCCCATGCGTGACGCCGGTATCGCCCAGCACGCTGTTGGACGGCCCGCGTTCGGCCGACAGAAGATTGGCGGCGGCGAGAATGAGCCGATAGCACTCCAGCCCGCGAAGATTGTGCCCGGCGCGGCGATAATCGTCGAACGAGCGGCCGATCAGGCTGACGGCAAGGATCGCGGTGCAGACGAATACGATTCCCGTGCCGATCGACAGCTTGCGGCGCAGGCTGCGGTCACCGCCACACGGCGCATGCCGTGCGACCTGACGCCTGACCCATTGCAGGAGAACTCCGACTTGACTGACGAACCGCGAGGTCATCGTTCCTGAACTTCCTTCAATGCGAAACGCGCACTCGCCTCCGTTGGCGCATGCAGGAACTGCGGTTGAGTAAGATGGCGCAGCCGGGATTGCAACCGGCAGCCTCCGGTGCCGTGACACCGCGCGTGGAGACGTGTCGCGCAAGTCCCGACAATGGCATCATTCCGCATGGCTGATGCGGACGCGTTAAGGAAAAATTCAGCCTAATGCATCGCGCCGGTGTTGATGACGGGGATAACGCAATGCGCGCGCACGTCACGCAGCGGATTCACGCTCGCCGCGGCCACATCGAATTGAGTTTTATGATCGCTTCAGGACCGTCGCACACGACGCTGCGGCGCGTTCTGACCGGCCGACGGAAGAAAGTAATTCGGCTGGCAAAAGCCGGCCGTGCCGGAGATCGCCGCCTGGCACTGCTCGAGTGTATCGTATAGGCAATCGCCGGCGCCCGCTTCGGTTTTCCGGCAGAATGGATATTGCTGCGCAGCCATCGGCCCCACGCTGAACATCCAGACGATTGCAGCCGCCGCAGCCACCCAACCGATGTTTCGCGCGCTCATTGCTTTCGATCTCCGGAGACCAGTTTGATCCGCACCCAAGCGGACCTTCGCCGCCCCCGGGCGTCAAGCAACGAATGAGTGAACGCGCGCGCAAGGCAGGAATACGAAGACCGCAGCGCCGCTGCAAGCGCGCTGTTCATGGCCGTCCTCGTGGTACGATAGGCTTGGATGACCGCGACGAACGCTTACGAAACAGGGGCCACGGCAGATGCGCAAGGTGATCGAGTTCGACGACGAGACCTGGCAGGCGCTGGTGCAGCTTGGCCGCGACCGGATGGCGACACTTCAGGAACTGGCCGATGAATCCTTCGCCGATCTCCTGAAGAAACACGGCGTGCCGAAAGACCTCAAGGACGCCCTGCGCCGAAGCGCGAAGATGGCCGCGCGCAGATCGAAGCCGTCGAAACAGCCGTCGGCGAAACAACCGAAGAAACAGCCGAGGAAATCATCAAGAAAATGATTTAGCCGTCGAGCCGCCTCAGCAGCACCAGAAGGCAGGCCACCGCCCCGATCACGATGGCAAAGCAGCCGAGCCCGATCAGCGTCGCCTTGAAGATGAACTCGCCGCGGAAGATCCATGCCGCGGTCCAGCACAGCACGGTCACCGACGGCGCGAAGATCAGGATCGGCAGCAGCGCCTTCTCCAGATTCGGCCGCGTCCGCGAACGTTTGCTGTCTGGGGATTTGTCCGCCATCCCGGCAGATTGCGGGAGGTGCGTCGCAGCGTCAATGACCCTGCATCATGTGACATCAGGCCGGCGCGACGGGATCGTCATGGCAGCGATGCCGACCACAACGCAGACCAGCCCGATCCAGACCGTGGGCGACAGCTTTTCACCCAGAAATACCACGCCGAGCGCGACCCCGATCGGCACGCGCAGGTAAGCCTGCGCGGTGGCGCCGACCGCGCCGAGCGCCTGGATCAGTTTGAAATAAATCACGAACGCCATCGCGGTCGAGAACACCGCAAGCACGATCAGCGCCGCGATGGAATCGGCCGACGGCGACAGCGTCCACGGCTGATCGATGGCCAGACTGAGCGGCGTCAGGAGGACTCCGCCGCAGATCAGCGATCCTGCCGCCGGCACGATCGGATCAAGCCCGGTGAAGTTGCGTCCGAACAGCGCCGCCGCGCCGTAGAGCACACAGGCGAGAACCAGAGCCAGCTGCGCGACGACATCCCGTCCAAGTCCGCCGAGCGCGTTGACACCGATGACAAGGCAAATGCCGGCAAGCCCGGCGGCGACCCCCAGCGACTGCCGTAACGTCGGACGCTCGTGACGGACGAACAGCATCGCCAGCAGGAAGGCGAAGATCGGCGAGTTCGAGCCGAGGATCGTTGCCAGCCCCGCATCGACATATCGAACCGCCCACGCAATCAGGATGAAGGGGACTACGCTGTTGAGGCAGGCCTGGATCATGAAGCGCTTCCACACCGCCGGATCCCGCGGCATCGGAATGCCGCGCACATTCATAATCGCCAGCAGGATGATCCCCGCGATCAGCGTGCGCCCGGCAATCAACGTCACCGGCGGAATGGTGGCGACGCCGACCTTGATCAGGGTGAAAGCCGCGCCCCACAGCGTCGCCAGCGCCAGCAGCAAAGCCAGATTGACCGCGGTGCGCGGACGTGGCGTCTCGATTGCGAGTGTCATGGGAGAGAAGCCACTTTCATTTCGCGGCGACATTAACCTGCCGGCGCCGTTTATTGTTTCGATCCGGGTCGAAGTTTATGCGCCGCGCAGCAGATTGCCGTATTGCTCCGGCACCTCGATCTCGAACCCGAGGATCGCCGCCGACAGCGCCTTGCCGTAGTTATCGAGGCTGAGGCTGCGCGACACGCCGCCGCCGAGCGCGCCTTCCGCCACGAAATTCAGCGCCGCGAGATTGTCGGCCTCAAAGCGCGTGACCTCGCCCTTGATCGCGCTGCGATAAAACGCCTTGAAACGCGCGGCGGTCAACTGCTGCTTCAGCAAGAGATAGAATTCGTCGCGATAGGCGATCACCGCGATGTTCGAGGTGTTGCCCTTGTCGCCGGAGCGCACATGCGCCACGCGTTCCAGTTTGATCAGCATGGCTCTAGCTCTCATACCACGTGATGACGGGCGGCACTTTTTCGCGCGGCACCAGCGTCGACCACACGCCGATGATTTCGCGGGCGCGGTCCTGATGCGGCACGCGCTTGCCGGTCATGGCGACGCCCGACACCGCCATGCCGTCGATCTCGCGTCCGACCTTCAACGCCTCATCGCGCGTCCTGCAGCGGGCCGCCACGCGCACCGCCATTTCATAAGGCTCCGGCGCATCGGGCGGCGTCGCATCGCCGTGAATGGCGTTGAGGCCGAGGAAATCGATCCGCAGGTCGTCGGCCTCGAGGCCCACGATGCGAAAGCGTTCTTCGAGAATCTGTTTCGCAAGTTTCGCGCGGCGCAGCGCGCCCGGCCCTGCATAGAAAAACATGTCCTCGCCGATGAAGCCTTCCATGCAGCCCATCGAGACTTTCAGGGTCGGCGTGCGCGGCTTGCCGCCGATGTTTGTCACGCGCATCCGGTCCGGACCGATCTCCTCCAGGCGCGCAGTGGTGAAATCCACCACCACATCCGGCGTGATGTAATTCGCCGGATCGTGCACCTCGTAGAGCATCTGCTCCTTCACGGTCATGGCGTTGATCGCGCCGCCGGTGCCGACGACTTTCGCGATCACCGCGCTGCCGTCGCTTTCGACTTCCGCGATGGGGAACGCGAGATCCCACGGGTTCGGCACGTCCTTGAAACCGGGATCGGCGAAATAACCGCCGGTGACTTGCGCGCCGCATTCCAGCAGATGCCCGAGGCCGCTGCCCGCGCCGAGTTTCGCGAAGTCATCCGCGCGCCAGCCGAATTCGTGCATCATCGGCGCGAGAAACAGTGACGGGTCCGCAACGCGCCCGGTGACGACGATATCCGCGTCCTGACGCAAGGCTTCCACAATCGGCTCCGCGCCGAGATAGGCTTCCGCCGAAATCAGATCGGCCGCGATGGAGCTAACGGGCGCGCCGTTTTCCAGAATGGTGCCGCCGAACGCGGCGATCCGGTCGGTGATGAGGCTGCCGGAGACGGCGGCGACTTTCTTTCCCTTTGCGCCGTGCTCGCGCAGCAGTTCGACGATGCGCTGCGCCGCGCCGTCCGGATTGATCCAGCCCTGATTGCTGATGATCTTCGTGCCGCGCGCGAGACATCCCGGCAGCACGGCCTTCATGCGGTCGTCGAGATAGGTGTCGTAGCCGGGGAACGACGGATCGCGGCGCTTGCGCACCTGCGCTGCGGAAACGGTCGCCTCCGCCATGGTCTCGAAACAGAGATAATCGAGATCGCCCCGCTCGGCGTTGAGTTTCGCCGGCTCGATGCGGTCGCCCCACCACGCCGATCCCGCACCTATCCGCAATGTCGACAAAAAATTGATCCTCACCCGCTCTTTTGATTTGTCTTTCGGCTTGCCTTGACCGGCAAATCGAAGAACACTTTGACCATGAAACTACTTGCCTTCACAGCGCTTGTCGCCCTCGCCATTGCGCATGGCCCTGTGCATGCCGGGCAGTTGTCGCCTTCGCCGTTCACGACAACGCTGTCCAACCACACGCCGCTGGTGTTCGGCATGAGCGCGGAGGATGCAGCCTTCGCGCTCGGGCAACCGCTGAGCTATGTCAGCGGGCGGCCGGGCAACGAAATCTTCGTCGTGATCCGCAATGTCGGGGCCCGATGGTCGTTCCGCGACGACCCGCTCTATCTGCAATTCCGCGGCGGCCGCCTCACCGGCTGGAAGGCCGACTGGAGCCGCAACTGGATGTGGCAGTAGACAGGCCTTCTCCGCATCCCCTCTCAATTCCAGAGCAACATGGAAGGACGTCCTGATGGGACAGACTGTGACATTGACCGCGTCGGACGGATTCAAGCTCGGCGGCTATCGCGCCGATCCCGCGTCCGCGCCGAAAGCCGCGGTTGTGGTGATCCAGGAAATTTTCGGGGTCAACTCGCACATCCGCAACATCTGCGACCGTCTGGCGAACGAAGGTTATGCCGCCATCGCGCCCGCAATCTTCGACCGCATCGAACCGAACTTCCAGTCCGGGTATTCGCCCGATGAGGTGGTGGTGGCGCGGAAATTCGTCGCCGCGCCGGACTGGCGGGCGATGCTGCGCGACACGCAGGCCGCCATCGATGCAGTGAAAAGTATTGGTCCTGTCGGCATCGTCGGTTTTTGTCTCGGCGGCAGCGTCGCCTATGCGGCGGCGACCAAGCTCTCGGGATTAAGCGCGGCGGTCGGCTATTACGGCGGCGCCGTGGTGCGTTTCGCCGACGACAAACCGGCTGTGCCGACGCAATTGCATTTCGGCGAGAAGGACAGCGGAATTCCGCTGACCGATGTCGAGGCCATCAGGGCAAAGCGGCCGGATGTCGAGGTGCTGGTCTATCCGGGCGCGCAACACGGCTTCAACTGCGACGAACGCGCCAGCTACGACAAGCCGAGTGCGGATCTCGCCTGGCAGCGGACGCTTGCGTTCTTCGCGAAAAATCTGAAGGCGTGACCTAGAACCACCGCTCGGCGACAACGATGGTATCGCCGGGCCTGAGAAGCGTGCCGGGCGGCACGATAGCCTGCGCGGCTCCGGCTTCGCCGACCCTTGTCAGCTTGATGCCGCTGCGCTCGGCGCGCGGCGTGAAGCCGCCAGCGATCGCCACTGCACTCTCCACCGTCAGCCGCGGCACGTAGGGATACTGGCCGGGTGCGGCCACTTCGCCGAGGATGAAGAACGGCCGGTAGCTCTCGACTTCCGCTGCCACATACGGCTCGCGCAGATAGCCCTTCTTCAAACGCCCGGTAATGGCGGCGGCGAGTTCAGCGGGCGTCAGACCGCGCGCGGGGACCGATCCGATCAGCGGCATGGTGATCGAACCGCCGGCGCCGACCGTGTAGGTGTTGGTGAGGCCGTCCTGACCGAAGACGACGACGCGCAGCTTGTCGCCGGCATCGAGACGATAAGGCTCGTCCAGCGGCGCAGGCCCCGTCGTGACATAGGCGGGCGTCCGCATGCAGCCGGACACGGCCAGCGCAGCAACAACGACAGCGATCAGCGACAACCGCGACGCACGCATGAAACGCTCCGGGCCTGTCCTCTTGTGAGAGACAGGCCCGGTTTGCGGCAATTATGGTTAACAAAGGGTAAGCGGGACTTTGCCGCCTCGCATTACGCGTTCACACCCACTCCGATCGGGCACGACACGCCGGTTCCACCGAGGCCGCAATAACCCGCGGGATTCTTCGCCAGATACTGCTGGTGATAATCCTCCGCGAAGTAGAACGGACCGGCCGGCGCGATCTCGGTGGTGATCGAGCCATAACGCTTGGCGGCGAGCGCCTTGTTGTAGGCGTCCCTGGAGGCCAGCGCGGCTTTCAACTGCGCGTCGCTCGTGGTGTAGATCGCCGAGCGGTACTGCGTGCCGATGTCGTTGCCCTGACGCATTCCTTCGGTCGGGTTGTGACTTTCCCAGAACGTCTTCAGCAGCGCGTCGTAAGACACCTTCTTCGGATCGAACACCACCAGCACCGCTTCGGTGTGGCCGGTGCGGCCCGAGCAGGTTTCCTCATAGGTCGGGTTCGGCGTCGATCCGCCGGCGTAACCCACTGCCGTCACGTAGACGCCGTCCATTTCCCAGAACTTGCGCTCTGCGCCCCAGAAACAGCCAAGACCGAAAATCGCGGTCTCAAGGCCTGCGGGATAAGGTCCCTTGATCGCATGGCCGTTGACGAAATGGGTTTTTGCTGTGGCAAGCTCCGTCGCGCGGCCCGGCAGGGCATCGGCGGCGCTCGGCACTTCAAGGGATTTGCGGGAGAAGAACATGGCGCACTCCTTATGGATCGGCTCACTCTATATATGTCTCTACGCAGCCTGTATCAGGACGTTACACCGGCCCGCTCATCATATGTCCGGCACCGCCCTTGAAAGACCGGCGCGTCAGTTCCGCGAATAGCCGATCAGCGGCTTGCTCGGCCGGAACACCAGCATCAGCACGATGCCCAGAATCCCCAATACGGCCCAGGCCGGCTGGTTGAGCAGCAGCTTCATCACGCTGTTCCAGAGCAGTGGTGACACGCCCTCGACCAAGGCCTGAAACGACTGCTGGCTGGCCTGATTGATGTCGTTCCACAACTCGCCGAGCCGCGTGATCCGGAGCGTCTGGTCGGCAATGGTCCGGGCTCCGTCGTAAACCAGCGACAGGAAGCCGATGACCAGCAGAAACAGCCCGATCAGACGAAAAAACCCGCGGATCATCGTTCACCCCATGCATTTCAGATGTATTTCAAGTACTTCGTCAGGACCGGCCGCCCCCTCGAACCCCTCTGGCAGCCCCAAAATGGGTCCGGAAAACGTTGACGGTTCAGACCAGTATCCCTATAAGAACCCCGACTGGCGGCGGGCGCAATCCTGCCGCCGATGTTCTTTAGGAACGTGATCTTTTACGACATGTTCTTTGTGAAGAACATTTCACAGAACACCCTGTTTTCACCCTGCATCGGCCGAACGGTCGATTGATCAGTCTGGCGGCTCAAGACGACAGCCGCGGACTGACGGACCGAGAGAAACCGAGAGACCATGGCCAACACAACCTCTGCCAAGAAAGCGACGCGCAAGATTGCCCGCCGCACCATCGTCAACAAATCGCGCCGCACCCAGATGCGCGGCTCGGTTCGTAACGTCGAGGAAGCCATCAAGAACGGCGACCGTAACGCGGCGCTCGAAGCGATGAAGCTGGCCGAGCCGGATCTGATGCAGGCTGCGCAGCGCAACATCATTCACAAGAACAACGCGAGCCGGAAGGTGTCGCGCCTCACGCACCAGATCGCGAAGCTCGCCAAGTAATCGGCTGAGCAACTGCTCGGCTCATCCGTTCGGGTGATCGCACAACTGCTTCTGTGCATCGCGCAAGCCGATCGCGAAAAAGCCTACCGACAAAAGCCCGGCAAACGCCGGGCTTTTTCTTTTCGTTGCACTGCAGCCGGTGACGTTCGTTCGCTGTCATGCATGACGATCGGCGGTGAGTAGGTACTTCGCAACACCGTCGCGCAACGATCGCGCGTCGTCAGCCGCACGTCCTAAAGTGTTTTGAAATAGCAAGCCCGCCGACGCGTCCGCGCCGAACCGCGCGTGCGGGTTACCCTTGTCAGCCGATCACGAAAAAACTCGCGCGACGAAGACCTTATCGGCATAGCGATGAGCAGCACTTGGAAAACGCGTTCGCCGCGCAGTGAATCATAAATTATTTATGAACGACGTTTTAGCAACCGGTCGATTTGTGACAGTTATCCGACTTGTCGAATCTCTGCACAGATTCAAAACCTTGCAGTTTCGTTCCCTGGCGCGGTTCGTTTCACATCGGCGCCAAGTCGCTCATCGCGCGCGCTATGAAAAATCAATTCCGTTGCGAGCCGCCGTACCTCGTGTATTTCTTATTACGTCGCGTCGCCCACGGCTCTTCTGATCAGCGCGGTTTGAGAACCTTGGGCGGACATGCAAGTCAGTTTCGGTGTGCAAGTTAGCGGCGCTTTCCAAGCGATGGCAGGGTTCGAGCTCACGTGATTTGTGGGAGCGGTGCTCTGTGTGAAAATCTCTCCGACACGGCGCCAGACCATTTCAGGCCCGGCGTAACAAAGCGAGAGAACGGACAGGCGGAAGAATCCGCCGGCATGGAAGGCAGCGGGTAAAGACGGGGTTCGACGGGCGAGACGAAGCGGGTAGAGCCTGACCGGTCAACTGGTCGGGCGGAACAAAAGACTGAACAGATCAAGACGACAACAACTTGCCGCGGCGGTCCTGCGGCAGGAGGGGGAACTTCATGTCCAAAAACCAGCGTCGGCTGAGCAATCTTACCGTATTCTTTTTCAGCGAAGTCATTTCAGTGATCGCGCCGGTCGCGCCCTGCGGCCCTCCCTACCCACATAGTCATCGCTAACGCCACACGCGCCTTCCTCTCCACAATCCAGCGATGCCCGCGGCGAAAGCGCCGATGGCGGAGCGTCCGCGGATGACGGGAGAAGCGCATGTCGGCGTCGGCCTCATCAATTCATGGCGCGCAGCGCGCCGGACCGGAACTCAATCAGAAGATCACAACGCAAATGACAATCTCGGCACAGACCATCCCGGCAAGCATCGAACTGGCGGATACCGAACGCAACCAGTGGGCGCGCTTCAAGGACCGGCTTCGCACCAACGTCGGCGAGGACTTCTACACGAGCTGGTTTGCCCGCATGGACCTCGAACGCATCCACGACGACTGCGTCCACATGACGGTGCCGACCAAATTCCTCAAGAGCTGGATTCAGGCCCACTATGCCGACCGTGTTCTGAGCTGCTGGCAATCGGAAATTCCCGACGTCAAGCGCGTCGAGCTGACGGTGCGCACCGCGATGCGCTGCGCGCCTCCCGTGAAAGACATCAAGGCGCCGCAGGACCAGCGCCGCGCCGACGTCGGCGCCGGAACCAGCCGTCCGCCGGGCGAACTGCGCGCGGTCGCCACCGCACCGGTGTCCGCCAGCCACGATGCGCTCGGCGGCTCGCCGCTCGATCCGCGCCTGACGTTTGCGACCTTCGTCATGGGCCGCTCCAACACGCTGGCCCACGCCGCCGCCCGTCAGGTCGCCGAAGGCCGCCGCGGCGACAGCGTGATGTTCAATCCGCTCTACATCCATGCCGGTGTGGGCCTGGGCAAAACCCATCTGCTGCAGGCAGTGACCTGGGCCGGCAATTCGGCCGGAAACTCCGGCAGCGAGCGCAAGGTGCTTTATCTCACCGCCGAGAAATTCATGTACGGCTTCGTCGCCGCGCTGAAATCGCAGACGGCGCTCGCCTTCAAGGAAGCGCTGCGCGGCATCGACGTGCTGGTGATCGACGACCTGCAATTCCTGCAAGGCAAATCGACGCAGTCCGAGTTCTGCCACACGCTGAATGCGCTGATCGATGCCGGCCGTCAGGTCGTGATCGCCGCCGACCGGCCGCCGTCCGATCTGGAAAGCCTCGACGACCGGGTGCGCTCGCGTCTCGCCGGTGGCCTCGTGGTCGAGATGGGTTCGCTCGGCGAAGAGCTACGGCTCGAAATCCTGAAATCGCGCGTCTCCGCCGCGAAGGCGCATCACGCCACGTTCGACGTGCCGATGCCAGTGCTGGAATATCTCGCCCGCACCATCACCCATAATGGCCGCGACCTCGAAGGCGCGATCAACCGCCTGCTGGCGCACAGCAAGCTCAACGCCACCGCCGTGACGCTGGAAATGGCCGAGCGCGAAGTGCGCGATCTGGTGCGGCCGATGGAGCCGAAGCGGGTCAAGATCGAGGACATCCAGCGCGTCGTCGCCCGGCAGTACAATGTGAGCCGCTCCGACCTGCTGTCGTCCCGCCGCACCGCCAACGTGGTTCGCCCGCGTCAGGTCGCGATGTATCTGGCCAAGACCCTGACGCTGCGCTCGCTGCCCGAGATCGGACGCCGGTTCGGCGGACGCGACCACACCACGGTGCTCCATGCGGTGCGCAAGATCGAGGCGCTGGTCGCCAAGGATGTGTCGCTGTGCGACGAGGTCGAATTGCTGAAGCGCCAGCTTCAGGAATGACCGCGTTTAGCCAGGCCTGCGAAATGGTCTGGAAAAACCCGCAATAACAAAGGGGGAAAGCCGCCTTCGGGCGGCTCGCACCCTTGCGCTTCCGGCTCAACCGCGCCACCTTACGGTCCCCCGGGGACCCGGTGAAACATCTGTTTCAGCAGGTTTACGGGTTCAGTCGCCGGGGCGCGCTCTCCAGCCCCCGGCACCTCCAATAACGATGTGGACCTGTCCGGGCGGCTCCGGACTTGCTCCAGAACTCAAGACTTTGAAACTCAAGAATTGGGATCGGGCGGAATTGTCATGAAGGTTACCGTCGAGCGGGCGCAACTGCTGAAATCGCTGAGCCATGTTCACCGCGTGGTGGAGCGCCGCAATACGATACCGATATTGGGCAACGTGCTGATCCGCGCCGACAAGTCGCGCCTCAGCTTGAAAGCCACCGACCTCGATCTCGAAGTCACCGAAACGCTCGCGGCCGAGACCGGCACCGGCGGATCGACCACCGTTCCTGCGCACATGTTCTACGACATCGTGCGCAAGCTGCCCGATGGCTCGCAGATCGTGCTGGAAGGCGACGGCGACCGCTCGGTGCTCGCGATCCGCGCCGGACGTTCGCGCTTCACGCTGCAAACCCTGCCGGAAAGCGATTTCCCGGATCTTGCCGCCGGCGAGATGACGCATTCTTTCACCCTCGCCGCCGCCGACATGAAGCGGCTGATCGACCGCACGCAGTTCGCGATCTCCACCGAGGAGACGCGCTATTACCTCAACGGCATCTACCTCCATGCGGCGGGCACCGCCAAGGCCGCGACATTGCGCGCGGTGGCGACCGACGGCCATCGGCTCGCGCAGGTCGACTTAGCCTTGCCGAAAAGCGCGGAGGGAATGCCGGGCGTGATCGTGCCGCGCAAGACCGTGGGCGAAGTGCAGCGCCTGATCGAAGACAACGAGGCGGAAATCAAGATCGAATTGTCGCAGGGCAAGATCCGCTTCACCATCGGCGACGTGGTGCTGACCTCGAAACTGATCGACGGCACATTCCCGGACTACGGCCGCGTCATTCCGCAGAACAACGACAAGGAACTGATCGTCGACAAGAAGGATTTCGAGGCCGCCGTCGACCGCGTCTCGACGATCTCATCCGAACGTGGACGCGCGGTGAAACTCGCGCTCTCCGCCGGCAAGCTGATCCTGTCGGTGACCAATCCGGACTCAGGCAGCGCGACGGAAGAACTCGAAGTCGAGTATGCATCCGATCCGCTCGATATCGGCTTCAACTCGCGCTACCTGCTCGACATCGCAGCCCAGATCGAGGGCGAGGTCGCGGTGTTGCGTCTGGCCGATCCCGGTTCGCCGACGCTGGTACAGGACAAGGATTCCAAGGGCGCGCTCTACGTCCTGATGCCGATGCGGGTGTAGGAACCCGCATTCTGCTGTAAGACGGCTCACCATGACCGTCTCCCGCATCCAGCGCCTCAGTCTGACGCATTTCCGCAACTACCGCGCGGCGAGCGTGGAGACGCGCGGCGATGTCGTCGTGCTGGTCGGCCCCAACGGCGCCGGGAAAACCAACTGCCTCGAGGCCATCTCATTCCTGTCGCCGGGACGCGGGTTGCGCCGCGCCACGCTCGATGACGTTGCCGATATTCAGGGTGACGGCTCGTGGGCAGTGTCGGCGGAAGTGGAAGGCGAACTCGGCCTCGCCACCCTCGGCACCGGCATCGACGCGCCCGCCTCCGAAGGCGCGGCCTCAAGCCGCCGCGTGCGCATCGACCGCGAGCCGGTGACGTCGGCCTCGGCGTTCGGGGATCATCTGCGCATGGTGTGGCTGACGCCCGCGATGGACGGCCTGTTCATGGGAGCGGCGTCGGAGCGGCGGCGGTTTTTCGACCGCCTGGTGCTCGCCATCGACTCTGAGCATTCCAGCCGCGTCTCGGCGCTGGATCGCTCCTTGCGCTCGCGCAACCGGCTGCTGGAAGACCGTAACTTCGACGCCCACTGGTGCGACGCCATTGAGCGCGAGACCGCGGAACTCGCAGTCGCCGTGGCCGCGCAGCGCGGCCAGACGCTGCAACGGCTCGCGGCCATGCTGGCCGCGCGCGGCAGCCAGTCGGCCTTTCCCTCCGCACTGATCGCGCTCGACGGCTGGATGGAGAATGCGCTGCTCAGCGAGACCGCCACCGCCGTGGAGGACCGCTATCGGGAGATGCTGCGGACAAGCCGCGCCAAAGATGCCGCCGCGGGGCGCACGACGAACGGACCGCACCTCACCGATCTGATGGTGATCTACGCGCCGAAAAACATGCCCGCGCGCGACGCCTCGACCGGCGAACAGAAAGCGCTGCTGATCGGCCTCGTGCTGGCTCACGCCACTCTTGTTGCCGAGATGACCGGCATCACGCCGTTACTGTTGCTCGATGAAATCGTCGCGCATCTCGATCCGAACCGCCGCGCGGCGCTGTTCGACGAACTCGCAACCCTCGGCGCGCAGGTCTGGATGACCGGCGCGGACCCGGTGGCGTTCACCGACATCGGCGCGCGCGCGGATGTTTTCAATGTCGAAGCGGGAACGGTAACGCGGCGACCGTGAGCCGAAAAACCAGCCCTGAACGACGCTTCGAAAGAGTCGCGAATCGGCCTTTTCAGCAGCCCCGAAAATGCCGTTTCGGAGCCTTGAAAAAAAGCTCAAAAATCCCATATTTTCAACAGCTTGATAAACGTCACTTTACCCTAGGCGCTTGACCGTTTTCGTGGCACAAATTGACAATCACGGGCGCATTTTCTGCGACCTGATTCGATCCATCTTTGAAGGCAACTCATGACCGAACCAGCCCGGCAAACCAGCGCCGAACCCGTTTCCAATCCAGATGCGGAGTACGGCGCTGAATCGATCAGGGTGCTGAAGGGTCTCGACGCCGTTCGCAAGCGGCCAGGCATGTACATCGGCGACACCGATGACGGCTCGGGCCTGCATCACATGGTGTACGAAGTCGTCGACAACGCGATCGACGAAGCGCTGGCCGGTCACGCCACGCGCGTCGAGGTCCTGCTCAATCCCGATAACTCGGTGACGGTGCGCGACGACGGCCGCGGCATTCCGACCGCCATTCACAAGGGCGAAGGCATTTCGGCCGCCGAGGTCATCATGACCCAGCTCCATGCCGGCGGAAAATTCGACCAGAATTCCTACAAGGTCTCCGGCGGCCTGCACGGCGTCGGCGTGTCCGTGGTCAACGCGCTGTCGAGCAAGCTGGAATTGCGTGTCTGGCGCGACGGCAAGGAACACTACATCCAGTTCAAGCACGGCGACGCGGTAGCGCCGCTCGAGATCGTCGGCGATGCCAACGGCAAGCGCGGCACCGAGGTGACGTTTCTCGCCTCCACCGACACCTTCACCAATGTCGAATACGATTTCGCCACGCTTGAGCATCGCCTGCGCGAGCTCGCGTTCCTGAATTCCGGCGTCAACATCCTGCTGTCCGACATGCGTCACGCGGTCGAGCAGCGCGTCGAGCTGTTCTACGAAGGCGGCGTCGAGGAGTTCGTCAAATATCTCGACCGCAACAAGAAGCCCGTGGTGGCGATCCCGATCGTAATGCGCGCCGAGCAGAACGGCATCACCGTCGAAGTCGCGATGTGGTGGAACGACAGCTACCACGAGAACGTGCTCTGCTTTACCAACAACATTCCCCAGCGCGACGGCGGCACGCATCTGGCGGGCTTCCGTGGTGCGCTGACGCGTCAGGTCACCGGCTATGCCGACGCCATGGCGAAGAAGGAAAAGATCGCGCTGACCGGCGACGATTGCCGCGAAGGCCTCACGGCTGTTCTGTCGGTGAAGGTGCCGGACCCGAAGTTCTCGTCGCAGACCAAGGACAAGCTGGTGTCCTCGGAAGTGCGTCCCGTGGTCGAGAACGTGCTGAACGCCGCGCTCTCCGCGTGGTTCGAGGAACATCCGTCCGAAGCCAAAACCATTGTCGGCAAGGTCATCGAGGCCGCCGCCGCGCGCGAGGCCGCGCGCAAGGCGCGTGACCTCACCCGCCGCAAGGGCGCGCTCGACATCGCCTCCCTGCCCGGCAAGCTTGCCGACTGCCAGGAGCGCGATCCGGCCAAGTCCGAACTCTTCATCGTCGAGGGCGATTCCGCAGGCGGCTCGGCCAAGCAGGGCCGCAACCGCGAATTCCAGGCAGTCTTGCCCTTGCGCGGCAAGATCCTGAACGTCGAACGCGCGCGCTTCGACAAGATGCTGTCGTCGGAGCAGATCGGCACGCTGATCACGGCGCTCGGCACCGGCATCGGCCGCGACGACTTCGACATCTCGAAGCTGCGCTATCACAAGATCATCGTCATGACTGACGCCGACGTCGACGGCGCGCATATCCGCACGCTGCTGCTGACGTTCTTCTTCCGTCAGATGCCGCAGCTGATCGATGGCGGCTTCCTCTACATCGCACAGCCGCCGCTCTTCAAGGTGACGCGCGGCAAGTCCGAGCAGTACCTCAAGGACGAGCGCGCGATGGAGGATTACCTGATCGAGACCGGCCTCGATGACTGCGTTCTCAAGCTGGCGTCGGGCGAGGACCGCAAGGGCCGCGACCTTCAGGTTCTGCTGGAGGACGCGCGCGTCATTCGCGGCATCCTGAACAGCCTGCACAGCCGCTACAACCGCAATGTCGTCGAGCAGGCGGCCATCGCGGGCGTGCTGAGCCCGCATGTCGTCGGCAACATCGAAACCGCCAACGCGGCCGCAGACTATATCGCCAAGCGCCTTGACGCGCTGGCCGACGAGGTCGAGCGTGGCTGGATCGGCACTTTCAGGGAAGGCGAAGGCTATTTCTTCGAGCGCACCGTGCGCGGCGTCAAGGACGTCGCCATGATCGACGACGCGCTGCTCGGCTCCGCCGAGGCGCGCAAGCTCGACGAATACGCGCCGCGCTTGCAGGAGGCCTATCCGCGCAGCGCGGTGCTTCGCCGCAAGGACACCGAAACGCCGATCCACGGCCCGGTCAGCCTGTTTGAGTCCGTCACCGACGCCGGCCGCAAGGGCGTCGCCTACCAGCGCTACAAAGGCCTCGGCGAAATGAACCCGCAGCAGTTGTGGGAGACCACGCTGGACGTCAACGCCCGCTCGCTGCTGCAGGTGAAGGTCAAGGAAGTCGACGCCGCAGACGACATCTTTACCAAGCTGATGGGCGATGTGGTCGAACCGCGCCGCGAGTTCATCCAGGACAATTCGCTCGACGCCAACGTGGACGTGTAAGCGACATCGGCTTCGCGTTCTGTGACAACGAACTGCATGCGACAGCATCGAGGCGCGTCGCATGCACGCGACGTTTATGTCGCACGATCAAATTTACCGGCGCGCCTGAAACTTCTCCACATTCCGATTTAATGCGTCGATCGTCTCTTGATGCATCCACAGTCTATGGGCATAAGCCGCTTCCTTCCCGTGACAACCCGGAAGCTGGCGTTGTCATCGAAAAGAATTCGCGACCTCAAAAGGATTCGGCGTGGCCAAGACAATCTCACAAACAATTGCCGATGAACTCGGCGTCCGCGAACAACAGGTCGATGCCACGATCAAGCTTCTCGACGACGGCTCGACCGTGCCGTTCATCGCGCGCTACCGCAAGGAAGTGACCGGCGCGCTCGACGACGCCCAGTTGCGCACGCTGGAAGAGCGCCTGACCTACTTGCGCGACATGGAAGCCCGCCGCACCACCATCCTCAATTCGATCCGCGAACAGGGCAAGCTGGATGCCGCGTTAGAGGCCGCGATTCTCGCCGCCGACAACAAGGGACGGCTTGAGGACATCTACCTGCCGTTCAAACCCAAGCGCCGGACCAAGGCCGAGATCGCGAAGGAAGCGGGACTTGAGCCGTTGGCGCAACTGCTGCTCACCGAGCCCGGCAACGATCCGCTCACGGTCGCGGCGCCTTTCATCGACGCCGACAAGCAGGTGGCCGATGCCGCAGCCGCGCTCGACGGCGCGCGCGCCATTCTGGTCGAACGCTTCGCCGAGGAAGCCGATCTGATCGGCGCGCTGCGCGAGCAGGCATGGTCGAACGGCGTGCTGGTGTCGAAACTGCGTGACGGCAAGAAGGAAGCAGGCGCGAAGTTCAGCGACTATTTCGAGTTCAGCGAGCCGCTGCACAAGCTGCCGTCGCATCGCATTCTCGCGATGTTCCGCGGCGAGAAGGAAGAAATGCTCGACCTGCAATTCCTGCCCGAGCCGCCCTCACCGACGCCGCCCGCTGTCACCTCATATGAATTGCGCATCAGGGAACGCTTCAACATCTCCGATCAGGGGCGGCCCGGCGACAAGTGGCTGGCCGAGACCGTGCGCTGGGCCTGGCGCACCAAGATCCTCGTTCACATCAACATCGATCTTCGCATGCGGCTGTGGACGGCAGCCGAAGAGGAAGCGGTGCGCGTGTTCGCGTCGAACCTGCGCGATCTTCTGCTCGCGGCGCCCGCCGGCGCGCGCGTCACCATGGGCCTCGATCCCGGATACCGGACCGGCGTGAAGGTCGCGGTGATCGATGCCACCGGAAAGGTCGTGGCAACGACGGCGATCTTCCCGCACGAGCCGCAGCGGCGCTGGGATGAATCGCTGGCCATTCTCGGCAAGCTCGCGCGCGAGCATCGCGTCGAACTGATTGCCATCGGCAACGGCACGGCGTCGCGCGAAACCGACAAGCTGGCCACCGATCTGGTCAAGCTTCTGCCCGAACTGAAAATGACCAAGATCGTGGTGTCGGAAGCCGGCGCATCGGTCTATTCCGCGTCCGCGTTCGCGTCGGAAGAACTGCCCGACCTCGACGTGACCTTGCGCGGCGCGGTGTCGATCGCGCGCCGCTTGCAGGATCCTCTCGCCGAACTGGTCAAGATCGATCCGAAATCCATCGGCGTCGGACAATACCAGCATGACCTCGGCGAGACGCGGCTGTCGCGCTCGCTCGATGCCGTGGTGGAAGACTGCGTGAACGGCGTCGGCGTCGATGCCAATACCGCATCCGCGCCGCTTCTGGCGCGCGTCTCCGGCATCGGTGCAGGCCTTGCCCAAAGCATCGTGCAGCACCGCGACGCCAACGGCCCGTTCCGCTCACGCAAGGCGCTGAAGGATGTGCCGCGGCTTGGCCCGAAGGCGTTCGAGCAATGCGCCGGCTTCCTGCGCATCAGCAACGGCGAAGACCCGCTCGACGCATCGGGTGTGCACCCGGAAGCGTATCCCGTGGTGCGCCGGATTCTCGCCGCCACCAAGAGCGACATCAAGGCGCTGATCGGCAACGCGGAGATCCTGCGGCAGATCAAGCCGCAGGCCTTCGTCGATGAGACCTTCGGCCTGCCCACCGTCACCGATATCCTGCGCGAGCTTGAAAAGCCCGGCCGCGATCCGCGTCCTGCCTTTAAGGCCGCCGTGTTCATGGACGGCATCGAGAAGGTGAGCGATCTCAAGCCCGGCATGGTGCTGGAGGGTGCTGTGACCAACGTGGCCGCGTTCGGCGCATTCGTCGATGTCGGCGTGCATCAGGACGGCCTCGTCCATATCTCCGCGATGTCGCGCACCTTCATCAAGGACCCGCGCGAAGTGGTGAAGCCGGGCGATATCGTCCGGGTCAAGGTGCTGGAGGTCGATATTCCGCGCAAGCGGATCGCGCTGACGCTGCGCCTCGACGACGAGATTGGGCCGAAGTCCGATCGCACCGCCCGGAGCGAGACGCGCGCACCAAAGCGCATGGAATCCAGCAGCCCGCCTCAACGCCGTGGATCGGCCCAGCCCTCTTCCGGCGGCGGCGCGCTCGCCGACGCGCTGCGGCGGGCAGCCGAAAAACAGGGCGGCCCGAAATAGCATCCAGCCCGGCGGATCGATGCGGACGCCTTGTCACGCTTCGGCCCTGCCGCTGTGCTAAGACACCTCCCATGACAATCCTCGACAAGGCAGAACCTGCCCGGGCGGGCATGGCGATTTCCGTCCGCAATCCGACAGCGACCGAGTTCGTCGAGACCATCAAGCTCGCGCTGCCGATTGCGCTGACGCAATTGGGCCAGATCGCCATGATGACCACCGATCTCGCGTTGATCGGCCGGCTCGGCGACAATGCCGTCGCCGCCGCAGCACTTGCGCATACGGTGTTCTTCGTCGCCTTCGTGATCGGCATGGGGCTGGTGTCAGCCGTCGCGCCATTGGCGGCGCAGGCGCTGGGCGCACGCCAGCCGCGCACGGTCCGCCGTGCGTTGCGGGTCGGTCTGTGGGCAGCACTTCTGCTGTGCGTGCCGATGATGCTGCTGCCGCTGTTCGGTGAACAGGTTTTGATCCTGCTCGGTCAGGCGCCGGACAACGCCCGCCTCGCGCAGCGTTATCTGCTGGGCCTCGCGCCCGGAATGGCGCCTGCGCTGTGCTTCATGGCGATCCGCAATTTCATGGGCGCGGTCAACCGGCCGGAGCCGGGCCTGTGGATCACGCTGGCCGCGATCCCGGCCAATGCGCTGCTGGGTTACGCGCTGATCCACGGCCACTGGGGCATGCCCAAGCTCGAACTGCTCGGCGCGGGCGTCGCCACCACGACGGTGAATTTCGGCATGTGCGCGGCGGCGCTGTGGTTTACCTACAGCCGGCGGCCGTTCAAGAAATTCCATGTGCTCGGGCGGTTCTGGCGGATTGACTGGCCGCTGATGCGGCAGCTTGTGGTGATCGGTGCGCCGATCGCGGTCTCGTTTCTGCTTGAATACGGATTGTTCTCCGCCGCCGGTCTGCTGATGGGCGTGATCAGCACGACGGCGCTGGCCGCACATCAGATCGCGCTGCAGATCGCCGCCATTTTGTTCATGGTGCCGTTCGGCATCGGCATGGCGGCCACCGTGCGTGTCGGTCAGGCCCTGGGACGCGGCGACACCGCCGCAATCCGGCGTGCGGGTCTGGTCGCCATCGCGCTCGGGATCGCGTTCATGACGATCATGACGCTGGCGGTGATCCTCGTGCGGTTCGAGGTCGCGGGATTTTTCTTCGGCGAGACCAAACAAGGTGTCGCCGCGGTCGAGCTTGCCGCGACCCTGATGATGGTCGGCGCGACCTTCTTCATCGCGGACGGCATCCAGACCGTGGCAGCCGGCGCGCTGCGCGGTCTCAGCGACACCCGCGTGCCGCTGCTGCTCGCAGCCATCAGTTACTGGCTGATCGGATTCACGGCGGCCTATGGCCTCGCGTTCTGGACAAGTTCGGGCGCCATCGGCGTCTGGATCGGCCTCTCCATCGGCACTGGAATCTATGCCATCGTGCTGGTGCTGCGCTTCCGCACGCTGACGCAGCGGCTGGAGCTTGCAGCATGACCGCCCTCGCCGTTGCGCCGGACGCCGCCGCCAGAACATTGCTTCCCGGCGCGCAATTCGCCGATGCCTTTCGTGTCGCGGTGAGTGACGATGCTCTCACCGCACGGCACGCCGCGGAGCGGATGTTCGAGCGTCAGCCGCGATGGATCGGCAGCCTGATGACCCTGCGGAATCTCGTGGTCGCGCCGCTCGGCCTCAAGACGCCGTCGCACGGAAAAGCCCTCGCCGCCGATTCGATCGGCGTCTTTCCCGTTATCAGCGAGACGCCTGGGCGCATCGTGGCGGGCTTCGACGACAAACACCTCGACTTCCGCGTGATCGTGGAGGTGTCCGGCGCCGCACCCCGGCGCGACGTGACCGCAACCACGCTGGTGATGACGCATAACCTGCTCGGCAGGGTTTATCTCGCGACCATCATGCCGTTCCACCGCATCATCGTCCCCGCCATGATGCGGCAGATCTGACCGATCCCGCACGCGAGCATTGCGCCAGCCCGGCTTGAACGCCGTGCACAGGCCGCGTAGCTTCTCGCCCGAATTCGGAGCAGGACATCCATGGCGAATGAAACCGCAACGCTGGCCGCTTACGTTGCAAACCTCAAGTATGAGGACATTCCGGCCGAAGTGCTGGAACGCGCCAAGGCGCTGACGCTGGATTTCCTCGGCAGCGCCGTGCGCGCGCGCAGCGAAGCCGAATCCACGCCGTCGCTGCTGGCGATGCTCGCCACGCTTGGCCTCGACGGCAAGGGCGACGCCACCGTCTGCGGCGACGCCAAAACCTATACCCCGGCCATCGCCGCGCTTCTGAACGGCGCGCTCGGCCATTCGCTCGATTTCGACGACACCCACGCGGATTCCTCGCTGCACCCCAGCGCACCCGTCGTGCCCGCCGCGTTCGCGGTCGGCGAGATCACGGGCGCCAGCGGCCGCGAGGTGCTGACCGCCATCGTCGCGGGCTACGAAGTCTGCTGCCGCCTCGGCAATGCGCTCGATCCGACATCGCATTACGCCAAAGGCTTCCACCCCACCGCCACCGCGGGCACCTATGGCGCGGCAGCGGCGGCGGCGAAACTCTACAAGCTCAGTGCCGACCAGATCGTTGCAGCATTCGGTGTCTCGGGCAGCCAGGCAGCGGGCTCGTTGCAGTTTCTGGTCAACGGCGCATGGAACAAGCGCTATCAGGTCGGCGCCGCCGCGATGAACGGCGTCGTCGCCGCGTCCCTCGCGCGTGAAGGTTTTATCGGCGCGACGGAATCGGTCGAGGGCAAGCACGGTCTTCTGGTCGGCTACAGCGACGACGCGCACCCCGACAAGGCCACTGCCGGTCTCGGCAAGATCTACGAGACCATGAAGATCGGCGTGAAGCCGTATCCGAGCTGCCGCTACACCCACGCCGCCATCGACGCGCTGATCGCCATGCGCCGCGAGCACAATCTCACGCCTGAGAACATCAAGCGCGTCGAGATCGGCCTGCACCGCAACGGCATCACGCTGACCGGCGATGCCGCCACCAAGCGCCACGCCCGCAGCGTGGTCGGCGGACAATTCTCGATGTTCTTCACCGGGGCGCTCGCGCTCGATCAGGGCTCGTTCGGCTGGGACGATTACAAGCGGCTCGGCGACCCGGCCATCGAGGCGCTCGCCGACAAGTTCGACGTGGTGCAGGACGCGCGGCTGGAAGGCAAAACCCATCCGTTCGGCGCGCGCGTTTCCATCGACGCCGGCGAAGGCGTGATCGAACGCCTCATTCCCGATCCGTCGGGTGAGCCGTCGTCGTTTCCCGATGCGGCAGCGATGCAGCAGAAATTCCTGCAACTGGCGCGGCCGGTGCTCAACGAGCGCGCGGACCGTTTCGCGGACGCGGTACTGTCGCTGGAGAAATTCGACCGGATCGGCAGCGTCACATCTCTCGCGCGGCTTTGAGCCGCACCACCGCCGAACTGCCCGCACATCAGGCATTCCCCAACCAAAGTCCGGCATCAAGCGTCTGGAATCGGTCGCATTCGCTGCGTATCATTCAAGGATGATACCGGACCGCGAAGGAGCATGCTGACCCCATGGCGACACTGGGACTAGACCGCGCCTCCCTGAGCAATCTGCTCTCCACGCTGACCACACGCGGCCGCAGCCTGCTCGGCCTGTCGACCGGCTCACGCGCGATGTCGCAGGCCGAACTGATCGGGCTTGGCGAAACCCTGCTGTCCCGGCGCGGCGAGGCCACCGGCGTGGCGCTCGCCAATTCGCTGCTCGCCGGCTACGCCGCCGCGAGCGAGGCCGATCAACTCGCATTCCTCAACGCGCTCGCCGACCTGTTCGGGCCGGACATGACCGAACTGGACGCGGCGCTGGCGGCGGTGCGCGACAAGGGCACGTCCGCCGATACCATCAGTCAATTATTGAAGGCCGCCGAACCGCGCCGCCAGGAGTTGATCCGGCGTTTGAATCTTGCGCCGGGCGGCACCGCCTCGCTGGTGCGGATGCGGGAGGCGCTGCTGACGCATATCAAGGATCATCCGGCGCTCAAGCATGTCGACAGCGATTTCGTGCATCTGTTCGCGTCGTGGTTCAACAGGGGTTTTCTTGTGCTGCAACGGATCGACTGGACCACGCCGGCCAACATCCTCGAGAAGATCATCCGCTACGAGCAGGTCCACGCGATCTCCAACTGGGACGATCTGCGCAGCCGCCTCGCACCGTCGGACCGCCGCTGCTACGGCTTCTTCCATCCGCAGCTGGTGGATGAGCCGCTGATCTTCGTCGAGGTGGCGCTGACCCGCGAAAGTCCGGCAGCGATCGCGCCATTGCTCGATCTCACCCGCGCGCCGATCGCGGCGACCGACGCCACCACTGCGGTGTTCTATTCGATCTCGAACACCCAGAAGGGCCTCGGCGGCATTTCGTTCGGCAACTTCCTGATCAAGCAGGTGGTCGAGGACATCAAGCGCGAACTGCCGAATGTGCAGACTTTCGTGACGCTCTCGCCGGTGCCCGGCTTCGCCGCGTGGCTGAAGCGGGAACGCACGTCGGAGGATTCCACGCTGCTCGATGCCTCGTCGCGGGCCGTGCTTGAAGCGCTGGATACCCCGGACTGGGCCGACGACGCCGAGACCTCAGAGCAGGTCAAAGCCGCGCTGCTGCCGCTGGCGGCGTATTATTTTCTCGACGCCAAAACACCGCGCGGGCTGCCGGTCGATCCGGTCGCGCGATTCCATCTCGGCAACGGCGCACAGCTGGAGCGGCTGAATTTTCTCGGCGACCGCTCGGAGAAGGGCCTCCAGCAATCGCACGGGCTGATGGTGAACTATCTCTACGCGCTCGACAAGATCGAGACGAACCACGAAGCCTATGCCGAAAAGGGACAGGTCGCATCGTCATCGGCGGTTCGCAAGATGCTGCCGGCGCGCGCGGTCGCGGAGATATCGGCCAGCGCGTAATATCAAGTTTGCTATCAAAGGAGTTGCGTCATGAGCTGGATGCCATCGAACGATCCTATTCTCGGCGATCCGAAAACCTGCGACGCGCTTGAACTGATGATCGTGCCGCGCACGCGCGATCTCGGCGACGGCTTCGCGGTCCGCCGCGCGCTGCCGCATGGCAAGCGGCAGATGGTCGGCCCCTTCATCTTTTTCGATCACTTCGGCCCGGTGCAGTTCGTCGCCGGCAAGGGCATGGATGTGCGGCCGCATCCGCATATCGGCCTCGCCACCGTCACCTATCTGTTCGACGGCAGCATCATGCACCGCGACAGCGAGGGCAACATTCAGGAGATCCAGCCCGGCGCCATGAACCTGATGACCGCCGGACGCGGCATCGCCCATTCCGAACGCACGCCCGACGTGCAGCGCGCCAACGGGCAAAAGATGCTCGGCCTGCAAAGCTGGATCGCGCTTCCCGCAGGCTCCGAGGAAATCGCGCCGTCGTTCCAGCATTTCGCGGCGGAAACGCTGCCCGTGGTGGAAGACAAGGGTTTCAAGGCGCGCATCATCGCCGGATCGTCATTCGGTGCGAAGGCCTCGGTCGACATGGTCTCGGAGTGGTTTTACGTCGAGGTCGCGCTCGACGCCGGCATGACCGCGCCGCTCGACGCCGATCATGAGGAGCGCGCGATCTACATCGTGGATGGAGAGATCGAAATTGCGGGCGAGAAATTCGTCAGCCCGCAATTGCTGATCTTCCGTCCCGGCGACCGCATCACCGTGAGGGCGACGCGCCCGACCCGGATGATGTTCCTCGGCGGCGCTGCGCTGGAAGGCCCCCGCCACATCTGGTGGAATTTCGTCTCGTCCAGCAAGGAGCGCATTGAGGAGGCCAAGGCCGACTGGAAGGCCGGACGCTTCGCCCATGTGCCCAACGAGCACGAGTTCATTCCGCTGCCGGAATAGTTAGAACGCCGTATAGCCGCCGTCGATCAGGATGGTGTCCGCGGTATGATACGATGACGCCTTGCTCATCAGATAAACCGCGATGCCGCCGAAATCCGACGGCTCGCCGAACCGCCGCACCGGAATGCGCGGCATCACATTGGCAACGAACTTGTCGTTGGCCATGAGTCTTTCCGTCATGTCGCTCTTGATCCACCCGGGCAGGATCGCGTTCGCGGTGACGCCATGGCGCGCGAGTTCAACCGCGAGCGCCCGCACCAGTGCGTTGATGGCGGATTTTGTCGCGGCATAGTGCTCGTTGCGCGCGGTGCCGAACAGGGAGGCGAGACTCGACGTGGCCACTAGCCGTCCGAAGGCATCGCCGCCCGCTGCGCGCTCGGTCATGTGCCGCGCCGCCGCCTGAAACACATGAAACACGCCGTCGAGATTGGTCGAAAACATCTTGCGCCAGTCCTCTTCGGTGCGGTCGATGAAGGCATGACGTCCGCCGCCGCCGATTCCGGCATTGGCGAAACAGCCGTCGACGCGGCCGAATGTATCGAGCGTGGCCGTCATCGCAGCTTTCACCGAAGCTGTATCCGTAACATCGCAGACGCGCGCCTCGACCTTGCCGCCCTTCGCCGAGATCGTCGCCGCAGCCTGCGCATTCTTCTCGGCATTGCGGCCCCAGATCGACACGGCGCAGCCTTCCGCCGCCAGCGCCTGCGCGATGCCAAGCCCGATGCCGCCATTGCCGCCGGTCACCACCGCCACGCGGCCGCTCAGATCGAAAATGCTCATGTCGTTTCATCTCCCGTTGCGCGCTTGCCGCGACATTGGCCAATCATTGCTGCGAAATCAAACCTGCGGACGCTGCGCGCACCGTCGTTTCCGCCATGCGAAATTGACGTTCGCTGCGCATGGCAGACCCGCCATCGCGAACGTCCTTTCCCTCGCCGTTTACACTCCGCCGGGTTTCCGGAATAGTTCGCGGCGAAACGAAGCCGACGACCTGATCGGCGTCACGTTCATCATCAAAACCAAACGAGGAACGCATGCAGTTCAAACATTGCCGGCTGGAATTCGACGGACCGGTCGCCACGCTTGTGCTCGATCATCCCGAAGTCATGAACGCGGTCTCCGCCGATATGCTCGACGGCCTGATCGAGGCGATGGACGCGATCGACGAGAAGCGCGACGAAATCCGCTGCCTCGTCCTGACCGGCGCGGGCAAGGCGTTTTGCACCGGCGCAAATCTTCAGAGCCGCGCCGCAGGCGGCAAGAAGCCCAGCGCCGGCACCACGCTGGAAACCGCCTTCCATCCCTTCCTGCGCCGCCTGCGCAACCTGCACTGCCCGATCGTCACGTCCGTCAACGGACCCGCCGCCGGCGCCGGCATGAGCTTCGCGCTGATGGGCGACATCATTTTGTGCGCGCGGTCGTCTTACTTCCTGCAGGCGTTCCGCCGCATCGGCCTGGTGCCGGATTGCGGATCGACCTGGATCCTGCCGCGTCTGATCGGCAAGGCCCGCTCGGTCGAACTGTCGCTGCTGGGCGAGCGGCTTCCGGCGGAGAAGGCGCTGGAATGGGGTCTGGTCAATCGCGTGGTCGATGACGCGGCGCTGGCTGAGGAAACTAAGAAACTTGCGCACGATCTTGCCAACGGCCCGACCGTGGCGCTGTCGCTGATCCGCCGGCTCTATTGGGAAAGCGAGAACAATTCGTTCGAGGAGCAGCTCGATCTGGAGCAGCAGCTCCAGCGCTCCGCCGGCCGCACCGAGGACTTCAAGGAAGGCGTCGGTGCGTTTCTTGAAAAGCGCCCGGCGAAATTCAAAGGCCGCTGATTCAGCGATAGAATCGGACTGCCAAAGGCCGCGCTGGAAGCAGCGCGGCCTTTGCCTTGAGCAGGTGCCGTATCTCATTGCACGCAAGCGGCGCACATAAAGGCGGCTGTCATAAGAATCTCTTTTACGTCCGCCTCGCCGTCGTCTACGACAAGCGGCTTCCCTCATTGGATGTCCCGCGTGGCTTTCCCCTCTGCCAATCCCGCTCCCGGCCTGGACATGAAACTGCGCGCGCGTCTGATCGACGTATTCGCCAGCGCGGGACCCGCCGTTCTGACGGTGTCTTTCGGCCTCTCCTATTCGGTGCTGATCTTCTCCGGACCGCTGGCGGTCTACCTGCCCTACGGCATTGCGGCGACATTTACCGCGACCGCCATCATCGCGGCGGTGATCGCGCTCGGCAGCACCTTCCCCTTTGCCGTCGGGGCGCCCGAAACATCCACGGCGGCGGTGACCGGCATTCTGGCAGCGACACTGGTCGAGCATATCGCCACGGCGGCCCCTACCACGCCGCTGCTCGGTCCGGTGCTTCTGACACTGTCCGCAGCGACCGTCATCACCGGACTCGTGCTGTGCAGCATGGGTCTCACCCGGATCGGCCGTGCAATCCGCTACGTGCCTTATCCTGTAATCGGCGGATTCCTCGGCTCGACCGCGTTGCTGATCGTGCTCGGCGGAATCCGGGTCATCACGAACCAGCCCTTGCGTCTCGACAACCTGGCTTCGTTCGCAAATCCCATGACGGTGTACGAACTGCTCGCAGGCGGCGCGCTGGCGTTCATCATCTACCTGGTGTGGCATCGATCACGTAATCCGCTGGCGCTGCCGGCAATCCTGATCGCCGGCGTCATCGTGGCCCACATCGTTTTCAGCTACGCCGGCATTTCGCCGGAGCAGGCGCAGGCGCTCGGCTGGACATTCCAGTCCCCGCCCCGCGCGAGCGCGATGACGCCGTGGCATCTGGGCGAAATTCAAAACTATCCATGGCAAGCGCTGCCGGGATTGCTCGGCAATCTCGTCGCGGTGATTTTTGTCACCGCGATCAGCACGCTGTTCAACACCACGGGCCTCGAGGTCGCGACCAACCGCGAAGCCAATCTCGAACGCGAGTTGAATGTCGCGGGCATCGCCAATATCCTCTCCGGATTTTTCGGCGGCTATGCCGGGTGCATCTCGCTCAGCCGCTCGCTGCTCAATGCCAACAGCGGCGCGACCAGCCGCATCTCCGGGTTGATGGTGGCTGCTGTCGCGGTCCTGATGCTGGTGGCCGATCCGGCGTTGCTCAGCTACATGCCGAAATTCATTCTCGGCGGCCTGCTGCTCTATCTCGGAATCGATCAGCTCAACCGCTGGATCGTCGAGTCGCGAAAGCGGCTCTCGACCATCGAATACCTGTCGCTGCTCGCGATCATCTTCATCATCGTGAAATGGGGTTTCATCGCCGGCATCCTGATCGGAACCGTGATCGGCTGTGCGACATTCGCGTTAAGTGCCTCGCGCATCAGCTCGATCAAGTTCGGCTTCAACGGCGCAGAGTATCGCAGTTCGCTCGATCGCTCACGGCAGGACCTCGCCTTGCTGGCCATCCACGGCAAGGAGATCCATGGACTCAATCTGCAAAGCTATCTGTTCTTCGGTTCGGCCAACCGGCTTTATCAGCACGTCAAGTCGCTGTTGTCGCGCCACCCGGAGTGCCGCTACCTGGTGTTCGACTTCAAGCTTGTAACCGGCATCGATTCATCGGCCGCCTACAGCTTTGCCCAGATCCGGCGCTCGGCACTCGAAAACAGCGTGAAGCTCGTTCTCGTCAACCTGCCGCGGGCCACCGAAAAGACGCTGCGGTCGGGCGAGTTTCTGTCGGACGATATTCTGGTGATGCCGGAGCTCGATCATGCGCTGGAATGGTGTGAGAACGAAATCATCGGCCGGCATCGCGGACTGGAGCAGGAAGAAGGCGATCTGCAAGGCTGGTTCGCAACCATTCTCGGCAGCGATAGCGATGCCGCGGAACTGGCGCAGCGCTGTCAGCGCATCAAGGTCGGAGCACGGGACGTCATCGCCAAGACCGGTGAACCGGCGGACTCCATGCTGTTTATTCTGAGCGGCCGGGTCGGCATCATGGTGGACGCCGGCGGCGGCCGCACCACGCGCGTGCGCAGCCTCGGACGTCACACCACGGTCGGCGAAATGGGCCTTGTGGCGCGCCAGCCGCGCAGCGCAACCATTCAGGCAGAGATCGACAGCGTGCTCTATGTGCTGAAAGCCGACGTGTTCGACGCCATGATGGCCGGCAATCCGGCGCTCGGCCAGAAGCTCCTGACCTACTTCATGTCGGTGATGGCAGAGCGGCTGACGTTCGCCAGCCGCATGATCGGCGTGCTGCGCCGCTAGCGGCAGGCACAGGCCGATGGATTAAGCCACGTGGCTCATGAAGGCTTCGCGGCGGCCGATCATGCGTTCCGCGGCGACCTTCGCCTCTCCGCGTGTCGCGGTCGCAAAGGTGCGGTATTCCAGATCAGGCAACATCGCGGCATCGCGCTTGCCGAACCACGAAACAAACGATTTCGATCCGGAGCCGATCGACGACAATGCATGGGCGAGGTTCTCGGATGCTTCAAAGGCGAACAACGCGCCGGACGAGACGTGCCTCACCTCGAAAATTCCCGGTCCGATCGGCGCCTCGAGCTTTTCATTCCGCGCTGCCCTCGGATAACGTTTCCACTCGCTCCAGCTCGCAATCATGGCGCCCCTCCGTCCCGCCTTGCGCGGGCCTCCTTGAAGTCATCGGTCTGTCCGCATCGCGGCAAACATTTCAACATCCATCCCCGGCATTGGTTCCAGCCGGAAATCTCATTCCGTTATATGGTTGCCGTCGAGGAGACCTTCAAGCGGGATCGCGGTTAACGAACGATCACCCGAGCGTGAACGATTGATCGGGCGCGGCCAGGAAGCCCGTTTTAAACCGGCAGTCCGGCCGCCTGCGCCAGAGTCTTCAGCGAGGTCTGCGGCCGCGCGCCGATGTGCTGGATCACTTCGGCCGCCGCAAGCGCACCGAGACGGCCGCATTGCTCATGGCCCAGACCGCGCACCGTGCCGAACAGGAATCCCGCCGCGAACAGATCGCCCGCGCCGGTCGTGTCCACCACCTGCTTCACCGGCGAGGCCGGCACCGCCGTCACCTTGTCCTTCGAGACGACGACGCAGCCCTTCTCGCTGCGGGTGACCACGGCGAGCGCCGCGTCGCTGCGCAATTGCGCCAGCGCCTTGTCGAAGTCATCGATCTGATAGAGCGATGTCAGTTCGGCTTCATTGGCGAACACCAGATCGACGGTCTTGCTGCGGATGAGATCGAGAAACTCGTCGCGGTAGCGGCCCACGCAAAACGCATCCGACAGCGTCAGCGCCACGCTGCGCTTGTTGTCATGGGCAATCTTGGAGGCTTTCAGGAAAGCCTCCTTGGCCTGCGCCGGGTCCCACAGATAGCCTTCGAGATAGACGATGGAGGACGCCGCGATCTGCGCCGGATCGATGTCGGCGGCGGACAGGTCCTGCGCCGCACCAAGATAGGTGTTCATGGTGCGCTCGCCGTCCGGCGACACCAGAATGTAACTGCGCGCGGTCGCAGGCCCCGTCGAGGCCGGGCGGGTCTCGAACGCCACGCCGGCAGCGCCGATGTCGTGGCTGAACACATTGCCGAGTTGGTCGTCACGCACCTTGCCGACGAACGCCGCGCGCGCGCCGAGATTGGCGAGACCGGCGATGGTGTTGGCTGCGGAGCCGCCCGAAATTTCGGTGGCCGGCCCCATCGCCTGATAGATCGCGGCCGCCCGCGCCTCGTCGATCAGCGCCATCGCGCCCTTGGTCATGCCCTGCTCGCTAAGGAAGCCGTCCTCGGTTTTCGCCAGAATATCGACGATGGCGTTGCCGATGCCGAGAACGTCGTATGTCGCTGCGGTCATTAATGATATTCCTGTTGAGGGAGGGCGGAACCGGCAAAAGCTGGTATTTCAGGGAGGGTGTGAAAGGCCGTTTCCAAGGAGCCTGGAAAGGTCTTTTGCAACAACCGGCGACCTATCACGACACCATGTCCGCCAGCAAGCATGTGATCCGCAGAATAGCCCGATGATCCGTCATATCCTGACCGTATCGACCGGAACGCTGGCGTCGCGGACGCTGGGCTTCACCCGGGATGCGCTGATTGCGGCGCTGCTCGGCGCGGGGTCGATCGCGGACGCGTTTCTGGTCGCGTTTCAGTTCATCAACGTGACGCGACGCTCATTCACCGAAGGCGCGCTGAACGCGGCCCTGGTGCCGGACTATCTCAAGGTGCGCGAAACCGAAGGCGCGGCCGCCGCCGCCGCCTTCGCGGGACGGGTGCTCGGCAGCGTCAGCCTCATTCTTATTGTCATCGCGCTGCTGCTCGGGCTTCTGATGCCGCTCGTGATCTCCGTGCTCGCGCCCGGCTTCATCGGGCACGAGACGTTGCAACTTGCCGTCACCGATGCGCGGCTGATGATGCCGTATCTCGCCTTCGTCGGTCCTTCCATCGTGATGATGGGCGTGCTGAACGCCGAGCATCGCTTCATGCTCACCGCGATTTCGCCGGTGCTGTTCAACCTGACCATGATCGTGGTGCTCGTCGTGCTGCTGGTATGGCGGCACGATCCGATGTTCTCGGCCACCGTTATCGCAGGCGCGGTCGGCGTCGCCGGATGCGTGCAAATGTTGATCCTCGTTCAGCGCAGGCCGTGGCGCGACGGCGTGGCCACGCCGGTGCGGATTTCATTCGACCCGCAGATTCGCGGATTCTTCCGCAAGGGCGTTCCCGGCATGATCGCCAATGCCGGACCGCAATTCCTGATTGTCGGCGGCGCGATTGTCGCTTCGAGTTCACCCGCTGCCGTGTCGTGGCTGTATTTCGCCAACCGCCTGATCGAATTGCCGCTCGGCATGGTCGGCGTGGCGATGGGTACCGTGCTGGTGCCTGAACTGACCCGCGCGATCCGCAGCGGCGACAAGGCCGCCTTGATGAAGGCCGAGTCGCGCGGGTTCGAACTCGCCACCGGCCTCATCCTGCCCGCGACGCTTGGTTTCTTCATCCTCAGCCAGCCGATCATCCGCGTGCTGTTCGAGCGCGGCGCATTCACGCCGGCCGACACGGCGGCGACCGCGCAGGCGCTATCGATCCTCGCGCTCGGCCTGCCGGCGCACGTTCTGGTCAAGGTGCTGTCGCCGGCGTTCTTCGCCCGCGAAGACACCAAAACGCCGCTGGTGGCGACGCTGGCCGGCATCGCCATCGCCGTGGTCTGCGGATTGTTCTTCGGACGCGGCTATGGCGCGAGCGGCGTCGCCGCCAGCGTCTCGCTCGGCGCCTGGGCCTGCGCGGGCATTCTGGCCTGGCGCGGAAGTGCGACATTCGGCTTCGCCATCGACGCCATCGCACGGCGGCGGCTGCCGCGCATTGCGATCTGCGCGGCAATCATGGGGACCATGCTGTTCATCGCCGAATCCTTCGTGGCTCCGGTGACGGCCGGTGCAGGCTTCGCGGCAAATCTCACCATTCTCGGCGGACTGGTGGCGGCGGGCGTCTCGTTCTACGGGCTGCTGCTGGACCTGTTCGGCGTGGTGAGCTGGGGCGAAGCCATCAGCAATTTGCGCGATGGCGGCTTGCGCGAGTAAGCCCCGCGTGGCTAAAGACGCCCGGGCATGATCCCGAAAAGTGGATACCGGTTTTCGGACCAGATCATGCCCAGATATGCCGGCACGGGAACGATCAAAATGGCTGCAAAAGAACTGGTGTTTTCGGGCGTTCAGCCGACGGGCAATCTGCACCTCGGCAACTATCTCGGCGCCATCGTCAACTTCGTCAAACTGCAGGACACCCACAACTGCATCTATTGCGTGGTCGACATGCACGCCATCACCGTGTGGCAGAACCCCGCCGAACTGACGCACACGATCCGCGAGGTCACGGCGGCCTTCATCGCCAGCGGCGTCGATCCGAAAAAGAATATTGTCTTCAACCAAAGCCAGGTTGCGGAGCACGCCGAACTCGCGTGGGTCTTCAATTGCGTGGCGCGATTGGGCTGGCTCAATCGCATGACCCAGTTCAAGGAAAAGGCCGGCAAGGACCGCGAGAACGTCTCGGTCGGCCTTTTCGCCTATCCGAACCTGATGGCCGCGGACATTCTGGTCTATCGCGCGACCCATGTGCCGGTCGGCGAGGACCAGAAGCAGCATCTGGAGCTTGCGCGCGACATCGCGCAGAAATTCAACAACGACTTCTCGGACTCGATCCGCGCGCACAATCTCGATGAAAAATTCTTTCCGCTGCCGGAGCCGCTAATCACCGGCCCGGCGACGCGCGTGATGTCGCTGCGCGACGGCTCGAAGAAAATGTCGAAATCCGATCCGTCGGATTATTCGCGCATCAATCTGTCCGACGACGCCGACGCCATCGCCCAGAAGGTGCGTAAGGCGAAAACCGATCCGGAGCCGTTGCCGAGCGAGGAAGAGGGCCTGAAAGCGCGCCCCGAGGCCGACAATCTTGTCGGCATCTACGCAGCTCTCTCGGGACGATCCAAATCCGACGTGCTGCGCGAATTCGGCGGCGGGCAGTTCTCGGGCTTCAAGTCGACGCTGGTCGATCTTGCAGTGGCGAAGCTCGGACCGATCGGCGCGGAAATGAAGAAGCTGTCGCAGGATACGGCTTACGTGGATTCCGTTCTGGCCGACGGCGCGGATCGCGCGCGCGTCATCGCCGCTGAGACCATGAACGCGGTGAAGGACATCGTCGGATTTATCCGCAAGCGATAGGCCTTTCCCGAAAAGCGAAAGCCGGTTTCCGGGAAGACGACGGCCTGCCTGAATTCTGCGCGAGCGACGCGAATCAAGTTCCGTCAAGTCCGTTCTCGCCTTGTCGGCGCGCCCCTGCGCGTGGCAGCATGACGCCGGTTCATGATCCGGGACATGCATGAGCAACCAGCGGCGAAGTTACGAGCAAGGCCACAAGCCGAAGTGCCTGGTGGTCGTCGATGAAACGGCGGAAGGCGATCGCGCGGTCTATTACGCAAGCCGCTGGGCGGTGCGCGTCGGCGGCGGCGTGGTGATGCTACGGGTCATCGACACCGGCGACCGCAACCAGCAATGGCTCGGCGTCGCCGACATCATGCAGGCCGAAGCCGAGGAAGCCGCGAACGCCGCGCTTGACCGCGCCTCGGGCCGCGCCAACGGCATCGCCGCCATCACGCCGGAGCGCGTGATCCGCGAGGGCGAGCCCCTCGCGCAGATCCTCGATGTCATCGACAAGGATGTCGACATCGCCGTTCTGGTGCTGGCGGCGAGCGCCGGCGCCGAAGGGCCGGGTCCGATCATCACGGCGCTTGCGAAAATCGCTGGAACATTCCCGATCCCCATGACCGTTGTACCCGGCAATCTCAGCGACAGCGACCTCGACGCGCTGTCGTAAGCACAAACACTGTGTCGTCCCCGCGAAAGCGGGGACGACCCGGAATTGAATTGGCAGCCCCGAAACACCCGCCATGCACCCTTGATCGGGCTTTTTCCGGCGTTATCTGTGTTATAGGAACCGCTCACTTAACCCCGTTCGCGCCGGCCTTGAACCGGCGATGCGCCGGAGACCCACATGTTTATCCAGACCGAAGCGACCCCCAATCCCGCCACCCTGAAATTCATTCCCGGCCGCGCCGTTCTCGACAGCGGCACCATGGAATTCACCGACCGCGACTCCGCCACCCGCTCGCCGCTCGCCGAACGGCTGTTCGCCGTGCCCGGCGTCACGGGCGTGTTTTACGGCTCCGATTTCGTGACCGTCACCAAGGACGCGAGCGACTGGCAGCATCTCAAGCCGGCCATCCTCGGCGTCATCATGGAACACTACATGTCCGGCGCGCCGTTGCTGGCCGACGGTCAGGTGGCGGACGGCGATGCGCCGCATGAAGATGAGTTCTTCAGCGAGGCCGACACTGAAACCGTCGCGATCATCAAGGACCTGCTCGAGACGCGAATTCGTCCGGCGGTCGCCAGCGACGGCGGCGACATCACCTTCCGCGGCTTCAAGGACGGCATCGTGTTTCTCGACATGAAGGGCTCCTGCGCCGGCTGCCCGTCATCGACCGCGACGCTGAAGCACGGCATCCAGAACCTGCTGAAGCATTTCATTCCGGACGTGGTCGAAGTCCGGCCGATGTGACGCAGCACCGCCTCGTCTACTCTCTATAGTTACTCGTCTTGGCCGGGCTTGTCCCGGCCATCCATCTTTTAGAGCCAGGCTATTCCCAAAGCGATGGATCGCCGGGTCAATCCCGGCGACGACATCTGTTTCTGTGTCTTTGCATGGGCATTCTTAGGCATTCCTCGAACGCCTGCATCGGTGCTAGATCATCCCCATGATCGTTCTCGCCATCGATACCGCGCTGGATTACTGCGCCGCCGCCGTGCTGGATGCAGGCGCGCGGGCTGTCATCGCGCAGGAAACGCTGGAGATGAAGCGCGGCCACGCCGAAGCGCTGATGCCGCTGATCGCCCGCGTCATGACAGCGTCGGGCCGCGCCTATCTCGATCTCGACCGCATCGCCGTCACCACCGGCCCCGGCAGCTTCACGGGATTGCGCGTCGGCATTTCTGCGGCGCGCGGCATCGGCGTTGCCGCCGACAAGCCGGTCGTCGGGCTCACCACCTTGTCGGCTTACGTCGCGCCCTGGGTCGCGGAAGAACAGCAACAGCCGATCATCGCCGCCATCGATGCGCGGCACGATCATGTTTATTTTCAGGTCGTCGGGGGCAACGGCGCCGCGCTGATGCGCCCGGCCGTGGCCCCGATCGAGGATACTTTTGTCGCCTCGCGGTTCGGCGCCCTGCGCATGGTCGGCAATGCGGCGCAGTTGCTTGCCGATCGCTGGCCGAAGCACGCACCGGCGCCTGCGCTGATCGATGCCCGGCCCGGCCCGGACATTGCGTGGGTCGCCTGGATCGGAGCCGCGACTGAACCCAGCGCAGCGCCAGCGAAACCGTTTTACCTGCGTCCGCCCGATGCCAAGCCGAAAGCCGGATACACGCCGCCGGCTGCGGGATCGCGTCCGTAACCATGGCGCGCCTTCCCGCTTTCCTCACCGCCCTGTTTCCAAAACTCTTTGCGCGCGACAACGCGGTGGTCGAACCCGCGAGCCTGCGTGACGCACAGCGCCTGTCGCAACTCCACCGCGCCTCGTTTCATCGCGGCTGGGGCGCCGACGAATTCGAGCAGATCCTGATCGAGCGCAACGCGCTCGCGCATCGGCTGCGGCTCGGCGGATCGACCATCGGATTCATTGTCTCGCGAACTGCCGCCGACGAAGCGGAAATCCTCTCCGTGGCCGTTGCAACGAAATATCGCGGGCGCGGCTTCTCCCGCGATCTACTGCGCACGCATCTCGGGCATCTCGCGGGACACGGGCTCAAAACCGTGTTCCTTGAGGTCGAGGAAAACAACCGTCCGGCCCGCGCGCTGTATGAACGCGCCGGATTTCGCGTGGTCGGACGCCGCGACCGGTATTACAAGGACGCCGGCGGCGAACAATTGAACGCCGTGGTGATGCGACGAGACTTGTCGTAAGCTCCTGCTGGTGGCAAAACACGCTGACGCTGGCGTTTGACCGGAATTTGCAATGACGGCCCTGAAATCCATGCCCGCAGGCAAGCATACGGACATCGAGAAGCGCTGCGCTGCGGCGGGAATGCGCATGACCGAGCAGCGCCGCGTGATCGCGCGCGTGCTCGCGGAAGCCATGGATCATCCCGACGTCGAGGAACTGTACCGGCGCTGCATCGCGGTCGACGACAAGATCTCGATCTCGACCGTCTATCGCACCGTGAAGCTGTTCGAGGACGCCGGCATCATCGAGCGTCATGATTTCCGCGAAGGCCGCGCGCGTTACGAGCAGGTGCCGGAGAGTCATCACGACCATCTCATCAACCTGCGCGACGGCAAGGTGATCGAATTCACCTCCGAGGAGATCGAAAAGCTCCAGACCGAAATCGCGCGCAAGCTTGGCTACAAGCTGGTCGATCACCGGCTCGAATTGTATTGCGTGCCAATGGACGAAAAGACTCGGGACGACGACAAGACTTGATCACCTCGTCCCCTTACGACCTCGTCATCTTCGATTGCGACGGTGTGCTCGTCGACAGCGAGGCACTGGCCTGCGCCGTCCACGCCGATGTGCTGACGCAACACGGCTACGCCATCTCCGCAGCCCAAGTGCATGAACGTTTCCTCGGCCGCTCCGCGCGCGAGGCGCGCTTTGAGGTCGAGAGCGAACTCGGCTTCGCCCTGCCCGACGCCTACACCGTGCAACTGAAGGCGACCATCGATCGCGTGTTCGGCGAACAGCTCACACCCATTCCGCACATCGCCGACACATTGGACCGGTTGTCCCAGCGCATCTGCGTGGCGTCGTCGGGAACGCCGACGCGGATTCGCTCAAGCCTCGGCACCACCGGGCTGCTCGACCGCTTTGCGCCGCATCTGTTCTCCGCGATGCAGGTCGAGCGCGGCAAGCCCGCGCCGGATCTGTTTCTGTTTGCCGCAGCCCAGATGAACACGCCGCCGGCGCGGTGCGTCGTGGTCGAGGACAGCGAGCCCGGCGTCATCGGGGCGAGCGCGGCGGGCATGACGGTGATCGGGTTTACCGGCGGCAGCCATTGCCGGACCGGCGACGCCGAGCGGTTGCGCGCCGCCGGCGCGGTTATTGTCATCGATGACATGCGCGCATTGCCGGATCTGATCGCCCGGAGCCTCAATCGCGATGAAATAACAGCCATTTAGAGCGATTTTGAGCATTCCGGGAACGGTCCGGTCGCTGGATTTCAACGCCCATACGCTATATCTGATGCTGCAACAGGCCGCGCGACATGCGCCGCCGTCGGGATATCGATGAATACGCCGCGCAAGCTGCATATCAAGTCATACGGCTGTCAGATGAATGTCTACGATGCACAACGCATGGTGGACACGCTGGCGCCCGAGGGATTCGTCGAGACGGCCAGCGCCGATGACGCTGATCTTGTCATTCTCAATACCTGTCACATCCGCGAGAAGGCCTCCGAGAAAGTCTATTCGGAACTCGGACGGCTGCGCACGCTCAAGGACGAAGCCGCGCGCAATGGACGCGAGATGCGCGTCGCGGTGGCGGGTTGCGTCGCGCAGGCCGAGGGCAAGGAAATCATCCGGCGCGAACCGTCGGTCGATATCGTGGTCGGCCCGCAGAGCTATCATCACTTGCCGCAGCTTCTTGCGAAGGCGCGGACGGACGGACGCGCGGTCGAGACCGAATTTCCGGTCGAGGACAAATTCGCCTCGTTGCCCGATCCGAAACCGGCAATGATCCGCGCGCGCGGCATCTCGTCGTTCGTCACCGTGCAGGAAGGCTGCGACAAGTTCTGCACCTTCTGCGTGGTGCCTTACACGCGCGGCATGGAAGTGTCGCGCCCGGTCGCGCGCATCGTCGACGACGTGCAGCGCCTCGCGGACAACGGCGTGCGCGAGATCACGCTGATCGGCCAGAACGTCAACGCGTTTCACGGCGAAGGAAGCGGCGGCAAGCCGTGGTCGCTCGGCCAGCTTCTGCATCGCCTGGCAAAGATTCCCGGCATCGTCCGCTTGCGATACTCAACCAGTCATCCCCGCGACGTCGACGACGCGCTGATCGAAGCGCATCGCGACATTCCCGCCGTGATGCCGTTCGTGCATCTGCCGGTGCAGTCCGGCTCCGACCGTATTCTGGAGGCGATGAACCGCAAACATACCGCCGCCGATTATGTCCGGACCATTGAGCGGTTCCGCAAGGTGCGCGAAGACGTTGCATTTTCATCGGATTTCATCGTCGGATTTCCGGGGGAGACCGAGGAAGATTTTTCGGCAACCCTCGCACTGGTCCGCCAAATCAGCTACGCTGGCGCGTATTCGTTCAAGTATTCGCCGCGGCCCGGCACTCCGGCCGCGGACATGCAGGAGACGGTCACGACCGCATCTGTAACGACCAAGGCGATGGACGAGCGATTGGCGCGGCTCCAGGAGTTGATCGACAGCCAGCAGGCCGCTTTCAATGCGGCGGCGATCGGCAAGACGGTCGATGTGCTGTTCGAACGCGCCGCACGCAATCCCGGCCAGATCGTCGGCCGCACGGCTTACCTGCAACCCGCCCATGTCATGGCCTCGCCCGACATCATCGGCCAGGTGCTGCCTGTCGCCATCGACAGCCTCGAGCGCTACAGTCTCATCGGCACACTTGTCGGCGCTCACGCCGGTCCTGCACAGTCTCATGTCGCGTCGCGTTCCCAGTCTGCCAACGCTTCCCTGCCCGCCATGACCACCGGAGTCTGAACCCTTGCCAAAAAGCGCATCGGATTCGCCGACCCTCGCCCCAGGCCGCAAGCACGACGTCCAAACCCCGCACGAAGCCCAGATCGTTGTCGCCTTCGACGACAACGGCGCTGCGTCGGCGCTGGTCGGTCCCTACGGACAGAACCTCGCCTTGATCGAGCGCCGCCTCGGCGTGGTCGCCGATTCACGCGGCAATCACATCACGGTGGCCGGGACGCGCGATGCATGCGACGCTGCGCGGCGCGTGCTTGAAATGCTCTATGAGCAGGCGGTGCGCGGTCAGGACATCGCGCAGGGCGACGTCGAAGGCGCCATCCGCGCCGTGATCGCGCAAGGCTCGCTGTTCGAGTTCGATCCGAAGACGGCGAAATCGCAATTCGAGGAAATCAATCTGCGCAAGCGGCCGGTGCGTGCGCGCACCGCTGCGCAGGATTCCTACATCCGCGCGCTGAAGCGTCATGAGCTTGTCTTCGGCATCGGCCCGGCTGGCACCGGCAAGACATGGCTCGCGGTGGCGCAGGCCTGTCAGTTGTTCGAGCGCAAGGAAGTCGACCGCATTATCTTGTCACGTCCGGCGGTTGAAGCCGGCGAACGTCTCGGATTTCTGCCGGGCGACCTGCGCGAGAAGGTCGATCCTTACTTGAGGCCGATCTACGACGCGCTGTACGACCTGATGGACTCGCGCATCGTCGAACGCGGCCTGCAAAGCGGCGAAATCGAAATCGCGCCGCTGGCGTTCATGCGCGGCCGCACCCTCACCAACGCCGCGATCATTCTCGACGAGGCGCAGAACACCACGTCGATGCAGATGAAGATGTTCCTGACGCGTCTGGGCGAGAACAGCCGCATGATCATCACCGGCGATCCGAGCCAGGTCGATCTGCCGAACGGGCAGCCGTCGGGGCTGGCGGAAGCAGCCAAGCTGCTCGACGGCGTCGAAGGCATCGCACAGGTGAAGTTCACCGCGCAGGACGTGATCCGCCACGAACTGGTGGCGCGGATCGTCGCCGCTTACGAAGGCGTGCCGAAGCAGTCCGGCGCGGGCAAGCCCTGACCATCGATGAAATCCGTTGAGACGACTGAAAACTGCGAACCCAGATCTTTGATATGACGACCGCCGATATTCCCGCGACCGAGATTCTTGTCACGGCCGACTGCTGGCACCGCGAAAGCGGCGCGGAAGGCGCGATCCATCGCGCCATCGAAGCCGCCGCCGCCATGGTCGATGCCGACACCGGCGACGCCGAACTCGCGATCATGCTGACCGACGACGCCGGCATCCGCACGCTCAACAAGAACTGGCGCGGCATCGACAAGCCGACCAACGTGCTGTCGTTCCCGGCACTACAGCCGGAAGGCGCGCCCGCGGACGACGACGCGCCGCGCATGCTGGGCGACATCGCGATCGCCTATGAGACCACGCGCAGCGAGGCCGACGCCGAGCACAAGCCGTTCGATCATCATCTCAGCCATCTGGCGGTGCACGGCTTCCTGCATCTGGTCGGCTACGATCATGAGAACGACGACGACGCCGAGGTCATGGAAGACCTCGAACGTGATATTCTTGCGCAACTCGGGATCCCCGATCCCTATGCGCACGACGATCAGGTGAATTAAGTGCCCGACCTAGCCACCGATAAATCCGACGATCATCCCGACCAGCAACGATCGGGAAATCTGCCGGTCCCTGTGCAACACGGCGAGGTGCTGCGTCCCTCCTCTGAACTATGGCTGATGCGCGCGCTGCGCACGCTGTTCGGATGGAAGGCGGGCTCCGCGCGCGCCGATCTCCAGGTCGTGCTCGACGCCACCGCTCCCGACGAGACCAGCTTCACCACGATCGAGCGCACCATGCTGCGCAACATCCTGGGGCTGCATGAGCGCCGGATCGCCGACGTCATGGTGCCGCGCGGCGACATCGTCGCGGTGAAGCGGGATATTTCACTCGGCGAACTGATGAGCCTGTTCGAGAGCGCAGCGCATTCGCGCCTCGTGGTTTATAACGACACGCTCGACGACCCCGAAGGGTTCGTTCATATCCGCGACCTGCTGGCGTTCGTGACAGCGAAGGCGAAGGTCGCCGACGAGGTCAACGCCAAGCGCAAGAAGCCGTTTCCGGCAGGGCTCGACCTGAAGGCGGTCGATCTGCGGATGCGCCTCGCCGACGCCGACATCATGCGCAAATTGATCTATGTGCCGCCGTCGATGCCAGCCATCGATCTTCTGGCGCAGATGCAGGCGACGCGCATCCATCTGGCGCTGGTGGTCGACGAATATGGCGGCACCGACGGTCTTGTCTCGATCGAGGACATCGTCGAGCAGGTTGTCGGCGAGATCGACGACGAGCACGATGGCGACGAAGCGCCCTCCGTGGTGAAGCAAGCCGACGGATCGTTCGTCGCCGACGCCCGCGCGAGCCTCGAGGACGTCACGTCCGTGGTAGGCGAGGCATTCGACACCGGCGAAGCCGGCGAGGACGTCGATACGCTCGGCGGCTATCTGGTCACGCAGGTCGGCCGACTTCCGGTGCGCGGAGAAATCATTTCCGGTCCCGGCGATTTCGAGATCGAGGTGCTCGATGCCGACCCGCGCCGCGTCAAGCGCGTGCGCATCGGCACGCACAAGGACCGTTCCAATCTGCGCCATCGCGAGACGCGGCGGCGCGAGGCGGCGAATGACGCCGCGCAATCGCAGACCAACGATCCCGCCGGCTCCGCTTCATCCGGCGACGGCAACCGATGACATCGCTCCGCGCGCTCATTGCCGGCATCGTTCTGTCGTGGGGGTGGAAGCGCGCGTTCATCGCGCTGGTTGCGGGCGCGCTGTCGGCGTTGGCAATGGCGCCGTTCAACGCATGGCCGATCCTGTTCCTGACAATTCCGGTGGCGGTCTGGCTGATCGACGGCGCGGGCGCCGGACGCCTCGGCGGCATTCCGGCCGCAGCCCTCAGCGGCTGGTGGTTCGGCTTCGGTTATTTCGTCGCCGGACTTTACTGGGTGGGATACGCCTTCCTCGTCGACGCCGAAACCTTCGCGTGGCTGCTGCCGTTCGCCGTGATGGGATTGCCCGCGGGGCTGGCGCTGTTCATGGCCATGGGCTTCGCGCTCGCGCGGCTGATCTGGACGCCGGATGCGTTTCGCATTCTCAGCCTTGCCTGCGCGCTCACCGTCAGCGAATGGCTGCGCGGACATATCCTCACCGGCTTTCCATGGAACACGCTCGGCTACGCGCTGACCGAACCGCTCGCGCTGGCGCAGACCGCCTCATTGATCGGGCTGTGGGGTCTGACCTTCATCGCGGTCGCCGTGTTCGCCAGCCCCGCCGTGCTGATCGACGACCGGCTCGTCACGCGCCGCCCGTGGATCGCACCGGCTGCCGCCCTCGCCGCGCTGCTCGCGATGGGCGTCTACGGCACGATCCGGCTGGCGAACCATCCGACGCAATTCGTCGACAAGGTGAAGCTGCGGCTGATGCAGCCGAACCTTCAGCAGGATGTGAAGTTCAACTACGCCATGCGGCAGAAGGTGATGGACAAATATCTGTCGCTGTCGGACCGCGCGACCGGGCCGCAGTCGAGCGGCGTGCGCGACGCGACGATCCTGATCTGGCCGGAGTCCGCGTTTCCGTTTTTCCTGACCCGCGAAGCCGACGCGATGGCGCAGATCGCGAATCTGTTGCCGCAGGGAACGGTGCTGGTCACCGGCGGCATTCGTCCGCCGGACCAGCCCGCCGGCACGCAGGTGACCCGCGCCTATAATTCGATCTATGTCATCGATCACGACGGCACCATCCTGTCGGTGTACGACAAATTGCATCTCGTGCCGTTCGGCGAGTATCTGCCGTTCCAATCGACGATGGAGAAACTCGGCTTCGTGCAGATCACCAAGATGCGCGGCGGCTTTATTCCGGGCGACCGGCGGCGAACGATGACGTTGCCGAACACGCCGCGCATGTTGCCGCTGATTTGCTACGAGGCGATTTTTCCGGGCGACATCGTGTCGCGCGACGAACGCCCCGGCTGGATGATCAACCTGACCAATGACGGGTGGTTCGGCATTTCCACCGGCCCCTATCAGCATCTGCAACAGGCGCGGCTGCGGGCGGTCGAGGAAGGCCTTCCCCTCGTCCGCTCCGCGAACACTGGTATCAGTGCGGTGATCGATCCGGTCGGCCGGATTGTGGCGCATCTCGGTCTGGGAACCGAAGGCGTGCTGGATTCCGCGCTGCCAAAGCCGGTGTCACCGACGCTGTTCTCGCGGGTTCAGGATATTCCCGCAGCATTGGCGGTAGCATTGTCGATCATCGTCATGATTCGCCGTCGCGTGAAACCGAAACTCTGAATCGGCGTATTTCGGAATTGGCATTCAATATACGGCGTTCAGAACCCAAGGCTTGATAGGGCCGGGTAACCTAATTTTTTCAGCAAGTCCGCCACAAGCATTTGACGATATCACGCTAAGCAGCGTATGCCGGTACCCCATCGCATTCGGTACGATTATAGTACTTTGTGAGCCGATGGCGCGGAGCTGAGATGACACCCAAGGCCCCCAATCCGGTCGACAAGTATGTCGGCAGCCGTGTGCGAATGCGCCGCATTATGCTGGGCATGAGTCAGGAAAAACTTGGCGAAGCGCTCGGCCTGACATTTCAGCAGGTGCAGAAGTACGAGAAGGGAACCAACCGTATCGGCGCAAGCCGCCTGCAACAGATCTCCGACATTCTTCAGGTGCCGGTGTCGTTCCTGTTCGAAGGCGGCCCTGCCGGTCCGAACGCGCTAGCAGGTTTGAGCGAAGCCCAGTCTCCGGCCTATGTGTCGGATTTTCTTGCGACCTCCGAAGGGCTGGCGCTGACCCGGGCGTTTACGCGCATCACCGATGCCAAGCTTCGCCGCAGCATCGTCGAACTCGTCGAGCAGATGGCGGCGCGCGAACAATCCGACCCCACCTGATTCCGCCAACGCGACGTGGAATTTCGTACAGGCATTTTGGCGCACGGCCACGACGGCGGTTCAGACCGGTGAGTCCACATGTCGGAAAATGAAGACGCGCCCCCGCACAAGACCGCCGGTCACGGTTCGTTTTTCGGACGGCGCAAGGGCCACAAGCTTCGCCATCATCAGGCCGACCTGATCGGACATCTGCTGCCGCATCTTGCGCTGGATCTTGCCAGCGCTGACGCCGCCGATCCCGCTTCGCTGTTCAATGTGCCGGTGAACGAGATGCGTCTCGAAATCGGATTCGGCGGCGGCGAGCATCTGATCGCCGAGGCGCTCGCGTTCCCGCAGACCGGCTTCATCGGCTGCGAGCCTTACGTCAACGGCATGGCGAAAATCCTGGCGCAGATCGAAGCGCACAACATCGGCAACATCCGCCTGTTCGCGGGCGACGCCGCCGAACTTCTCGCATGGGCGCAGCCGTCGAGCTTCGCGCGCATCGACCTGATCCATCCCGACCCGTGGCCGAAACGGCGGCACTGGAAGCGGCGCTTCGTGCAGGACGCGACGATCGCCGAAATGTCGCGCGTCCTGCGCAGCAACGGCGAATTCCGTTTCGTCAGCGACATCGACGATTACTGCTCATGGGCATTGATGCACATGCAGCACTCGAAAGACTTCATGTGGACCGCGGAGCGGGCGGACGACTGGCGCTTGCCGTGGCCGCATTACACGATGACGCGTTACGGCAGAAAGGCCGATCGCGAGGGACGCAAGGCCGCCTATCTGATCTTCAAGCGGCTGGATTCTTAGACGACTGGATGTTTAGGCAGGCAGGTTCTTGTCGCGCATCCGCCAGAAGACCAGGACGCGCTGTGCGGTCGCCGGCGACAGCCGTTCGTAGTTGATGCGGGCTTCCTCGATGTCCGGTCCGGACGGCACCCGTCCCGGTCCAAGCCGCAACACCACAAGCGCGCGCACCGTCGCCCATTCCAGTCCAATCGATTTTCCGAGCAACAGCACCGGATCGAAACGGTCGCCCATCACAAGCTGATTGACCACCACGAGCCGCATTCCCGTCAGCGCCGCGAACGCCGCGATCGCTTCTTCGTATTTGTGCTGCTTCGCAAAGCCGAGCAGCGTCGCCTCGTCGAGTTGCCCCGCCTGATGCAAAGCCAGAATGGCGCGCTGGGCCGGCTCGAAATCGCGCACCGGCGGCGCTTTCGGCGAGCCCGAAATCTCGGTCATCGCCTGATTGATCGCCGCCTTCTGCTTCGGCTTCGCCGCATCGAACAAGCGGCGGCGCACGATATCGACCGACTTCGCCAGCAACTGCTTCAGTGAAGCTGCGGAAATATCCTCGCGCTGGCCGACGGCAAGCGCCAGCATCCCGTCGTCGGTGGCGCGCTTGATCAATCCGGAATAACCGGCATCGGAAAACTGGGCGCCGGCGTTGGCCGCCACGCTGCGAACGACGTCGCGGTCGCCGCGGCGGACGATGACGTCGGTCACCGACGGGGACAATGTGGGACGTCCGGAAATCGCCGCGAGGTGGTCCTGACCTTTACCGCGCGCGATGTCGACCAGGGTCGGATCGTCGAGCAGCGGCGAGCGGCTGAGAATCGGACCGGCGATCTTGATCTCGTTTTCGCGCGCAAGCTGCTTCACCAGCGTCGGCGGCGCATTGTCCAGTTGCGACAGCCGTTCCGCGAGCTCCACGCGGGTGTCGATCTCCGTCGCGGGCACCAGTCCGACCAGAATGTCGTCGAACAATGCGACATGCTGGGTTTCGAAATGCGCGGCCCCCTGGAGGAAAAGACCGGAAATCCGCTCGATCGCCTCCGCCCGCCTCTCAGCGGTGCCGTTCTTGACGATCTCATCGAGTTCCGGAATCAGGGAAAAAGCAGCAGCCATGCGTATCTCTGGTCGTCGCCGGCACGGCGGTTACCGTGCGCGACACGCTCCGCCCAGGAGCTTTGGAGGAAATTAGGCCCGTCAGATGAATGAAGGGTTAGCCAAAGCCCGAAGCCCACCCGGAAGACCGCGCTTCGGCCGGAAAGGCCAATGTTTCGACAGCAAGATCATGCACTGTTTCAACAAATTAGAGCGACCGGCGGCTGGCGTGGCGGTTCGGGCGCCGGTTCCATGGCCGCGGCCCGGTCTGCGGAAGCCCTTGCCGCACAGGCAAAAAACGTCTATATCCGCCGCAACTGATAAATTCTCATACGCACACGTAGGAGAGTGGGCCCCCCGGGACCCGCTCTTTTTTATTACCTGATGACATGCGCCGCCCGTGGCGGCCGAGCCGTCACCCCGACAACCGTTAAGAGCGCTCTTGATCCTCGACATGACCGAACCAACCGACGTTGCCTTTGACGCCGACCTGCTGTCCGAACCGCGTCTCGTGGTCGAGCCGGGCGTGGGCGCGCGGGTGGCCAGCATCGCATCGCCGGTGCTCGAGGGCATGGGCTACCGGCTGGTGCGGATCAAGGTGTCGGCCGAGGCCGGCTGCACCGTGCAGATCATGGCGGAGCGGCCCGACGGCACCATGCAGATCGAGGACTGCGAAGCGATCTCGAAGGCGCTGTCGCCGGTAATGGACATCGCCGATCCGGTCCAGCGCGCCTATCGCCTCGAGATTTCGTCGCCGGGCATCGATCGGCCGCTGGTGCGGCGCTCGGATTTCGAGCGCTATACGGGGCATCTCGTGAAAATCGAGATGGCCACTCCGCATGATGGACGGAAACGCTTCCGCGGCCTGCTTCATGGTGTCGAGGGGAATTCTGTTCGCATCGTGCGCGAGGACGCCAAGCCGGATCACAAGGGCGCTCAGGAAGAAGACGCGCTGCTTCCGATCGAGGATATTTCGGCGGCAAATCTCGTTCTGACAAACGCGCTGATTGCGGAATCGATGCGTCGCGGACGCGACGTCGAGCGCGAGCAGCTTGAAGAAGCCGGCGCTCTTCCGCAGCCCCCGGAACATGCCCGTCGCGCCCGCGAAAAACGAGACCTCACCAAAACCAACAAGCCTAAACCGAAAGCTCCAGCCAAGCCGTTGCCGAAGAATACAAAAGCACACCGCCTCGCCGCCGAAGCGAAAAAGCGCGCAGGCAAATCGGACCACCACGAAGGAGACTGAGCCATGGCCGCTGTCAGCGCCAATAAACTCGAACTGCTGCAGATCGCCGACGCCGTCGCGCGCGAAAAATCGATCGACCGCGGCATCGTGATCGCGGCGATGGAAGATGCCATCGCCAAGGCGGCCCGCGCCCGCTACGGCAGCGAGACCGACGTTCACGCCGAGATCGACGCCAAGAAGGGCGAGCTGCGGCTGTCGCGCCACATGCTGGTGGTCGACCAGGTCGAGAATTCGGCCAACCAGATTTCGCTGAAGGACGCGCAGCGCGCCAATCCCGGCGCGCAGGTCGGCGACACCATCGCCGACACGCTGCCGCCGCTGGAATACGGCCGCATCGCCGCGCAGTCCGCCAAGCAGGTGATCGTGCAGAAGGTGCGCGAAGCCGAGCGCGACCGGCAGTATCAGGAATTCAAGGACCGCATCGGCGAGATCGTCAACGGCGTCGTCAAGCGCGTCGAATACGGCAGCGTCATCGTCGATCTGGGACGCGGCGAAGCCATCGTGCGGCGCGACGAAATGCTGCCGCGCGAGGTGTTCCGCAACGGCGACCGCGTGCGCTCCTACATCTTCGACGTGCGCCGCGAAACCCGCGGGCCGCAGATCTTTCTGTCGCGCACCCATCCGCAGTTCATGGCGAAGCTGTTCGCGCAGGAAGTTCCCGAAATCTATGACGGCATCGTCGAGATCAAGGCCGTGGCCCGCGATCCGGGCTCGCGCGCAAAAATTGGTGTGATCTCGCGCGACTCCTCGGTCGATCCGGTCGGCGCTTGCGTCGGTATGCGCGGCTCGCGCGTGCAGGCTGTGGTGAACGAACTGCAGGGCGAGAAGATCGACATCATTCCGTGGTCGCCCGACATCGCGACCTTCGTCGTCAACGCACTGGCGCCGGCTGAAGTCGCGAAAGTTGTCATCGACGAAGACCGCGAGCGCATTGAAGTCGTGGTGCCCGATACCCAATTATCCCTTGCGATCGGCCGCCGCGGGCAGAACGTGCGTCTGGCCTCGCAATTGACCGGCTGGGACATCGACATCCTGACCGAGCAGGAAGAATCGGAGCGCCGCCAGGCAGACTTCGAAAATTCCACCCGTGTCTTCATGGAAGCCCTCAATGTCGACGAAGTCGTCGGCCAGTTGCTGGCGTCCGAAGGGTTCGGCTCGGTTGAGGATCTGGCGCTGGTGGACCCGCGGGAACTCACCAGCATCGAGGGTTTCGACGAAGAAACCGCCAACGAGCTGCAAAGCCGTGCCCGTGAATATCTTGAACAGCTCGAGTCCGAACTCGAAGCGAAGCGAAAGGAACTGGGCGTGGAAGACGCTTTGACAACCGTGCCGGGTGTGACCTCGAAGATGCTGGTGAAGTTCGGCGAGAACGACATCAAGACCGTCGAGGATCTGGCCGGCTGCGCCACCGACGATCTCGTGGGATGGGTGGAACGCAAGGACGGCGAGACCACCAAGTTCCCGGGCATTCTCGACCCGAACGAAATCTCGCGTGAAGACGCCGAGGCCCTGATCATGCAGGCGCGTGTTGTCGCCGGCTGGATCACCGAAGCCGATCTCGCCAAGAAGTCCGACGAGGCTCCCGCCTCCGAAGACAATCCGGCCTGAAGCGTGAACCCGAAAAAGATGAAGCCGTTTTCGGACATCGCCATGCCTGTTCAGAGTTAAGGAAATGACCCGCGGATGCTTGCCATCGCTGATCCAGCAGATCTCGACCACGGACCCCGGACAAAATCCGGGACCGAGCGGATGTGCGCGGTCACGCGGCAGGTCGCGGCGATCGACGATCTGATCCGCTTCGTGGTTTCGCCTTCGGGCGAGCCGGTTGCGGATCTGAAGCGGAAACTGCCCGGACGCGGATTATGGGTCTCGCTGTCCCATGCCGCCGTCGCGGAAGCCGCCCGGCGCAACGTGTTCGCCAAGAGCTTCAAGCGCGATATCAAGACGCCGAAAACGCTGGCCGACGATGTCGACCGGCTGATGGTCCGCAGCGTGGCCGAGGCTCTCGCCATGGCCGCGAAAGCCGGTCAGGTGGTGTCGGGATTTTCCAAGGTCGAAGGCGCAATCGAGGGGCGGCAAGCCGTGGCCCTGATCCACGCCACCGACGGCGCGCCGGACGGAATCCGCAAGCTGAATGCCAGGCTGGCCGCCGTGATGCGGGAAAAGAGCCCGGAATCAGCGGATTTGCCCATTGTCAGCGTCCTGAGCACCGATGAATTGGATTTGGCACTCGGGCGGGCAAATGTGGTACATGCTGCCCTGCTCGCGGGCTCGGCAGGCAAAACCTTCCTCGCGCGTTGCCAGACGCTCACCCGATTTCGGATGACCGGCGGCGGCAACAGCGGCGAGACGAAACAAGACAATTAGAGCATTCCCGGCACGGCCGGGATGCGAGCAACGAACGAGATTGGGACTGTTGAATGGCTGATACGAAGAATCCTGGCGATAAGCCGCTGAGCGTCGGTACGAAAACTCTGTCGCTGAAACCGCGCACAGAGACCGGCGTGGTGCGCCAGAGTTTCAGTCACGGCCGCACCAAGCAGGTGCTGGTCGAGAAGAAAACCAAGCGCCGTCTTGCGGGCGATCCCGCACCTGTCGCAGAGCCCGCACCGGCGGCGCCTCCCGTTGCCGCAGCGCCTGCGAAGGCCGCGCCGCGGCCGGCCGAGCCTGCGCGTCCTGCGGGGCGCACATCGGGCGTCGTGCTGCGCACCCTGACCGAAGACGAGCAGAGCGCACGCGCCAGCGCGCTCGCCGACGCGCGCGTTCGCGAGGAAGAAGAGCGCCGCGCCGCGGAAGCGGAAGCCGCGCGACGCAACACCAAGGAATTCAAGGAACAGCAGGAGCGCGAAGCCGCCGAAGCCCGCAAGAAGGCCGAGGAAGAACGCCACCGCGCCGAGGAAGAAGCCAAGGCCCGCGCCGAGCGTGAAGCCAACAAGCGCACCGAAGCCGGAGCCAAGTCCGCGACACCGGCAGCGCGCACCACCGCTGCAACGACACCGGCGCGCCCGGCGGCTGTCGCCGCCGACGGCTCCGATGACGACGAAGCGCCGCGCATGGTGCGCCGTCCCGGCGGCGTCGCACGCCCCGTGATCGCACCGAAACCGACCGCGAAGCCCGCGCCCGCCAAACAGCGCGGCCGCCTCACGCTGTCCACCGCGCTGAACGCCGACGACGTGCGCGAGCGTTCGATCGCCTCGTTCCGCCGCCGCACCCAGCGCCTCAAGGGCCACGCCTCGAACGAGCCCAAGGAAAAGCTGATCCGCGAAGTGGTCATTCCGGAAGCGATCACGATTCAGGAACTCGCCAACCGCATGGCCGAGCGCGCCGTCGATGTCATCCGCATGCTGATGAAGCAGGGCGCGATGCACAAGATCACCGACGTGGTCGACGCCGACACCGCGCAGCTGATCGCCGAAGAACTCGGCCACACCGTCAAGCGCGTCGCTGCCAGCGACGTGGAAGAAGGCCTGTTCGACGTTGCCGACGATCATGCGTCCGACACCGAACCGCGCCCGCCGGTCGTCACCGTCATGGGCCACGTCGATCACGGCAAGACCTCGCTGCTCGATGCGCTGCGCCACGCCAACGTCGTCAGCGGCGAAGCCGGCGGCATCACGCAGCACATCGGCGCCTATCAGGTCACCTCGCCGGACAGCGGCAAGAAGATCACCTTCATCGATACGCCGGGCCACGCCGCGTTCACCGCGATGCGCGCGCGCGGCGCCAAGGTCACCGACATCGTGATCCTGGTGGTCGCGGCGGATGACGGCGTCATGCCGCAGACCATCGAAGCCATCAATCACGCCAAGGCCGCCAAGGTTCCTATGATCGTGGCGATCAACAAGATGGACAAGCCCGACGCCAAGGCGGAGCGCGTGCGCACCGAGTTGCTGCAGTATGAAGTGCAGGTCGAGTCCTTCGGCGGCGATGTCGTCGATGTGGAAGTGTCCGCCAAGAACAAGACCAATCTCGACAAGCTGCTGGAAATGATTGCGCTGCAGGCCGAACTGCTCGACCTGAAGACCAATCCGGATCGTCCGGCCGAAGGCACCGTGATCGAAGCCAAGCTCGATCGCGGCCGCGGTCCGGTCGCGACCGTTCTCGTGCAGCGCGGCACCCTCAAGGTCGGCGACATCATCGTGGCCGGCGCAGAAATGGGCCGCGTCCGCGCACTGATCAACGATCAGGGCGGAACCGTGCAGGAAGCAGGGCCCTCGGTGCCGGTCGAAGTGCTCGGCTTCAACGGCCCGCCGGAAGCCGGCGACCGCCTCGCCGTGGTCGAGAACGAAGCCCGCGCCCGCGAAGTCACCAGCTACCGCGCCCATCAGAAGCGCGAGAACGCCGCCGCCAGCAATGCCGGCATGCGCGGCTCGCTCGAGCAGATGATGTCGCAGCTCAAGACCACCGGCCGCAAGGACTTCCCGCTGGTCATCAAGGCCGACGTGCAGGGCTCGCTGGAAGCCATTCTCGGCTCGCTCGAAAAGCTCGGCACCGACGAAGTCGCCGCGCGCATTCTTCATGCGGGCGTCGGCGGCATCTCGGAATCCGACGTGACCCTGGCGGAAGGCTTCAACGCCGCCATCATCGGCTTCAGCGTCCGCGCCAACAAGGAAGCGGCGGCGCTCGCCAAGCGCAACGGCATCGAGATCCGCTACTACAACATCATCTACGATCTCGTGGATGACGTGAAAAAGGCGATGTCCGGCCTGCTCGCGCCGACGCTGCGCGAAACCATGCTCGGCAACGCGCAGATCCTCGAAGTGTTCAACATCTCGAAGGTCGGCAAGATCGCAGGCTGCCGCGTGACCGACGGCACCGTGGAACGCGGCGCCAACGTGCGCCTGATCCGCGACAACGTCGTCGTGCACGAAGGCAAGCTCTCGACACTGAAGCGCTTCAAGGACGAAGTGAAGGAAGTGCAGTCCGGACAGGAATGCGGCATGGCGTTCGAGTCCTATCAGGACATGCGCGTCGGCGACGTTATCGAGTGCTATCGCGTGGAGACCATTCAGCGCTCCTTGTAAGTCCAAGTCTTACAGGCTCGCTTTTCCGTCTCCAGACTTAGCCGTCGTGACCGGGCACATCCCGGCCACTCACGGCTGAACTTCTAATTTCAGATATGTCGATGGCCGGGGCAAAACCCCGGCCATGACGGATTGATTTTTCGGCAGGGACCACAATGGCAACGCGTAAAAAGGACAGCGACCCTCGCGGCGGCACGACCGGCGCTTCGCAGCGGCAGTTGCGCGTCGGCGAAATCATCCGCCACGCAATCGCGGATATTCTCAGCGCCGGCGGCGTGCACGATCCCGCGCTGGAAGGCCACATCATCACGGTGCCCGAAGTGCGGATGTCGCCCGATCTGAAGCTCGCGACGATCTATGTGATGCCGCTTGGCGGACGCGGCCTCAAAGAGGTCGTCGCGGCGCTGGAGCAGAACAAGAAGTTCCTGCGCGGCGAGGTTGCGCATCGCGTTAACTTAAAATTTGCGCCTGATCTTCGCTTCCGCGTTGACGAACGATTCGACGAAGCGGAACGGATCGAGAAATTACTGAGAACACCCGCGGTTCAAAAAGACCTCAAGACAGATTCGGACCAAGACTGATGAATGTGACCACCCCAGACAGCGTGATCGCGGACCAAAACGCCGATTCGAACACGCCTGCCGAAAATAAATTTTCCGGCGCGCCCACAGCGAGCCACGCGCGGCACAACGATCCGCGCCAGCAGCACGGCGACAGGCCGCAGCGCCAGGGCGGCCAGCAGAAGCGCGACCGCCGCGACGTTCACGGCTGGGTCTGTCTCGACAAGCCGATCGGCATGACTTCGACCCACGCGGTGGCCGTGCTCAAGCGCCTGTTCAATGCCAAGCGCGCGGGCCACGCCGGCACCCTCGATCCGCTGGCCTCCGGCGGATTGCCGATTGCGCTGGGCGAAGCCACCAAGACCGTTCCTTTCGTGATGGACGGCCGCAAGCGCTATCGCTTCACCGTGTGCTGGGGCGAGGAGCGCGACACCGACGACACCGAGGGCCGCGCCACCCAGACCAGCTCCGAGCGGCCGACGGTCGAGGCGATCCGGGCGCTGCTGCCGCAGTTCACCGGGGTGATCGAACAGATCCCGCCGCAGTACTCGGCCATCAAAATTCAGGGCGAGCGGGCCTATGACATGGCGCGCGACGGCGAAGTCGTGCCGTTGCAGCCCCGCCCGGTCGAGATTCACGAATTAGTCCTTGTGGAACAGTTGGATAACGACCGCTCGGTGTTCGAGGCCGAATGCGGAAAAGGCACCTATGTGCGGGCGCTGGCCCGCGATATGGGCCGGATTCTGGGGTGTTTTGGCCATATTTGCGCGCTTCGGCGCACGATTTGCGGGCCTTTCACCGAAGCGGACATGATTCCGCTGGCAGAATTGGAGGCTTTATGCGATAGAGCCGCGTCTGGCGAGGGCAGCCTCGCAGACGCGCTTTTGCCCGTTGAGACCGCGCTGGACGACATCCCGGCACTGGCCGTCACACGGGCTGATGCCGCAAGGCTCCACAGGGGCCAAGCGGTTTTGTTGCGCGGACGGGATGCGCCAATTTCAAACGGCACAGTCTACGCCACTGTCGGAGGAAGGCTTCTGGCCCTCGCCGAGATTGGCAATGGCGAACTCATCCCCAAGCGCGTGTTCAACCTGACCGGACTGACTGCCAGTCCCAGTCGCAAAGAAGGTGTTTGACGATGTCGATTACCGCAGAACGCAAAGCGGAAGTCATCAAGACGAATGCAAAGAAGGCCGGCGATACCGGTTCGCCTGAGGTCCAGGTCGCGATCCTTTCGGAACGCATCGCCAACCTCACGAACCATTTCAAGACCCACGGCAAGGACAATCACTCCCGCCGCGGTCTTTTGAAGCTGGTTTCCACGCGCCGTTCGCTTCTCGATTACGTGAAGAAGAAGGACGAAGCGCGCTACAAGTCGCTTCTCGAAAAGCACAACATCCGTCGCTGACGGAAGCACGCGCGCATCCCTGCGCGCGTTTTTGCATGATCCGGTCAGATCATGCGCCGACCAACGCGCGGGCTTTTTGAAAGTCCGTGCGGCGTGTCCAGCAGCAATCCGGCGGCTGGGCGAAAACGGGTAAGATGCCCGTACCATCGGAAGGATGGACGCCATTCAAAACATAAAGACCATGGCAGGATCGCCGGACGCTGATGCAATGACCTTGCAGTCAGCGTCTCGCAATCTTGCGCATGGTTTTTGTGTTTCAGGCGTCCGTTCTTTCGTGAACCCATGAAAGAACTACCCAATGTTTAAAGCTCATTCAGTCGAGATCGACTGGGGTGGACGTCCACTCAAACTCGAAACCGGCAAGATCGCCCGTCAGGCCGACGGCGCCGTGATCGCGACCTATGGCGAGACCATCGTGCTCGCCACCGTCGTCGCCGCCAAGTCCGCCCGTGACGGCATCGACTTCCTGCCGCTCACCGTCGACTATCAGGAAAAGACCTACGCAGCCGGCCGCATTCCCGGCGGCTACTTCAAGCGCGAAGGCCGTCCGACCGAAAAGGAAACGCTGGTTTCCCGCCTGATCGACCGCCCGATCCGTCCACTGTTCGTCGACGGCTGGCGCAATGAAACCCAGGTCATCGTGACGGTGCTGTCCCATGACATGGAAAACGATCCGGACATTCTGGCGCTGGTTGCTTCCTCCGCCGCGCTGACCATTTCCGGCGCACCGTTCCAAGGCCCGATCGGCGCTGCCCGCGTCGGCTTCATCAACGACGAATACGTGCTCAACCCGACGCTCGACGAGATGGCCGACACCAATCTCGATCTCGTCGTCGCCGGCACCGCTGACGCCGTGCTGATGGTCGAGTCGGAAGCCAAGGAACTCAACGAAGACATCATGCTCGGCGCCGTGATGTTCGGTCACCGCCACTTCCAGCCGGTCATCAAGGCGATCATCGAACTCGCCGAGAAGGCCGCGAAGGAGCCGCGCGAGGTCAAGACCGAAGACAACAGCGCAATCGACACCGAAATGCGCAGCGTCGGCGAAGCCGAATTGCGCACCGCCTACGCCATTCCGATCAAGCAGGATCGTTATGCCGCGGTCGGCGCCGTGAAGAACAAGGTCATGGACCATTTCTTCCCGGAAGGTCAGGAGCCGAAGTACGACAAGCTGCGCGTCGGCGGCGTGTTCAAGGAGCTTGAGGCGAACGTCGTTCGCAACAACATCCTCGACACCGGCAAGCGCATCGACGGCCGCGATTCGAAAACGGTTCGTCCGATCGTCTGCGAAGTCGGCGTCCTGCCGCGCGCGCACGGCTCGGCGCTGTTCACCCGCGGCGAAACCCAGGCGCTGGTGGTCACCACGCTCGGCACCGGCGAAGACGAGCAGTACATCGACTCGCTGTCAGGAACCTACAAGGAGCGCTTCCTGCTCCATTACAACTTTCCTCCCTACTCGGTCGGCGAAACCGGCCGTCTCGGCGGCACCAAGCGTCGCGAAATCGGCCACGGCAAGCTCGCCTGGCGCGCGCTGCATCCGGTTCTCCCGGCGGCGCACGAATTCCCGTACACGCTGCGCGTCGTCTCGGAAATCACCGAGTCGAACGGATCGTCCTCAATGGCTTCGGTCTGCGGTGCATCGCTCGCACTGATGGACGCCGGCGTGCCGTTGAAGCGTCCGACCGCGGGCATCGCGATGGGCCTCATTCTCGAGGGCACGAAGTTCGCGGTTCTGTCCGACATTCTCGGCGACGAGGATCACCTCGGCGACATGGACTTCAAGGTGGCTGGTACCGAGACCGGTATCACGTCGCTGCAGATGGACATCAAGATCGCCGGCATCACCGAAGAGATCATGAAGATCGCACTCGCCCAGGCGAAGGACGGTCGTATTCATATCCTCGGCGAAATGGCGAAGGCGCTGACCAACGCCCGCGCCGAACTCGGCGAACATGCACCGCGCATCGAAGTGCTGCAGATTCCGACCGACAAGATCCGTGACGTGATCGGCACCGGCGGCAAGATCATCCGCGAAATCGTCGAGAAGACCGGCGCCAAGATCAACATCGAGGACGACGGCACCGTCAAGGTGGCCTCCGCCAACGGTGAATCGATCCGCGCCGCCATCAAGTGGATCAAGTCGATCACTTCCGATCCGGAAGTCGGCCAGATCTACGACGGCACCATCGTCAAGGTGATGGAGTTCGGCGCGTTCGTGAACTTCTTCGGACCGAAGGACGGTCTGGTTCACATCAGCCAGCTCGCCGCCAACCGCGTGCAGAAGACCTCCGACGTCGTCAAGGAAGGCGACAAGGTCAAGGTCAAGCTGCTCGGTCTGGACGATCGCGGCAAGGTTCGCCTGTCGATGAAGGTTGTCGATCAGGAAACCGGCGAAGACCTCGAGGCCAAGCAGAAGGCCGAGGGCGTTTCCGCCGCCGAGTAAGCTTCACAACATTGTGCTATGGAAGGGGCGGCATTTTGCCGCCCCTTTTCGTTTGTCTGATTCGAAACTCCATCCGGCTCCGTCGCGTAGCCTGAACACTGCTCGGCTGCATCCGCATCCGGATTTCATCACGCTGCCATATCAGGAGAACACCATGCCCTTGATGTCCCGACGCCATCTCATGACCGCGGCCGCCGGAATCGCAGCCGCCGCCGCAGCGCCCCGCCTCGTGTTCGCACAGGCCGCCGCCCCTGCGCCAGCAGCGGCACCCGCCACCGGCCCGTTCACGCTTCCGGCCCTGACCTACGCAACGAACGCGCTTGAGCCGCACATCGACGCCAAAACCATGGAAATCCATCACGACAAGCACCATGCCGCCTATGTCGCGAACATGAACAATGTCGCCAAGACCAATCCGCAGCTCGGCACGATGCCGATCGAGAACATTCTCGGCAACATCAACGCGCTCGATGACAGCATCAAGTTCACGGTGCGCAACAATCTCGGCGGCCACGCCAACCACACCATGTTCTGGGAGATCATGGGCCCGGACGGCGGCAAGCCCGAAGGAGAAGTGCTCGCCGCGATCACCAGCGATCTCGGCGGCCTGGAAAAATTCCAGACCGACTTCAATGCCGCGGGCGGACGCCAGTTCGGCTCCGGCTGGGTGTTCGTCACCGTCACGAAGGCCGGCAAGCTCGCTATCGAAACGCGGCCCAACCAGGACTCCCCGATCATGGACGGCAAGCGCGTGCTGATGGGCAACGACGTCTGGGAACACGCCTACTATCTGAACTACCAGAACCGCCGCCCGGATTATCTCAAGGCGTGGTGGAACACCGTGAACTGGGCAAAAGTCTCGGAGCGTTACGCTGCGGCAAAGGCCGGCACGCTCGGGGTGTAGATTTCAAAACACGTCGATTTCAGACCAAAGGCGGCTTTTCAGCCGCCTTTTTTCTTCGATCACGAAACAATCATCCGGCGACGGTAGAGTTGGTGCAACGATCAGAATAACTTATCTGATCGCAAAGAAAAACCGACTGGACCTGATGCTGGAATTCTTCCAAAGTTCTGCTGGAACGGTTCTCGATGATACCGTCGCCCACGGCGAAACGCCGCCCAGCAACAGCAAGCGCATTTCGGAGACCTGAGAGCAACCGGGTCTCGGCAAGACACCATTCCAGCGTGGGCTGGCGCATCGGATCAAACCGGCGAAACAATTCACAGAACGATCGGAGAAAAACAATGGACGCAAAAACCGACGACAAGGGCGCAGGCAAATGCCCCGTTGCGCATACCCCCAGAGCCAACCGCGACTGGTGGCCGAACCAGTTGGATCTTTCGATTCTCCACCAGCATTCGGCCCTTTCCGATCCGCTGGACAAGACGTTCGACTACGCCAAGGAATTCGGGAAGCTCGACTACGAAGCGCTGAAGAATGACCTGCGCAAGCTGATGACCGATTCGCAGGACTGGTGGCCAGCCGACTTCGGCAATTACGGTCCGCAGTTTGTCCGCATGTCCTGGCACGCCGCCGGTACCTATCGTCTTGCTGACGGCCGAGGCGGCGCCGGTCGCGGTCAACAGCGTTTCGCTCCACTCAACTCCTGGCCGGACAACGTCAACATCGACAAGTCGCGCCGCCTGTTGTGGCCGATCAAGCAGAAGTACGGCCAGAAAATCTCCTGGGCCGACCTGCTGATCCTCACCGGCAACGTGGCGCTGGAAACCATGGGCTTCCGCACCTTCGGTTTCGCGGCCGGCCGCGCGGATGTCTGGGAGCCGGATCAGGACGTGAATTGGGGTTCCGAAGCCGAGTGGCTGACCCACCGGCCCCTTGAGAAATTCGACAATCCGCTCGGCGCCACCGAGATGGGCCTCATCTACGTCAATCCGGAAGGTCCGGGCGCCAACGGTGACCCGGTCTCCGCCGCAAGGTTCATCCGCGAAACCTTCAAGCGCATGGCGATGAACGACGAAGAAACCGTCGCGCTGATCGGCGGCGGTCACACCTTCGGCAAGACCCACGGCGCAGCGCCCGAATCTCACAAGGGACCGAATCCCGAAGCAGCCGCCCTGGAAGAGCAAGGCCTGGGCTGGACGAGCAACTACGGCACCGGCTCCGGCGCGGACGCTGTCGGCAGCGGCATCGAAGTCACCTGGACGCAGACGCCCGCACAGTGGAGCAACCACTTCTTCGAGAACCTGTTCAAGTACGAATGGGTGCAGACGCGCAGCCCTGGCGGTGCCATCCAGTGGGAGGCCAAGGACGCAGAGGACGTCATTCCCGATGCGCACGATCCGTCGAAGAAGCATAAGCCGACCATGCTGACCACCGACCTGTCGCTGCGTCTGGACCCGATCTACGAGAAAATCTCGCGACGTTTCCTGGAGAATCCGCAGGCGTTCGCCGAGGCCTTCGCCCGCGCGTGGTTCAAGCTGACCCATCGCGACCTGGGACCGCACTCGCGTTATCTGGGCCCCGAAATACCCAAGGAAGAATTGATCTGGCAGGACCCGATTCCCGCGGTCGATCACAAACTGATCGGTGAGCAGGACATCACGGCCCTGAAGGCGACGATTCTTGCGTCCGGCCTCACCGTGTCTGAACTGGTCAGCGCGGCATGGGCTTCGGCCTCCACCTTCCGTGGCGGCGACAAGCGCGGCGGCGCCAACGGTGCGCGCGTCCGCCTCGCGCCACAGAAGGATTGGGAGGTTAACCAGCCGGCCCAACTCGCCAAGGTGTTGCAGACACTCGATGGAATCCGAAAGCAGTTCAACGCCGCTCAATCGGATGACAAGGAAGTGTCGCTTGCCGACCTGATCGTTCTTGGCGGCGATGCGGCAATCGAAAAGGCCGCGAAGGATGCCGGCGTCAATGTGACCGTTCCCTTCTCTGCGGGACGCGCGGACGCCTCGCAGAAGCAAACCGACGTGGACGCTTTTGCCGTGATGGAGCCGATCGCGGATGGCTTCCGCAACTACATCAAGGGCAAACCGGCCGCGCCGGCCGAAGTGCTTCTGGTGGACCGTGCACAGTTGCTGACGCTGACCGCTCCGGAAATGACGGTTCTTGTCGGCGGCCTGCGCGTCCTTGGTGCCAATGCCGGCAATTCCAAGCATGGCGTCTTCACCGAGCGGCCGGAGGTGTTGACCAACGACTTCTTCGTCAATCTGCTCGACATGAGGACGAAGTGGAAGGCGGTCGAGGGCGATGAGGTCTATGAAGGACGCGATCGCAAGAGCGGCGATCTCAAGTGGACCGGCACCCGTGCCGATCTGGTGTTCGGCTCGCACTCCCAGCTTCGCGCCCTCGCTGAAGTTTATGGAAGCGCGGATGCAAAAGAGAAGTTCGTGAAGGACTTCGTCAAGGCATGGACCAAGGTGATGAACGCCGACCGCTTCGACCTCGCGGACCGGTCCACGCTGCAAGCCGCGGAATAATCCGTCCCGCTTGACGGCAAAACGAAAAGCCCCCGCGATCGCATCGCGGGGGCTTTTTTATTTGATCGTCACCGGGAGACAATTCCGGCACGAATTGGCTATAACGTCACAAAAATCAGGGAGGATCGCATGATGAAGCTCTACTGGTCGCCGCGCTCGCGCTCGTTTTCCGCGATCTGGCTGATGGAAGAGACCGGCCAGCCCTACGAGCGCGTGCTGACGGATATTTCCACCGGCGCGCAGAAGACGCCGGAGTTTCTCGCGGTCAATCCGATGGGCAAGGTGCCGGCGCTGAAGGACGGCGATGTCTCTATCGCGGAAGCATCAGCGATCGCCGCCTATGTCGCGGAGCGTTATCCGGACGCGAAGCTGGCGCCGCCGCTCGGCGATCCGCGCCGCGGAAAATATCTGCAATGGCTGTTCTTCGCGCCAAGCTGCATCGAACCCGCGCTGATCCAGATCTTCACCAAGATCGAGGTGCCGGCCTCGACCGCAGCCTGGGGCAGCGCCACGCAGGTGTTCGACGTCCTCGACGCCGCGCTTGAAAAGGGTCCGTTCCTGCTGGGCGATACGTTCTCGGCCGCCGACATCATGGTCGGTTCGGGACTGAATTTCGCGATCCGGCTGTTCAAGATGGTGCCGGCGCGGCCGTCATTCGACCGCTATATCGACGCCTGCTCCGCGCGCCCGGCGTTCCAGCGCGCGACGGTGATCGCGGCGGGGTAACTGCGATTAATCCGACGGTTTGTCGGCGTCCGCCTTCAGCGCATCCGGATGCGGCATCGAGATGATGTTGTAACCGGAATCGACGAAGTGGATTTCGCCGGTCACGCCGCCGGACATATCCGACAGCAAATAAAGCGCGGTGCCGCCGAGTTCGTCGAGCGTGACGCCGCGCCCCAGCGGCGAATGCTTCTGCTGGAACGCGAACATGGCGCGCGAGTCGCCGATGCCGGCGCCGGCCAGCGTGCGCACGGGGCCTGCGGAAATCGCGTTGACGCGAATGCCGTTGCGGCCGAAATCAGCAGCAAGGTAGCGCGTCGAGGCTTCGAGCGCCGCCTTGGCGACGCCCATGACATTGTAGTTCGGCATCACGCGGGTCGAGCCGCCGAAGGTCAGCGTCACGATCGAGCCGCCGTTCGGCATCATCTCCGACGCGCGCTTGGCGACTTCGGTGAACGAGAAGCACGAGATCACCATGGTGCGCGAGAAGTTCGCGCGGGTGGTGTCGGCGTAGCGGCCTTTCAGTTCGTTCTTGTCGGAGAAGCCGATGGCGTGGACCAGAAAATCGATCGAGCCCCACTTTTCCTTCATCGCCGCGAAGGTCGCATCGACGCTTGCGATGTCCTCGACGTCGCAGGGCAGGATCAGCGCGGCGTTCAGGGATTCCGCCAGCGGCTTGACGCGCTTGCCGAGCGCGTCGCCCTGATAGGTGAATGCAAGCTCCGCGCCCTGTGCGTGAAGCGCTTTCGCGATGCCCCATGCGATCGAATGATCGTTGGCGACGCCCATAATGAGGCCGCGCTTGCCTTGCATCATTCCAGACATATCAAATCCTGCTGCGCCCACTCAAAATTTTCGGTGAGGCTTAAAAGAACAATTACGCTTCCAACCGCTTGAAAACGAGTGTCGCGTTGGTGCCGCCGAAACCGAAGGAGTTGGACAGCACCGCCCCGATTTTCGCCCCGTCGATACGCTTGCGCGTGATCGGCATGTCGGCGAATGCCGGATCGAGCTCGGTGATGTTCGCGCTTTCGCAAATGAAGCCGTTGTTCATCATCAGCAGCGAATAGATCGCTTCCTGCACGCCGGTCGCACCCAGCGAGTGCCCGGTCAGCGACTTGGTCGCCGAGATCGGCGGGCACTTGTCGCCCGAGCCGAAGACATTGCGGATGGCGTTGATTTCCGGCGGATCGCCGGCCGGCGTCGAGGTCGCGTGCGGATTGATGTAGTCGATGGGCACTTTCACCGTGGACATCGCCATCTTCATGCAGCGCTCGGCGCCCTCGCCGGAGGGCGCGACCATGTCATAGCCGTCGGAGGTCGCGCCGTAGCCGACGATCTCGCCGTAAATCCGCGCGCCGCGCGCCTTGGCGTGTTCAAGTTCTTCAAGCACGATGACGCCGGCGCCGCCCGCGATGACAAAGCCGTCGCGGCTGACATCGTAGGCCCGCGACGCGGTCGTGGGCGTATCGTTGTATTTCGACGACATCGCGCCCATCGCGTCGAACAGCACCGACATGGTCCAGTCGAGATCCTCGCAGCCGCCGGCGAAGATGATGTCCTGCTTGCCGACCTGGATGGTCTCGTAGGCGTTGCCGATGCAATGATTCGACGTCGCGCAGGCCGAGGAAATCGAATAGTTGACGCCCTTGATCTTGAACCAGGTCGCCAGTGTCGCGGAGGCCGTCGAGGACATCGCCTTGGGAACGGCGAACGGGCCGACGCGTTTCGGACCCTTGGTGCGGGTGATGTCGGCGGCTTCAACGATGGCGCGCGCGGACGGACCGCCCGAGCCCATGATGATGCCGGTGCGTTCGTTGACGACATCCGATGGCTCGAGGCCTGAGTCGCGGATCGCCTGCTCCATCGCAACGTGATTCCATGCGGCGCCCTCGCCCAGGAACCGCATCGCGCGGCGATCGACAACGTCGGCGGGATTGAGCGTCGGCGCTCCGTGAACCTGCGAGCGGAAGCCGAGCTTGACGTAATCCTCTGCCCTCGAAATTCCCGGCTTGGCCTCGTAGAGACTCGCAAGCACTTCCTGAGTGTTGTTTCCGATGGACGAGACAATCCCCATCCCCGTGACCACAACTCGCCTCATGATCCCTCGCCTTTGTTTTGCGCTGTGAAGTCTGCGCCTTCGACTGCCCGATGCCGAACCTCAAGGCCGGCACTTCTCAAAGCCCGATATGCACGGGCTTCGTTTCATCCTGCATTACGTTCCCGGCTGCAATGCGGCACCTTGCGGAAGCAAGCCAACTTTCAAATCCTTGGCGCGATAGAAAATCTCGCCGTCGGCCGAAAGCGTACCGTCGGCAATGCCGAGCCAGAGCTTCGAGCGCATCACACGCTTCACATCGATAGTGTACACGACCTTGGTGACATTCGGCAGAACCTGGCCGGCGAACTTGAGTTCGCTCAAGCCCAGCGCACGCCCGCGGCCAAGACCGCCGGACCAGCCGAGAAAAAAACCGACCATCTGCCACAGCGCATCAAGCCCGAGACAGCCCGGCATCACCGGATCGCCCTTGAAATGGCAGCCGAAAAACCAGAGGTCCGGCTTCACATCAAGCTCAGCGCGAATCAGTCCCTTGCCGTATTCGCCGCCGGTCTCCGTGATTTCGGTAATCCGGTCGAACATCAGCATCGGCGGCAGCGGCAGCTGGGCATTACCCGGCCCGAACAGCTCGCCCCGGCCACAGGCCAGCAGCTCCTCGTAGGTATAGCTGTTTTGGCGGTCTTTCATCGGGATCCCTCAATTTGACATGCCGGTCCTGCGGCAGCCCTGCGGGACCTCTAACATAGGGGGGCCAAGGGTCAAAGCGGCCGTAACACCCCGATTCGACGCCGTTTTTAACCTAAATCGCTTTGCGCCAGTTGCGAAAAACTTGCATGTAACTGCATCCTTTCCTATAGTGCCGCCTACAAGCCTTTGCGATGGCTGCGTGTGCGTCATATGTGTTTTATGGTGCTGTCACACGATCTGCCCCACGAGTATGAGTGATCTGATGACTGATGTTGTGACCAACGAGACCAAGCGCGATGAGCCGCACGGCCACCACAGCCATGCGCCCACGCTAACGGGATGTCCGTGGCACGACGTCAATGAAATGCTGCAATCCGTCGGCCTACGCCCGACCCGTCAGCGCATGGCGCTGGGCTGGCTGCTGTTCGGCAAGGGCGGCCGCCATCTGACCGCGGAAATGCTCTACGAGGAAGCGACCCACGCCAAGGTGCCGGTGTCGCTCGCCACCGTTTACAACACGCTCAACCAGCTCACCGAAGCGGGCCTGCTGCGTCAGGTCAGCGTCGACGGCACCAAGACCTATTTCGACACCAACACCAGCGCGCATCATCACTTCTACATGGAAGGCAACCACGAGCTGGTCGACATTCCAGATCCCAATCTCGTGCTGCAAAAGATGCCGGAGGTGCCGGAAGGCTACGAAATCAGCCGCATCGACATGGTCGTGCGCCTGCGCAAGAAGCGCTGAAGACCACAGGTTCTATGAGTTCTGGATTTTGACGGCCGGGCTTGTCCCGGCCGTTTGTATTTTGCACCGCAGGCCGCGCGAACGCAGCCACCGGTGTCAGTTCACCTTCTCGTCGGCATAAACGCCCCAGAGCCGCTGCTGCTCGATCCAGCCGTCGAAGCCGTTGCCGCTGACGCGGCACCAGCCCTCGTTGCAGCGCCTGACGGTGGCGACGACGCCGGCCTGAAGCTTGGCCGCGACCGCGCTCTTGGGATCGGCGCTGTCGTAGATCGGCGCCAGCTCATCCTTCTTTTTCATGGTCACGACGGCAGTACGCCGCCCCGACAGCAGCGAGTGATAAACCCAGCCTTCCGCGCCTTCCGAATCGCGGACGCGCCGCCAGTTCTCGAACTCGGCGGTGATTTCCACCGGCAGGCCCGAGCGGGTGTAGACCCAAGCCACATCGTGGTCCTTGGTGGGGCCGGCCCGGACATTGACGTGATCGGACTTCAAGCTGACATAACGCGGCACCGGCAGGCCGCTCGTGGTCACCACCGTATCCTTCGCCGCGAGCCCGCCGGCACACGATGCGATCCAGATGGCGCAACCGGCCGCAAGCGAAGCAAAAACTCGTACAAACCCCATCACACTGTCCTTCGTGCGGCCCCCAACGCCGCCTCTGCCGTCCCGAATGTCCGCGGCATTCCGGATACCGCCGACCAGGTTTTCGGGAACCGGAGCCTTCGCAGACCCAGACCTTCAGAACCTTGGGGTTCTTGTCTTGGCGCGGCCTTCTGCTAGAGAGGGACCAAGGGCCAAGCGCCTGAGAAACTGCGGAAAGCTCACCCGACCGGCAACGAATTTCTACCTTCGAACAGGCCGGTTAATGTGGGCTGAACGGCAGAACAAAAGCGTCCGGAAACGGTCACCTGCTGACGTATATTTTGATGCGGTTTCAGCGCGCGAAAACGCTCTAAGAGGGCCTCGGCAAGAATGATTTTGGGCAAGAAAAAGCCTCTGGTGGTGGTCACGCGCAAGCTGCCCGACAGCACCGAGACGCGTATGCGCGAGCTTTTCGACACCCGGCTCAATCTCGACGATACGCCGATGACGCCGGACCAGCTCGCCGAAGCGGTCCGCTCCGCCGATATTCTGGTGCCGACGGTCTCCGACGAAATCACCGCCGATATTCTCAACCAGCCGGACACAAGGCTGAAGCTGATCGCCAACTTCGGCAACGGCGTCGACAACATCGACGTCGCTGCGGCGATTGCGCGCGGCATCACCGTCACCAACACGCCGAAAGTCCTGACCGAAGACACCGCCGACATGACCATGGCGCTGCTGCTCGCGGTGCCGCGCCGGCTGATCGAGGGCGCCGCCATTCTGACCGAAGGCCGCGACTGGCCCGGCTGGTCGCCGACCTGGATGCTGGGTCATCGCATCGGCGGCAAGCGCCTCGGCATCATCGGCATGGGCCGCATCGGTCAGGCGCTGGCGCGCCGCGCCCACGCTTTCGGCTTGCAGATCCACTACCACAACCGCCGTCCGGTCGCGCCGCAGATCGAGGAAGAATTGCGCGCAACCTACTGGGACAGCCTCGACCAGATGCTGGCGCGCATGGACTTCATCTCGGTGAACTGTCCGCACACGCCGGCGACGTTCCATCTGCTGTCGGCGCGGCGGCTGAAGCTGATCCGCAAGGACGCCTACATCATCAACACCGCACGCGGCGAGATCATCGACGAAACGACGCTGACGAAATTGCTTGAGGACGGCGAGATCGCGGGCGCTGCCCTCGACGTGTTCGAGAACGAGCCCGCCGTGAATCCGAAACTCGTGCGGCTGGCCAAGGCCGGCAAGGTCGTGCTGCTGCCGCATATGGGATCGGCCACCATCGAGGGCCGCGTCGAGATGGGCGAAAAGGTGATGATCAACATCCGCACCTTCCTCGACGGCCACCGGCCGCCGGACCGCGTGCTGCCGGGCGTGGCGTAGAGTTCAGCCAAATTATCTGAGACAATTATTTATGCGCCGACAGATCCGTAATCGTCGGCGCGTCGCCGTTGAGCGGATTTGACGGGTCGCGCGCGTAACGCAACGTCTCGAAGCGCATCGCGCGCGCGTCGATCATCACCAGCCGTCCCACCAGACTCTCGCCAAAGCCGACGATGTCGCGGATCGCCTCCAGCGCCATCATCGAACCGAGCACGCCGGCCAGCGCGCCGAGCACGCCCGCTTCCTCACAGGTCGGCGTGGTGCCTGGCGGCGGCGCTTCCGGAAACAGGCAGCGATAGGTCGGATTCCTGTTTCCGTTCGCATCAATGCCGTGGGCGCGGATCGTGGTCAGGGAGGCATCGAACACGCCGAGCGCACCGGCGATCAGCGTTTTCCTCGCGAGAAAACATGCGTCCGAGACCAGATAGCGCGTCACGAAATTATCCGAGCCGTCGACGACCACGTCGTAGCCGCCGATGATCTCCAGCGCGTTCGCCGCATTCAATCGCACCGCATGGGTGCGCATCGTGACATGCGGGTTGAGCGCGAGAATTTTGTCGGCGGCGCTGTCCACTTTCGGACGCCCGACATCCGGGGTGGCGTGGATGATCTGGCGCTGCAAATTCGACAGCGACACCGTGTCGTCATCGACCACGCCCAGCGTGCCGATGCCGGCCGCCGCCAGATACATCAGCGCCGGCGCGCCGAGGCCGCCTGCGCCGATGGCCAGCACGGACGCTGCTTTCAGCGCGGCCTGGCCGGGGCCGCCGACCTCGCGCAGCACGATATGGCGCGCATAGCGCTCCAGTTCTTCGGAGGTCAGCATCAGGCTCTCATCACTCACCGTTCACACGCTGTTTCGCGACAGCGCTCTCGTCGATTTTTCGCTGATTTTGTCCCCGCATATCGAACCAATGCGTCGCTGTCTCGGACAAATCTATGCTCTAATGGCATCATTACCAGCTACGAGACCAATCATGAAATTGCCGTTCGCAACAGCGCTGATGATGGCCGCGACGCTCGGCTGCGCCGGCGCGCAGACCCCGCCGGCCAAGCAGGCGCCGCAAGCAAAGCAAGCGCCACAGGCCAAGCAAGCGCCGCAGATCAAGCCGAAGCCGGTTGCGACCGTGCCGGTCCGCCCGGCCACCCAGACCCCGGTCGATACGGCCAAGGCGATGGAGCAGGCCGAGCGCCTCGCGATCCAGTCGGACCTCGCATGGGTCAGCCTCTACAACGGCGCGATCAACGGCGAGGTCAGCGACCGGATGGTGTCCGCCATCAAGGCCTTCCAGAAAGACCACGGGGCCAAGGAAACCGGCGTGCTCAATCCGCAGGAGCGTGGCACGCTCAGCGCCGCAGCGAAAAAACTTCAGGACAATGTCGGCTGGAAAGTCATCAGCGAAACCTTCAGCGGCGCACGCATCGGCCTGCCGTCGAAGCTGGTGCCGCAGGTGATCACCGACGTGTCCGGCACCAAATGGTCGTCCGCCACCGGCACCATCCAGATTGAATTCGCGCGCCGCAAGGAAGCCGGGGCCACCACGGCCAGCATCGCCGCCAGCGAAAAGAAACTGAACGCCCGCAAGACCGACTACACCGTGGTGAAGCCGGATTTCTTCGTGCTGTCGGGCGTGCAAGGCCTGAAGAAATTCTACATCCGCGGCCAGACACGGAACGACGAAGTCCGCATCCTCACCATCCTGTACGATCAGGCCACCGAAGGCACCATGATCCCGGTCACGGTGGCGATGTCGAGCGCCTTTAATCCCTTCCCCGGCAACGGCGTGGCACAGGCCGGTCCGCCGCCGCGCAAGAAGGTGGAATACTCCACGGGCATCATTGCCAGCGCCGACGGCGCCATCGTCGCGGATCGTCAGGCCACCGACGGCTGCATGACGATTGCGGTGCCGGGCTATGGCAACGCCACCCGCATCGCCGACGATGAAGCGCGCGAACTCGCGCTGCTGCGCATCTACGGCGCGAGCGGGCTGAAGCCGCTGGCCATGACGGGCAACGGCGCAACAAAATCCAGTGTCAGCCTCACCGGCGTCGCCGATCCGCAGAATCAGGGCGGGCGCAACACCGTGACCACTGTGGCCGCCGTTGCGGCGCTCGCGGGCACCGACATGACCTTGACGCCGGAGCCGCCGGTCGGCTTCTCCGGCGCGGCGGCGATCGATGGCGATGGAAAGTTCGCAGGCCTCGCCCGCCTGAAGCCGGCAGTCGTCGCAGGTCCTGCCGGGACGCCGCTGCCGTCGCAGGCGTTGCTGGTCCCTGCGGATTCGGTGCGCGAATTCCTGAAGGCGAAGGGCGTCACGGTTGCGTCCGGCGCATCCGACCCGAAGACATCGGTGCTGCGGCTGGTGTGCGTGCGGAAGTAATCGCGACCCGCTGATCATTGTCGGCAGGACGGGCGGTGATTGCACTGCCATCAATCGCATTTTCAGCGAAGGAAAGAGCGCGCACAGGTTCGTCACCGTCTCGCCTTATGCGCCGAAGCCCGTCACCATTTTGCCGTTTCGTTTGCGCGGCGATTTTTGGCCGGCGCGAGGAAGTGATCTACCTTCACCTCTCCCCGCGAGCAGGGCGAGGGAGAAGATTACTTCTGACAGGTCGGGCACCAGAACGTCGAACGCCCGTTCTGCGTGAACCGCTTCACCGTGCCGCCGCACTTCGGCGTCTTGCAGGGCTGCCCTTCGCGGTCATAGACCAGAAACGAATGCTGGAAATATCCTAGCTCGCCGTCGGTCTGGCGATGATCGCGCAGCGACGATCCGCCGGCCTTGATCGCGGCATTCAGGACGGTGTGGATCGAACCGACCAGATGTTTGGCGCGATCCGTCGGTCCACCTTTGCGGTCGGCCAGCGTCGAAGCCTGCCGCTTCGGCGACAGGTGCGAGCGGAACAGCGCCTCGCAGACATAGATATTGCCCAGCCCCGCCACCACGCGCTGATCGAGCAGCGCGGCTTTTAACGACGTCTTCTTGCCCACACATGCGCGCGCCAGCATCGCGGCATCGAATTCATTGCCGAGCGGTTCGGGGCCAAGTCCGCTCAACAGCGGCTCGGCATCCATCTCGGACCGGCGCACGATTTTCATGTATCCGAAACGCCGCGGGTCGTTGAACGAGATCATCGCGCCCGACGCCATGTGAAACACCACATGATCGTGGGTGCGGTTTTCGCTGCGCGGATAATGAAATTCGCCTGGCGTGGTTTCGCCTTCGGGAAGTTCGACACGAAACGAGCCCGACATGCCGAGATGCATCAGCAGCACATCGCCGGTCTCGAGATCGGCCATCAGATATTTCGCTCGCCGCCCGAGGCCGGTCACCACCTTGCCTTCAAGCCGCGACACGAAATCCTTCTGAAAAGGGAAACGCAGATCGCCGCGCCGCGCCTCGAGGCGCGCGATGCGCTGGCCTTCCATCACCGGCTGCAGGCCACGGCGCACGGTTTCGACCTCGGGCAGTTCAGGCATCGGTCACGCTCATGCCGATGCCTCGTCGGCTTCGCTGAAGATGATGTGATTGGAGAACGGATCGTACACCGTCATCGTGGTGACGCCCCAGGGCTGCTTCTCGAGACCCGGGCGCATGTAGTTGTAACCCTTGGCCGCCAGTTCGGCGTGGTACTCCGCAAGTCCCACCGTATCGACGGTGATGTGCACGCCCGGTGAGCCGTCGCCATGATGCTCACTCAGGTAAAGTTGTATTCCGCCGCGCGATATTCCCATAAACAGCGGCAGCGCCGGCTCGAAACGATGCTCGAAATCGACCTTGAAGCCGAGATATCCGATATAGAACTCCCGCGCCTTGCGGGTATCGAACATCCGCAGGGTGGGAATAACTCGGCTGAATTCGATCGGCATCGGCGATCCCGCAGGCTATATGCGCATTAACCTTGACGCGTGTTGCGACAGGGTATGTAGCGCGATGCCGCGCGGCAGGCTATGGTCCCGCCGCAAAAAGCCGCTTGGATTGACAGAGTATGGAACGGCCTGACGGAACGACACATTTCGGCTTCCGCGACGTGGAGCTTGGCGAGAAGCAGACGCTGGTGAACGACGTGTTTCACAGCGTGGCGAAGCGCTACGACCTGATGAATGACCTGATGTCGGTCGGGATGCACCGGCTCTGGAAAGACGCGATGATTACCGCGCTTAATCCGCCGCGCGGCGACGCGCCGTTCGCACTGCTCGACGTGGCCGGCGGCACCGGCGACATTTCCTTCCGCGCGGCAAAGGCGGCAGGCCACGGGTTTCAAGCTACCGTCTGCGACATCAACACCGAAATGCTGGCCGTCGGCCGCGAGCGCGCGGTGGCGCGGCATCTCGATCATCAGGTGTCGTTCGTCGAAGGCAATGCCGAGGCACTCGCGTTCGCCGACAAGAGTTTCGACGCCTACACCATCGCATTTGGAATTCGCAATGTGCCGCGAATTCCGCTGGCGCTCAGCGAAGCCTACCGCGTGTTGAAGCCCGGCTCGCGCTTCCTGTGCCTGGAATTCTCATCCGTCGATGTGCCGGGACTCGACAAAATCTACGACCTGTTCTCGTTCAACGTGATTCCTCAGCTTGGGAAAGCGGTGACCGGCGACGCCGAATCCTATCGCTATCTGGTCGAATCGATCCGGCAGTTTCCGAAACCCAACGCATTCTCCGACATGATCCGCGCTGCGGGCTTCAGCCGGGTCAAACACGACGTCATGTCCGGCGGCATTGTCGCGCTGCATTCAGGCTGGCGTTTGTGATCGCAGCATTCACTCATACCGCCAGACTGATGCGCGCCGCTTACGTGTTCGCGCGCGAAGGCGTGTTCGGCTTCGCCGATCCGTCCGCCCTGCCGCCGCAGGCGCTGCTGCCGGTCCGGATCGCGCGGCTGATCGAGCGGCGTGGCGCGGCATCGAGCGGCCGGCTGTCCCGCGCGCTGACGCGGCTTGGTCCCACCTATGTGAAGCTCGGCCAGTTTCTCGCAACGCGGCCCGACGTGGTCGGCGTGGCGATGGCGCGCGATCTGGAAAATCTGCAGGACCGGCTGCCGCCGTTCCCGCAGGCAGAGGCCGAAGCCGTTGTCGCGGTGGCGTTCGACAAGCCTCTGCCGCAAGTCTTTGCGAGCTTCGGCGAATCGGTCGCCGCAGCCTCGATCGCGCAGGTGCACCGCGCGGAAATCGACAAGGACGGCGTCCGCACCACCGTCGCTGTGAAAGTGCTGCGGCCCCACGTCGGCGGACGATTTCGCCGCGATCTCAGCGATTTCATGTTCGTCGCGCGCAAGATGGAGGGCGTATCCGCCGAGGCGCGGCGGCTGCGGCCGGTCGAGATCGTCGACACGCTCGCGCGTTCGGTGGCGATGGAAATGGATCTGCGGCTGGAAGCAGCCGCACTCTCCGAGATGGCGGAGAACACCAAGGACGACCACGAGTTCCGCATTCCGGCGGTGGACTGGGATCGCACCAGCCATCACGTCCTCACAATGGAATGGATCGAGGGCATCGCGCTGAACGACCGCGCGAAGTTGGAGGCCGCGCAGATCGACCTGCCGGATCTCGGCCGCAAGGTGATCCAGAATTTCCTGCGTCACGCCTTGAGGGACGGCTTCTTCCACGCCGACATGCATCCCGGCAATCTGTTCGTCGATGACACGGGGCGGCTGGTCGCGGTCGACTTCGGCATCATGGGCCGGCTCGGCCTCAAGGAACGGCGCTTTCTCGCGGAAATTCTGCTGGGCTTCATCACCCGCGACTATCGCCGCGTCGCCGAGGTGCACTTCGAGGCGGGCTATGTGCCCGCGCATCACTCGGTCGAGAATTTTGCGCAGGCGATCCGCGCCATCGGCGAGCCGATCCATAATCGCGCCGCCGACGAAATCTCGATGGCGAAATTGCTGTCTCTGCTGCTTGAGGTGACCGGCCTGTTCGACATGCGCACGCGTCCCGAACTCATCCTGCTGCAAAAGACCATGGTGGTGGTCGAAGGCGTCGCGCGCGGATTCGATCCCAAGCTCGATATCTGGACCACTGCCGATCCGGTCGTGCGCGAATGGATCGAACGCAACCTCGGGCCGCGCGGCAAGATCGAGGGCGCGATGGCGGGTGCAGGCGAACTTGGCCGGGTGCTGTCGGGCCTGCCGGCCATCGCCGCGCGTTCCGTCGCCGTGCTGAACCAGTTCGAGGAAATAACTCGTAATGGACTGGTGCTGGCCCCTGAAACGGTGGTCGCCATCGGGAAGGCGGAAGCCCGGCGCAGCCACTGGCAGACTGCAGCGCTGTGGGTGATCGCCCTGACCTTTTTGGGAATCCTCTGGAAAATCTCCTGATTTGATTGCATTGCCATCATGATTTGATTGCAATGTAATCATTTGCTATGAAGCGCCCACAAGGAGCGCCTCATGGCCAGCCTAACCGTCCGGAAACTCGACGAAACGCTGAAGACCAGCCTGCGGCTGCGCGCGGCCAAAAACGGCCGCTCGGTCGAGGACGAGGTGCGGGTGATCCTGCGCGAGGCCGCCGAGGCGCAGGCAGCGGTCAAAATGTCATCCAGCCCGGCGCGTCAGCCCTCCACCCGGCCGCACCGGACCGACGGTCATGCCGCGACCGGCCAGCCCCGGGTGACGCTCATCATCGGCGGCGGCATCGCGGCCTACAAAGCGCTCGACCTGATCCGCCGCCTCAAGGACCGCGGCATACATGTCCGTTGCGTGATGACACGCGCCGCGCAGCAATTCGTCACCCCGCTCACCGCCGGAGCCCTCGCTGACGAGCGTTGCTACACCGACCTGTTCGACCCCCAGAGCGAATTCGACGCCGGACACATCCGCCTTGCGCGCGACACCGACCTCATTGTCGTTGCGCCCGCCACCGCCGACCTGATGGCGAAGATGGCGCAGGGCCACGCCGACGATCTTGCCACCGCGATCCTGCTTGCCACCAACCGTCCCGTGCTGCTCGCACCCGCCATGAACCCCCTGATGTGGACGAACGTCGCGACAAGACGCAATGTCGCGCAGCTTGCACGCGACGGCGTCGCCTTCATCGGTCCGAATTCTGGCGAGATGGCCGAGGCCAACGAGGCCGGAGTCGGCCGCATGTCCGAGCCTCTGGAAATCGCCGCCGCCGCCGACGCCATGTTGCGCCCCCCGCAGGCGGGGCCGCTCGCGGGCAAAAAAATTCTCATTACCGCAGGCCCCACCCACGAGCCGATCGATCCGGTGCGCTACATCGCCAACCGCTCATCCGGCAAACAGGGCTTTGCCATCGCCGCGTCCGCGGCGGAGGCCGGCGCCGAGGTGACGCTGATTTCAGGGCCGGTGGACCTCGACGATCCGCATGGCGTCCGCGTCACCCGCGTCGAGTCTGCACGCGAAATGCTGGCGCATGTCGAACAGGCGCTGCCGGTGGACATTGCGATCTTCGCCGCTGCCGTCGCCGACTGGCGCGTCGCCAATGCGGGCGAGCAGAAGATCAAGAAGACCGCCTCGGGCATTCCCTCTCTCGCACTGGTGGAGAATCCGGACATTCTCGCCACCGTCGCGAAACGCAAGCAGGACAGGCCTAAACTGGTCATCGGCTTCGCTGCGGAAACCGAAAACTTGATCGTCAATGCCACGCTGAAGCTCGCGCGCAAGGGCTGCGACTGGATCGTCGCCAACGATGTGTCACCCGCCACCGGCGTGATGGGCGGCGACCGCAACACCGTTCATCTGATCACGCGCATCGACAAGCAGACGCATGTCGATTCCTGGCCGGTGATGACCAAAGAGCAAGTCGCCGACGCTCTTGTCGCGAAAATCGCCAGCACGATAGGACAACAGCCTGCATGACCTTGAACATCACCGTCGAGATTCAGCGCCTGCCCCACGCCAACGGCCTCGCGCTGCCGGCTTATCAGAGCGCTCACGCCGCAGGTCTCGATCTGCAGGCGGCGGTTCCCGAGGACAAGCCGCTGACCATGCAGCCGGGACAACGCGCGCTGGTGCCCACCGGGTTGATGATCGCGGTGCCACCGGGCCATGAAGCGCAGGTGCGGCCACGTTCCGGGCTGGCGCTCAAGCACGGCGTCACAGTCCTCAACTCGCCGGGCACGGTGGATGCTGACTATCGCGGCGAAGTTTCGGTGCTTTTGATCAATCACGGCGAGGAACCGTTCACGATCCGGCGCGGCGAGCGCATCGCCCAACTTGTCATCGCCGCCGTGACACAGGCAAATCTGGTGGCTGTCGCATCGCTGTCGTCCACGGATCGCGGCAGCGGCGGGTTTGGTTCCACCGGGCGGTAGATCGATCCCGACTCTGGATCGAATCGCACCGCACAATCGCGAACGCTGTCATTATTTTGCAGCACGATTCACGTTCACGGTCTGGACTCTTACCCGGCGACTCCTGTTGAGGATATTGTCGTTCGATTCGTGAGCGGCGGTCGGGATAGATCATGTCAGGCGTGATCGAGGGGATGCGGCGGACGTTGCTGTCGTGCACTTCGATTGTGCGCGGAGGCGCGATCGGCCTTGTGGCGGCCCTGTTCGGCAGCGCGCCCGCTTTTGCGCGCGATGATGTCCTCAACGGCGCATTGTCGTTTTTCGCCAGCATCGACCGGCAGGAAATTGCGGCGCTGAGCGTCGCTGCGGCCGTGCTCGGCTTCTCAGTGGTCGCGGCCATTCTCCTGATGCGAACACGGCTGCGTGCGGCCCGCATCGAATCGCGCCTTCTGTCGGACAATCAGGCGCTTCAGCTCGAGGCCGACCGGTTTCGCGCGCTGCTGTTCGCGGAACCTCAGGTTCTGATTGCATGGGCAGCTGGCGACGACCGTCCTGATATCAGCGGCGACGTCTCGCTGCTGATGCCGCACGGCTCGGACCAGTACAGTCCGCAGCGCGTACTGGCCTTCGGAAGCTGGCTGCTGCCCGAACAGGCGCTCGCCATGGATCACGCCGTCGATAAATTGCGCGAGGCGGGCGAAGGCTTCCTGCTCACTCTCTCGACAGCGACCGGGCGCTCCATCGAGGCGATGGGACGCGCCATCGGCGGACAGGCCATCGTCCGGATTCGCGAACTCTCCGGAATCCGGATGGAGTTCGCCGAACTCAGCATCCGGCACAATCAAATGCTGGAAGAAACCGGCGCGCTGCGCGCGTTCGCCGCCGCAGTCCCGCTGCCGGTCTGGGTCCGGCGCGGCAACGGCACGCTCAGTTTCGCCAACGCCGCCTATGCACAGGCCGTCGATGCCGGCTCGGTGGCCGACACCGTCGAACGCAATCTCGAACTGCTCGACCATGACGATCGCGGCAACATGGCGCGCGCGCTCGCGGAGGGGAATGCCTTTCAGGCGCGCGTCCCCGTCGTCGCCGGCGGCCAGCGCCGCATCTTCGACATTCACGCCCTCACGGTGGCAGGCGGCAGCGCCGGCATCGCTGTCGATGCAACCGAAGCCGCGAACCTGCGCGCCGCACTGGAGCGAATGGCCGAGGCGCACCGGCGTATGCTCGATCAACTCTCGTCGGGCGTGGCAGTGTTCGATGCTTCGCGCCGGTTGACCTTCTACAACGATTCCTATCGCAGGCTCTGGGACTTCGATCGCGCGTTCCTCGACGACAATCCCGACGATTCCAGCGTACTCGACAAGCTGCGCGTCGCGCGCAAGATTCCCGAACAGCCGGATTTTCGCGCCTGGAAGAACAAGCTGTTCGAGGCCTACCGCGCCATCGAACCCGCGAAAGACACCTGGTATCTGCCGGACGGGCGCGCGCTCAGCGTCGTCACCACGCCCAATCCTGAAGGCGGCGTCACTTACTTGTTCGACGATGTGACCGAGAGCCTGAAACTCGCGCGGCAAAACGACGGCCTGATTCGCGTCCAGCGCGAGACGCTGGACAATCTGGCTGAAGCCGTCGCCGTGTTCGGCAGCAACGGCCGCGCGCAATTGTTCAATCCGCCGTTCGCGCGGATGTGGAAATTGTCACCCGATGCGCTGGCGCAGCGACCGCACATCGAAGCTATCGAACAGTGGTGCAGACCGTTGTTCGACGACGACGCCACGTGGCAGACGCTGCGCGCCGCAATCACCGGCATCGACGACCGCATTTCCGTCCCGCTCAAGCTTGAGCGCAAGGACGGCAGCGTGCTGGACTGCACCACCATGCCGCTGCCCGACGGCGCGACCATGCTGACCTTCCAGGACGTCACCGACACCGTCAACGTCGAACGCGCGCTGCGCGAGCGCAACGAGGCGCTGGAAGCCGCCGACCAGATGAAGGTCGATTTCGTTCATCACGTTTCCTACGAACTGCGCTCTCCGCTGACGACCATCATCGGCTTCGCGCATTTCCTCAGCGATCCCTCGACCGGACCGATGACGCTGAAACAGAGCGAATATCTCAGCTACATCACGACATCGACCAACGCGCTGCTCGCCATCATCAACAACATCCTCGATCTCGCCACCATCGACGCCGGCGCCATGACGCTTAACCTCGGGCCAGTGGATGTGCAGAAGACTGTCGATGACGCCACCGCCGGCATTCAGGACCGCTTGGCACGCGAACAGATCCGGCTCGACATCGACATCGACCCTGCCATCGGCGATTTCGTGGCCGACGAGCGGCGCATCGTTCAGGTGCTGTACAATCTGCTCGCCAACGCTGTCGGCTTCTCGCCGCAGAACAGCACGGTGATGTTGCGCGCACGGCGCAACGACAGCAACGTGGTGTTCTCTGTGTCCGACAGCGGCCCTGGCATCCCGGAAGAAGTCAAGGACAAGGTGTTCGACTGGTTCGAGAGCCACGCCAACGGCTCGCGCCATCGCGGCGCGGGGCTCGGCCTGTCGCTGGTCAGATCCTTCGTCGAACTGCATGGCGGCAAGGTCCATGTGGACTCGGTGGTCGGAAACGGCACCACTGTGACCTGCGAATTTCCCGTCGATCAGTCCTATCGCAATGCCGCTGAATGAGCGATCTCTCGACATTCCAGGTCGCCCTGGCGAATGAGACCGCGACCGCGCATCTGATGGCCGATCTCGCGCTGCTCTTGAGTGCTGGTGATGTCATCACATTGACCGGCGATCTCGGTGCGGGAAAGACCGCCGCCGCCCGCGCGCTGATCCGCTATCTCGCGCAGGATGACGACCTTGAAGTGCCGAGCCCCACTTTCACGCTGGCGCAAACCTATGACCTGCCGCCATTCCCGGTGCTCCACGCCGATCTTTATCGCGTCAACGATCCGGACGAACTGGAAGAAATCGGTCTTGTCCCGCTGCCTGACGGCACAGTCGCACTGATCGAATGGCCGGAGCGCGCGCCGGGTCTGCTGCCCTCCGACCGCATCGACATCGCGTTCAGCCATCGGCCGTCACTGGGCAGCGGCGCGCGCGCCGCTGAAATCACCGGATACGGCAAGGCGGCCGCGAAAGTCGAGCGGCTCGCGGCCTTGCGCCGGTTCCTCGAACTCGCGGGCAGCGTCGACGCGAAGCGCCAGCGCATGCCGGGCGACGCCTCGACGCGATCCTACGCCCGGCTGATCAAGGGCGACCAATCCACCATCCTGATGAATTCGCCGCGCCGTCCCGACGGCCCGTCGCTGTACGACGGCAAGTCCTACAGCGAGGCGGTTCATCTCGCCGAGGACGTGAGGCCGTTCGTCGCCATCGCCAACGGGCTGCGCGAACGCGGCTATTCCGCGCCCGCGATCCATCACGCGGATCTGGAGGACGGCTTCCTCATCACCGAGGATTTCGGCCGGGATCTTTTCATCGAGGGCGATCCGCCCCGGCCGATCGTGGACCGCTACCAGATCGCGGTCGACATGCTGGCGGCGCTTCACAATGAGGAATTGCCGGATGTGCTGCCGCTCGCGCCGCACCTCGACTACACCGTGCCGCTGTTCGACAACGACGCGATGATGGTCGAGGTCGTGTTGATGCCGGAATGGTATCTGGCCGACAAGGGCGTGACGCTGACCAGCAACATGCAGGCGGACTTCGTGCTGATCTGGCAGGATCTGTTCGCCAAACTCGCCGCCGCACCACGCACCTGGATGCTGCGCGACTTCCATTCGCCCAACCTGATCTGGCTCGATCACCGCCGGGACACCGGCCGCGTCGGCCTGCTGGACTTTCAGGACGCGGTGATGGGCCCGGCCGCCTACGACCTGGTGTCGCTGTTGCAGGACGCCCGGATCGATGTACCGGAGAGCGTCGAGATATCGATGCTCACGCGGTACGCTAAAGAACGGCGGACCGCAGATCCGGCGTTCGATCCGGCCGCCTTCGTGCAGCAATACGCCATCATGTCGGCGCAGCGGAATACCCGTCTGCTGGGCACCTTTGCCCGCCTGAACCGCCGGGACGGCAAACCGCACTATCTGCGGCATCAGCCACGGGTGTGGACGTACCTCAACCGCGCCCTTGCCCATCCGTCCCTCGAGACGTTCCGCGAATGGTGCATAGCCCACGTTCCGCCGCCCGGACCCTGACCAAATCCGCCAGTTTGAGGGAGCCGCTTTACCGCTTGTTAGCCAGCCAGCGCCTAATTTGCATTTTTAACGACCGTGCGGAGCACAGCCCGGCGCTGTGACGCACACCGGACGCATAACGAGCGGAGTGATTCATGGCTGCGGAACGGCAACGGGGCGACCGCGTAGTGTTCGAACGCGGTTTTGCAGCCCACCTGATGGGCATCGACGGGACATGGCGGCGCAACTGCCTGGTCGAGGATATTTCCGAGACCGGCGCGAAACTGACTGTCGAAGGATCGGTTGAAGGCCTGAACCTCAAGGAATTCTTTCTGCTGCTCTCCTCCACCGGCCTTGCCTATCGCCGCTGCGAACTCGCCTGGGTCAACGGCGAGCAGATCGGGGCAGGCTTCCTGAAGCCATCCGACGTCAAGAAGAAGCCTGCTCGCCGCAACCCGGGCAACGCGCAGATCGTCGAGGTCTGACACCCCGGGACCCACCGGTCTTGAGTCGCACCGCTGTCACAAAGTCCCACTACAGCCTGAGCCACCGGCGCATTTCAGCGATTCGGATGCTATGCTCGGCGGCCTTTCACGTTCGCCGGATATGTCCGCGAACCAAGTGAGAACCACCCGACGATGCCGACCAAGCCCGTCACAGCCATGATTCTCGCCGCAGGCCTCGGCACGCGGATGCGACCGCTGACCGACATGATGCCCAAGCCGCTGGTTCCGGTCGCCGGAAAGCCTCTGCTCGACCATGTGCTCGACCGCCTTGCGGAAACGGATGTCACCACGGCGGTGGTCAATGTGCATTACCTGCCCGACCAGATCGTGCAGCACGTCAAAGGCCGGACGAAACCGCGCGTCATCATTTCTGATGAGCGCGATGTCGTGCTCGGCACCGGTGGCGGCGTGGTCAAGGCGCTGCCTCTGCTCGGCGATGCGCCATTCTATCATCTCAACGCCGACACGATGTGGATCGACGGCGTGCAGCCCAACCTGCTCCGTCTGGCGGAAGCGTTCGATCCGGCGCGAATGGACATTCTGCTGCTGATGGCGCCTACGGCCCACAGCATCGGCTACGCCGGCTCCGGCGACTACACGATGCTGACCGACGGCGCGCTGCTCAGGCGCAAGGAACATCAGGTGGTGCCGTTCGTCTATGCCGGCGCCGCCATCATGTCGCCCTCGATCTTCAAGAACGCTCCCGCCGGCGAATTCTCGCTAACGAAGATGTTCGACGTGGCCAATGAGCAGGAACGGCTGTTCGGACTGCGGCTCGATGGTCTGTGGATGCATGTCGGCACACCGGATGCGGTCCACGCCGCGGAAGAAGCGCTGCTGGCCAGCGTCGCGTAACCCCGCACAAGACTCCCCTCCGCCACCCTCCACATGCCATGATGACGCCGGTCGCGAATCGGAATTTTCATGCGCGTTTTCAACGTCCCCTCATCGGCACCATTTCTTCATACGGTGATCGAGGCCCTTGTCGACGGCCGGCTGGTCAAAGGGTTTGACGCACGCGCCAATCCCGAGCTTCTGGCCGACGTCACGCTTTATCTGCCCACGCGCCGTGCCGGCCGCATGGCGCGCGAGGTGTTTCTCGATGTGCTGAAGTCCGATGCGGTGGTGCTGCCGCGTATCGTCGCGCTCGGCAGCGTCGACGAGGACGAACTGGAATTCTCGGACGCGCAAATCAGTGGCGCTGAAGCGGCCATGCTGCCGCCGAAACTTGACGACCTCGAGCGGCGATTGACGCTGGCGAAACTCGTCGCCGCATGGGCGAAGAGCCAGCCCGATTCACTCGTGGTTGGCGGTCCGGCATCGACACTGGCGCTGGCCGGCGATCTGGCGCGGCTGATGGACGACATGGTGACACGCGGTGTCGGCTGGAATGCGCTCGACGGCATCGTACCGGACGAACTCGACGATTACTGGCAGCGCACGCTGAAATTCCTGAAGATCGCGAAAGAGACATGGCCGGATCATCTCAAGGAGATTGACCGCATCGAGCCTGCCGCACGGCGCGACAGGCTGATCGATGCAGAAGTCTCACGCCTCAAAGCCCATCCCAAAGGCCCGGTGATCGCGGCAGGCTCGACAGGATCGATGCCGACGACAGCGAAACTGCTGCGCGCCATTGCCATGCTGCCGCAAGGCGCGGTGGTGCTGCCCGGCCTCGACACCATTCTCGATGACGCGGCCTGGAATTCCATCGGCGACGTCGAGAACGATGTTGATCCATCGACCCCGCCGCCGACCTGGAGCCATCCGCAATTCGCGCTGCATCACCTGCTGTCGCGCGTGTTCAAAATCGAACGCCGCGATGTGACCGCACTCACCGGGCCCGCAACCCATGGCCGCGAAGTGCTCGCATCGGAAGCGATGCGCCCCGCTAACGTCAGTGCCGACTGGCATACGCGGCTTGAGGTACCGGACATCGCCGCAAAAATCGCCGGCGGCATGGCGAACCTGTCCGTGGTCGAAGCCGCCAATCCGGAGATGGAAGCGCTGGCCATCGCGGTGGCCATGCGCGAGGCGCGCGAAAAAAACATGAGCGCAGCGCTGGTAACCCCCGACCGTGCGCTGGCGCGCCGTGTGATGGCGTCGCTCGATCGATGGAATCTCGTGTTCGACGATTCCGGCGGCGACTCCCTGATGGACACTCCGGCGGGGATTTTTGCGCGGCTAGCCGCGCAAACCGTCGCGGATGACTTGGCGCCGCCAGCGTTGCTGGCGCTCCTGAAGCATCCCCTGTTCCGGCTCGGACGGACGCAAGGCTTCTGGTCGATCGCAATCTCCGATCTCGAACTGGCGTTGCTGCGCGGAACACGACCAGCGGCAGGCAGCGCCGGGCTGGCGCGCGATTTTTCCCGTTTCCGCGACGAACTCGGCAAGCTCCGACGGCAGGAGATCTCCGCCATCCACCACTCCGAGCCACGCGCGCAACTGAGCGATGCAGCGCTCGACGGCGTGCAGACGCTGATCGGCGAACTGACGCTTGCACTCAAGCCGCTAGAAGACATCAAGCGCAGCAAGCCGCACGATTTTTCCGAACTGGCGGCCCTGCATCGCAATGCTCTCATCGCGCTCGCGGCCGACGACAGACAAAGGACGCTCGCGTTCGAAGCGCCGGACGGCAACGCGCTGTCGAAGGCCTTCGATGACCTGTTTCAGGTCGGCGGTGCGGCAACGGATCCCGGCAAGCCGCCACCGCCAAGCGGGCTTATGCTCGACCTCGGCGATTATCCCGATGTGTTCCAGACCGCATTCGGCGATCGCATCGTTCGGCGGCCGCAAGCCGCAGGCGCGCACCTTCGCATCTACGGTCCGCTCGAAGCACGCCTCACCGAAAGCGACCGCGTCATTCTCGGCGGCCTGGTCGAGGGCGTGTGGCCGCCCGCGGCGCGCGTCGATCCGTGGCTGAGCCGTCCGATGCGGCACCAACTCGGCCTCGATCTGCCCGAGCGGCGCATCGGACTGTCGGCGCATGATTTCGCGCAACTGTTAGGGGCGAAAGACGTCATCCTGTCGCGCGCCGCGAAAGTCGGCGGCGCGCCCGCCGTCGCCTCACGCTTCCTGCACCGGCTTGAAGCCGTCGCCGGCGAGAAACTCTGGACTGACGCGAAGCGCCAGGGCGAGCGCTACACGCACTGGGCCGACGCGCTCGATCGACCCGCGATTGTCACGCCTGCGCCGCAGCCGATGCCGAAGCCTGCTGTCGCCCTGCGGCCGGCGCGAATGTCGGTCACCGAGATCGAGGACTGGCTGCGCGACCCCTACACCATCTACGCAAAGCGTATTCTCAGGCTGCTTCCGCTCGATCCGGTGGATATGCCGCTGACTGCGGCGGATCGCGGCTCGGCGATCCACGAAGCGCTCGGCGAATTCACCACCAGATTTGCAACCGCGTTGCCGGACGATCCGGCGGGCGCGCTGCGCGTCATCGGCGAAAAACATTTCGCGCCATTGATGGAACGGCCTGAAGCGCGCGCGCTGTGGTGGCCGCGCTTCCTGCGCATCGCGTCATGGTTCGCCGGGTGGGAACGCGACCGGCGGCTCAATGTCGCGCGCATCGCTGCGGAAATTTCCGGCAGCATTCCGATCCTTCTCGACAACGGGCAAAAATTCACGCTGACCGCGCGCGCCGATCGCATCGAGCATCGCACCGACCAGACTTTCGCATTGCTCGACTACAAGACTGGCCAGCCGCCCAGCGCCAAGCAGGTCACTCTCGGCCTGTCGCCGCAGCTCACGCTGGAAGCGGCGATCCTGCGCGGCGGCGGCTTCGGAGACATTCCGGCAGGCGCGTCGGTCAGCGAACTGGTCTATGTCCGGCTCAGCGGCAACAATCCTCCGGGCAAGGCGACCGTTCTGGAGTTGAGGCTCAACAAGAGCGATCCACCGCAACTGCCGGACGACGCGGCGGACGAGGCGCTGCGCGAACTGACCGCGTTGATCCATCGTTACGCCAATCAGGACGAGGCCTATCGCTCGGTGGTGCTGCCGATGTGGGAGAACCGCTACGGCACCTACGACGATCTAGCGCGCATCAAGGAGTGGTCGGTCATCGGCGACGGACGCGAGGAGATCGAATGAGCGCACCTCGCAAAGACATCCCTATCGACGTGACCGCGTTGCAGGCCCGCGCGTCGGACCCGGATGCGTCGGCCTTCGTCGCAGCCAATGCCGGGTCCGGCAAAACTCACGTGCTGGTCAGCCGCGTGATCCGGCTGCTGCTCAGCGGCGTGCAGCCGGAAAAAATTCTTTGCATCACCTTCACCAAGGCCGCGGCAGCCAACATGGCGCAGCGCGTATTCGCGACGCTCGGCAAGTGGGTCCGGATGCCGGACGACGAACTCGACGCGGCGATCCGCCTGATCGGCGCGCCGGAGCCGAACGCCGAAACCCGGAGGCGCGCCCGGAAACTGTTCGCCGGCGCGCTGGAAACGCCGGGCGGGCTCAAGGTGCAGACCATTCACGCGCTCTGCACGCGGCTGCTGCAACAATTCCCGTTCGAGGCCAACGTGCCCGCGCACTTCGCGGTGCTGGACGATCGCGACCAGACCGACATGATGGAGCGCGCCAACCTCAAGGTGCTGCTGGAGGCATCAGCCAATCCCGCAAGCCGCATGGGACGCGGACTTGACGTCGCGATGGCGACGGCCGCCGATGTGACCTTCAAGGATGTGGTGCGCGATGCCTGCCTGAGCCGCGATCGTTTCATGGCGTGGTCCGACAGCGCAGGTAACATCGACCGTGCCATGGCGCAGGTCGCACTCACGCTCGGCATCGGCGTCAGCGAGCGCATCGAGGATGTCGAACGCGAGATCGTCGATGGCCCCAACGTGCCGCGCAGCGAGTGGCAGGCCGTCGCTGCTGCGCTCGAAGGCGGGAACAAAACAGATACCGCTCAGGCAGCGCGATTCCGTGATGCGCTGAGCACTACCGGTAGCGCGCAAATCGACAAGTATCTTCAGGTGTTCCTGACCAAGGAGCTTGAACCGCGCAAGACGCTTGTCACCAAGAAGATCAACGATCTGTACCCCGAATTGGCGCAGCGTCTGTTACGTGAAAACGAACGTGTCCTCGCCTTGATCGAAAAGCGTCGCGCCGTCATGCAGCGTGACCGCACCGAGGCTCTTCTGGTCATCGCGAGCGCGGTGACCGAAAACTACAAGCGCGAGAAACGCGAGCGCGGCCTGCTCGACTACGATGACCTGATCGCGAAGACCCATAACCTGCTCCATAGCGTCTCGGCGGGCTGGGTGCATTACAAGCTCGACCGCGGTATCGATCATGTCCTGATCGACGAGGCGCAGGATACCAGTCCCCGGCAATGGGACATCATCGAAAAGCTGACATCGGAATTCACGTCCGGCGCGGGCGCGCGCGACGGCGTCAAACGCACGATCTTCGCGGTCGGCGACGAAAAGCAATCGATCTTCTCGTTTCAGGGAGCCGCTCCGCGCGAGTTCGACAGTCGCCGCCGCGAGATGGAAACGCGGTTCAAAAATGCAAGACTCCATTTCGAGTCCGTCGAGTTCAAGCATTCGTTTCGTTCGGGCTGGACGATCCTCAATTCGGTCGACCATGTTTTTCGCGACACCGAGATTTTCAGCAGCATTCATGCCGTCGCGAACGGCTATCCGGTTCACAACGCGCTGGGCGACGCTGCCCCCGCGCTGGTCGACCTGTGGGACCTTGAAACCCCGACCGCACGCGACGATGTGACGGGATGGCGCGCGGCACTCGACGCTGTGCCGGAGAAGAGCCCGGAAGCGCGGCTGGCGCGGCGCGTGCGAGACGAGATCGCGGCGCTGATCGACGCCGGGATCATGACAGGCTCCGTTGGCCGCAGGCGTCCGTTGCGCTACGGCGATGTTCTCATTCTGGTGCGGCGGCGCGGCAGGGCGTTCGACACCATTATTCAGGCCCTGAAACATGCCGGCATTCCCGTCGCCGGAGCGGACCGGCTGAAACTGACAGAACACATCGCGGTCATCGACCTGATGAATCTCGCCGACGCGCTGCTGCTGCCGCGCGACGATCTGGCGCTGGCGGTGGCGCTCAAGAGCCCGCTGTTCGGACTCGACGACGACGATCTTTTGGCAATAGCACCGGAGCGCAAAGGCACGCTGCGCGCGGCGCTGGCGCAACACGCAGCTGGCAATAACAGGCTGGAATCCGCGCTGGCACGCCTTGAAGAGTGCGAGGAAAAATTCGCCAGCGTCACGCCTTTCACATTCTACGCCTGGCTGCTCGGCGGCCAAAGTGACGGCCCAACGGGCCGCGCGCGCATCCTGTCGCGGCTCGGCCTCGAGGCCAATGACGCGATCGACGAGTTTCTCGAACTCGCGCTGACCTATGAGCGGAAAGCACCGGCGTCGTTGCAAGGCTTCATGGCGTGGCTGCGTGCCGCCGACACCGAAGTCAAACGCGACATGGAAATCGAGCGCGACGAAGTCCGCGTCATGACCGTGCACGGCGCGAAAGGCCTCGAAGCCTCCGTCGTATTTCTCGTCGACACCACGACATCGCCTGCGGATTCGCAGCGCGTGAACCTGATCCACATGCCACAGGGCAACGCCGCACCCAACGTGCCCGGCGTGGTGCTTTGGGCCGGCAAGAAGGCGGACGATCTGCCGAATGTGGCGGCCGCCCGCGCCGCCATGAAAGATGAGACCGAGGACGAATATCGCCGCCTGCTCTACGTGGCGATGACGCGCGCAGCGGATCGCCTGATCGTCGGCGGCGTGCTGCCGGGCAACGTCAAGGCGGTGCGCGACAAGTCCTGGTACGATCTGATCGGAAAGGGGCTCGTCGCGTCGGGGCTGCAACTGGAAGAACTTGAGACCGCGCAGGGCCCGGTGAAGCGCTATTCACGCGCCGGGGATGTCGAGCTGCCCGTGCCGGTTATTGCCGCGCAAGCATCGCCGGATATTGAATTGCCTGCGTGGCTGCGCGATCTCGCGCCGCGCGACGAGCCCGTGGATGTGGTGTTGCGTCCCTCCGACGCAGCCGAGGATGACAACAACGATCATCGCGTTCTGAGCGACGAATCGCGACACGCCCGCGAGCGCGCCTTGAAGCGCGGAACACTGATCCATCGTCTTCTGCAGTCGCTGCCGGATGTGGCGACCGAACGCCGCGACAGCGCCGCGCGCGACTATCTTCAGCGCAATGCGCAAGGCTGGCCCGCCGAAGAGCGCGAGGCGTTGGCGCAACAAGTCGTGGCGCTGATCGCCACACCAACGCTCGCGCCGCTGTTCGCGGACGGCAGCCGCGCCGAGGTCTCGATTGCCGGACGGGTCGCGCGGCGCGGCAAACCGCCTGCACTGGTGTCTGGCCAGATCGACCGGCTGGTGGTGACGCCGCATGAGGTCCTGATCGTCGACTACAAGACCAACCACGCCCCGCCGCACGCAGCGGCCGACGCGCCGCGGGCTTACGTGCATCAGCTGGCGCTCTATCGCGACGTGTTGCGGCGGCTTTACCCCGGCCGGCCGGTGCGCTGCATCCTGCTGTGGACCGAGACCGCGGCCATGATGGAAATTCCGGCCTCCGCGCTGGACGCAGAGCTGCAATCGATCATCTCCTGAGGCGCCCTCAACCAACTGGATCGACCGCGCAACCCTAACCCGTTGAATCGAGGCCGATTCCCGAAGCTGGCGCCGCCTGGCCGACGGAACACGTCGCGGTGACCAGCCTTGACCCCGCAGGGGCGCGTTCATAGGTTGGGCCTACGTTTCTTGCGCGCGATTCTCTCAAAAATTCCCGCGCCTTTCATCCAACGAGGCAGATCACATGAGTGTGGGTAAGGTTTCGGACACCGATTTCGAAGCGGAAGTTCTCAAGGCGGACGGCCCCGTGGTCGTCGATTTCTGGGCGGAATGGTGCGGTCCGTGCCGCATGATCGCCCCCGCGCTCGACGAGATCGCCGGCGCCATGGGCGACAAGGTCAAGATCGTGAAGCTCAATGTCGACGAAAGTCCGAAGACCGCCTCGAAGTACGGCGTGATGTCGATCCCGACGCTGATGATCTTCAAGGGGGGCGAGATGGCCTCGCGGCAGGTCGGCGCTGCGCCGAAGGCCAAGCTGCAGCAGTGGATCACCGCCGCTGTCTGATCGTTTTTAGATTTGAGATTTTGCAAACGGCCGGCGCAAGCTGGCCGTTTTCGTTTGCGACGTTGGTTATTGCGGTAGCGTGCCGTTTTCAGCCAGCACATGCCCCGCGAGATAGAGCGAGCCGGTGATGAGAATGCGCGGCGGCACTTCGTAGGCCAATTTTGCGATCGCGCGCAGTGCCGCTTCGACGCTCACCGCAGTCTCGACCCGCATCCCCAGCTGTCGCGCGGCATCGGCCAGTACGTCCGGCGACATCGCGTTGTCTTGATCTAGAATTTTCACCGCGACGATGTGGCGTGTCTGTCCCGCGAAGTTCGCGAGGAAGCCGCCGGCATCCTTGTTGCCCATCATGCCGACGATCACCACCAACGGGCGCGAAACGCGCTCTTCCAGATCGCCCAGCGCATCGGCGACAACGCGACCGCCGTCGGGATTGTGGCCGCCGTCGAGCCATATCTCCGAATCGTGAGGCGCAGCCTCAACCAGCTTGCCCGACGTCAGCCGCTGCATCCGTGCCGGCCACTCCGCGCGCGCGATGCCTTGCTCGAATGCGGCCGGATCGATCTTCAAGGTCTCGATGGCGCGCAGGGTCGCGATCGCCAATCCTGCATTGTCGAACTGGTGCCGCCCGAACAACCGCGGCGCGGACAGGTCCAGCAGGCCGCGCTCGTCCGAATAAACCAGCCGTCCGTGCTCCACATTGACATGCCAGCCTTCCGTCGCCGCGTGAAGCGTCGCATGGGCGCGCCTGGCCGCCTGCCCGATCACAGCAATCGCCTCCGCCGATTGTTCGGCGCAAACCACCGGAACGCCCTTCTTGATAATCCCGGCCTTTTCAGTGGCGATCTTAATTAGCGTATCGCCGAGAAATTCGATGTGATCCATGCCGATGGGCGTGATGACGCTGGCCAGCGGCGCATCGATGACGTTGGTCGCATCGAGCCTGCCGCCGAGGCCTACTTCAAGCAACACGACATCCGCCGGGTGCTCGGCGAACAACTGAAATGCCGCGGCGGTCTCAATCTCGAATATCGTGATCGGCTCGCCGTCATTGACCTGCTCGCAATGATCCAGCGCCGCGCGCAGCTGATCGTCGGTGACGAGCACACCGCCGCCGACCTGCCCCAAACGAAAGCGTTCGTTGAAGCGCACCAGATGCGGCGATGTGTAGACGTGCACACGCAGCCCCGCAGCCTCTAGAATGGCGCGCAGGAACGCCACCGTCGATCCCTTGCCGTTGGTGCCGGCGATATGGATGACGGGCGGAATTTTCTTTTCGGGATGACCAAGGCGCTCCAGGATGCGCCACATGCGATCGAGCGTGAGGTCGATGCGCTTGGGGTGCAGCGAGGCGAGGCGCGCGAGGATGTCGTCGTAGGACGCCGACGAATTCCTGGATGGATCTTTGGCCGCAGGCGACGTCACGCCGGCGACGCGACCGCAGGCAGATCAACCGGCAACGGCGCGACCGACGCGAAACTTTCGGAAGCTGCCGGCGCCTTGGTCAGCAGCCGGCAAAGCCGCGCCAATGTCCCGCGCAACTCATGGCGATGCACCACCATGTCCACCATGCCGTGTTCCCTGAGATACTCGGCGCGCTGGAAACCTTCCGGCAATTTCTCGCGAATGGTCTGCTCGATGACGCGCGCGCCGGCAAACCCAATGAGTGCGCCCGGCTCGGCGATCTGCACGTCACCCAGCATTGCGTAGGATGCGGTCACGCCGCCGGTGGTCGGATTGGTCAGAACCACGATGTAGGGCTGATGCACTTCACGCAGCATCTGGATCGCTACCGTGGTGCGCGGCATCTGCATCAGCGACAGAATGCCTTCCTGCATCCGCGCGCCGCCGGACGCCGCGAAAATGATGAAAGGTGATTTTTTCTCGATCGCAAGTTCGAGGCCTTTGACTACGGCTTCACCCGCCGCCATGCCGAGCGAGCCGCCCATGAAGTCGAAGTCCTGCACGGCGACAACGACGGCGTTGCCTTCCAGCTTGCCGTAGCCGACCTTTACAGCGTCATGGAGGCCCGTCTTGGAGCGCGCGTCCTTGATGCGGTCGACATATTTGCGCTCATCACGAAACTTCAGCGGATCGGCGGTCACTTCGGGAAGCGCCACGTCATACCAGGTCTCGTTGTCGAAGATCGACTTCAGCCGCGCCACCGCGCCCATGCGCATGTGATAGTTTGAACCGGGAATGACGAACTGGTTCTGTTCGACATCCTTGTAGAACACGAGCTGCCCGGAATCCGGGCACTTGATCCACAAATTCTCCGGCGTCTCGCGCTTGAGGATGCTGCGAATCTTCGGCCGGACAACGTTGGTCAACCAGTTCATGTCGGGCTCCGTCTTTGGGAGATGGATATATGGACGCCGGGGCGAGCCCGGGCAACCCTCCGGAATTGCAATAAAAAGCTTGCGTAAAGCTATTCTGCGGCCTGTTTGGCGCCATGCACGCCCTGCGCCAGTGCTGCCGCCAGATCGGCCACAGCGGGAACCGTTTTCGCGGTCGCGCGGCCTTCAGAATCGAGCGACGCGCGCAACGCATCGATCAGCGCCGAACCCACCACGGCACCGTTAGCGGCCTGTGCGATACCGGCGGCGGCTTCCGGCGTACGGATGCCGAAGCCGACACAGACCGGCAACTGGGTGTGACGCTTGATGCGGGCGACGGCGGCGGACACCTGAGTGGTATCGGCGCTGGCCGACCCGGTGATGCCGGTGATCGACACATAATAGACGAAGCCCGAGGTATTCGCGAGCACAGCCGGCAGACGCTTGTCGTCCGTGGTCGGCGTTGCGAGCCGGATGAAGTTCAATCCGGCCTTCATCGCCGGAATGCACAGTTCGGTATCTTCTTCCGGCGGCAGATCGACAATGATCAAACCATCGACGCCGGCGGATTTCGCATCGACCAGAAACGTGTCCACGCCGTAGATGTAGATCGGATTGTAATACCCCATCAGAACGATCGGCGTCGTCGCGTCGTCCTTGCGGAAGTCGCGCACCACCTGAAGCGTCTTCTTCAGCGTCGTGCCAGATTTCAACGCGCGCAGGCCCGCCGCCTGGATCGCGGGGCCGTCGGCCATCGGATCGGTGAACGGCATGCCGATTTCGATGATGTCCGCGCCCGCCTTCGGCAGCGCCTTAATAATCTCGAGCGAGGTCGCAAGATCCGGGTCGCCCGCCATCACGAAGGTGACGAACGCCGCGCGGCCTTCTGCCTTGAGTTCGGCGAAACGTGTGTCGATGCGCGTGGTCACTTCTTTTTACCCTTCAGAATGTCGCCGACCTGCGGCACGTCCTTGTCGCCGCGACCGGACAGATTGACCACCATCAGGTGATCCTTCGGCCGCTTCGGCGCGAGGTCCATCACTTTCGCAATGGCATGCGCGGGCTCCAGCGCTGGAATGATACCTTCAAGGCGCGATAGCAATTGGAATGCCGCCAGCGCCTCATCGTCGGTGGCCGACAGATACGTCACGCGGCCGGTTTCGTGCAGCCAGGAATGCTCGGGACCGATGCCGGGATAATCGAGGCCTGCTGAAATCGAATGTGCGTCCTGAATCTGGCCGTCGTCGTCCATCAGCAGATAGGTGCGATTGCCGTGCAGCACGCCGGGGCGGCCGCCTGCGATCGACGCCGCGTGCAGGTTGGTCAAGCCATGCCCCGCCGCCTCGACCCCGAAGATCTCGATGCCGGAATCGTCGAGAAACGGATGAAACAGACCCATCGCATTGGAGCCGCCGCCGATGCAGGCGATCAGCGAATCCGGCAGGCGGCCTTCCGTCTCCTGCATCTGCGCGCGAGTTTCGGTGCCGATGATCGACTGGAAGTCGCGCACCATCGCGGGATACGGATGCGGGCCTGCCACGGTGCCGATGCAATAGAACGTGTCGGCGACGTTGGTGACCCAGTCGCGCAGCGCATCGTTCATCGCGTCCTTCAGCGTGCGCGATCCGGACTGCACCGGCACCACCTTGGCGCCCAGCATTTCCATGCGGATCACGTTGGGCTGCTGCCGCTCCACGTCCACCGCGCCCATGTAGACGATGCATTCGAGGCCGAAGCGCGCGCACAGCGTCGCCGTGGCGACACCGTGCTGGCCAGCGCCGGTTTCAGCGATGATGCGCTTCTTGCCCATGCGGCGCGCGACCATGATCTGGCCGAGCACGTTGTTGACCTTGTGCGAGCCGGTGTGGTTCAGCTCCTCGCGCTTGAAATAGATTTTCGCGCCGCCGAGATGATCGGTGAGACGCTCGGCGAAATACAGCGGCGACGGGCGGCCGACATAGTCCTTGAGGTAGCCGTTCATTTCCTTCTGAAACGACGGATCGGCCTTGGCGTCGGCATAGGCCTTTTCCAGATCCAGGATCAACGGCATCAGCGTTTCGGCGACATAGCGCCCGCCGAAAATGCCGAAATGCCCGCGTTCGTCAGGACCGGAGCGGAAGGAATTGGGACGTTGGACGCTCATACGCTGCTCGCAATCTTCGAAGATGTTGTTGCGCGGTCGGCTTCGCGCGCGACGCGGATAAAGGCACGGATCATGTCGGCGTCTTTCACGCCCGGCGCGCTTTCAACGCCCGACGACACATCGACGCCGCCCGCGCGGGTAACCGTGATGGCTTCGGCGACGTTGGCTGCGTTCAGCCCACCGCCAACCATGAAGGGAATCGACAGATGGATGTACTCCAGCAGATGCCAGTCGAACGGCACGCCAAGCCCGCCGGGACGGGTGGCGTCCTTCGGAGCGCGGGCATCGAACAGGATGCGGTCGGCCACCGCCGCATAACCCGGAAGGCTTGCGAGATCGGCCGCGGTTGCGACCGACAGCACCTTCATCACCGGCAGTCCGAATTTCTGCTTGATGTCGCGGACGCGCGCCACGCTCTCATCGCCGTGAAGCTGGAGCAGTCCGGGCTTCAAGGCCTCGATGCAGTTCTCAAGGGAGGCATCGTCGGCGTCAACGGTCAGCGCCACCTTGAGCGCACGGCCGTTGACCTGCCGCCCGAGTTCGCGCGCAACACCGAGACCGATGTGGCGCGGCGACGCCTCGAAGAACACGAAGCCCACCATGTCGGCACCCGCATCCAGCGCGACCTCAAGGGTCTCGCGCGTGGACAGGCCGCAAATTTTGACTGCAAGTGACATGGTCTCAAGGCGTGGTTGGGCCGGGGGCCGATAACCGAAAACAGGCTGTGGAACAGAAGGGCGGGTTCTACAACGCCGCGCCGTGCTTGTCTCGCCCGATGGCCAGATAGGACGGGGTCAGGCCGGGGCCCGATCCCGAGGCCAGAACCTGATTTTCGCCAGTGCGCGACGCGATCTGCGCCTTCTCCCGAAAATCCGCCAGTTCCGCGCGGGCGTGCCGCGCGTCAGCCTCATGCTGCCGGGCAGCCCGCCGCCAGCGGCGCTGGCCGAACCAGGTGGCCACGCCACCGGCGACCACGCCAAAGATCGCCACCGCGATGATGACAACGAACAGCGGCAGCGAGACGCCGAGTGCGGGATCGCTGGAATTGAAGGGATCGAACGATAGCGTGACGATGTGGCGATTGGCGACCGCGAACACGACAAACAGGATCGCAAGCGGCAGGATCACCAAGGCGTTGAAAATCTTGCGGAGCATCGTGCGTTCCTGGAGCTGGCAATTCTGAAGGCGGTTCGCAAAAATGCGCGCGGCCGCACTTTGGAATTATTTTAGCCGGCCGGATCAGGTCGCCGCCGCTGGATCCGCCGCCTCGTCGCGGTTCAGCCGCTCACGCATTTCCTTGCCGGTCTTGAAGAACGGCACGCTCTTCTGCTCGACGGGCACATGCGCGCCGGTGCGTGGATTACGCCCTGCGCGAGCGGGGCGATGCTTGACCGAGAAAGCCCCAAAACCACGCAGTTCTACGCGATCGCCCCGGGCGAGCGCGGCAACGATTTCGTCGAGAATTGCGTTCACGATGTTCTCGACATCCCGCTGATAGAGATGCGGGTTATGCTCGGCGATGCGTTGAACGAGTTCGGATTTGATCATTGAGTGTTGGGCCCGTAGCGTGCGATGGACATTTCTGTGAAAAAGCCGTGGACTGTCAAGTCGCTAATTCAAAACGAGACGCGGCTAAATCGCGTGACAAACGCCGGGATTCGTTGTTGCCCCCGCGACCGCAATGCGGCGAGGAACGGTTGAAACCCGATTCAGGGCGACCATTCCAATCAATTCGACGATGCCGGCTGCCACAGCGCAAGCATCCCATCGAGACCGAAGCGGTCAACGGCCTGCACCACGCCGGACTGCTCAAGTTGACGTGAGATCGCGCCCAAACCGACCGCATCGAGGGCGACAGCCGCCGTCGCGCGCAGGAAAGTCATGTCGCCAAAGCGCGGAGCAAGCTTGAAGTCTTTCACGGGCAGGTCCGAACCGATCTTTTTTTGTGCAACCAGCCATGCGACGGCGGTTTTCTCGTCGCCGAGCTGATCGATCAGCTTAAGACCGACCGCCTGACGGCCGGTGAACACGCGGCCATCAGCTACGGTTTGCAGCGTCGCGTCATCCATGCCGCGACGATCCTTCACCAGGCCGCGGAACCATGCGTAGGAATCCTTCACCAGCGAATCGAGCGCGGCGCGCGCCTCGGGACTGGTCGGCTCATAGCCGTTGGGCGCGGCCTTCAGCGGCGATGACTTCACTTCCTCGACCTTGACGCCGACGGTCTTGAGCAGATCCGACACATTCGGAATCTGGAACAACACGCCGATCGATCCGACCAGCGATGTTTGCTGGGCGATGATCTGGTCCGACGCGAGCGCAGCGATGTATCCGCCCGACGCGGCGAGACCTTCCACCACCACGACCAGCGGCTTCTTCGCCTTCAGGCGCACCAGAGCATCGTAAAGCTGCTCGGAACCGGCGGTGGTGCCGCCCGGCGAATTGATGTGCACGATGACGGCTGCCGCAGACGACTTCTCAAGCCGCTCCAGCGCCTCGACGCGCGTCTGGTCACTGCGGATCAGGCCATCGATCTTGACCCTCGCGATCGCGTTCGATCCGGAGATCGCGCTGCGGCCTGCCGGCGAAACCAGTACGGCGACAGCGACGACGGCGGCGATGACGCCCAGCGCCGCCACCACGCGCCAGAACGTCAGCTTGCGGCGGATCCGGCGGCGATCAACGAGCACATCGGAATCGAGTGACATGGATTTTCTCCTCGGGACTCAGACAATTTGCAAAGACCACGAAGGCCGCCGCTCTGAAAGTTATCCCGCGCTTTTGCGGGTGCAGCCTTGATACATGGTAACTTCATTACATCAATTGCGACGCAAATTGAAGGCAACAAGACAGGCACGGCACATACGTGTCTTTATGTGAGCAATCGCTCACCGTCGTGGCCGGCGATCACAATGCTGCGGACCGTGTTCTGTTCGCCACCCGCAATCGCAACCGGAACGAAATGCTCGGTGCGTCCCTGCGTCGCGCTTTCGATCAGTACATGGCGCGTGGCGCCCACCTCCGACGCCAACCGGCGACGCAACGCCGCTTCACCGATCGCGCGCAATCGCCTGGCGCGCTCCTTGATGATGCGGCCGTCGACCTGCGGCATGCGCGCCGCCGGCGTGCCGGGACGCGGCGAATACGGAAACACATGGAGGAAGGTGAGATCGCACTCGTCCACGAGATCCTGCGAGCGCGCGAACATCTCTTCGGTTTCGGTCGGGAAGCCCGCGATGATGTCCGCGCCGAACGCCATGTCCGGCCGCAGCCGCCGCACCTGCTTGCAGAAATCAATCGCATCGGCGCGGGTGTGCCGCCGCTTCATGCGCTTGAGAACGAGATCGTCGCCGGCCTGCAGCGACAGATGCAAATGCGGCATCAGCCGTTCGTCAGTGGCGATAACATCGAGCAGATCGCGATCCGCCTCGATGGAATCGATCGAGGAGATGCGCAATCGCTTCAGGTCCGGCACATGCTTCAATATCTGCTTCGTCAGCGCGCCCAGCTTTGGCGCGCCCGGCAGGTCCGCGCCGTAACTCGTGAGATCGACGCCGGTCAGAACGATCTCGGCGTGCCCGGCCTCAACGAGTGCCCGCACCTGATCGACCACCGCGCCCATCGCCACCGAGCGCGAATTGCCTCGACCGTAGGGAATGATGCAGAAGGTGCAGCGATGATCGCAGCCGTTCTGCACCTGCACGAACACACGCGGCATCCCGCTCTGGAATCCCGCTGCCAGATGCGGGGCCATCTCGGTCACCGCCATGATGTCGGAGACGGCGATCTTTTCGCGCGACACGCCCGGGTCTATCTCGAACGCTCTGTGCGTTTCACGCCACGCGCCGCCGTGCATCTTGTCGTCATTGCCGAGCACGCGATCGACTTCGCTCATCTGCGCGAACATCTGCGTCTGGGTCTGCGCCGCGCAGCCGGTGACCACGATGCGCGCATCGGGCTTGTCACGCTTCAGCTTGCGGATGGTTTGCCGCGCCTGCGCGACGGCTTCGTTGGTGACGGCGCAGGTGTTGACGACGATGGTGTTGCGAATGCCGGCGCTTTCCGCCTCGCGCCGGATCACCTCCGATTCGAAGGTGTTCAGCCGGCATCCGAAGGTGACGACATCGACGGTCATCTCAGGCGACGTTGGTGAAGAGCGCCGGATCGAAGCGGCCTTCGAATTCGAACGCTGCGGGTCCCGTCATCAAAACATGATCGTCCTGCGCGCGCCACTCGATGGTGAGGTCGCCGCCCGGCAGCGTCATGTGGACCGTGCGCTCGGTGCGCCGCAGCCGCGCCGATGCCACTGCCGTGGCGCATGCCGCCGAGCCGCACGCTCTCGTCAGCCCCGCGCCGCGCTCCCATGTCCGCATGACGATGTGCTCGCGGTCCACGATATGCGCGAGCGTGATGTTGGCGCGATCCGGAAAAATCGGATGATTTTCCAGCAGCGGCCCGAAGCGGCCGAGATCGTAGGCCTCGATGTCATCGACCCAGAAGATCGCGTGCGGGTTGCCCATGCTCACGACCGACGGCGTATGCAGAACCGGCGCGTCGATCGGCCCGATCTGCAATTCGATCGAGCGCGTATCGCGAAATTCCTCGGCAAGCGGAATGTCCTGCCAGCCGAACTTCGGCGCGCCCATGTCCACCGTATAGAGATCGGGCGACGGTCCTTGCCAGCAGTTCAGAAGTCCCGCACGAGTCTCGAAGGTCAGCGCCGACTTGCCGGTTTCTTCAAACACCTGACGCGCCACGCAGCGCATCCCGTTGCCGCAGGCGGCGGCTTCGGAACCATCATTGTTGAAAATGCGGATGAAGGCGGCCGTACCCTGAACGCGCGGCGGTTGCAGCACCATCAACTGGTCATAAGGCACCCCGGCAGGAGCCGCGATCGCACGTGCCTCATCGGGGGTGACGGTCGCCGCCGAATCGCGCAGATCAACAACGACGATCTCGTTGCCGATACCGTTCATCTTGGCGAAGCTGTGGTTGGCGAGCGTGCTCATGATCCGGTCTATATGGCGAATGCAGGCCGACTTGACCAGTGCGCCTGACAGGCCAGTGGGGTGCCTCGCGATCGCCCAGTTTGCACCGCATGTCAGTCGGAAGCGGTTCGTGGTAAACTGAATTCGCTTCGCTGCCGGACAAATGACCCTGCTGACGCCTTCGGAGACCATCGAATGAGTAATGCCCGTGTTGCCGTCCTGGTCGTTCTGGCGCTGGTCGTCGCCGCGGCGGTCTGGACCAAAATCCCGATGGGGCCGGTGCAGCCCCCGGCCGTTCCCACGGCCACCGCGCCGCCGCCTGCCCCGGCACCCGCAGCTTCGAAGGACGCGCCGCCGGCCACGCCTCCCCCGGCAGCTTCGACGACGACGCCTGCGACCCCGGCAGCGCCAACGGCGGATGCGCCCGCAACCCCACCTGCGGCACCTCAAAGCCCCGCCGCCGAAGCCCCGTCGGCGGCGCCAGCCGCGCCCAGCATCCAGACCGGCGACGCATTCGGCGCGGAGCAGACCCTGACCGCGAAAAAAGTCGTGATCCTGAAGGGCTCCGCGTCCTGGGATGCCGCGTTCGAGACACTGGTGGGATCGCTGAAAACGCTGTCGGAATTTCTCGACAAGCAGGGCATCAAGCCTGCCGGCTCGTCACTGATCGTCTACACCTCGACCGACGATGCGGGCTTTACCTATCAGGCCGAAATTCCGGTCGATCAGGATCCGAAAAATCTCGCCAAAGGCATGAGCGTCGGCAATTCACCCGAAGGACCGACGTTGAAATTCATCCATCGCGGCTCATACGACAACATGGACAACACGTATGAGGCGATCACCAACCATCTCGATGAAAAGAAACTCGAAGCCAAGGACACGTTCATCGAAGAGTACATCACCGATCCATTGACGACGACCGAGGACAAGCTCGTCATCAACGTGTTCGTGCCGCTGAAATAGAACTGCCGTTTAACCAGAATAGCCGCTCACATAGAACTTGGAGTTATCAATGCGCGTCCGCACCCTCATTACTGCGATGGCCCTTGCCGCCACGGCATCGTCGGCGTTTGGACAGACAACGCCGCCAACCATTACAGTGAACGGCGAGGCGACGATTTCGGTGCCGCCGGATCTCGCGCAGATCGACAGCGGCGTGACCACCGAGGCAAAGACGGCGCGCGAGGCTTCCGAGGCCAACAACAAGGCCATGGGCATCGTGTTGCTCGCGCTGAAAAATGGCGGCATCGCGGAAAAGGATTTCCAGACCTCGCGGTTGTCGCTGTCGCCGCAGAGCGCGCCGGGGCGCAATCCCAACGCGCCGTTCCAGATCACGGGCTATCGCGCGAGCAACCGCGTCACCGTCACCATTCGCGACATCACCAAGGTCGCCGACACCATCGACGTGCTGGTCGGCGCCGGCGCCAACGAGATCAGCGGCATCAGCTTCTCGGTCTCAAAGGCATCGAAGCTGCTGGATGACGCGCGTTCCGAGGCGATCGCCGATGCGCGGCGCAAGGCGGAAATCTACGCAAAGGCCGCGAGCATCTCGCTCGGCGCGCCGCTAAGCATTTCGGAAGAAACCACGCCGGGTCCGGTGCCCTATCGCAAGATGGTGGCAGGAATGGCGGCCTCCGCGCCTGTTGCACAAGGCGAGGAAACGCTGCGGGTGACGGTGAGCGTGTCCTACGAGATAAAACCGAAAGCGCAGTAAAATCGGCTAGATCTCGAACACCTGCCCCGGCTTCAGCGCGACGAACTTTTCCCGCGCGACGCCGGCGGCATCGAGCGCGGTCGCCAGATCGTTGACCGGCGCGTCAATGGCCTCGTCGGTCAGTTGAAACGTGCCGTGATGATGCGCCAGCGCCATCTCGGCTCCGCAGTCGGCCAGCGCCTTCACCGCATCCTCGGGGTTCATGTGCTGATCGCGCATGAACCAGCGCGGCTCATACGCACCAATCGGGAGGATCGCCGCGCGCAACGGACCATGCGCGTCCTTCACGCGGCGGAAATGCGTGCCGGTGCCGTAGCCCGAATCGCAGACGATGTAGATCTTGCCTGCGGGTGTTTCCAGCACGAAGCTCGCCCATAAAGCCTTGTTGCGATCGAACAGGCCGCGCGCGGTCCAGTGGCGCGTCGCCACCAGTGTGACCGCGACGCCGTTGCCGATCTCGACGCGATCGTTCCAGTCGAACGCTTCGGCGCGGATCGCGGCATCGTTGGCAGCCATGGTGACATCGTTGCCGAGCGGCGTGATGACGCGCGGTGAAAATTTTGCAGCGAGTCGCGAGAGAGTCCGGGCATCGAGATGGTCGTAATGTCCGTGCGAGACCAGAACCACATCGATCGGCGGCAGGGCACCCAAGGCGATGCCGGGATCGTTGGCGCGCTTCGGTCCGGCGAAGGACACCGGCGACGCGCGCTCCGACCACACCGGATCGACCAGGATGTTGAGGCCCGCAGTCTGGATCAGCCAACTCACGTGTCCCACGAACGACAGCCGCACCTTGTCGCCGGTGACTTGCGCCGGCGGCGTATCGGCATAAGGGCTCGGCGCACGGTCCGGCCATTTGGCCGCCGTCTTGGTGGCCTGCCAGCGCAGGACCTCCCAGAGTTTCTTGGGCGGCGAGCCGTCGGGATCAAAAAAAGTGGTTCCGTCGAAATGATCGGACGGCGGACCAGCATAGGTTTTCATACGGAAAATCCAGAAGGACGGCAGGCCCACGGCGACCGCAGCGCCGGCGAGCAGACCAAAAACACGGCGGCGGGTGAGGTTCATGAGGTCCAGGAGGCCGGAAATGGCCTGTCGGAGCAACAGTTAGGTTCCGCGAAGGCCCACCGCAACCCGCCCCAAAATCAGCATTTTTCGGTCTTTTCTTGACTTTTCGGGCTATGGGCGGTTTAACCCCCGCACTTCTCGAAAAGACGTTCTTTTCGACCCGCCGCCCGGTCCAAGAGACCGGAGGTCAACGCCCGACAGCGCTGTGCGCCCTCGGGCGTAAAGGTGTTTGGAATTTCCTGTCCCTGCCGGGACATGAGCAACGGGATACAACGCGGCGATGTTCGACAATCTGTCGGAAAAGCTTGGAGGCATTCTCGATCGGCTGACGCGGCGCGGTGCGCTGTCGGAAGCCGATGTCGATGCCGCCATGCGCGAGGTGCGCCGTGCGCTGCTCGAGGCCGACGTCGCGCTCGACGTGGTTCGCTCCTTCACGGAGAAGGTCCGCGAGCAGGCTATCGGCGCCACTGTCGTCAAGTCGGTGACGCCCGGCCAGATGGTGGTGAAGATCGTCCACGACGAGCTTGTCGCCATGCTCGGTGCCGACGGCCAGCAGATTGATCTCAACTCGCCCGCGCCGGTCGCGATCATGATGGTCGGCCTTCAGGGCTCCGGCAAAACCACCACCACTGCGAAGCTGGCGCGCCGCCTGACCCAGCGCGACAAGAAAAAAGTTCTGATGGCGTCGCTCGACGTCTATCGCCCGGCCGCGCAGGAGCAACTTGCTGTGCTCGGCCGCGATCTCTCCATTGAGACTCTGCCCATCGTTGCGGGACAGAAGCCGGTACAGATCGCGCAGCGCGCGCTGCAGGCGGGCAAGCTTGGCGGCTACGACATCGTGCTGCTCGATACCGCGGGCCGCACCACCCTCGACGAAGAGATGATGACGGAAGCGGCGGAGGTGAAAACCGCCGCGCACCCTCATGAAGTGCTGCTGGTGGCGGATTCGCTGACCGGTCAGGACGCGGTCAATCTCGCGCGTGCGTTCGACGAACGCGTCGGCCTCACAGGCATCGTGCTGACGCGCGTGGACGGCGATGGCCGCGGCGGCGCTGCGCTCTCGATGCGAGCCGTCACCGGCAAGCCTATCAAGCTGATCGGTACCGGCGAAAAAGCCGACGCGCTGGAAGATTTTCATCCGTCGCGCATCGCGGGCCGCATTCTCGGCATGGGCGACGTGGTGTCGCTGGTCGAAAAGGCTGCCGCGCATATCGACGCCGAAAAAGCCGCGCGCGTCGCCGAGAAGATGCGCAAGGGCAAGTTCGATCTTGCCGATCTGCGCGATCAGCTGACGCAGATGCAGACCATGGGCGGCCTCGGCGGCCTGATGGGCATGATGCCCGGCATTGCGAAAATGAAGAACCAGATCAACGCGGCGAATCTCGACGACAAGGTCGTGAAGCGCCAGATGGCGGTGATCGATTCGATGACGCGCGAGGAGCGCAAGAATCCCGACATCCTCAAGGCCAGCCGCAAAAAGCGCATCGCCGCAGGCGCTGGTTTGAAGGTCGAGGAGGTCAACAAACTGCTCAAGATGCACCGGAACATGGCCGACATGATGAAGGCTATGGGTCAGGGCAAGCGCGGCCCGCTGGCGGGCATGGCGCAGGCGATGGGCTTCGGCGGAGGCGGAATGCCGTCAGCCGACGCCATGAAGGAATTGGCGGCGAAGATGCCCGGCGGAATTCCGCAAGGCGCGCCCTCGCTGCCGAAAGACTTTCCAGGCCTTCCGGGGCTGGGAAAACCGACATTGCAGGGCCTCGGCGGATTTCCGGGGATCGGCAAGAAGAAATAACACGAACAGTTTTCACACCATTCGAACACACCAACGGAGAAATAAATGTCAGTCGTTATCCGCCTCGCACGCGCAGGCACCAAGAAGCGCCCGGTTTATCACGTCGTCGTCGCCGATTCGCGCTTCCCGCGCGACGGCCGCTTCATCGAGCGTCTCGGCCACTTCAACCCGCTGCTGCCGAAGGACAACGAGACTCGCCTCAAGCTCGACATGGAGAAGGTCAAGGCCTGGCTCGCCAAGGGCGCGCAGCCGTCGGACCGCGTGATGCGCTTCCTTGATGCAGCCGGCGTGAAGAAGCGCGAGCCGCGCAAGAACCCGGAAAAGGCCGTGCCGCGCAAGGAGCGCAAGGCCAACGCTGAAGCCGCCGCCAAGGCGTAAGGAATCTCGTGACAAAAGCAGCGCAAATCTGCGTTGCACGAATCGGCGCCGCGCATGGTGTGCGCGGCGAGGTGAAGTTGTGGCCCTTCACCGAAGACCCCATGGCGGTCATCGACTACGGCCCGTTGTCGACCAAAGACGGCGCGCGTCAGTTTGAAGTGGTGCGCGCCCGGATCGCGAAAGATCATCTGGTCGCGGTGCTGAAGGGCATCGCCACGCGCGAAGACGCCGAGCGCGTCAACGGTATCGAACTCTATATCGCGCGCGACAGGCTGCCGCCGACCGAGACGGGCGAATACTATCATGCCGACCTGATCGGACTGCGCGCCGTCGATGTGGCGGGCGCGGCCATTGGCAAGGTTCTCGCGGTGCATAATTTCGGCGCCGGCGACATCATCGAAATCGCTCCGCCGCAGGGGCCGACACTGCTGCTGCCGTTCACAGATGCGGTGGTGCCTACCGTCGATCTCGCGGACGGTCATGTGGTGATCGTCATGCCAGGCGAGATCGAAGGCGACACACCGGACACCGCGGACATCTGAAATCAGGACCACCGACATGTGGCGCGCCACCGTGCTCACGCTGTTTCCGGAGATGTTTCCCGGCCCGCTCGGCATCAGCCTCGCGGGCAAGGCGCTCGCATCGGGATTGTGGGCGCTGGAGGCGCGCGACATTCGCGATGCCGCCACTGACAAGCACCGCAGCGTCGATGACACCCCGGCCGGCGGCGGACCCGGCATGGTGCTGCGCGCGGACGTGCTGGCGGCGGCCATCGATAGCGCAAATACCGATCCCGCCCGCCCGCGCCTGCTGATGAGCCCGCGCGGCGCACCGCTGACCCAGAACAGGGTCGCGGAACTCGCCGCCGGCCCGGGCCCCATGATCGTCTGCGGCCGGTTCGAGGGGGTCGATCAGCGGGTCATCGAGGCCCGTGGGCTCGAGGAAATCTCCGTGGGGGACTATGTCCTGTCGGGGGGCGAAATCGCCGCCCTGGCCCTGATAGACGCCTGCGTGCGGCTTCTGCCGGGGGTCATGGGTAAGCTAAGTTCCGGAACCGACGAGAGTTTCTCGGATGGATTGCTGGAATACCCCCAATACACCCGGCCCCAGATGTTCGAGGACCGTCCGATTCCGGATATTCTGGTGTCCGGCGACCACGCCCGGATCGAGGCCTGGCGGCGGGCCGAGGCCGAGGCCCTGACAAAAGCCCGGCGGCCGGACCTCTGGGCGGCCAAAAAAGCCCAAAACACCTTCCCGAAGCCGCCAAAAAACACGACGAAAGGGTGACAACCCGCCGGTGATGGCGTATACGACCGGCCAATCCGTGCACGTGCTGGATACGAATTTCCGCGCAGCCCCTTCCGGGCGCGCCGCCGATGGAGTTTTGCGATGGACCTCATTCAAGAAATCGACAAGGAGCAGCTCGAAAAGCTCTCCGCCGGGAAGACCATTCCCGATTTCGGACCGGGCGATACCGTGATCGTCAACGTGAAGGTTGTCGAAGGCGAGCGTTCGCGCGTGCAGGCCTATGAAGGCGTCTGCATCGGCCGTCACGGCGGCGGCATCCATGAGAGCTTCACCGTTCGCAAGATTTCATACGGCGAAGGTGTCGAGCGCGTGTTTCCGGTTTATTCGCCGATGATCGACTCGATCAAGCTCGTGCGCCGCGGCAAGGTACGTCGCGCCAAGCTGTATTATCTGCGCGGTCTGCGCGGCAAGTCGGCGCGTATCGTCGAGAAGCAGGACAACCGCGAAGCGCCGAAGGCGGCTTCCGGCGCATAATCAAGCAACGCTTGATGATTTGAAATCAAAGCGCGGCTCATGGCCGCGCTTTTTTCTTTGGCCAGCTTAGCATAGCCCGTAGCGCTATTTCTGCTTGAGCGGCCCGTTCATGATCCAGCGATGGCCGAACGGGTCGCGCACAATGGCGGTTCGCGTACCCCAGAACGAATGGGTCGGCGTCACCTCGCCTTTAGCACCAAGCTTCGTGGCGCGCGCGAACACGTCGTCCACCTGTTCCGCACTCGAGAATTCCAGACTGACCGACATGGTCACCGGCTCTCCCGGCAATGGCGTCCGCGCCGTGCCGAATTCTGGAAACGCATCCGACAGGAACAACGCACCGCCGTTGATCTCGAGTTCGCAATGCAGGATGCGCAGGCCGTCGAGTGCCGGCATCAGCGCCTTCTGCTTGGCGTCGAAAGCGGCGGTGTAGAAGGCGATCGCGCCCGCAGCAGGGGTAACGGTCAAATAGGGCGCAACCGGCGGGCGTGCGGTCATTGTGCGATCCTGCGTAAGCTATTATGTCGTCAGGATACTTTCCCCCCTCCCGTTAAGCGAGTAAAAAGGGGCGGAACTGAAAACCCGCGGCCCGGAGGCCGCAACACCCATCCGGACAGGTTAATCGGACACCCAATGGCCAAAGCGACCACACTCTACGACAAGATCTGGAACGACCATCTGGTCCACGAGGCCGAGGACGGCACCTGCCTGCTCTATATCGACCGGCATCTTGTCCATGAGGTGACCTCGCCGCAGGCCTTCGAAGGACTGCGCACGACCGGCCGCAAGGTCCGTGCGCCGAAGAAGACGCTCGCCGTGGTTGATCACAACGTCCCGACCACCGATCGTTCGAAACCGAATCCCGATCCGGAAAGCGCCGAACAGATCGCAGCGCTCGCGGAGAATGCGCGCGAGTTCGGCGTCGAGTACTTCAACGAGTTCGACAAGCGTCAGGGCATCGTGCATGTCATCGGCCCCGAGCAGGGCTTCACGCTGCCGGGCACGACGATCGTCTGCGGCGACAGCCACACCTCGACGCATGGCGCGTTCGGCGCGCTTGCGCACGGCATCGGCACGTCGGAAGTCGAACACGTGCTCGCCACGCAAACGTTGATCCAGAAGAAAGCAAAGAACATGCGCGCGACCGTCGATGGCGCATTGCCCGACGGTGTCACCGCGAAGGACATCATTCTGGCGATCATCGGCGAGATCGGCACCGCAGGCGGCACTGGCTTCGTGCTCGAGTACGCCGGTGAGGCTATTCGCGCGCTGTCGGTCGAAGGCCGCATGACTGTCTGCAACATGTCGATCGAAGGCGGCGCGCGCGCAGGCCTGATTGCCCCCGACGAGAAGGCCTACGAATTCCTGAAGGGCCGCCCGATGTCGCCGAAAGGCGCCGACTGGGATGCCGCCATGCGCTACTGGGAAACGCTGCGCACCGACGACGGCGCGCATTTCGATGCGGAGATTCGTCTCGATGCCGCGAAGCTGCCGCCGATCGTGACATGGGGCACGTCGCCGGAAGACGTGGTGTCGATTTCAGGCATGGTGCCGGACCCGGCGAAAATCGAGGATGAAGCCAAGCGCCTCTCCAAGCAGCGCGCGCTTGAGTATATGGGCCTCGTCGCCGGGACGAAGATCACCGACATCAAGCTCGATCGCGTCTTCATCGGCTCCTGCACCAATGGCCGCATCGAAGACTTGCGCGCCGCCGCGAAGGTTGTCGCCGGCCACACCGTCAACGGCAATCTCAATGCGATGATCGTGCCGGGTTCAGGTCTCGTGAAGGAGCAGGCCGAGGCCGAAGGGCTCGACAAGATTTTCATCAAGGCCGGCTTCGAGTGGCGCGAGCCGGGTTGCTCGATGTGCCTCGCGATGAATCCCGACAAGCTGTCGCCAGAAGAGCGTTGCGCGTCGACCTCGAACCGCAACTTTGAAGGCCGTCAGGGCTTCAAAGGCCGCACCCACCTGGTGTCGCCTGCCATGGCCGCAGCCGCAGCGATCGCCGGACACTTCGTCGATATCCGCGAGTGGCATACAACCTGAGCAGGCCAACCCCCGTCTCATCGCCGATGACATAAAAACAGGCGCTCTTTCGAGCGCCTGTTTTTGTTTGGTGGTTCGGGGCGAATTTAGAAGCCAAAGCCGAAACCGATCGCCGGTCCGAAGCCATAACCGTAACCATAAGGCCGATAGCCGTAGCCATATGGACGATAGCCGTAGCCATAAGGGCGGTAGTAGCCGTACGGCCGATAATAGTAAGGCCGCGGACGATAGTAGTAAGGCCGGTAGTAGGGACGATAATAGGGCCGGTAATAACGCGGGCCATAATAATATCCGTAACGCCGATAGTGGCGGCGGCGCGCACTGACATCCGTCGGCTTGGCATCGGCCAGACGCGCATCATGCGACACCGCAGGCGTCGGCTGTGCGGCGCTCGCAGGCGCAAGTGACATCCAGCCGGCAATTGAAAGAGCGGCAGCGACAGCCGCGGCTCCCACGAACTTTCTCATTGCAGTTCTCCTCAGATCGTTGCTCCACACGTTTAAGATAACGCGCACCACCGATTTCCGTTCACCACTCCGCCAACTAGCCAGCGTTGAATCTTGGGCCCGGGCGGGACCGCCTTCCGCTTCAAGCGGAATAAACAATCTGCCCCGTCCGGCATTAGGATGACTTCGGATTTGCAGCAAGATCATGACGCGGGCATTTCACCGTTTTGGTAAAGGCGCCGTTGTCGGCCGACGCGACATCAGTACCAGTGATGGCGGCGATGCCAGTGATGACGGTGGTGCCAATGGCGGCGGTGGTGCCAGCCATGGTGCCGATGCCAGCCGCGATGCCGGTGCCAGCGGTGATGGCCGCGCCAATGGACCTGCGTCGTGACATCCTCGGTTGCCAGCTTCGTAGAAGTCGAAGCGGCCGGGTTGAGAAGCGACACCGCCTGCGCACGGTCAACTGGCGCTGCGACCGCCAGCAGGCCGGCAACGGCCGCAAGCCCGAAAATTGTTCTGACGTTCATCTTCATGAATTCTCTCCCTTGGTCTGCGAGTTGAAACGAACCCCGGCGCATCGCGTTCCATCGATGCCGATGCATGTCCACGCCGGACGACGTGGCAGCAGGCTAAAAAGAGCGAGGTGAATGCGTCCTGAATGTCCGCGCCGTATTCATGAACGCACTTTCAGCGTTGCCGTTCGTGAACCTGAAACAAGACCGGCGCGTATCTCTGAAAGGAACCAGAGGAGAGTTGTGATGGCGCACGTCTCACGATTGATGCTCGCAAGCAATGCATTGATGATGTTGCTCGCAGGTCATGCCCACGCGTCGCAAGGACCGGGCACTACGCCGGGAACAGCCGGCACGTTCACGCAGGTGGCGATGGCCATCGCTGTTTATGGATTATGCGCGGCGGCGATTGCCGCGGGCGCAATCGGCACGTTCAGGAAAAAATGAGACTATGAAAACAATCGCGCGGAGTGCGGGTTACCCGCGCCAATGGCAGTTCATGCGCGGCACGATCACCGTTCCGCTCGGACGGTATTCCTGCTCGTAATACGTGTTGCAGACCCGCACCGAATTCGGCCCCGGATAATTTGAACCGCGATAGACCGGGACGCGGCGCGGTGCGCGCCGAATGACCCTGCGGCTCTGCGCGGAAAAGTCCTGCACCATCGGCCCTGAAGTCCGCGCCTGTGGCGTCGCCGCGACCGCCGGCGTCTCTGCCCGTGCACTGCCTGGCATCGCCAGCGCAATCGCGCCCGCGCAAAGACCAAAAAGAATTGCCGAAGTCCGCATCATGGTGGCGTCCCGTGCTTTCAATTCGCGTTCCGTGAGCGGCAACGTCTCCGATTGAGACGGGCGCGTCAACATCAAGAAGCCGCCGGTCGAAGCCCTGCTGCGGCAATCCAGCGTCCGATGCACTCTTGGCCCCGCCCGCCAAGCCCTCTAAACAAGGCCGATGTGGCCGACAGCAAAATCCCCCACCCTTGAGGACATCGAATCCATCGCGCATGACGCCTACGCGCGCCTGCCCAAACATTTCCGGGACCTGTGCGAAGGACTGATCATCCAGACCGACGACTTCCCCTCGGATGAGGTTCTCGAGGAGATGAAAGCGCAGAGCGAGTTCGATCTGCTCGGGCTCTTCCAGGGCGTCGGCCTGCCGTTCCGCTCGAGCGGCGATATCGCGCCGATGCCGAACATGATCTGGCTCTATCGTCGCCCCATCCTCGATTACTGGGCCGAGCATGACGAGACGCTCGGCCATATCGTCACGCACGTTCTGGTGCACGAGATCGGCCACCATTTCGGCCTGTCGGACGACGACATGGAGGCCATCGAGGCGAGCGTGATCTAAGGCGTGATCCCGAAAAGCGGGATCCGGTTTTCGGACAAGATCTGCCCCTTCACGCAGCGCACGCCGCACGTCTGCGCATGGCGTTCATGATGTGTCCTCCCTCAGCGCATAGCCTTGACGGCCACGATGATGTATTTAGAACAGCTCAAATTGCATCCGGTTCACGGGAACATCATGGACAAGTTTACGACACTCGAAGGCGTGGCGGCACCCTTGAAGATCATCAATGTCGACACCGACATGATCATCCCGAAGCAGTACCTCAAGACCATCAAGCGCACTGGCCTCGGCAAGGGCCTGTTCTCCGAACAGCGCTACAAGGACGACGGCAGCGAGAACCCGGATTTCGTGCTCAACAAGCCTTCCTATCGCAAGGCCAAGATTCTTGTGGCCGGCGACAATTTCGGTTGCGGATCGAGCCGCGAACACGCGCCCTGGGCGCTGGCCGACTTCGGCATCCGCTGCGTCATCTCGACGTCGTTCGGCGATATTTTCTACAACAACTGCTTCAAGAACGGGATCCTGCCGATCCGGGTGTCGCAGGACGAACTCGACAAGCTGTTCGACGACGCCGACCGCGGTGCCAACGCCACGCTGACAGTCGATCTCGAAAAGCAGGAAATCCGCGGGCCCGACGGCGGCACGATCAAGTTCGAGATCGATCCGTTCCGCAAGCATTGCCTGTTCAACGGCCTCGACGACATCGGCCTCACGATGGAGAAGGGCCAGTCCATCGACGTGTTCGAGGCGAAGGAAAAAGCCTCGCGGCCGTGGTTGTAATTTAGTTCGTCTTCAAAGCCGTGATCGCGTCAGCAATCGCGATAGTGCGCTTCGCCATCTCGACATGCAGCCGTTCGACCATTTGTCCGTCGAGCTGAACCACACCCTTGCTGGCGTTTTCCGGCAGATCGAACACACCCATGATCTTGCGCGCTCGGGCGATCTCATCCGCCGGTGGCGTATAGGCCGCGTTCGCCGCGTCAATCTGGCCCGGATGGATCAGCGTCTTGCCGTCGAAGCCCATATCGCGGCCCTGCGCGCATTCTTTCGCGAAGCCGGCGACGTCGCTGATGTCGTTATAGGGGCCGTCGAGAATTTCGAGGCCGTAAGCCCGCGCGGCCAGGATGCAATGCGCGAACAGCGGCAGCATCGCCGTGCGCCCCGGCAGCATCCGCATCCGCGTCTCGCGCGCGATGTCGTTCGGCCCCATGATGAAGCCCACAAGCCGTTTGTCGCCTTCGCGCGCCGTGGCCGCAATCTGTTCCGCAGACAGAACGCCGATCGGCGTCTCGATCATCGCCCAGAGGCCGATCGCCGGATCGGCCTTGAGCACGCGCAGACGCTCCTCAAGCTTTTTCACGTCATCCGGACTTGAGATTTTCGGCACCAGAATTCCGTCCGGCCGCGCGGCCGCAGCCATGGCCAGATCGTCTTGCCACCACGGCGATTCCAGATTGTTGATGCGAATGATGATTTCGCGCCTGCCGAAACCCCTGGCCGCGACTGCTTCCGCGATCTGGTCCCGCGCCACAGGCTTGGCGTCGGGCGCGACGGAATCCTCAAGATCCAGGATCACGCCGTCGGCCGGAAGGTTGCGCGCCTTGTCGAGCGCCCGTGCATTGGAGCCCGGCATGAACAAGACACTGCGGCGCGGACGGTTCATCGTTTTGTTCCTGAATTCGGATTGCCTGCGTTAGCACTTCGGATCACGGCCCGAAAGACTTGTCCCGGGCTGCCAGCTAGGTTAGCCAACGGGGGAAAATTTGCGAGGCTTCCCATGTCGCCCTTTCCTGAACGCCTGCTTGCCGGCTATCAGGCCTTCGTCACCGAGCGCCTGCCCACCGAACAGTCCCGTTATCGCGAACTGTCCCAGGGCGGCCAGTCACCTGAATCCATGGTGATCGGGTGCTGCGACTCCCGCGTCTCTCCGGAAGTGATTTTCGATGCTGGTCCCGGCGAACTGTTCGTGGCGCGCAACGTCGCCAATCTGGTCCCGGTCTATCAGCCTGACGGCAATGCGCATGGCGTATCGGCGGCGCTGGAATATGCGGTTCAGGTCCTGCAGGTGAAGCATATCGTCGTACTTGGCCATGCGCAGTGCGGCGGCATCCGCGCGTTCGTCGACAAGAGCGCGCCGCTGACGCCCGGCGACTTTATCGGCAAATGGATGTCGATGTTCGTCAAGCCGGGTGAAATCGTCGAGCAGCGCGACCACGAAACGATGCAGCAATTCGTCACGCGAATCGAGAAGGCAGCGGTGCTGCGCAGCCTCGAAAACCTGATGACATTTCCGTTCGTGAAAAGTCCCGTCGAGAGCGGCAAACTGCGACTGCACGGCGCTTATTTCGGCGTCGCCGAAGGTTCATTGTCGATCGTCGATCAGACCACGAACGAGTTCAGCCGCGTCTATCACAGCGTGTTGAGCAACTAGTGGTTTAATGTCCGGCCTTGTCGGACGCGCCGTGGCCGCCGAGCCGGTCCGACCACACGATCAGCAGCGTCGAAACCACGAACACGAGATGGATGCCGGCCAGCCAGCCCATCTTCTGCGCATCGAACGCCACGTCGATATTCATGAAAGCCTTGAGCACCTGGATCGCCGAAATCGCGACGATCGACGCCAGCAATTTTTGCTTCAACCCCGCGAAGTCGACCTTGGTCATCCATTCCGGCCAGTCCGGATGGCCGCGCGGATCGATCCGTGACACGAAATTCTCGTAGCCCGAGAACACCACGATCAGGATCAGGTTGCCCGTCAGCGACACGTCGATCAGCGACAGCACGCCGAGAATGATGTCGGATTCCTTCGCCGCCGGCGCGTGAAGCACAAACTCGATCAGCAGCAGCACGAATTTGTAGAGCAGCACCACAAGGCTGACGACGAGGCCGAGATAGAACGGCGCCATCAGCCACCGGCTGTTGAACAAAACCGTTTCGAAACCGTATTCGGCCCGCTTCAGCGAAGGATTCGGCTGGTAGGCAGCGGGTGTGGGATGCTCCGAAGGTTTCTCTGACATCCCCCCACCCGTGCCGGTTTGCTTAAGCCGCTTTTTTCTTCGCGCTGATCAGCTTGCGGTTGACGAGACATTCTGCGATCTGGACCGCGTTCAGCGCGGCGCCCTTGCGCAGGTTGTCCGACACGCACCACAGCACGAGGCCGTTCTCCACCGTGGCATCCTCGCGGATACGGCTGATGTAGGTGGCGTCCTCGCCCGCAGCTTCATACGGCGTGACGTAGCCGCCCGGTTCGCGCTTGTCGATCACGAGACAGCCCGGCGCATTGCGCAGGATGTCGCGGGCTTCATCGGCCGAAATCGGATTCTCGAATTCGATGTTCACCGATTCCGAATGGCCGACAAACACCGGGACGCGCACGCAGGTCGCGGACATCTTGATTTTGGGATCAAGAATTTTCTTGGTCTCCATCATCATCTTCCACTCTTCCTTGGTGTAGCCGTCCTCCATGAACACGTCGATTTCCGGAATCACGTTGAACGCGATCCGCTTCGGGAATTTCTTATTGATGAGTTCGCTGTTGGTATAGACGGCCTTGGTCTGCGTGAACAACTCGTCCATCGCATCCTTGCCCGCGCCGGACACCGACTGATAGGTCGACACCACCACGCGCTTGATCACCGCCTTGTCGTGCAGCGGCTTCAGCGCGACCACGAGTTGCGCGGTCGAGCAATTCGGATTGGCGATGATGCCCTTCTTCGTGAAGCCCGCGACAGCATCGGCGTTCACTTCAGGCACGATCAGTGGAACATCCGGGTCCATGCGCCAGGTCGAGGAATTGTCGATCACGACAGCGCCGGCAGCAGCGATCTTCGGCGACCACTCCTTGGACACGGCTCCGCCCGCCGACATCAAGCAGATGTCGACATCGCTGAAATCGTAATGCTCGAGCGCTTTGCATTTCAGGGTGCGGTCGCCATAGGACACCTCGACGCCCATGCTGCGGCGCGAGGCGAGTGCCACCACCTCATCAGCAGGAAACTTGCGTTCGTCCAGAATGTTGAGCATTTCCCGGCCCACGTTGCCGGTCGCTCCAACTAGCGCAACCTTGTAACCCATCGTTGACTCTCCGAAGAAAAAAGCCTCGCCCTGACCGTCCGCGGAAAGGGAAGAGGCAGCGCTTCTATGCGAAAAACCGCCCAAATACAACGCAGAAGCAACTGCGGGGGCAGGTCTGGCGTCAAGCGGCGGAAGTTCGCGATCCGTGGCTACGGCGGTGGCTCGTTCCCGTTTTCAAAGACCGGAACAGAACGTCCGCCCAGAGTCGCCCATGAACCCGACCGCGCTCGACCAGCCTGTCCTGAACACCTCCGGTATCCATCCGGCGCTGCGCAGCTTCGCCGACGAATGCGGCGCGGTCGCGGTGCGCATCCTGGCCTATATCTGCGGCCTCACGGTCCTCGCGGTTCTCGCCGTTGATCTGTTCTCGGCAGCCCCGGTTGCCGCCAACACCCAGATGCCGGCTCTGCGCGGCTGGACACCGGCCAGCCGGCCGCATCCGGCATTCGCGATCAGCAAGCTGGATTTATCCGACAGAACAGATGCTTACGAAATCCTGCGGCACCCGGAAGGGGGCCGCAAGGACACCCTGCGCTGGGCGCTTACGGCGAGTGAGCCGCCGACCGCCGAGGTCGAAATCTACCGTCCCGGCGGCGAACTCGACGGCTTTGCCGCCGCCGACGCCGACGTCGCGGCCCGGATGGCCGGTCATCCGACCAGGGACCTGACCGGCGACATCGAGCCCGCGGGCGTCATCGACACCAAATTCGGACGGGTCACGCTGCTGCGTTTGAGCGGGGCTGCCCTTCCCGGCAAGCAGGCCTGCCTTGGGTTCGTCAAAACCTTCACCGCGCCCAACCTCAGGATCAGCGGGTGGGCCTGTCAGGCCGACACGCTGAGCGGCCAGAGGGCATTTCTCGGCTGCACGCTGAACCGGCTGACGCTGCTGTCGGCGGGCAACGATCCCAGGATGGCCGAACTGTTCGCGCGAGCCGAATTGAAACGCGACACTTGCAGCACCATGACCACGGCTTCCGCGAAATGGGCTTCGGCCAACTGGATCACCACCCGCGACGCGCCGCCGCTTCGCGGCGGACTCACACAAGATTGAAATTCTGCAAACTGAAATTCTGGAATTCAGGAATCGGACAATGTCTTTCGAGCGAGGCCATATCGAAACCGCCGGCAATTACGCCGGCAAGGCGGTACGCTATTCCTTCTACGCTGTAGGAACGATTGTACTCGCCCTCATCGGCACGACGATCATACGTGTCTCGAATTTCTTCGATCAGCCGACCCGCGTCAGCACCAAGGCCTCTTTCGAGATCACGTCGCCTGACATCGCGCGGCTGTCATCCACGCGCAACTCGGCGAAATTCAACGCGGGATGGCAGGAAACCGTGCAATACGGCCAGGTTTACGACCGCAACACCGACTTCACCCTCGTGGTCAACATGCCGTCCAATCCGGATACGCCGGTCGTCCGTGACTATTCGTCGGAGATGTCCAGCCTGCGTCCGCTGCTGCGCACGGCCTATATGGGAGGGGTGAGCAACTACTACGATCTTCAAACCCGCTTCGGGCCGGTCCGCGCCGCGAATTTCCAGATCAACTCCGACGGCCAGACCAAGCTCTGCGTCTCGTATCTCAGCCGCTTCGACACCACCGCCGTCTACATCAAGGGCTGGTATTGCGAAGCCAGCGGCGCGCGCCCGAACTTCCATACGCTGGCCTGCATGATCGACCGCATCACGCTGAAGGGCGTGCTGCCGACGGCGGCGGCGCAATCCTTCTTCGAGGAACGAATAAAGCGCTCCGCGCGTTGCAGCGCTGAGCCCGTGTCGCAGACCACGGACACACGGCCGCCGCGACCGCCTCGCCGCCTCTGAAGACTGGAATCGCACCTTCCCGCCCTATCTTGAGCACGGGCGGAACGATCCTCTGGCAAGTGTGGCCCATTGGTCCTTGTGGGAGGCTACCGGAAACGGGTATGGTGCGGCGCAATTGAGAATGTGACGAGGATTCAATGGCTTTGAAGTACCCGGGCGCGAAAACACTGGCGATATTGCTGGCAACGGCCGCGATTGCGACCGCCGGATTCGGGGTTACCGCCGCCGATGCCCAGACCCGGAAACGCGTCATTCAGGACGACCCGACCTATGACGGTCCGCCGCGCAAAGCAGTCAACTCGTCCTACCAGAGAGGCCGGACCCGCGTTTACGTGACGCGCCGCTCCTGGCTCGACGCCGGCACCGAAGTGCGTCCCGGCGAGCGCAAGTTCACCGATTACGCCTTCCCGCCCGGCTACTCCTACGGCCAGCAGATCGACCGGCTGTACACCAGCCGCCGTCCGCTCGGCGATCAGTGGGACACCGGCACGCCGTTCCCGTTCCCGCTGTACTGATCTCCGGTTTTGGGGTCATGCCCCAACAAAAATGCCCGGCGCGAGCCGGGCATTTTTCATAAGGCGATCCGGTGACGAACTTCGCCCCATAAGGCGAAATGGTGTCACGCGGTCAGAGCGTCCAGTTCGGCAACAATCGCCTCGCCCATCTGCGATGTGCTGACCACGGTCGAGCCCTCGGACTTGATATCGCCGGTGCGCAGCCCCTTCGCCAGCGTCGATGCGATGGCTTGATCGATCAGGTCCGCTTCCTTCGGCATGTCGAACGAATAACGCAGCGCCATGCCGAACGAGGTCAGCATCGCGACCGGATTGGCCAATCCCTTGCCCGCGATGTCCGGCGCCGAACCATGCACCGGCTCGTACAGCGCCTTGCGCTTTTTGGTTTTCGGATCGACCTCGCCCAATGATGCCGACGGCAGCATGCCGAGCGAACCGGTCAGCATCGCCGCGATATCCGAGAGAATGTCGCCGAACAGATTGTCGGTGACGATGACGTCGAACTGCTTGGGCTGACGCACGAGCTGCATCGCGCCGGAATCGGCGAGCTGATGCTCAAGCTGGACGTCCTTGTATTCGCGCGCATGCACTTGCGTCACGACTTCCTTCCACAACACGCCGCTCTTCATGACGTTGTGCTTTTCCATCGACGTCATCTTGTTGCGGCGCTTGCGCGCCAGTTCGAACGCGACGCGCGTGATGCGCTCGATCTCGTAGGTGTCGTAGACCTGCGTATCGACGGCGCGCTTCTGGCCGTTGCCAAGATCGGTGATGGTCTTCGGCTCGCCGAAGTAAACACCGCCGGTGAGTTCGCGCACGATCATGATGTCGAGCCCCTCGACAACTTCTTTCTTGAGGCTCGAGGATTCCGCCAGCGCCGGATAGCAGATCGCCGGACGCAGATTGGCGAACAGCGCCATGTCCTTGCGCAGGCGCAAGAGGCCCGCTTCGGGGCGCGCTTCATAAGGAACGTCCGCCCACTTCGGGCCGCCGACCGCGCCGAAGATCACCGCGTCCGCCGCCTGCGCGCGCGCCATGGTGGCGTCGGTGATCGCAACCTTGTCGGCATCGTAGCTCGATCCGCCGACCAGACCCTGCTCGGTCTCGAATTTCGCAATGCCGCGCTTGCCGAACCAGTCGATGACACGCGTCACCTCCGCCATCACTTCGGTGCCGATACCGTCGCCGGGAAGAAGCAGCAGCTTGTGCGTCGCCATGATCGATATGCCTTTGGAATCTTGGATTGTCTGCATTTTCAGGAATTGAGGATTGTCCGCAATTCGCGCGGACTTGCTAAAGCGCCCTTGCAGAATTGGCAAGACACCATTGCCCTCACAAGATTGGTCAACACCAGCCGAAGCTGCCAAAGTGGCGGTCCTGCCGGAGCATTTCCCGTGACACTCCCCGATTCCACCCCGTTCGCGCGCCCCCTGCGCATGATCCTGATCCTGTCGCTGGCGCCCGCCATCGGGCTCGGCATCGGCCGCTTCGCCTATTCGCTGGTGCTGCCGGACATGCGCGACGCGCTCGGCTGGTCCTATTCGACCGCGGGCTTCATGAACACGGTCAACGCCATCGGCTATCTCGCCGGCGCGCTGGGCGCGGCTTCCTTTATCCGCCGCGTCGGCCTGTTCCGCGCGACATGGATCGGCGCGCTGGCCTGCGTCATATCGCTAATGATCTGCGCGCTGTCCGGCAATGTCGTGATCTTCAGTTTCGGGCGTCTGCTCTCGGGTCTTGGTGCCGCGGCGGCTTTCGTCGGCGGCGGCGCGCTCGCGGCCACCATCGCGCAATCGCGTCCGGCGCAATCGGCCTTGCTGCTCAGCCTGTTCTATACCGGACCGGGCACAGGCCTGATCGCATCGGGACTGGCAGCACCCTTCCTGCTGCAATATTTCGGTCCCGGTTCGTGGTGGATCGTCTGGACGGCGCTAACGATCATTTCCGCAGCGATGATGATTCCGCTGCTGTTCAATCGCATCGACATCCCCGCGAACGAAGAGGCGTCAACGCCGGCGTCCATTCAGCTGCGGCCGATCGCCCTTTATCTCATCGGCTATTTCTTTTTCGGCGCGGGCTACATCGCCTACATGACCTTCATGATCGCCTATGTGCGCGACGGCGGCGGCGATGCCCTCGCGCAGAGCGGCTTCTGGTGCCTGATCGGCGTGATGTCGTTTGTCGGGCCATGGCTATGGCGCGGCTTGATGGGACGGAACAATGGCGGCCTCACCACCGCGATCATGATCGCCGTCACGTGCGTGGGCACCTTCATCGCATTGCTCGGAACATCGCCGTTGCTGCTGATCGCCTCGGCTTTCGTGTTCGGGCTGGCGTTCTTTCCGGTGGTTGCCGCCACCACGGCTTTTGCGCGCCTCAGTTACCCGCCGGCAGCCTGGCCCAAAATCATCAGCATTCTGACCATCGACTTCGGCCTCGGGCAGACGCTCGGCCCGTTCGTCACCGGCGCAATCACCGACGCCACGGGCAGTCTGTCCTCCGCACTCGCCGTCTCGACGGCAGCGCTGGTGCTGAGCGCGGCGCTGGTTGCGCTTCAGCGGCCGGTGCAGCCGTAAACTCGCGAACTCGTCACTACAAAAAAAAATGTCGCCCCGGCGTTCGCCGGGACGACATGTTGGGATATGCGAAAAGCGCGTGCGACGAAGAGGAAGACGGCCGAGGGCGTGTTAGCCCGCGACCAGCGCTTCCTTGGTCTTCTCGGCGCGCTTGCGGTCGTTGGCGTCGAGGTGACGCTTGCGCAGGCGGATCGACTTCGGGGTGATTTCCACCAGCTCGTCGTTCTCGATGTAGGCCAAAGCCTTTTCCAGCGTCATGCGGATCGGCGGCGTCAGACGCACCGCTTCGTCCTTCGACGTGGTGCGGATGTTGGTGAGCTGCTTGCCCTTGAGCACGTTGATCTCGAGATCGTTCTCGCGGGTGTGCTCGCCGACGATCATGCCCTTGTAGACCTTCCAGCCCGGCTCGATCATCATCGGGCCGCGGTCTTCCAGCTTGAACATGGCGTAAGCGACCGCTTCGCCCTGATCGTTGGAAATCAGCACGCCGTTGCGGCGGCCCTGGATGTCGCCCTTGTAGGGCAGGTAGTCGTGGAACAGGCGGTTCATGATCGCCGTGCCGCGGGTGTCGGTCATCAGTTCGCCCTGATAGCCGATCAGGCCGCGCGTCGGCGCGTAGAACACCAGACGCAGACGGTTGCCGCCGGAGGGGCGCATCTCGATCATCTCGGCCTTGCGCTCGCTCATCTTCTGCACGACCACGCCGGAGAATTCCTCGTCGACGTCGACCACGACTTCCTCGATCGGCTCGAGCAACTGGCCGTTGTCGTCCTTGGTCAGAACGACGCGCGGACGCGACACGGACAGTTCGAAGCCTTCGCGGCGCATGTTCTCGATCAGGATCGCGAGCTGCAATTCGCCGCGGCCCGACACTTCCATCGAGTCCTTGTCGGCGGCTTCAACCACGCGCAGCGCGACGTTGCCTTCGGCTTCGCGCAGCAGGCGGTCGCGGATCAGGCGGCTGGTGACCTTGTCGCCTTCGGTGCCGGCGAGCGGCGAGTTGTTGACGATGAACGACATCGACACGGTCGGCGGATCGATAGGCTGCGCCTGGATCGGCGTATCGACGGTGGGATCGCAGAACGTGTCAGCGACGGTGCCCTTGGTGAGGCCCGCGATGGCGACGATGTCGCCGGCTTCTGCGAGCTCGACCGGCTGGCGCTCAAGGCCGCGGAACGCGAGGATCTTGGTGATGCGGCCGGTTTCGACCGTCTTGCCGTCGCGCGACAGCACCTTCACCGCCTGGTTCGGCTTCACCGATCCGGACGCGATGCGGCCGGTGATGATGCGGCCGAGATAGGGGTTGGCTTCGAGAATGGTGCCGAGCAGACGGAACGGACCTTCTTCGACCACCGGCGGCGCGACATGCTTGATGACGAGATCGAACAGCGGCCGCATACCGTTGCCGTTGTCCTCGGCGGTGGTGCCCATCCAGCCGTTCTTGCCGGAGCCGTAGAGAATCGGGAAATCGAGCTGATCGTCGGTGGCGTCGAGCGCCGCGAACAGGTCGAACACTTCATTGACGACTTCGATGACGCGCGCGTCGGGACGATCCACCTTGTTGATGGCGACGATCGGCTTGAGGCCGAGCTTGAGCGCCTTGCCGACCACGAACTTGGTCTGCGGCATCGGGCCTTCCGCGGCGTCGACGAGAACGATCACGCCGTCGACCATCGACAGGATGCGCTCGACCTCGCCGCCGAAATCGGCGTGGCCCGGGGTGTCGACGATGTTGATGCGGGTGTCTTCCCACTCGACCGAGGTGCACTTGGCCAGAATGGTGATGCCGCGCTCGCGTTCGATGTCGTTGGAGTCCATCGCGCGCTCGACCTGCCGCTGGTTGTCGCGGTAGGTGCCGGATTGCTGGAGCAGCTTGTCGACGAGGGTCGTCTTGCCATGGTCGACGTGGGCGATGATGGCGATGTTTCGCAGATTCATGTTCGTTTCGTTCTGGCCGCTGTCAGCGCGGTCCGCAAAAGGTGGCGGTTGCACGGGAGAGAACTCTTCAAAAAGAGTCTGCCCAAAAAAGAGCTTGCCCGGTCCATGATGAACCGGGCACTCGATACCGTTGCGGCGCAATATAGTCAGAAATCGCTCAAAAACAATCGGCAAAGCGGCTGTTTTTGGCCTTTTCGCGGGTTTGCTTAAACCGCCAAAAAAGACCTCAAAACAGGCCTCAGGCCACCTGACTCCGGGCCACCCGGGGCGAATTGTCGGGCATATCGATCAAAAACGCCTTCCGGTCGGCCACCGCGTTGTGGAACTGCTCCAGCGCGATGCTGAAAGCGGTCAGCGAACCCTCCTCGATGGCGCCGTCCTCGAAGCAATGCAGCGTCTCGCGCATGATCTCGTCGGCCTCCGCCTGCATGGCGTCGAGTTCGTCGATCGAGGTGGTTTTTCGCGCGGCAGTCAGCATTTCCAGGAGGCGCTCGCGCAGGCCTGAATTGGTGACGCGCTCGTCCTTGCGCAGATAGCTCGCAAACCACGCGCCGGCCGAGCCGAGCGCGGACAGCGCCATCAGGCTGCCCCAGATGTAATCGCTGTACTTGTCGAGGAAGCTTTTTTCCTCGCCGTCGACATAGGCCGCAGCACCCGGATGCGCCGGAATCGCGGCGTCCTTGTCGGTGTCCGGCGTCTCGAGCTTCGCGGTCTGCGGGAATTCGTTCTGAACCGCCTGCCGGATCGAGAACAGTTCGCGGGTCAGCGCGCCGGCGGTGGTTTCCGACAGCGATTTCCGCGCGACGATGTGATGCGCGAACGCGATGGTGTCGATCTTGTCGTCGGGCCGGACCGGCTTCGCGCCGAACGTGCCGGCGGGAATTTCGCCGGACTCATAGACCGGAAATTTTTGCGCGATGGCGTCGGCGGTATCCAGCGTCAGGAACGTGGCTTCCTTCCCGTCGCGGGTGGTGGCCGCGATGGCGTCCGCGGTGATCTTGCTGTTGAGCGGCCCGACCGCGAGGAAGGCGTCGAGCTTTTCATTCTTGACCGCCTCGGCGAAGCCGGTGGTGGTGAACTGCACCACGTGAACGCTCTCGGGCTTCACGCCGGATTGCGTCAGGATGACCTTCAGCAGATTGACGTTGGCCTGGGTGCGGCCGATCACGCCGATGCGTTTTCCGGCGAGCTGCTCGATCTTGGTGATGCCGCCTTTTTTCTTTCCGGTGCCAATGGCCCACAGCACGGCGAAATTCTTCCGGATGCTGGCGATGGCCTGCGCATCCTTCGGCAGTTCGACGTCGCCGCGAACGACAGCCAGATCGGCGGTGCCGGCGTTGAGGCTCGCCGCACTGGCGCTGGTGCCGTCGGTGACGATCGGACGAAGCCGCACATACTTGCGCTCGCGCGACAGGGTCTGCGCGATCGACTGGATGACCTTGACGTCATCGCTGTAGGGAGGTCCGACCGCAATCCGCAAATGGACCGGACGGTTCAGGTAGTAGGTCGCGCCGACCACGGCGGCCACGGTCGCCAGCACGGCGGCGACCACCACCAGCATGGCCTTCATCTTGTGCGGCCGGGGGGCACCGGGCTGTCGCGGAAGCTCGGCTGCCGTCGATCTGGAAAACATGTCGCTCAAGCTCATGGTTCACCACGCGTCCGGCGTTCGGCCGCATCATACCAGAGGAATGGGATACTTGCAGGTTCCATATGGGTCATGGTTAGCGCCAGCCGGAAGGCTTTTCCGTGGTGAACGGACCCATTGCTGTCGGTATTTGTTTGGGATGACAAGGCCTAGTGTGGTGGCTCGCAAGTCCGCATCATTTCTACAGCACGGCCTTTTGCGGACTTGCGAGCCAAAACCACACTAGAATCCATGATTTCCAGTGTCCTTTTGAATCCGAAGTTCGCTATGGAGATGCCGCAAGATGAGGCGAACTTCGGATTCAGGACACTGGCTGTAAAGTTCAGGTGAACGAAGGAGACAGCAATGGTTGAACGGCTCTCTGCCGAGGCGCGCGCGGCGGCGCTGGCGAAACTGAACGGCTGGTCGGATGTGCCCGGCCGCGACGCCATCGCCCGGACGTTCACGTTCAAGGATTTCAACGAGGCGTTCGGGTTCATGACCCGCGCGGCGCTGGTCGCCGAGAAAAGCGACCATCATCCGGAGTGGCGCAACGTCTACAAGACCGTCGAGGTGGTGCTCTCCACCCACGACGCCGGCGGGGTCACCAGCCGCGACATCGCACTGGCCGAGGCCATGAACAGGATCGCGGGCTGAGACCATCGTCTTGCAGCGGGTTGCTTGCTTCTTATGTGATGTGGGCGCGTTGCAGCGAGCAACCGCCTGAGGGAACCCGACCATGACGTCCGACGACACGGTGCATTTCGGTCCGGCCGAGAAGCTTGCGAAAGATCCCGAGCGCGTGCGCAAGGGATTCTGGATCAAGCTCAAGCGCGTGGCGACCAGGCTGCCTTTCGCCGAAGACCTGCTCGCCGCGTATTACTGCGCGTTCGACCGCGAGACGCCGCGCCATGTGCAGGCGGCGCTGCTCGGCGCCATCGCCTATTTCGTGCTGCCGTTCGACTTCGTTCCCGACGTGCTGCCGATCCTCGGCTTCACCGATGACGCGGCGGTGCTCGCCACCGCGATCCGGATGGTATCGAGCCATATCACCCCGGAGCATCGCGCGGCCGCGCACACCGCAATGATGCGTGGGCTGGATGAGGCGGAAGGCTGAGTTTGGTAAGATGTCTCAACTCGTCATGCCCGGCCCTTGTGCCGGGCATCCACGCCTTCCTTGATTTAACTTTCGCAACACGTGGATGGCCGGGACAAGCCCGGCCATGACGTCGAGAATTCAATACTTTGCTTCATCTCACGGATGCAGGATCACCTTGCCCATGGCCTTGCGCTCGGCAAGCACCTTGAGGGCGTCGGTGGTTTTCTCCAGCGGGAAAGTGCTGTCGACGTGGGATGAAATCTTTCCCTCCGCCGCCCACTTCATCAGCTTTTCGAGCGCGGCGCGGCCCTGCTTCGGCTCACGCTTCATGTGCGCGCCCCAGAACACGCCGCGAATGTCGCAGCCCTTGAGCAATGCGAGATTGAGCGGGATCTTCGGAATTTCTCCGGCGGCGAACCCGATCACCAGGAAGCGTCCCTTCCATCCGAGCGAGCGCACGCCGGTCTCGGCGTAAGCGCCGCCGACCGGATCGAACACGATGTCGATGCCCTTTTCGCCGCCGGCCTTCTTGAGCGCTTCCCGCAAATCTTCCTTGGCGTAATTGATGGTGAGATCCGCGCCGTGCTTCTTGGCGAATTCAAGTTTCTCGTCGCTTGACGCGCAGGCGATCACCTTCAGCCCGAGCACCTTGCCGAGTTCGCAGGCGGCAAGGCCGACGCCGCCCGCCGCGCCGAACACCGCGAGCGTTTCGCCCGGTTTCGGATCGGCGCGATCCTCCAGCGCATGAAGTGCGGTGCCGTAGATCACGATGACGCCGGCGGCGCGGTCGAAGTCGAGATTGTCCGGAATCTTCACAGCCGCACTCGCCGGCAGCGCGATCTTCTGCCGCGCGCCGTTGTGCCCGCAGGACGCCGCGACGCGATCGCCCGGCTTGAGATCGGTCACGCCCTCGCCGACGCTTTCGACGACGCCTGCGATTTCAGCGGCCGGTGAAAACGGAAACGGCGGCTTCACCTGATATTTTCCCTGGATCATCAGCAGGTCGAAAAAATTCAGCGCCGCCGCCTTGATCGCGATGACGACTTCGCCCGGCCCCGGGATCGGATCGGGAATATCGCTCAACACCAGATCGTCGGGACCGCAATACTGCGAGCAGAGAATGGCTTTCATCGAGGCACCTGAACAGTTCAAGGAAACGGAAACAGGCGATCTTCTTGCCGGATTTGGCACGACCGGACAATCGCTAATGATCCGGTTCTGACATTCGTATCGCATCTTTGCGGGCACTTTACGAATGTCAGAACCGAAGGATCATTAGAATTATATTTTGCAAGTGTCCTTTCGTATCCGACGTTCGCCCGGAATGCGCTGCAACGTGAAGCGAACGTCGGATACGGGACACTTGCGGCACCGAACTATGTTTGAAAAGCTATTGTCCTGAGCGGCACTGCCCCCTCTGCACGGATGCAAAGTCGCGGTTGCGACAAAGCGTTGCGGCGAAGGTTAACTTTCCAACAAGCGGTTTGGGGTCTATTGCACATCCCCACGGAATGGCGAGCCATCTTCCAGTCACAATATTGAAGGAACCAGTTCCGGTGATGTCCTTGCAGCGAACGTTGATTGTTTTCGTGGCGGCCCTGCCGGTTTTCGGCTTTGCATTTGCCGCCTCCGCACAAACCCCGCAGAGCAAGTCCGCGAAACCCGCGCCGAAGGCAGCGCCTGCGCCCGCAAAATCCTCCGCGAAGAGCGCGCCCGCCAAGCCTGCACCCGCGGCCGCCGGCAATGCCGAGCCTTCGCTGATCGGCCAGTTCGGCACCTGGGGCGCCTACACCGCGACGCCGAACGGCAAGAAGGTGTGCTTCGCGCTCGCCAAGCCCGCGTCGTCGAAAACCAATCCGCCGAACCGGCCGCGCGATCCGTCCTATGCTTTCATTTCGACGCGCCCCGGCGAGAAGGTGTCGAACGAAGTCTCGATCATGATCGGCTACACGCTGAAGCCGGGCTCCGAAGGATCGGTTGAGGTCGGCGGCGCGCGCTATGCGATGTACACCCAGGGCGACGGGCTCTGGATCAAGAACGCCGCCGAGGAAGACCGTCTGGTGGAGGCGCTGCGCAAGGGCGCCGACGCGGTGGTCAAGGGCACCTCCGCCAAGGGCACCGAGACCACCGACACGTTCCCGCTGAAGGGCCTGTCGCAGGCGCTGGACAAGCTGGCGCAGGAGTGCAAGCGCTAAAGACGGTCGCAATTGCCGGATAGAGGCTCTATATAGCGGGTCACGGGGCTTTGGGTTCCGTCGCGCCCGGCCTTGCCGCTGCAATTTTCCCGAGACACGTATCGATATGACGATCACCGAAGCCTCAGGCGTCCCGGAGTTGGGCGTCCTCGAAAAGACCGCCCTTGAAACCTACGTGCCGCCGGCCAAGCCGTCGCTGGTCGGGCTGTCGCGCGAGGAACTGGCCGAGCGTCTCGGCGACATCGGCGTGGCACCGGGTCAGCGCAAGATGCGCGTGCAGCAACTCTGGCACTGGATGTATGTGCGCGGCGCGCAGACCTTCGCCGACATGACCAACGTGTCGAAAGACATGCGCGCGCAACTCGAGCAGCATTACACCGTGGACCGGCCCGAGGTCGTCGCCGAGCAGATCTCGAACGACGGCACGCGCAAGTGGCTGCTGCGGCTGCCGAGCGGTCACGCCTCCGAGCGCCCGCACGAGGTCGAGTGCGTCTACATTCCCGAAACCGATCGCGGAACTCTTTGTGTATCGTCGCAGGTCGGCTGCACGCTGAACTGCACGTTCTGCCACACCGGCACGCAGCGGCTGGTGCGCAATCTCACCGCGGGCGAAATCGCCGGACAGGTGATGGTGGCGCGGGATCGTCTCAACGACTGGATCGACCGCGAGACGCCGAACGGCAACCGCCTCGTCACCAACGTCGTGATGATGGGCATGGGCGAGCCGCTGTACAATTTCGAAGCGGTGCGCGACGCGCTGCTGATTGTTTCCGACAACGAAGGCATCGGCATTTCCCGCCGCCGCATCACGCTCTCCACATCGGGCGTGGTGCCGAACATCGCGCGCACGGGCGATGAGATCGGCGTGATGCTCGCGATCTCGCTGCATGCGGTGCGCGACGAATTGCGCGACGAGCTGGTGCCGCTGAACAAGAAGTACAACATCAAGGAATTGCTGGACGCCTGCCGCGCCTATCCCGGCTCGTCCAACTCGCGCCGCATCACCTTCGAGTATGTGATGCTGAAAGGCGTCAACGACTCGCTCGACGACGCGAAGCTGCTGGTGAAGCTGCTCAAGGGCATCCCGGCCAAGATCAATCTCATTCCGTTCAATCCGTGGCCCGGCACCAAATATGAGTGCTCGGACTGGGACCAGATCGAGAAGTTCTCCGAGTATGTTTTCAACGCCGGCTATTCGTCGCCGGTGCGCACGCCGCGCGGCCGCGACATTCTCGCTGCCTGCGGGCAGTTGAAGTCTGAGACAGAAAAACTCTCGGCGCGCGAACGTCAGGCGCTGCGCGCGATGGCGATGACGGATTAATTCCATGGCCGTGATCGGACGACTGTTCGCAATCTTCTTCGGCTTTCTCCTCGCCTGCTTCGTGGCCGGCGCGGTCGTGCTGTACGCGATCTTCTTTCCCGAAATGAACGATGTATCGTTCGACGTCGATCAGGGCGCGATCAATCTGGTGCTCGGGTTCGGCTTCATGCTGGTCAGCGGTTTCGCGCTGCTGCCGGCGCTCGTGATCGCGCTGGTCACCGAGGCGTTTTCGATCCGGCACATCCTCGCCTACGCGGTCGCGGGCGGCATCGCGGGCCTGCTGTGCTATCTCGGCTTCATTCCGTTCGACACCGTGAACATGACCTTCAACGGCATCGTGCGCCGGCATCTTGAAGTCATGGTCGGCGCGGGCATTCTCGGCGGCGTGATCTACTGGATGATCGCGGGCCGCAACGCGGGCGCGTGGCGTTCGCTGCCGTCAGCGCCACCGCCGTCCCTGCCGCCGATCCCGCGCTGACATTAAGGGTCTGCGCGATTGCGGCGAATGCACCGCTTTTCATCATTGATCGCCTCGGCTAAACACCGGCCATGAACCGCACCGGCCTTTTTATCGCGCTTGGACTGTCGCTCGTTTTCGGATTGCTGTTCGGGCTCTATCCCGAACTCGATCTGAAAGTCGCGGCGTATTTCTACGACGCGACGGCCAAGACCTTTCCATTGAAGACGGTGACGTGGGCGATGATCGCGCGCGACGGCGCGATGTGGATCGCATGGGCGTTCGTCATCCCGTCCATCGTCGCCCTCGTCGTCAAGCTGGTGCGGCCGGTGAAGCCGCTGATGATGTCCGGCCGCGCGATGACGTTCCTGCTGGTGACGATGCTGCTGTCGGCCATCGTGCTGTCGAACATCGTGTTCAAGGGATACTGGGGCCGTCCGCGTCCCATCACCGTGACGGAGTTCGGGGGCAAGCTCGACTTCGTGCCGTGGTGGGACCCGCGCGGCGCGTGTCCGAAAAACTGCTCGTTCTTTTCCGGCGAAGGCGTGACCGCGTTCTGGACCTATGCGCCCGCAGCGTTGACGCCACCGGCCTGGCGTCCCGCAGCTTACGTCGCGGCGACCGCATTCGGCCTTGCTACGGGCGGATTGCGGATGGCGTTCGGCGGACACTTCCTGACCGACGTGCTGTTCTCAGGCAGCGTTGCGTTTCTCGTGGTCTGGCTGGCCTACGCCCTGATCTATCGCTGGCCCTCGACGCGGCTGTCCGACTACGGCGTCGATGCGTGGCTCACCCGGTTTGCGTGGCCGGGCTACCGCTGGATGCAAAAGCGCCTCGGCCGCGATGTGGGCGACGCGCCGCGATTGCGGCCGGGCGCGGAAACGCCGGCTCAGGACGCACCTTCGGTGCTTCGGCCTTAACCGGCAGAGCGAAAGCAGCCAATATCGGCGGCCTTCCCATCGCCCCCCAATCTTTCTATAGAAAGCCGATCCCGGCTGCGGCCCATTGAATGGACGTTCCATGAGTACGATTCTGAAGAGCCTCCCCAAGGGAGAAAATGTCGGCATCGCTTTTTCGGGCGGGCTCGACACCAGCGCGGCGCTGCTTTGGATGAAGCAGAAAGGCGCCCGCGTCTTTGCCTATACCGCCAATCTGGGCCAACCCGACGAGGCCGACTACGACGAGATTCCACGCAAGGCCATGGAGTTCGGCGCGGAGAAAGCGCGCCTCGTGGATTGCCGGACGCAACTGGTTCACGAAGGCATTGCCGCGATTCAATCGGGCGCCTTCCACGTCTCGACCGGCGGCATCGCCTACTTCAACACCACGCCGCTCGGCCGCGCCGTGACCGGCACGATGCTGGTCTCGGCCATGAAGGAAGACGGCGTCAACATCTGGGGCGACGGCTCGACCTACAAGGGCAACGATATCGAGCGGTTCTACCGCTACGGACTGCTGACCAATCCGGACCTGAAGATCTACAAGCCGTGGCTCGACGATCAGTTCATTGACGAACTGGGCGGCCGCGCGGAAATGTCGGCGTTCATGACCAGGCATGGTTTCGCCTACAAGATGAGCGCCGAAAAAGCGTACTCGACCGACAGCAATCTTCTCGGCGCGACGCATGAGGCCAAGGATCTCGAGCACCTCGACAGCGGCATCAAGATCGTCAATCCGATCATGGGCGTTCCGTTCTGGCGTGACGACTGCGCCGTCAAGGCCGAGAAGGTCTCAATAAGTTTTGTGGAAGGTCAGCCTGTTGCGCTGAACGGTGAGGCTTTCGCAAATTCCGTCGATCTGTTTCTTGAAGCCAATGCCATCGGCGGCCGGCATGGCCTCGGCATGAGCGACCAGATCGAGAACCGGATCATCGAAGCGAAGAGCCGCGGTATCTACGAGGCGCCGGGCATGGCGCTGCTGCACATCGCCTACGAACGTCTCGTCACCGGCATCCACAACGAAGACACCATCGAGCAATACCGGATCAGCGGCATGCGGCTTGGCCGCTTGCTCTATCAGGGGCGGTGGTTCGATTCGCAGGCCCTGATGCTGCGCGAAACGGCGCAGCGCTGGGTGGCGCGCGCGATCACCGGCGAGGTGACACTCGAACTGCGCCGCGGCAACGACTACTCGATCCTGAACACCGAGAGCCCCAACCTGACCTATGCGCCGGAGCGGCTGAGCATGGAGAAGGTCGAGGACGCGCCGTTCACGCCGGGCGACCGCATCGGCCAGTTGACCATGCGCAACCTCGATATTTCCGATACGCGCGGCAAACTGAATCTCTACACAAAGACCGGCTTGCTGTCGGCCGGCGAAGGCTCTCACATCCCCAGGCTCGACAGCGACAAAAGCTGAAACGCACGGAAACGGGATTGCACATAGGCTGGTAGAACATGGGCTGGGAGCACATCGCGCCGGACGGGGAGATCTTCTCCCCTCACCGCTATCCCAACGGACTCTACCGCGTGGCGGACCCTGCGCTGGGCGACGTGAAGCATCATGCGAAGAACCAGCTGTCGGCCCGCGAGGATCAGATCGAGGGCTATCTGCAGCGCGGTTTCTGGCTGCGCATGAAGGGCGATGTGGCGGGAAAAGTGAATCTGATCGCGCCGTCGGAAATCAAGCGCGTCTGAACCTCTGCGCATCTGAATTTTTTGAGTGATGGCCGCCCTGTCTTCTGCGTCGTCCCCGCAAAAGCGGGGACGACATCGTGGGTGCAGACGCAGTCACAACAAGCAAGCATCGCAAAATAAAAACGGCCGGGAAATTTCCCGGCCGTTTGCATTGATGTGTACGCCTCGCCTTAGCGACGCGGCGGCGCGGTACCCGGAGGCGGTGCCGGCAGCGACGCCTGACCGCCATTGAGCAGCGGCGTGATGTTGCGCACCGTGACGCGGCGGTTGCGGCGTTCCGGTCCGTCGGTCGGGATCTTCAGGTACTGCTCGCCGTAGCCCTGCGACGTGAGGTTTTCCGCGGGCACGCCGAACTGCTGAGTCAGCAGCGTTGCGGCCGACTCGGCGCGGCGATCCGACAGCGACAGGTTGTCGACGTCGTTGCCGACCGCGTCGGTGTGACCCTCGATCAGGAACACCGTCTGCGGATTGCGCTGGATGGCGCGGTTGATGCCGTCAGCGATGACCTGCAGCTTCGCGGCCTGATCCGGCGGAATCTCCCACGACCCGGTTTCGAAGTTGATGCTGTCGAGATCGATACTCGGCATGCGCTGACGCACCGACGGGCTGTAGCGGATTTCGTCGAGCGAGTAAGGCCGTTCGATCCGCTCCACCGGAGGCGCGATCATCGTGTCGTAGATCAGATCCGGCGGCGCATCGTCGGCATCGACGATGTAGCGGTTCTGCGGAATGCGCAGCACCGGCGGCGGCAGCGAGACGAAGTAGCCGCCGATGGCGCCGGCAACCACACCGGCGGCGAGACCGGCACCGAAGCCGGGTCCGCGGGAACGGTTGTCTATGATGATGATCTCGCGTCCATCCGGACCGCGGCGGATACGCCGGAGCAGACCACCACGCTCGTCATTGATGGTGATGATCTGCGAACCGTCCGGACGCACCACGACGGTTCGCGTGTCGTTGCCGTCGCGAGTGACGCGCACGTCGCGCGCGCCGTAACGGAAACGATCGACGTCGTTGTGACGCACGAACGACTGCCCGTTCGGATCCTGGATGATCACACGTCCGGGTTCGCGGATGACCGTGCGTCCGCCTTCCGTGGTCTGCTGACGCTGGCCGCGGAGATCATCCACGCGTCCGGCTGGACGCGCACCCGGCTGCTGCACCGGGATTGGCGTCGCCTGAACCGCAGGCGCGGCGGGCAACGGTGCGGCGACAGGCGCGACGGCCGGTGCGGCCGGTGTGCCCGCCGGCATTCCCGGCGGCGGACCCTGACGCTGGCCGCGGCGTCCATCCGTTCCCGTTGCGGGCGGCTGGCCCGGCGCGGCGGGAGCAGCGCCCGGCGTTGCAGGAGGTGTGGCCGCGGCAGGAGGCGTTCCCGGCGCAGGCGTTGCGCCCGGCGTAGCAGGCGGTGTTGTCGTCGCAGCAGGAGGCGTTCCCGGTGCCGCTGGACGCGCGCCATCGGTGGGGCGCGGCGGCGTCACGTCACGCACGCCCGGCGCGACCGGAGGTGCATTCGGCGGACGCGGCGCTCCAGGTGCTGTCGAAGGCGCACCGGCCGGCGGTGTTGCGGCTGGCGGTGTTGCGGCTGGCGGAGTCGCAGTCGACGGCGCGGGCGCGCCGTTCGGCGCAGCCTTAGGCGCTTCCTTCGGAGCTTCCCTGGGTGCGGCAGCCGGTGGCGTCGGCGCAGGTGTGGGCGCTGGTGCTGCTTTCGGAGCGGCCGCAGGTGGTGGTGGCGGTGACGGTGGCGCTGCCTTGGGCGCAGCGGCTGGAGGCGGCGGAGGTGCTGCCTTCGGTGCAGCCGGCGGCGGAGGCGGAGCAGCCTTCGGTGGCGCAGGAGGTGGAGGAGGTGCGGCCTTTGGCGCAGCAGGCGGCGGCGGTGGCGCAGCCCTCGGCGGCGCGGGCGGCGGTGGAGGTGCTGCCTTCGGCGGTGCGGGCGGAGGTGGGGGCGCTGCGCGCGGTGCAGCCGGCGGCGGAGGTGGAGGTGCAGCCCTCGGCGGTGGCGGCGGCGGCGGAGCTGCTTTCGGAGCAGCAGGCGGTGGCGCTGGCGCAGCCTTCGGAGGCGCGGGCGGTGCGGCTTTCGGCGGTGCCTTCGGTGCGTTCGGATCCGCCGGAGCGGCGGCTTGCGCGACGACGAATGACGACGTCTCGGCGTGAGCCGGAAGCTGCGAAACCTGAATGGCGGCGATGGCAGTCGTCGTCAGCAGAATGAGTCGAATGTTCTTCATGGAGACCTTCGGGGTAAGAAGAAAATCGAGATAGGCGAGAGTCGAGATGAGTGAGAGTCGAGATGAGAAGAAACCGGGCAGCCGGTGCGGCTGTTCTCCGTCGCGTGAATGTGGTCGCAGTCAGCCGATAGTGATTAGGCGGCAGCAATGTGGCGAAGCGCGTCGACGCGCCAACTATTTTGATTTCGTACGCGAATCGGCACGCGAGAATGAATGCACGTTAATCGAAGACGCGAAAAATCTACATCGTCCCCGGCGGCAATTGCGGTGCACCAGGATTCACGTCGGGATCGGAGCCGGGTAAATCGACGATCCCGGGATCGTTGGCGGGATAAGGCGTGCGCGGGCCGTCGGGACCATGAACCGGTATTTCGTCAGGCGAGTTCGGCGGAAGCTCGCGCGGTGACTTGGGATCGGCCGGATCGTCGATGACCGGCGGAATTTCCGGCCGAGGGTTGCCGGGCGGATTTTCCACCGGCGGCTCGTCGGGAATACCCGGCGTCGGCGGCGGAATTTCCGGCGGATCGCCCACGCCTGGGTTTTCAGGCACCTGCATCACATCGCGACCTCTCATCGATTCAATGAGACAACGGATCAAGGAAAGCTATGTTCCGTCGCGGGCAGGACGATCGGTGCGGGTTTGCCGCATATTGACAGCGTGACGAAAAGCCACGGAAAGTGGCGAAATACGACTTTGGGGAAATATCCGATGCCGCTCGCTTACTGGTGCGTCCTGATCGCGGCGCTGCTGCCTTATGCGCTGGGCAAATACGCCAAGCTCGGCGCCCCCAGCGACAACCGGTATCCGCGCGAGGACTACGACAACCTTCCGCCGAAACACCGGCGCGCCTATGCCGCGCACCAGAATGGCCTCGAGAGCTTTCCGTTTTTCGCCGTCGCGGTGGTGATCGCGCTCACCATGGGCGCGCAGATTTACGCGGTGAATGTGCTTGCGGTGATTTACGTGCTGCTGCGGATCGCGCACGCGCTCTTGTACATCTTCAACCAGCCGACCGCGCGGTCGCTGGTGTTCGCTGCCGCGATGGCGGTCAATGTCGCGATCTTCGTTCTGCCGGCGTTCAAGTAACCTGGCAACGAAACCCGGCTGTCCGTTACGTCATTGCGAGCGAAGCAATCCACGTTTAGAAATAACGAAAGCTGGATTGCTTCGTCGCAAGTGCTCCTCGCAATGGCGAGGCAGGAGTCGTGCTATCTCCGCACCAGCAGCGTGTTGCTGCGGGTCTTGCCGGCAATGGCATAGCCGCGCGCTTCCATGTCTCTAATGCAATCGGTCTGCCAGTCTTTCCGTTCCAGATGTTCGATGGCGACAGCGCGCGGCCACAGCGATTGCGGCGCGTCGCGGAAGAACGGCGTCAGCACGCGGTCCTCATAGCCTTCGACATCGATCTTGAGCGCATCGACATGATCGATGCCGGCATCGGTCAAAACCGTCAGCAGCCGGTGCGCGGGCACCTCAACGTCGCCGGTGGATGAGACATGACTCGCGCCGAGATTGCCGCCGTCGGTCTCGATTTTCAAAACGCCCTCGGTATCGCCCGCCGCCGCTCTCACCAGCGTGAGGTTCGTCAATTGCGAGGCCTGCGCGTTGAAGGCAAGCCGCGCACTCGCGCTCGGCAGCGGCTCGATGGCAATGACGCGGCCGTTCGCGCCCACATGCTTCGCCAGCGCCACCGCATAGGTGCCGACATTGGCGCCGACATCAACGAACACGCCGCCCGGCGGCGCATACTCGCGCAGGAAATCCAGCTCTGGCAGATTGTAATCGGGATTGAACAGCGCGCCGCGTTCGGTGCCGCTGGCCAGATGATGCAGCCGGAACGACGCGCCCTGATAGGTGGCGTCGATCGGTCCGTCGCCAAGCAGACTGACCAGCCGCGACAGCCAGGGCCGGAACGCGCCGCGCTTCAGGCCCGACCCGTGCGCGGCGGCGATCACCGCGCGCTGCATCGCGTTGGGGGCGTAGGCGCCGAACGGCTTCTGGTCTGTGTCCTGGGTGTTGCTCATGCGGCAGTCATCGCGCGAGTAACCGCCGGTTTCAAGAACTCATTCAAGAGTTCTCGGGCGGGTTTTTGGTGTTTTTGGAACGGGTTTTTGCAGATACCGCTCGGAGGCGGAGGCGACCTGTCCCTCGGCCCTGATGGAATCCGCGCACGAGATCCGCCTCCGCCAGACCGGAGAGGCCGGCGGCCGCGAGCCAGTTCATGATGTCGATGCGTGTGTTGACGTCCATCCTGCGGCAGTCCATCGAGAATCCGCGCAAGGATCAAACGCGCGGCAGCCATGTTCGCCTTTTTACGGCGCTTCCGATTGGATCGGATACGACTAAATAGCGATTCCGGTCATGTCAGGGCGACATCGTTTTCACTTCCATAAGGACCGCAGACCATGGCTTCCGACCCGCGCGTGAAAATCGTCGGCGACATCAAGACCGCGCCGCTGTTCGACATCGTCATCGATCTCAATCCACGCCTGAACATCGGCGAAGGCCCGTTCGGCCGCCGGATTCTTTACGGCGCAGCAGGCGGATCGTTCTCAGGCGACAGGCTGCACGGCGACGTGATCGCAGGCGGCGGCGACTGGGCGTTGTTTCGTCCCGATGGCGGCATGGCACTGGATGTGCGGCTGACGCTGCGCACCCATGACGATGCGCTGATCCACATGACCTATGGCGGACGCTGGATCACGCCACCGGAGTTGCGCGCGGACATGGCCGATCCGGTCAAGCGGTTGCAGATCGATCCCGCGCGCTATTACTTCAGAACCAACCCGCTGTTCGAGACCGGCGCAAAACAATATGCGTGGCTGAACGACATCGTCTGCATCGGCACCGGCTATCTGGTCGAGGGTGCCGTGGCCTACAAGGTTTCGCAGGTTGTGTGAGCGGTGCGTGACGCTTTGTTCGGCTGCAAAAACCCACAGTAGTCATGCCCGGCCTTGTGCCGGGCATCCACGTCTTTCTTCAACAAAGCCATCCTAAAACGTGGATGGCCGGGACAAGCCCGGCCATGACGAAGAGCGCACGTTACACAAGTCGAAAAATCAAACCTGCCGTTCGACCATCTTCAGCTTGAGATCGGCGATGGCTTCCGACGGGTTCAGTCCCTTCGGGCAGGCCTTGGCGCAATTCATGATGGTGTGGCAGCGATAAAGCCGGAACGGATCTTCCAGATTGTCGAGGCGTTCGCCGGTGGCTTCGTCGCGCGAATCCTTGACCCAGCGGTCGGCAGCCAGCAGTGCTGCGGGGCCCAAAAAGCGATCGCTGTTCCACCAGTAGCTCGGGCACGAGGTCGAGCAGCAGGCGCACAGGATGCATTCGTAAAGTCCGTCCAGCTTGGCGCGGTCTTCCGGCGACTGCTTCCATTCCTTCTGCGGGGTCGGCGATGTGGTGTGCAGCCACGGTTCGATGGAGGCGTATTGCGCATAGAAATTGGTGAGATCCGGAACCAGATCCTTCACCACCGGCTGATGCGGCAGCGGCTTGATATTGACGGAGCCGTTATCGACGTCGTGCATCGACTTGGTGCAGGCTAGCGTGTTCGCGCCGTCGATGTTCATGGCGCAGGAGCCGCAGACGCCTTCGCGGCAGGAGCGGCGGAAGGTCAGCGTCGGATCGATGTTGTTCTTGATCCAGATCAGGCCATCGAGAACCATCGGCCCGCAATCGGCGGTGTCGACGTAATAGGTGTCGGTGCTCGGGTTCTTGCCGTCGTCCGGATTCCAGCGATAGATCTTGTACTCGCGCAACTGCGCGGGCGCGGCACCGGCCGGCTTCGGCCATTCCTTGCCGCCGCTGATCGTGGAATTCTTCGGCAGTGTGAACTGAACCATGCTTTCAAGCCTTCGCTAATTCGTTCTCGGCAGCGATCAGTAAACGCGCGCTTTCGGCGGAATGTACTGAACGTCGTTGGTCATCGTGTAGTCATGCACCGGGCGATAATCGATCTTGGAATTGCCCTTGTCGTCGATCCACGACAGCGTGTGCTTCATCCAGTTGACGTCGTCGCGGTCGGCGAAATCCTCGCGGGCATGCGCGCCGCGGCTTTCGGTGCGATTGGCGGCGGAGTCCATCGTCACCACGGCCTGCACGATCAGGTTGTCGAATTCCAGCGTTTCCATCAGGTCCGAATTCCACACCAGCGAACGGTCCGCGACCGAGATGTCGCCGATGCCGCCGTGCACCTTGTGGATCAGGTCGGAGCCTTCGCGCAGCACATCGCCGGTGCGGAACACCGCGCAGTTGTTCTGCATCACATGCTGCATGTTATCGCGCAACTTCGCGGTCGGCGTGCCGCCGGAGGCGTGGCGGTAATGATCGAGCCGACCGAGTGCGAGGTCCGCGGAGTTCGCGGGCAGATCCGGCTGCGAGGCGTTCGGCGTCAGCTTGTCGGCGCAGCGCAAGGCTGCGGCGCGGCCGAACACCACGAGATCGATCAGCGAGTTGGAGCCGAGACGATTCGCGCCGTGCACCGAGACGCAAGCGGCTTCGCCGATCGCCATCAGGCCCGGCACCACCGCGTTGTCGTCGCCGTCCTTCTTGGTCAGGACTTCGGCGTGATAGTTCGTGGGGATGCCGCCCATGTTGTAGTGCACGGTCGGGATCATCGGGATCGGCTCGCGCGTCACATCGACGCCTGCGAAGATCTTCGCCGATTCCGAAATGCCGGGCAGGCGTTCATGAAGAATCTTCGGATCGAGATGGTCGAGATGAAGGTAGATGTGATCCTTCTTCTTGCCGACGCCGCGGCCTTCGCGGATTTCAATGGTCATCGCGCGCGAGACGACGTCGCGCGACGCCAGATCCTTGGCGGAGGGCGCATAGCGCTCCATGAAGCGCTCGCCCTCGGAGTTGACGAGATAGCCGCCCTCGCCGCGCGCGCCTTCGGTGACCAGACAGCCCGAACCGTAGATGCCGGTCGGATGGAATTGCACGAACTCCATGTCCTGCAACGGCAGGCCCGAACGCAGCACCATCGCGCCGCCGTCGCCGGTGCAGGTGTGCGCCGAGGTGCACGACGCATAGGCGCGGCCATAGCCGCCGGTGGCCAAAATAGTCGTCTGGGCGCGGAAACGGTGGATCGTGCCGTCGTCGAGCTTGAGCGCGATCACGCCGCGGCAGACGCCCTGGTCGTCCATGATGAGATCGATGGCGAAGAACTCGATGAAGAATTCCGCCGCGTGGCGCAGCGCCTGGCCGTACATGGTGTGCAGCATGGCGTGGCCGGTGCGGTCGGCGGCGGCGCAGGTGCGCTGCGCCTGCCCCTTGCCGTAGTCCAGCGTCATGCCGCCGAACGGGCGCTGATAGATCTTGCCGTCTTCGGTGCGCGAGAACGGCACGCCCCAGTGTTCGAGTTCGTAGACGGCTTCCGGCGCGTTGCGCACCATGTATTCGATGGAGTCCTGATCGCCGAGCCAGTCCGACCCCTTCACGGTGTCGTACATGTGCCAGCGCCAGTCGTCCTTGTGCATGTTGCCGAGCGAGGCGGAGATGCCGCCCTGTGCAGCGACCGTATGCGAGCGCGTCGGGAAAACTTTCGTGATGCACGCCGTGCGCAGGCCCGCTTCCGAGCAACCAACCACCGCGCGCAGACCGGCGCCGCCGGCGCCGACGACGATCACGTCATAGGTATGGTCTTCGATGGGATAGGCCGACCCATTGACCTTGCCGTTGGTGGCGGGCGCGCTCTGGCCGTTCGACGCCATGGGCTAAACTCCAGATGACAGTTTGATAATCGCGTAGATCGACGCGAGGCCGACCGCAGCGGAGAAGAAATTGTTCGCGATGATCGCGGCCAGCTTGATCTTCTCGTCGGTGACGTAATCTTCCAGCACCACCTGCATGCCGATCTTCATGTGCCAGACGCTGGCGATGATGAAGAGGATCATGATGATGGCGACCAGCGGCGACCCGAGAATCTGCGCAGCACCCGCCTGGTTGCGGCCGAGCAGCGACAGGATCACGACGATCACCGGCACGAACAGCAGCACCATCGCCACCGCCGTGACGCGCTGGCGGAAGAAATCCGAGGTGCCGTGATGGGCCGCGCCGAGACCGCGGACGCGCTTGAGCGCCGTGCGGACGGAAGGTGAGGACTTCGACATATCGGCGCTCATCGTCCGCCTCCCACCATGTAGGCCACGATCCAGACGAGGATGGTCAGGGTGACGGACCCGATCAGGGCGGCGCGGGTGAGCCACTCACGCTCGTTCGGGCCGAAGCCGTAGCCGAGATCCCAGACGAAATGACGGATGCCGCTCAGCATGTGATGCAGCAGCGCCCAAGTGTATCCGAACACGATGACGCGCCCGATCCAGCTCGACGTGAAACCTTGAATATTGGCGTAGGCGCCGGGCCCTGATGCCGTTGCGATCAGCCACCACGCCATCAGCAGCGTGCCGGCGTAAAGCGCGATGCCGGTGATGCGATGCACGATGGACATCGCCATCGTCAGCGTCCAGCGGTAGGTCATGAAAGGCGAAAGCGGGCGGTCGATCCTGGGAGCCATGGGCGACTTTAACGGTTTGCGGCAAGCAGGCGTTGCCGACTTTTTATGCGGGATCGTTGGTTAGAGGTTTTCTATTTACGGAGTCGCAGGAATGAGCGCAACGCAGAACTGAACAACAAATGAACCATAAATCATTCATTTGGTTTTCGCTTCTGGCGCTTCTGGTATACGCAGTTTATGTATGCCACGGATGCGCCGCAGCTCATCGTTTCTGAAGCCGGATTCAGCTTGTCTTTCACCTTGTCTTGCAGGCCCTTTGGGCCCAACTGGCTGCGTCGATTTGGGGGCGCTCGATGATGATATCCGACCTGAATGTCTCGGAACTGCTCGAGCTTGCGGTCCTGTTGATCGCGACCGGCGCGCTGGCGGGATTTCTTGCCGGCATTTTCGGCATCGGCGGCGGCGCGGTGCTGGTTCCGGTGCTCTACGAATGTTTCCGCATTGCCGGCGTTCCGCTCGACGCCCGGATGCCGCTTTGCATCGGCACCTCGCTCGCCATCATCATCCCGACGTCGATCCGCTCATGGCAGGCCCACCGCAAACGCGGCAGCGTCGACATGGACATCCTGCTGAAATGGGCACTGCCGGTGCTGCTCGGCGTCATTCTCGGCAGCGTGATCGCGCGCTACGCGCCGGAGAAGCTGTTCAAGGTGGTGTTCGTCTGCGTCGCCTGGACGGCGGCCGCGCGGCTGCTGCTCGGCAAGGAGAGCTGGCGGCTGGGCGATGAAATGCCGAAAGGTATTTTCATGCGCGCCTATGGCTTCTTCATCGGCCTGCTCTCGACGCTGATGGGAATCGGCGGCGGGCTGTTTTCGAATTTGCTGATGACGTTTTACGGCCGCCCGATCCATCAGGCGATCGGCACCTCGGCGGGCCTTGCGGTGCTGATCTCGATTCCCGGCGCGCTCGGCTACATCTACGCGGGCTGGCCCGCGGCGTCGCGCTTTCCGGAAGTGACCGCGCTGCAACTGCCATTCGCGATCGGATACATCTCGATCATCGGCGCGTTGCTGGTAATGCCGACAAGCCTGCTGGTCGCGCCGCTCGGCGTGCGCGTCGCGCATCTGATGACCAAGCGCAAACTCGAAATGGCGTTCGGGATTTATCTGCTGATCGTGTCGTCGCGGTTCGTCGTCAGTCTCGCGACGGGGTATTGAGCGGCAACGCCGCTACTTCTTGTAAATCCCCGCATAGGCATCGCGCAGCACGTTCTTCTGCACCTTGCCCATGGTGTTGCGCGGCAGATCGTCGACGAAGATCACGCGCTTCGGCATCTTGAACTTCGCCAGCCGCCCATCGAGCGCGTGCAGCACTTTGGCCTCGTCAAGCGGGGTTTTCTTGTCGCCGACCACGACGGCGGTGACGCCTTCGCCAAAGTCCGCATGCGGCACGCCGATCACGGCGGACTCGGTGACCCCGGGAATGGCGTCGATCTCGTTCTCGACTTCCTTCGGATAGACATTGAAGCCGCCGGAGATCACGAGGTCCTTGCCGCGTCCGATGATGTGGACATAGCCACGCGGATCGATCTTGCCGAGGTCGCCGGTGATGAAGAAACCATCGGCGCGCAGTTCCTCCTTGGTTTTCTCCGGCATCCGCCAGTAGCCCTTGAATACGTTCGGGCCCTTGACCTCGATCATGCCGATGGAATCGCGCGCAAGCTCCTTGCCGGTTTCCGGATCGGTGACACGCACCGTCACGCCCGGCAGCGGAAAGCCCACCGCGCCCGGCACGCGGTCGCCGTCATAAGGGTTCGACGTGTTCATGTTGGTTTCGGTCATGCCGTAGCGCTCGAGCACCGCGTGGCCGGTGCGCGCCGACCATTCGCGATGGGTCTCCGCCAGCAGCGGCGCGGAGCCCGAAATAAACAGCCGCATGTGCGACGTGGAATCTTTGGAGAGGTTCGGGCTTTGCAGGAGGCGCGTGTAGAAGGTCGGCACGCCCATCAGCACCGTGGCGCGCGCCATCAGCTTGATGATCAGTTCGGGGTCGAGCTTCGGCAGGAAGATCATCGCGGCGCGCGCGAACAGCGTGACGTTACTCGCCACGAACAATCCATGCGTGTGATAGATCGGCAGCGCGTGGATCAGCACGTCGTCTTTTGTGAAGCGCCAGTACTCCACCAGCGAGAGCGAATTCGACGCCAGGTTGTCGTGGGTCAGCATCGCGCCCTTGGAGCGCCCTGTGGTGCCCGACGTGTAGAGGATGGCGGCGAGATCGTCGCCGGCGCGCGCAACGGTTTTGAACTCCGCGCTTGCGCCTGACGCTGCAATCGTCAGCGATCCCTTGCCGTCGGCATCGAGCGTCTCGACCTGCGCGCCGACTTTTGCGGCCAGCGTGCGGATGCCGTCGGCCTTCGACGGATCGCACACGATCAATGACGGCTCGGCGTCGCCGATGAAGTAATCAAGCTCGTTGAGCGTATAGGCGGTGTTGAGCGGCAGGAACACCGCGCCCGCACGCACGGTGGCCAGATACAGCACCAGCGCTTCGACCGACTTCTCGGTTTGCGCTGCAACACGGTCACCCGGCTTCACGCCGCGCGCCGCGATCACATTCGCGACACGGCCCGCCTGCGCGATCAGGTCGGCATAGCTGATGCGCGCCCCGTCAGCGGTCTCGATGGCGAGCCTGCTTGTGTCGGCGAGCCCGTCGAACAGGCGGGAAAACAGATTGGCGTTGGCGGCGGCGTTCATGCAACATTCCAGTGGCAAGTCGGATTTTTCCGATTTTGAGTACACCAAAACCAACACTCGCAGCAACGGAGACAACCGGCATGAGCAATAACAAGAAACGTGTGGCCTGGATCACGGGCGGCGGAAGCGGCATCGGTCTGGCGGGGGCGCAGTCGCTCGCAGAGGAGGGATGGACGGTCGTGATCTCGGGCCGCCGCAAGGATGTGCTCGACGAAGCCGTCGCCAGCATCGCAAAGGCGGGCGGCACGTGCGAAGCCATGGTGCTCGACGTCAGCAGCGCGGCGGATGCCGAGAAAGTCGCGAACGCCATCGTCGCCAAACACGGCCGCATCGATCTCCTGGTCAACAGCGCGGGCGTCAATGTGCCGAAGCGCAGCTGGGACGACATCACCACCGAAGGCTGGGACAAGCTGGTCGACATTAATCTCAGCGGCGTGATGTATTGCATGCGTGCGGTGCTGCCGGCGATGCGTGCGCAGAAGGACGGCGTCATCATCAACGTCGCGTCATGGGCGGGGCGTCATGTCTCGAAGATGACGGGACCGGCCTACACCACGACCAAGCACGCGGTGCTGGCGCTGACGCATTCGTTCAACATGGATGAATTCAAGAACGGGTTGCGCGCCTGCTGTCTTTCGCCCGGCGAGGTCGCAACACCGATCCTCAAGCTGCGCCCGGTGGTGCCGAGCGCCGAGGAACAGGCGAAGATGCTGCAGCCGGAAGATCTCGGCCGCACCATCGCGTTCGTCGCCAACATGCCGCCGCGCGCCTGCGTCAACGAGATCCTGATTTCACCGACGCACAACCGCAGCTTCGTGACGCCGACGATGTTGTAAGGTTGCGGCAAAAGTCGGGGCGACGGGTCATCCTGCGTCGTCCCGGCGAACGCGCTATTGCGGACACGGCGACACCCCACGTCCCGCCTTTCCAAAAGTTTCAGGTTCCCGAAAATTTATATTCTGAAACGCCCCGAACCGGCTCCCGTAGCTCGGGTAACGGCGGCGCGGTCGATCCTCCATAAGGCAGCGCCGCCGCCAATGTCCGGCGGATGTCTGCCGGGATTCAAATTCATCGGGAGACGAACAATGTCCAAGCACTCTTCAACGCGTATTGCATTTCTGTCCGCCGCCGCTATCGGCGCACTGACGCTGACGGCTTCCATCACTGCGCCTGTGCAGGCCCAGGACAAGATGGGCAAAAGCGAAATGTCCGGCGAAAAGACCGTGATGGTCGGCGGCGCGCCGATGTATCCGTCGAAGAACATCGTCGAGAACGCCGTCAACTCCAAGGATCACACCACGCTGGTCGCTGCCGTGAAGGCCGCCGGTCTGGTCGATACCCTCTCCAGCAAGGGCCCGTTCACCGTGTTCGCGCCGACCAATGCTGCGTTCGGCAAGCTGCCGGCCGGCACCGTCGACACGCTGGTGAAGCCTGAGAACAAGGCGACGCTGACCAAGATCCTGACCTATCACGTCGTCGCGGGCAAAATGAATGCGGCCGACCTGACCGATGGCAAGAAGCTCACGACCGTCGAAGGCGAGCCTCTTACCGTGAAGCTCGACGGCAAGAAGGTTTGGCTGATCGATGCCAAGGGCGGCAAATCGGCTGTCACCATCGCCGACGTCAACCAGTCGAACGGCGTGATCCACGTTGTCGACACCGTGTTGATGCCGAAGTCATAAGCTGGCTAGCGAAATAATCGCAATCCAGTCGCATTCTGTGTCCCGCTGAATGCGGGTGGCAGGCGATGGGCGAGCCGGGGCAACCTGGCTCGCTTTTTCGTGAACTCTTGCGGCGTTTGATCGCTTGTTCCTGAAGCGAATTTTGCCGCGCGGGGCGTAACACGGACTAATATGCCGACGTAAGGTGTTGATGACATCGTGGAAACGGAACAGCTCATGTCCAGCATCGTCACAGATCGCTCCCCGGCCACGCCGGCCGCTACAGCCGGCAGGACCATTCAGCCTGGCTGGGTTCGCTTGGTGCACTGGATCAATGCCGTGGCAACGATCCTGATGATCATGTCGGGCTGGCAGATCTACAACGCCTCGCCGCTGTTCAATTTTAAATTCTCGAGTTCGATTACGCTGGGCGGCTGGCTCGGCGGCGCGCTGCAATGGCATTTCGCGGCGATGTGGCTGCTGATGGTCAACGGCCTTGTGTATCTCACGCTCGGCCTTGTGACCGGGCGCTTCCGCAAGAAGCTGCTGCCGATCACCGCAAGCGGCGTGATCGACGACACCAGGGCGGCGCTGACCGGCAAGCTCTCCCACGCCGATCTCACCGTTTACAACTATGTTCAGAAACTGCTGTACGCCGGCATCATCGTGGTCGGCATCCTGATCGTGCTGTCGGGACTGTCGATCTGGAAGCCGGTTCAGTTGCAATGGCTGACCGCGCTGTTCGGCGGCTACGACGTGGCGCGTTACGTTCACTTCTTCTGCATGGCGGCGATCGTCGGATTTCTGGTGATCCATGTCGCGCTGGCGCTGCTGGTTCCGAAGAGCCTGCGCGCCATGATCATTGGGAGATAGTTATGGGCCGTATCCGCAAACTGCTGATCCCCGGCGTCGACAAGCAACTGCTGGTCAAGGACGCGGCCAGGCTGATGCCGGACCTGTCGCGGCGGCGCTTTATCGCGAGCGGCGCCAGCCTCGGCGCGCTGACGCTGCTGACCGGCTGCGACGTCACCGACAGCTTCTCGGCTGAATCCATGCTGACGCAGATCTCGAAGTTCAACGATGCGGTACAGGCGGCGATCTTCAATCCCAACGCACTGGCGCCGACGTTTCCGGAAAGCGCGATCACCCGGCCGTTTCCGTTCAACGGCTATTACGCGGTCGAGGATGCGCCCGATGTCGACGGCAAGGCGTGGAAGCTCGAAGTCCGCGGCCTGGTCGAGAACAAGAAATCCTGGACGCTGGATGAGCTTTACAAGCTGCCGCAGGAAAAACAGATCACGCGCCACATCTGCGTGGAGGGCTGGAGCGCGATCGGAAGCTGGACCGGCGTGCGGCTCAGTCACTTCCTGCAACTGATCGGCGCGGACACCAAGGCGAAGTATTGCTGGTTCCAGTGCGCGGACATGGACGGCTACAACTCGCCATTGGATATGGCGACCGCGCTGCATCCGCAGACCCAGATGACCTTCAAGTTCGGCGACGAGATCCTGCCGCGCGCCTATGGCTACCCGATGAAGATCCGGGTCCCGACCAAGCTCGGGTTCAAGAACCCGAAATACGTGATCTCGATGGAGGTCACCAACGACTACAAGGGCGGCTACTGGGAAGACCAAGGCTACAACTCGTTCAGCGGCAGCTAAACAGGCGACAGGACTGGCGAATCCCCTCGCCGGGCCATTGAACCATGCGGCCGACGCAGGGCTTATGGGGCGACCTCGCACCATTTTCCTCCGACTCGCGCCAGACCGGGCCGCTGCCGCGAAAGCAGGCAATTGCTGCATTTGCACAGTTTTTCTGCTCTGCAGTCCGGTACCATCATTCCGGTTGACGCAATTGTGAGCAATCTTAACGCTCATTAATTTCTTTAATAACAAAGCCTTATGAAGCACGCGACATCCGGTCGCCCTGTGGCATTGTTGCAATGCACACCGGCACGATTCATGCTGTGACCTATCAGCAAGGATCGTGAATCGGGTCGCGCGCAAGCGGGCTGGTCCCGGTCGTTCTGATTTTCGGCTATGCGAAAATAAGAAGGATACGAAATGCACGCGCGTCCCCACGCGATCACCTCACTGGCCCTGCTTTTTGGGGCTGCCGTTCTCCTCTCGGGCTGCAACGACCAGAGCGTCGCCTCGTCGGCCCCGCCCGAGCCCCCTGAAGTGAGCGTCGTGACCTTGAAGGCGTCGCCCCGCGCGATCGTCAAGGAACTCCCCGGCCGCATCGCGCCGCTGCGGGTCGCCGATGTCCGTCCGCGCGTGTCGGGCATCATCGTCGAGCGCATGTTCGAGCAAGGCAGCGAAGTGAAGGCGGGCGATCCGCTGTACCAGATCGATCCGAAACCGTTTGAAGTCGAATTGCAGGCGTCTGAAGCCGCGCTCGCCAAGGCCGAGGCGGCGCTGCATCAGGCGTCCCAGCACGCCGTGCGTATCGAAACCCTGACCAAGAGCAACGCCGCGTCGCAGGCCTCCAACGAGGTCGCCATTGCAACCCTCGCGCAGGCCAAGGCGGAAGTCGCCGCGCGCACCGCGGATGTCGCCCGCGCGCGTCTCAACCTCGGCTACGCCACGATCCGCGCCCCGATCAGCGGCATCATCGGCGCCGCGCTGCTCAGCGAGGGCGTCCTCGTGGTGCAGAACGAAACCCATGCGCTGGCGACGATCCAGCAGCTGAATTCGGTCTATGCCGACTTCACCCAGTCGGTGAACGAACTCAACCGCCTGCGCCGCGACTTCGACCGCGGCGATCTCGATCAGATCTCCGCTGACGCCGCCAAGGTTCGTCTGGTTGTCGACGATGGCTCAACCTATCCGCAAGACGGCAAGCTGCTGTTCTCCGACGCCCGGGTCGACGCCGGCACCGGACAGGTCACGCTGCGCGGCGAGTTCAAGAATCCGAAGCGCGAATTGCTGCCCGGCATGTTCGTGCGCGTCCTGATCGAACAGGGCCGCGATCCCGACGCCATCACCGTGCCGCCGCAGGCAATCCAGCGCAATTCCTCCGGCGCCAGCGAAGTCTATCTGGTGAAGGACGACAACCGCATCGTGGCCCAGCCGGTCCGCACCGGCGGCCTTGTCGATGGCCAGTGGCTCATCACCGACGGGCTCAAGCCCGGCCAGCGCGTCGTCGTCGAAGGCTTCCAGAAGTTCGTCGTTGGCGATTCCGTCAAGACCAGCGCCTGGACCGAAGCGCAGGCCGGCGACCGGAACAGCGGCTTGCAGCAATCTGCGGCCGCAACGTCTGCCGAACAGTCGCAGGTGCAGTGAGCGCGACTTGAGAAATAGACCCCTCTCCCTGCCGGGAGAGGGTTGGTGCGAGGGGCGTGGAAGACCCGGATCGAAGATCGGATCCCCCTCACCGCGAGCTGTGCTCGCTGCCTTCTCCCATTTGGAGAAGTGAAAACAACAAACTCTGACGCGTCTGCGCCGGTCCGACGCAGCGTATTAGAGCCAGATTCGAGAAAGCAACGTCCATGCCCGCCTTTTTTATCGACCGCCCGATTTTCGCTTGGGTGGTTGCGCTCTTTATTTGTTTGCTCGGAATCATCGCGATTCCATATCTGGCGATCGCGCAGTATCCGATCATCGCGCCGCCCTCGATCTCGATTTCCACGAGCTATCCCGGCTCGTCGCCGGAGGAGCTTTACAACTCCACGACGCGGCTGATCGAGGAGGAGCTGAACGGCGCCTCCGGCATTCTCAATTTCGAATCCACCAGTGACTCGCTGGGTCAGGTCGAGATCATCGCCAACTTCGTGCCCGGCACCGATTCGAATCTCGCCTCGGTCGAAGTGCAGAACCGCATCAAGCGCGTCGAGGCGCGGCTGCCGCGCCCCGTTATCCAGCAGGGCATCCTGGTCGAGGAAGCGTCCAGCGCGGTGCTGCAGATCGTCACGCTGAATTCCACCGACGGCAGCCTCGACGAAGTCGGCCTCGGCGACTTCATGATCCGCAACGTGCTCGGCGAAATCCGCCGCATTCCCGGCGTCGGCCGCGCCACGCTGTATTCGACCGAACGCTCGCTGCGAATCTGGATCGATCCGGTCAAGCTCGTCTCCTACAACCTCACCGCCGACGACGTGACGAAGGCGATCACCGCGCAGAACGCACAGGTCGCGTCCGGCAGCGTCGGCGCGGAGCCGAGCAAGAAGGACCAGACGATTTCCGCGCTGATTCTGGTGAAGGGCCAGCTCACCTCCGCCGACGAGTTCGGCGCCATCGTGCTGAAAGCCAATCCGGACGGATCGACGGTTCGCCTGCGCGACGTCGGACGCATCGAGATCGGCGGCATGGGCTATCAGTTCACGACGCGGCTGAACGGCAAGCCGAGCGCGGGCCTTTCCGTGCTGCTGTCGCCGACCGGCAACGCGCTCGCCACCGCCAGCGCCGTCGAAGCCAAGATGAAGGAGCTGGCGAAGTATTTCCCGGCCAACATCACCTACGACATTCCGTACAACATCACGCCGGTGGTCGAAGCCTCGATCACGAAAGTGGTGCAGACGCTGATCGAGGCCATCGTCCTCGTCTTCATCGTGATGTTCCTGTTCCTGCAGAATTTCCGTTACACGCTGATCCCCACCATCGTGGTGCCGATCGCGCTGCTCGGCACATGTACCGCGCTGTATCTGTTCGGCTACTCCATCAACATGCTGACCATGTTCGGCATGGTGCTGGCGATCGGCATTCTGGTCGACGACGCCATCGTGGTGGTGGAAAACGTCGAACGCATCATGTCGGAGGAAGGGCTTTCTCCAAAGGAAGCCACGCGCAAGGCCATGACGCAGATCACCAGCGCCATTGTCGGCATCACGCTGGTGCTGATTGCGGTGTTCGTGCCGATGGCGTTCTTCCCCGGCTCGGTCGGCATCATCTATCGCCAGTTCTCCGTGACCATGGTCGCCGCGATCTCGTTCTCCGCGCTGATGGCGCTGTCGCTGACGCCGGCTTTGTGCGCGACGCTGCTCAAGCCGGTGAAGGCGGGGCACGGCCACGCGAAGACGGGCCTGTTCGGCTGGTTCAACACCCGGCTCGACAACACGCGGGCCGGCTATGGCCGCGTGGTGGGCTGGTCGGTCAAGCGCACCGGCCGGTTGATGCTGGTTTACGTGGCGCTGCTGGTCGGTCTCGGCTTCGCGTTCGTCCGGCTTCCCGGCGGCTTCCTGCCGGTGGACGATCAGGGCTTCATCACCGTCGACGTGCAGACGCCGTCGGACTCGTCGTTCAACCGCACCCAGGCCGCCGTCGAAAAGGTGGAGCAGTTCCTCAAGACCCGCTCGGGAATCGACGAGGTCACGTTCCTCACCGGTTTCAGCTTCTTGGGCCAAGGCCAGAACACCGCGCAGGCCTTCGTCACCCTGAAGGACTGGTCGGAGCGCGGGCCGAACGATTCCGCCGCAGCCATCGTCGCGGACATCAACAACTCGCTGAAGTCGATCAAGGACGCCAAGGTCTCGGCCTTGCAGCCGCCGCCGATCGATAACCTCGGCAACTCGTCGGGCTTCTCCTTCCGTCTTCAGGATCGCGGCCAGAAGGGTTACGTCGCGCTGATGAAGGCCAAGGACGATCTGCTGGCGGCGGCCAAACAAAGCGCCGTGCTGCAGAACGTCTACGCCGAAGGCCTGCCCGAAGCGCCGCAGGTGCAGCTGATCATCGACCGCGAACAGGCGGCGGCGCAGGGTGTCACCTTCGCCGACATCAACAGCACGATCTCGACCAATCTCGGCTCGGCCTATGTCAACGACTTCCCGAACCGCGGCCGGATGCAGCGTGTGATCGTGCAGGCCGACAGCGTCGGCCGCATGAACGCGCAGGACATTCTCGCCTACAACGTCAAGAATGCCCAAGGCCATCTGGTGCCGCTATCGTCGTTCGCGACCATCAAGTGGGCGGTCGGCCCGACGCAGATCGTGGGCTTCAACTACTATCCGTCGGTGCGTATCTCCGGCGAAGCCAAGCCCGGCTACACCTCCGGCGATGCCATCGCCGAGATGGAGCGCCTCACCGCGCGGCTGCCGCGCGGCTTCGGCTTCGAGTGGACCGGCCAGTCGTTGCAGGAAAAGCTGTCGGGCTCGCAGGCGCCGTTCCTGCTCGGCCTGTCGGCGCTGATCGTGTTCCTGTGTCTGGCCGCGCTGTATGAAAGCTGGACCATTCCGCTCGCCGTGCTGATGACGGTGCCGCTCGGCATCTGCGGCGCAGTGCTGGCGGCGATGTCACGCGGCCTCGCCAATGACGTCTACTTCACGGTCGCGCTGATCACGATCATCGGTCTGGCGGCGAAGGACGCTATCCTGATCATCGAGTTCGCCAAGGATCTGCGCGCCAAGGGCACGCCATTGTTGCAGGCGACGATGGAGGCCTGCCATCTGCGCTTCCGGCCGATCCTCATGACGGGCCTGGCATTCGTCTGCGGCGTGCTGCCGATGGCGATTGCTTCCGGGGCCGGCGGCAGAAGCCAGAACGCGCTCGGCACCAGCGTGATGGGCGGCATGATCGCGGTCGTCATTCTGGCGCTGCTGATGGTGCCGGTGTTCTTTGTCGCGATCACGCAGTTCTTCACCAAGAACGAGCGCGACGGCGAGGTTACGCCTGAGCGAGGGTCGAAATGGGAGCGGCTGGCTGGAATGTTCCGCCGTCAACGGCCGAAGCCGTCCGCATCATAAATCGCGCATGCCCGGCCTTGTGCCGGGCATCGTCGTCTTATAGGTCCGTGAGGGCGAGGCCGTTCCGGCAAGCTCGCGACCTTTGAGACGAACCGAGCGCCGCCATGTCCCTTCCCTCCGACATCGATGTCGCGATCATTGGCGCGGGCGCCGCCGGCCTTGCCGCCGCGCGCACGCTCGAGAGTTCGGGGCTTTCAGTTTTGGTGCTTGAAGCGCGCGACCGCATCGGCGGCCGCGGCCATACCGTCATCCTGCCGGGCGACATTCCGTTCGACGTCGGCTGCGGCTGGCTGCATTCCGCCGACAAGAACCCGTTCGTCAAAATTGCCGAGCAACTGAACTTCGAAGTCGACCGGAATCGGCCGCCCTGGCGCGAGCAGAACGACGACAGGGGCTTCCCTGCGCGTGAACGCGCAGAATTCATCGCAGCACTCGATGCCTTCTATGAACGCGCCGAACAAGCTTCCGAGAACGACAGCGACAGCGCCGCGAGCAATTATCTGGAGCCCGGCAACCGCTGGAACCCGATGATCGATGCGATCTCGACCTATGTGAACGGCTGCGAACTCGATCAGGTGTCGATCTACGACATGGACGCCTATGAAGACACCGAGGTCAACTGGCGCGTGCGGCGCGGCTATGGCGCGCTGATCGCGGCTTACGGCGCGCCATGTCCTGTCTCATTGAGCACGCAGGTGACGCTGATCGATCATTCCGGCGCGCGCATCCGGATCGAGACATCGCGCGGCACGCTGACAGCGGGCAAGGTCATCGTCACCGCACCGACCAATCTTCTGGCCAATGAAACAATCCGTTTTCATCCCGCGCTGCCTGCGAAGGTGAGTGCGGCCGCCGGGCTGCCGCTCGGCCTCGCCGACAAGGTGATGCTGGCGCTCGACGGGCCCAACGATTTTCCGAAGGACGGCAGCCTGCGCGCCGCGACCATGCGCACGGCGATGGGCACCTATCATCTGCGGCCGTTCGGCCAATCCTGCATCGAGGGATTCTTCGGCGGACGTTTTGCGCGCGAACTGGAAGACGCCGGCGACGGCGCGCTGGCGGCGCAAGCTATCTCCGAAATCGTGGCGCTGCTCGGCTCGGATTTTCGCCGCAAGCTCAAACCGCTTGGCGAATCGCGCTGGGCGCACGATCCGTTCGCGCGCGGCTCCTATTCACACGCGCTGCCCGGCCACGCTAGCGCCCGCGCCGTGCTGGCAGCGCCCGTCGATGGGCGCTTGTTCTTCGCGGGCGAGGCGACATCGCCGAATTTCTTCTCAACGGCCCATGGCGCGCAGGAGAGTGGGGTGAGGGCTGCGGGGGAGGTGGTGGGGGAAGGAGCACTCCGTCAGTCGACGTGAAATGCTCCCTTCAGAATCTTTATAAGTTGAAGCCCGGATTCTCGACTTAGTTGAAGAGTCTGACTTTTCTTTCCTGGAATTTCCCTAGAGTCGCGACCAAAGCTGTCAATCTGAACAAAGCTTCGACCATCCTTTTCAAAGATCGCGTACTTTGCATCGATTGCATCGTGAACGGAGTTGCGCTCCATCTGACTCCGCTCAAATCTTCGAATTAGCGCCATCACCAACCTCCAATTTTTAATCTAACAATCATTTTTTCTTAGCGCTCGCTCCCTGCGCCACCGGTGCCTGAACAGTCAGCCCGGAAGCAGTCGCCAGCAACTGCTCCATCTCCGCGCCCTCCCCCGCCTCCGCGAGCCAGTGGCCTTCCTTGCCGAACGGAGGAAGCACGAGAAAATCCACCTTGTCATCGCCAGCCTCGATGAAGGCGTCGGCCATTTTTTTGGAGAACTCCGGCGGGAAGTACGAATCGTTCTCCGCCACCAACCATGTCACCGGAATGCGCGCGCCTTCGCCGAACTCGGTCGCCGCCGCGATCAGTTTATCCGGCGCGCAGATGTTGCCCGCGCGATCGCCGGCGCGCCCGCCGCGCCCCGGCGCAAACACGATGATCGCGGAAATGCTTTTCGGACTTTGATCCGCCAGCGCCAGCGCGCCCCAGCCGCCCGCTGAATGCCCAACGATCACGGAGGCCTCTTTCCGCACGAAAGCCTGCGCGCGCATGAAAGTCATCGCCGTCGTGATCGCCTCCGCGGTGCTGCGCGCCGACATCGCATACTCGGCGTTGTCGCAGCCTTCCTGATCTTCCAGGTATGGCCCGCCTGTCTTGCCGTGGCCGAGCCGCTGCGGCACCAGCACGGCGAAACCGCGCGCCACCAATGCTGCCGCGAGCGCGGGATATTCGGGCTGCGGCATCTGCGCGCGCTGCAACCGGTTCTGGGTCGATGCGTGGGCGATCACCGCCAGCCGGAACGGTCCCTTCCCGGCGGGCCGGAACAGAACCGCTCGCGAAGGTGTGATCTGGTCCTGGGTCGGCACCAGCCATTCCTGACGCCGGTTCGGCGACCCTTCGCCGCCCTGCGCGCCCAGCCGCTGTTCACCCGAAGCCGGCGCGATCGACGAAAGGCCAATCGTGACAAGCACGGCCGCCGCTTTGAGTGATTCCATTCCGGTCATATGCGGCGATCATGACCCGCGGCCGGCCGCCAAGCCAAGCGTTTACGGCCTTGCCGTGTCCTTTTTCGGCACAACGGGCCTCTTCAGCTGATGCAAAAAGCGCACATATTAACCGATAATTAAGGATGGACCTTGAAGGCGGGGCCGCGAGTTGCTTTGATTGCACCATGAGCACGATCCTTATCGAAGTTCGACCGGCCAAGGCTTCCGATGCGTCAGCAGTTGCTGCAACGCATGATGAAGCGTGGCGCGCCGCCTATCAGGGAATCATCCCCGGGGCCGAACTCGAGAAACTGATCAGCCGCCGCGGCCCCAACTGGTGGGACAGCGCGATTCGCAAAGGCAGCCGCGTCAGCGTGCTGTCGTTCGGCGACAAGGTCGCGGGTTACGCCAACTACGGCCGCAACCGCGCCCGCAGCCTGCATTTCGAAGGCGAGATCTACGAGCTTTATCTGCGTCCGGAATTCCAGGGCCTCGGTTTCGGCCGCCGCCTGTTCACCGCCGCCAAGCGCGACCTGATCCAGAGCGGGCTGAAGAGCATGGTGATCTGGGCGCTGTCGGACAACGAGCCTGCGGTCGAGTTTTACCGCAACCTCGGTGGACGCATGGTCGCGCGCTCCTCGGAACGATTCGGCGTCAAGTCGCTCGACAAGGTCGCGTTCGCCTGGACGGCGTGAGTCTCCGCGACCTTCGCAACTCCGGCCGCCGCTCCGATTCCGCGCCGTCATCTTCGGCGCTGTCACCGCACAGTCCACCAGACATCGTCATGCACATCGCATGTGATGCGCAGCGGCGCGATAACCTGACCGCGCTCCAAGGAATGCCCGCATGATCCGGCTGATCCGCAAACTCGCGCTGCTGTTGATCGCGGCCGTTGTCATTCTCGCCGGCGTGCTCGTCGCCAACGCGCTGTTGACGAAATCCCGCCAGATCCATGTCGCAGCGCTACCGCAAGTCGCGGTGGATATCGACGCGGTGGCGAAGCGGCTGGCGGAAGCGATCCGGTTCCGGACCATTTCCAGTTTTCTCGATCCCGAACAAAGCGCCGATGCGTTTCGCGGACTGCACACCTTCATGCAGGCAAACTATCCGGCGTTCCACGCGGCCACGAAGCGTGAGATCGTCGGCAATTACGGCCTGCTCTACACGTGGCAAGGCTCCGATCCGAAAGCCGCGCCCGCGGCGCTGCTGGCGCATCAGGACGTGGTGCCGATCGCGCCCGGCACCGAAGGCAACTGGCTGGCGCCGCCGTTCGACGGCGTGATCCGCGACGGCTTCATTTGGGGCCGCGGCTCGTGGGACGACAAGGGAAACCTGTTCTCGATCCTCGAGGCTGCCGAACAATTGGCGAAAGAAGGCTTCAAGCCGAAGCGCACGCTGTATTTCGTGTTCGGGCAGGACGAGGAGGTCGGCGGCCAGCGCGGCGCGAAACAGATTGCTGCGCTGTTCAAGAGCCGGGGCATCAGGCTCGACTTCATTCTCGACGAAGGCCTGCTGATCACCGACGGAATCCTCAAAGGCATCGACAAGCCGGTGGCGCTGATCGGCGTCGCCGAAAAAGGCTACGTCACGCTGACGCTGAACCTCAATGCTGCCCCCGGCCATTCATCGATGCCGCCGCGCCAGTCGGCCATCGGCATGATGAGCGCAGCGCTGGCGCGGCTCGAGGACAAGCAATTCCCGGCCGAGATTCGCGGCACCGCGCGCGAAATGTTCGACACGCTCGCGCCGGAAATGAACATGACCAACCGCATCGTGCTGTCGAACCTGTGGCTGCTGAAGCCGCTGCTGCAACGCGAGCTTGAGAAAGCCCAGTCCACCAATGCGATGATCCGCACCACGACCGCGCTGACGATCTTCAACGCCGGCAATCAGGACAACGTGCTTCCGGGACGGGTCGATGCCACGGTGAATTTCCGGCTGCTGCCCGGCGAGACCGAGGCCAGCGTGATCGATCACGTCAAGCGCGCCGCCGCCAACGACAGGATCGAGATCGAACCGCGCCCGGGCAACACGTCCCCGCCGCCGGTCACCTCGACCGCAAGCTCCTCCTACCGCGCGCTGAACACGACGATCCGCGAGATCTTTCCCGATGTCGTGGTTGCACCCGGCCTGATGGTCGCCGCCACCGACTCGCGGCATCTGGCGGATGTCACCGACAACATCTTCCGCTTCTCGCCGGTGCGCGCGACGGCCGAGGACCTCACACGCTTTCACGGCACCAACGAGCGCCTCAGCGTCGCGAACTATGCGGACATGATCCGGTTTTACCGGCGGCTGGTGCAGAACACGGCGAATTAAGCGCGAGCCGCTTCTTCGTCATTGCGAGCGAAGCGAAGCAATCCATAATGACGTTGGAAAAGCTGGATTGCTTCTTCGCAAGCGCTCCTCGCAATGACAATTCTTACACCGCTGGCGCCGCAAGCCCTTTGATGGCACATGCCGCGCGCAGCGTGTTGACCAGCAAGCACGCCACCGTCATCTGCCCGACGCCGCCGGGCACCGGGGTGATCGCGCCGGCGACGCCGAGCGCCTCCTGATAGGCGACATCGCCGACCAGCTTGTTTTTCCCGTCCGCGCCCGGAATGCGATTGATGCCGACATCGATCACAGTCGCGCCCGGCTTGATCCATGAGGCCTTGACCATTTCGGGCTTACCCACCGCGGCCAGCAGCAGATCGGCGCGCTTGCAGATGTCCGAAAGATCGCGCGTGCGCGAATGCGCGATGGTGACCGTGGCGTTCTCGTTGAGCAGCAGTTGCACCAGCGGACGGCCCACCAGATTGGAGCGGCCGATGATGACGGCGTTCAGGCCTTCCAGCGAGGCGTGAACGGTTTTCGCCAGGATAATGCAGCCGAGCGGCGTGCAAGGCGTCAGCGCCGGCAGACCGTTGGCGAGACGTCCGGCATTGACCGGATGCAGGCCATCGACATCCTTGGCCGGATCGATCGCATTGATGACGGTCTGCGTATCGAGCCCGGCGGGTAGCGGCAGCTGCACCAGAATGCCGTGGACATTCGCGTCGGCGTTGAGCTTCGCGACCAGCGCCAGCAAATCCTTTTGCGATGTGTCGGCGGGCAGCTTGTACTCGAACGACGCCATGCCGGCGACTTCGGTCTGCTTGCCCTTGTTGCGGACATAGACCTCGGAGGCAGGATCGTGACCGACCAGAACCACCGCCAGCCCCGGTGTGAGGCCGTGATCGCGCTTCACCCGCGCAACCTCCGCGGCGACACGCGCGCGCAGGTCCGCCGCAACGATTTTTCCGTCGATGATTTGGGCCGTCATTCGATCTCCCCGGACTGACGCTGCGATATAGCAAAGGCCCACAGCCATGCAACACCGCTGCCAGTTCTGGCAGCGGTGTTTCCGGTCAGGAAGCGATCTGTGCCGTAAAAAGGGCGCTCGCACCTGACGCGCGGCGGGACCCGCCTCGCGCCTTGCGGGTCAGGCTGCGGCGTGTGCGGCGGCCTGATGCTTCCCGACAACGATGGACACCGGCAGCGGATTGCGGAGAATGTCGAGAACCGGACAATGCTGATCGACCGTGTCCTTCAGCCGGCGCAGATCGTCTTCCGAGGCGGGGCTGTCGAACGTCACCGTGGCCTCGATATACTGGAATCCCGGCTTGACCGTTGCATCGACGGCGAAGAAACCGCGAAGATCAAGCAACGCCTTCAGCTTCACCGACACACCATTCAGCGGAATGCCGAGCGCGTCCGCATAAAGCCGGTAGGTGATTTCCTGACATGATCCCAGCGCCACGAGAATGTATTCGACCGGACTGGGCGCGGTGTCCAATCCGCCCAGCCCGTCGGGCTCATCCACGCGCACGGAGAACTGGCGAACCGATGCAGTGCTGTCGACGCCGGCGCCTAACCTGGTTTGCGTTTCATACCAGACTTCCGACTGAGCCGGCGTTTGCCTGAGCGCCGCTTGTGTCGCCTCGAAGATCTCTTTGAATTTTGTGGACATGATTCCATCCGTTTCAACTGAGTGCGGGACGGAAAACCTATTGGCCCGAAAAACCCTGTCAAATCAGGCAATAAAACACATGACGACACCGTGCTTCACACGCGCGACGTTCTTTGCAGCAGGCGGCACGCAGCAGGATATTCCTCGCATCGCGCGGCGGATTCCGGATGCGCGATGGTCGCGCGTCACGTCAGGACGTTGTTGCCGTGAGTGCGGCCAGCGCCTCGCCGAGTTTTTTCGGATCGCCGTCCACTGCCACCTGCTTCAGCCGCGAGGTCACGCCGGACAACACGCGCACATGGCTTTTCGGCACATGAAGCGCCTTGGCGAGCAGTTCGATCACCGCGCGGTTGGCTTCACCGCCTTCTGCGATGGCGCGGACGCGCACTTTGACGACGCTGCGGCCATTGGCCAGTGTTTCAATGCCGTCGATCGCGTCACTTCCGCCGCGCGGCGTGACGCGCAACGCGACGCTGATACCCTGCGTGGAGAAGCGCCACGGAAGAGTCACAGCAGCAGCGTACCCGGCGCGATCAGATCACGTTCGGATAGATGTAATAGGCAATCACGCGCTGGATGAACATGATGATCAGGATCACGATGATCGGCGAAATATCGAGGCCGCCGAAATTCGGCATGACGTTCCGGATCGGCCGCAACACCGGCTCGGTGATCTTGTAGAGGAACTCGGCCACCGCCGCGACGAACTGGTTGCGGGTGTTCACCACGTTGAAAGCGATCAGCCAGGACAGGATCGCCGAGGCGATCAGCAGCCAGACGTACAGATCGAGGATGACGTTGATGATGTCGAGAATGGCGCGCATGGCGTTGCTGGCTCGCTTCTATGGACGTCCGCCTCAATACCGGTTCGCGGCGCTGCAAACAAGGGAGGTTCCCGGCCTAAAACTGCTGGGAATCCCACTTTTTTGGCGTTCTTGACTTGGCCATGATCGGGATTGTAAATGGCCCCGCTTGTCCGCCGCAGCCTGCAAAGGCCCGGCCGATCAAGGGGCCATAGCTCAGCTGGGAGAGCGCGTCGTTCGCAATGACGAGGTCGGCGGTTCGATCCCGCCTGGCTCCACCAACTCCTCCGGAGTTGTTGCAAAAATCCCGCCCAAAGCATCGTTACCCCAAAATCTCCGCGTCCTGCGCTAGGATGCGCGTCATGTGCGATGCGATCATCAAGCAATGGGGCCGATCATGACGACCGAAAAATTCCAGTTTCCCGGCTCCGACGGCCTAATGCTGGCTGCCTCGCTGGACCTGCCGGACGGCAAGCCCACGGCCACCGCGCTGCTGGCGCATTGCTTCACCTGCGGCAAGGATGTGCTTGCAGCGAAGCGGATCGCGGAGGGTCTCGCAAAACACGGCATCGCCACGCTGCGGTTCGATTTCACCGGCATCGGCGCCAGCGAGGGCGAGTTCGCCAACACCACGTTCTCGTCCAACATCGGCGATCTGGTGCTGGCGGCGGATCACCTGCGCAAGACGAAACGCGCACCTTCCATTTTGATCGGCCACAGTCTCGGCGGCGCGGCGATCCTCGCCGCGGCCTCGCTGATTCCGGAAGCGAAATGCGTCGCTACCATCGCTGCTCCGTCCGATCCCGCGCATGTCACGCATCTGTTCAAGGATCATATCCCGGCGATCCGCGAACAGGGCGAGCTTGAGGTCTCCCTGGCCGGGCGGCCGTTCCGCATCAAGCGCGAATTCCTCGACGACATCGCCGAGCACAAGCTGACGGAAACCATCGCGAAACTTCACAAGCCGCTGCTGATCTTCCATTCGCCGACCGACGATTATGTCGGCATCGACAATGCGACACGCATCTTCATCGCGGCGAAACACCCCAAGAGCTTTATTTCACTGACCGGCGCTGACCATCTGCTGACACAGAAGCGCGATGCGCACTATGTCGCCGACATGATCTCGACCTGGGCGATGCGCTATCTCGATGCACCCGCTGCGGCAGAGGCAGGCGCTGCTGCGGACACGCCCGCGGGCGTCGTTGTCGTCAGCGAGACGCGCGCGAGCAAACTTCAGAATCTGATCTCGGCCGGCAAGCACCGGATCATCGCCGACGAGCCCGTGGATGTCGGCGGCCGCGATTCCGGCGCCGGGCCTTACGATCTTCTGCTGGCGGCGCTTGGCGCCTGCACGTCGATGACGATGCGGCTGTACGCCGACAGAAAAACGATCCCGCTCGACCGCGCCACGGTGATGCTGAAGCACAGCCGCGTTTATGCCAAGGACTGCGAAGAGTGCGAAACCAAGGAAGGCATGATCTCCAGGATCGAACGCACGATCGCGCTCGACGGCAATCTCGACGCCGAGCAACGCCAGAAGCTGATGGAAATCGCCGACAAGTGCCCTGTCCATCGCACGCTGACATCGGAGATCAGCATCGTGACGAAGGCCGCCGGCTAGCGGGCGTTATTCCGCCGCGAGCGATGCGACCGCACCGGTTGGCGGCGGCGGCCGATGCAGCCAGCCGTCGAGAAACGCGGTCAGCCACGCCCGCTCGGCGAGATCGTGAATCATGCGTCCGGTGAAATGATCGGCGCGCGCGCGGGCGCCCGGCAGCGCCATGCGCTCGTGCCCGCGCGTGGTCCAGCGATGCAGCATCGCGTGGGTCACGTCGGGATGAAATTGAATGCCGAAACAGCGCCCGCTGCGGAACGCCTGCACCGGGAAATCGTCACCCTCCGCCAAAAGCTCGGTGCCCACGGGAAGCTCGAAGCCTTCGCGGTGCCAGTGATAAACGTGATCGGGCCAGTCGGTGCAGATCCTGCGGCCAGCTTCGGTCGGGCGGATCGGATAGTAGCCGACCTCGGCGCGACCCTCGGGATGAGGTCCCACCCGGGCTCCGAGATGCTTCGCGAAAATCTGCGCACCAAGACAAATCCCGAGGAACGGCCGCTGCTCTTTCAGGGGCACCGCGAGCCAGTCGATCTCGCGCGAAATGAAATCCTCGCTGTCGTTGGCGCTCATCGGGCCACCGAACATGATCGCGCCGGCATGGTTTTCGAGCGTTTCCGGCAGCGGATCGCCGAACACCGGGCGGCGAATGTCGAGGGGATGGCCCATGGCGCGCAGCGCATTGCCGACCCGTCCCGGAGTAGACATCGGCCCATGCAGAATGATGAGCACCGGAAGCGCGGTGAACCGACCGCAGGTGGTCAGGCCATAAGTCGGCGGGCCGAAAGGTGTCGGGCAGGACTCTGAGGGTCGATCGGCATCAGGCCACAGCATCGATTTTCGTCTTCAATCCCCGGCGGAGGACAAGCATCTCTATTGGACGCCGAAATTGAAAATATTGTGTTGCCAAGGCGGCGTCGAGCCGGGATTTCGCGGATGTGATCTGCGCCTGTGGACCAGGTTTGGTTTAACGGCATGGCCCTGTCCGAAAACCGGTGCCCACTTTTCGGGGCCATGCCCCTAGCGCTTCTGCTGCACCCGGGCGACCGACGCCAGCACCAGACTGCGCGGGGCAAAGCGCAGCATGAACGGGATCATCCGCACGCCGACTCCGGGCAGCACCAGCCGCTTGTTCGACATCAGCCCGCGATAGCCCGCGCGCGCGACGGCGGCCGCCGACAGGTTCAGGACCGCCGAATCGAGGCCCGGCTTGAAGCCAGCGACGCCCTGAAACTCGGTCGGTACCGTCCCCGGACACAAGGCCGTGACGCGCACGCCCTTTGCTCCCAGTTCGCCGCGCATCGCCTCGGTGAAGGACAGCACGTAGGCCTTGGTGGCGTAATAGACCGCCATGCGCGGGCCCGGCAGGAACGACGCGATGGAGGCGACGTTCAGGATGCCTCCGCGATGACGGATGATGCTTTCGGAGAACCGCAGCGTGAGATCGGTGAGCACCCGGACGTTGAGATTGACCATGGCCAATTGCTGCGCACGGTTGAGGTCGACGGCATCGCCGAACAGGCCGTAGCCCGCGTTGTTGACGACGATCTCGACCTCGGCACCCATCGCCTCGAGCGCCGCCGCGATGCGGTCGCAGGCACCCTCCTCGTTCAGATCGCAGGCGATGACGGCGGGGCGCGTTTTTCCGGTGGCGGCGATCTCGTCCGCAAGCTGGTTGAGGCGATCTTCGCGGCGCGCGACCAAAACAGTCTTGTAGCCGTTCGCCGCGAAAATCCGCGCGAGCTCCGCGCCGATGCCCGAGGAAGCACCCGTGATCAACGTGACCCGTTCAGTCATGATTGCATTTCAGTTGTTTGCGCTTCGCCCAGGAAATTGAATGACGCTGAAAAATCCATCAAAAAACAAGCAAATTATGTCGCCGTATCGCGCGCAAGCCGGCCATCGGCCACGCGGTGTTTGAGATTAATGCGGTCGCGCGATGAAATGCCAAGCAGGTCCGCGGCGCGCCAGACGATGTTGTCCTCGAACTCCGTGACATGGCCATCGGCAAAAACGAGTTCCCACATCATCTCGATGATGCGCAGCCGGCCCTCCTCGTTGAGGGTGCGCATGATGATGCTTGTAAAGTGGTAGAGATCGACCGCCTCGCCTTCCACCAGCGTTGCGTCCGCAATCAGCTTGTCGGCCGTGCCCGGGTCGAGTTCAAAGCGGTATTCGAGCAGCGCGTGCAGCTTGCTTTTTTCGGTTTCCGACGGTTCGCCATCGAGCGAAATGACATGGATCAGAAGAGCCGTCGCCGCGAGCCGATAGTCACCATCAGCAAATGTGCGAGTCTCGGTCCCGGCGGGGGAAACAATGTCCGTAATGAAGTGGCGTAATTTATCGAGCATCAATCTCTGCAATCAGAACCGGAACCCAGCACCGGACTCTAGGGCACAAAGTCATTTGGTTCTATGGCCTGAAAATGAAAGTCTGGCAATCTGGGCCGGTTCCCGGGACGCTTGCCGTGGGCGAAAAAGCCGCCTGCCGGAGCCTTCATACGGCCGTCACGGAATCTCGTAGATCACGACCTTATCGGCGATGCCGCGCAATTCGACGCTCTTTTCCGCCGGCGTCAGTCCCGCCTTGCTCAAAAGCTCCACCACCGCCGGGGATTTGACCACCGCCCCGGTGGCGCTGATCGCCCGCTCCGTGGCCTGCCCCTGCACCCTCGCCGCGATGTTGACGGTCTGGCCGAAGTAGTCCTGCCGGTCGTTCAGCATCACCGCGAGGCACGCGCCCTCGTGGATGCCGATCTTGACCAGCAGATCCCTGGTTCCGCGCTGATTGTTCAGCACATCCATCGCCTCGCGCATCCGAAGACCCGCCGCGACCGCCTGTTCCGGCCGCACGAATGTCGCCATCACCGCGTCGCCGATGGTCTTCACCACGGCGCCGGCTTCCGACGCGATGATCTCCAGCAGCGCCCGAAAATGCGCACGGACCAGATCGAACGCCGCGAGATCGCCGACCCGCTCGTAAAGCGCGGTGGAGCCCTTGAGGTCGGTGAACAGAAACGTCAGCGACGTGATTTTGAGCCGCTGGTCGATGCTGAGATTGTCCGCCTTGTAGACATCGCGGAAGGTCTGGTTCGCCAGGATCCGTTTTGCGGTGACGATCGGCTTGCGCTTGCCGAGCAGATCATGGAGCGCGTCACCTGCGATCCAGACCGACGGGAGTACGCGCGTTCCCGCCTGATTGTCCAGCGCGAGGCGCAGCGGGCCGGGGCGCATTTCGATAGTGCCGGTCGGCGCGTGGACGCCGTCGAACACCATCGAGGCGTTCTGCTTCTCCTTGGTCGGCTCGCCCTTGACGTCGAGAAACAGCGCCGAGTGCGTCACCGGCTCGAACACGATCACGAATTGCGCGGGCAGTTGCAGGGACACGACGGCTTTCTCGCCGGAGGCCAGTTCGATCGCTTCGAGCGTGGCTTCGCTCACCAGCCGCTCGAACGAGCCTTCGGAAATATCGATGCCCGAGCTCCAGAAAATCTGCCGCCAGTAATCCCAGCTCGGCAATGTCTGCGGATCGTGCGCCGCGATGCGCCGCACCCGCGGGCTGACGGTGAAGGCGACCTCGACCTGATCGTCGACCGAGGCCTGATAGCCGGCCGCGCACAGGCCGCAATGATAATCCTCGGGACGAAGCTGCTTGAGCGTGTCATGCGCGCCGAGCACGCCGCTGCATCCGGGACACAGCACGTTCCAGGTGAGATCGAAGATGCCCAGCCGCGAGGCGTGGAGGAAGCCCGAGATCACGCGCTCCTCGTCGAGACCGCGTCTGGCGGAGAAATCGACGAGATTGATGCGGTTCAGTTCATGGTCCTCGCCGTGCGCGACCAGATCCGCGATGGCGTCCGACACACGCGGATCGGCGGTCTGCCTGAGAACCGAAAACAGGGATTGGGCGTCGCTCATGCACCCAATCTAGGAGCCGCCTTCACGCCTCACAAGAACGGCCCCGCATGATTCATGCGGGGCCGTGCCTCAAGTTCCGGCGGTTTTCCGGCGCTAGCCGCCGTAAAGATAGTTCGGCAGCCACAGCGTCAGGCCCGGCCAGATATACATGAAGATCATGCATACGATCACGATCAGCATGTAAGGCATCATGCCGCCGAAAATCTGGTTGAGCGTGACATGCGACGGCGCGACGCCCTTCAGATAGAACGCCGACATCGCCACCGGCGGCGACAGGAACGCCGCCTGCAAATTGACGAACACCAGCACGCCCCAGAGAATCGGATCGATGCCGAAGTGTTTCAGCATCGGCAGGAAGATCGGCACGAAGATCACGATGATCTCGGTCCATTCCAGCGGCCAGCCGAGAACGAAGATGATCGCCTGCGACAGGATCATGAACTGAACCGGCGTCAGGTTCAGCGACAACACCCAGCTCTCCAGCAGCGCCTGCCCGCCGAGAATCGCGAACACCGCCGAGAACAGGGCCGAGCCGACGAACAGCCAGCACACCATCGAGGTGGTCTTCGCCGTCAGAAACACCGCTTCCTTGGTGCGCTTCCAGTCGAGCGTGCGCGCCTGGAACGCCAGCAGGAACGCGCCCGCCGCACCAACCGCCGCGGATTCCGTCGCCGTCGTGATGCCGAGCAGGATGACCGCCAGCACCACCGCCGTCAGGATGCCGAGCGGCATCACCGAGGACGTCAGCAAGCGAAGCACCTCGAACTGCTCCGGCCCCATGGTCCAGTAGTAATAGAGCAGCAGCAATCCGAAGATTGCGCAGGTGAATGCGAAGTAGGTGTAGAACGCCTGCGGCGGACCGGCATCGACCGGGGCCGACGACGTCTGGTTCTGCAAATCGGCATTCCCCATTTGCTGGAGAACTTCCGGCTTGCTGGCGCTGGAGGATTCGGAGCTTGCGGCACCGCCGCCAAGCTCCTCGAGTTTTTCTTCAGCGGGCGTGTCGGCCGAACCGCTGCCCAGTGCCTGCGGCTGCTCGACGCGCTCGGTGATCGCTGCCGGAGACGGCGCGTCGGGCTGCGGGTGGATCACCACGTACCACCACGCTGTCCACAGGGTCGCGACGGTGAGAACGAGCGGCACCAGCGCATAGCCGAGGCTTTGCAGGACCATCCTGTAGCTGACGCGCGCGTCGTCCACCGTAATCGCCAGCGCCTTGGACGGCGCGACGGTGGCTGCAAGCAGCGTCGGCAGCATCTTCTGCGAATAGGCCTGCTGCAATTGCGCAATCCATGGCCGCACCGGAATGCGCGTGGCACTCTCGGGCAGCTTCGGCGCAATCTTCGGATTCAGGATCGCCCAGCCGATGATGTAGACGAGATAGAGGAACGCCAGAAAGAAACCCGGAAACATCGCCGCAGCGTAGAGCTTGACCACCGATTGCCCGGCGACCGCCGCATAGACGATGATCATGACCGATGGCGGAATCAGGATGCCGAGCGTGCCGCCGGCGGTGATGACGCCGGCTGCAAGCTTGACGTCGTAGCCCGCCTTCAGCATCGGGTTGAACGCGATCACGCCCATCAGCACGACGACGGCGCCGACCAGACCCGAAGCGATGCCCCAGAACGTGCAGACGATCAGCGTCGCCACGGCGAGCGACGCAGGCACGCGCCGGAACGCGAGCTGGATCGAATAGAACATCTTGTCCACCAGCGCGCCGCGTTCCATGACGTAACCCATGAGAACGAACAGCGGGATGGAGATCAGCACGTCGTTGGTCATCGCGCCGTAGGTGCGCTGGACCATCAGGTCGAAGATGTGATTGTCGGCCCACGATTCGCCCGCGCGGTGATAGGCGAACAGCCCGAAGAACATGCCAAGGCCCATCAGCGTGAAGGCCGTGGGAAAGCCCATGATGATGACGACCACAATCAGGCCGAGCATCAGGAGACCGAGTGCGGGATCGCTCATTTCAACAGGTCTCCACCCATGCCGCGCTGACGCGCGCTTTCCTCAATTTGCTGCGCCTTCTCGATCGCGATCTTGCGCGACTCCTCGTCGACGTATTCGCTGTTCGCAAGCTGTTCGCCGACGACATCGATTTCGGACACGTCCTGGAGACGGCTCGGCCACTCGCCGGTTCGCAAACAGATGACGCAACGCATGATTTCGGCGGCGCCTTGCAGCAGCAGCAGCGCGCCAGCCAGCGGAATCATGAACTTGAATTGCCACACCGGCGGCCCGTCGGCCGTGACGTTGGAATGTTCGTTGATACGCCAGGAGTCCACCGCATAGCCCCAGCCGGCGTAAACCAGCGCCAAGATGCCGGGCAGGAAAAATACAAGATAAAGGATCAGATCGAGCGTCGCCTGCCTGCGCGGGAGCATCGAGCTGTAGAGAAAGTCGCCGCGCACATGACCGTTCTGCGCCAGCGTATAGGCGCCGGCGATCATGAACAGCGTGCCGTAAAGCATGTTCGAGGCGTCGAAAATCCACGCCGTTGGCATGTTCAGGATGTAGCGCTTGAAGACTTCGGCGCAGACGAGAAGCATCAGTCCGACGATCAGCCACGCCGAGGCCTTGCCGGTCCAGGTACTGATACCATCGATAGTGTGCAGAGCACGCTCAGTTTTCATGGGGGCCGTCACTGGTTTTTGAAAAAAACGTCAGAGCAATTGTCGAAACGATACAAAGCATCATCCGGGATTTCCATCCCGGATGATGCCTGGTTCGTGCTGATTATTGCGTCAGGTCTTCTTCTTGGCGTTCGGCCCGAAGTAATGGTTGTAGGCCATGCGCCGATTGGTGATCGTGTCCTGCTCCCACTGGGTCGCGCGCTTGGCGAAGGCCATCTGGGACTCCACGATCTCCTTGAACAGCGGATCGGAGGACTTCTTGGTGACGACCTCGTCATAGATATCGAGCTGCTTCTGCAGCACCGCGTCCGGGGTCTTGTAGAACTTCACCTTGTCCTTGGACTGCATCTCCGCGTAGTCCTGCGAATAGCGGTCGATCGCCTTCCAGGCCATGTCCTGACCCGCGGCTTCCGCCGCGTTGTCGAGGATCGCCCGCATCTTCTCGGGCAATGCATCGTACTTGTTCTTGTTGAACATGATTTCGAACTGTTCGGCGTTCTGATGGTAGCTCTGCAACATGCAGACCTTGGACACATCCGGGAAGCCGAGCACGCGGTCCGAAGAGGCGTTGTTGAATTCCGCCGCGTCGAGCAGGCCGCGATCCATCGCCGAGACGATTTCGCCGCCAGGCAGCGCGTTGACGGCGGCGCCCATGCCGGTGAACACGTCGATCGAGATGCCGACGGTGCGGAATTTGACGCCCTTGAGGTCATCGACCTTCTGCACCGGCTTCTTGAACCAGCCGAGTGGCTGCGACGGCATCGGTCCGTAAGGGAACGAGACGACGTTGGCGCCGATCGACTTGTAGAGCTTTTCGAGCAGCTGCTTGCCGCCGCCGTACTTGTGCCAGGCGAGCAGCATGTTGGCGTCCATCGCGTACGCCGGACCCGAACCCCACAGCGCGAGCGCGTTGCTCTTGCCGTAGTGATAGGCCAGCACGCCGTGGCCGCCGTCGAGCGTGCCCTTCGACACGGCTTCGAGCAGCTGGAAGGCCGGCACCACGGCGCCCGCCGGCAGCACTTCGATCTTGAGGTCGCCGCCGGTCATGTCGTTGACCTTCTTGGCGTAGTCCTGCGCGTATTCGTGGAAAATGTCCTTGGCCGGCCATGTGCTCTGGAAGCGCATGTTGACCGGGCCGCTCTGCGCAAGGGCCGGGGCCGCGACCGTCGCGGCGGCTCCAGCGGCGGCGACTTTCAGAAAGCTGCGGCGGCTGGAGGTCTTCTCGCTGGAAATTTTGTCTTTGTGTCGTTTCGTCATTGCGTTCTCCCCTGATGAACCGGCCCTTGCTGAGCCTGGCATTATTGATTGGGCGCAACACAACGGCCTGCGGCGAGATTTGGCAAGAATGATCCGATGAATGCGACTCTTCGACGCGGCACGAAGCCGCTTCGCATAAGACTTTGGAATAAGACTGACGATCCGGTGTTTATGCGACGCCGGTTTTCACCGCGTCGCAATACCGTTTGCGAGGCGTCGCCGCGCAGCAGTGACGCCCCCGGTCAAGGACCGCGCGCGGTGATTCTGAATGCCGGCGACCGATCCGGCTGGGTCGTCACCACGCCGACCGGCGTCACCGGCTCCCGGTCGAGCAACTCCACCTCGAACGCGGCGATCAGCTTCGCCAGCGCCAGCGTGGCCTCGGTGAGTGCAAACTGCGCGCCGATACAGACCCGCGGCCCGACCCCGAAGGGGAGATAGGCAAACCGATCCGGCGGCGGCTGGCCCGGCAGGAAGCGATCCGGCCTGAAGGCGTTCGGCTGATCCCAGAGCTTCTCATGCCGGTGCAGCAGCCACGGCGAGATCAGCACGATGTCTTTGGCGGCAATGTCCGCGCCGGGCACCGCATCGGGACCGGCGGCGGCCCGCACGATCAGGAAGGCGGGCGGATAGAGGCGCATGGTCTCATCGAGCACCGCGCGGGTAAACGTCAGCTTCGCCATGTCGAATGCGCCGGAGGCGCGCGCGGCCATCGCCTCCCCGGCCAGCCTGTCCTGGGTCACGGGATCGAGCGCCAGCAGATAGAGCGACCAGAACAACGCGGTCGCCGTGGTCTCGTGGCCCGCCAGGATCATGGTGGAGACCTGATCGCCGAGCTGCTCGTCGGAGAAAGCCTCATTGGTTTCAGGATCGCGCGCCGCCACCATCAGGCCGAACAGGTCGTGCGGGGCGGCATCGCCTTCGCCTTTCGCACGGCGCTCCGCAATCAGATTGCGCATGAACCTTGTCCAGCGCCGCCGGAACAGGGCGCGGGACAGATCGCTCGGGCTCGGCCAGCCCAGCGGCAACAGGAGATCGAAGAAGCGAGGCTGCGCCAGCCGCTCGCCGTAGTCATTGACGAAGCCGCGCAACGCCGCGCCGTGCTTTTCAAGCTCAAACGAGAACATGGTGCGCCCGGCAATATCGAGCGCGAGCCGCTGCATGGCTTCGCGCAGATCGACCGGCACACCGGTCAGTTTGCGCAACTCGCCGATCGCATCGTCGGTCGCCGCCAGCATATGCGGGACAAGAAGGGGAATCGCGCGCGGCGCGAAGGCGGGCGCGAGCGTGCGGCGCTGATTTTTCCAGGCCTTACCTTCCGCCAGCAAAAGCCCTTCGCCGAGAATCGGCCGCAGCACGCGGATGCCGGCCGGCGTGCGGGTGTAGTTCTCGTAGTTCTCCACGAGCACATGCCGGATCGCCTCCGGCGTGTTGAGAATGAAGCTGCTACGCCCGAAGAACTTGCCCCGGACGATATCCTCCTCATAGGCGCGCTGGCCCCAGGTCGCGATGGCGTTCTGGCGGATCAGGGCGAGGCGGCCGAGCGCGGACAAATGCTCCGGAGCCAACGGCGGCCGCGGCGGGATCAGCGCGGGGCGCACGACCGGCGCGTCGATGATTTCGGCGATGCTCATGCGCGACCTCTTCAGCGACCTTGCGGCCGAGGCATTCGCCTCATTCAACATCTAACTGCGGCAGCCCGATGGTCAACCGGCGTCCACCTGCGGACCGGTTGTTCAACTGCGCGCGATCAGTTCGCCGTCGCGCCCGACGCCTTCACAACCTCAGCCCACTTCGCACGTTCCGCTGCGATGAAGGTTGTGAACTGGTCCGGCGTCATCGGGGACGGCACGGCGCCAATGTCGGTGAGCTTGGTGACGGTGTCCGGCATTTCGAGAATGCGCTTCACCTCCGCCGCCATCTTGTCGACCGCTGGGCGCGGCGTGCCGGCCGGCGCGAACAGCCCGTGCCACGAGGTGGCGTCAAAGCCCTTCAGCGTGTCGGCGATCGGCGGCACTTCGGGCGCGGTCGGCGAACGCTGCGGACTGGTGACACCAAGCGCACGCACCGTGCCCGCCTTCGCCTGCGGCCACGCCAGCGTGATGTTGTCGAAGGCGAGATCGATGTGTCCGCCGGTGAGGTTCTGCATGATCTCGTTGGACGAACGATACGGCACATGGGTCATTTTGGTGCCGGTTGCGATCTTGAACAATTCCGCCGCGAGATGGATCGAGGTGCCGACGCCGGACGAGCCGTAGTTCAGCTTGTCGGGGTTGGCCTTCGCATAGGCGACGAACTCCGCGACGTTCTTCACCGGCATCGAATTCTTGACCACCAGCATGTTCGGCAGCCGCGCGATCAGCGAGACCGGCTGAAAATCCTTGGCCGCGTCGAAGGTCAGGTTCGAGTAGAGCGTCGGGTTGATGGCGTGGGTGCTGACGGTGCCGAGCAGCAGCGTGTAGCCGTCGTTCGGCGCTTTCGCCACCGCCGCCGCGCCGATGTTGCCACCCGCGCCGCCGCGATTTTCAACGACGAACGATTGACCGAAGGTCTGCTGCATGTGGCTGGCCAGCAGCCGCGCGAACAGGTCGGCGGTGCCGCCCGCGGTGAACGGCACGATGATGGTGACATTGCGCGATGGCCAGGCGTCCTGGGCGTGGCCGGGCGAGACAGTCTGAAACACGAGGCAGAGCGCGGCGAGCGCCGCGAAAACGGAACGCATGGTCGTCCTCCCTGAGTGCGCGCTCATGACGCCGAACGACACCGGCTGCCTGACCGCGCTTGTTTTTAGGTCAGCCATTTCGGCACAGGCCGGGGGAGAGCGCAATGGCGCCGGTGCCGCATGACCCGGTCCTTAGCCGGCAACCAGCCGCGGCAAGCCACAATTCAAACAGCCGGGCTTCTTCTTCCGCTGTTGTCCCCGGCGGGAACGAATGCCATCTGTACAGCCTTGCTGAGGAAGACAACGCGATGAACGAAACCAGCCGTCACACCCATTGGGAGCAGGTCTACACCACCAAGGGCGAGCGCGAGGTCAGCTGGTTTCAGGAGAGCGCGGAGCCGTCGATGGAACTGCTTCGCGCGGCGGGCGCGAGCGCCGAGTCCCGCATCGTCGACATCGGAGGCGGTGCGTCCCGCCTCGTCGATACTTTGGTGCACGGCGGTTTTCGGCACGTGACCGTTCTGGACTTGTCGGAGGCGGCCCTGTCGATCGCGCGCGCAAGACTGGGAGCCCGCGCCGAGACCGTGCAATGGATCGCCGCCGATGTGACGCGATGGGAGCCCGCGCAAACGTTCGACGTCTGGCACGACCGCGCCGCCTTTCATTTTCTTACAGAGGATACCGACCGCACCGCTTACGTGGACAAGCTACGCCGCGCGATGAGATCCGGCGGGCATGTCATCCTCGGGACATTCGCGCTTGACGGCCCGGAACGCTGCAGCGGGCTGGCTGTGGTTCGCTACAGCGGAGAGACTTTGGCTGACACGCTTGGCGCGGACTTCCAGCTCCTCGGGACGATCTCTCATCTCCACACAACTCCGTGGGGTAGCCAGCAGAGTTTTCAGTTCAGCACGTTCCGCGCTGCCTGGAGCTGATTTGAACCTACCCGCCGAGGGTTTTACACCTGTGGTCGATGGTCATTTCAAAACGCAGCCGGGTTGCTGACCCGATATCAAATGCTGCAGACCGAAATTCATGATGCAGTGAAAAGAGAACGAACGAGCTTCTCGTAAGCGGCTAGCCAGCCTTTAGCAGCCGCGGCAGATGCTCTTGAGCCGGCGTGACAGCGCCTCGTCTTCCGGGCTTCTGCGTTCCATCGGCCCAGCAGGCGCTGGTTTCGCGGCTGCCTTCCTGGCTGCAAGCGCCTTGGCCTGCCGGTCGTAGCAGGCTTCCCGATCCGGCTTTGAATTAATGAAGCGACATTGCTCGACCGCCGCAAAGCTCTGCGTTGCGCCGCTTAGCGCGACCACCAAGACCGATGCTTGAAGGAGCTTCATCAAAGGACCCGCTGGTATGGGGACAAGAATTTTGACCGGCCATCGATCAAATCGCAAATCCCCTTGCAGGCAAAGCGGGGAAATTCCATCCGCGATGGACGAAGGCAATCAGCCGATCCGCCAAACGCCCTTATGGATATCGAACTTCACAAGGCCGTCGTCGCGCATCTTCAGCAGGAGCGACTGGCAGTCTTCTTGATTCTTGATGTTCACGCGCTTCATGACATCGAAGATCTTCAGCGGTTTTTCGCGAAGGGCGGCCAGTATCTTTTCCCGATCGGTCTGCATTTGTGGTGTCCTTGAATCCTTGTCGCCGGCGCTGCGTGTGGTGAAATTCCGCGCAAGACAGCGTCCTGTCTCGCAGCGTCCATTGAACATGGATGGACGACCCGGAATTCCGTCGCGTACCGCCGTGGCTATTTCGAGGTGCTGAGCAAGTGGTGCCGCCTATAGGATTCGAACCTACGACCCCCTCATTACGAATGAGGTGCTCTACCAGCTGAGCTAAGGCGGCGAAACGCGAGATACCGGTGTCCGCACCTGATACTGGCCACGGCCCCGCTTTGCAACATCGGCAGCGACCGCGAGGCGCTTTTCTGGCCTGCAATCAGGCCTTGCATTGAAACTACCAGCCAACTCCTAATCAACTGACAAGACGGGACAAAAAGCCCTTCCAGCCGCCGGCCTGCGCCTGTTCCGGCTTCACCGGATCGTCAAATTCCGGGTCCAGAACCTCGTCGGCGACGCCCGGATCGTCCGGCGCCCGCACAATCGGAATCACAGCCGGAATCCGCAGCCCATCGGGCTTCTCGATGTCGCGCCGCGGACGGAACACCGGCGGCGGCACATCATTCGTGGCGGATGAAGCCGCCGGTGCCTCGGCCGGCCGCACATCCGCAGCCGGGACAACGGGCGATGAGACGGTGGATACCACCACAGGTTGGTTGTCCTGCGATGCAGATGGCGCGGGCGGCAGCGCCGCAGCGGGCGGTGTTTCGGCCGGTGGCGTTTCAACCAGATTTGCCTCGATGGGCGCGGGCAGCGCAGGCTCATCCGCAATATGCGCATCGAGCACCGGCGTCTTCTCGGGTGGCAAGGCTGCAACCGGCGTCAGCCACTGGAACGCATCGAGACGGCCGGTCACCGGCGACACCGGCCGCCAGCGCTCGGACACATAACCATCGGCGGTCCATGCCGGATCGAGCGCGGCGCGCACCGCGCGCAGCATCCAGCTTCGCGCGCTGCCGCCGTCGCCATGCTCGGCGCGTTCAAGCTCGGCCATCAAAATCGCAACCCGCTGGGTCGGCGCATCGATGAAGGGTGCGAGCGCCTCGCGCGCGCGCGCAAATTCACCTGCGTCGATGGCCGCGCGCGCCACCGCGAGCGCGCCTTCGATATGTCCCGGTGCTTTCGCCGCGAGTTTCTCGACGCGACCTAGCCGATTGAGCGCGGAATCGCCGAGGCGCACATGGGCGTAAGCATCCGCCAGATCCGGATGCGGCTGCGCGGTCCACGCAGCCTCGATCGCCTGCATCGCGCGGCGGGTCTGGTTGTTCTCGCTGAGAAACTTTGCGGCGAGCGTCGCGGCGGGCACCAGCGTCGGTGCGAACTTCAGCGCTTCCATCGCGCTGGCGCGAGACTTGTCGCGGTCGCTCGTCTCAAGATCGAGCGCGCGCGCGGTCAGCAGCACGCCGCGCTGGCGCTTGTACGGCGCGGGATCGATCAGCCCCGCAGCGAGGTTGTTTTCAAGAATTGCCAGCGCGCCGTCCCAGTCGCCCTGACTGCAACGGAAACCAAGCACTGCCTGCGACGCCCATGCGGCGGCGGGCGCGGTCTTCAATGCTTCTTCGGCCAGCGCTACCGCGGCATATGCATCGTCACGGCGCTGCGCCTCGACGAACAAACCACGCAGGCCAAGCAGCCGCGTGTCCTTGCGTTCCGCCATCGCGTGAAAGGCGCGCTGCGCGCCATCGCGGTCACCGTGAAGCTGGGCTGTCTGCGCATGCAGCAGCATCGCCAGCGGGTCCTGATGCGCGAGACGTTTGGCGACGTCTGCGTGGCGGCGCGCGGCGAGATGATCGCCGGTGCCGATCGCGATCAGACCTTGCGTAATCGCATTGCGGCCTTTGGCCTGACGGCGCTCGCGGCGCAACCGGCGCACGCGCTCGGGCGCGTTGAGAAAGCTGCGGATGATCGCCCAGACCAGCATCGCCGCCAGCACCAGCAGCAGCACCGCCAGCACCAGCACCGGCAGCGACGTGTCGACGCGCCATACGCTCCATGACAGCGTCACATCGCCGGTCTGATCGGCAATCACGGCAGCGCCGAGCGCGACAACGCCGACCAGAAACAGAAACAGAATGATACGGATCATGAAGCTGCCTATCGCGCCTATTTCGAGATCGCGGTCAGTGTGTCCATCGTAAACTGCTCGGATGCCGCCAGCGCCTTGTCGCGCCCCTCGACCTTCGCGATCCACGGCCGCACCACGACGCGATCGGGCGCCGGCAGCAGCAGGAGCTCCCGCTTCGCCTCGTTCGGATCGCTGCGTTGCGCCGCGGCTGTTGCTCGCGCGATAATACCCGCAGCGCCGCTGGCCGCCGCATCGGTGCGCTGAATGCGCACCAATTTTGCGAGGCTTTGCTGAAGGCGCTCGATAATGCCGGACGGCGCGGGCTGCACTTCGGGCTTCGGTGCGAGTTGCGGCAGCAGCGCAAGCAATTCCTTGCTCAGTGTATCCGCATCGGGAATGCCGGTATTTGCGAAGGGAGCGAGCGACCGAAGCGCATCGGAATCGCCGGCGATAGACCGCGCGGCTGCAAGCTCGGACGCATAAGGCCCTCCGTAACGCATGGCCTTGTCGAGTTGCAGCAATGCGTCCAGCCTGCGCACCTTCGGATCTTCAGCAGGCGGTTGCGGAACTGGCGCTGCGGCCGCCGCACTCAGCGCCGCGGTGGCGCGTTCGATCTTGCCGAGGCGCTCCTCGATGGCCGACGTGTCGATCGCAGGCGCGGCTTGCGGCGCGCCCGTCATGACGCCTTGCGGCGGCGCGGATTTGATCTCGCTGATCGCAGCGGCAACCTTTTCGCCCTGGCCGCGCACAGCCGCGACCTCGCCGCGCAGCGAGGCCAGAGATTTCTCGACTGAATCGAGACGCGCGGTGATTGCGGGATCTGCAACCGGCCGGGGCGCGGGCACAGGCTTCGCCACATCCGCTTCGATTTTCGCGATCCGTGTGCCGAGCGCATCGACATCGGACTTGGTTGCGGTCGCCATCGCCGGCGGTGGCGGATCGAGCAGGCCTGCGAATTTCGCGCCGCCGAGAACAAGCAACGCCACCACGCCGCCCAGGATTGCGGACATGATCGCCGAGAACACCACGGACGATGCGCGCGATGGGGAGCGCGATGACTCCGCAGAGGATTCAGAAGCCGGATCGAGCGCCGGTTCACCGGAGGTCCCGGCAGCGCTTTCGGAATCCGCCGCAGCCGACGCGGTTGCGCCGGGTGTCCCGGGCGCATCGGACGCGCGGGGGCTCTCGGTCACATCCGTCGCCGCGAGATCGATGGTCGGCGGTTTCCGCTTGCCGCTATCGCCCCCCGGCAATGCGCCAGCCTTGTCCTGCTTGTCTTCATCCATTGAAACTATCCATCGGAACTCATTTCCTGTCGCGGCACACTAGCAGATTCTGCAGACGCTGCTTAAGTCGACGACGCTCTGGACGGCGCTTTCACGATCCTGTCCAGCGCGTCGAAAACGGCTGATTCGTCCGGCGTGCGCGCCGCCGCCACCTGCATCGCACCGGCCTCGCGCAAAATGCCCGCCACCGCATCGGAGATGCAGCATTGCGGCAAAGCCAAGGCCGAAATCTCGACGCCGTCCGCGCGGGCCGCATCGAGAAAGGCGCGTGCACTGCGCCGGGAATAATGCAGCACCGCTTCCACGCCGTCTGCGCGGAAGGCCTCGCTGATTCCGGCGGGGAAACCTGCCACCGGAACCATCCGGTAGGTCGTATGCGTCACCACCGTAAACCCGCGCGCGCCGAGATCGGCGGCAAGATCGTGCGCCAGATCCGCGCCCGCGAGATAACACAGCGTGGCGCCCTTCTTCAGTTTTCCGGATGTCACGTTCTTTGCGATGAGCGCGCTCAGCGCATGGGCGCCGGCCTTCGCGCTGATCACCTCGCCAAAGCCCGCGCCCCGCGCAGCCTCCGCCGAATGTTCGCCGACCGTGAAGGCCCGCAATCCCAACAGCCGCATCCGGGACGGATGGCTTTCGATGGCGCGGATCGCGTTGGCGCTGGTGATCACGACAGCGTCATAGGCCGCGTCGTCCTCTCCGTGAAACGCGATCGCCTCATAGCGCAGCATCGGCGACAGCAGCGCGTCATATCCGCGTGCGCGCAGGGCCGCCGCCGTCTTCTCGTTGTCGGGGGCCGGACGCGTCACAAGAATGGCCATTTACAGCGCTCCACAAATGTCAGCTAACCATAGCCCATCTCGCGATTTCACGTTATGAACCCCTTGAATGACGCCCGGTTGGCAGATGACGTTCTGGTCGCGCAAACTTTGGAAATACGCCCCAAAGGGAAACGCCGGATCGGCGGCCAATGCAAGGCCTGAAGCGCGGCGAAAACTGAAACACGGCAAGGACTGACATTGGCAATCGGCAAGCCGACACTGGTGCTGGGAATCGAAACCACCTGCGACGAGACCGCGGCCGCCGTGATCGAACGGCAGCCCGACGGATCGGGACGGATTTTGTCCAATATTGTGCGTTCGCAGATCGACGAGCACGCGCCGTTCGGCGGCGTCGTGCCCGAGATTGCCGCGCGCGCCCATGTCGACATGCTGGACGGCATCATTCGCGCCGCGATGAAGGAAGCCGGCGTCGGCTTCAGTGACCTGAGCGGCGTCGCCGCAGCAGCGGGCCCTGGCCTGATCGGCGGCGTCATTGTCGGATTGACGACCGCGAAGGCGATCGCGCTGGTGCACAACACGCCGCTGATCGCGGTCAATCATCTGGAAGCGCACGCGCTGACGCCACGCCTCACCGTGGCGCTGGCATTTCCCTACTGCCTGTTTCTCGCTTCGGGCGGCCACACCCAGATCGTTGCCGTGCTGGGCGTCGGACAATACGTCCGGCTCGGCACCACGGTCGATGACGCGATGGGCGAGGCATTCGACAAGGTCGCGAAAATGCTGGACCTGCCTTATCCCGGCGGGCCGCAGGTCGAACGCGCCGCAGCGCACGGAGATCCCACGCGCTTTGCATTTCCGCGCCCGATGATGGGACGCCCCGACGCGAATTTCTCGCTGTCCGGATTGAAGACCGCGGTGCGCAACGAAGCCTCGCGGCTGGTGCCGCTGGAGCCGCAGGATGTCAGCGACCTGTGCGCGGGATTTCAGGCCGCCGTGCTGGATCTCACCGCCGACCGCATCAGCGTCGGCTTGCGGCTGTTTCACGAACAGTTCGGACCGCCCCGCGCGCTGGTCGCCGCGGGCGGAGTCGCATCCAACCTCGCGATCCGCAATGCGTTGCATGATATCGCGGCCCGCGCGCAGACCATGCTGATCATACCGCCGCCTGCGCTGTGCACGGACAATGGCGCGATGATCGCATGGGCCGGCGCGGAACGGCTTGCGCTGAAGATGACCGACACTATGGAGTACGCGCCGCGCGCCCGCTGGCGTCTCGACGAGACGGCGACGACGCCTGCAAAGTTCGCCAACACACGGGCGCGACACTAATATGATGACTCATCAAACCATTTCCATTGTCGGCGCGGGCGCATGGGGCACCGCTTTGGCCAACGCCGCCGCGCGCGCCGGACGCGACGTCGTTCTCTGCGCGCGTGACCCGGCCATCGCGGACACGATTTCGCGGACGCGCGAAAATCCGAAACTGCCGGGCATCCAGCTTGCGAAGGCGATCACCGTCACCAGCGATCTCGCGCAGGCCGGCAAGGCGAGCGCCGTGCTGCTGGTCACGCCCGCGCAGAGTCTCCGGCAGGCCGCAATTTCGCTCGCGCCGCATCTTGCGCCGGATACGCCTGTTATCGTCTGCGCCAAGGGCATCGAGCGCGGCACCCACAAATTCATGACCGAGATCGTCGCCGAGGTCGCACTGCGCTCGGTGCCCGCGATTCTGTCGGGACCGAGTTTCGACGTGGATGTCGCGCGCGGACTGCCGACCGCGGTCACGCTCGCAACCGGCAACGAGGCGTTGGCGAAAGCGCTGGTGCAGGCGCTTGGGTCCGCGACGTTCCGGCCCTATCACTCGACCGATGTGCGCGGCGTCGAGATCGGCGGCGCGGCCAAGAACGTGCTGGCGATCGCAGCGGGTATTGTTGCGGGCAAGAAGCTCGGTGCATCGGCGCTGGCGGCGCTGACCACACGCGGGTTTGCCGAATTGATGCGGCTCGGCCTCGCCTGCGGCGCACGCGCCGAAACCATCGCCGGATTGTCAGGCCTTGGTGACCTGCTGCTATCGTGCTCGAGCACGCAGTCGCGCAACTTTTCCCATGGCATCGCACTTGGAAGAGGCGAGACGCCGCCGCGCGGCAAGCTGGTCGAAGGCGAATTCACCGCACCCGTGCTCATTGAACTTGCAGCCGAGAAGCATATCGAAATGCCGGTGGCGAATGCGGTGGCGGCCGTGCTCGGCGGCGCGCTGACCGTCGATGAAGCGATCGAGATGCTGCTGACGCGGCCGTTCCGGTCCGAAGGATAAACAGGAAGCGACAATGAATTACTGGCTCGTGAAATCCGAACCGTCCACCTGGTCTTGGGATCAGCAGGTCGCCAAAGGCGCCAAGGGCGAAGCCTGGACCGGCGTGCGCAACCACACCGCCAAGCTCAACATGATGAAGATGAAGAAAGGCGACCGCGCCTTCTTCTACCATTCCAACGAAGGCAAGGAGATCGTCGGCATTGTCGAGATCGTGCGCGAGCACTATCCCGACCCGACCGACAAGACGGAAAAATTCGTCTGCGTCGACATCGCCGCCGACAAGCCGCTGAAAAAACCGGTCACGCTCGACACCATCAAGACCGACAAGAAGCTGGCCGGGATGGACCTTGTGAAATACTCGCGGCTGTCGGTGCAGAGCGTGAAGCCGGATGAATGGAAACTGATCTGCAAGATGGGCGGGGTTTGAAACCCGACACGCCCACGATCCCCGACAAGGACGCTTTCATCCGCGCCAACACGCGGCTGCTTGCCGTGCCGCTGACGCCGGACATTGTTTTGTATCTGGCCGACGAGGCCGTGCCGCTCTGGCACAAGACCGAAGAGGAGATCGGCGAGGCCGGGTTGCCGCCGCCATTCTGGGCCTTCGCATGGGCCGGCGGCCAGGCGCTGGCGCGTTATGTGCTCGACAATGCAAGTCTGGTGCGCGGCAAATCGGTGCTCGACCTCGCCTCGGGCTCTGGTCTTGTGGGAATCGCGGCCATGAGGGCGGGCGCTTCATCCGTGACGGTCGCCGACATCGACGGATTTGCTTGTGCGGCGGCGGCGCTCAATGCCGCGGCGAACGGCGTGACGCTGTCGGCCTGCCAGGACGACCTGCTCGCAGGCCAGAGCCACGAAACATGGGACGTGATTCTGGCGGGCGATATTTTCTACGAGCGCGACACCGCGCAGCGCGCGTTCGATTTCTTGTCCGCCCATGCGGCACGCGGCATGGCGGTCCTGATCGGCGACCCCGGCCGCAGCTATTTGCCCCGCGACAAATTGCGCCGGATCGCCGACTACAGCGTGCCGGTGACCCGCGACCTCGAAGATACTGAAATCAAGCAGACCGCGGTCTGGCAATTGCTGTGATCTGGAATACCAAGATCCAGACATGCCGGATTCGCACGTCAAAAATTCAGCCGGTTGGAATCTTGCAGTGCGAAGTCCGACAAAAGTCCTAATTACCTGAGCTTGTCCACGCTGTATGCAAAAGCGCATAATAGCAAAAACAAGAACAAACCCGCTCGCATGACGCGACGCGAACGCCGGCGCTGGAGGAAGTGAGAAGTCATGTCCGACAAGATTTACAACGTATCCGCTGAGTGGGCGAAACGCGCCTTTATCGATGAGGCCAAGTATCGCGACATGTATGCGCGATCAGTGAAGGACCCCAACGGGTTCTGGGGCGACGAGGCCCGGAAGCGGCTCGGCTGGATCAAGCCTTTCACCAAGGTCGAAAACGTCTCCTTCGCGCCGGGCAACATTTCGATCAAATGGTTCGAGGATGGCGAACTGAACGCCGCCTGGAATTGCATCGATCGCCATCTCGACAAGCGCGGCGATCAGGTCGCGATCATCTGGGAAGGCGACGATCCATCGGAATCGAAAAAGATCACATATCGCGAATTGCACGACGAAGTCTGCAAGATGGCGAACATCCTGCGGCTTCGCAACGTCGCCAAGGGCGACCGCGTCACCATCTACATGCCGATGATTCCGGAAGCCGCCTACGCGATGCTGGCCTGCGCGCGCATCGGCGCGATTCACTCCGTGGTGTTCGGCGGTTTCTCGCCCGACTCTCTCGCGCAACGCATCACCGATTGTAAATCGCGGGTGATCATCACCGCCGACGAAGGCCTGCGCGGCGGCAAGAAGGTCCCGCTGAAGGCCAACGTGGATGCGGCCATTGCCAAGACCGGCAACGTCGATCACGTCATCGTCGTGAAGCGGACCGGCGGCAAGATCGACATGAACCCGGTGCGCGACGTCTGGTATCACGAAGCCGCCGACATGGTGACGAGCGAATGTCCGGTGGAGCACATGAACGCGGAAGATCCGCTATTCATTCTCTACACTTCGGGCTCGACCGGCCAGCCGAAGGGCGTGCTGCACACCACCGGCGGCTATCTGCTGTTCGCGTCGATGACACACCAATACGTGTTCGATTATCACGAGGGCGACATCTACTGGTGCACGGCGGACGTCGGCTGGGTCACCGGCCACAGCTACATTCTCTACGGACCGCTCGCCAACGGCGCGACCACGCTGATGTTCGAAGGTGTTCCGAATTACCCGGACAACTCGCGGTTCTGGAACGTCATCGACAAGCACAAGGTCAACATCTTCTACACCGCGCCGACCGCGATCCGCGCGCTGATGCAGGGTGGCGATGAGCCGGTGAAGAAGACCTCGCGCGCGTCGTTGCGCCTGCTGGGTTCGGTCGGCGAGCCGATCAATCCCGAAGCGTGGGAATGGTACCATCGCGTGGTCGGCGACGACCGCTGCCCGATTGTCGATACCTGGTGGCAAACCGAGACCGGCGGCATTCTGATTACGCCGCTGCCCGGCGCGATCGCACAGAAGCCGGGATCGGCGACCAAGCCGTTCTTCGGCGTGGCGCCCGAGATCGTCGACGCCGACGGCAAGGTGCTCGACGGCGAATGCAGCGGCAATCTCTGCATCGCCAAATCGTGGCCGGGCCAGATGCGCACGGTCTATGGCGACCACGCGCGGTTCGAGCAGACCTACTTCTCGACCTACAAGAACAAATACTTTACCGGCGACGGCTGCCGCCGCGATGCGGACGGCTATTACTGGATCACCGGCCGAGTCGACGACGTCATCAACGTATCGGGTCATCGCATGGGCACGGCGGAAGTCGAAAGCTCGCTGGTGGCGCATGACGCGGTGTCGGAAGCCGCTGTGGTCGGCTATCCGCACGACATCAAGGGCCAGGGCATTTACGCCTATGTGACCTTGATGAAAGGCGTCGAACCGACGGAGACGCTGCGCAAGGAACTGGTGGCATGGGTGCGCAAGGACATCGGTCCGATCGCCTCGCCGGATCTCATTCAGTTTGCGCCCGGTCTGCCGAAAACGCGCTCGGGCAAGATCATGCGCCGTATCCTGCGCAAGATCGCGGAAGACGAATCCGGCTCGCTCGGCGACACCTCGACGCTGGCCGATCCCGCCGTGGTCGATGATCTGGTCCATAACCGGCAGAACAAGAAGGCCACTGCCTGAGGCTGTGCCGGCCCCTGATACTCTGCGTCATGGCCGGGCTTGTCCCGGCCATGTCCGTTCCGGCCAACTCCGTCTTTCCTTCCGACGACTTTGCGACGTGGGAGCCGCGACACTGGCAAGTGCAAGCGACGCCGTTCTTCGAACCGCTATGCCCGGTATGACGAGTGTGCCGACGATGCCCGTGATCTCATTCCGGACTTTTGCCGGCACCGGGCGCTCACGCAAATGTCACCTGCCACGGCCTGTTTGGGCCGGGGTGTTGTTTCCCGGGCATTTACTTTGCCGCCGGAATTTTCTTTTTATCAGCACGTGATCCGCGCTTTGGACGAGACGGAAAGGTGCTGTTGAGGCCTTTCCTTCAAGGTCTTGCCTTCGCGGTGCTGCGCCTAAAGCGCTGCCCTCAAGGCGGCGTGACGAATTCGGCCAAAGGTTCCACGCTCCGGAGACCTGCGGCGCTCAGACATTTTGGTTTGGAGGTTGTGATGTTGCGTCAATTGGCGACGGCTCTCGCAGTCACGATGGCGGTTGGTTTTTCCGGCACAGCGGCGCAGGCGCGCCCCGATCTGGTAGCGTCGCCCGCCGGCTATTCGCCCGGAACCATCGTGGTGAAAACCAACGAGCGCAAACTGTATCTCGTGCTCGGCGAAGGTCGCGCCGTGCGCTATCCGGTCGGCGTCGGCAAGGCCGGGAAGCAATGGGCCGGCACAACCCGCATCGACGGCAAGTATCGGCAGCCTGCATGGTCGCCGCCCGCGGACGTGAAGCGCGACAACCCGAGCATTCCCGATGTGATCCCCGGCGGCTCGCCGTCGAACCCGATGGGCGTCGCTGCGATGACACTCGAAGGCGGCGAATACGCCATTCACGGCACCAATCGCCCGAACTCGGTCGGCGGCTATGTCTCCTACGGTTGCGTGCGGATGTACAATCAGGACATCACTGACTTGTTTGAGCGCGTCAATGTCGGCACGCCGGTGGTCGTCACCTCGCGGTAATCGTCCAACTCTCTGAATGCGAAAAGCCGCGCCTGTGCGCGGCTTTTTTGTTTCGTCATCGCGCCGCCGTCGCACACCAGCCGCCGCGTTTTCCGCCTTGATAGTGTCGCGCATGACCCGACGCGAGCAGCGCCGCTGAGATGCTCGGCGTGCGGCGCGTCGCAGCATCGGCCACCACGCGGCCGTTGTATTTATCGGGACCGATATTGAAGATCGCGACATCGCCGTCGGCGAGCAACGCGCGCAACGCTTCACTTGCAGTTTCCGCCATCCGCAGTTCTTCCGCGCACGCGCCTTTCATTTCCGGCGCGTCGATGCCGCGCAGGCGCACCCGCGTCACCATTTCAAGTCCGGGCCACAGATGCACCCGCGCCTCGAAGGTGTCGCCATCGACCACGCGCACCACCTCGACGGCATGGCGCACGCCCGGATTGCCGTCGCGGCTCCATGTCGTCGGCAAAGCGGGCGGCGGTGAATTCGGGACGGCGACGTCTGCGGGCGCAGTGGCCGGCCGGACCGGGGATGAATTCCAGGGAAAATGACCCCGCGCCGGGATCAGGGTTCCGGCGGCAAGACCCAGAACGAAGACCACGCCGAACAGCCACGGCGGAGAAGCGGACGCCATATGCCGCGCCGGGCGATGAAGGGGCCGATCTAGGAACATATGCCTAGATTAAGGCAAATGTTCCTGATCCCGCAAGCGGAGATGTGGCTGATCCGTATTCCTGCGTAGATCCCGAAACCGGAATTCTAGAAATCCGACGCGATTCCCTTGTTTTCCCAATCGCCGTAGCGGGTCGGTTCCAGTCCCTTCGGACCCTGCACTTCGGCCGGGCTTTGGCTGGCTTGCGTTTTGGCTCGCCGTTCCTCGGCCTCGGCAAGCGCACGTTGCGCTTGTGGCGACAGCGGCTTGCGCACGGCGACCAGGTCGGCATCGACAGAATTGGAATGAGACGGGTTATCATTCATGGCTGACACTCCCGGATGGTCAGAGCCGAAATTCCAATCTAGATAGACCGGGCTTTCGATCAAGACCCGTGGACACGCCGTATCACGCCGCGAGCGGGTTGTATGTGAAGTGGCTTACATTTTCCGGGATGTTTTAGACAGGGCGATTCAGAGACGACACAATTCTTACATTTGGCATATTCGCGTGCCATCTCTCGCCCTGACGGTGACGCCGCCGTATTTGTCGCCCGTGTTGTCCTGCCAGCGATTGTTTTTCACGCATGAAGCCATCGAGATTTGTCCCGCCCACCGAGGTGCCCGGCCTCGCAGCGCGCAGGATAGCGGCCGATATTCTCGACGGCGTGTTGCAGAAACACCGGATGCTCGACGACCAGCTCGACGGCGCGGGCGCGCATCCCGGTCTGAAAACACTCTCCGATCGCGACCGCGCGCTGATGCGCCGGCTGGTTGCAACCATTTTGCGCCGGCTCGGCACGCTCGGCCATGTCCTGTCGCGGCTGCTCGATCGCGGCATTCCCAGCGACGCGCCGCGCGCGCAGAGCGCATTGCTGATCGGCGCCGCGCAAATCCTGTGGATGGATGTTCCGGACCATGCGGCCGTCGATCTGTCGGTGCGCCTTGTGCAGGCAGACCGGCGCGCCGCGAAATATGCCGGCCTCGTCAACGCGGTGCTGCGGCGCTGTGCGCGCGAAGGCCAGCCGCTGATCGACGAAGTGAAATCCCAGATGCTCGACCTGCCGCCGTGGCTGGTGGCGCGATGGATCGCGGCTTACGGCGAAGACGCCACCCGCGCCATGGCCGCCGCCATCAGCGTCGAGCCGGCGCTCGATCTCACGGTGAAATCGGATTCCGGCGGCTGGGCCACGCGCCTGCACGGCGAGACACTGGTGACGGGCTCGGTGCGGACGCTGCTGCACGGATCGGTCACCATGCTTCCCGGATTCAGTGACGGCGAATGGTGGGTGCAGGACGCCGCCGCCGCCATACCGGCCCGGCTGTTCGGTGACATCAAAGACAAGTCCATTGCCGATCTCTGCGCCGCGCCCGGCGGCAAGACCGCGCAACTTGTTCACGCCGGCGCGCGGGTGACGGCGGTCGACCGTTCGCCCAATCGCGTCGCGCGGCTGAAGGACAATCTGTCGCGCCTTGGCCTGACGGCCGAGACTGCCGTCGCCGACGCGACCGAGTGGCAACCTGAGGGCGAATTGTTCGACGGCATTCTGATCGACGCGCCCTGCGCTGCGACCGGAACCATCCGGCGGCACCCCGATGTGGCCTGGCTGAAGCAGGAAGCGGACATCGGCACGCTTTCGGCGCTGCAAAAGCGCCTGCTGCAAAAAGCCGTCGCGCTGCTGAAACCCGGCGGGACTCTGGTGTACTGCACCTGTTCGCTGGAGCCGGAGGAAGGCGAACAGGCGGTCGCAAGCCTGCTCGCTGCCGAATCGGGAATGCGCCGCGTTCCGGTCGGCCGGGACGAAGTCGCGGGACTCGATGAAATTCTGACGGCAGAGGGCGATATCCGCACATTGCCCTCCCATCTCGCCCACGACGATCCGCGCCTTGGCGGGCTCGACGGCTTCTACGCGGCGCGCCTGGTCAAATCCTGATCCCATCACCCATGCGGGTGATTCGCGGCAAGCCATGAAAAGGTTTGCAGCGCCTTCCCCTGCGTCAATGGGGTGTTTTATCGGCGTTTCCGGATTACAAGAGAGCGCGGAGATTCCTTTGCGGCGCGGCGCGTTGCGCGCATGCACGGCTTTCGGGAAGGAATCCTCCGGTTCATGGGGAACGATCACGTTCGGCGGCGGGCAATTTCCGATTCGGCCAGCGGGATCAGGACAGGGCGCACGTGGCGGTCGCTTATCGAAGACGTATTTCGTCCCTTCTGCTTGGCCGCGCGGCCCGGTCCGTGCTCGCGCGCGCCAGCGGCAAATCGGTTGCGCTGTCACGGTTCTGGCCCGGCCGCACCGACCGGCTGCTGATCGCACCGAACGACCTGCGCACCGTCGACGCCACCCGCGCCTCCGAAATCTACGCCGGACGTTTCGTGTTCGCAGGCAAGATCGTCACGTCGCACGGACGATCCATTTTTGAACTCGATCCGCCGTCGGAAGACTGGGAAGCGAACCTGCTCGGCTTCGGCTGGCTGCGCCATCTGCGCGCCGCGGATTCCGCCATCACCCGCGCCAACGCCCGCTCGCTGATCGACGACTGGATTTCTCGCCCGATCCGCAAGCGCGGCGTCGGCTGGCGCGCCGACGTGCTGGCGCGGCGCGTGATCTCGCTGCTGTCGCAGGCGCCTCTGGTGCTGAACGACGCCGACGGAAAATTCTACCGGCGCTTCCTGCGCAGTCTCACGCGCGAGATTCGCTATCTGCGCTACACGATGGTGGACATTCCGGACGGCGTGCCGCGCCTCCAGGTTCTGATCGCGCTGTGTTACGCCTCGCTGTGCCTCGCCAATCAGGCCAAACACATCCGCACCTCGTCGCGCAAACTCTCCGAGGAATTGCAGCGGCAATTGCTGCCGGACGGCGGACACATCTCGCGCAATCCGGGCGCACTGATCGAACTGCTGCCCGATCTGTTGCCGCTGCGTCAGACCTATGCCGCGCGAAATATCGCGCCGCCGCCGGCGCTTCTGAACGCCATCGACCGCATGATGCCGATGCTGCGCTTCTTCCGTCACGGCGACGGCTCCTTCGCGCTGTTCAACGGGATGAGCAGCGCGCCGTCGGGACTGCTGGCGACACTGCTTGCCTATGACGACACCCACGGCACGCCGATGTCGAACATGCCGCACAGCGGCTTCCAGCGTCTCGATGGCGGCGCCACCGCCGTGATTGTCGACACCGGGGCGCCGCCACCGGCAGCGGTGAGCCGGGACGCCCATGCGGGCTGTCTGTCCTTCGAATTGTCGTCCGGCACCAGCCGCATCGTCGTCAACTGCGGCATCCCCGCCACCGGGCGCGATAACTGGCGCACGTTTGCGCGCAGCACCGCGGCGCATTCGACGCTGATCTGTCACGACACCTCGTCGTGCCAGTTCATCGAACTTCCCGCGATGAAACGAATGCTGCAAGGCTCACCCATCGTCGGCGGCCCCTCGAACGTCGGCGCGTTTCGCGAGGCGGCCAATGACGGCATTACGCTGACGACATCCCACGACGCCTACGCAAAACAATTCGGCGTCGTGCATCAGCGCACCTTGATGCTGTCCGCCGACGGCGGGCGGCTCGAAGGCGAAGACACGCTGCTGAATGCGTCCGGCTTCTCGACGCGCAGCAAGCCTGACGATTACGTGCTGCGGTTTCATCTGCATCCGTCCGTCAAGGCCAGCCGCCTCAGCGACGCCCGCGGCGTGATGCTGGTCCTGCCCAATCGCGATGCATGGACGTTCGAGGCGCTGAACGACAAGGTCGACCTCGAGGACAGCGTATTTCTGGCCGGATCCGACGGACCCCGCCGCACCGCCCAGATCGTGATCCGCCAGAACCGGAAGGATTCGCCGAGCATCCGCTGGAGCTTCACCCGCTCCTCGGCGTCGGCCACCGTGACCAATGCCCGCCGCGACGCCCGCCGCGAGCCGGAACTGCCGCTGTAGGCATTGCCTCGTCCGTTGCAAAATGTCCGTGGATTGGAGGTTTTGCCGGGCTCCAAACCATGCTACCCGGCGGTCAACACCGACCCAAACCAGGACTTGATTATGGCTGACCATCCGCGTCGCGTCGCGCGCGCCCTGCTTTCCGTGTCCGACAAATCCGGGCTGATCGAATTCGCCCGCGCGCTGGCCGGCAGCGGCGTCGAACTCGTCTCCACCGGCGGCACCGCGCGGGCCATCGCCGACGCCGGTTTGAAGGTGCGGGACGTCTCGGACCTGACGGGCTTCCCCGAGATGATGGACGGCCGGGTCAAGACACTGCATCCGAACGTGCATGGTGGGCTGCTGGCGATCCGGGACAACGCCGATCACGCCCGCAGCATGAAGGATCACGGCATCGCGCCGATCGATCTCCTGGTGGTCAATCTCTATCCGTTCGAGGCGACCGTCGACAAAGGCGCGTCCGAGGACGATTGCATCGAGAACATCGACATCGGCGGGCCGGCGATGATCCGCGCTGCGGCGAAGAACCATCATGACGTCGCCGTCGTCGTAGAGCCGTCGGATTACCAGACCGTGCTGGACGAACTGGCCGCCCATAACGGCGCGACCACGCTCGCCTTGCGCAAGCGGCTGGCGGCCAAGGCCTATGCGCGCACTGCGGCCTATGACGCAGCGATCTCGAACTGGTTCGCGGTTCAACTCAAGACCGATGCGCCGGATTATCGCGCCATCGGCGGGCGATTGATTCAGGCGCTGCGCTACGGCGAGAATCCGCATCAGCATGCGTCGTTCTACAAGACGCCCGACCGCCGGCCCGGCGTTGCGACCGCACGGCAGCTGCAAGGCAAGGAGCTGTCCTACAACAACATCAACGACACCGATGCCGCCTACGAGTGCATCGCGGAGTTCGATGCGAAACGAACCGCAGCCTGCGTCATCGTCAAGCACGCCAATCCCTGCGGCGTCGCGGAGGGTGCCGATCTCGCCAGCGCCTATCGCAAGGCGCTCGCTTGTGATTCAACGTCAGCTTACGGCGGAATCATCGCGTTCAATCGCACGCTCGATGCGGAAGCCGCCAATGCGGTGGCAGGCATCTTCACCGAGGTCATTATCGCACCGGATGCGACGGACGAAGCCATCGCCATCATCGGCAAGCGGAAGAATTTGCGCCTGCTGCTGGCCGGCGGCCTGCCGGATCCGCGCGCCGCTGGATTGACGGCGAAGACCGTCGCCGGCGGTCTCCTGATCCAGAGCCGCGACAACGCGGTGGTCGACGACATGACGTTCAGGACCGTGACCAAGCGCGCACCCACCGACGCCGAGCTGAACGATCTGCGCTTCGCGTTCCGCGTCGCCAAGCATGTGAAGTCCAACACCATCATCTACGCGAAAGACCTCGCCACCGTCGGCATCGGCGCAGGCCAGATGAGCCGCGTGGATTCCGCGCGCATCGCCGCGCGCAAGGCCGAGGACGCCGCGAAGGAACTTGGACTGGCCGCACCGATGACCAAGGGCTCGGTGGTGGCGTCCGATGCATTCTTCCCGTTCGCCGATGGATTGCTGGTGGCGATCGAAGCCGGCGCGACTGCGGTGGTTCAGCCCGGCGGTTCGATGCGCGACAATGAAGTGATCGAGGCCGCCGACGCACATGGCATCGCCATGGTTCTCACCGGCGTGCGCCACTTCAAGCACTGATTGACTGCTGGCTAAGCCCGCACGCGCGACAGCAGCACAAGTCCGGCTGCGAAGAACACCACCAGCACGGCCATGCCGGCCTTCTGGCTCATGGTCACCGCGGTCACGATGCTGACCACGAGCGGCGCCATGAACGACGTGACCTTGCCGGACAGTGCGAACAGCCCGAAGTGCTGCGTGATGCGATCCGGCGGCGCGAGACGGATCAGCAGCGTGCGCGACGCGGCCTGTAGCGGGCCCGCGGCCATGCCGATCAGGAAGCCCAGCGCCATATAGGCCTGCTCGGCGGGCGCAGCGAACAGTTTGCCGCCCGGCACCGGCGGCGCCACCTTGAACACGAAGAACAGCGTGTCGCGGTCGATCGATAGGATCGCGATGATCGCGCTCACCAGAATCAGCATGCTGCCCATGATGACGCGCTTCGGGCCGAACCAGTCGTCGAGCTTGCCGCCGAGCCACGCGCCGATGGTGCCGGAAAACGCCAGCAGGATTCCGAACGTGCCGATCTGCAATGTCTGCCAGCCGAAGGTGCCCGCGGCGTAGATGCCACCGAATGCGAACAGCGCCACCAGCGCGTCTGTGTAGACCATGTTGGCGATCAGGAATGTCAGCATCACCGGCCGCTGCGGCAGCGTCGAGAGCGTTTCGCGCAATTCGCGAAGACCTTCACGCACCGCGCCGAGTGCGGGCTTTTTCGGCGCGCGATCCGGTGTGAACAGAAACATCGGCAGCACGAACACGATAAACCATAGTCCGCTCAGAGGTCCGGTGATGCGGTCGCCCTCATGCGTCGCCGGATCGAGTCCGAATAGCGGTGTGAAGCCGAACAGCGTGCGGCCGGTCGCGCCGCTCGCGGCGAGAAATCCGAGCACCAGCACAAGGCTTAGAATGCCGCCGACATATCCGGTGGCCCAGCCTGTGCCCGACAAGCGCCCGATGCGATCCGGCGGCACCAGCGTCGGCATCATCGCATTGTTGAACACGGTGGCGAATTCAATTCCGATGGTGGCGATGCCGAATGCGATCAGCAGCGGCAGGATTACCGTCTGATCACCGGGCTTGCCGATCCACATGACCGATGCGCCGATGACGAACACCGCGCCGAACGCGGCGATCCACGGTTTGCGGCGGCCTCCGGCGTCGGCAATCGCGCCGAGCACGGGTGACATCAGCGCAATCACCAGTCCGGCGGCGGCGGTTGCGAATCCCCACATCGACTGTCCGCTGGCGGGCGACGACGCGACATGGGTCGCGAAATAAGGCGCGAACACAAATGTGGTGATCAGACTGAAATAAGGCTGGGCCGCCCAGTCGAACATGACCCAGCCGACAATCGCCGAGCGCGGCGGATAGGTCTGCGGTGGCGCGTCCGCCTGCACCTCGTTCGCGTGCATCGCGTTCGCGTGACTGTCATGCGCTGGAATTGCTTGAGCCATGATCGAAATTCCTGCCGAATCAGCCCTGAAGATACCCGTGATCGCTGCAAAACCTTATAGTGCGGCGATCCAATTGCCATGGCGTTTTAGCTTAGGGTGCGGTTTGCCGGAGAAGTTTATGACCTCGTTTACCAAGCACTGCGCTCGCGTCTCTGTTTTTGTCGCGATCGGCCTTCTGGTCGCGCCCGCCATCGCGCAGGATTCAAGGCACGGCTATTACACACCGCCCGCGCTCGATGCCGTGCGCCCGGTTGCCGCAAAAAACGGCATGGTGGTCGCGCAGGAGCGGATCGCGGCGGAAATCGGCCGCGACGTTCTGGCTCGCGGCGGCGATGCGGTGGATGCCGCGGTCGCGACCGGATTCGCGATGGCCGTCACTTATCCACGCGCCGGAAATCTCGGCGGCGGCGGCTTCATGATGATTCATCTGGCGAACAGCAATCAAACCGTCGCTATCGATTATCGGGAGAGCGCGCCCGCGGCCGCCACCCGCGACATGTTTCTCGGCGAGGACGGCAAGCCCGATACGAAAAAATCCCGCGATCAGGCGCTCGGCATCGGCATTCCCGGCACGGTGGCGGGATTGTCGCTGGCGCTGGAGAAGTACGGCTCCGGAAAATTCAAGCTCGCCGATCTGCTCCCGCCCGCGATCAAGCTTGCGCGCGACGGCTTCGTGATCGCCGACGACACCGCCGACACGCTGCCGGACTGGCACCGCCGGCTGGCGAAATGGCCGGCCAGCGCGAAAATTTTCTCGCGCGCCGACGGCACGTCGCTGCAGCCGGGCGACCGGCTGGTGCAGAGCGATCTTGCCTTGACACTCGAAGCCATCGCCGCGCATGGCACAGGCGGATTCTACGATGGCCCGGTGGCCGAGAAACTGGTGGCGGGCATTCGCGGCACCGGCGGCATCATCACGCATGAAGACCTGAAATCCTACCAGCCGGTGATCCGCGCGCCGATGCGCGGCACCTATCGCGGCTACGATATTGTGTCGATGCCGTTGCCGTCCTCGGGCGGCACGGTGCTGATCGAGACGCTGAACATTCTCGAAGGCTACAAACTGCGCGAGATGGGCGCAGGTTCGGTGGACGCGCTGCACGCCTCGATTGAAGCGATGAAGCGCGCCTATGCCGACCGCGCGCGCTATCTCGGCGACCCCGCCTTTGTCAGCGCGCCCATGCTGCAACTGATCTCGAAGGATTACGCCGCGAAGCAGCGCGCCTCCATCGACATGGCGAAGGCCACGCCCTGGACCGACGCGCTGTCGGCGGTGCCGCCACGTGAAGGCAGCAACACCACGCATTTCTCGGTGGTGGACAAAGACGGCAACGCGGTCAGCAACACCTACACGCTGAACTTCAGTTACGGCGTCGGCCTTGTCGCGGACGGCACGGGTGTGTTGCTCAACAACGAGCTCGACGATTTCACCGCGGCACCTGGCGCTTCGAACGCCTATGGTCTTGTGGGCTTTGAAGCGAACCTGCCCGGCCCCGGCAAGCGCCCGCTGTCGTCGATGTCGCCCACGATCGTCCTCAAGGACGGCAAGCCGGTTCTGGTAACGGGCTCGCCCGGCGGCAGCCGCATCATCTCGGCGGTGCTTCAGGTCATCGTCAACGCCATCGACTTCGACATGAACGTTGCGGCTGCGGTGTCCGCGCCCCGGCTGCATCATCAATGGCTGCCCGATGAAGTGCGCGTCGAACAAGGCTTTCCGGACGCCACGCTCGCCGCGTTGCGCGCCAAGGGCCACCGCGTCATCGCGCCGCTCGGACAGACCTCGGCCAATTCCATCGCGGTGACATCCGATGGCCTGCTCGGCGCGCCCGATCCCCGCACGCGCGGCGCGGAGGCGGCCGGATATTAGAGTCATTCGACCGTGCATTCCCTCATTTGCCTGATGACAGGTAAAATGATCCGCGTACAATTTGTCGCGCCATAAAGAGCCTGAAGCTCTGTGCGATGCGGCGAGCGCGGAGCGTCAAACAAGGCCGCGGATTTGGGAGCATCCATGACGAACGTTCAGCGATCCGGGGCGATTGAAGCCGCGCCCATCGAAGACACCAGCCTTCTTGCCTTCTATCGCGACATGAATGTGCCCGAGCGGCGCACGTTCTGGGCCTGCACCGCGGGCTGGACGCTCGACGGCATGGATTTCATGATCTATCCGCTGGTGATCGGCACCATCATCACGATGTGGAAGGTCGATCCCGGGACCGCGGGCCTTGCCGGCACGGTGACGTTGCTTGCCTCCGCCATCGGTGGCTGGCTCGCCGGTTATCTCTGCGACCGCATCGGCCGCGTGAAGACGCTGCAAATCACCATCATCTGGTTTTCGTTTTTCTCGCTGGTCTGCGCCTTTGTGCAGAATTTCGATCAGCTTCTGGTGGCGCGCGCCCTGCTGGGTCTCGGGTTCGGCGGCGAGTGGGCTGCCGGCGCGGTGCTGATGGGCGAAGTCATCCGGCCGCAATATCGCGGGCGCGCGGTGGGTTCGGTGCAATCCGGATGGGCGATCGGCTGGGGCCTCGCCGTGCTGTCGCAGGCCATCATGTTCACGCTGCTGCCGCCGGAAGAAGCATGGCGCTGGATGTTCGCCATCGGCGCGCTGCCGGCTATTCTTGTGTTCTTCCTCCGCCGCTATGTGGAAGAACCGAAGATCGCGGCTGAAACGCTCGCGAAACAGAAAGTCTCCGGCGACAGGCCTGCGCTCTGGGAAATCTTCTCCGGCCCCATCGCCAAGACCACGATCCTCGCCTCGCTGGCGGCGACCGGATGTCAGGGCGGCTACTACGCGATCACCTTCTGGGTGCCGCGTTTTCTCACCACCGAACGCAAGTTGTCGATCGTGGGTTCGACCGGCTATCTCGCCACGCTCATCATCGGCTCGTTCATCGGTTATCTGGTCGGCGCATGGCTTGCCGACCGCATCGGGCGGCGCAACCTGTTCCTGACCTTCTCGCTCGGAGCCATCGCGCTCATCCTGGTCTACACGCAAGTGCCGCTGACCAACGAAGTGCTGTGGCTGCTCGGCTTCCCGCTCGGTTTCTTCGCATCGGGATATTTCTCCGGCATGGGCGCGTTCCTGACCGAGCTTTATCCAACGCGGTTGCGCGGATCGGGACAGGGCTTCTGCTACAACTTCGGGCGCGGCATCGGTGCGCTGTTCCCGTTCCTGGTCGGCTGGCTCTCGACCTCGACGTCGCTCGGAAATGCAATCTGCATTTTCGCCGTGCTGGCTTATGGGCTGTTCTTCCTGGCGGCATTCGCGCTGCCCGAAACCCGCGGCAGGATTCTTCACGCTGATGCCTGAGTCACATCCAAACCAGACAGAGGCTCCGGCATGTCCGGGGCCTCTGCCGTCTCAACGCCTGCCCGCGCGGTTCAAAGTGCCGCGCGGCGCGGTCGACACTCACTGCCATGTCATCGGGCTGCCGCCGGATTACCCGTTCATGCCGGGGCGCAGCTACACACCGCCCGCAGCGAGCGCGCGCGATTACATCGCCATGCTGGACGCGACCGGCATGACCTACGGCGTACTCACGCAAGTCAGCGTTCACGGCACCGATAATCGCCTGATGGTGGAGACCCTGCGCGCGCATCGTCAGCGCCTGCGCGGCATCGCGGTGATCCCGCTGGATTGCTCCGAGCGCGAGAAGATCGCGCTGAAAGACGCGGGCGTCGCCGGTCTGCGCATGAATGTTCTTTACGGCGGCGGCGGAGTCGATTTCTCGCAGATCGAAAATTATGGCGCGCTGTGCCGCGACATGGGCTGGCATCTGCAATTTCTGCTGGATGCGCGCGAACTGCCCGCACTCGCGCCCCGCCTGGCAAAACTGCCGGTGCCGTTTCTGGTCGATCACATCGGACACTTTCCGACCTCTGCCGGTGTGGACAATGAAGGCTTCAAGACGCTCGTCTCATTGGTGCGCGACGGCGCGTGGGTGAGATTGTCCGGCGCGTATCGCAACACCGTCGAAGGCCCGCCCTATCGCGACACTATTCCCTTCGCGCACAAGGTGGTCGAAGCCGCGCCGGATCGTTGCGTGTGGGGATCGGACTGGCCGCATGTGGCCAACTGGGGCGTGATGATGGGCGTCGCGGATCTGCTCGATCTGCTGGCCGACTGGGTGCCGGACGATAAGCTCCGCAACCGGATTCTGGTCGACAACCCGCAGCGGCTGTTCGGATTTCCGGCGGTCGCGTGACTTACCGCCCGACCTTGTACGGCCCGCCCTTTTCCAGCGCGAGCTTGTAGGCGGGACGCGCGTGAATCTTCTGCAACCAGGTCCACGCCTTCGGTGAACTCTCATCGAGGCCGGCGCGCGCCGACGCAGCTTCCAGCGGAAAACTCATCTGGATGTCGGCAGCAGTGAATTCGCTGCCCGCGAACCATTCGCTTTTGGACAACTCGCCTTCCCAGAACGCGATGTGCTGCTTCAGCTGCGGATCGATCAGCTTGGTCAGCATCTGGCCGAATGCCGTTTTCATCAGCGGCCGCATCAGGAACGGCGCGCGCTTCGGGATCACGGTGAACAGCAGCTTCTGCACCAGGAGCGGCATCGCCGAGCCTTCGGCGTAATGCAGCCAGTATGTGTAACGCAGCCGCTCCGGTGTTTTCGGCGGCGGGATCAGGCGGCCGTTACCGTAGGTATCCACGATGTAGTCGACGATGGCGCCGGACTCCGCGATGGTGTTGCCGTTGTCGGTGATGACCGGCGATTTTCCGAGCGGATGAATCGCGCGCAGTTCTTTCGGCGCGAGCATCGACGGTTGGCGCTGATAGCGCACGATTTCATATGGCACGCCGAGTTCTTCCAGCAGCCAGAGCACCCGCTGCGAGCGGGAGTTGTTGAGATGATGAACCGTGAGCATGGCGAGCCCGATCATGTGCAGCGTTGCGGGACGTCAGTCGTGCCTGCGCGATGGGCCAAAGTCGAGATGCCGGTTTCCGGGGTTGGGTGCAGCGTAGCGACGACCGTCCTCGAAGATATTACCCGGATGATATTGACAGGCCTATTTTACCCGGATAAATATCCGCAAGCGAACTGGAATTCTCAAGAATATTCAATGACCGGCCTTCCCACCCAAATCATCGCCTTCGAGGGAGCTCGCTGCGTCGCGCTGGGCGATCTCCATGAGGTCGCGACCAAGGCGCGGGCGGCGCTTGATGAAAATAGCGAAGCCACGCTCCTGATTTTCGACGCCGTCACCAGCCGGCCCGTCGAGATCGATCTGCGCGGAACGCTGGCCGACGTTAAAAAACGATTGGCGTCTCACACACCACCGAATCAGCAGCCGGCGGTTTCAACACCGCGCGGACCCGGCCGGCCGAAACTCGGCGTGATCGCGCGCGAGATCACATTGCTGCCGCGGCATTGGGAATGGCTGTCGCAACAGCCGGGCGGCGCATCGGTCGCAATTCGCAAACTTGTCGAGGACGCGCGGCGGGCAGGCTCAGGCAAGGATCGCGTGCGGCAGGCGCAGGAATCGCTGCATCGCTTCATGACGGCGATGGCGGGCGATTCTCCGAATTACGAGGACGCGCTGCGCGCGCTTTACGCCGGCGACCGATCGCGCTTCGCTGCATCGATTGCAAAATGGCCTGCCGATGTGCGCGATCACGTCACACGTCTGGCGACGTCCGCGTTCGAGGCCGCATAAACTCTCAGTCGAGAGCCTGCTGTTCGAGCGACGGCAACACGGCTTTCGAGCGGTCCGCGCCCGGCCCCGGATGGACATGAACTTCCTTCGCGGCCAGCGGTTCGTTGCACACCGAGCAGGTCATTACCGGATCGAAGTGGTGACCGCAGGTCTTGTGCTGGTGAAGCACCGGCCGCCCGCGCGCATCCGCCATGTGAACATCGCCCCAGTGCACGATCGACATCATGATCGGATGCAGGTCGAGGCCCTTCTGGGTCAGGATGTATTCGTAGCGCTTCGGACGCTCCTGATAGGCGACGCGGCGAAGCACGCCCTGACGCACAAGTTTCTTCAGCCGCTCGGCCAGCAGGTGCCGCGTGATGCCGAGGCGTGACTGAAATTCATCGAAACGGCGAATGCGGCGAAAACAGTCGCGCAGAATGAGCAACGTCCAGCGGTCGCCGATGACGGAGACCGTTCGCGCCACCGAACACGCCTCTTCTTCAAGGGTATCCCATTTCATATCGCATCTCCGTGCCGTCGCCGCCCGGCCCGCCGGAGCAGCCACGATCTACATTCCGATTTGGTATCCACCATATCTTGAACGCGCCGCATCGTGAAGTCCGGCATGCTGCATAGCGGCATAAGCTCATCGTCCTCCCGGCTGGATTGACAGTTCTATATTAGAACCCTATTGGTCGTCGGCAAGAGCCGCCGGGGACGCCCGTTCCCCGTGGCCGCAACGCCAATAATTCCAAGGGAGACAAACGATGTTGAGGAGAACCGCAGTCCGCGCAGCGGCGGCAGCTCTGGTGCTGGCCGGATTGTCCGCGCCCGCGATGGCCGAGGACATGCCCGGCATCACCGCAACCGAAATCAAGGTCGGCGCGATCTTCCCGTTCAGCGGCCCTGCTTCGGCGCTGGGCGCGGTCGGAAAATCGCTGATCGCCTACGTCACTTACATCAACGAACAGGGCGGCGTGAACGGGCGCAAGATCAACCTGATCGCGATGGACGATTCCTACAGCCCGCCGAAGGCGGTCGAACACGCGCGCAAGCTGGTCGAGTCCGACGAAGTGTCCTTCATGTTCTCGACGCTCGGCACGCCGAGCAATCTCGCGATCTCGAAGTATCTCGCGGCAAAGAAAGTCCCGCAGGCGTTCATCGTGACCGGCGCGACACGCTTCACGGATTTCAAGGAATACCCGATGATCACCACCGGGTTGCCGAGCTACGACACCGAGTCGCGCGCCTATGCACGCTATCTCGCCAGGGAAATGCCCACCGCCAAGATCGCGATCCTCTATCAGAACGACGATCTGGGTAAGGATTTCATCGCCGGCTTCAAGTCCGAGCTGAAGGAGGCCTACGACTCGAAAGTCGTGACCAGCAGCTACGAGGTCAGCCAGCCCACCATCGATTCGCAGATCGTGTCCCTGAAGAGCACCGGCGCGACCGTGATGGTGTTTGCCGGCACGCCGAAATTCGCGGCGCAGGCGATCCGCAAGACCCATGAATCCGGCTGGAAGCCGCTGTTCATCACCAATCTGATCTCAAGCTCGATCGCGGCGGTTCTCGCGCCCGCAGGGCTCGATATTTCCACCGGCGTGATGACGGCGACCTACCGCAAAGATCCCGACGATCCGAAGTGGGCCGACGACAAGGGCGTGAAGCTGTATCGATCCTTCATGGAGAAATACATGCCGGGCGCCGATCTCGCCGACAGCAACTACTTCACCGGTATCCACCAGGGCGTCATCCTCGAGGCGGTGCTCAGGCAGGCAGGCAACGACCTGTCGCGGGCGAACATTCTCAAGCAGACGCGCAACATCAAGGGCCTCGCGCTCCCGATGTCGCTCCCCGGCATCATCGTCAACACCGGCCCGGCCAACAACAAGATGTACACGCAGCTCAACCTGCAACGCTGGAACGGCAAGGCGTGGGATCTGGTTGGCGGACTGATCGACGACGACGCCAAATAAGGCGACGCGAAGTAAGACGCGTCAGGAAGTGAATTGACTCAACCCTCGCGCGGCGGAAACAATCCGCCGCGCACCGGACCCCCGATTTTATCAGGAGGCGACCTTGGCCAAAAGAAATGCGACCGTGGCGGTGATCGGCGCCGGCGACTACATCGGCGGCGAGATCGCCAAGAAATTCGCCTCCGAAGGCTTCACGGTGTTTGCCGGACGCCGCAACGGCGACAAGCTCGCGCCGCTGGTCAAGGAAATCGAGGCCGCGGGCGGCGAGATTCACGCGCGCTCGCTGGATGCGCGCAAGGAAGACGAAATCATTTCCTTTCTCGGCGACGCCGACAAGCATGCGCCGCTCGAGGTCTGCATTTTCAACATCGGCGCCAACGTCAACTTCCCGATCCTCGACACCACCGAGCGCGTGTTTCGCAAGGTCTGGGAAATGGCTTGCTATTCGGGCTTCCTGGCCGGACGCGAAGCCGCTCGCCTGATGCTGCCGCGCGGCAAGGGCAATATCTTCTTCACCGGCGCCACAGCCAGTCTGCGCGGCGGCTCGGGTTACGCGGCCTTCGCCAGCGCGAAATTCGGCTTGCGCGCCGTGGCGCAGGCGACCGCGCGTGAACTCGGCCCGCAGAACATTCATGTCGCGCATCTGATTATCGACTCAGGCGTCGATACCGAGTGGGTGCGTCAGCGCCGCGTCGAGGCGCTCGGTGCGAACGCGCTGGATAATCCCGATCTGCTGATGCCGCCGTCGTCCGTCGCGGAGTCCTATTGGCTGCTTTACCAGCAGCCGCGTAGCGCATGGACATTCGAGCTGGAGATTCGCCCCTTCGGCGAGAAATGGTAAGCGTGCCGCGCATGACAGCCGGGCGTACCGCGTCTCCAGCCTCGTCTTGCATCGGCATCGCCGTTTAGGCAAGGATCGCGCGCTCTCACGATTGCCCCGGGCGCAATCGCGCCCTCACCCTCGCCAAGAAGTGGATTCGACCATGCGCATTCTCGTCATCGGGGCCGGCGCCACCGGCGGCTATTTCGGCGGCCGGCTTCTGCAAGCCGGACGCGACGTGACATTTCTGGTGCGCCCGAAGCGCGCCGAACTGCTCGCGAAGAACGGCCTCGTCATCAAGAGCCCTCTCGGCGATGTCACGCTGAAGAATCCGCCGACTCTTCTGGCCGACAAGATCACGACGCCGTTCGATGTCATCATTCTGAGCTGCAAGGCTTACGACCTCGACGACGCGATCGCATCCTTCGCGCCCGCCGTCGGGCCCGACACCGCGATCATTCCCTTTCTCAATGGCATGAAGCATCTCGACGTGCTCGATTCGAAGTTCGGCATCGATCGTGTGATGGGCGGACAATGTCAGGTCGCGGCGATGCTCGATCCGCAGGGCGTCATTCATCAACTCACGCCGATGCACGCGATGTCGTTCGGCGAACGCGGCACGCCTAAGGGAGACCGCGCCAAACGCATCGAAGCCACCTTGCAGGGCGCGATGTTCGACGCCAAGGCGAGCGACGTCATTACGCAGGAAATGTACGAGAAGTGGGTGTTCCTCGCCACGCTCGCAGGCAGCACATCACTGATGCGCGCGCCGGCCGGACACATCACCGCAGCGCCGGGCGGCGAGGCGTTCATTCGCGGATTGCGCGCGGAGATCGCGTCCGTCGCTGCGGCGGCAGGCTATCCGCCTCGCGCAGAGTTTCTGGAGCGGACGGGCGGTCTGCTGTTCGCGCCGGGCTCGCCGATGACGGCGTCGATGCTGCGCGATATCCGCGGCAATGCGCGGATCGAAGCAGACCAGATCATCGGCGATCTGATCCGTCGCGCCGAGACCAACAAGAATGGCGCCCTCGACGTACCGCTGCTGCGCCTCGTCTATACGCACCTGAAAGCTTACGAGTCGCAGCTTACCTAGCTCCGCTGCCCTCGCAGGCATCGAAAACATAAAAGGCCGGGTCAAGCCCGGCCTTTTCGTCGTGCGTCAAAGACTACTTCAACGCCAGCGGCTTTTCCTCGTCGAGGAAGCCCATCAGTTCGCGGAAGAACTGCATGCGGTTCTTCTCCATCATCACCGTGTGCGTTCCTTCGCTGATCTCGATGAACCGCCAGTACGGCGCATTTTTCAATTGCTTGACGTAGTTGTGCGCGAGATAGCTCGGCAGGTCGGCATCCCATTCGGCATGCAGGATAACCGTCGGCACCGTGATCTTGCCGGGATCGAACAGCGCCTTGCCAGCACCCCAGTATAACTGGGTGTCCTCCACAACGCCGTTCGGCGCGCGCAGCATGCCAGGATTCTTCGTCGCCGAATCCGGATCGGTGGCCCAGGTCGCATTGGCCCATGCATCGAACACGCCGGGCGGAATGAGATCGGCTTTCTTGTTTTCCGGCACATCCTTCAGCCAGCGCTCCTTCGCAGAATCCTTCGAGACAAGGCGATACGCGCCAAGTTTCGGCCACGTCGCCGGTGGCGGCTCGGTGCGAATCCATTGCGGCGCATAAAGCACAAGGCGATTGACCTTGGCGTTGTTCTCGCTGGTGTAGAGGCCCACCGTCGACGTGCCCCACGACCAGCCCATTACATTGATCTTGGACACGCCGCGCTTCTTGAGGATGTAATCCACCGCGGTGCCGAAATCTTTCGCGGCCACCTTGGTCTGGACGATCGGCTTGTTGTCGCCGGGCGGCTGGCTCATTTCCGGCGGACGGCTCGAGCGGCCATAACCGCGCACATCCACCAGATAAACGTCGTAACCACGCGCCGCGATCAGATCCATCATCGACTTGCCTTCGATCGGCAGATCGAACGCCGTCTCGGACGGATAGGTCGCGCCGTGGACATAAAGCAGGATCTTGTCGGCGGCGAACTTGCTCTGGCCGGCCGGATGCTTGTTGCGCACGAACAACTGGATGCCGGCATCGCCGGACGGAATCATCGTGTCGGTCGTCGTCAGTTTGACGTCTTTTGCCTGCGCGCTCACACCGCTGAAAATCGCACCGGCCGCGAGACAGGTCAAAGCGATCCAAGAAAATCCGCTGGCCATCGAGGTCCTCCCAATAATCTGTTTGTACGTTTGTTTTTGCTTCTCGGGCCGGGTCGTCCGCCCGGCCTGAATCGATGCTAGGCAGATTCCGTCGCGGAGGGGAGGGCTCGCTGCGCGAGGCAGACATTCGGATAGCCCGCGTTGGGTGGCCGCGAGACGGAATGACCGGCTAAAACGACAAAGCCGCCTTGCGGCGGCCTGTCATTCGATATGAACGACCCGGAAGGTCGTACATGGCCAAGATTCTCAATCGAGAATTTCTGGAGCGGGCGAAGGGATTCGAACCCTCGACCCCGACCTTGGCAAGGTCGTGCTCTACCCCTGAGCTACACCCGCATCACAGAGAATTGGCGGGGCGCAAGCGCGCCGCCGGGCAAACCTATGCCAAAAGCGGCCATGCAATGCAACAGGGCTAAACCTGCAATCTTGGGCCTGTCCGGGGCCCAGTTCCCGCAAATCGCGCCCAAAGCGATGTTTTCAAAGGTCTTTGCGGCATCCTGGCAATTGAAAATCGATGGGCGGACCGCCATTTATAGTTCCGGCCATGCTAGAAGGGCCTCTCTCATAACAAGATTAGCACGGCAGGCGAGGATCACGTGACAATAGTCGAGCAAGGCGGCGGAGGCGCGGCGATGGCGCCGCCCGATCTCATCAAGGACACCACGACCCAGACGTTCGTGAAGGACGTCATCGAGGAGTCGAAGCGCCAACCGGTGCTGATCGACTTCTGGGCGCCGTGGTGCGGTCCCTGCAAGCAGCTCACGCCGATCATCGAAAAGGCGGTCCGCGCCGCGAACGGCAAGGTCAAGCTCGTCAAGATGAACATCGACGAGCATCCGGCCATTCCGGGGCAAATGGGCATTCAGTCGATTCCAGCGGTCATCGCCTTCGTCAACGGCCAGCCCGCCGACGGCTTCATGGGCGCGGTGCCGGAGAGCCAGGTCACGGCCTTCATCGACAAGCTCACGCAGGGAATGCCGTCGCCGGAAGGCGACGTCACCGAAATCCTCAACGAGGCCGAGGCCGCCATGGCGGCGGGCGATCCCGCCACGGCCGCATCGATCTATGCCGAAGTGCTGTCCATCGACGCCACCAATCTCGCGGCGCTGGCCGGGCTCGCACGCTGCTACGTCACGTCGGGTGCGCTGGAGCAGGCCAAGCAGACGCTGGCCATGGTGCCTGAGTCCAAGCGCAGCGATGCTGGCATCGCCGCGGTGCAGACCATGCTCGATCTCGCCGAACAGGCCAAAACCCTTGGTCCGGTCGCCGAGCTTGAACAGAAGGTCGCGGCCGATCCGCTCGACCATCAGGCGCGTTTCGATCTCGCCGTCGCACTCAACGCCGGCGGCAAGCGCGCCGAGGCTGCCACGCACCTGATGGACATCGTCAAGCGCGACCGTAAATGGGACGAGGACGGCGCGCGCAAGAAGCTGGTGCAGTTCTTCGAGGCATGGGGGCCGAATGACGACGCCACCGTCGAGGGCCGCAAGCGCCTGTCGACGATTCTTTTCTCTTAAGGCCTGTCTCCTGAGGCTCGCGGAGCTTAGTTGCGCTTGAAGTGAGGGACGCGGATGCCGATCAACGCTGAATACAATGGGCCCGCCGATCTGCCGAAAATCATTCCGGTGTTTCCGCTGCCCGGTGCGTTGTTATTGCCGCGCGGCCAGATGCCGCTCAATATCTTCGAGCCGCGTTATCTTCAGATGGTGGATGACGCGCTCCGCGACGGCCACCGGCTGATCGGAATGATCCAGCCGGACGCGACCCACTCCCACAGCAACGAGCGGCCGGCCCTGTTCAAGATCGGTTGCGTCGGCCGCATCACCCAGCTCGCGGAATCCGGCGACAGCCGCTACATTCTGGAATTGACCGGCGTGGCGCGGTTCAAGGTGGTGGAGGAGCAGACGGTTCTGACGCCCTACCGCCAGTGCCGCGTCGATTACTCAGCTTTCATCGACGACTTCACCGCGCGCAAGGGCGAGGATGATGTCGACCGCCCCGCACTGCTCAAGGCGCTCACGCAGTTCCTGAAAGCCAACCAACTCAAGGTCGACTGGGACGGCATCGAGAGCGCGCCCAACGAGGCGCTCGTCAATGCGCTGGCGATGATGTCGCCTTATGGTCCTGCGGAAAAGCAGGCGCTGCTGGAAGCGCCGAACCTCAAGACCCGCGCCGAAATCCTGATCGCTGTCACCGAAATGGATCTCGCCAAGAAGAAAACCAGCGGCGATCCGCCGCTGCAATAGCCGGATGCTCGGTTTTTGGCCTGCAACATGCTATGTAACCCGCGATGAATTGACGACCGGAGTTGATCTGACATGACCATCGCGAATGACCGGCCCGAAAGCGGCGTCGATCCGAAACTTCTGGAAATTCTGGTCTGCCCGCAGACCAAGGGTCCGCTGGAGTTCGATAGCGCGCGGCAGGAACTGATCTCGCGCTCGGCCAAGCTCGCCTATCCGATCCGCGACGGCATTCCGATCATGCTGCCGGAAGAAGCCCGGCGGATCGACTGAGGATCAGACACCCAGGCCATGACCGCTCTCGACCGCTGGTACGGCTATATCAAGACCCACGACAATCAGGCGCTGTGGGATATGCTGCATCCCGACGCCGTCTTTGAAAGTCCTGTTGTTCATACGCCGCAGCGCGGCCGCGAGATCACGTTCAAATATCTCTCCAGCGCGGGGAGCGTCCTCGGCGGCCCCGGTTTCAAATATCTGGGCGAGTGGCGCAGCGACAACGGCGCGGTGCTGGAGTTCGAGAACGTGATCGAAGGCATCACCATCAACGGCGTGGATATCATTACGTTCAGCAATGATGGAAACCTCATCACGCATTTCAAGGTGATGGTCCGCCCGCTCAAGGCCATGAACCTGCTGCACCGCCTGATGGGCGAGCAGTTGATGAAGCAGGCCGCCGGATAATTTTCGCGGACTACAGCGCCTCGCCCTTGAGCAGACGCGGCACCTCACCGGACAATCCCGCCGCCTGACGGATGAACGCGCTTTTCAGCGGCGGCACGCGATCGACCAGACCGAGCCCGATGTCGCGCACCGTGCGCAGCAGCGTCGACTTGTTCGAGAACAGCATGTTGAGCGAGTTGGTCGCAACGCCCATCGCCACCGTGTCGAAGCGCCGCCAGCGCTGATAGCGCTCCAGCACATCGGCCTGCCCCGGATCGATCCCGAGACGTGCGGCATCGACGATGACTTCCGCGAGCGCTGCCGCATCCTTCAGACCCATGTTGAGTCCCTGTCCGGCGATGGGATGAATCACATGGGCAGCGTCGCCGACCAGCACGAGACGCTCCGCTATGAACGAGCGCGCGACGAAATAGCCAAGCGGAAACGCGCGCGGCTTGTCGAGCGCCTTGATGTCCCCAAGGTGAAGTCCAAAACGTTTTTCCAGTTCGGTTTGAAATTCGGCGTCAGGCAGCGCGACGATGCGCGCGGCTTCGGACCGGCTTTCGGTCCAGACCAGAGACGAGCGATTGCCTCTCAGCGGCAGGATCGCGAAGGGTCCTGCCGGCAGGAAATGTTCTTCGGCGCGCCCTTGATGATCGCGCTCATGGCCGACGGTGACGACAATGCCCGATTGATCGTAGTCCCAACCGTGGGTCGCGATGCCGGCGCGTTCGCGCAGCTTCGATTTCGCGCCGTCGGCGGCAATCAGCAGGCTGGCATCGATCTCGCGGCCGTCGCTCAGCGTGACGCGCGTGCCGTCCGGGTTCGAGTCATAGCTCGACACCGCGAGCGCATTCAGTTCAACGCCCTCGGATTCAGCGCGCGTTACCAGCGCATCGATCAGCAGGCGGTTTTCAACCATGTGCGCGAACGGCTCGCCGGGTTCGACCTCACCCGCGAATGTCAGAAACACGGGGCGCGTCACATCCTCGAGCCGCGAGTCGGTCACCACCATGTCGAGAATGGGTTGCGCGGTGCCGGCGACGGCGTCCCACACGCCGACCGCCTCGAACAGCCTGCGGCACGCGGCGACAATGGCGGACGCGCGCGGATCACGGCTCGGACGCATGGCGAACGCCGGATCGGCGACGACAATCGGAATGTCAGGACCGAGGCCCTGCCGCAGCGCCAGCGCCAGCCCAAGACCGGCGAACGCGCCTCCCCCGATCACGATGCTTCGTTGTTTTGACATGCGAAACCTGGCTGATGACGACACTTGCGTTCCGACTATATAGCCGGGCAAAACAGGTTATCAAAAGGCGGAATCGGCGATTTCGTCATTGCGGGGAGCAAGCGCGACGGGACAATCCAGCTATTTGAGGCACGATTGTTTCTGGATTGCTTCGCTTCGCTCGCAATGACGGCTAAGCTGCCCGCGCCTGCCAACTTCACGAGATATGAATGTCGAAAAGCCTGATTGATCTGCTCTCGATCCTCGATATCGAACAGCTCGAAGTAAACATGTTTCGCGGCACCAGCCCGAAAACCCGCTGGCAGCGCGTATTCGGCGGGCAAGTGATCGGCCAGGCGATGGTGGCCGCGTGCCGGACGGTCGAAGGCCGCCTGCCGCATTCACTGCATTGTTATTTCATCCTGCCCGGCGATCCGCAGATTCCGATTGTCTATGAAGTGGAGCGGCTGCGCGACGGCAAGAGCTACTCCACGCGCCGCGTCACCGCGATCCAGCACGGGCACGCAATCTTCTCGATCATGGTGTCGTTCCATGCCCAGGAAGAAGGCGCGTTCAATCATCAGGATAAGATGCCGGACGTGCCGCCGCCGGAGAAGCTGACGGCAGAAGAAGTGTCGAAGCAGCCGATCTTCAAGGAGATGCCGGAATTCATCCGGCGTTACTATGAGTCCGACCGGCCGATTGAATTGCGTCCGGTCGAGCTTGGCCGCTACTTCGGCCAGAAGATCGACGATGGCCGCATCCATGTCTGGATTCGCACCGTCGCCAAACTGCCGGAAGATCCGGCGCTGCATCTGTGCGCGCTCGCCTACGCATCCGACTTCTCGCTGCTGGATGCGGCGATGGCGCGTTACGGCCGTACATTGTTCGACAATCGCATGATGCCGGCCAGTCTCGACCACGCGATGTGGTTTCATCGCCCGTTCCGCGCCGACGAATGGCTGCTCTACGCGCAGGATTCACCAAGCGCGCAGGATGGCCGCGGGCTGACGCGCGGTCTGATCTTCAAGCAGGACGGCACGCTGGTCGCCTCGGTCGCGCAGGAAGGCTCGCTGCGCGAGCGCAAACCGAAGCCGGAGGGCTGACGTTGCTCGGTAGCGCGCGTTATCAGACGCGTGCTGCTTCGATCACGTGATCGGATAACGCGCCGCGCGGCACCACCGCGAGTTGCGAGGCGAACCACTGCCAATACCAGCGTACGACCCACGGAATTGGAATGACGAAGGCACAACCGATGACGGTTACGATTCCGCGCCAGAGAATTTCCAGTCCGGTGCCGTTAAAAATCACGGCGCGGCGCGTGCCCTGGATGTTCTGGCAGAACCATCGCGTCCCCGCCGAATAGACCCATGCCCATCCGATGATGGTGAAGACCGAAAGAATAGCCAGCAAATTCCAGCCGAGAAAAGCCCAGACCGTGCCGGAGAAACTCAAACCAAGCGGCCGTCCGTTGGAAGCGAGACTCGCAACCAGCCACTTCGTGAAAAGCCAGTAAAGCGCCAGCTGAACGACGATCATTAGATTGCTGAGCAACTGGCTGCCGAAAAGTGAGACGACAATAGCAAGCACGAGGGACCCGAAATACCACGGAACGACCGTCATCACCGTTCCCTCGAAGCTGAGGTTCGGCCGTCCGGGCACCCGCACGCACGGCACGAGCCACTTGAGATACCAGACCAGAAGCCACGGCACGGGAATGATGAAGATCGAGCCGATGACAAATACGAGGCTCCGCCACACGAATTCCAAGAGCGGAAAATCGACCGAGAACGATCCGCTGGATTGATCTGCGCCAGACGAACCACCATTGGCGCGCGCGGGCGCGCCGGGCTGCGGCACGGCAGGCGGCGCGCGGCCGGATGACAGCAGTCCTGGAATGTCGTCAGCATATTGCCAGCCCGGCATTCCGTCGGCCCACACATAAGTGTCCGGCCGGACGGCTCCGCGCGTGATCAGGTCGCGAAACTCACCTTCGGAATAGGGGCCTTCCTGCTTATCCCCGACGGCAACAAACCAAGATCGGCCCGACATGGCATTTCCTTTATATTTTCCGGAAAAAGCATTTCCGGAAAGAAGAAAGCGCCGGACCCGCCGCGGGACATCCTGCGGCATCGACAAAAATGCGATTGGTCTCAGCCCCCAAGACGGCGAATGCTACAAACGGACCGCGCTTTGCCGCAACGGTTTTCGACGAAACCTGCATATTTTTCTGCACCTTTGCCCAAAAGAGTGGCGAATAAGCGTACGTCCGCGTAAAGACGAATGAGACTGTCGCATTTGATTTAAGGGGCGAAGCGCGATCATGAAGCTCATCACCGCAATCATCAAACCCTTCAAGCTTGAAGAGGTTCGCCAGGCCCTCACCTCGATCGGGGTGCATGGCATGACGGTCACCGAGGTGAAGGGCTTTGGCCGCCAGAAGGGTCACACCGAGATCTATCGGGGCGCGGAATACATCGTGAATTTCCTGCCCAAGCTGCGCATCGAAATCGCGGTCGGATCGGATCTCGCCGACAAGGCCGTGCAGGTCATCACCGCCGGCGCGCGGACCGGCCAGATCGGCGACGGCAAGGTGTTCGTCACGCCGATCGAAAATGCCGTCCGCATCCGCACCGGCGAAACCGACAACGACGCGCTTTAAAATTTAGAATTTTCGACAGCATCACCAAGCGACCGCACGGCGCATCCAAGACGCTGCAAGGTCATCCGAGCCGGGGGGTTACCATGCTGAGATTGCCGCGGGCCGCCGCATCCACTGCGACGGCATTTTTCGTGACATGCGTTTCGTTCACAGCATTCGCATTCATCACGCCCGCTTTCGCGGAGACTGCAAAGATCGACGCCGCCGACACGGCATGGATGATCACAGCGACCGCGCTCGTGCTGATGATGACCATCCCCGGCCTCGCGCTCTTCTACGCCGGCATGGTGCGCAAGAAAAATGTACTGGCGACAATGGCGCAGAGCCTGATCGCGGTGGCGCTGATTTCGATTCTCTGGGTGGTCTACGGCTATAGCCTGGTCTTTGTCGGCGACGGCGCATGGATCGGCACGCTGGAGCGCTTCATGATTTCCGGCATGACCATGGATGGCATCAATCCCGCAGCGAAGACGATTCCGGAAGCGCTGTTCGTCATTTATCAAATGACCTTCGCGGTCATTACCGTGGCGCTGGTGGCGGGATCGGTCGCGGACCGGATGCGGTTTTCGTCCTACGTGCTGTTCTGCATCGGATGGTTCACGCTGGTCTACGTGCCGCTCGCGCACTGGGTGTGGGGCGGCGGTTTCCTCGCGCAGGCGGGTGTGCTCGATTTCGCCGGCGGCCTTGTGGTGCATCTCAGCGCCGGCACCGCCGGCCTCGTCGCCGCGATCGTGATGGGGCGGCGGCGCGGTTACGGCACCGAGAACCTGTCGCCTTACGATCTCTCGCTCGCGGTGATCGGCACCGGCCTGTTGTGGGTCGGTTGGTTCGGTTTCAACGGCGGCTCGGCGCTGCAAGCCAATTCACGCGCCGTGATGGCGATCCTCGCGACGCATCTGGCGGCGTGCGCGGGGGCGCTGACATGGTGCGTGATCGAATGGATCACGCGGCGGAAGCCCTCGGTGCTCGGCATGATTTCAGGCGCCGTCGCCGGTCTCGGCACCATTACCCCCGCGTCGGGCTTCGTGGAGCCGTGGCATGGCATTGTGATCGGTGTCGTCGCGGGCGCTGTCTGCTTCTGGGCCTGCACCAGCCTCAAGCATCGTTTCAATTACGACGACACGCTCGACGTGTTCGGCATTCACGGCATCGGCGGACTGCTGGGCACCTTGATGACCGGCGTGTTCGCCACCGCCGCCATCGGCGGAACCGCCGGGCTGATCGAAGGCAATTCCCGGCTGCTGCTGACCCAGGCCTACGGCGTTGCCGTCGTCTTCGTCTGGACCGGCGGCATGACCTTCATTCTCCTGAAGATCGTCGACATGCTGGCCGGCCTGCGGGTGTCGCACGAGCACGAGGTCGAGGGCCTCGACATCACCCAGCATGGTGAGGCGTTGCAATAAAGCGCCACAATTGGAGGCTGTCCGGGCCCGGTTTAACCGGGCGCGGATACCTTTTGCTTGTCCGGTGGGCACGAATGTGTCGGCAGCCTGACGTGCCTATGTTTTTAGCATTGCTGTCGATCTTTTAGGCTCGGCAAAACCGCCCAATCTTGCATCACGCCCCTTCACACCGAAAACCCTCGGATTCATAAACCGTTAGGGAATTCGGCGGTTCTGGCACGGCATTTGATTCTAAGGGATCCGGCTGTGCCCGTGGAGTGATCTTTCTTCGCGCGGTGACCCTCAGTCGAGATTGCCCGGTCTGTTCGACCGGGCCCAAGCGGGGAAAAATCCATGAAAATTGTTATGGCCATCATCAAGCCATTCAAGCTGGAAGAGGTCCGCGATGCCCTGACCGCCATCGGCGTTCACGGCCTCACGGTGACGGAAGTCAAGGGATATGGCCGCCAGAAGGGCCATACGGAAATCTATCGCGGCGCTGAATACGCCGTGAGTTTCCTGCCCAAGATCAAGATCGAGGTCGCTGTCGCCTCGGCCCAAGTCGACAAGACCATCGAAGCGATCACCGGTGCTGCAAAGACCGGCCAGATCGGCGACGGCAAGATCTTCGTCATCAACCTCGACCATGCGGTGCGCATCCGCACGGGTGAGGCCGATGCCGCGGCGCTTTGATTTCGCGCAATCTCATCTTCATTCAGGAGTATAACAAATGACGTTCAAGCGTCCCACCAGCGCGGGATTGGCAGCCCTCGCAGTCGGCATGTTCGCCACGACGGCCGCCTACGCAGCGCCTACGATCAACAAGGGCGACAACGCCTGGGTCATGACATCGGCAATTCTCGTGCTGCTGATGACCATTCCCGGCCTTGCATTGTTTTACGGCGGACTGGTCCGCTCCAAGAACATGCTCTCGGTGCTGGCTCAGGTTTTCTACACCGTCTGCATCGTCACCATCATCTGGGCGGTCTACGGCTACAGCCTCGCCTTCACCGGCGGTTCGGATTTCATCGGAGGCTTCTCCAAAGCCTTCATGTCCGGCATCACCACCGACTCCGCGGCAGCAACCTTCAGCGCTGACGTCAACATCGCCGAGCTGGCTTACTTCTGCTTCCAGCTCACCTTCGCGGCGATCACTCCGGCGCTCATCGTTGGCGCATTCGCCGAACGCACGAAGTTCGCTGCGATCGCACTGTTCGTTCCTCTCTGGGTGACGCTCATCTACTTCCCGATGGCGCACATGGTTTGGTACTGGGCCGGACCGGATGCGATCACCGATGCGGCAAAGGCTCTGGCGGCTGCGGCTGACGGAGCTGCAAAGGCTGCGGCACAGACGAAACTCGACGAAGTGATGGCCGACGGCGGCTTCATCTTCAAGAAAGGCGCGCTGGACTTCGCAGGCGGCACCGTGGTGCACATCAACGCCGGCGTGGCGGGCCTTGTCGGCGCGCTCATCATCGGCAAGCGCACCGGCTACGGCAAGGAGCTGATGGCTCCGCATTCGCTGACCATGACCATGATCGGCGCAGCCCTTCTCTGGGTGGGCTGGTTCGGCTTCAACGCCGGATCGAACCTCGAAGCCAACGGCGGCGCTGCGCTGGCCATGGTGAACACCTTCGTTGCAACCGCGGCGGCGGCGCTGTCGTGGATGTTCGCGGAATGGATCATCAAGGGCCATCCCTCGCTGCTCGGCGCGTTGTCGGGCGCGGTTGCCGGTCTCGTCGCGGTGACACCTGCGGCCGGTTTCTCCGGTCCGATGGGCGCCATCGTGCTCGGCCTCGTTGTCGGCGTCGTCTGCCTGTTCTTCTGCACCGTGGTGAAGAATGCGCTCGGCTATGACGACTCGCTCGACGTGTTCGGCATCCACGGCATCGGCGGAATCGTCGGCGCTCTCGGCACCGGCATCCTTGTCAACCCGGCCCTCGGCGGCGCGGGCGTCATGGACTACACCACCGGCAAGATCGGCGAATACGACTTCGCCGCACAGATGATCTCGCAGTGCTGGGGCGTCGGCACCACGCTGCTGCTCTCCGGCATCGGATCGGCGATCCTGTTCAAGGTCGTCGATGTGATCGTCGGGCTGCGTGCCAGCGTCGATCAGGAGCGTGAGGGTCTGGACGTCACCGACCACACCGAGCGCGCCTACAACATGTAAGGAGCATGATCCGGAAAAGTGGATACCGGTTTTCCGAAAAGATCATGCTCAAATCTAAATAAGGACAACGGTCAGGGCACAAACCCGGCAATGCCCTTTCCGTCGGAGGGCCCCAGCGCAAGCTGGGGCCCTTACTTTTTGGGTCTTCCCGATCCGGCCATCTCCTTCTAAAGACGCGGCGAAATCCAAGATCAAACCCACGGCCGCCGGGCGATGGTTAATCGCGTCTTAACCTCGCCGTACCTATGGTGATGTGATCCAATCCTGCGCGATCCTCCGGGCGTGTTCCGGACGAGATCGAAGGACCAAAAGTGCTGGCGCTCTGACATGGCCATGACCGCTTCTTCCCGCACGGCTTCCCCTGCCGGCGCCCAAGAGGGTGCTCAGGCCGGCGAGCGGTCTCCCTTTGCCCGGCTGACCGAACTGCTGAGTCCGCACAAGCCGGGTAAACCATTGATAAATATGTCACTCGGGGAGCCTCAGCACCCCGTGCCGGGCTTCGTCGGGCCGGTGCTGGCCAGGCATATCAACGACTTCGGCCGCTACCCCATCGCCAAGGGCATCGAACCGTTCCGGCAGGCGGCCGCGGCCTGGGTGACCAGGCGATTCGGCCTCGCCCGCGCCGTCGATCCCGAGAGCGAAATCCTGGTGCTCAACGGCAGCCGCGAGGGTCTGTTTTTCGCGGCCATCGCGGCGGCGCGTTACGTCAGTCCGCGCAAGGGCACGCCCGCGATCCTGATGCCCAATCCGTTTTATCCGGCCTACGCCGCCGGTGCGCGCGCCGCCGGATGCGAGGCGGTGTTTCTTCCGACCACGCGCGAGAATGGATTTCTGCCCGATCTCGACAAGCTCACCACCGAAACGCTGGAGCGCACCATCGCGTTCTATCTCGCCTCGCCTGCGAATCCGCAAGGCTCGGTCCCGACGCGCGGCTACTTCGATCGCGTCAAGCAACTCGCCGACCGACACGGCTTCATCGCGCTCAGCGACGAATGCTATTCCGAAATCTACACGCAGGACGCCCCAGGCAGCATGCTGGCCGCGGCAGGCGCGGATTTCAAAAACGTTGTCGCGTTCCAGTCGCTTTCCAAGCGCTCGAACCTGCCGGGGATGCGCGTCGGCTTCGTCGCAGGCGACAAAAATTTTCTCGCGCGCTTTCACGAACTGCGCAATGTCGCCGCACCTCAGGTCCCGGTGCCGCTGCAGCATGTCGCCATCGCTGCCTACAGCGACGAAAGTCATGTCGATGAGAACCGCAGGCTTTACCGGATCAAGTTCGATCTGGCGGATCAGATCCTCGGCAACCGTTTCGGTTACCGGCGTCCCGCAGGCGGTTTTTGCATCTGGCTCGACGTCTCCGCCCATGGCGGCGACGAGGAAGCGACTGTGAAACTTTTCCGGGACGGCGGCGTGCGTGTGGTGCCGGGAAGTTATCTGGCGAGGCCGCAGGCCGATGGCAGCAATCCTGGCGCCGGATATATCCGTGTCGCCATGGTGCAGGACAGTGAAACGACGGCTGAGGCGCTGCATCGAATGGTCGAAGTCTTGAACGAAACGCGAGGCTCATAGAAAATCATGCCAGCGATCGAACGTGTCATTCCCATTGTCGGCCAGATGTCCGATCCCATCCGCGAGATGCTCGGACGACGTCTGCGCGAACTGACGGGCCTCGGCGTCATCGCGCTGTCGTGCGTCGTGGCCGCGGCCCTCATGACATGGTCGGTGCAGGACCCGAGTCTCAGCCACGCGACATCCGGCCCGATCCGCAATCTCATGGGCCGTCCGGGCGCGATCGGCGCCGATATGCTGATGCAGATTCTCGGGCTCGGCTCGATCATGCTGATCCTGCCCGTCTCGGTCTGGGGCTGGCGGCTTCTGACCCATCGTCATTTCGATCGCGAAGCCTTGCGGGTCGCGTGCTGGATCCTGTGCGCCGTGATCGCCGCGGGTTTTGCGAGCTGCCTGCCGCGCAGCGGCGCATGGCCGTTGCCGACCGGACTCGGCGGCGTGGTGGGCGATGCGCTGGTGCGCTTTCCGGCGGTGGTGTTCGGGCCTCCCGGCATCATCTATCGCGGCATTCTGGGCCTGGTTCTGTTCGCCGCGATGGTCGCCAGTTTGATTTTCGCATGTGGCGCAGGCGCGAAGGAAAAGATCGCGGAGCGGACCCGCCCGCCGATGATGGACGACGACGGCGATATCGAGGACGAGGATGATCGCGGATTAATCTCGCTCGGATGGATCGTTCACACCGCCATGAGTGCGAAGGTGCGGGTGATGCGCACGCTGTCCGCGGTTTTCGCGATGCTGGTCGGACGCGCGGAATCGAAGCACACCGTGTCCTTCGAGCGGATGGAGCCCAATCTCGGAAACGGCCGCCGCGCACCGTCGCTGGTGCCGCAGGCCGAGGATGACTACGAAGACGAAGAAGAAGAGGACGATGAGGAGGAAGAGGAAGAGCCCGCCGCCCGCGCGCCACGCAAGCGCGCCGAGCCGAAGCCTTCCGGCCGCAAGGGCGTATTCGTGCTGCCGCCAGTGTCGGTGCTGGCCGCGCCCAAGGCCTCCGACCGCCTGACGCTGAGCAAGGACGAACTGGAAAACAATTCGCGCGCGCTGGAAGGCGTGTTGCAGGACTTCGGCGTGCGCGGCGAAATCACCAACGCGCATCCCGGCCCCGTGGTCACACTGTACGAACTGGAGCCGGCGCCCGGCATCAAGTCATCGCGTGTGATCGGCCTCGCCGACGACATCGCCCGCTCGATGAGCGCGGTGTCGGCCCGCGTCGCCGTCGTGCCCGGGCGCAACGCCATCGGCATCGAACTGCCCAACCCGCATCGCGAGAAGGTCTATTTGCGCGAGCTGCTGGTTGCGAAGGAAGGCAACGAATCCTCTGCCAAGCTGCCGCTGTGCCTCGGCAAGACCATCGGCGGCGTCTCGGTGATCGTCGATCTTGCGCGGATGCCGCATCTTCTCATCGCGGGCACCACCGGCTCCGGCAAATCGGTCGCCATCAACACCATGATCCTGTCGCTGGTCTATCGGCTGCGTCCCGATCAGTGCCGCCTCATCATGGTCGATCCGAAGATGCTCGAACTCTCCGTCTATGACGGCATCCCGCATCTGCTGACGCCAGTCGTCACCGATCCGAAGAAAGCCGTGGTCGCGCTGAAGTGGGCCGTGCGCGAAATGGAGCAGCGCTACAAGAGCATGTCCAAGCTCGGCGTGCGCAACATCGACGGCTACAACGCGCGCGTCGCCGAGGCAAAGGCCAAGGGCGAGGAACTGACGCGCACGGTGCATACCGGCTTCGACAAGGAAACCGGCAAGGCGATCTACGAGGAAGAGAAGCTCGAACTCGAGCCGCTGCCCTACATCGTCATCATCGTGGACGAAATGGCCGACCTGATGATGGTGGCCGGCAAGGACATCGAAGGCGCGGTGCAACGCCTCGCGCAGATGGCGCGCGCCGCAGGCCTGCATGTGATCCTCGCGACGCAGCGTCCATCGGTCGACGTCATCACCGGCACCATCAAGGCGAACTTCCCGACCCGCATCTCCTTCCAGGTGACGTCGAAGATCGACAGCCGCACCATTCTCGGTGAAATGGGCGCCGAGCAGCTGCTCGGTCAGGGCGACATGCTTTACATGGCCGGCGGCGGGCGCATCAGCCGCGTCCACGGCCCCTTCGTCTCGGACGAGGAGGTCGAGAAGATCGTTCGCCATCTCAAGGCGCAGGGCCAGCCGGAATATCTCGAGGCGGTCACGGCCGAAGAAGAAACCGACGAAGAAGGCAACGCGGTGTTCGACGGCACCAGCATGGGCGCCAATGGCGGCGAAGGCGACCTGTTCTCGCAGGCGGTGGCCATCGTCAAACGCGACCGCAAGGCCTCGACCAGCTATATCCAGCGCCGGCTCCAGATCGGTTACAACCGCGCCGCCACCCTGATGGAGCGAATGGAACTGGAAGGCATCGTCGGGCAGCCGAACCATGCCGGCAAACGCGAAATCCTCGTGCCGGAAGACGAGGAACGATTTGGCTGACCAGTCTCTGTTCGCAGCCGCGAAATCGCCATAGCTTGGGGCTAGCCCCGACGGAAAGATCGAACGACATTCCCGACAGGACGGACAGTTGAAAAAACGCCTCGCCAACCCGCCGTTCTGCCTGCCCCGGCAACGCATGGGCACATTTCTCACCGTCATGACGGTGTCGGCGGCGATCACGATGTCGTCAGCCTTTGCCCAAACCTTGGTCCAAAATCAGGCTCTGGCCCAAACCCAGGCCGTGCCGGTGCCGAAGCCGGCCCCGAAAGCCCGTGTCGAGGGTCAGCGTCCGACGCCGCCGCAAGCCGGTCCGAGCGCTGCGGCTCCACCGACGCCAATCATTCCGGATCTGCGCAGCCTGTTCGGCGCCATCGGCGGCTCAACGCCGACCTTTGACGCCAACCAGAAAGCCTGGGCGAGCAAGGTCAGCACCTATCTGTCGTCGTTGCAGAACGTCTCGGGCAACTTCGTGCAGGTCGGACCAGACGGCAAACGCACCACCGGCGATTTCTACATTCAGAAGCCCGGCAAGATCCGCTTCGAGTATGACGATCCGAGCCCAATCGCCCTCGTCGCCGATGGATCATCGGTGATCGTCCGCGACCGCAGGCTGGCGACGCAGGACGTTTATCCGCTGTCGCAGACCCCGCTGCGCTATCTCTTGTCCGACCGCATCGATCTGATGCGCGACACCAACGTTGTCGGCGTCGCGGCCGACGACATGTTCATCAGCGTGACCATCGAAGAGAAGCAGGCGCTGATCGGCACCAGCCGCTTGATGCTGATGATCGGCGCCAAGGACAACCAGCTCAAACAATGGACCGTGACCGATCCGCAAGGATACGACACCACCGTCGCGGTCTATAACCTCGACACCACCAAGAAGCTCGATCCCGGCATGTTCAAGATCGACTACACCAATTATTCCACCCCGAATAATTAGGGCATCCCCGTCAGGCTGGAGCGAACCGGAAAAACCGGCTAACGGTTTACCAACATTCCTCGCAGCCTGTGTTCATGCGCCTCACCCTGACAACCTGGAATATCAATTCGGTGCGCCTGCGCATCGATCTCGTCGCCAAATTCATCAAGGCCGTGCGGCCCGATGTGCTGTGCCTTCAGGAAACGAAATGCGTCGATGACGCCTTTCCGCTGAAGCGCTTCAAGCGGCTCGGGTACGAGCACGTCGCGCTCAACGGCCAGAAGGGCTACCACGGCGTCGCCATCGTCTCGAAAATTCCGTTCGAATCGAGCGATGTGCGGACATTCTGCGGCAAGATCGATTCGCGGCATATCTCGGTGGCGTTCGGCGCGAAAGCGCAGATGACCGAGCCGCTGGTGGTGCATAATTTCTATGTGCCGGCGGGCGGTGATATTCCCGATCCCGTGCTCAATCCGAAGTTCGCGCACAAACTGTCGTTCCTCGACGAGATGCGCGACTGCGCGCCGCTGCATCCGAAAGCCAGCGACCGGCATATTCTGGTCGGCGATCTCAACGTCGCGCCGCACGAGCATGACGTGTGGTCGCACAAGCAGCTTTTGAAGATCGTGTCGCACACGCCGGTCGAATGCGAAAAGCTGCTCGGCGTGCAGGCCTGCGGCGAATGGATCGACGTGGCGCGCCAGCGCATCCCGTTGTCTGAAAAAGTCTATACGTGGTGGAGTTATCGCGCCGCGGACTGGGCTGCCGCCAACAAGGGCCGCCGCCTCGATCACATCTGGGTCTCAAAGGCGCTGGGCGACTGCGTTCGCGATTTCAAAATCACCAGCGTCGCGCGCGGCTGGGAGCGGCCATCGGACCATGTGCCGGTGACGGCGGTGCTCGAAATCTGACGTCTGATGATCGATTGCTGATTTATCTCAGCGTCGCGGATACCCGCGACATCGCCTTGGCGGCATCGTTGGAACGCGCAGCAAGATCGTCGCGCAAACGCCGCGCAGCTTCCGGATGACTCTCGAGCACGCGCTGAAACAGGCTGCGCGAAATCCGCAGCACCGACGATTGCTCCAGTGCAATCGCCGTGGCCGGCCGCGCCATTGCGACAACGAGCGCGAGCTCGCCGATCAAGGTGTTCTGGCCCGCAACCGCCTCGCTGCCATCATCGGACGAGATGCGAAACGCGCCATGCCTGACGACGAAGCCGGCGTCCGCCGGCTCGCCCTGCTGGAAAAGTTTTTCACCGAACCTGAAATCGCGCTGCTCGGAGCCGATCGCAAGCACCTGCATAGCAGCAGCGCCCAACAGGTTCAGTGTCGGGACGCGCGAAAACAGGGCGATGTCGTCTTCAATAGCCATGGGGTGCCGAGAGAGAGCGTCGATTGATTCGCCTCATGGCACCAGCTTATAGCCCCCGGACTCAGTCACAAGAATTTCGGGGTTCGCGGCATCTTTCTCCACCTTCTGACGCAGCCGATAGATATGCGTTTCCAGCGTATGGGTGGTCACGCCTGAATTGTAGCCCCAGACCTCTTGCAGCAAGGTCTCGCGCGACACCGGCAATTGTCCGGCGCGATAGAGAAAGCGCAGGATCGCGGTTTCCTTCTCCGTGAGCCGGACCTTCTTGGCGTTGGCGCCGGTCAGCATCTTGGAGCCGGGCCGGAAGCTGTAGGGGCCGACCGAGAACACGGCATCCTCGGAGGCTTCGTGCTGACGCAGCTGCGCCCGGATGCGGGCCAGCAATACGGCAAAGCGGAACGGCTTTGCGACGTAATCGTTCGCGCCGGATTCGAGCCCGAGGATGGTGTCCGAATCGGTGTCGTGCCCGGTGAGCATGATGATCGGCGATTTGAAGCCGCCCTTGCGCAGGCTGCGCACCACTTCGCGGCCGTCGGTATCGGGCAACCCGACGTCCATCAGCACGAGATCGGGGGAATTACTCTTGGCCGCCAGAGCGCCCTTCGCGCCGGTATCGACGGCAGATGCCTCGAACTCCTCATGGAGCGACAATTGCTCCACCAGGGCATCGCGCAGATCGGTATCGTCATCCACGATCAGGATCTTGCGGGCGTTGGGCATTGCATCCAGTCCTTTAAAATTCGACTTGTATAAGAGAGGCTTGGAGAGGGCATCTCGAAGGTCCTCGGCGGAATAGAGCACTTGCAGGCGAAAGCGCAAGCTGGAGTTGTGCGCAGCCATCGGAAGCAATTATGGGAAATAGAGGTTTTCCAAGGGCTTACCAAACACCGTTGCGTGATCGGCCTTTGTCGTCGGTCCAGGTCCATGCCGCTGCCGGCCGGCCGAACCAAGGCTGGCTGGTGGCCGGAGCGCATGTCCTACCGGTCGCCCTCGGACGCGGCGGAATCAAGGCCAACAAGTTCGAAGGCGACGGCGGCACGCCGCGCGGCATCTTTCATCCTGTCAGGGTCTGGTGGCGGGCCGACCGGCACCCCCGGCCGCACACGTTTCTACCGACCCGGATGATACGGCCCACCGACGCCTGGTCGGAGGATCCCGCCGACCGGCATTACAACCGCGCCGTCATCCGCACGCCAGGCGACGCCGGCGACCGGCTGACGCGCGACGATCATCTTTACGATTTCATCGTCGAGATCGACCACAACACCCGGCCCCGTATCGCCGGACGCGGCAGCGCCGTCTTCCTGCATCTTGCGCGTGAAAACTTTTCGCCGACCGCAGGCTGCGTCGGACTCACACAAAGCGCGATGCTGCGCTTGTTGTCGCGATTGGGGCCGCGGACGAAAATCACGATCGGGTAGCAGGCAGAGTTGAGTTGCCTCGTCATCCTGAGGTGCGAGCCGTCTTCGGCGAATTCTCGCGCTATCGCCGTCCGAAAATCGCAGACCCAATCCTGACATGCGTCGCGCCCAGTTGAATTGCAGTCTCGAAATCTGCGCTCATGCCCATGGACAGCAATTTCAAACCGTTGCGCGCGGCGATTTTGGCCGTGAGCGCGAAGTGCGGCGCGGGCGGATCCTCGACCGGCGGAATGCACATCAATCCGGAAATATGCAAACCGTGAACGTCGCGGCAGCTTGCGATGAAGGCATCGGCCTCGGCGGGAGCGATCCCCGCCTTCTGCGGCTCCTCGCCTGTGTTCAGCTGAACGAACAATTCCGGGCGCCTGTCTTGCTTAACGATTTCTTTCGCCAGCGCTTCGCAGAGACTCGCGCGGTCAAGCGAGTGGATGGCATCGAACAGCGCTACCGCCTCCTTCGCCTTGTTGGATTGCAGCGGCCCGATCAGATGAAGCGCGAGTCCGGGATGACCGGACATCAGCGCAGGCCATTTGGCCTTGGCCTCCTGCACGCGGTTCTCGCCGAAGACGCGCTGGCCGGCCGCGATCACGGGCGTGATGGCGTCGCCGTCGAATGTCTTGGACACCGCGACCAGCGTCACCGAGGCGCGATCGCGGCGAGCGTCCCTGCATGCGCGCGCGATTTCGCGTTCAACGGCGGCAAGGCCGTTTGGTGAATCGGATGTTACCGGCGACATGTTATCCACAGCCATCGATGCAATCTTACCTTCAAATTAGCGATCATTCGAATTTTAGCGAATTGAAGAAAGGGTCCTTGAAGCCTTTCTCCGTAGTGTCGGCATGGGCAAGGGAATACCGATGTCAATCGCCAGCTTCGGCCGCAACACGTCAAAACTCAAGGCGCTTTTCGGGATTCGCGCGCGGCTCGTGCTGCTTGCGCTGATTCTGGTCGTTCCCTTGATGCTCGATCGCGTGCGCCTGCTGGAAGACACGCGGTCCAAGCAGGTCGCACAAGCCGCGAGCGAATTGTCCGAGCTTGCAAGACATACCGCCGACGCCCAGCGCGAGATCATCTCCACGGTGCAGGCCGTTCTGAAGTCCTCCGCCTATATCTATGCCGCAGCGTCCCACCAGGGCCGCGGCTGCGCCATCATGCGCGCGAGCCTGCGCGTCGACCTGCCGTGGATCAGAAGCCTTTCGGTGATCGGCGGAGACGGAGTCGTGCAGTGTTCGACCGAGCAGAACGTCAGCGGCCTCGATCTCGGCGACCGCAGCTACTTCCTGCGCGCGCGCGACTCCCATGAATTTGTAGTGAGTGATTACATCTTCAGCCGCGCCGCCAACCTTCCGACCCTCATGGCCGCTTATCCGGTGTCCGCCATAGCAGGCGGCCAGGAGGCCGTGATCATTGCGGCCGTGGAACTGAGGTGGATGTCGCAGCTTTTGAGCAACCGCGGCGAGCGCTCCGGCGTATCCGTGGTTCTGGTCGACAGCAAGGGAACGATCCTCGCGTCTCCGCCCGAAAGCGCGAATCTGATCGGGCAGCAGCTGAAAGACACATCTCTCCTCGAAGCGGTCACGCTGCGGGAAATCAATCTCGATCGCGAATTCGGCTCGATCGCCTTTGAGAGCGCCGACGGCGAGAAGAAAGCCGTCTCGTTCGCCCGCGTCTCCGGGACGGGCGCGCGCATGATCGTGAGCGTCAACCAGTCGATCATGCTCGGCGACATCAATCGCGATATCCGGACCGCTTATCTGCAGCTCGGATTCGTCGGGCTTCTGACGCTGCTCGGCGCATGGTTTGCCGGCGAGCGTCTCATCATCCGCCCCCTCCGCATGATGACGGACATGGCCAACCGCTTCGGCCGCGGCGAACTCTCGGCGCGTGCGTCGGGCACCACCGTGCCGCGCGAGTTCATTCCGCTGGCGCAGGCTTTCGATGCGATGGCGTCCCAACTGTCCGAGCGCGAACGCGAGATGGCCGCGGCCAACGACCGGCTGACCGTCATCGCGTCCCTTGATCTTGTTTCGGGCCTGGCCAATCGCCGCGGTTTCCAGAGCCGCCTCGACTTCGAATGGATGAAGGCGCTGCAATCGGACAGCCAGCTGTCCGTGCTGATGATCGATGTCGATCATTTCAAGCTGTTCAACGACACCTACGGCCATCCGGAAGGCGATGCCTGCCTCAGCCGGATCGGCGAGGTGCTCGCGACCACCGCCGATACCTGCGCGGGATTTGCCGCCCGGTATGGCGGCGAGGAATTCTGCTTGCTGCTGCCAAACAGCAATGCCGCGCGCGCCACGCAGGTGGCCGAAAAAGTCCGCGCGACCGTCGAAGGTCTTGCGATTCCGCACCTCACCAGCGCCTGCAAAACGGTCACCGTCAGTGTCGGCGTCGCGACGATTACGCCGGGCGCGGCCCAGCCGCAGGACGACCTGATCGAGGCAGCGGACGCAGCGCTCTATGCAGCCAAGCGCCGGGGTCGGAATGCCGTGGTCGAACACGGTCTGAGCCGGACCGCCGACCAGCCGATCTCGCTGGCGGGCTAAGGCGGCCTTATCTGCGCCTAAGGCGTTGACCCGTCGCGGTCTTTTATGGCTAGTCTGCCGCTTCTATTCCCCCTTTGGCAGACGACCGATCCAATGACCACCGAACGCTACAACGCCCGCGAATCCGAGCCGCGCTGGCAAAAAATCTGGGATGAGCGGGCGATTTTCGCCACGCGCAACGACGATCCCCGGCCAAAATACTATGTGCTCGAGATGTTCCCCTATCCGTCGGGGCGCATCCACATGGGTCACGTCCGCAACTACACCATGGGCGACGTGGTCGCGCGCACCATGCGCGCCAAAGGCTTCAACGTGCTGCATCCGATGGGATGGGACGCGTTCGGCCTGCCCGCCGAGAATGCCGCAATCGAGCGCAAGGTCGCGCCGAAGGCCTGGACCTACGAGAACATCGCCGCGATGAAGAAGCAGCTCCAGACCATGGGGCTGTCGCTGGACTGGTCGCGCGAATTCGCGACCTGCGATCCGGGCTACTACAAGCATCAGCAGAAGATGTTTCTGGATTTCATGAAGGCGGGGCTCGCCGAGCGCGAAAAGCGCAAGATCAACTGGGATCCGGTCGACATGACCGTGCTTGCCAACGAGCAGGTGATCGACGGCCGCGGCTGGCGCTCAGGCGCGCTGGTCGAACAGCGCGAGATGAACCAGTGGGTCTTCAAGATCACGAAGTATTCGCAGGATCTGCTCGACGCGCTGGATGGACTCGACCGCTGGCCCGACAAGGTGCGGCTGATGCAGCGCAACTGGATCGGCCGGTCCGAGGGATTGCTGGTTCGTTTCGCGCTTGATCAGGCGACCGCGCCGAACGGCGAAAGCGAACTCAAGATTTTCACGACGCGGCCCGACACGTTGTTCGGCGCGAAGTTCATGGCCATCGCGCCGGATCATCCGCTGGCGCAGGCAGCGGCTGCGAAAAATCCGCAGCTCGCCGCGTTCATCGCCGAGGCGAAGCGTCACGGCACCGCGCAGGAAATCATCGACACCGCCGAGAAGCAGGGCTTCGACACCGGCATCAAGGCGGTTCATCCGTTCGACCCCGACTGGAAGCTGCCGGTCTATGTCGCCAACTTCGTGCTGATGGAATACGGCACCGGCGCGATCTTCGGCTGTCCCGCGCACGACCAGCGCGACCTCGACTTCGTCAACAAGTACAATCTCGGCAATACGCCGGTAGTCTGCCCCGAGGGGCAGGATCCTGCGAGCTTCGTCATCACCGACACCGCCTATGACGGTGACGGGCGGATGATCAACTCGCGCTTCCTCGATGGCATGACCATCGAGCAGGCCAAGGAAGAGGTCGCCAAGCGGCTGGAAGGCGCGATGCGCGGCAACATGCCTGTCGCCGAGCGGCAGGTGAACTTCCGCCTGCGGGACTGGGGTATCTCGCGTCAGCGCTACTGGGGGTGCCCGATCCCGGTCATTCACTGTCCGAAATGCGACGTGGTGCCGGTGCCGGATGCAGACTTGCCAGTGGTGCTGCCGGAGGATGTGACCTTCGACAAGCCAGGCAACGCGCTCGATCATCATCCGACCTGGAAGCACGTCGCCTGCCCGCAATGCGGCGGCAAGGCGCAGCGCGAAACCGACACCATGGACACATTCGTGGATTCGTCGTGGTACTTCGCGCGCTTCACCGATCCGTGGAACGAGAACGCGCCGACGACACCGAAGGTCGCCAACCACATGATGCCGGTCGATCAGTACATCGGCGGCGTCGAACACGCGATCCTGCATCTGTTGTATTCGCGCTTCTTCACCCGCGCGATGAAGGCGACCGGACACGTCGGCATGGACGAGCCGTTCGCCGGCATGTTCACGCAGGGCATGGTGGTTCACGAAATCTACAAGAAGAAGGACGGCACGTTCGCCTCGCCGGCCGAAATCACCATCACGACCGTCGGCGACAAGCGTCAGGCGACGTTGCTGGGCTCGAACGAAACCGTCGAGATCGGCGCGATCGAAAAGATGTCGAAGTCGAAGCGCAACACCGTCGATCCCGACGACATCATCGGCACCTACGGCGCCGACACCGCGCGCTGGTTCATGCTGTCCGACTCGCCGCCCGACCGCGACGTGATCTGGAGCGAGGAAGGCGTGCAGGGCGCGAGCCGGTTCGTGCAGCGCATCTGGCGTCTGGTGAATGCCGCGGCTCCGCATCTGCCGAAATCCGGCACGCCGCTCAGCCTTGATGGCCCTGAAAGCGCGCTGGCATTGCGGCGCATCTCGCACCGGACGCTGGCGGATGTTTCGGCGGCCATTGAACGGCTGCGCTTCAACACCGCGATCGCCAAGCTCTATACGTTCGTCGGCGCACTGGCCGAGGTCGTCGATGGCCCGTCAAAGCCGCTTGAGACCGATGCCGCCGTCGCAGCCGCTGCCCGGGAGGCCTTCGACATTCTGGTGCGGCTGATTTCCCCCATGATGCCGCACCTGGCCGAGCAGTGCTGGCATGTGCTCGGGCATCAGGAACTGGTTTCCGAGGCGAAATGGCCCGAAACCGAAGCGAAATTGCTGGTCGATGACACAATTACGCTCCCCGTGCAGGTTAATGGCAAGAAGCGCGCGGATGTCACGGTCGCCCGAAATGCCCAAAATACGGAAATTGAGGCTGCCGTTTTGGCAATCGATGCAGTAAAATCGGCCTTGGACGGGAAATCTCCCCGGAAAGTCATCATCGTTCCGCAGAGGATCGTGAATGTCGTGGTTTGATACGCGCATCGCTGCCCGGCTTCTTGCCGTGGCGGCCATTGCGGCCCTCACGGCCGGTTGCTTCCAGCCGATGTACGCCGAGCGCGGGCCGGACGGCGGCTCGGCGCTGCGCGACAAGCTTCAGGGTGTTGAAGTTCCTCCGCTCAACCTGCCGAACGGTTCGCGCGAAGCGCGCCTCGGCGTCGAGATCCGCAATGCGCTGATGTTCAGCATGTACGGCAGCGCGGTCGGCGGCCCGCCGACTCACCGCCTGCTGCTGCGCATCACGACATCCCGGCTGTCGGTCATCGTCGATCCCACCACGGCACGGCCTGACATCGAAAACTACGGCATCGATGCGACCTACGAGCTGAAGGAAAACACCACCGACAAGACGGTGCTGACCGGAACGACGTTCTCGCGCGTATCCTATGACATTCCAGGACAGGCACAGCGCTTCGCCCGCTCGCGCGGCTTGCGTGACGCGGAAGACCGCGCGTCCAAGGTGATCGCCGACAATATCAGCCAGCGCCTCGCATCGTTCTTCATCGCCGGTAGCTGATCGGGCCTCTTTCGTCAGGATCGTCGTGGTCGCGCTTCGCGGGAAGGAAATCGACGCGTTTCTCGCACGGCCCGATCCCTCGCGGCCGATTATCCTGCTTTACGGCCCTGACGCAGGCCTCGTGCGTGAGCGCGCCGACGCCTTGATGGCATCCGCCGTCGACGACCCGAACGATCCCTTTTCACTGGTCAGGATGGACGGCGACGAGCTTGCCGCCGAACCGTCGCGCCTCGTCGATGAAGCCATGACGGTGCCGCTGTTTGGCGGCCGCCGCGCGATCCGGATTCGCGCAGGCTCCCGCAGCTTTGCCGCCGGCATCGATACGCTGGCCGGGATGCAACTGCGCGACTGCCGCATTGTGATCGAGGCCGGCGAACTGCGCCCGGACGCGCCGTTGCGAAAAGCCTGCGAGAAAGCCAAGTCCGCCGTCGCCATCGCCTGCTATGCGGACGGCGAGCGCGATCTCGCCAGGCTGATCGACGACGAACTGCGCGCTTCGAACTTGAAGATTGCGCCCGACGCGCGCGCAGCGCTCACATCCCTGCTCGGCGGCGACCGGCAAGCCTCGCGCAATGAAATCCGGAAAGTCGCGCTTTACGCCCACGGCCAGCGCGAAGTCACGCTTGATGACGTGGTGGCGATCGTCACTGACGCCTCGGGTCTTGCACTCGATCCCATCGTGGACAATGCGTTTGCCGGACGCGCTGCCGATTTCGAAGCCGCATTCGCCAAGGCGATGGCAGCCGGGACAAACTCCGGCTTTATCGTCATGACTGCACAGCGCCACGCGGCGCTGCTGCACAAGGCGCGGCTTTCCATCGATGAAGGACGCAGCGAGCTCGACGCGCTCGAGAGCGGATTTCCGCGGCTGCATTTCTCGCGCAAGACTTTGGTGGAGACCGCTTTGCGCAACACCAGCACGGAGCGCATGAGCCGCGTGATGGCACAACTGGCGGACGCGGCGTTCGACATGCGCAAGCAGTCATCGCTGTCGGACATCATCGCGCAGCGCGCGCTGCTTTCAATCGCGGTGAACGCGCGTCGGCGGAGCTAACTCCGGCTTACTTGCCCGCTTCCAGCCGCCGCAAAATTTCGTCAAGCTGATCGAGATCGGTGTACTTGATCAGCACCGTGCCGCCCGGATTGCGGTGATCGACACTGACCTTCAACCCGAGCACATCGCTGACGCGCTTTTCCAGCGCGAGCGTGTCGGAATCTTTCGCCGGTGCCGAGCCGCGCGCTTTCTGCGGCTTGCGTTCCGGCACGCCTTCTTCATGCGCGAGCGCTTCGGTCTGACGCACGTTCAGACCTTCCTCGACAATGCGCTTCGCGGCAGCCGCCGCATCCGGCACGCCGATCAGAGCGCGCGCGTGACCCGCCGACAGTTTGCCTTCGGCGATATACGCCTGAACCTGATCCGGCAGTTTTGTCAGACGCATCATGTTGGCGACATGGCTGCGGCTCTTGCCGACGATTTTCGCGATGTCTTCCTGGCTGCGTTTGAACTCGGCAGCGAGCGCGTGATAGCCCTGCGCCTCTTCCATCGCATTCAGATCGGAGCGCTGCACGTTTTCGATGATCGCGATCTCGAGCGCGTCGCTGTCGCTGACATCGACGGTGACGATCGGCACGTCATGCAAACCCGCGCGCTGTGACGCGCGCCAGCGCCGCTCGCCGGCGATGATCTCGAAACGATCCGTAGCGCCCTTGACCGGCCGCACCACGATCGGCTGGATCACGCCGTGCTGCTTGATCGACGCCGACAGCTCGCCCAACTCGTCGTCGGAAAATGTCCGGCGCGGATTGCGCGGATTAGCTTTCAGGAATTCGATCGGAACGCGGCGCGGCGTGCGCGACGGACGATCGACATGCGCCGCCTCGCCGCCGACATCGCCAATCAGACTTGCAAGACCGCGACCCAATCGCGAACGCTCGTCGGCCATCGCCGTCTCCCTTGCACTCAACTCACGCACTCCCGCTTCGCAAACTTCTAAGACGCAGCGATTTTTTTCGCCGCAGCATCATCGCAATGAGATCAGTGCGCGCGCAACTCACGCTCGCGCTGAATGACTTCAGTCGCAAGCTTCAAATACGCTTCGCTGCCGACACACTTGAGATCGTAGACCAGCACGGGCTTGCCGTGGGACGGCGCTTCCGAAATGCGGACGTTGCGCGGGATCATGGTGTCGTAAACTTTCTTGCCCATGAACTGGCGCACGTCGGCGACGACCTGGTTCGACAGGTTGTTGCGCGAGTCGAACATCGTCAGCACGATGCCGTGAATCGACAGCGTCGGATTGAGCGTCGTGCGCACCTGCTCGACCGTCTGCAGCAACTGCGACAGGCCTTCGAGCGCGAAGAACTCACACTGCAGCGGCACGAGAATCGCGTGAGACGCCGCCATGGCGTTGACGGTGATGAGATTGAGCGACGGCGGACAATCGATCAGCACGTAGGTGTAGTCGGTGCCCGGATCGACATTGACGTTCAGATCGGCGATGGCGTCGCGCAGACGGAACGCGCGGTCGCGCGTGGTGCCGAGTTCGAGTTCAAGGCCCGACAGATCCATGGTCGACGCCGCGATGTGCAGGCGCGGCACCGCGGTCGGGATGATCGCCTCGCGCAGGTTGGCTTCGCCGATCAGCACGTCATAGGTCGAACAATTGCGGTTGCGGCGGTCGATGCCGAGCCCGGTCGAGGCGTTGCCCTGCGGATCGAGATCGACGATCAGTACCCGCTCGCCGATGGCTGCCAGCGCGGTGCCGAGATTGATCGCGGTCGTGGTCTTGCCGACGCCGCCCTTTTGGTTGGCCAGCGCCAGGATGCGGGGGTGACCCCTCTCGCCCGTCGCCGTGCCTTCGCCTTGAAAAATTCCGTCGATGCCAACCATGTGCCTGGCCGCCTTGTGACTGTTTACTGCTGGACGAGTGATCGCCGCTCAATGGTGTTGAGCTCGACGATCCAGCCGTGTCCGCCGGTGCGGCTGGAATGTAAAAGTGGCTTGATATTCCAATATTTAGTAGCTTCCGTCAATTCGGACTCTACATCTTGTCCTTTGAGAAACAAGGCTTTCGCGCCTTGCCGGATCAGGGGTTCCGCGTAGCCCAGCAACATATGTAGTGGAGCAACCGCGCGCGCGGTGACGCAATCTATCGGCGCCTGCAAACTATCCACATAATCCCCGATGTCGGCGAGGATAACTGTGCCAGCGGCACCGGTGACACGCAGCGCCTCGCGCAAAAATGCAGCCTTCTTGGCATTGCGCTCAACGAGCTGGACCGACGCGCCGGGATGTTCGGCCATTGCACAAGCCAGCACCACGCCGGGGAAACCGCCACCGCTGCCGAAATCGAGCCAGTGTTTCGCCGATGGTGCGAGATCCAGAAGCTGCAGCGAATCGGAAATGTGCCGGGTCCAGAGCTGCGGCAGCGTGGAGGGCGCGATCAGGTTGGTCTTGGCCTGCCATTCGACCAACAGACCAACATAGCGATCGAGCCGCGCCTCTGTTTCACGTGAAACAGGAGTGAGCTTCAGGGCGGCGACCTTGTCGGAAGCCGATATGGAGGCTTGGGCCGGTTTGGCCATGAGATAACCTCAGGCCGTTGCGCTGGAGGGCCTGCGGGACTCACGCCGCAGATACGCCGCGAGAATTGCCAGCGCTGCCGGAGTCATGGCCTCGATCCGGCCGGCGTGGCCGATGGTCCGGGGCCGCACAGTTTCGAGCTTCTGCCTAGCTTCATTGGAGAGACCCGGAACGGCACTGTAATCGATATCGGTCAGGACAAGGCTTTCGTCACGCCGGAAGGCCTGCACATCGGCGGCTTGGCGCGCCAGATAGACATCGTACTTGGCGTCGATCTCCAGATGGACCGCGATCTTGGGGTCGATCGCGTTGAGTTGCGGCCAGATCGAGGTGACATTCGCCCATTCGACGCCGGGATAGGCCAGCATCTCAAACGCCGTGCGGCGCTGGCCATCCTGATTGAGGGTGAGGCCGTGCTTGGCGGCTTCATTGGGCGTCACCGAGAGGGATTTCGCCAATGATTTTGCGGTCTTGAGGGCTTCCATCTTGGCGGCATGACGCCCTGCCCGTTCCGCGCCAACGCAACCCAGCGCGATGCCCCGATCGGTCAGGCGTTGATCGGCATTGTCCGCCCGCAATGTCAGGCGATACTCGGCCCGCGAAGTGAACATCCGGTAGGGCTCGGTGATTCCCCGCGACGTCAGATCATCGATCATCACCCCGAGATAGCCTTCTGCGCGGTCGAACACGACGGGCGCGCCGCCGCCGGTCAGCAAGGCCGCGTTCAGTCCCGCAACCAGCCCCTGCGCGCCGGCTTCTTCATAACCGGTGGTGCCGTTGATCTGCCCGGCCAGGAAAAGCCCCGGTACCCGCTCGGTTTGAAGCGTCGGATCGAGTTCACGTGGATCGACGTGGTCGTATTCGATGGCGTAGCCCGGACGGACCATTTTCACGTGCTCAAGGCCCGGAATGGTCGCCAGAATAGCCTGCTGAACCTCTTCCGGTAGCGATGTCGAGATGCCGTTGGGATATACCGTGGTGTCGTCGAGCCCTTCCGGCTCCAGAAAGATCTGGTGCCCGTCGCGGTCGCCGAAGCGGACGATCTTGTCCTCGATGGAGGGGCAATAGCGCGGGCCGGTGCTTTTGATCTGCCCGGAATACATCGGCGAGCGGTGCACATTGGCGCGGATGATGTCGTGGGTGGCGTTGGTGGTCCGCGTGATGCCGCATTCGATCTGCCGGATAGAAATCCGGTCGGTCAGCACCGAAAAAGGCTCGATCGGGTCGTCGCCGGGCTGCATCTCGACCACAGACCAGTCGATAGTCGATCCATCGAGACGCGGCGGTGTTCCAGTCTTGAGGCGGCCCAGCGTAAAGCCTGCGCGCTCGAAAGACTTGGAAAGACCCATTGCGGGAGCCTCTCCGACCCGTCCTGCGGGCCAGTTTTTCTCGCCGAGATGGATGAGGCCCCGCAAAAAGGTCCCGGTAGTCACGACCACGGCGCCCACGGCGAATTCCCGGCCATCTCCGAGGCGGATTCCGCAGATTCGTCCCTCAGACAGCAAAAGCTCGTCCGCTTCACCCTCTATCACGGTCAGATTGGCAGTTTCCCGGATCGCGGCCTGCATCGCGGCCGCATAGAGTTTGCGATCTATCTGGGCGCGGGGACCACGGACCGCCGGTCCCTTGCGGCGGTTCAGAACGCGAAATTGAATCCCGCCCTGATCGGCCATTCGGCCCATGAGGCCGTCGAGCGCGTCGATTTCCCGGACCAAATGGCCTTTTCCAAGCCCGCCGATGGCCGGATTGCAGGACATAGCGCCAATGGTCGCAAACTGGTGCGTCACCAGCGCCGTTTTAGCGCCCGCGCGCGCGGAGGCCGCCGCAGCTTCACAGCCGGCGTGGCCTCCCCCGATCACGATGACATCGAACATTGTCTGCATGGGCGGACTTCTACCGCTTTGATGCAAAAGCTCAAAGACGGAATTCGCGCGAAAGTGTTTCACGTGAAACAAAATGGCGAATGGAACCTGTTTCACGTGAAACAGGGCCAATGGCCCAGCAGGTGGTCCATTGGACTACCGGGCTATTTGCCGATGCAGAACTCGCGGAAGATGACATCCAGAATATCCTCGACGTCCACCCGGCCGGTCAATCGGCCCAATGAATGAATCCCAATTCGTAGCTCTTCCGCCAAAAGTTCGTCGCCCTTCGACGCCGCCTGCCCGGCTCGGTCCAAGGCATCTGCAGTTTCGCGCAGCAAGGTCCGGTGCCGGGCGCGGCTGACCAGCGCCATCTCGCCCGATCCGAAATAATCCTGGGCGTAGGACACCAGCGCCGCGATCAGGTCCGGAACGCCGTCGCCGCGTGACGCCGAAATATCGAACCGCGCGGACGACGCCCTCGCCTCTCTTTTTGCGGCCAGCAGATCGACCTTGTTACGCACGATCCAGACCGGCGCGTGATCGTCCGCGCCATCGAGCGCAGGCGCGACCTCATCATTCGCATCGACCAGCCACAGCACCAGGTCGGACGTGCGTGCGCGATCACGTGCACGACGCACACCCTCCTGCTCCACCGGATCGATGGTGTCGCGAACGCCCGCGGTGTCGATCACCGTCACCGGATAACCATCGAGATCGAGATGCACTTCGATGATGTCGCGCGTGGTGCCGGCGTGAGGCGAAACAATCGCGGCATCACGCCGCGCCAGACGATTGAGCAATGTCGATTTTCCGGCGTTCGGCGGGCCGGCGATCGCAACAGTCAGCCCCTCGCGCAGACGTTCACTTTGTGCCGATGCCGCAAGGGTTTCTTCAATTTCGGATTTTAGCGCCGCGATCCTGCGCAACGCTGGCGCGATCAATTCCGCCGACACGTCGCCCTCATCGGAAAAATCGATGCCTGCTTCGACAAGCGCGGATGCTTCGATGATCTGCTGCCGCCAGCTCTCGGCTTTTGCGCCGAGCAATCCTTTCAGATGCCGCAGCGCTTGCCTGCGCTGACGGTCGGTGTCGGCGTGAATGAGATCGTCGAGGCCTTCGGCTTCGGTGAGATCGAGCTTGCCGTTCTCGAACGCGCGCCGCGTAAACTCGCCGGGCTCCGCCGGACGCAGGCCATCGATGGCGCCGAGCGCATCGAACATCGCAGCGATGACCGCGCGGCCGCCGTGAACATGGAATTCCGCGACGTCTTCACCCGTGGCGCTGTGCGGCCCCGGAAACCAAAGCGTCACCGATTCGTCGAGCGCGCTGCCGTCGAGATCGCGCAAGGTCGCCACGTGGGCGAGGCGGGGCGAAGGCAACTTTCCGCAAAGCCGCTCGACGGCCGAGCTGGCCTGTCGGCCGGACACCCGGATGATGGCGATGGCGGATGGCGCGCGGCCGGACGACAGGGCGAAGATGGTCTGGTCGGGAGAATGCATGACCTATTTGTCGGACACGTCTCCGGCAGGCAATCAAAAATCCCTGAGATCGGCAGATCCGGATATATTGCATCGCAATATACTGCAGATCCAGGTGCAGCAATGCGATGTTGCGATGCACTATAACTTGGGGTGCGGCGTGGGGGCTTTCTCCCGTCAATCAATCCCGAAATGAAAATGCCCGGCGCAAGGCCGGGCATCGCAGTATTTGAGGACCGAGGCGAAGACCCCGCCCTAAAGCCGTTACGGCTAGGTGTTCATCGACTCGAAGAATTCCGCGTTGTTCTTGGTGTTGCGAAGCTTGTCGAGCAGGAAGTCGATGGCGTCCATGGTGCCCATCGGATTGAGGATGCGGCGAAGGACGTACATCTTCTTGAGCAGCTGCGGATCGGTGATAAGTTCTTCCTTGCGCGTACCGGAGCGCGAAATGTCGATCGCCGGGAAGGTGCGCTTGTCGGACACCTTGCGGTCGAGAATCAATTCCGAGTTGCCGGTGCCCTTGAACTCTTCGAAAATCACTTCGTCCATGCGGCTGCCGGTATCGACCAAGGCCGTCGCGATGATCGTGAGCGATCCGCCTTCTTCGATGTTACGCGCGGCGCCGAAGAAACGCTTCGGGCGCTGCAACGCGTTGGCGTCGACGCCGCCGGTCAGCACCTTGCCGGATGACGGCACTACGGTGTTGTAGGCGCGGCCAAGGCGAGTGATCGAATCGAGCAGGATCACAACGTCGCGGCCGTGTTCAACCAGACGCTTGGCTTTCTCGATCACCATTTCGGCGACCTGGACGTGACGCACCGCCGGTTCGTCGAATGTCGAAGAGACAACCTCACCCTTCACCGAACGCTGCATGTCGGTGACTTCTTCAGGACGCTCGTCGATCAGAAGAACAATCAGATAGCATTCCGGATGATTGGCTGTGATCGAGTGCGCGATGTTCTGCATCAGCACGGTCTTGCCGGTGCGGGGAGGAGCCACGATAAGTGCGCGCTGGCCTTTACCTATAGGGGCTACGATATCGATGACCCGCGCCGACAGGTCTTTCCGCGTTGGGTCTTCCAGTTCTAGACGGAAGCGCTCGTCGGGAAACAGCGGCGTCAGGTTGTCGAAGTTGACCTTGTGCTTGGACTTCTCGGGGTCCTCGAAGTTCAGCGTGTTGACCTTCAGCAACGCGAAGTAACGCTCGCCTTCCTTCGGGCTGCGAATATGGCCTTCGATAGTGTCGCCAGTGCGCAACCCGAAACGCCGGATCTGCGACGGCGAGACGTAGATGTCGTCCGGGCCGGGCAGGTAATTGGCGTCCCACGATCGGAGGAATCCGAAGCCGTCGGAGAGAACCTCGACGACACCTTCACCGATGATGTCGGTTTCCTGGATCGCAAGCTGCTTGAGAATGGCGAACATCAGCTCCTGCTTCCGCATGGTGCTGGCATTTTCGACCCCAAGTTCTTCAGCGAACGAGACAAGCTCCGCCGGTGTTTTGGTTTTGAGGTCTTGTAGTTTTATTTCCCGCATTGGGGTTGTCCTGTGGAGAATGTGAAGAAAAAGATGATGGGGGAGGGGAGCGAGAGGTTCAGCCTGCTGACGACAAACGGACTACAAAAAACAATTGGAAGTCCGCAGGTCTCAAGTCTGGAAGTCTTGAGCGAGGAAGGTGCCAGGAGGCTTCGAACCTGATGTGGCGGCCGGTCCAACAGTGAGACCGGGACTCAACCACATCCGCCTGCGTTCGGTGGGATGAGGCGAATATAGAAAATCGTCCGGCTTCACGCAAGGACGCTATTGCTGGTCTGGAAAACCCATTAAGCCCTGCTAGAAGGGTTTAACGATCACCAGAACGACAATCGCGATCATCAGGACCGTCGGTATTTCGTTGATAATACGGTAGAATTTCTGACTTCGGGTGTTTTTATCTTCGGCAAAATCCCGCACCCGGGCGCTGAAAAAGCCATGAACCCCGGACAGGACCAGCACCAGTGCGAACTTCGCGTGAAACCAGCCGGACAAATACCAGTTGCCCTGCCAAGCCAGCCACAATCCAGCCAGCCAGGTCACACCCATCGCCGGATTGATGATCGCCTTGAGCAGCCGCCGTTCCATCACCTTGAAGGTTTCGGACTGTTTCGAGCCGATCTCGGCTTCACAATGATAGACGAATAGCCGCGGCAGATAGAGCATTCCCGCCATCCAGGAGATGACGGCAATCACATGCAGCGCTTTGATCCATTCGTACATCGCTTCGCTCTATCGCCTTTTCTTTTCTGCCAAGCCTGTCGTCGCTCGAAAAACAGTTTCCTCAAATTCAATTGGAGGAACTCTTTTTCGCTGAGACCGTTGAGCAGCATCGACAGATGACGTGAGACGAGACCTTTCCGCAAGCATGACTTCCTTAAAGAATCATTTTTAGATTCTTAGGTTTGAGTCAGTGTGGCGGTGATTAGCGTCCGCGCAATTTTCTCCCGTCTTTATCCAGCGACCGTCCACATGCCGCCGCTTTATACCCACTCATGAAGGACATCCGGTCGAGGGCAAATAGGCCGATAGATTCAACCGCTTGCGCATTGCCGGCCCGGCATTATCCCAAGACAAATCCACACAAGCCCGCTACCATCCAATCCGAGGCTGGATTTCATCCCGAAATCAGTCCTGTGAATTCATTGGCGGGTTATCCCGGGTGGTGCCGCCCCTTGCGTAAATAAACAGTGAAATGCCCACAGCAACACACATCTATCCACAGCAGTCGGGCGGATAAAATACGGGAATCGACACCACAGAATGCCTACGTCCCGCAGCTATTTTCATCTTCACATGATTTCCGATTCGACGGGTGAGACGCTGATCACTGTCGCGCGGGCAGTGGCTGCGCAGTATTCCAACGTGTCGCCGGTCGAGCATGTCTATCCGCTGGTGCGCAGCCAGAAGCAGCTCGATCGTGTGCTGGCGGAGATCGAGGAAGCGCCAGGCATCGTTCTCTTCACGCTGCTCGAGAAGGATCTGGTCGAGCGGCTCGAAGCCAAATGTCAGGAAATCAACATCCCGAGTCTGTCGATCATCGGCCCGGTGATGCAATTGTTTCAGGCCTATCTCGGTACCGAAACGTCGAGACGGGTCGGCGCACAGCACACGCTTAACGCCGAGTATTTCAAGCGCATCGACGCGCTGAATTATTCCATGATGCACGACGACGGTCAGCACGTGGATGGGCTTGAGGAAGCCGACGTCGTTCTCGTGGGGGTGTCGCGCACATCGAAGACACCGACATCGATCTACCTCGCCAATCGCGGCGTGCGCACCGCCAATGTGCCGCTGGTGCCGGGAATCCCGATTCCGCATCAGCTTGAAACATTGACGAAGCCGCTGGTGGTGAGCCTTCATGCGACGCCGGAGCGGTTGATCCAGGTTAGGCAAAATCGCCTGCTCGGCATCGGCAGGGTTGGCGACGATTCCTATATCGATCGCCAGACCGTTGCGGAGGAAGTGGCCTTCGCGCGCAAGCTGAGCGCGAAGTTCGATTGGGCGCAGCTCGATGTCACCCGCCGTTCGATCGAGGAAACCGCGGCCGCGATCATGAAGCTTTTCGCCGATCGTCAGCGTCAGAAGGCCTGATCGCGATGACGCTGTGGCGTGAACAGCAGCCGTTGATCCTTGCATCACAAAGCGCCGTGCGCCGCAGCCTGCTCGCGAACGCGGGCATCGCGGTCGAGACCGTGCCGGCCGATATCGATGAGCGCGCCATCCAGCACAGCTCCGGTCTGAAGAATCCCGGCGAGATCGCTGCACTGCTCGCGGGCAAGAAAGCCCTGTTTGTCTCGATGACGCGTCCCGGGCGGTATATCGTCGGAGCGGACCAGACGCTGGCATTGGGTGAGCAGCTTTTCAGCAAACCTGCGAATCGGGTTGCCGCACAGGCACAAATCGCGCTGCTGTCGGGAGAGACTCATGAACTGCACAGTGCAGTCAGCGTCGTGAAAGACGGCGTTGCGCTGTTTTCTCATGTTAGCGTCGCCCGCATGACCATGCGGCCACTGACGGAAAAAGAAATCGCTGCCTATCTTGATGAAGCCGGTGACGTCGTGACCGCAAGCGTCGGCGCCTATCAGCTGGAAAAGACCGGCGTGCATCTGTTCGCACGCATCGAAGGCGACCACTTTACCATTCTGGGATTGCCGATGCTGCCGTTGCTTGGTTTCTTGCGCAGCCGCGATCTGCTGGCTGTATGACGAAAGAATTGCCGATGCTGTTGCTGGGACTGACGGGTTCGATCGGGATGGGGAAGTCGACCACCGCGAAACTGTTCGAGGAGGCCGGGGTGCCGGTCTACGACGCCGACGCCACCGTGCATAAAGTCTACGAAGGCGAGGCGACGCCCGCGGTCGAAGCGGCGTTCCCCGGCAGCACCGCGAACGGCAGGGTCGACCGGCAGAAGCTGTCGGCCATGGTCGTCAACAATGCCGAGGCCATGAAGCGGCTTGAAACGATCGTGCATCCGATGCTGCGTAGCCATCAGCTCAAGTTCCTGAGCGACGCGGAAAAATCCGGCGCGCCGGTGGCTGTGCTCGATATTCCACTGTTGTATGAGACCGGCGGTGAGGGGCGCGTCGATGCGGTGGTGGTGGTGACCACGACGCCCGAGATCCAGCGCGAGCGCATTCTGGCGCGAGACAATATGACCCCCGACAAGCTGGATGCGATCCTGGCGCGTCAACTTCCAGACGCCGAAAAGCGCAAGCGCGCCGATTTTGTGGTGGACACATCGCACGGCCTGGAGCCGGTGCGGCAGCGGATCGGTGAAATCCTCCGCGAAGTCGTTAAGATGCCGAAACGGCGAACCTGATTCGCTCAACTTGCTGGCGTTCACATGCGCGAAATTGTTCTCGATACAGAAACCACAGGCCTCGATCCGCTGCGCGGCGACCGGCTGGTGGAGATCGGCTGCGTCGAGATGGTCAATCGCATGCCCACCGGGCAGACGTTTCATGTCTATCTCAATCCCGAGCGCGACATGCCGCAGGAAGCCTTCAATGTGCACGGGCTGTCGAGCGAGTTTCTTGCCGACAAGCCGCTGTTCGTGGCGGTGGCGGACGATTTCCTGACATTCATCGCGGACGCGCCGCTGGTCATTCACAACGCGTCGTTCGATATCGGCTTCATCAATGCCGAACTTGCCAAGGTGTCGCGCGCGGCAATTCCGCGTGACCGCCTGGTCGATACGCTGACGCTGGCCCGGCGGAAGCATCCCGGCGTGTCGAACCGGCTCGACGATCTGTGTTCGCGCTATGCCATCGACAATTCCCGCCGCACCAAGCACGGAGCGTTGCTCGACGCGGAACTGCTGGCGGAAGTTTATATCGATTTGATCGGCGCGCGGCAGTCGCAACTGATCCTTGCGGCCGAGGCGCCGCGGGCATTCGGCGCAGGACAAACCGATGCGCCGCGCCGGCAGCGGGAGACGCCGCTTGCCCCGCGCCTCACTGAGGCGGACACCGCCGCGCACGCAGCCTTTGTCGCGACTCTCGGTGGGTTGCCGATCTGGAACGAGTTTTCAAAAGAGTCGTAAGCGAAGCGAGATCGCTTCGCCGTTATCAGCTCGGCTTGCTCTGCTGCTGCTGCTCGGCCTGACGCGCCATGTTCTGGCGGTAGAGGCCGACGAAATCCACCGGATCGAGCATCAGCGGCGGGAAGCCGCCATTGCGCACCGACGATGCGACGATTTCCCGGGCGAACGGGAACAGCAGCCGCGGACATTCAATCATGATCAGCGGATGCAGGTTTTCCTGCTGCACGTTCTGGATGCGGAAAACGCCGGCATAGACCAGCTCGAAACCGAACAGCAAGAAGCTCTCGTTTTCGCCCTTGCCCTCGATGGTCAGCGCGACTTCGTAGTCGTGCTCGGCGACCGCAGTGGCGGTGACGTTGATCTGGATGTTGATCGACGGCTGCTTGTCCTGGGCGGCGAGCGAATTCGGCGAGTTCGGATTCTCGAATGAGAGATCCTTGATGTACTGCGCCAGGACGTTGAGCTGGGGCGGAGCGGAATTCTCGAGAGGAGCGCCGTTGCCGTTGGTCATGAAGATGTCTCTCCGAGAATGTGGAAGCGGGATCGCATAGACGCGCCCCGGTCGGATTGGCCTGCCAAAGCGCGTCGATTGCAGCCAGGGCGGCCCCGGAACAGGCGCACGCCCTTGTCGGGGCGAGTGGCTATCATAGCCTTGCCGCATTCGACAAGGACGATAGACCCATTCTGCTCCGTTTGGGTTGGCCGCAACCGCCAGATCGGGTAGAATCGGCCTAAATCGCGGCTGCGAATGGCTAAAATCCTGCCTTTCGGGCCTTTCAAAGCGCGGCATATAGCGGTGTTGGCTGGGTCGGGTTTCGTGCCTACATGTTGTTGGCAAATGCCTGAGTGACCCATCTCGGGAAGTTTCTCGGGTGACGTGCAGCACCGATCAGAAAGTGAATGCGACGTGGATATTTACACCATCATTTTTCTGGCTTTGGCCGTCTTCATTTTTCTGCGGTTGCGGAATGTGCTGGGACAGCGGACCGGCGACGAGCGCCCGCCATTCGACCGCGCGGCGCGTGATGTTTTGCGGGGCGCTCCCGATAATGTCGTGCCGATGGGGAAGACCATCGATCAGGCGCCGCTGGCGCCGTCGGCGGAACCCACCGTCGCCCCCGACCGCTGGAAGGGAATTGCGGAATCCGGCTCCTCCCTTGCGCGCGGTCTGGACCAGATCGCCGTCACCGATCCCTCGTTCGACGCGCAGCATTTCATTACCGGCGCGAAGAGCGCCTATGAAATGATCGTGCTGGCGTTCGCCAATGGGGACCGCCGTGCGCTGAAGGATTTGTTGTCGTCCGAGGTCTATGAGGGCTTCGAGGCCGCGATCAAGGAACGCGAGCAGCGCAGCGAGAAGGTCGAGACGCGTTTCGCGTCGATCGACAAGGCCGAGATCGTCAATGCCGAGACGAGGGATCGCGCCGCGCAGATCACCGTGCGCTTCGTGTCCCAGATGATTTCGGTCACGCGCGACAAGGACGGCGCTGTCGTCGATGGCAACGCGGAAAAGCTCACCGATGTCACAGATGTCTGGACGTTCGCCCGCGACATCGCTTCGCGCGATCCAAACTGGAAGCTGGTTGGGACGGAAAGCGGACAATAGAAAAAACGCCGTTCCCGGCGCGCGCGCCGGGGCGCTTGGCGCGTGGCTGAGCGCCGGCGCATTCGGATTGCTCGCAACCGTAACGCTCGCCATCGCAGACGCCAAAGCCCGGGATATTCACAGCCGGTCCGTTGAGCATCACGGCGAGCATCATGACGCCGAGAAGCGTGGCCCGGTTCTCTGGCCGCTGGAAATCCCCGAAAGCCAATACGCACCGTTGAAATGGTCCGAGGTCATCGGTTGGGCCGAAGATGATCCGTTGCCGGCATTCAAGACGTTTCGCCTCAGTTGCAAACCGATCGCGGCGCAGAAAACCCCGCTCGCGGACAGCAAGGCCCTCGGCACCTCGTTGCGCGATCCCTGCATCGCGGCCCGCGCCGACGACATTTCCGACAGCGTGAAGGCGCGCGAATTCTTTGAGCGGCATTTCGTGCCGTTGCAGATTTCGCGCATCGGCGAAGACGTTGGTTTTGTCACGGGCTATTACGAACCCATCGTCGACGGGTCCCGCACCCAGACCGATGTCTACAACGTGCCGGTTTACCGTCGCCCGTCGAATCTGTTCGTGCGCGGATTTTCGCAAGCCAGCGCCAGTATGCCCAACAAGGGCAAGGTGTTTCGCAAGATCGGCCGCCGCAAGCTGGTGCCGTATTACGACCGCGGCGAGATCGAGGATGGCGCCATCGCGGGGCGGGGGCTTGAGGTGGTCTGGCTGAAAAGCCAGACCGATCTGCTGTTCATCCAGATCCAGGGTTCGGCGCGGATTCGCCTTGAGGACGGATCGATCGTGCGCATCAACTACGAAGCGCATAATGGTTATCCGTACACGCCAGTCGGCCGCGTGCTCATCGAGCGCAATATCGTGCCGAAAGACCAGATGTCGATGCAGAAGATCCGCGAATACATGGAGCAGAGTCCGGATGCGGCCAAGGAGTTGCGCCGGCAGAACAAGTCCTATGTGTTTTTCCGCGAGGTCACGCTGTCGGCAACCGATGAAGCGGTCGGTGCGCAGGGCGTGCCGCTGACCGCAGGCCGTTCCATCGCCGTCGACAGGAATCTGCATGTCTACGGCACGCCGTTTTTCATCGAAGGCAACCTGCCGATTGAATCCGACACATCGAACACGCCGTTCCGCAAGCTGATGATCGCGCAGGACACCGGCTCCGCCATCATCGGTCCCGCGCGCGCGGATATTTATTTTGGCGCGGGCGCCGACGCGGGCCGCGTCGCCGGCCGGCTGAAAAATCCGGCGCGCTTTACGATGCTGCTGCCGAAAAGTCTCGACCCCGCGCCGCGCGGCAAGACCATGCCGCTGCCGGCGGACCGGCCATCGGCCACCATCGCAAAGCTGTTTCCGCAGACCGATCCGGCGAAGGACGCGCCAAAAGAAGCGTCGAAGGAAATTGCCAAGGACGTCGCCAAGGACGCTCCTGCCAAGGAAACACTCAAAGATACGCCCAAGGATCAGCCAGCTTCCGCGCAGAAGCCTGCTGTGCCGCCGATCGCTCCCGTGACGTCCGCGCCGGTGACGGCTCCCCCTGCGGCCGCTGGCCCAACGGCTGCCGCGCCTGGGCAAGCGCCGGTCGCTCAGGCCGTGCCGCTGCCGGAATCGCGTCCGAAGGCGGCGCCGGAGGCGGCTCCCACAGCGGCGGTGAAATCCGAGAAGCCCCGCCGTTCGCGCCATTATCGCCGCAGCCGTCATCGCCAATGAAGCGCCCGCCGGTTCTTGATCCGCCACAAGTCACGCGCCGCAAGCGCGCGTTGAGCAATGAAGAACGTGAGTTGTGGGAAGCCGTCGCGAAACAGGCGAAGCCGCTGCGCAAGCGCGCGCGTCCAGTGAAAGGCTCAGTAGCCGAGGTTGTCGAGGAAAAACCCGCTGCTGCAAAACCGATAACGCTGCCGAAGTCTCCGGCAGTGGTTCGGAAAATTCCAGCTGCGCCCGCCGTGCCGCCGCTTGCGCCGCTGGGACGGCGCGAGCGTTCGCAGCTTTCACGCGGCAGAAAAGATATCGACGCGCGGCTCGATCTGCACGGCATGACGCAGGTCAAGGCGCATCGCGTGCTGCTGAACTTTCTGCACCACGCGCACGAGAGTGGCATGACGTTCGTTCTCGTCATCACCGGCAAGGGCCGCACGGTGGGTCCGGAATCCGAGCGCGGCGTGCTGCGCCGTCAGGTGCCGCAGTGGCTTAGCCTGCCCGAATTTCGCGGCTTTGTGGTCGGCTTCGAGGAAGCCCACATCGGCCACGGCGGCGAGGGCGCGCTTTATGTGCGGGTGAGGCGGGCGCGGTAACGCGCGCCGCTACAAAATAAACCGGCTGAGATCCGCGTTCTTCGCCAGATCCCCGACATGCGCCTTCACATAATCGGCGTCGATGCGAATGGTCTCGCCATTGCGGTCGGGCGCGACGAATGAAATCTCGTCCAGCACCCGCTCCATCACGGTCTGCAAGCGCCGCGCGCCGATATTCTCGATGGTTGAGTTCACCGCGACCGCGACATCGGCCAGCGCGTCGATGGCGTCGTCGGTGATGTCGAGCGTGACGCCTTCGGTCAGCATCAGCGCCACATACTGCTTGATGAGAGACGCTTCCGGCTCGGTCAGGATCCTGCGCATGTCGTCGCGAGTCAGCGCCTGCAATTCGACGCGGATCGGCAGGCGGCCCTGCAATTCCGGCAGCAGGTCCGAGGGCTTGGCGATGTGGAACGCGCCGGACGCGATGAACAGGATGTGGTCCGTCTTCACTGCGCCGTGCTTGGTGGAGACGGTGGTGCCTTCAATCAGCGGCAGCAGATCGCGCTGCACGCCCTCGCGCGACACGTCGCCGACCCGCGCGCCCTCGCGCACGCAGATCTTGTCGATTTCGTCGAGAAAGACGATGCCGTTGTTTTCCACCGCCTGGATGGCTTCCTGCGTGAGCTGGTCGCTGTCGAGCAGCTTGTCGCTTTCCTCGTTGACCAGCAGCTCGTGGGAATCCGCAACGGTCAGCCGTCGCGTCTTGGTGCGCCCGCCCATCTTGCCGAAAATGTCGCCGATGTTGATCGCGCCGATCTGCGCGCCGGGCATGCCGGGAATCTCGAACATCGGTGCGCCGCCGGACGACTGCGTCTCGATCTCGATTTCCTTGTCGTTCAGTTCGCCCGAGCGCAGCTTCCTGCGAAACGAATCGCGCGTCGCGGCACTTGAGTTTGCGCCGACCAGCGCATCGAGCACGCGTTCCTCGGCGGCGAGTTGCGCGCGTGCCTGCACGTCCTTGCGCTTGCGTTCGCGGGTTTGCAGGATCGCGACCTCCACCAGATCGCGGACGATCTGTTCGACGTCGCGGCCGACGTAGCCGACCTCAGTAAACTTGGTGGCTTCGACCTTGAGGAAGGGTGCATTGGCAAGCCGCGCCAGCCGCCGCGCGATCTCGGTCTTGCCGACGCCGGTGGGCCCGATCATCAGGATGTTTTTCGGCAGCACTTCTTCGCGCAGCGATCCGGTCAGTTGCTGCCGCCGCCAGCGATTACGCAGCGCGATGGAGACCGCGCGCTTGGCGTCGGACTGGCCAACGATGAAGCGGTCGAGTTCGGAAACGATTTCGCGGGGAGAAAAGTCTGTCATGGCTCTTAGCTATTGTTGAATGGGTCGAACGGCAAGCGGTGATACGAGTGTCAGAACCGGATCACTAGATGATCGGCGGGCCGCCCTGCCATTGCCGGATCGCATCGAACGGGTGGATCAGCATGATGATGTTCAGCGTCAGGTTGTCGCGGATGTGCAGGCCGACGGCGATTTCGAACACGATCGCGATCAGCACCGTCGCGATCAACGGCAATTTTCGCGCGGCGATGAAGCCGGCGATCATCGCCAGCGTGTCGGATAGCGAATTGACGATGCTGTCGCCGTAATAGTCGAGCGAGATCGTTCCCGCGCGATAGCGCTCGATGATGAGCGGGGAGTTTTCCAGCAGCTCCCAGCCGCCTTCGATCAGCATCGCGATCAGAAGACGTGCAATCCATGACACGCGCGGTAGCAGCAGCCATGTCAGGCCGTAGAACAGGAAGCCGTGAATGATATGGGAGAACGTGTACCAGTCGGCGATGTGCTGCGAGTTCTCCGAACTCAGCACCACGCCGTGCCAAAGTTTGACGTATCCGCAGGTACAGATCGGCACGCGGCCCATGCCGTAAAGGATGGCCGCCTGCAACAGAAGCAGCGATGCCGCGATGATGAATCCCTGGCGCGGCGACAGCCCCGACCTCGCAGATGAAGCCGCCTGGTCCGCCGTGGTGCTCATGCGGTCAGCGTTTCGATCGTGACATTGCGATTGGTGTAGACGCAAATGTCGGCGGCAATGTCGAGCGCGCGGCGCACGATGGTCTCGGCATCCTTGTCGGAATCCGCCAGGGCGCGCGCGGCAGCCAGCGCATAATTGCCACCGGAGCCGATCGCCATCACGCCATGCTCCGGCTCCAGTACGTCGCCGGTTCCGGTCAGCACTAGCGAAACGTCCTTGTCGGCGACGATCATCATGGCTTCGAGGCGGCGCAGATAGCGATCCGTGCGCCAGTCCTTCGCGAGTTCGACCGCGGCGCGGGTCAACTGGCCCGGATACTGCTCGAGCTTGCTTTCCAGCCGCTCGAACAAGGTGAAAGCGTCAGCCGTTGCCCCGGCGAACCCGCCGATGACGTCGCCCTTGCCGAGCTTGCGGACCTTTTTGGCGTTGGATTTGATGACCGTCTGGCCAATGGAGACCTGCCCGTCGCCGCCGATGACCACCTTTCCGCCCTTACGGACCGTGAGAATCGTCGTGCCGTGCCAGATTTCGGGCTGTGATGCTTGCATGGAGACCTCTGTTAACTTCCCTGATCTAGGCACGCGCGGGACCGGATGCAAATGACCGGTGGCCATACTGAATTCCGGTCACCATATCTGAAAACTCAGGCGAAATTCGCCCCATCCCGCAGTAGCGAAGGCGTCATACGCCTGTTAAAAGGACGCTCTTTTCCAGAGTTCTGAGGCGTTCGGAGAGCACTTTTCATGCGCACGGCCACCATCAAGCGCAAGACCAAGGAAACCGACATCATGGTGTCGGTCAATCTGGACGGCACCGGCATATCCAACATCGCGACCGGGATCGGATTCTTCGATCATATGCTGGACCTGCTGGCGCGGCATTCGCGCATCGATATCACCGTGCAGGCCGACGGTGATCTCCACATCGATTACCATCACACGACGGAAGATGTCGGCATCGCGCTCGGGCAGGCTGTGAAGCAGGCGCTCGGCGACATGAAGGGCATCACCCGCTATGCCAGCATCCACATGCCGATGGACGAGACGCTGTCGCGTGTCGTGATCGATATTTCGGGGCGGCCTGTACTGGTGTTCAAGGCGGAGTTCCCGCGCGACAAGATCGGCGAATTCGATACCGAGCTGGTGCGCGAGTGGTTCAACGCCTTCGCGATCAATGCCGGCGTCACGCTGCATGTTGAGACGCTGTATGGTGAGAACAATCACCATATCGCCGAGTCATGCTTCAAGGGCCTCGCGCGTGCGTTGCGCGCGGCGGTCGCGATCGATCCGCGTGCTGCGGGCGAGGTGCCTTCCACCAAGGGCCAGCTCGGCGGCTAACTCTTAAACGCAGCGCATGCCGGTCATGCACTGCCGTTCACTTTTGAACCCAGGGCCGAAGCCCGATCTGTAAGTCGAATTTGCAGATCGGACCCGAACGAGGTTCCGGAGAACGATCAATGGCGATTTACACGGTTCACGCTCCGGCGAGCTATTACGGCAACGATGTTCGCACGGTGCCGGACAAGCTGGTGTTCGTGCGTGACGGATTTTACTTTTGGGCTTTCGTCGCTGCGATCCTCTGGCTGATTTGGCACCGGCTCTGGCTGGCGCTGCTTGGCTATGTGGTGATTTCGGTTGCCGCTGAAATTGCGTTGTCGGCGCTCGGCATCGGGTCCGGCGCGCGGCTTCTGGTGATGGCTGTGTTTGCGCTGCTGGTCGGGCTCGAGGCCGGATCGCTGCGCCGCTGGAAGCTGTCGCGGGGCAAATGGCGTCAGCTCGATATTGTGACGGCAGATTCGGAAGAAGCCGCCGAACGGCGCTTCTTCGAGCGCTGGAATGCAAAGACAGCGCGCAACGTAACTGCTTCGCCGCCGCCTCTGCCTCGCGCATCGCTGGCGCAGCCGCAGCACGGCGTGATCGGCCTGTTTCCCGAACCCGGAGCGCCGCGTTGAGCGTTGCCATCATCGACTACGGCTCAGGCAATCTGCACTCGGCGGCGAAGGCCTTCGAGCGCGCGACGCGCGGGATGGAGCAGCCGCAAAAGATTGTCGTGACCCGCGATCCCGACACGGTGTTCCGCGCCGATCGCATTGTTTTGCCCGGCGTCGGCGCATTCGCAGATTGCCGCAAAGGCCTCGATTCGCTGAACGGCATGGTCGAGGCGATGACGGAAGCGGTGCGCGACAAGGCCAGACCCTTTTTCGGAATCTGCGTCGGGATGCAACTGATGGCGACGCAGGGCAAGGAATACGTCACCACGCCGGGCCTCGACTGGATCGCGGGCGATGTGGTGAAGATTTCGCCGAACGAAGAGAACCTGAAAATCCCGCACATGGGATGGAACACGCTCGATCTGGTGCGAGAACATCCGGTGCTTGAGCGGTTGCCGTTGGGAGACAAAGGCCGCCACGCTTATTTCGTGCACTCGTATCACCTCAACGCGGTGAACGAAGCGGACGTCATCGCGCGGGCCGACTACGGCGGACCGGTGACGGCGATTGTCGGCAAAGACACCGCCATCGGCACGCAGTTTCACCCCGAGAAAAGCCAGCGCTTCGGTCTCGCCCTGATTTCAAATTTTCTGAAGTGGAAGCCGTGATTCTATTTCCCGCTATCGATCTCAAGAACGGCCAATGCGTCCGCCTCGAACAGGGCGACATGGCGCGCGCAACCGTGTTCAACCTCGATCCGGCCGCGCAGGCCAAAACCTTCGAGACGCAGGGCTTTGAGTACCTTCACGTGGTCGACCTTGACGGCGCGTTTGCCGGCAAGCCGGTGAATGCGCAAGCTGTCGAGAGCATGTTGAAGGTTGTGAAATTCCCGGTGCAGCTCGGCGGCGGCATTCGCGATCTCGCAACCATTGAAGCCTGGCTCGGCAAGGGCATCCGCCGCGTCATCATCGGCACCGCAGCCGTGCGCGATCCAGCGCTGGTGAAGGAAGCCGCGAAGAAATTTCCGGGCCGGGTTGCGGTGGGTCTCGATGCGCGCGACGGCAAGGTCGCGGTCGAGGGCTGGGCGGAAACCTCGACCGTCACTGCTTTGGAAATAGCTCAGCGCTTTGAGGATGCCGGAGTCGCGGCGATCATCTTCACCGACATCGCGCGCGACGGATTGCTCAAGGGCCTCAACCTCGATGCGACCATTGCGCTGGCTGAAGCGATCTCTATTCCGGTGATCGCGTCAGGCGGTTTCGCGTCCATCGACGATGTGAAGGCGCTGCTGGAGCCGCGCGCCAAAAAACTCGAAGGCGCGATCTCGGGCCGCGCGCTGTACGACGGGCGCATCGATCCGGCCGAGGCATTGAAGCTCATTCGCAACGCACGGGCGGCTGCCTGATGTTCAAGGTTCGCGTCATTCCCTGTCTCGACGTCAAGGACGGCCGTGTCGTCAAGGGCGTCAACTTCGTCGATCTGCGCGACGCCGGTGATCCCGTCGAGGCAGCGATTGCCTATGACGCGGCGGGGGCGGATGAACTTTGCTTCCTCGACATCACCGCGACTCATGAGAACCGCGGCACTATTCTCGACGTGGTCCGCCGTACCGCGGAAGCCTGCTTCATGCCGCTGACCGTCGGCGGCGGCGTGCGTACCGTGGACGACATCCGCACGTTGCTGAACTACGGCGCCGACAAGGTCTCGATCAACTCGGCGGCGGTCAGCCGGCGTGAGTTCGTGAAAGAGGCGGCGGAGAAATTCGGCGACCAATGCATCGTCGTCGCTATCGACGCCAAGAGCGTCAAACGCGCCGGCGGCGGGTCGCGCTGGGAGATATTCACCCACGGCGGGCGCAACTCCACGGGTATCGACGCCATCGAATACGCGCAGGAAGTGGTCTCGCTGGGCGCGGGCGAAATCCTTTTGACCTCGATGGATCGCGACGGCACGCGGCAAGGTTTCGATATTCCGCTGACCCGCGCCATTTCCGATAGCGTGAAGGTTCCTGTCATCGCCTCGGGCGGCGTCGGCAATCTCGATCATTTGGTGGCGGGCATTCGCGAGGGCCACGCGACCGCTGTGCTGGCCGCGTCGATCTTCCATTTTGGCGAATTCACCATCCGGCAGGCCAAGGACCATATGGTCCGCGCCGGGCTGCCGATGCGCCTGGATACCTAATTCCAAATACCTGAATCCGCTCAACACTTTGCGCTCCCCGGCCGGAGCTGGACCTGATAGAAGCCGATGATGACCCGTTTCACGATCCACGACTTGGCAGCCACCATCGACGCCCGCGCGGCTTCCGGAGGTGAGGCGTCGTATACCCGCAAGTTGCTCGACAAGGGCACCGATCATTGCGCCAAGAAACTGGGCGAGGAGGCGGTCGAAACCGTCATCGCCGCCGTCGAGAATAACCGCGACCATCTGATTGCTGAGAGCGCCGATCTGGTCTTCCACCTTCTGGTGCTGCTGAAGTCGCGCGGCATTACCCTTGCGGAAGTTGAAGACGTGCTGGCGCAGCGGACGCAGATGTCGGGACTTGAAGAGAAAGCGGCGCGTAGGCGCGAGTGAAACATTTCCGGCCGGCGCAGGGACGCGCGCGGGCCGGGCAGGAGGAAATGGCTCATGGATGTGAGAGCCGAACCGGTTCAGTACAATCCCTATCGCGTTTTCTCGCGCGCGCAGTGGGCCGCGTTGCGCGACGACATGCCGATGACGCTGACCGCCGAGGAAATCGCGCGGATGCATTCGATGCATGACCGCCTCGACATCAAGGAGGTCGAGGAAATCTATCTGCCGCTGTCACGCCTGCTGTCGTTCTATGTCGCCGCGGCGCAGCGGCTGTTCGTGGCGCAGCGCCACTTTCTCGGCATCGAAGACCGCAAGATGCCCTACATCATCGGCGTCGCGGGATCGGTGGCGGTCGGAAAGTCCACCACCGCGCGCGTGCTGCAGGCACTGTTGGCGCGCTGGTCGCCGCGGCCCAAGGTCGATCTCGTCACCACGGACGGCTTCCTGTTTCCGAACGAGATTCTGGAACGTGAAGGCCTGATGCAGAAGAAGGGCTTTCCCGAAAGCTACGATCTTCCTGCGCTGCTGAGCTTTCTTTCCGACATCAAGGCCGGACGGCGCCCTGTCCGCGCCCCGGTTTATTCGCATTTGACTTACGACATCATTCCAAACGAGGGCGTCGAGATCGACCGGCCCGACATCCTGATCGTCGAAGGCGTGAATGTGTTGCAGACCGGACGCTTGCCGCGCGACGGCAAGGCCATTCCCTACGTGTCGGACTTCTTCGACTTCTCGGTCTATATCGATGCGGAGGAGCCGATCCTGCGTGAATGGTATGTGGAGCGCTTTCTGACCCTGCGCGACACGGCGTTCCGTGACGAGCGGTCCTACTTCAACCGGTACGCAAAACTCTCCGACAAGGAAGCGACCGAAAAGGCGCTGTCGCTCTGGACGACGATCAACCTCGTCAACCTCGAGGAAAATATTCTGCCGACCCGTCCGCGCGCGACGCTTATCCTGAAAAAGGGCAGCGACCACATCATCGAGACGGTTCAGTTGCGGCGGTTGTAGAGCGCGACACCGAGTTCGTCGCGTCGCTTTATTTCAGTATGGTCTGTTCCGAAAACCGGTTCCACCTTTCGGGATCATGCGGCGTGACGCGTGGCGTCAATGCCGAAATGATCGAGATAGCGCCCGCTGATCGCCGACACCGGCATCATGATCAATACGTCGGTGGTGCCGAACTGATGATCGATCACCGCGCCGTCGCCGACGAACGCGCCGACCCGCAGATAGCCCTTGATGAGTGGCGGCAACATGCGCAGCGCCGCCTTGGTGTCGATATTGTCCTTCGCGATCCGGTTCATCTCGACGCGGCGCGAGGCATGTGCGCTGGCGCGCCAGCCTTCGGGGGCCGAGGCGAAGTGATGCAGGAACGACAGCGGCAGCGCGAGGCGATCGGGGTCGGTGCCCTCGAAGCTCGCGCATCCGATCATGACATCGAGATTATGCCGGCGCACATAACTCCACACGCCATGCCACAAAAGCTCGACGGTGCGCTTGGTGCGGTAGGGCGGCAGCACGCAGGAGCGGCCGAGCTCGAGAAATTTCAATCCGGCCTGCCGTTCCATCAGGCCTGAAATGTCGAACTCGTCGGCGGTGTAGAAACCGCCATGCTTTTCGGCGGCGTCCTGGCGTAACAGGCGATAGGTGCCGACCACCGGCTGCTTGCCGCTCAGGGTCGGCTTGGCCGCATGGTCGATGACCAGCAGGTGATCGCAGATCTTGTCGAACGCATCTTTGTCGCGCTGCGCGAGCATGGTCGCGGCGTCGGCAATTGCGGAGCCGTCCTTATAGAACACCTTGTAGCGCAGCTTCTGCGCGCGCTTCACATCGCCCTTGGTTTGCGCGAGGCGCACTTCAAGCGAGCCGATTCTGCCGAGCGACGGTGACGGTGGTTGCAGCGCCGGCAGAATATTCGGAATGGCGTCGCCGCGCAGGCTTGCGTGCAGCAGGTTCGGCATCAGCCATGTCGCAGCGGCCGATGCCGCCGACTTCGCATTGCGGGGCCGGAGCATCTGGACCAGCGCATGTCGGCGAAATGCATCAAGCGGGTTTTGAGCGGCAACACGCTCAAGCGGCTGGCGTGCGGTCAATCTTGCAGTGACATCCGGCGTCGTGCCAGCCGGTTTGTTGCCGTCCATGGCGTCCTCGCGGCCGCGCGCATTGATTCGCCAAGCGCGGCCTGACGCATCAATAATCACGGTCGTGATACGGATTTATGACATCGACGGCCGCTGCGCGGCCGCGCTTACGCGGCGATTGTCCGCGACGCGGGAAGCGCCGCCAGCGCATCCGTCAGCTTGTCGCGATCGAGCGGCTTGACGAGAAAGCCATCCATTCCCGCTTCGAAACATGCATAGCGATCGTCCACCAGCGTGTTCGCTGTCAGCGCCAGAATCGTGGTTCGCCGTGAACTGCGGCCCGCCTCATGCGCGCGAATTCGCTTGGTCGCGGCGATGCCGTCGAGCTTCGGCATCTGGACGTCCATCAGCACCACATCGTAGGGCGCGCCGGCGCTGTCCGCGGCGAGCCACGATTCAAGGGCCTGTTCGCCATCGGTAGTGATGACGGGGCGATGACCGAGACGTGTCAGCAGCGAACGGATCAGCAGCGCGTTGATCTCGTTGTCTTCGGCGACAAGAATGGAAAGCATGCCTGACGATGCATTGCGGGACGTGGGGAATTCAGGCGCGTCCGCCAGTTGCACCTCGCCCTCGGGCAACTCCGGCACAAGTGCCGCGCCTGCAGCCGTCAATCGCTCGGCGAGCGAAGCCGCGCGCAACGGCTTCACGAGATAGCCGGTGAACAGCGCCATCATCGATGGCGCGATGCTGCGCCGCGCCGCCGGGGTGAACATCGCGATCCGGTGGGTCGCATGGCGCATCGCCGCCTCGCCCAGTTCCTGCATCTGCGCGTCGCCGCTCATGCAATCCACGAGAATGGCGTGCCACGACCGCTCGGGCAGCAAGGCAATGGCGATGGAGGCATCCGCCACCGTGCAGGTCTGCGCCCCCCATCGCTCCAGACGCCGCGCGATCAACGAGGCTTCGATGGTCTGCGGCCCGACCAGCATGACCGATTTGTTCGCAAGGTCCGGCGCGTGGAATGCCGGGATGCTGTCGCCCTGATCGGCCACGAGCGGAATCGAGAATTCAAAGGTCGCGCCGTCGCCCTCGGCGCTCTCCAGCGTGATGCGTCCGCCCATGCGCCGGACGATGCGGTCGCTGATGCTGAGTCCAAGCCCGGTGCCGCCGTAGTTGCGCGCGGTGCCGTCGGATGCCTGCTCGAACTCGCGGAAGATCCGTTGCTGCGCTTCGGGCGCAATGCCGATCCCGGTGTCACGCACGAGGAAGCTGATTTCACCGGGCCAGATTCCGGGTTCGACGATCAGGGCGACACCACCCGCGGGCGTGAACTTGATGGCGTTGCCTGCCAGATTGAGCAACACCTGCCGCAGGCGCGCGGCGTCGCCAACGACAGTCTGCGGCACGCGCTCGTCGACATAGGACGCGATCTCAAGGCTGCGTGCCTGCGCGCGCGGCGCGAGCAGTTCGGTGATTTCCTCGATCATCGCGGCCAGCGCAAACGGACGATGTTCTAGATCGATCTTGCCGGCCTCGATCTTGGAAAAATCCAGCAACTCGTCGATCAGCGCCATCAAGGCGTCGCCGGAGGTCTTCACGGCCTTTGCATAGGTGACTTGTTCCGCCGTCAGCGGCGTGTCGAGCAGCAGGTTGCTCATGCCGATGATGCCGTTCAGCGGCGTGCGGATTTCATGCGACGCCATGGCGAGGAATTTCGATTTCGCCCGGTTCGCCGTGTTTGCGAGGTCGCGCGCTTCGGCAAGCGCACGCTCGGTCTCGGCGCGGTCCGTCACGTCGCGGCCGACGCACTGCACGTCGGCGGGCCGGTTGGCGTCGCTGCGAATCAGGCCTTCCCGCCAGGCGATCCATCGCGGGCCGAGGGGGCTGTCGATCTTCTGGTCGTGAACCCGCGTTCCGTTCGGCTCGACGGCTGCAGCGCCTTGTTCCAATACCGGCAGCGTGAAGCGCGTGCCGATCAGGACACTCCGCGGCTTGTTGGCGAGCGTGCAATAGGCGTCGTTGACCGACGTGATAAGGCCGTCGCTGTCGCGCAGGACGATCAGGTCGCTTTGGGATTCGAATAGACTGCGCGCGTGCTCCTCCGAACCCTTCAGTTCCCAGTTGCGATCGGCCAGCGCTTCATTGTGCATCTCGATCTTGCGCATCTTCTTTCGCAGCCAGCGCATCCGCATGCTCAGCGTCGCGAGCGCAAGACAAGCCAGCGCGAACAGAAAGCTCGCGCCGATAGCGAAAGCCTGGGGATCGTAGCCCGACGACTCGCCCCGGCTTCCCGACATGAAGCCGTAAGCCCCGCCGAAGGTGGCGGAGAAGATCATGAAGGAGCGGATGATGAAACTGATTCGAGGATATCGGCGCGCCAGACGGCGGAGTCGCGATCGGATGCGTAAAGCCCGCAGCATGGTTGTCCGCTCCGCTGTTGGAAGGCGCGTCTGGCCGGTCGGCGGAAGAATGTGTTCAGGATGTTTCGAAGTGTTTGAAGCGCCGGCGGATCGTCGGCGCCGATACAAACGTGGCTAACGAGACGTTAACGAGAGATTACGTCGCGCTATCGGCCAGATGCGTGCGGCGGCCCGCGCTTACCACAAGTGCTGCGGCGTCGCGCGCGCTGAAGGTCCGCGATTGCACGAAGATCCGGTAATCCGCACCGGCGTTTTCCGACAGGTAAATCACCGGTTCCGACGCGGAGACGCGATCCGCGATGCTGACGAAGGACGTCTCGGGTGTGACGGCGCAGCTTTCGTCGTCGGCCGTGCGGGTGTCGTCGATCACGGTGAAGTCGGCCATTTCGGGGCTGTCGACGATCTGCACGCGCACCGTCGCAAGTGCCGGATTGTCGGTGAAACTGACGTGGAGGGGATTCTGCCAGGGCGCGGTCGCGATCTGCATCGAGGCGCGTCCGAGGGCGATGCAGGGTCTCGCGCTCGGAACGATCTCGCCGCCGGCCACCACGCCGGCAAGGACCAAAGGTACGACCGAGGCGAGAATTTTCACACGCAACATGGAACGCCACTCACAGCAACAAGACCCGACGACAGGATCGCGCGGACCACCTGACCGGCGGTCCGGATCATGCGCCACAGCAGCCGCGACAGGGCCGCTTATGGTTCCTGAAGTGTAAAGAGAGATCGTTACGGAAGCGTTTCTTGGAACTGTTCTTGGAACCGGTTTTGGCGTCAGGCCGCGCGGCGCAGGTCTTCCGCCAGCACGCGATAGGATAGCGCCTCGGCGAGATGCAGTCGTCCGATGGTGTCCGCGCCATCGAGATCGGCAAGCGTACGCGCCACCCGCAGCACGCGGTGATAGCCGCGCGCCGACAGCCGCATGGTCTCGGCGGCATCGCGCAACAGTTTTTGTCCCGGCGCATCGGGCCGCGCGATCTCTTCCAAAATCGCAGCCGGTGCTTCCGCGTTGGTGCGGATATGCGGCAGGCCCAACGCGCCGTAGCGTGCGATTTGAATCGCGCGGGCCGCAGCGACGCGCGCGGCGACGTCCGCAGAGCCTTCCGCAGGCGCGGGCAGAATCAGATCGGAGGCAGCGACCGCCGGAACTTCGATCCGCAGATCGATGCGGTCCATCAGCGGGCCGGAAATGCGTCCCTGATAATCCGCCGTGCAGCGATCGATCCGGCCGCGCTTGCAGGAATAGCCGGGTTCGTAAGCGTGACCGCAGCGGCAGGGATTCATCGCCGCCACCAGCATGAAGCGCGCCGGATACGTCACGCGATGGTTAGCGCGCGACACCGCGACCTCGCCGTTTTCCAGCGGCTGACGCAGCGAATCCAGGACTCGCGCGTCGAACTCCGGCAACTCGTCGAGAAACAGAACGCCATTATGCGCCAGCGAAATCTCGCCGGGCCTGGCGCGGATTCCGCCGCCGGTTAGCGCAGCCATGCTGGCCGAGTGATGCGGCGCGCGGAACGGACGCCGCGCCGTCAGCGCGCCGCCTTCGATTTCGCCCGCAACGGACGCGATCATCGAAATCTCGAGCAGTTCGGCCGGCGACAGCGGCGGCAGGATCGACGGCAACCTTGCCGCGAGCATGGATTTGCCTGAGCCGGGCGATCCGATCATCAGCAGGTGATGGCCGCCGGCCGCGGCGATTTCGAGCGCGCGCTTGGCGCTTTCCTGCCCCTTGATGTCGCGAAGGTCGAGCGATGCGATCTGCCGCTCGGTGATTTTCGGTTCGGGCCGCGACAAGACTTGCGTGCCCTTGAAGTGGTTGGCGATCTGAATCAGCGATGCCGCCGCCACGATCTGGATGTCGGGGCTGGCCCATGCCGCTTCCGCGCCGCAGGCCGCGGGACAGATCAATCCCTCGTCGCGCGCGTTGGCGCCCATGGCGGCCGGCAGCACGCCCGCAACGGGCGCGATCGATCCGTCGAGACCGAGTTCGCCCAGGACCGTAAAGCCTGACAGCGCGTCAGGCGGGATTGCGCCGATGGCGGCCATCAGCCCGAGCGCGATGGGAAGATCGTAGTGACTGCCTTCCTTGGGCAGATCCGCCGGTGCGAGATTGACCGTGATTCGCCGCGCCGGCAGCGCAAGACCCGACGCAATCAGCGCCGAGCGCACCCGCTCACGGGCTTCGGACACGGCCTTGTCCGGCAGGCCGACAATGGTGATCGTAGGAACAATTAACCCAGACGCTGCGGGGGGAATGCGACAAGCGGATGGCTGGAATGATCCTTTTCGTGGAATAGCTGAATACAGAATTGGCGCTGTCGAAATTCAGAGAATATGCGGCCTCACCCATTAAAACTGTCGCGCGATAACGATGAGTCTAATGCCAAAGCTCGAACGTAGAACAAAGTCGAACATCCTCATTCGGAATGGAAAACTGACCTTCCGTAAGAATTTTGCCCTAGACCCGCCCGACCCTCGAGGCCGCACAAGCAAAGAAGATTGGGAAAGAATTCTGATCGCGGCACCTTCGATTTCTAAGCGTGGAAGGTATCGAATCCTTCATTTGATCGCGGATTATCGAGGTAGAACTGCTAGCGATCAGCGCTCTTTGACCAGCAAGCGACGCGTCGTTCGTATGCGAAACGCCATCCGGAAGCTTCTCGCCGACGGAGAAAGACTAAGCAAAGATCCGATTTTTTTTAGCGCTGGTTTAACACCGAGTGGATCCCGGACCGGCCCGATCGAAAAAGATCTGAATACGCGTTTCCAGAGCCTCGTCGAGCTCGATCAAATTCTCAGCGATGCTCAAGATCGAATGGTCGCCCGGCGCGGACGAAAATCCTTTATGAATTTGGAGAACTTCATTTCCGGGTTGGTGGGCGTTTACGCGGATTCCAGCGGAGGAGCGCACCTGAAGCGCTCAACAAAGGCTGGCTTCAACCGTCCCACGAATAGATTCGTGGTCGAATGCGTAAAAATTGCAGATCCTAATCTAACCGGCGGAAGTATCGAGTACGCCCTTACTCGCATCATCTCGGGCCATCATGACGCCCTTTCCCGGTATGGATACGACTCCGCTTCAGGAAATTGGGTTGGAATTTAATTCGACAGAAATCTGTCGAATTTCCTCGCATGAGTAGTTGCTGCAAACCCGTTGTCCATGTGCAATTTGGTCAGCCGTTCCCGGGCATCCCGCCCGCACAAGGAGAACGGCAATGTCAAAGTCCAAACACGTCAAATCGGTCGAACTTCCATTCGGACAGCAGGATAGCGCTCCAGTCCTGAGCTTCGTCACGAAGCTGCAAGCATCTGAGCCTGAGGCTATTGCTCAGTCACTGCTCGAATGTATCCAGATTGGAAACGAGGCAATCATTCAGGCCGGTGAGATTTCCCACTTCGCCCTGAAGGTTTATCTTCCCGGATCGCCCGAGCGCACACGATTCTTCAACGCTCTTGTCGAAGGGGGATTCCTCTCCAAGGAGGAAGCGCGAGCAGAAGGGCAGTCGCCTAAGATTTCAAAGCTGAGCACGATCGGTCAGTATGCGGAGGTTCTTCGCACGCCGGAAATCAAGGCGCGACTCAGTCCGGGTTACACGATTTGCTACACTGCCGTGCAGCTTTTCAAGGAGATTGAGGGGGCCCCTAACGCTATCTCAATGCTGATCGGCATCTTGGAAAAGGCAAACGGTGATGTAAATCGAGAGTTCCTCGACGAGGAGAAGAAAGAGCTGAAGCGCGGCAAAGCGAAATCTGTGGCGACTGAGAACCGCGAAATCAGCGTTTCACCTCAGCAGATCACCGAGCACGCTACTAAAAAGGCCGAGCTCGTGTATCTCACGCCGACCGTCAAGGACAATAAACGATTCCAGAACGAGTACGCTGAGCCTGACGCGTTGAGCACATCCTATCGTGTGAATGAGCTTGTTGCGGAAACCGCAGTTGCCGTTTGTGTGACCGAGCTGCGAAACTACTCAATCATGATCGACGTCATCCTCCCGTACTCTGGCTTCAAGTACGTGAAGAAGGTCTATCTCCTTGAACGGCCGCACTCGGCTGAAATCAGTGAAGCAAAAATTGCTATCATTGCCACAAAAGCACACGCCCATGAATTGCCGGTCATAAACGATCCATGGGATGGTGAAAGCCATGATGGGAAGGCACTCGCAGACAGGATGGTGCCCGACGCATCAGCGCGTCTGCACGTATTCGCCAGCGAACAAACCTCCGGATGGCAATGTCTCACCAGTGACACGGTCTGGACTGACAAGCCGAGCCTTCAGGGAGCGGCATGATGTCTGTCACCATGGAAGCCGACAAGATCCCAGGCTATCAACCGTACAGTATGGGTGATGTTCGACGCCGATCATCGACTCGCGGGTTCACAGTCATCAGCACGTTTTCAGGTGGAGGAGGATCTTCCACCGGCTATCGGCTTGCCGGCGGCACGGTTCTCGGGGCGAATGAGTTCGTCCCCGAGGCCGCGCGAACTTACCTGGCAAATTATCCTGATTGCCACGTGAATACGGACGACATTCGGAAGTTGCTGCATTCGTGCACCGCGCTTACGCAGTTTCTGACCAATTCGGGGGCGGCACGGGGTGTTATCGACCTGCTCGATGGGTCTCCGCCTTGTTGCCAGTTCAGCACTGCCGGAAGTGGCATTAGCGACCAAGGCGTCATGCGGGCTTATTCAGACATTCGCCAAAAACACATCGCGACTTTGGCGCATGACTTCGCGGAGCTGGCGCTCGAAGTTGATCCGAAAGTTATTGTCATGGAGAACGTGCCCCAAATACTGACAACCGGATCAGAAATCTTTGAAGGGGTAAGACGCAGGCTTCGCGGCAGGTACTTTACTAGTGCGCGAATCCTGTCGGCACATGAGCACGGCGTTCCCCAAAAACGACGGAGAGCGTTTCTTGTCGGGGTTCGTCATGATGTCGCGAATAAGGTTGGCATTAATTCCGACGACGACGTGCAGCGGGTTTTCCCAAAGCCGACTGCCAATATTCCTACGATCCGTGACGCGCTGACGGGCTTGAAGCAGTCTCCTCGGGACATGCAGGTCTATGTTAAATCGGCCCGCATGAGTTCGCTGGCTGGTCTCATCCGTCGACTTCCCAAGGAGCCCGCGAAGAACACGAAGCTCGCTCATATTTCACCGGGTGAAACCAAGCACTTCAGTCTCGTCCGGACATCGTGGGACTTGCCAGCACCCACGTTGACGGCCTCCGGTCAAAAGCCGAACGGCCTCACGGGCGTGTGCCATCCGCTACACGACCGAAAGTTCACAATTCCGGAGTTGAAGCGGCTCTCTGGCCTTCCGGACGACTTCATCCTGACCGGGACGGTATCTCAGGCGGCAGAACGAATCTGCAGAATGGTGCCACCGCCGCTTACAGCAGCGCTGGCTGAAAGCATCTACGAGAATGTACTTGAACCTTACGGGGTGGCAAATGAGTGTTGACGATTTCTCATTCCGCGATCAGGCGCCCACATTCCAGAAGCACATTAGCGATTCCATCCCTGGATATGACGATCTCATGAGGAAGTGCGTCGGACTTTCGAGACGTTTCGTGCGGCCGAGCACTAAGGTAATCGACTTGGGATGCTCAACAGGGAACTCCTTGTATGAGATTTCTTTGGAGAACGCCGGTCGTGCCGATGTTTCCTACGTAGGACTCGAGATCGAGAGCGAATTCGGTAGGTCTTGGGATGAATATCGGTCCGAACGCCTAAACTTCCTCACTGAAGACGTGAGGACCTTCGGGGGATATGAGAACTGCTCTTTGGTCACCAGCTTTTTCACCCTTCAGTTTTTGAAGGAGGGTGATCGACTTCCGCTGTTGAGGAAACTGCAGGGCGGGCTGATTGAGGGCGGCGCGGTTCTCATCGCGGAGAAGATCCTTGCTCGCACATCTCGCCTCCAGGACGCTCTGACCTTCCCGTTCTACGACCACAAGCTGTCGAGAGGTTTTACAGAAAGCGATGTTCTATCGAAGGAACGAAAGCTGCGTGGACAAATGGTCCTATGGACTCAGGACGAACTCGAGCAGGCTATTCTTGATGCGGGGTTCGCGGAGTTTCAGGTGGTTTGGACGAACTTCCCGTTCATTGCCATCTTGGCGATCAAGGCCTCAAGCTCGCTTCTGTCGGATACCGCCTTCAAGTCTCCCTTGATCCGAACCGGACACGCGGGTCATGACAAGTGGGACAAGGCGCGTCGCGTAGTGAGAGCTGCTATCCGGCAATCGCCGTTTGGCCCGCTTGATGAGTTGTTCTGAGGAATGGAAGCCCGCGTGCAAAAAACCCAGCCTGCGCTAAGCGGAGGCTGGGTTTTGACTAAAGCTCGGACTTTGACCGGGGAAGGATGACGATTGCATCATCGTACGTCAGTCTGCCGTTACCGACAGTCTTGAGAACGTAGTCCAGCACTTGGGTTCTATCATGGGTGACGGGACGAACATCGATCCGGTTGATGCTCGTTGATCCGACCCCATACAGGGCCGGATGCTTCGTGAAGTGATCGGACACCTCGTCTTTTAGCCGAGATGGCTGGGGGACCATCAGAACCCCGTGAAAGTGAAGCCCATCATTTGGTCGAACTAGGGGCGTTGAACCTCGCTTAAGTTTGCAGACCGGAAGGTCCAAAGCTCCGATCAGGAACGGCAACTCGTGGGTCGGAGCCGATTTTGGTTTCCTGTGAACGCGAGTGAGAAACGTAGAGTAGACCCGCTGAATCGCATCCTTCATCTGGTCAATTTGTTTCGGCTTTGAGCCATATAACTGGCCAAACAGGATCGTAATGAGGTGGCATGAGCAGCCGGTCTTAACCCGGTCCTCAATGATCTCGGAAAATCCTGAAGTTAAGCGGTCTTTTAGATGAAGGGTATTCGGTGAATAGTTCTCGTTACATTGTTGGGGCATTGCGAAGGTTGTGACCTGTATTCGTATTAGTTGGGGTTTGATTAGGTTAAGCTTCTCTCATCGTTCTGATTGCAGCTGATCATATGCCGCTCGAAGGCGATCACTGGGGAACGATGGGGCAGTTTTTCACCTAGAGGCCGTCCTTCAAGGCAAGAATATCTGCTCGGTACTTAGGAAAAGCGCGTCATCAAAACCCCCCGGTCGAAACTTTTATTTTCAAACCAGTTCGACAACCCGCCGCTGGGCCTCGGCCTCACCGTCGATGTATCGTTGTGTGATCCGGAGGTCGCTATGTCCGGCGAGCATCTGGACGTCCCGGAGCGATCCACCTACCGACGAAATTTTCCGGGCCGCGTTCGTGATGAAGGTCCGACGCCCGGAGTGGGAGGAGCAGCCAACGAACCGGAGCTCGGAGTACCATCGGAAGAACATGTTTACGATCGCTTGGACGCTCGTCCGGGACGACCGCTCGGTGCTGACGACGTGTTCCGAGACCGGCTTTTGTTCGGTGCGCCACTTCAACAGTGCCTCCCGAAGCTCCCGGTTAATCGGGATGACGCGACCGGAGCGGCCCTTGCTGGCGCGGTCTTCGAGCCGGATGTCCGATCCGATGCCGCCGGAGGCGTCCGAGAGCATGTCCCACGTCAGGTGGGCTATCTCATGAGCCCGAAGGCCGGCTCGAACCGAGAGAAGACAGATGGCGACGTTTCGGGGAGCGCTCCGACGCGAGCCTACGAAACTCAGGAGGGCCTCGACTTGGTCGCGGGCCAAGGTCTTCGCCTGTTTACTGAGGGGCATAGTATCTCCGATCAGAACTCGGAGATACTATGGCGCGAGGTCCGAAATGCAGACCGGAAGGTGGCCTTCCTCGGATCAGGCACTAACGCGGCATTTATAGTCCTTCCCGAGCGCTTCGTCGGATCTCTATCGCTCTTCCATCTCCCTGGACGAGATAGGCTTACCTAGGTCGCTGAGCACATTTGCTGCCCATTTCAGCAATCCCTCGAGGATCGGCACCAACTCACGCAATTGCGCTGCATCTAGGACGCCGTAGAGCATAGAGTCGATGCCTTCAGGCATCTTGCCGTAGACTCTGCGGAAATCAACGGCGCTCTTCGTCATGAACACATAGGCGTCGTCTTCGGGAAAGCGGCGTACGACGAAGTGAGCCACGAGATTCCGGATGCGCCGGTGCACTTCTATTTCCTCAAGGGCAGCTCTGTTTGAGCCGATCCAGATTGGAGATGATTGTATTGCTTCGGCTACCTGAGCCATCGTGAGCTTTCGCGTTTTTCCGGCCCACGGTTCCGTAAACATGTCCTGCTCGTCCATGGTCTCCGCCATATAGCGAATGATAAAGTCGAAGACGCTGTAGATGTGGGTGATCTTCCCAAAAAGCGCGTAATCCTGATCGTTCGGCCTGGGCCAGCCCAGCATTTGCTCTGGGTCCATCTCTTCCACGATCTCGCGGAGCACTAGCGTGGATTCTGTCTCGGTTGAATCAGGAAGCGCCATCAAACCCTCCGGACAGAGTCATAGCTCAAGACCCTAAAAGCCAGTACTATGGAAGTCCAAAAACTATTCCAGCACATGACCTCTTCCTTCAATCATCGCCTATTCTGAAGATTTTGCTATGTTAGATGATCCACCTCATTTCGTCATGCTGGATACAAACTCGCTGATGCACTTTCAGCGACCGGACCAGATTGACTGGCAATCGATTTCGAAGAGTAAAGGCGTAGTACTCATCGTTACGCCCACGCTATTGAGAGAGCTCGAAGAACAGAAGGTTAAGAACCGATCGAAGCGCTTACGAGACCGAGCCCAATCCCTCGTGCAATGGATCGCCGACTATATCGAACGCGAGGAAGCCGTCGAGATAAGGAGCGGTGTAAGCTTCTGTTTTGTCCGACACTCCCCTACACTTGATTTTGCCGCGCACCGACTCTCGCCTACCATCTCTGATGATGAATTCATCGCACATGCAATCGAGTTCAAAAAAGAACATGGCTGTGAAGTTACCTTTTTCACAGCAGACACTGGAATGCGTCTAAAACTGCCAGCGCATGGATTCAAAGTGCTTCAACCACCGGCCTCTCTGAAGCTTCCTGATGAACCGGACGCGACCGAGAGGGAAAATGCGAAACTAAAGGCTGAACTCTCAAGACACACCAACCGACTTCCCAAGCTCGCGTTGAGATTCTTCGAAGGTGAACCCAAGCAGGCTTTGAAATCCATTAGGTTAGCTATTGACGAAATCGAGCCGGAACCGCCTGCCCAGTGGGGCATGACCAGCCAGCACCAGTACGAAGAGTACCTAGAAGACCTCGGTGAATGGAAAACGGCGGCAAGATCCTCGACGGCCTTTCGAATTCGGCTGGAGAATGCTGGAAGCGCGGTCGCCACAAAGATCAGTGTTGTTCTTACCTTTCCGGATCTTGTCCGGGCGCAGATAATGCGAAGCCAACCTGAGGTGCCCAGTAGCCTCGCTTTAGCGAGGTTCTATAAAGATATCCAACTGCCGTCGCAGGACGAGCCCACATACGGTGATGACGGAAGTACCGCTTCCTTTTACATAGCGGATCTAGTGCACAACCGAACTTTTGAATCCCAGTTGGTATGGCTGCGCTTTCAGGCGGACGAACTCATCAAGAACTTCTCCGCAGAGTATGAAATAACTTGCGTTGAAATCCTTGAGCCTATTCGAGGCTCTCTGCACTTTACGGTGGAAGACTGGATCGCAATATTGAAGGGCGGGGATGAGAGTGCCACAGGATAAAGACACACTGCGGATGCGCGTGAGCTCGCATGGCTCAGTTCAGAAATCGTATTTGTTTCTAATCCAAATAAGCAACGAGGCATTCATATTTGGGTACGTGCGTCGGAGCTTGACGGCCATATTAGCTAATGCGCGCCTCGGCCACGATGGAAATAAGCATCATCCCTTCGCTGATGGCCTCTTCTGCATAAAATATTTGAACAAGGGGTTAGCCATTGATCCAGTTCTTTGTAATTCCGAGAAGCGGAAATATTCCGTCAGCGGGAGAGAACACGGCGTTTCTCCACATTGACTACTGGAACGACTATTCATTTGTGACCATGTTTCAAGTCACTGTGTTCGACGAGAATGCCGTCAAGCACGAGCTGGGAAGCGTTAAGATAGGCTTTAGAGGGCAGACTGAGGCGACATCGACTCATTCAACGCTCGGCGATGGCTTTGCCTCGTTACCCTCCGGATACTTCTCTGTTGGTAGCGACGTCGATTATTACGTTACTTTATCGCGTAAAGTGTCGGATAAATTTCGCAAGGACTATCTTACAGCATTGCGCGATATTGCGTATGACAACGCGACTTTGAATCTGGCGCGCGATGAACCTGTCTTCCAGACATCTCTGCTTCGAACGATTAGCTTAAACACGGTAGTTGCTCAGTTTAAGCGAGTACTAGGCGGCGGTGTTCCGCTGACTGACTATGCGTTTCGGTTCACTCAAGACGGAAGTGAGCGCCTGGCTTCCTTTCAGCTGGATTTTGAAGTTGAGGCGAACTCAACACCAACCACGAATATTCACGCTATCATTGGGCGTAATGGCGCTGGTAAGACCACGTTACTTAATAACATGACAAGAGCAATCACCGAACCGGACCGCGCTGATATCCGTTTTGAAAATCATGGGCCGTGGAGGTACCAACCAATAAGTAGAGATTACTTCAGCGGCCTAGTTTCAGTATCGTTCAGCGCGTTTGATCCATTTAACCCTCCACCAGAGCAATCAGACCCTTCCAAGGGGACCTGCTACTTTTATGTGGGATTAAAGAGTTATGCTGATGAAGACGGAGCTTTGCTGAAGTCCCAAAATGAGCTTGCTGACGAGTTTGTGGAGAGTCTCGAGCTATGCCTTAGCGAGAGGTCGCGCAGCGGCAGATGGCTGGAAGCTATTCGAGATTTGGAATCGGATGACAACTTCGCTGAAATGAATCTGGCGCAGTTTCTCGACTTCCGCGGAGAGGCATTAGGCCGATTTGCGCGTTCGCTCTTAAAGCGAATGAGTTCTGGACACGCTATAGTTCTGCTGACCATCACGAAGTTAGTCGCAAGAGTCGATGAGAAGACTCTCGTTCTGTTCGATGAGCCCGAGAGTCATCTCCACCCTCCCTTATTGTCTGCCCTTATTCGCAGCCTAAGCAAGCTACTTTCGAATAGGAACGGGATCGCGATTATGGCGACACATTCCCCGGTTGTTCTCCAAGAGATCCCCAAATCTTGCGTGTGGAAGATCACGCGTTCCGGTTTATCGTCGGAATGGCAGCGGCCCGAGACCGAGACTTTTGGCGAGAATGTTGGGTTGTTGACGCGCGAAGTATTCTCGCTTGAAGTAACAAAGTCTGGTTTCAATGAGCTGCTGTTATCCGAGGCGGCAAGAGCGACGAGCTACGAAGAGGTTATTGCGGTATTTAAGGATCAATTAGGCTTAGAGGGACGAGCAATCCTACGGTCGATCATGCATCGACGTGAGGATAGCTGATGAAAAAGCTGCCAATACCGAGGGTGGGCTTTTCTGACGCTTTAGCCGACGCAATCTCTGGGATAGGGAGCGAAGCCACACGTATTTCACACGCCGCCGCATTTGGAAGCCCGGAAATTATCGAAACAGGCTACGAAACTCATGCTCGAGCGGCTACGCTATACTCACTTCCAAGAGTGGGTACCGCAGATAATCCTATCATTCAGGGTGATCTTTACAAATCGGATCTGATCAAGCTTTACACTCAGTACTTTGTGCCCGAACCAAAGCCCGCAAGACGGCTCTACGAAGCCATCAAAGTGGCCGCCGGCGGAAAATGCCCTTTGTGCGGCGGTGTCGGTCAAGTTCAGACGTTGGATCATTATTTGCCCAAAGCGAACTTTCCGCTCTATTCGATAATGCCGACAAACCTGGTTCCTTGCTGCAGAGATTGTAACTCCGAGAAATTCAACGCATTTGCTGAGGTACAGGAAGACCAAACCCTTCATCCCTACTTCGATCACGATAAGTTCTTCGTCGAGAAATGGATTCACGCCCGAGTAATTCGGACGGACCCACCGGTTCTAGAGTACTTTGTATCGCCGCCAAATGAGTGGCTTGAATATGAAAAGTCCCGCGTGCGGTCTCACTTCGTTGAGTACAATTTGGCAGGAAAGTTTTCGGTCGAAGCAGCAGCAGATCTCCCCGAGACTATACAAACTAGGCGAACGACGATGTTGGCGAGCAGCGCTGAGGATTTTTCGCGCTACTTATCGGAGAAAAGCCAAACGACGGCATTGCCTGTCAATAACTGGCGGAGAGTAATGTTCTCTGCTCTTGCAGCCGATGTTTGGTTTTCCAGCCAAACATTCACCTGAAATGGGAGAGCCACATCTCCGCGGCAAATCGATTCCATGCCACTGGCATCAAGCAAATGGTTTTGGCACCACCACCGATAGCGGCGACACAGTCGTGATGCTCAAGATGCCGAAATCAACTGATGTTAGAATGGGTCAAGTATCATCAGTGGTCCGACTCGACGAAACCATCGCTCGGCACCCGCGCTGTTGATCTGTCCAGAATCAATTTGCTTGTGTGCGGTAGACCGCTCGGGCTCTGCAAAATTCGAACCTGCACCGATATCAGCGGCGGGTGTACCTAAAAGCCGCAAGCTATCGGTGCTTGCCGACGTCGAGACGTTCTTTCAGCCGGCCGTGCTTCACTCGATCTGTGAGTCGATTGATAACGCCGTCCCACGGCGCCGTAGGCACTTCGCTGGCCTACTGAAAATCACGACACGCGATATCTGTTTGCAGATACCGGTCGACTTCAGGGTGCCGAGTCGGGCGGCAATCGATCGCCTCGAAAAGGTGGCGGCGGGGTAAGCTCGTCGTCTCACAGCATCCAGACGTTGCCCGACCGCGCGCCGAGTTGCGAGACCAGCACTTTTACCTATAATGGTCCGACAATTCGCAGAGATGTTGTAGAGGATCATGCCAGAACGGGGCGGAGCCACCACGCAGGCGGGTGTTTTTTACCAGAACACAGTCGCCGCCCGTCACTTGGCGGATCTTCTCGATCTCAGTCCGCTCTCACCTCGGGAGCGCGTAGTAGAGGTTCGCCTCGAGGCACCCGTACGCGTCGATGACATAGTGTTGCGTTTCGCAGATGGTCACCGTGATTGGATCCAAGCTAAGTTGAACTTGCGAACCGGGGACGATGCATGGCGCAAACTGTGGACCAACGTACTTGCGCAGTCTCGTGATAAGGCGTTTGGATCCGACGATCGCTTGCTGATCGTGATTGGTGATCATGGTCCCGTCGCGACGCAGTTACGCGATATTTGTGATCGGGCCGCGACAGCCGTTGATGCTGCCGAATGGCTCAGCCGCTTGGGCGAAGACATGCGTCGGCTGATCGCTGCGATCGAACGCGTGCTTAGCATACTCATGGCCGATATCCTCGAATTACTCCGGCGCGTCTCTGTGGAGGTCATTACGCAGGATGAGCTGGAGCGAACGTTTGAACGACGCCGCTTCGGAGCCGCATCCATATCACCGAGGCAACTTCTTTCTAGCCTAAGAGACCTTGCCGGCGGCGAAGCTCGGCGGCGAGCCCTGCTTCTCGCGCCTGAGTTGCGACGCCGACTCAAAGAGGAATTTGGGGCCGAAATCACTGAGCCCGCCGAGTGGGGCTTATCTGCTTATCGGGCCGCAGTCGAACGCTTCGCGCGTATTGAGGTTCCGGGGACTAGTATTTCAGGCCCAGCTTTAGAACTTTTCGTTTGGCCACGTGCGCGCAATTATGACCGCACGACCGTCAGTGATTTCGAAGATGAGGAGCCTCGTTGGGATATCGATAAGGAAGCCGCGCCCGTTGACCTTCAAGCTTTTCCTTCTGAGGAGCTCGATCGGTGCATTGTGATCGCCGGGCCTGGGCACGGTAAGTCTGCGCTGCTTCTGGCTATTGCGGCAAAGTTGGCGCGTAGCCCCTTCGTCCCCGTATTGGTGCCCTTGGGAACCTTCTCTGCGACGTCAGTGAGCGTGATTGAGTTCCTGACCGCACAAGTCAACAGTGAGTTCGAGGTTCGCATTGATTGGGGTCGCCTCGCAGAGCATGGGCTCCTTGTGGTACTCTTCGACGGTCTTGACGAGATACCGGTTGCCGCGCGTCAGGCTGTCCTTGGCAAGATCGGTATCTATTCGGCGCGCTATCCGAGCGTCCCATGGTTGCTCACGGTTCGTGATCCTGCGGTGCTGGCGGGCCCGGCGGACGCTCGCATGATTGAGCTCCTGCCACTCGAGAATGAAGATATCGCACGGTTCGCGGACACGCTACGCAGTCGACTGCCTGGTTTGGATGGATGGGAGCTCACCCAACACCTCGCTGCTTACCCCGACCTCGCACGACTCGCTCGCATACCTCTATTTCTGACATTGCTCATGGCGGGCTGGAAGGATGGGGACAGCCTTCCCAATAGACGGGCAGATCTCATTGAAAGCTATCTGAAAACTCTGTTCAGCCCTCACGAGCACAAGGTGCTGCTGACCACAGGCGCCGGTGGTAGCCATGTCCATTCATGGCTTAGAATTCTCGCCGAGTCTCTCGCTTATTCGCGTGTGCAACGGCAGGAAATTGGCGTGACTGAGCGTGAAGTGAGAGAGGCGGCTAGCCGATTCTCTGATCAACCGGACGGGCCAGATAGATTGCTCGCGGGCCTGCTGGCCTGCGGAATTTTAAAGCGGCAAAGTGCGATCCGGCTTCAATTCCCTTATCCAATTGTCCAAGAATATCTCGCTGCGTGCCATCTCGTGCGCGAAGTGCCAGACAGTCTTGCAAATCGGGCCGATGACGCCGTTGAGCGCCCTTGGGCTCAAGTGGTGCAATTTGCCCTCGAACTTCACCCTTCGCCTTCAGCTATCGTTCGAGAAATCCTTGATCGAGAGGACGACGCCTTCGCCACCGCGCTGCGTCTCGTCGGGCGCTGTATTGCCAATGGTGCCGTAGTCGATTCCAGCTTAAAGGAAGAGGTAGCCTCGAAGCTCGCTGCATTTTGGCAGAGTGCGCCATCACGCATTCGAGAACGGGTAGGGCGACTGCTCGTCGACGCTTTCTCAGTCCCCCTCGATCCAAGCGTTCGCGGTCGGCTCGGCCATCGCTGGCTCATTCAAGACGGAGCAGGCGAGATCGTTTGTCGCGCCAACGCGTCAGAGTTAACATTGGAAGTCGTAGCGACCTTGCTGGAACGGGGTCTGGACCGATTTATGCCGGTCCGCCCTCTCCGACCTGCTCTCAATCGAGTCGCTGATGACGTGTTGATGCTCTGCTCGGAGCGGGCAAGACGTCCTGGGACCACTGAAAACGAACTCGAAGGCGTTGTGGATTTCGTCGCAGCTCTAGACGCGAAGGCGTTAACGCAGGATGTTGGCGTAAACATCGCGCGCGACCTAGCAGAAGACGAGTGCCTTCCGGACGGTTTACGTTTAGCAGCCTTTCGGCTACTCCCCAGACCGCTCGACCATAGGGTATGGCCATTAATTCATCGCGCTCTTCGCTCGAATAGATCTAGCGACTCTTGGTCTGCCAAGGAGACTATTGCGGCGACTGACGATCCAGAGCAGGCAATTGTCGCGTTGGTCAGCAACCCTGAACTCACGGAAGAATTGCGACGCAATATCCTGAACAGTTTCCGGACCCTTCTTCCAGAAGAACCCAGACGACTTCGCTTCGTTGAACGGTGTGTGAACGAGCAGTTGCTCCCGACGCCCTACCACGACCTGATGCTCGCCTTTTCTGCCCGTTTCGGCAACGAGATTGCTTACGGTGGACTCGTCGAACGTCTTGCAACCCTGCCCATAGAGCTCGCCACGATTACCGTATCGCTGCTTGGTCACTATCGCTCGCGTACGATAGGGATTCGAATGACCGAATTGGTCAAATCGCGCAGTATGGATGCGCACGAGGTGACAGCGATGGCCCAGAGTGCTGTTACGGGAACGACTTACATCTACGAGATGGATGGCATCGACGGTGGAGGACTAAGACATTGCCCGCCCCACCCGTCCATCGATGCCTGGGCGGAGTTGGTGGAAGCGTGGAGCGATCGGAATGACCTCTCCTTTCTTCAGCGCTGCAGGGTCTTACGCGCATCGGTGGATCTCGGATCCGTTCGCGCCCTCGACAGGCTCGAGCAAGCAGTGCTGTCCGTTACCGATCCAGATTCTCGGGAATATGACGAGGACGACTATGGCAACATCCTGCGGTCCGCGATGGATGATCTGCGCACAAGACGGCGGGTAATTCCGCTAACTACGGCGGAGGCTTTCGCCAGAGCCCGCAGGCCGAATCTTCCATACGCAGGCATCGCGGCCGTTGCCGCGCACGCCAACCGGCCCGCACTCGATCTGCTTATTAGGCTTTACCACCAAATTGACGACTGGCATGCCAAGGGCCTAGTGCTTGAGGCCTTGGAATCTCTCGCCGGCAGGTTAGGGGTCACCGTCCGAAGGCGCGACGGACAACTCGTTGTAGAACAATGAGACGCAACGTACGTTATGTTGGAATGGGTTCGATTCAACAACGGAAAACCCGGCTCTAGCCGCGAAGTTCATTTCCTTCCGCCGTTGTGCTCAGGACCGCTGTGCAATTCAGGGCGTTTTCTTGTTGGCACAAAATCTATAACGTTTTCAACGATCAACGAGATCCTTTAGGTGGGGGCCATATGACTGATTTTGAACAACAGCCTTTTGGCGACGCGGAATTCTTGGACAATCCGCAGGCAAGGTGTCCTTGCATTTTGCTGTTGGATGTTTCCGCATCAATGTCAGGTGCGCCAATCGAGCAATTGAATGAGGGACTTCGCCACCTCCAAGAAGAAATCCAGAGCGACAGCCTCGCGGCAAAGCGTGTTGAGTTCGCCGTTGTGACATTCGGCCCCGTCACCACGGAAATGGAATTCACCAGCGCAACCAATTTCTTTCCGCCGCATCTCTCGACGCAGGGTAATACTCCAATGGGAGAAGCCATTGAGGTCGCTCTGCGTATGCTGCGCGAGCGCAAAGATCGCTACCGCGCCAATGGCGTGAACTTCTATCGTCCTTGGGTCTTCCTCATTACCGATGGCGCGCCCACCGACAATTGGAAGCCCGCAGCACAGTTGGTACGGGAAGGCGAAGAGTCCAAAGCCTTTATGTTTTACGCGATTGGCGTTGAAGGCGCTGACCTCGGAACCCTCTCGCAAATCTCGGTCCGCCAACCTCTCAAGCTCAAAGGACTTCAGTTCAAGGAGTTCTTCCAGTGGCTTTCCAACTCGCTGAGCGCCATGTCCCGCTCCAATCCGGGCGATCAGGTGGCGCTTGAGAACCCCACCACGCCAGATGGTTGGGCTGTCGCCGGATAGGACTCAATGAACTGGTGTTACGCAGCCGCCTCGGTAATCGGCCTATCGCACATTCGTGCCGGGACTAGGCTTCAGGACGCCAAGCATTGCTTTGTCTTTGGGAGTGACAAAGGCGAACGACGATTTTTCGCCGCGATCGCTGACGGTGCTGGGTCCGCCGAGTTTGGTGGACAGGGCGCGTCTATTGTATGTCGCACCGTGGGCAGTCAAGCTCGAACCGCGTTCCGTGATGCGGGCGGCTTGCCAGATGACGAGGCAATCTGGTCGTGGATGGATATTGCACGCGACCGCATACAATTGGCGGCAGGCAAACGTCAGCGGACGCGCAGAGATTTTGCTGCAACGCTAGTCATGGTCATGGTGTCGCAAGATGAGATTGTCTCGGCACACGTAGGCGACGGTGCTGTTGTCGCTCGCGACAAAGACAGTGCCGCATGGATAGTGCTGAGCAAACCGCATCACGGCGAGTACGCCTCGACCACTTACTTTGTGACCGATGATCCGCACCCCTCTCTGCGCATTACCAGACGTTCAAATCAGTTCGATTCGCTGGCCGCCTTCTCTGACGGTATCGAAAATCTTGTTATCGACAGCACCACTGGCGAGCCGTCCGCCGCATTTTTTAATCCCATGGTGAGACCGCTAAACGCGTCAACAGTCATCGGTAAAGATAGCGCGCTCAGCAAGAACCTCTCTGCCTTCCTAGCGAGCGACCGTTTGAATGAGCGGACGGATGACGACAAGACGTTGATTATTGCGGTGACGAAATGAAAGCGGCCAAGCTGTTCGCTAACGGTCGCGAACTGCACATGGATAAACGAATCGGAAAGGGCGGCGAAGGAGAGGTCTTTGCCGTCAGCAATATGCCAGGCTTTGCTCTCAAAGCCTATCTGCCCAACCTCGTGGCCGAGCGCGAAAAGAAAATCCGAGCCATGGTCGGCATTCGCCTCTCGGATAGTGCGCCCTTAGTCGCCTTCCCGGATCAGGTTGTTGTTGATGGGCGGGGCGCATTCGTCGGCTTCGTGATGCGTCTTGTTGAAAGGCACAAGGAGATCCATGAACTTCAAACACCGTCCTCGCGACAAAAGCATTTCCCAAAGGCCGATTACGCCTTCATCGTGCGCGTGGCGCTCAACATTGCCAGAGTATTTGCGCAGGTTCATGCGACGGGCTGCGTCGTAGGCGACATCAATCAGCGAGGGATTCTGGTTTCTCTCAAGGCAACAGTTGCGTTGATTGACGCAGATAGCTTTCAGGTAAGCGACGGCGCCCAACGCTATCTCTGCTTGGTCGGCGTTCCCGAATACACGCCTCCCGAGTTGCAGGGAAAATCCTTAAAGTCGATCATACGCACCACCGACCATGACGCCTTTGGGCTGGCCGTATGTCTGTTTCAATTGCTTTGTATGGACAGGCATCCGTTCTCCGGCAGGTTTACCAGCAATGGTGATATGCCGCTGGAAAAGGCGATTGCCGAGTATCGCTTTGCATACTCCGCCAGAAGTACCGGCATGATTCCGCCGCCCGGTACCGTCCGGCTCAATGACTTTACGTCCAAGGTCGCTCAGCTGTTCGAAGATGCCTTCTCACCCAATCATGTTAGCAAACGTCCATCGGCGTCGACATGGGTTGAGGCCCTTGGCGAACTGGAAGCTTCTCTCAGGGTTTGCAACCGAAGCAAGCTTCATAAGTACGCACGCGCCGCTGGAGAGTGCCCTTGGTGCCGGATGGAAGCCGAATACGGGCGTCCACTGTTTATTGATACCGACTTTTCCAGCATCCACGTTCCGAATGGGCGCCTGGATCCGGCAGCAGGGTTTGTCCTCGACATTCCGGCGCTGATGGCAGCGATAAATGGCGTTTCCATCCCAACTTCAATATCTGTTGCGCTCCCACAGACGCAAAGTTCGCCTAAGCCAAGTCAGGCGGCGCAAGACGTTATCTCTCAGAAACATTTCGGCCCGATAACCAAAATTGCTGGGGCTGGTGTACTGCTCGGCGCTATCTATGCCCTCGCTTCCGGTATCCCCGGCATTCTTGCTCTGGGCATTGCCGTTTTCGGAGGCTGGCTTCTATTCCGATCATCGTCACCAACAGACGGATTGCTTTCCGACTACAGACAACGCGCAAATGCCGTTTCTTCTCGTATCGAGCACCTACAGCGCACGGCACCCATAGAGCAGGTTCTGAGGAAAAAGGCAGAGGCTCTGGCTGCCATCGATGAGTTCAAGCAGCTCGCGACGACTTTTGGCAATGTCCGAAGCGAATATGACAAACACAGGAAGCAAAAACAGCTAGACGACCATCTTTCGCAGTTCTCCATCCGTGGTGCGCGCATACCAAAGGTCAACTCGGGCGATCTGGCCCAGCTGGCATCCTACGGATTCACCACGGCGTTGGATGCCAAGCAGCGTGATGTTCAGCAGGTCCACGGCATTGGCCCGGTCAAAGCATCCAACATTGAGGCGTGGATTCGTCGTGTGGAAGCGAAGTTCCAATTCCACAGCACCTATACACCAGAAGACCAACGGAACATCCAAAAGGTCCAGAACGAGATCATCAGCAAACAGCAAGGTCTGGAAGAACGAATAAAGAAGGCGATTGATGAGTTCCGTCGAGAAGCACAAGGGTTTGAAAGGTGGAAGGCTTTACATGATCCGGATCTGATGAAGCTTTCCCAGCAACTCGCCCAAGCCGTGGTCGATCTACAGCACGTTGGTGTCCCGGTCCCGCCGCGCCCCAGCGTTGCACCTACGCCGGTCCAGCAAGTTTCTACATTTCAGCGGTCATCATCAAACCTCGGCGCAACATTCGGTGGCGGGGCGCGGACCGCAACTCAGGTCCAGCCACATGCGGTTAGTTGCCCGCGATGCGCTAACCCCATGGTGCGACGAACGGCTCGACGAGGCGCGCTTGTCGGCAAAGCCTTCTGGGGTTGCTCGCGATATCCGAGATGCACCGGGACTCGGCCGATCTGAACCGCCGCTTCTGCTGGATTCGTGATCGTGCAGGGCTGACGCGATGAGTGGACGAAGCTGAGAGGCGGCCCATATCGTGGTTGTCAGCCTTCGACGACCTGCTGCGAGAATATGCTACCGCTTTGCCAGTCTTCGAACGACCTCCGCCGGGTCAAAACCGAGCACCCTGCCAAGCTCGATCAACTCGATCACATCGACCCGCCGCTGGCCAGATTCCAGATGGGTCACCCACGACTGGTAGACGCCGAGCTTTTCCGCCAAGTCGACCTGCCGCAGACCAGCTGCCCTCCGATACTGGACCAGCATAGCAGCGAGCTTCTTTTGAAGCGGTGAGGTCACCGTTTTTGGCATCTGGCCTCCGGCGAAGGGGGCCAAATAACTAAAACGAATTTTCAGATACCGAAAAAATCGGTATTTGCGGTATGGTCTACCCACAATAGCTTTGACCTTCGACGGGTTCGCCGGGACCGGCGCTCACCGTCTTTCCGCAACCGAAGAAGGACTTTCCAAGTGACGCAGCTGAACAGCCACCAGACAAGAGCGACTTCTAAAAGGACGTTGATAAACGGGTCGTGCCTCGTCCTGACCGTTATAGGCCTCGCCCTCGTCTCCAACCGGCTGCTCGACATGGCGGACCTCGCCAATGAGCAGGGCCTGTCGGTCGAGGAGCGGAAGGAAAAGGCTCGTCGGAACGACGAGGGCTACGCGCAGATTCCTTCCGGAATGACCCGGATCGGATGGTTTGGAAGCGACTTCGATTGTAATCACGATGCTGTCGTCGAAGAGGTCAGGGAATACGTCGCCTGTCGCTTTCTTATGACATGTACCGACGCAGGATTTTCCAACCTGTCCCACATCAGTAAGCTCGACGCCGTCGGCATGCGGAAGTGGTTTGACGAGTACCAGAGTCGAAAAACACGAGAGGGCGTCGCAAAAATGGTCAATCCGACCGAGGGGGAGTTGCGCTGGGGTCGAAACACCATAGCAAAGGTTACAGACGATCAGCGCCTGGTCTACAGCGCGTTTCCTAAGCTTTTCACCAGCGCACGGACGCTCACCGACGACGTCAATCCGGCTTCGAAGAAATACTTCTGCCGAATGACCTTCAGCTATGACCCTGCAATGGTCCTAGCTTGGTACGACTACGGAGTCCGAACAAGCCTCGCACGGGACAACCTCTTCATGGCTGGCGTGAACGCCTCGATCCAGAAGAATCCCGACTTCGACATGCTCGATCAGACCGCGCAGGTCTGGCTCAAGACGAACAACATCCAACAGAAGGCGACGAGCAACCCGCCCGCAACCGCGAAATTCACGGTTCAACCATCGAGCGATGGGCGCTTTGCTGTTGATGTGACCTACGTCACCCCTCCCGGAGGAGACTAACGGCGATGGGTTTCTGGCTTGAGGTATTGAAGTCAGCAGCAACTGCCATAGGCGGCGCCTCATCGTCCGACGTAAAGATTCAAACCCGAGGGCCAAGCGAGAACATCTGGCGCGATTTCTCGCGCGTATCCGGAAACACCGAGGCTATACAAAACGGAATCGAACTGGCCGGTTCTGCTTATCCGGATGCCGACATAAGGGCGATCGATAAGGAGGGAGGGATGGTGGACTTCCGATGAAAGGGGCCCCGCCCGACGCCTCCGAAAATCATAATCAGACCGGTCTGCATTTTGTAGCCGGGGAGGTATTGCCCTAGCCCAGAGATTGGAGATCGCCATGGCTCTGGGCAAACAAGCGAAGACACTTTCTGGCGACCAGATAGGGGCTCTCCTCAACTTGGTCGCCACTTCTCGCTACGCGACGAGAAACAAGGTTATCTGCCTTTTATCTGTTCGGGCCGGCCTTCGAGCCCACGAGATAGCTCACGTTATGTGGGACATGCTTTCCGATGCTTCCGGCGCCATCGGATCGGAGCTTCGGTTGGAGGATAGAGCTAGCAAGGGCCGCTCGGGACGCATCATCCCGCTCAACCGGGAGCTCCGGGACGCGCTCGTTTCGTGGCGTACCGACCAGCAGCCGAGATCGGAATATGTCGTAAGCACGGAACGGTCATCCCGGACCAGCGCCCAGTCAATCGTGAACATGTTCTTCCTCTGGTATGCGCAGCTCCGGTTCGTCGGATGCTCAAGCCACTCCGGAAGGCGAACGTTCATCACTAACGCCGCCCGGAAGATTTCGACCGTAGGGGGCTCTCTCCGGGACGTGCAGATACTAGCTGGACACAGCGACCTGAGTATCACGCAGCGATACATCGACGGTGAGGCAGAGGCCCAACGGCGGGTGGTTGAACTGATCTGACCCACTCAGAGCCCCGCTAGGCGGCTGGCGGCCCTCAGATCGACGACCACAACGTTCGCGCACTGGAGAATTTGGCGGCCGCGATCAGCGGAGGAGCTTTATCGTATCGAACCGCCGATCCTGCGGCCATCCGGCGTCGTGCGGAAGAGTTGCTGGCGCGGGCGCTCGCAGTCGATCCGAATTCCTATTCCGCTCATTTTGCAAAGGCAGCTGTTTTGCTGACGACGCGACCCGACGAATCGATCGACGAGGCTGAGCGCTCGGTGGAACTAAACCCGAGCTTTGCACCGGCGTATTTCATAATTGCCGCAGGCCACCTTTTAGCGGGCAAGCCTGAGAAAGCAATCGATGTCGCCGATCAGGCGCTGCGCCTTTTCCCCCGCGATCCCGGCGCGCCCCTCCTACTTATTGTACAAGGACGGTCTTTTTTCGTTCTCACGCGTTACGAAGAGGCTAATGATCTGCTGAGGCGATCGATCACGGCTATTCCGAATTCTACGGTTGCGCGTTCGGGCCTGATCGCATCGCTTGCGCTGTCCGGACATGATGAAGAGGCAAGGGAAAGTCTGAGGCAGTATCTCGCGTTGCCGGGCAACATCCCCAAGACCGTCGCCCAGTTCAAAGCGCAAGATCCTTACGTCAACCTTCCCAGTCGAAATGACCAACTCATCCACCTCTTCGAGGGCTTGCGCAAGGCCGGCATGCCGGAGGAATGAGCGCGCGTCCTCGCCGCGATCTTGGCGTCAAGAAATTTCGATTTAGCATCGCTAGCCCGATTCGAGCTTCATTTGACCGATGTCGCCTAATGACCCATCTGAGACATATATCCAGGAGGGTTGCAGCGTGTTACTTTGTCGGCGCGTCCTTTAGTTCTGCACTGTCGACCTCAAGGGGGAAGCAATGCTCAAAAAGATAATAACAGCGGCTGCAATTCTTGCGGCAATAGACGTGTCGGCGAATGCTCAGTTGGCGCGCTTAGAAGTCTATCCAATTTCGTCCGTCACTCTTAATGATTCAGATTTCTTGGCGGGCCGGGGCGAAGGGCAACCGGTGACTATCGCTGGCGAACTGCGCATTCCAAAAGCTGGCAACGATAGATTGCCTGCCGTCGTCCTACTCCATGGCTCCGGCGGTATCGGCGCCACCGGAAGTATGATTGACGAGTGGTCGAGGGAGCTGGCTCAACTCGGCATCGCGACATTTGCCATCGACAGCTTCGCTGCACGAGGGATCGTTTCCACAGTAATGGATCAGACGCAGCTAGGTCGTCTTAACATGGTTGGCGATGCCTATCGGGCTCTCGACCTTTTGGCTAAGCATCCGCGAATCGATCCCAACCGCGTCGCTGTGATGGGCTTTTCCAGGGGCGGACAGTCGGCCCTGTACTCGGCCATGAACCGACTATACGGAACGCTCGGTCCAGCCAACAACTTGCGCTTCGCAGCGCACATTGCCTTCTACCCTGATTGCGTGACTACTTACCTGCAAGACACCGATGTGAGCGATAGGCCCATCCGAATCCTCCACGGCAGTTCAGACAACTACAACTCAGTTGCACCGTGTCGCGCCTACGTGGAGCGACTGACAAACGCTCACAAGGACGTTAAGCTGATTGAGTACCCGGACACGTACCACGTATTCGACGCCCCGGCTTTTCGGACGCCTGCAGTTTTAAAGGGAGCGACAACAACTCGCCGCTGTCAGCTGGTGGAAGGAAACGATCATCAAATAATCAATCGTGAAACCCAGAAGCCTTTCACCTTTACCGATGCCTGCGTCGAAAAAGACCCAACGATTGCTTACAACGAGGCCGCAAGCAGCAAGGCTCGCATATTCGTTCGAGATTTCTTGACGGAGGTTTTCCAAGTCAAATAGTGAGAGCTAATGATAGAATACGCAAAAGCTTATTAGTCGACGATCGGATGAATTTGAGTGTCCGCTCCTGACCCAACCCGGACATTGGCCCTAGCCGAACAGCAGCCCAACATGCTTTGATAAGTGGAGCCATTTTTCTGATTTAGGGGCTTTTTTTGACCAGCGAGCGGATGGAGCGGCGTCTGGCAGCGGTGCTGGCGGCAGATGTGGCCGGGTATAGCCGCCTTATGGGCGGCGACGAGGAAGGCACGCTAGCTCGGCTAAAGGCCGTCAGAAAGACCCTTGTTGACCCAACCATCGCAGCCCATCGAGGTCGTATCGTCAAGACTACGGGTGACGGCATGCTGGTCGAGTTTGCCAGTGCCGTAGACGCCGTGCGCTGCGGCGCCGAAGTCCAGCGCGGCATGGCCGCGATGAGCGCCGACGACCCGGCAGACCGCCGAATTGAATTCCGCATCGGCATTCATGTTGGCGATATCATGATCGACGATAATGATATCTTCGGCGACGGTGTGAATATTGCGGCCCGGCTCGAAGGTATCTCGGAGCCTGGCGGCCTTTGTATTTCCGACGACACTCAAAGGCAAATTCGCAGCAAAGTCGATGTCGTATTCGAAGACATCGGCCTGCAGACGCTCAAGAACATCGCGGAGCCTATGCGGGCGTGGCGCATGGCGCTCATTGGCAATGTGTCTCCGTCTGGATTGCAGAAAATACCACCCGGTACGCCGAATTTGCTTGCCTTACCTGATAAGCCGTCGATCGCGGTGCTACCGTTCCAGAACATGAGTGGCGATCCCGAGCAGGAATATTTTGCGGACGGCATCGTCGAAGACATCATCACGGCGCTCTCGCGCTTTCCTTCCCTGTTTGTCATCGCCCGCAACTCCTGTTTCACTTACAAAGGAAAGGCCTTTGATATTAGGCAGATCGGGCGGGAGCTCGGCGTTCGTTACGTGCTCGAAGGCAGCGTTCGAAAGGTTGGTGGCCGCATCCGCATCACGGCACAATTGATTGAAGCTCCTTCGAACAAGCACCTGTGGGCTGAGAAGCTCGACGGCGAGCTAAACGATCTTTTCGAATTGCAAGATGCATTGACGATGAAAATCGTCAGTTCGGTTTCGCTCAAGCTGGAGATTGCCGAATTCGAGCGCATCAAAGCCAAGCCAACAGTCGATCTCGATGCCTACGAACTCTTTCAAAGGGCAACAGCCCTTCAACGATATGACAGACGCTTTGACGAAGCACACGATCTGTATTGCAAGGCTTTCACGCTTGACCCCGGTTATGCGGCTGCCTACGTCATGGCGGCGTCATGTCTCTTCAATCGGCAGTTCGGCTACGGCACTCCGATGCCTCCGGAGACGCGAGCCGAAATCATCCGGTTGACCGAAACCGCGATCGCGCTGCCACGCGAGGACGCGCTGGCGTTGGCGCGGGCGGCCCATCACTTGTGTCATCTTGGTAGGCAATACGACGTCGGGAAAGAGCTCGCCGATCGCGCCGTAGAGCTCAACCCAAGTCTTGGAGCAGCCTGGATCGCGCGAGGCTGGGTTTCCGTCATGCGGAGTGAGAGCCAGCCGGCGATCGACGCCTTCTCGACGGTAATGCGTCTCGACCCGCTTGACCCCGCGCGGCCCGCTGCATGGTCCGGATTGGGCTGCGCATACAATATCAACGGAGAATACGACAAGGGATACGAATGGTCATCGAAGGCTATGGAAGCCCATCCGGCGATGCACTCGTTCGCCTACTTTGTCATCAATGCCGTGCCTTTCGGCCGTGTTACAGAAGCACAGGAAACTGTAGCGAAAATGCTGCGGATCGATCCCAAAATGACCATCTCGGATGCGATGGTACTTTGCCATACGCGGGATCTGGAGTGGCACCATCGAATGCGGCAGGCATTCTGTACCGCCGGACTGCCCGACGAATGCAGCTGAATCCTGATGTGAGGTTGCGAGCCCGCCAAGGTCTGGTTGTGACACGAAGCGGACATACGCCTTGGTCGGCCATAAGCGAAGGCTGAGAGCTAATGATAGAATGTGAATTCTATCACGAGTTTTCCTCGTGACGTCGTGAACCCGTGGAGCGGTGTTGACCCTCATTGCTGAAATTGAGGCTGGCAGGCCTATCGGGCTGTGAGGGCTGATAGAGTACGCAGGCCCCATCGGGCCGGGAGAGCTGATGAGAGTATGCAGAATCTCTCCAGCCATAACTTGTATAGCCTTGCGCGACTTGACGTTACCGGGCAGGTCAATTGTTATTGTCGCCGTTGTGACCTGCAGTAGCGTTTGAGACTTCTGCTTTCCCTTAGCTTCTTCGGGATTTAGTAGAAAAGGTCTCAGGTGTGCGCCGCAACATCGCGTGTAAGAACAAGAGGCAAGCCTATTGGTCTGTTTTGCGATCGCGTTTAAAATTTCGCATATCACAGCCCACGCGTGAGTTAGAAATATGCGAGCGGACCGCTTCCAAGAACTAGAGGCATTCGTCCAAATTGCGCGAAGTGGTAGCTTTTCAGCAGCAGCTCGAGTTCTTGACCTTAGCCCGTCGGCGATAAGCAAGCTTGTCGCAAGGCTTGAAAAAAGATTTGGAGCACGGCTCTTCAACCGGACGACACACTCGATCCGGCTATCAGAAGAAGGTGAGGCATTGCTGCATCGTGCTTCTCGCGTTATCGAAGCAATGCAAGATGCTGATCATCTTGTCGATCAATTCTCTGCAGCACCTAGCGGCCAACTTCGCGTTTACGGGCTTCCATCCTTTGCACTATCGCAGTTGGCGCCAATCATTCCTGAGTTTTTGCTCCTTAACCCACAGATCCGACTTGATCTGCAGTTAGGCACGGAGAAAATCGATACCGTTGAAGTGGGTGTCGATGTCGTTCTCAGGTTTGGACATACTAACGACAGCACGTTGATGTCCCGGAAGATCGCCGACAGCGGCTGGGTTGTATGTGCGGCACCATCTTACCTAAGCAACCGTGGTATCCCGGCGACGCCAGCAGATCTTGCTTTTCATAATTGTCTGAATTTCTCTGTGCGAACGCACGCGATTGTTTGGTCATTCGAAAATGACAAGGCCGAGACCGGACCGATCGTCGGCAACGCAACGTCGAACCAAGCGCCGATGTTGCGAGAATTGGCCTTGCGCGGTGTCGGAATTATTCGCGTTGCGGACTTTGTCGTGGCGGAAGATATTCGGGCGGGCGCGCTCGTGCAGGTACTTCCGGAGTTTACCGCAAATGCCAGAGAGCCGATTTTTGCCCTGTATCAACGGCAGCCTGATCAATCACTGAGGATCAGGACATTCGTCGATTTTCTGTGTCAGAAGTTCTCGGAAAGTCCATGGCGGCTTCCCAATATCGGCCGATAAGCGCGTGCTTGTGAACCTCCGTCACAATCGTTGTCCCAATCAAGGGCTGGCCGATTTTCTATTCAACTGAAATGTTCGCGTCCGATCGCAGTCTGCGGAGGGCGTTTTTGTGTCGTACTGCTTCTACTTTGTCTTTACGCGGCCCAAGGCTGGACAAGACCAAGAGTTCAACAATTGGTATTCCAAGCGGCATATTTACGATCTCGTCGCGATACCGGGTATTGCTGCGGCGCGGCGCTACCGTCTCCTCGATATTGAAACAAAAACGGAGACGCCGGACTATCTGGCGATCTACGAGTTTTCCGACGTTGATCTCGCCATCAGTGGTATCGCTGAGCGCCGCGGGACCGATCGGATGCCGTCGACCGAGGCTATCGATCGCGACGCAAGCAAGGGCGTCGTCTTCAAGCCGCTGTGGGATGTCACCAATGAGTGGCGCTTCGGAAACGGCATGCTCGATCTTGTCAAGTTCGACAAACCTATCGATGCGGTGACGTTGCATCCGCAAGCCGGGCTGCTCGTTGCCAACCACAAGCAATCCAGACCGGGGTCGCCTGTTTTTGATGTCGCGCATTTCGTTGGCGACAAGAGCGCGAAGGGAGCCGCAATGGCTTCCCCGGAAAAATACCATGCCAGGCTAAGCGTATTGATGTCGCCGATCACCGAGCGCGTCGCAGCTTCGGCGTGACGGGAGTCAAATCATGAGAAATGACATCGAATTCGACGCCGAAGGAACCACGCTTCGCGGGTGGCACTACGTACCCGACAAGGGCGACGGCCCATTCCCAACCATTGTAATGGCTCACGGATCGGCTGCCCTTAAAGAACAATATCTCGATCGCTACGCCGAGGTGTTCGCTGCGGCGGGGCTTGCCTCCGTTGTCTATGACCATCGCAATTTCGGCGCTAGCGACGGCAACGTCCGGCAGGAGATCGACCCCATCCTGCAAATGCGGGACTACCGACATGCGATTACGTTTGCGATGACGCTGCCGAACGTCAATCCGGACAAGATCGGTGCATGGGGAACGAGTCTGAGCGGCGGGCACGTTCTGATGCTGTCGGCGATCGACAGGCGCGTCAAATGTGTCGTTGCGCAGGTGCCGTCGATCAGCGGAAGTGCGGGGGCCGCGCGCCGTACGCGCGCGGACCTGATGGCAGCATCGCGCGCCCGCTTCGACGAAGACAGGAAGAATCGTTTTGCCGGCGAGCCGCCGGGCATGATGCCGCTCGTTGCAAAAGATCCGGCCACGGCGTGCTTCAACGGCGGTCTCGATGCTTGGGAGTTCTTCCAGGAGAGCCTGAAGGTCGCACCGACGCGGAGGAATGAAGTCACGCTGCGCAGCGCCGAGATGCTGAGAGAGTATGAGCCGGGAAGCTATATCGAACGGATCAGTCCGACGCCGTTGCTGATGATCGTCGGCAATCGCGATGTTCTTACGGCGACGGACCTGGCACTGCAGGCCTACAATCGCGCGTTGGAACCGAAGAAACTCGTTTTGTTCGATGGTGGGCACTACGATCCGTATGTCAATCTGTTTGCTATCTCCAGCAGCGCGGCGCGCGACTGGTTCGTGACACACCTTCTGAATTGATGCGCGTTTTGTATAAAGGGATGCCGCATGACTATTGAAGCGAACACGAACGCGCAGGGGACATCGCGCCGCTATCTGATTGCTGCGGATACGGGCGGGACGTTCACCGACCTAGCTGTCTACGATTCGCAGACAGGTGCCACGAAGTTCGGAAAAACATTGACAACGTATGGCGATCTCGTCGACGGGGTCATTACCGGTCTCGAAGACACCAGCGCGCAGCTCGATCAGGCCTCGCTGTTCAAGCATGGGACAACGCATGTCATCAATGCGTTCATCCAGCGCCACGGTGCCAGGACCGCGCTTATCGCGACCAAGGGTTTTCGCGATGTTCTCGAAATAGGGCGCGGTAACCGGCCGGAGACGTTCAATCTGCGCTATCGTCGTGGTGAGCCGCTGATTCCGCGCTCACTGCGGTTCGAGGTCGTCGAGCGCATCGATGGACAGGGACGTGTGGTCCAGTCGCTTGACCTCGATAGCGTGAGGGCGCTCGTTCCGCTCTTGCGGAAGTCCAACGTCGAGTCCATCGCAATCTCACTGCTGAACTCCTATGCCAATGCGGCGCACGAGGAGCAGGTACGAGATCTTCTGCATGAACTCATGCCAGATGTGTACGTCACGATCGGATCGGAACTGTCGCGCGAGTGGATGGAGTACGAGCGCACCTCGACGGCCGCTGCGAATGCGTTCGTGGGCGCGCGGATGTCAGCCTATGTCGAAAGCTTTGGACAGGCGCTCACCGATCGCAATTTCGGCGGCCACTTTTACATGATGGGCTCGAACGGCGGGGTCATGACATCGCAGGCGGCCATCGCGCAGCCGGTGACGCTGGTCGAGTCAGGGCCAATCGGTGGCTGTATTGGCGCCGCGGCTTATGCGCAGGAGTTGGGTCTTGGCAAGATGATCGCCTTCGACATGGGCGGCACGACAGCGAAATGCGCGCTGGTTGAAGACGGTCGTTTCGAAGTCGTCAACACCTATTGGGTGGGCGGCTACGAGCGGGGCTTTCCCATTCGCACACCAGTGTTGGACATTGTTGAAGTCGGCGCGGGCGGCGGATCGATCGCCTGGATCGACGACAACAATCGCATGCGCCTCGGGCCACAGAGCGCGGGCTCGGATCCGGGACCCATTGCGTTTCGCAGGGGCGGCGAGGAGCCGACCGTAACCGATGCAAACGTCGTTCTGGGGCGTATCGGCTCCGACAGCTTCATGAATGGTCGTCTCAAGCTGGATCAGGAAGGGGCTGCGAACGCCATCGATCGTCAGTTGGCTTTACCCCTTGGCTATTCGGGCCCGGCCCGGACGGATCAGGTCGCGCAGGGAATCATTGATCTCGCGACAGTAACGATGTCCGGCGCGATCAAGGAGATCACCATCGAACGCGGCCGCGATATTCGGGAATACCAACTGTTCGTCTTCGGCGGCGGCGGCCCCCTGTTTGGCTCAGATCTGGCGCGTAGCCTCGGTATCCGCGAAGTGGTGGTTCCGCCTCACCCAGGAGCGTTTTCGTCGCTCGGAATGTTGATGGCCGAAGCCAGACGGGATGGTGCGCGAACCTTTCTGCGCGATCTGACTGAGACCGCTCTGGCCGACGCGCGCGACATGCTCCGGCAGATGGAAGACGAGTTGCGGGATTCCATGGCATCGGAATTCGATGTCTCGAAAATTTCCTACATCCATGAAGCCGATATGAATTATCAGGGACAGTCGCACACGGTGCGCATTCAGTTGCCACCAGAACCAACTATCGCGAATGTGCAGGCTGCGTTCGAGGATGTCTATCGCGCGCGCTACGGTCACCTGAACGAGGGTACCGACCTGGCTTTTGTCGTGTTGCGCGTCGGTGCTCTAGTGCCCACGCAACGGCCGAAGCTCGATGCTCTGAGCGCAATTTCCGCGTCAGGAAAGGTGGAGCCGCATTCCCATCGATCGGTTTACTTCGCTGGCGCAGGTCAACGACTGAATACACCGATTTATCGCCGCAGCGAGTTGCCGGAAGGGTTCTCAACCAAGGGGCCAGCGATTGTCGAGGAATACAGTTCGACCACCGTGGTGTCCCCTCAAGACACGTTGACAGTCGGACGGCTGGGCGAATTGCGAATATCCTGCGCTCCTGCATCGCGAAAGGGAGAAGCGTCTCATGGATGACATCTCTCATTCCCTCGAATTCGCCAGAGCGATTGATCCCATTGAATTGCAGATCATTCGTCAACGGCTGATCGCCATCCCGAATTTGATCGAGAAAAATATCGAGCGCACGGCGTTCAGTCTTCTTGTGCAGGAGTACAAGGACTATGCGGTCGGTTTTGTCGATGCTTCCGGAAGCCTTGTCACGCAATCCCGGTACAGCTTGCCGGGCTTTGTCGCAAATGCGCTGGGCTTGGCCGTTCGCGCCGGACTCGATGTTTTTGGCGAGGAAGAGATGCATGAGGGGGACGTTTTCATCATCAACGATGCGGCTACACTCGGAAAACATCTGAACGACGTTTGTGCTTTCACGCCGATCCGGATCGAAGGCAAGTTGCTCGGGTTCTTCGCTGTGCTGGTGCACTGGGTCGATGTCGGCGGCAATATGCCGGGGTCGTGCCTCTCGCCCACAACGACAGAGATTTTTCAGGAGGGTATTCAGTTTCCGGTGTTGAAGCTGATCGATCGCGGACAGCGCCGTCGCGAGATATTCCGGCTGATCGAGATCAACACGCGTTTCCCGCGGCTCGTGATGGGCGACCTTGAGGCGCAGCTCGGCGGCTGCCGGATGGGGCACGACATGGTACAGGAAGTCGTCGCGCAGCACGGATTCTCAGAGGTACTAGCGGCCATGGATGCCATGCATGCGGATGCATCCCGTAACATGACGCGTGCTTTGCGTGATGTGCCGCATGGAACCTATACGGCGTCCTCTTTCTTCGACGATGACGGGATTCGTGTCGGCGTCCCCATCAAGGTAGACGTCAAGGTCATCGTTGATGACGACGGACTGACCATCGATTTGTCGGACGTCAACGAGCAGGTGTCCGGCCCATTCAACTCTGGCCGCGAAGGCGGTGCGGTAGCGGTCGGACGTATGGCCGCGAAATTTCTATTCTCTTCATCTACGCCGGTGAATGAAGGTGATTTCGAGCGTGTCAGGATCGTCATTCCGGACGGCACGTTCCTGAGCGCAAGACCAGATGCTGCCTATGGCAGCGCCGGCAACACGCACGCGAGCGTAGTCGATACGATCCTCAGTGCATTTTCCGAAGCGTTGCCCGACCGCATCCCCGCCGGCCATCACGGCATCTACGGGACGCATACAGTCACAGGTATCAATGCGGAGACGGGCGTGCGCTTTCTGTGCCTCGATGCGATGTCAGGCGGATGGGGCGCCTTTTCCGATGCTGACGGTCCGGGACCGTACCGTTCGACGACACACGGCGACGTGCGCGACGTGCCGGTCGAGATTCAGGAGGCGATGTATCCATACCGGATCGAGTCCAAGCAACTCCGCCCCGACTCCGGCGGTCCCGGTAGATTCCGTGGTGGGCTTGGCATCGAGAAGGTCTACCGCTTCCTGCAACCACTGACGCTCATGAACAAAATGGATCGGACACAGTGTCCACCGTGGGGGCTTGCCGGTGGCGGAGCCGCGCAGACCGCAGGCGGGGAAGTGATGCGTGCGTCGGGTGACCGAAGCGTGCTGCGCAAAGGAAAAATGGAAATGGAACGCGACGATGTCGTCGTCATTTCCAGTGGCGGCGGTGGCGGGCATGGCCTTGCCTTCGAGCGCGATCCTGCGCGCGTCATGCGTGACGTCGCGGAGGGTTATGTGTCTGTCGAAGCTGCGGAGCGCGACTACGGTGTGGTCCTTGCAAAGGATGGATCGCTTGATGAAGAGGCGACGAGCGTACGTCGCTTTGCTTCATCGCTCAGAAAGGCCTGAGAGAACACCGAGCGGACGATCACAGAAGGCCGATCAAACAGGCCACGAACTGAAAATCATCAAAAGGGAAACGCCATGAATCTAGCCAAGGTCGCCGCCGCCGTGTTCGGATTGGCTTTGATCGGATCGTCAGCGATCGCGCAGGATACGCAACCGATCAAGATTGTTGTTGGATTTTCAGCTGGCGGCGTGACGGACGTCCTTGCCCGCGTCATGGCGGAGGACTTGCGCAAGCGCCTGAACACCACGGTGATAGTTGAGAACAAGCCCGGCGGCTCCGGAACGATCGCGACAGCGATGGTCTCAAAATTACCGCCAGACGGCACGACGCTGATCATGATCCCTGGTACGCATACGATGGTGCCGTCGATTCAGAAGGTTGATTTCGACACCAAGACAGCGCTGACTTACATCAGCTTGATTGCCACAGCGCCATCAATGCTGACCGTGAACAAGGACACCAAGTACAAGGATGTGAAGTCCGTAGTAGAGGACGCCAAGGCACGGCCCGGCGAAATCGCTTACGGCAGTTCCGGAGTCGGTTCCACCTCGCACTTCATGGGAATTCTTTTCGAGCGCGAATCCAAGGTGAAGCTCAATCACATTCCCTTCAAGAGCTCAGGCGAATCCCTCCAGGCAGTGATGGGTGGACACGTTCCGATGTCCTTTTCGGCCGTTAATCAGGCGCTCGGCGCCGTTAAGTCCGGCGATGTTCGCGCCTTGGCGATCGGCTCGGAGAAGCGATCGATCTACCTTCCGGACGTTCCGACGTTCGCCGAAGTCGGTCTGCCGAAAGTGCTGTCCGAGACCTGGATCGGACTCGCGGGACCAGCAAACATGCCTCCCGATGTTGTGAAGAAGATCAACGATGCCGTTATGGCCGGTATCAAGTCGCCGGATGTTCAGAAGCGGCTTTCCGAAATTGGCGTCGATGAAATCGGCGCGGGCCCCGAAAAGTTCAAGAAGATCGTTGCCAGCGAAGTAGACACCTACGAAACGCTTGCGCGCGATATGAACTTGCTACGCTGAGTAGCACTGCCTGCATTTTGATAGAAAGACCGAATCCATGTTTCTGGTACGTTCGTACTTGATCGCTCTTTGCACTGTGACAATTACAGGTGGTGCTGCTGCTGCTGCCCAAAAAGCGTATGGTCCTGGTGTTACCGACACCGAGATCAAGATCGGGAATATCATGCCGTACAGCGGGCCTGCATCAGCTTATGGGCTCAATGGCAAGGTGCAGGCCGCATACTTCAAGAAGATAAACGATCAAGGTGGCATTAACGGCCGCAAGATCAACTTCATCTCCTACGATGACGCTTACAGTCCGCCAAAAACGGTCGAGCAGGCGCGAAAGCTTGTCGAGAGCGATGAGGTGCTTTTGATCTTTAATCCGCTGGGAACGCCCGGCAATGCGGCAATTCATAAGTACATGAATGCCAAGAAGGTGCCGCAAATCTTCGTGGGAAGCGGTGCCAGCAAATGGAATGACCCGAAGAATTATCCGTGGACCATGGGCTGGATTCCGAACTTCCAGACGGAAGGCCGGATTTTGGCTCAATATGTCTTGAAGGAGAAGCCAGCGGGCAAAGTTGCTGTTTTCTATCAGAATGACGATTACGGGAAAGATTATCTGAAGGGTTTCAAGGATGGGCTTGGCGATCGCCGTAACATGCTTATCAGTGAGGAAAGTTACGAGGTAAGTGAGCCGACGATCGATACACACATCGTCAAGATGAAGTCAGTAGGCGCTGATGTATTGGTCAGTTTCACGACGCCGAAATTTGCCGCTCAAACGATCAAGAAGGTAGCCGAACTAAACTGGAAACCTCTTCACATCGTGCCGAGTGTGAGTTCGTCAATTGGCGCAGTCATCAAGCCTGCAGGTATTGATAATGCCCAAGATATTATCTCTGCCACCTACGCCAAGGATGCCACCGATCCTCAGTGGGACAACGACCCTGGGATGAAGGAGTTTCGTTCGTTGATGAATGAGTATCTTCCGGGAGCCAATCTTGCGGAGAGTTCGGCCATGGTCGGATATAACACGGCTACCTCAATGGCCGAGGTGCTTCGGAGGTGTGGCGATGACCTGACGCGAGAAAACGTAATGAAGCAGGCCGCAAATCTGAAAGATTTCGAGCAAGGTGGCTTGCTGCCAGGAATCACAGTCGGGACAGCTCCGACCGATTTCGCTCCCATTAAACAGCTGCGACTTATGCGCTTTCAAGGAGACCGTTGGCAGCTTTTCGGAGATGTGATTTCTGAGGTGTCCCTTCAAGAGAACTCAAAATAGGCGACTACGAGTCCCCGAACGGGCTGATGATAGAATGTGAAAGCCCTACCGGGCCGGGAAGGCTGATAGAGTATGGAGGATCTCTCCAGAGATAACCGGTTAGACTTGTGCGGTCTAACGACGCCCCGGCACCCCCCGCTTTTGGAGCAGAGCGGACTTCAACCAGTAGGCAAATCCGCTGAATAGGTCGGAAATGGCCCAATTCGGATCTAAGGCACGTCCCTTCTGCTCCTCGAAATCCTGTGCCCAAGTTCTATAGATGTGCCAATCTGCTTTCTTAGGGCAGATGGGGTCAACTGCATGAGCGATCTTCGCGACTGGTTGCGTGGGAATAATTTGGAGCAGTACGCCGACGCGTTCGAAGCGAACGACATCGACCTGGATATCCTGCCCGACCTCAATGACCATGATCTCAAGCAACTAGGTCTGTCCCTCGGCCATCGCCGTCGGCTCCTGAAGGCGATCACGGCGCGTAACACCGAGGCGGTCCCAATTTCCGCCTCCAACAAGGCTTCCTCACTCGATAAATTTTCTTCCGCCGCCTCGTTTTCGTCGGGCGAGAAATCGTCCGTCGCGGAGGAGCCTGGCTTTGGCGAAGCCGAGCGGCGGCAAGTGACCGTGATGTTCGCCGATATGGTTGGCTCCACGGCGCTGTCGGCGAGGCTCGATCCGGAGCTGCTCGGCGGCCTGATCCGGCGATACCAAGACGCGGTGGCTGGTGCGATCGGGCGTTACGGTGGGTTCGTCGCCAAGTTCATGGGCGATGGCGTGCTGGCCTATTTCGGTTTTCCACGCGCCTTCGAGGATGCGGCGGAACGCGCCGTTCGCGCAGCGATTGGAATTCTGTCGGAAGTCGGCGCAATCGAAATGCCCGACGGCACGCGCGTGCAGGTACGGATCGGCATCGCCACAGGTCTCGTCGTAGTCGGCGAAATCATCGGCACCGGCTCGGCGCAGGAGCGGACTATCGTCGGTGAAACCCCCAACCTCGCCGCGCGTCTACAGGCGCTGGCCGGGGCGGATTGCATCCTCGTCAGTGAGTCGACCCAAAAATTGTTAGGCGGCCTTTTCGAGCTCGCCCATACCGGCGAGCACGAGTTGAAGGGCTTTGCCCGCCCGGTGCCGGCCTGGCGGGTGGACGGCGAGGCCACGGTCGAAAGCCGTTTTGCCGCAATCCGCGCCGGAGGCCTACCGCTGGTCGGCCGGGCGCACGAAATGGGCTTGATGCGCGAACGCTGGCATCTGGCGCGGCAAGGCGAAGGCCAGATATTGACTGTGACCGGCGAAGCCGGCATCGGCAAATCGCGCGTGATCGAGGCGCTGCAACAAGAGCTTGCAGCCGAAGCTCATGCGCGCATCAATCTGCAATGCTCTCCCTATCACAGCGACAGCGCGCTCTACCCCGTGATCCAGTTTCTCAACCGCGCCGCCGGCTTTGCGCCTTCCGATCCACCGGATGTGCGCGCCGAGAAACTCGGCGGCCTTCTTGGCGCGCGGCACATCGCCAATCCAGCTGCGCTGCCACTGTTGGCCGAGCTGTTGTTGATCCCGCTGACCGAGGCGGCACCCGCCGCGTCGCCGGCGCAGCGCAAGGCCGCAACGCTCGCGCTGATCGTCGAGATCATGACGCGGACCAGCGACAGCGATCCGGTGCTGATCGTGCTGGAAGACGCTCACTGGATCGATGCGACCACGCTCGAAATGATGACGCGATTGGCCGACAGCATCACCCGCGCGCGGCTCCTTGTCGTGGTGTCGGCGCGGCCAGATTTCACGTCGTCGTGGCTATCAAGGCCACACGCCACACTGATTACGCTCGGACGCCTCAGCCGTCCCGAATCGATGCAGGTGGTTGCGAGCGTCGCTGCCGCGCATGGACTGGCGGCGGACACGATCGCTGCGATCATCGCCAAGACCGATGGTGTACCGCTGTTCGTCGAAGAGCTGACCCGAAGTGTGCTGGAATCGGTGGGCGAGGATTCGGTGCCAGCGACGCTGACGGACTCGCTGATGGCCCGCCTCGACCGTCTCGGCGGCGCGCGCGAGGTGGCCCAAATTGCCGCAGTGATCGGCCGGCAATTCACCTTTGCCTTGCTGGAAGCGGTTGCCGGCAAGGACAACGACGAATTGGAAGACATGCTGGCAAAGCTGGTTGCCGCAGGAATTGTGTTCCCCGAGGAGCGTGGCTTCGAGCTGAGCTTCAACTTCAAGCACGCGCTGGTGCGTGACGCTGCCTATGAAAGCCTGTTGCTGATGCGCCGCCGCGAATGGCACGGGCGCGTCGGTGTTGCGCTCGAGCAGCGTTTTAGCGACATCGCCGCGAAGGAACCGGAGGTGCTGGCCTATCATTTCGGCAAAGCGGGGCAGCTCTCTCTCGCCTGCGATTACCGTATGCGCGCCGGCAACCAAGCCGTAAGCCGCTCGACCTATGTGGAGGCGATCGCGCATTTCACGGCGGGTCTCAAGCTCGCCGAAACCATGCCGCCGCAAAACGGCCTGCGACGGCAACTGGAGTTCTGGCTGAAACTTGGCGCGGCGTCGGTCGTCATGCACGGCATGCAAAGCGTCGAGGCTGAAACGGCCTATACCAAAGCTGGCGAGATCGGTGAGCAGCTCGGCGACGGCCCCGCTTCCTTCCAAGCCAAATGGGGCCTCTGGATCAACGCCAACCTAAGGCGCAAAACGGCCTTAGCGCGCGACCGCGCCGGCGAACTGGTGTCGCTCGCGCAACGGTCAGGCGATCGCGAGCTGTTGCTCGAAGCCTACCATTGCCAGTTTTCCACGGCGTATTTTCGCGGCGACGTCGGCGGCGCGCTGGAGGGCTGCCAGCACGTCATCGAGCTTTACGACATGACGCAGCATCGTCATCTCGCGCACGCCTTTGGTGGCCACGATCCCGCCGTCTGCGCCCATATCCAGTGTGGCAATTCATGGCGGCTATCGGGCGACGAACAACAGGCAAGGCCGCATTTCACGCAAGGCATTGCGCTGGCCGAAATGCTCGATCATCCGAATAGTCTCGCGCACGGGCTGCATAACGTCGGTATCGGCTATCAGCTCGGAGGAGAGCGCGATGCGACCTACGCGGCAGCGCATCGCGCGGCCTCGCTGGCCGACAAGTTCGGCCTGCCGCCGTGGCGTGCCAGCAGTCTGATCTTGGTCGGCTGGGCCACTGCAAGCGGCGCAGCCGCTGCGGACGCCGTGCGGCTGATCGATGCTGAGATCGCCAATGCCACCGCAGCCGGTCCGCTGCCGCAATATTATCTCGGCCTGGCAGCCGAAGTTCTGCTTGCCGCGGGCCGACCCGCGGACGCACTCGGTCATCTCGACCGCGCGATCGCAGGTATCGACGAGGCGGGCATCGGCATCTACCTGCCCGAGATCTATCGCTTGCGCGGCGCTTGCCTGCTGGCGCTCCACCGCGGCAACAAGACTGAGGCACGATCAGCCTTCGCAACCGCAGCCGATATCGCCAAGCGCCAGGGCACCGTCATTTTCGAGCGTCGCGCGCAGGCTTCATTGTTCGAGTTCGCAATGTAGGAATAAATTGGATAACGGCCGTGGAGCGAAGCCTAAGATATCAGCTGAACTGCGCTTACAGAACCGGCTTATGAGTACGCGCACTAGAAGAAGTGCCCAGGGCCCGCAGCAAAAGTAAAATGATCGAATATGCAGCCCTGCCGGACGAAGCGTGGCGGAGTATGCAAAAGCTTGTCAGTCGATGGCCGGATGAATTTCATATGCTGAATGTCTGCATTTGACCCGAAGCGTACATCCGCTTGACTATAGAATCTCATTCCGCGCGGCGAGCTCAAGGCCTACCCCCTGAAGTGGTCTTCTCGGAAGTATGTTTTTGGCTGTAGACTCGCCCGATCCTACGTGAATCTGCGCCGCCGCTTGCTGGCCGCGCTTCCCTCCAATATCATTGATCTCTCGAGTGGCCAGTGGCCGGGGCGTATACAAGCTCTACTGAAGCGCCATCGGGATCGATGAGATAGGTAGGCGTCGTACCTGTCGATGACGCAGGTGGATTATCAAGTACCAGACACAGCATCTGGAGACTCGATAACTCGCGGTGAGCTGGCGAGAATATCAGCGTGACGCCCGCTTTTTCCCGGTTCATTCGTACAGCTGTGATACCGCCGCGACCAAAATCAAACCATCGACTATCTTCCACCAACCCTGCGTTTTGGCGATACCAATCCACGGCCCTGTCGAGGTTCGACACAAACAGATTAACGTCAGGCGTCGTAGGAGCGGCCGTTTTGCAGGGGCCGAGCTGCGCCGCCGCCGGCCGAAGGGATGTGATGCCGGAAAGCATGGCCAGGGACAGGACAGCCGAAATTGAACACCGTCGGAATGTGTTCATGGCGTTTCCTTCTGAATGAGTTGTACAACGGAGTCCGCATCCGGATCGGCAGCGTTCGAGTGTTGGGCGTCCTGCCGCCGAGGTGGGGCCTCTGATGTGTGTTCGGATTCAGATTTCGGATCAGGCCCTGACTGCAACATGCCGTCCTGCCGAATGGTCGTTGCGAAACGCGGGTCGATTGCCGCGCGATTCAGCAATCTCTGGATTTCGGGCCGCAAACCATCGCCTCGTTCGGCTGCAAACGCGTGAAAGCTTCGAAATGATGTCATCGCACGATCTCCCAGATAGGGACGCCTGTGTATGATCGCGAGAATGAGCAGCCAGCAGAAAGAGTGCACTCCGATTGTTGCCTTGGTATTCGCAAATTTGAATGACGTCGCTGACGATCAGTTTAGCCAAGCCGCGGTATGGCAATTCGTCCAACCAGACCGGCTCGGCGCGTTCCGTAAGCACGCACCGAGCCTGACCCTTCGCAGGAGGAAAGTAGTGCTGCGACTGGCTTCTCTGAGCCTAGTTCCAAACCGACATGCGGCTACATTACGGCTCGCGTGGAGGGGGAAATATATTTTCGATGTGCGGACGATTTGAAGGCAAGAAACGGATTGCAACAAAGTGCCGTCATCCATGAATCCTGCGTCGTCAAGTTGCCCGGGATTCCGAACACATGACTACCGATATCGAAGTTCGTAAATTGACCACCTTCGAAACAGCTACGGACGGAACAGCCGTTCGATTGGTTGTGCAAGATGTCGCAGGCCGTACGGTAGGTATTGTATTCACGATCGAGACGCTTACGGCGTTACTCATGACGTTGCCGACCATGGCCTCCAACGCAGTCAAGCAGTCTCATAATGATCCTAATATGCGGATCACCTATCCTCTAACGGACTTTCAGCTCGAGCTTAGTCCCGGCAATCTCCGCATTCTGACCGTCGGCACGTCGAAAGGCTTTAGCGTCTCTTTTAGCCTGACGGCAGAACTTTCCGAGGAACTCGGGCATGCCCACCTGGATGGAAAAGGCCACAGCGTGAAAACGCACTGACCCTCCTGTTCATGGACCTTGCTGTCATATCGGTCGGGGTTAAGGACGGTGAGCATCAAGCGTAACGATCCGGCCATCCAATGGTTTTGCGTTCAACGCATGTAATGCAAATTGCTGCGCCATCACATCGCGTCCCGTCGGATCATGGGCGACAGCTTTCCACTCTGTGATCTCGAGACTGGCGATACCGTCCGTATCGGCGGTACGTGCGGACATTCGAACGTCGTCGAGCCGATGCAGGACGACTCCCGATCCCTTAATTGTATTCGTCAGCCGCTCCAAACCAACGCGGACCATTGGCCAGTGCTCTATGAAAGGACCCCAACTCTTGTCTTTGAGGATACCGTTGAGGATGCCTCGCGAGATTGGATCTCCCGGCGCCAAGGCGCTAAGGCTCGCAATGACATCAATGACATGCACCCCGGTGGGTAATCGAACAATGAGGCCGATTTTGCCGTCGTCGAATCGTACCAGCTTCATTTCTACTCTCCACCGCTTGTGATCGAGCACAATCATATTTGGCAGGAGAAAGGGAAAACCCCGATTTTTGCTTCCAAACCCAAAATCTGCAAAGGGGCAAAGTCTGCGAGACACTCGAAGCGAAGATTTGGACGCGTGGCGCATCATCCGCGATCCGATCTTCTCGATGGGATTATGATTGCGTCCTGAACTCTTGCCGCGAGCCGTTCGATTCTGGCGTCGGGAATGCCATTTGCCCGCAGACTGTCCCGTGTTTGAAAGAGATAGTCGGCGCAGGAGCCAAGCCCTCCCTTCGCTGTTGCAATCCGCTGAACCATCGTCTCCGTTGGCAGTCGCCCCGCGTACTTTTCGCAGTCGGAATCCATCGTAAATGCGATAGCGTGGCCGAATGCTGGACCGTCCGGGCTGAATAATTCGACCCATCTGGGAATGTACGCGCGACATTGCATCTCGCGTCGCCAAAGAAGTGGCAACTCCGATTCGATGTCCGTGTGGTCGAGTCGATATGCGGTGCCCATGCAGTGGCCACCTTCGTCGAGCCCAAGCATCAACCCTGGATTGGAAATCGAGGCGCGCCCGGCGATGATCGACATGCAGAACGCGCGATGCCATCCGTTGAGGCGCGCGATCCTTTGCTCGGCGGTCTTTAGGGCGGGATTCCAGATGAGTGAACCGTAGCCGAAAATCCAGATATCGCCCGCGGGCCGTGTAGCCAGGATCTTTGCGAGTGAATTCGCGCGGTCCGCCTCGGATAGAAGGCGGATACCTGGGGCGTCCTTTGCGTAGATGTCGGCGACACCATCCCTTTCCAGAAGTGTACGCGTTACGACCGGCGCGATGTGCGGATCGGGTCGAGCGATTGAATTTGTAAGTCTGGTCATTGATGCCCCGAACAGTTCCCCGATGTGCGCTTGCGCCGGCGATGGAATCAGCGTGTCGACTCTTGCGCCAGGAATCGCCGAAACGGCGCTCGCATGCACTCCGATTTCTGTCGTCAATGTCGGTTCGCGGAAAGTCGGATTGCGGAGCAAGAAGCGGAGCGAAGAGGTGCGTTGCCTAGTTTATTTGCCAATACGCAGCATCCTTAGGAAAGAGCATCCCATGATCCGCATTGGTTATGCCCCTGGCGCCTTCGATCTCTTCCACATCGGACATCTGAACTTGCTTCGGCGCGCTAAGGAAAGTTGCGACTTTCTTATCGCCAGCGTCGTCGCGGACGAAGTGTTGATTGCTCACAAAGGCATAACGCCGGTCATTCCGCTCGCCGAGCGCATTGAGATCGTCCGCAGTTGCCGCTTCGTCGATGCGGCGCATTGCGCGATGACAAACGATAAGCTCGAGATTTGGCGGGATCTGCGATTCAATGTCTTCTTTAAAGGCGATGATTGGTTAGGCACCGAGAAGGGGATCCGCCTGGAGCGGCAGTTCGCCGAGGTAGGGGTGGAGGTGGTTTACTTTCCCTACAGCCAGTCAACTTCGAGCAGCCGACTGCGCCGGACTTTGCAGAATATCGATGCGATGGCACTCAGCGGGTTCCGGCGACCTGAGCAAGGAATTGTGGTTGCGGCCTAAGGCGGAATGCGAGTGAACGGAGTCTTTCAGAAGCCGATTGTTGAAGGGGGCACTACCAACCTGGATAAAGCGCGAAGAGTCGTGCCCAATCAACCAGGATGCCGGCGGAATGCATGTGACTGACAGCATCGGCGGCGTGCCAGGTGCAGGGAACGCGCCGAAGCCAGCGATTGTCTTTGCCGGCTCGGTAGAGCCATATGATCGATGCAGCAAGCATCTGGCGTTCATCTGACATAGCGCGATAGTCAGCGCGCCATTGCTCCATGCCCGCAGGAACGACGATCCCGTGATGGAAATCGTAGCCTGTTGGACGAATGACGTGGTGATAAGTACCAGGTCCATCGTCGCTGAACAGGGATCCCAAGCCGTAGTGATGGATCACATAACGAAGTTGATGGTCGAAAGATCTCGGATCGTCGAGAGAGGGCTGAATAGTGCTCGTTTGGAGAATGGTCGCAAGCTGGCCTATGTCGGGATCGTTCAGTTCCAGTCGTGACGCGACGAGTTTCATCAGGCGATAGTCTGGAAATCGCTCTTGAGCCACCTCCGGGGAACGCACCGCGAGCTCTATCAATAAAAGGGGTTCCGCAAGATCAGTTGGTGTCACTTTTGCACTCGTGGATAAATCCGCGAAAAGAGGGCGCTGAAAGTGGTAGCGCCAGCGCAATCCCGGTGTGAGGCTTATACGAGGTGGAATGCCCGGGAACGTTGCTCACGCCTGAGCAGTTCTCGCTTGCGTTTGACGCCCCAACGGTAGCCGGAAATTGAGCCGTCCTTCTTAATGACGCGGTGGCACGGAACAAGAACCGCGATGGGATTGCGAGCGATTGCTTCGGTCACGTCTCGGGCGTCGCGGGTGCCCAGTTTGGCTGCCAAGGCGCCGTAGTTTGTCGTCTCACCCATTGGTATTGCGCCCAGCATCGACCAGACCTCGACTTCATACGGCGTTCCATACAAATCGAGTGGAACGGCAGGATCAAAACCCGGCTCTTCGATTGCGCGCTCCACCTTGTCGAGGACGTCACTCAAGTGCTGCTGACTGTCGATGATGTCGGCCTCGGGGAAACGGTCGCGCAGTGTGCCTACCGCCGTAGAGCGATCTGAACTGAATTCCAGGGCGACGATTCCATTGTCGGACATGGCGAGCACGAAATCGCCGAGGGAACTAATCCCCCATGCGAAGCGTATAGTTTCGCGCATCTTGCGCTCCTTCGGACACGTTATGTCGAGAAGATAGGAGACCGCGATAGCGCGGCCGATCCGATCTTGGCTTTCAAATTGAAAAAGCGCTGGGCCGGACTCTGCAAGGCCGACGCACCCGGAGGCCGGGATGGCATGCGTCCCTATCTCGCGTCGTGGAAGATAATTCCGACGGTGTGACGCATGCCGGAGCGCAAGCGGCTCACGCCATGGCGGAGGTTCACGCGGTAGTTGCCCTTCGAACCCTGCACCGGCCGGTTATGGACAGCGAAGGCGACAGCGTCACCCTGCCGAAGTGGAACGACCTCGGCCCGGCTCTGCATCCGGGGCCGCTGTTCGGTCAGGACGAACTCGCCACCTGTAAAATCCATGCCGGGCTCCGAGAGGAGAATCGCGACCTGGATTGGGAAAGCGAGGTCACCATAGAGATCCTGGTGCAGACAATTGAAATCACCGGGAACGTACTGCAGCAAGAGCGGGGTTGGCCGTGTTTGGCCGGCGTCGTGGCATTGCTCAAGAAATGATGCGTGATTGTTGGGATAACGCTCGTCTTTTCCCATTCGGCCGTTCCATTCGTTGGCGACGCCGGCGAGGCGCGGATAGAGTGCCGTCCGCAAGCCACCTAGAAGGTCGGGAAGCGGATACTTGAAGTAGCGGTACTCGCCCTTGCCGAATCCGTGGCGGGCCATATGGATGTGGCTTCGGAAGTGACTTTCGTCAGGATAGAGTGCAGCGATGTTTCGGCATTCTTCGGGAGTTAGGAGTTTAGGCATAACAGCGCACCCATACCCGTCGAGTTCACCTGCAAGTGCTTGCCAGTCATATGCAGAAACTCGCGTCTCTGCGGACGAAACTGCAGATGCGAGCGACGCGATGGAGGAACGTGACTTCATATCATTGCCTCCTTCGCGATCAGCGCACGCTTGCGTTCAATACCCCAGCGGTAGCCCGCCAGATCGCCATTGCTGCGCACAACGCGGTGACATGGAACAGCCAGCGCGATGGGATTGGCGGCGCAAGCATTAGCGACCGCGCGTGGGGAGGTCAGGGGGCCAACCCAACGGGCCAGATCCATGTAGGATATCGTCCTGCCGGCCGAGATCGCACGGATCTTTTCCCACACACGCCGTTGGAACGGCGTTCCGCGCATGTCGAGTATAACATGAAGTCCTTTAGTGGGCTTCTCTATGAAGCTGATCGCTTTCGCCAGATCATTTCGAATCATGGCCTCGTGAGTGACCAGCTTGGCGTATGGAAAGCGTGAGGCGAGATCCGTCGCCAGCTCGTCGTCGTTGTCGCCGATCAGGATTGCGCAGACTCCCTTGAGGCTGCGAGCGACAAGCAGACGACCCAATGCGCATTCGCCGGTTGCATGGAATATGACTTCGACAGGGGCATTGTTGCGCGCCGCTGGGAGTTCATCTTGCGCGGCTGCCTTAGTGATCATGAAGTTCATCGATGCAGCTCCTTTAATGTGTGCCTCATGATCCGAAATATTCGATGGTCAGTTCATCTGAACTCCGATGCTTGCTTTCGAATTAGAAAGTTTCGATTGATGGCTATCGACATGAAAAAGGCCGAGCGTGGAGCGGCTCGGCCTAAAACAGGTGATCAGATACTGATCAATTTATGCGATACGAGTGATCGTTGTCTCCGCAAGAAGGAAGGTCTCGCCAGTGTGAAAGCGAACTCGAATATCGCCGTTCTCGCGTAGCTGCCATTCTGCATGACCGTCAGACACGAGCTTCCTCAGGCTGTTCAGGATGAGCATTTTTGTCGGATCGGCAGGGGCGAATCCCGCAACCGCGTCCGGCATATCCTCGGTGCCGCAACGCTTCTCCCGCTTTGTCTTTACGTTCGATACGCAATAAAGGGGCATGGTCCAAGGCGTTCCCTTTGCCGGCAGGTCCGCGGATTACCGGCGATATTCGACAAGTACGTATCGATCACCAGACGATAAAACAGTATACAAAGGCCGTGGCCCGACACTCCGTATTTTGTCATCAAATTGAAGGGGGCGCCGCAGCTAGAGTGCGCGCCGGAACGTCAAATTGATGCGCATGCGTCCAAGGGTCTTGTGAGAACCGTCCTTCAATTCCGTTACGCCGTGATAGAAAAGGCGTGAAGGTCCGCCCCAGACAGCAATATCACCGTGCCCAAGAGCAAATCTTTTCACCGGATCGTTGCGCATTAGGCCGCCGAACTGGAACGTAGCGGGCAGCCCCAATGATACAGAGACGATGGGATTAGCGAAATCTCTCTCGTTTTTGTCTTGATGAAGCGACAGGCGCGCGCCGGGCTCGTAACGATTGATAAGGCACGCGTCTGGCCGAAAATCCGAGTAGCCCGCAGCGGCTGCCGCCGCGACTGCGAGGTCTTGGAATGAGGATGGCATGGCGGGCCAGGGGTTCTTGGTCTCGGGATCGATCCGGTCGTAGCGATATCCCGTGCGATCTGTGACCCACCCGGCGGTACCGCAATTTGTCATTCCGACCGACATTATATGGCCGCCTGGCGTGATCATCTGGCGGAAAGGCGATGTGGCGGTTATGTCGGCCAACGCCGCCAAGAGTTCGCTTTCAAATGAGAGTGCTGCCCCGCGTAGTAACACGGCGCCATCCGCCATGATCTCCTTTGGCGGATATAGGTGCGCAACGAGATCGAAAAAATCATCCATACTGGATAATGCCCTAAGGTACGCGTCCCGACCGAACACTGTGATAAACTGACTTCAAGATCGCCGCTTATGTAGCGAGAGGCGAAGCAATCCATCTGCTTGCAACGCCGGGTCGGTTGGCGATTACCGGTGTTGATGGGAGAAGGAATACCGCATGTTTGCGGCGGTCAGCGCTCCGACTCTTGCTTTCAAATCGGCATTTTCGATTGCGGCGCTGCTACTCCAAGACGTTCCCCCGTTCCCGAGGCATGCGCCATAGATACCATGAGGCGACGGTGCGGTGTGGTGCCCAGGCCTTCGCGATCTCGCGCAGTTCTTTGGGCTTCGGGGGTTCGGGAAGCGACTTGAGTGCGCGATAGCCTTCGCGAACACCGAAATCATCCACGGGCAACACGTCCATGCGCTCAAGCGAATACATGAGCAGCATTTCGACGGTCCAACGGCCGATGCCCTTGATCGTGACAATTCTGGCGATCAGTGCCTCGTCGTCCATTTTCAGGGCGACCTTCCGAGACGGAATCAAGCCCGAGAGTGAGCCTTCAGCTATGGCCTTGATGGTCGCACTTTTCGTAGCGGAGAAACCACAAGCGCGCAGAGTGTCGAATTCGGCCGCGATAATGTTCTCCGGCGTCGGGAACGGGACCTCCGGATAGAGAGCTTTCAGCCGCGCGATAATCGCGTCACCCGCTTTTGCGGTGAGTTGCTGATATCCAATAGCCCGAACCAATGCTTCATAAGGTTCGCGTGCGGCTTTAGGGTCATGCCGGCACGGACCGACGTGGGCAACAAGGTGCGCCCAATCGTCGTCAAGGTTGCTTAGGAAGGCGACAGACTCTTTGTATCGCGAGAAGATATTCGATTTGCGTCGTTTTCGCATTCAGGTGCCTTGCGAGGCTTCCCGGTCGAGCAGCGCGCGCTTGCGTTCAACACCCCAGGCATAGCCGGAGAGCGCACCGTCATTGCGAACCACGCGGTGGCAGGGAATGGCGACGGCGAGACTATTCGCCGCGCACGCTCCCGCGACCGCTCGCACGGCCTTTGGCGAGCCGATGCGCTGGGCGACCTCTGCATAGGAGACTGTCTTGCCCACGGGAATTTCCTGAAGCGCTTGCCATACGCGCTGCTGGAAGGCCGTGCCGCGCACGTCGAGCGGAAGATTCAGGCCTATTCCCGGCGCCTCGATGAAGCCGACGACGCGCGCAACCAGGGCCTCATAGTCGTGGTCGGCGCCAATGAGACGCGCCTTCGGGAAGCGATCCTGAAGATTACGGACCAGCTTGTCCGGATCATCCCCTAGCAGAATGGACGCGACACCCTTCTTGCTGGAGGCGACAAGAATAGCGCCAAGGGAGGTTTGTCCGACCGCGAACTTGATTTCCTCGTTCGTGCCGCCGGCCCGATATTGCGACGGAGTCATGCCCAGCATGTTCGTCGATTTCTCGTAGAAGCGCCCGCTGGAATTGAATCCGGCGTCGTAGATCGCCTCGGTGACCGTGTTTCCGGAGTCTAACCCTTGACGGACCTTCTTAGCGCGATTGGCGCTGGCATAGTCCTTCGGTGTCAGGCCGGTGACGGCCTTGAATACGCGATGGAAATAGCTCGAGCTTCGACCGACCGCGCCCGCCAATTCCTCCAGCGATAGTTCTTCTTCACTGTCTTCGATAATCCGGCACGCTTTTGCAACCAGAGTTGCGTTCTCGTGTTCGATTGAGAGGCCGTCCGGATTGCAACGCCTGCACGGTCGGAAACCCGTCGCCTTGGCGCTTTCCAGACTGTCATGAAGCTGAACGTTCTCAGGGTTGGCTGTACGGGAGGGGCACGACGGTCGGCAATAGACGCCTGTCGTCGACACCGAATACCAGAGGTGGCCATCCACTGTTTTGTCGCGTGCGAGAACTCGCGCCCAACGCGGATCGTCTGCGGCTGACGGGGGCGGTTGTTTCACGGACTTGGTGAGAGTCGCTGTCATCGTCTTATGTCTCACATATTGGATCGATCGACACTGCTGCCAGTGCCCGCTGAAAGCACTCCGGTCCTTGCTTTCGAATTCGATCGTTGCCCCATCCAGCTGGGCCGCTCCAGAATTGATAGATGTTGCCCGAGCGGGTTCCTTGAATTGAATACATCCGAACGTCAGGCGCGCCTGCGCAGCATCTCCACGACGTTCATATCCGACCGCATGCTGGCGGCGCGACCCGAAACCCGATCAAAAAAACAAGGTCCGCACCCTTGTGCGGACCTTGTTGACGATCTGCAAAAATTGGGCCCCGATCAAGCGGCCTTGATGAGCCCGAGTTGAGTCAGTGTAGTCACGCCGTCATCGAGGCCGATTTCTTCGACTATCTTGCCGTTGATCACCTTCAGCACCGTGGTGCCGGTGAAGTGCATCTTGCGGCCGGTCGCAGCGGGGAGGCCTCCGATCAGGAAGTCATTGAAGGCCGGGCCTGTATGAGTGCCGCCGCCTTCCCATTGACCGACGACGTAGTCGCCTTCCGCAATCAGATCCGCGGTACCCCAGAAGTTAAGGTCGGGAAATGCAGCACGAAAATCGGTTATGAAGGCCTTGATGTCCTCCCTACCACGGCGCGGTTCATGCAGCGAGTATTTGAGCAACATATCCGGCGCGGCGATCTCGTCGATAACTCCGAGATTGACATTCTTCCCCCAGAATTCGGTGAACCAGCGACCGACAACGGCCTTGTTATCATCTTCCTTGCTCATTGAAGTCATTCCTTATGATCTTTCGTGACGATCACCGACATCGGTCGATAACCTGAGCAAGGGATTACGCTCGGCGCTGACCCGCCAAACTCCGGTTCTTGCCTTGAAATCAAAACTCGGATCTGAATTATTTTGATTGAGCAATGCGGAAAACGAACCGCCTCGCTTGTTTAGCAGACCTGTGCGGTTTCCTGTTCTCGGGTGTCGAGTTTACTGAGGTTGAAAGCGATATCCTGTACGTGTTCGACTGGAGGTCAGGCTGCAGAGATCGAAAATAACTTCTCACTTCATCTGATCATCATCGCGACCGACATCCTAAAACATAACATCGGAATTGTGACGATTATGCCGAGGGTGCTTCATTGATCTCCTTTAGCACCTCGGCCTCTCGGTCCACCATAAAGCCGGCTTTGGTCTTTTCGATCTGCATCTCGTAGCGGAGCGGATTGTTGTCTCGCGGATAAACAATTCGATTAGCGGCGTTTTCAAAACGAACAGCAAAATACCGTCGTCCTTTGTTTTCGGGAATCTCGGCCGCCCGCGTCATGAATTCGGTGATCAGCTCGTCCGAGCGGTTGAATATCTCTCCCAGCTTCGTGGCCATTAATTCTTGCGACGGCGGAGCCACGTTCCCCATAGGGGCAATCCGCAGGGAAACAACGAGTGTCCGCAACCGCGACGCGATTTGAGCACGAAGTTTGTAGAGTTCATCGTTCGTCTCGCCCTGAAGACGCTGTACGAGTGCCCGTATCTCGTCTCTGCTCTCTGTAAGGCGCGACCTCCTGGCTTCGGTGTTCTGGCGCTTGTCCTCATTCGCCTTGAGCAATGCCTTCAGCTCGGCCGATCGAGCTGCAATCTCGGTTAACTTTCCTGTCAAGAACTCGACGGGACCACCTGCAGCGAGCGAAGCGAATGTTTGCTCCGAAGCGAGCATGGCAGACTGTAGCTCGCCTTGCAGCGTGGATCTCTCGTCCTCCAGAGTCTTTCGGACGGCGGCGTCATCGCTGACGTTGATGATACTGTCGAGGTCGAGCTCTTGGACAAATGCAAGGAATGAGGCTTCGAAGTCCCTGTATTTCCACCGGGTGGCCATGCACCCGAGTCGACGCTTGGCGTCGTTACAGATGAGATACGCGCCACCTTTCCGGCCCGATCCCTTGTTCTCGAATTTCATGGCCGAGCCGCAGTAGGCGCACGCGGCGAGTCCGCCGAACAGGTTTGCGAAACCGGTCCCCTTGCGACCCGCTCCGTTTACCCGGCGCTGCTCCTTACCGTTCTGCGCCCGATAGAATAGCTCCCGGTCCACGATCCGCGGGAAGTAATTCTCGATTGGCTCGCCGTCTGGAAGGTGTTTGCCGTCTACCCTCTTGCGGGGCTGGAATTCTCCAAGGACCGCCCGGTTGCTCAGGATTTTGGAGACATACGACTGATGCCAGCCGTCCGACGGGTTGAAGGTTGGCGTTTGAGAAACATTCAGCCGGGCTGCTATCCGGTACATCCCGATCCCGGCTGCTGCGTCCTCGAAGATCAATCGGACCACGTCAACCCGCTCCGGAATCGCATCGAACCGCTCCCGGTCCGGAGACAAGGTGAGCCACGCCGGAGCCCACTTGGTCATCGGACGGCCCTCAGAGGCCAACTTTCGCTTGTACTTCCAAGCGTCCCCGACTCGATCGGCCTTTTTTGCAGATTCCTCGTACGCCTGGCTCATTGCGACGAGAGAGATAATCAGGTCGGTCAGCTTTGTTTCGCCTGTTCGGTAAACGTGACCGTCCATAAGAGTGACGAGGTTGATCCCCGCATTGATGATTTGAAGGAACAGGGCCAGGCCCTGATCGATTTTTTGTCGACTAATGCGATCAAGCGACTCCACCAGCAAATAGGAACCTTTCGGTACCGAATCGGTCCCAACCGCCGCTAGGAATCGCCCGAGCGCCCCTTCCTTAACGTTGGCGCCCTTGAAAGCAGATATGCCGATATCCTCGAGCTCGTCGCCTTCGGCGAGCTCCAGACCGTGCTCCTTGGCATAAGCGCGAGATTTCTCCAGCTGCCGACGTCGACTGTCGCCCTTAAGCTGGATGTCGGTAGACATTCGGAGATAGGAAAAGGCGCGGGGTCCCATGAGAAAGCCATTCGTTGAGAATGGCTTACCTTAACACCGTTTCGGGTTAATTGGACCCACTATAGTGAAGGCTGGCAACCCCGGCGCGACCTGAACCTGCACGTCCACCGCGCGGGCTTCGATGCCTTCAAACGCCACCGTGGAAACGCGCTGAACCATAGCTCCCTCGCCCCGTGGGAAAGCCTAGCAGGAACGGAGGCATGCGCAAGAACATTTAGGGAACAGGCAGAACGGTCTTTTTGAAAGGACGCTTGGAAACCCGGTCCAAAAGCGAAACCCGGCCCAAAAGCGAACACCGATTTTGAAATATTAGTCCAAGTATAGATTGTATTGATTAAAATAAATCAGAATATATTTGCCAATTTTAGTTTTCCTTTTATCCTTAACCAAGGATTAATACATAGGTATACTCGCGCTGAATTCTATTTACCTTGTTTTCGGGGCCCGAATTCAAGGAACAAGAAAATGACCAGCCTGTTTCGCCGGTTTCTGCATCTGACGTTGTTGCTGCTGCTGGCGATACTGGCTCCATTTAACGATTTTTCCCCGCGATCGGCTGCGGTCGCCGGCACGGACGATCCCGAGGTCGCCCATAGCAACAGGGCGCATCGGCCTCAGCGGCTGATCCATGGCGAAAGGGTGAACTGTCCACGTCCTGCGCCGGCTGCGGAGCCGCTCGATCCTCCGACCACGTCTTCATTGTCGCGCGCGCAAAAATTTTCGGCGGGCGAGCACTTCAAGGAAAATATCGCGCCCTCTGCCGACGTCAGGATCGCATGGCTCGGTGCGACCTTCATGCGCCGCTTTGTCATCAAGATCGAAGATGCGGACGGCGAGACGGTACTTCAGTTTCACACGCTGCTCCGGCCGTCGCGCGATCACCACATCATTGCCGAACTCGAAGATCGGCATGAGACCCGTCTCGCCGATCTGTGGTGTCTGCTGAAAATCCAGGCCAGCGGCGAACCCGGAACGCTCCTGACCGATGCGGTCCCGAATATTTTTTACGTGCGCGACAGTTCAGGTGTGCTCGGCGCCGTCGATGCCGTCTGGGGAGGTGCTGGGTGGGAGATCGGCGCAAGTTCGATCGACGGCGAGCGGATGTGGCCTGTCGGGGTGCGCGTGATGTCGCGCTGAGCTGCGTGCTGTTCGACTGAGGAATCGCGGCAGCGAGCAGTCTGCCCGCTGCCGCTCTTATCTTCAGAGGTTCATGATCATCGGCTCGGCGATGTAGCGGAAGCCGTCGCCGACCTTCACCACATGGCCGTATCCGGGCCACGCGAAGTGATACGACATCACGGCCGTCTTGTTGGCCGCGAGCATGTCGAGCATCTTGACCCTTGTCGCCGCCGCCATCTTGGGATCGGAATCGTAGGCGAACTCCATCCGCGGACGTTCCAGCAGCAGCACTTGATGGTGGGTGAGGTCGCCGAGGAAAGCGAACGATTTTCCCTCCGACTGGATCATGAACATGTGGTGGCCGAAGGTGTGGCCGGGCGCCGCGATGGCGGTCACGCCCGGCAGGAATTCCTGATCGTCCTTGAAGAACACGATGCGGTCGCGCACCGGCATCAGGTTTTTCCGGGCGTGAACGATGAAGTCCTTCAGCGGGCCGTCCATCTTCTTTTCATCGGTCCAGAAGTCCAGATCGGCCTGGCTGATGTAAACCTGCGCGTTCGGGAACAGCGGCTTGCCGCCTTCGTCGACGATGCCGCCGATATGATCGATATGGGCATGCGAGCAAACAATGGCGTCGACGTCTTCCGGTTTGAGTCCGGCTTCTGTGATGCTCTTCTGCAGGCGTCCAGTCGTCGGCCCGAACAGCTTCGACGTGCCCATGCCGGTGTCGAACAGAACTACCCGGTCTCCGAAATTCACGATCGGCGCGTTCTGTTCGAGAATGACGTTGCTGGTGCTGAGAAAATTATCCGCCAGCATCTTCTGTACGTCTTCCTTGGGCACGCCGACGAACGTGCCGGACGGATCACCGAGCGGAAGCGGCCCGTCGGACACCACCGTCACCTCCGCGCCGCCGAGCTTGAAGCGATGAAAGTAGGGAGCCTGCGTACCGAGCTTTGGCGCACGCGCCAGCGCGTCACGGCTCATCATCGTTGCAGTAAGTCCGGCACCGAGAGCAAGGAGAGATCGTCGCGAAACATCGATCGTCATGCGTTCCTCCATTGGCTTTTGTTGTTCGTCGCCTGCAGTGGCCGGATTATGAAGCCGGTATCCACGAGCTGGCAAGGAGCGGCGCAACAGCGGGCGCTTGCGCGCGATGCGTTTGCAGCATGACGACGCCTCGAGTTGATATCTAAGAGAAATCAATCCTGACGGGCGTGGGCGTGGATGCGGCTGTCCGGAACCAGCGTCGCTTCGTTTGCGTCGAGCCTGCCGGGCTTGGGCGAGAGGCGCAGCCCGAACACATGCGGAAAACGCATAATCTCGACGTCGAATTCTGCGGTGGTCACCGGCGTCACCGCGGCGGCCGATTTCGGTGCGTAGAGTCGGCCCCAGATATCGACGCCGGAAAATTGCGGAAGTTGGGTCAGGCGCAAGTTGCCGATACTGCCGTCGAAATTCAGAAGCTGCCGGGCGCGATCGTTCATCATCACGACCCAGCCGTCGACCGCATGGCCGACATCATTCGTAATCGGCGACGCGATCACCATGGCGTCCGGCGCGGTGCGGAACAAATGCTCATAGACTTCGAGCTGATAGCTGATCAATTCCGAATAGATCACCAGCATCACGGTGCTTTCGGTGATCCTGATCGGCAGCACCAGCCGCTGCCAGACCTGGCCGCTCTGCGAGCGCCCGCCCGTGTAACGGATAAAGGAAGGAGCCATGCGCCTGGCAACCTGGCGATAGACCTCGCCGAACTCATCCTTGAGAGGATTGGTCAGTTGCGAGAGCAGGCAGCCCCCGAGCTTCTCGGGCGAGGCGGCCTGGATGGCTTCGCCGACGTAGATATAGGCAAAGTCGTCGCCGACGCTCACCATGTGGATGGAGTTGGCGCGCAGCCTGTAGCTGCATTCCTCGGTCAGGCGCTGGACCGTCAATTCGTTGGTATCGTTGAGAGTTTTCCACTTCGCCCACAGAAATTCCATCGCGGCTGTCGCCAGCTCGCGTGGAATCGATGTGCCGTTGAAAACTTCAAGCGCCATTCAATCAACCGTCCGGTGCAAAACCGCAGTTTGATCAGCCGCGGACCCGGGTCCGTCAATCAAATTGGCAGAAAGTGGTCAGCAATTGATTAAATGACAGGCTCGCATCACGCACGCTTGGCTGCGATGACATCCCAGATCTTCGCTGCCACATCGGGGCCGCCGAGCTTTGCGATGGCGCGGATGCCGGTCGGCGAGGTGACGTTGATTTCCGTCAGATGGCCGTCAATCACGTCGATGCCGACGAACAGCAGGCCGCGTTCGCGCAGGGCGGGCTTCAGCCGCTCGCAGATTTCGCGCTCGCGCGGCGACAAGTCGGTCGCCTTTGCGGCCCCGCCGCGCACCATGTTGGACCGCAGATCGTCCGCCGCCGGCACGCGATTGACGGCGCCCGCGAATTCGCCATCGACCAGAATGATGCGCTTGTCGCCGTGCTTCACTTCAGGAAGGAAGCGCTGGATCACCCACGGCTCGCGGAATGTCACCGCGAACATGTCGTAGAGCGAGCCGAAATTCATGTCTTGCGGCGTGACGCGAAACACCGCAGCGCCGCCATGGCCGTAGAGCGGCTTCATCACCACGTCGCCTTGCTCGGCGCGGAATGCGTTGATCTCGTCCTTGTCACGCGAAATGAGAGTCGGCGGCATCAGGTCGGCGAACTCCATCACGAAAATCTTTTCGGGGGCGTTGCGCACGCTGGCCGGATTGTTCACCACGAGCGTTTTCGGATGGATGCGCTCAAGGTAATGCGTGGTGGTGATATAGGCGAGGTCGAACGGCGGATCCTGCCGCAGCAAAACCACGTCGAAGGATTCCAGATCGACGCGGCTGGCGTCACCTAGGGTAAAGTGATCGCCTTCCTGATCGCGAACCGTCAGCGGCTGCACGCTCGCGACCAGTTGCTTGCCCTTCAGGGACAGTTTTTCAGGCGTGTAATACGACAGCGCATGGCCGCGCTTTTGCGCTTCAAGCAACAGGGCAAACGTCGAGTCGCCGCGAATGTTGATCCGCGCGATGGGGTCCATCTGGACGGCGACTTTCAGCTTCATGCTCTAATTCCGTTTGTTGGCTTGCGGCGGCAATCTGGTCGATTTGGAGGTATCTTTCCAGAACAAATCCACGCAACCCTGCTGGTCACGTGCTGGCGTCGAATGCCGCCATCAGATGCTTTGGCAGATGTTTCGGTGCAATCAGGACGGCGTCGAACCGTATGTCGAAATCGGCGTGTTCGGGATGCGTCATCAGCCAGGCTTGCGCCGCCGCGATGATGCGCTGCTGCTGTCGCGGCGTCACCGAATAGGCGGCGTCATCGAGCGTGGCGCGCGCCTTCACCTCGATAAAGGCCAGCAGGCCGCGCCGTCGCGCCACGATGTCGATCTCGCCGTAGGGCGTGCGAAAGCGCCGCGCCAGAATACGGTAGCCCTTGGCGATCAGGTAGACGCAAGCTTTGCTTTCGGCGGAAATTCCGGTCTGAAACGCCGCGACGCGCGCGGGCGAAGGAGTCTTTGCGGTGCGATCCTCGGGCGCTGAACCCGTTGGCGCGATGGTGCCACGACGTTTGAGTGTTCGCGAAGCCGGTGATGGCGGATCGTCAGTCGTCATCGCCGCTCCGCTTTTCTTTCGCGAATTCGAGCGCACGCGCATAAATCTCGCGGCGCGGCCGTCCGGAGACTTCGACGGCATGAGCGACGGCGTCCTTGACGCTGCCGCGCGCCAGCGACGATCGCAACAGGTCGTCGAGCGCGTCGTCGGTCATCAGCCCGGCGTCGGCCGCGGGCGGACCGATTACCAGCACGAATTCGCCGCGCGTCTCAAGCTCGTCCGCCACCGCCGCGAGTTCGGTGACCGTCGCGCGACGCACCTCCTCATGCAGCTTGGTCATCTCGCGGCAGATCGCGGCTTCGCGCTCGCCCATGATACTTGCGAGATCTTGCAGGGAATCCTGCACCCGGGCGCCGCTCTCAAACATCACCAGCGTGGCGTCGATGCGCGCCAGTTCGGTGAGGCGTGTGCGGCGGGCGACTTGTTTCGACGGCAGGAATCCCTCGAAGAAAAACCGGTCGGTCGGCAGCGCCGCGACCGAAAGCGCCGCCAGCACCGACGACGGCCCGGGCAACGCGATGACGTTGAAGCCCGCCGCGCTGACCTCGCGCACCAGTTTGAATCCGGGATCCGAAATCAGCGGCGTGCCGGCGTCGGATACCAGCGCGATCGATGCGCCTTGCGCGAGCTTCTCCAGAATCTTCGGCCGCGCCACCGCCGCGTTGTGTTCGTGATACTGAATCAGGGATGCCGCGATGGAGAATCGTTCGATCAGCCGCCGCGTGATGCGGGTGTCCTCGCAGGCGACCACGTCGACGCCCGCGAGCGTTTCCAGTGCGCGCAATGTGATGTCGCCGAGATTGCCGATCGGCGTTGCGACCAGATAAAGGCCCGGAGCGGCTTTCGGCGCGTTCACGAGTTGCCCGGCGACCGTGAAGGTGCGAACGGGACTGTCGGGAGATCGGTCGGGCGAGGAGGTGGGAACATTCTTGGCGCGCATCCGGACAATCTAGCGCCGATGGATCGCTTCGTCTTGTTCGCAACTGCAAACTATACAATCGCGGTCTTTCCTTACCGGTCCTCGCGGAAATGCTTTTGTTTTAGTTAACTTATGGCCGACAATATGCCTGAATCCCCTTCCAGACGATCCTGAGGACGAAGACCCGGGCTCCTCCGGACGGACTTGACGGAAGAAATACGATGGTTGCGCCGTTCAATTCAAAGCCTCCACGCACCGGCGCGACCCGCCGGAGCGCTGTCGGCCTCATTCTGGGTGCGCCGCTGATCGCGGGCTGTGCTGGGTCGCCGTTTTCCGGCGGCGAGCAGCCTGCGGGGCCGCAGCAACAGCCATCGGCCGTCGGTTCTGGTCAGGTCAAGGTCGGCTTGCTGTTGCCGTTGTCCGCATCGGGCAATGCGGGGGTCGCCGCGCAGTCGATGCGCAACGCGGCGGAACTGGCACTCGCCGAATTCCAGAATCCCAACATCCAGCTTCTCATCAAGGATGATGCCGGCACGGCGCAGGGGGCGCAGCAAGGCGCACAGCAGGCGCTCGACGAAGGCGCCGAGATCGTTCTGGGGCCATTGTTCGCGCCGTCGGTTCCCGCCGCAGCACAGCTGACGCGGACCAAGGGTGTATCCCTGATCGCGTTCTCGACCGATTCGAGTGTCGCGGGTCGTGGCGTTTATCTTTTGAGCTTCCTGCCGGAATCCGACGTCAACCGCATCGTCGATTACGCGGCAAGCACCGGCAAGCGATCCTTCGCCGCGTTCCTGCCGGAGAATGCCTACGGCAACGTGGTGGAGGCGGCCTTCAAGCAGGCGGTGGCCCGCAAGGGTGGCCGTATCGTCGCGTTCGAAAAATACAGCGGCGATCCCGCGGCCTCCGCGCGCACGTTCGGCGCGTCATTGACAGCCGCGGATTCGCTGCTGCTTGCCGACGACGGCGATTCCGTTGTCGGCGTTGCCGATGCGCTTGCGGCAAACGGCGCCGATCTCAAACGCCTGCAATTGCTGGGCACCGGCCTGTGGGACAATCCGCGCGTGTTCGCCAACGCCAATCTGCGTGGCGGGCTTTATGCAGCGCCGGACCCGTCGGGCTTCCGAAGTTTTTCAACCCGCTATCGCGCCAAGTACGGCGGAGATCCGGTACGCACCGCGACGCTGGCCTATGACGGCGTTGCGCTGGTCGCGGCACTGGCGCGGACGCAGGGCGGGCAGCGGTTTTCGCCGGATGTACTGACCAATTCGTCGGGTTTCGCGGGCATCGACGGACTGTTTCGTTTCCGCAGCGACGGCACCAACGAGCGCGGCCTTGCGGTGATGCGGGTGACGCCGGGCGGTGGGCAGACCGTCGCCGGATCGCCGAAGAGTTTCGGAGCGTAATAACTTTCTAGGCCGCCAGATCCGCGACCACGGCGTCCAGCACGGGAAAGCCCTGCATCGTCACGCGCACGCGGCCGTCCGGATCGACGACGATCGCGCCTTCGTCACGCAGGATTTCGATGCGTCTCGGATCGAGCGAACGTCCGGACAGCGCTTTGTAGCGCGCAGGATCGATGCCTTCCGCAAGACGAAGCCCCATCAGCAGGTACTCGTCGGCGCGTTCTTCACTGTTGAGCAGTTCGTCGCTGATCACGCCGTGGCCCTGCGCCTCGACGCGCATCAGCCAGGTCTCGGGACGTTTCTCGGTGGCGATGGCGTGGCGGATGCCGTCGATGTCGAGACGGCCATGCGCGCCCGGACCGATGCCGGCATAGTCCTGTCCGCGCCAGTAAACCAGATTGTGCTTGCACTCCGCGCCCGGCCGCGCGTGATTGGAAATCTCGTAGGACGGCAGGCCGAGCTTCGCGCAAACGTCCTGAGTCACGTCGTACAGCGCGCGCGCGACGTCCTCGTCGGGAATCTTGAGCTTGCCCGCGGCGTGAAGGCCGAAGAACGGCGTCTCCGGTTCGATGGTGAGCTGGTACAATGACAGATGCTCGGCGGCTTCCGCGACTGCGAGCTTCAGTTCGTCTTCCCACATTTTCGGCGTCTGGTCGGGCCGTGCGTAGATCAGGTCGAACGAGTAGCGATCGAACGCCGAGCGCGCGATGGCCACCGCATCAAGCGCCTCGCGCGCGGTGTGCAAACGTCCCAGCGCTTTCAGCGACGCATCGTCCAGCGCCTGCACGCCGAGCGACACGCGATTGACGCCGGCGGTGCGATAACCCTTGAAACGTGTCGCCTCGACGCTGGTCGGATTGGCTTCCAGCGTCACTTCGACATCGCTTGCAACAGACCAGTGCTTGGCGATGGCGTTGAGAATGGCGCCGACGGTTTGCGGCTGCATGAGCGACGGCGTGCCGCCGCCGAGGAAGATCGATGTGACTTCGCGGCCGGGCGTGCGCGCGGCGGTGGTCTCGATCTCGCGCTCGAAGGCGCGCGCGAAACGAAACTCGTCGATCGGCGCGTGACGCACATGGCTGTTGAAGTCGCAGTACGGGCACTTCGACAGGCAAAACGGCCAGTGCACGTAAACGCCGAAGGCTGGCTGTGCGTCAGCTTTTGCCAAGGCACATCTCCGCGAGTTTCACGAACGCCTTCGCGCGATGGGACAGCCCCATGCCGTGCGGCGGCAAACCATGTTTCTCGATGCTGGTCATTTCGCCGAAGGTTCGCGCATGACCGTCCGGCAGGAAAGCCGGATCGTAACCGAATCCCGCGGTGCCGCGCGGCGGCCACACCAGCGTGCCGTCGACGCGGGCCTCGACCTCTTCCAGATGTCCGTCGGGCCAGGCGACGCACAGCGCCGAGACGAAATGTGCATTTCGTTGCGTGGGCTCTTTTGCGCCGCGCTCCTGCAACAGGCGTTCGATCTGAGACATGGCTGCGAGAAAATTCTTGTCTTCGCCGGCCCAGCGCGCCGAATAGATTCCGGGCTGGCCGTCGAGCGCATCGACCGCCAGACCTGAGTCGTCGGCGAATGCAGGAAGTTTTGTGGCGTTCGCGGCCGCTACCGCCTTGATGCGGGCATTGGCCTGAAAGGTCGTGCCGGTTTCATCCGGTTCGGCCAAGCCGAGTTCCGCCGCCGACACCGCTTCAACCCCGTAAGGCGCAAGCAGTTCGCGCATCTCGGCGAGCTTGCCGGGATTGTGGGTCGCGATCACAAGGCGGCCGCTGATTCGGCGATGATCACTCATGCGCAATGGTTATCCGGGAGGAGAACGGTGGGAAGCGGGAAATTACGCCGCCGCCATTTTTTGCAGGTCTACCAGCCGGGCAATGCCCTTCTTGGCGAGCGCCATCAGCGCAAGGAACTCGTCCTGCGAGAACGGCGTTTTTTCGGCGGTGCCCTGCACTTCGATGATGCGGCCGTCGCCGGTCATGACGAAATTCGCATCGGTCTCGGCTTCTGAGTCTTCCGCGTAGTCGAGATCGAGCACCGGCGTGCCGTTGTAGATTCCGCACGAGATCGCGGCAACGTTGTCGCGCAGCACATTGTCGTTCTTCAGCATGTTGCGTGCCTTCATCCACGACAGGCAATCCGCCAGCGCGACCCATGCGCCGGTGATCGACGCCGTGCGTGTGCCGCCGTCGGCCTGGATGACGTCGCAGTCCACGGTGATCTGGCGTTCGCCCAGCGCCACGAGATCGACGGTGGTGCGCAGCGATCGCCCGATCAGGCGCTGAATCTCGACGGTGCGGCCGCTTTGTTTTCCGGCGGCGGATTCGCGGCGCATGCGTTCATGGGTGGCGCGGGGCAGCATGCCGTATTCGGCGGTGACCCAGCCGCGGCCCTGACCCTTAAGCCACGGCGGCAGCCGGTCTTCCAGGGTGGCGGTCACCAGCACATGGGTGTCGCCGAATTTCACCATGCAGGAACCTTCGGCGTATTTGACCACGCCGCGTTCGAGCGTGACGGGGCGCAGTTCGTCGGGCGCGCGACGGCTTGGCCGCATGAAAAACCTCCTGAAATTCGGGAAACCTTGATTTGGCGCTGCTTTTAGGGGGTCGGGACCGCAGCGGCAAGGGAAGATAACGGGCCGGAGAGCATGTCGGAGAATGACGCTTGTCATGTTGCCCCGCGATGGACAATTGTAGCGAGAACAACCCGTTTGGAGCCCGAATTGGCCCACCACGACCCGATCAGCCACCTGATTACACCGAACGCCGGGCTGGCCCAGCTCAATGAGCGCTCCCGGGATATCTTTCGTCAAATCGTCGAGAGTTATCTTGCGACCGGCGAGCCGGTCGGATCGCGCAACATCTCGCGTCTGATTACGGTTCCGCTGTCGCCCGCGTCGGTGCGCAACGTGATGTCGGATCTTGAGCAACTCGGATTGATCTATGCGCCGCATACATCCGCCGGGCGGCTGCCGACCGAACTGGGATTGCGCTTCTTCGTCGATGCGTTGATGCAGGTCGGCGATCTGACCGAGCCGGAACGGCAGTCGATCGAAAGCCAGCTCAAATCGGCCGGAGGGCAATCGGTCGAGGCGGCGCTGAGCGATGCCTTGACGCGATTGTCGGGGCTCACACGTGCCGCAGCCGTCGTGCTCACCGCGAAGTCGAATGTGCGGCTGAAGCATATCGAATTCGTGCGGCTGGAGCCGACGCAGGCGCTGGTGGTCCTGGTTGCCGAAGACGGACAGGTGGAAAATCGCGTGCTGCCGTTGCAGCCGGGCGTGCCGACATCGGCGCTGACCGAGGCCTCCAATTTTCTCAACGCGCGGATTCGCGGACGTACGCTGGCAGAGGCTCGCATCGAACTCGAAGCGGCGCTGACCGAGAGCCGTTCCGAACTCGATCAACTGACGCAGAAGGTCATCACCGCCGGAATCGCAAGCTGGTCCGGCGGCGCCAGCGACGAGCGGCAACTTATCGTTCGCGGCCATGCCAATCTGCTGGAAGATCTTCATGCGATGGAAGATCTCGAGCGGGTGCGCCTGCTGTTCGACGATCTCGAAGCGAAGAAAGGCGTGATCGACCTGCTCGGCCGCGCCGAGCGCGCCGATGGCGTGCGCATCTTCATCGGCTCCGAGAACAAGCTGTTCTCGCTGTCCGGTTCCTCCACCATCATCGCGCCCTATCGCGACGGCGCCGGACACATTGTCGGCGTACTGGGCGTGATCGGCCCGACCCGGCTGAACTACGCGCGGGTCATTCCGATGGTCGATTACGCGGCCCGGATTGTCAGCCGTCTGATCGGTCAATAATCCAAAGCGCTTGATTTTCCGCGCCTAAACCACGATATGCGGGGTTAACAATCCCGCATTCACGACGACGATTTTCTGAAAAGGTGAGTTATGGCGAATTCCAATGGGCAGAAGGAGCCGCAGGGCACGTCCGCGCCGGACACGGCGAATGCCGCAGCGGACAAGGAACCTGTGGTCTCAAAGCCGTACGTGATGCCCGACGACCCCGAAGAGGGCTCGGTTGAGGCGCTCACGAAGGAAGTCGCGGACGCCAAGGACCGGACGTTGCGGACGCTCGCCGAGATGGAAAATCTGCGCAAGCGGACCCAGCGCGAAGTCGCGGACGCGCGGACCTACGGCATCACGTCCTTTGCGCGCGATGTGCTCGACATCGCGGACAACCTGCAGCGCGCGCTCGATGCCGTTCCGATGGAAGCACGCGAAGCCGCCGATCCCGGGTTGAAGGCGCTGATCGAGGGTGTCGAACTGACGGAGCGGTCGTTGCACAAGACGCTGGAGAAAAACGGCGTGCAGAAGCTCGATCCGCTCGGCGAGAAATTCGATCCGAATTTCCATCAGGCGATGTACGAAGTGCCGGATTCCTCGGTGCCGTCGGGCACCGTCGTGCAGGTCGTGCAGGGCGGTTACACGATCGGCGAGCGTGTGCTGCGGCCGGCGCTGGTGGCGGTGGCCAAGGGCGGCGCGAAGGCTGCACCGGCAGCCGCGCAGGAATGATTCCTAGCGCGCGTTGATGCCGTCACGAACCGCGCGGAATCGCGGAAAGGCTTTCGGCCATTCCTCGCGCGTCGCGCTTGCGATGATTCGCAGCGACGACCCGCCGCCGAATCTCAGCCACTGGACCACCGTGACTGGCGTGTCGTCCTTGCCGGCGACGGCATCGATCCGCGTCTCATAGCCGGGCGTGCCTTCAATCCGCATCGGTTCGTTCGCCGTGATGCGCGCATTGCGCAGTCCGGGAATGGTCGCCGCGGCCTGCTGCGCGAAGCGCCCGCGATCGTCCGGTTTTTCAGGACCGCCGCCAACCATGCCGATCACCATGTAGGGCGCGCCGTCGAGCGTGGTGTCTTCGGTGCCGTCCGTCAGCAGGATCGATGAGCGCGGCGCCAGCGTGCGCACCGTCTTGAACTCGCTGAGTTCGCCGATCTTGAAAGGCATCAGGCCGAGCTGTTCCTCGACGGGGACTTCCTTGCGCAGCGTCGTTGACGCCAGCATCTTGCGCACGGCCTCGTCGGACAGCGGCTTGGCGGCATCGTCGCGCACCTGAACAATGGCGTAGCCGGTGAACTTGTCGCCGCCCGACACGATCAGCGAATACATCCGGATCGCCGTGCTTCCATCCTTGCCGGTATCGGAGGTGATGTAAGCCTTGCCCCCCGCGGCTTCGAAGGCTTCGGGCTTGGAACCTTGCCCGGTGGATTTGCCCTCGCTCACCGCGGTTTCGACCGTGGTGAACGCGGCGGCCGGAATTTCTGCGATGCCGACCTTGATCTTCTGGTCGGCGGATTCGAATCCCAGAAACTCCTTGGCGACGGCGAGACCTTCGGCCGGCACCAGTCCGACGCGCGCACCGGGCGGGAACACGGGCTCGGCTCCAAGGGCGGGTTGGCCCGCGGAGACAAGGGCGGCAAAGGCGAGAACGCGTGCGATCGTTTTCATGAAACCTGACTGATGTCGTATTGAGGCCGTTCGATGGTCGGAATCGCGCCAGACCAGAGGCTCCGGATCACGGCCCGGTATTCTCTGATCTGTATTTCGGATCTGGCTTCGGTCCACCGCTCCGGGCCGGTTCGGGGTGAGGTCGCGAGGCGCCAACTGTTTCCGTGCCGGACCAACAGATCAAGGCCCGATTCGTTGCAAATTGGCGCATTGGCCGCCGTCCGCGCGCCCCGGCGGGCTCGGTTTTGCGCTCGTGAAAATTCATTTTCCTGCCTGTTTACAAGGGCCGGTCCTTGCGGGGCCATGCCCCCCTCCTATATGAGGCGGAGCGTCGCGACGTCGCGAATATTTGATATTGGGGGTTTGGATTGGTGCGCCTGATGGGCCCAGCCAACCTGCCGCAAAAAGAAGGATATGAGGACCATGGGAAAGGTCATTGGGATCGATCTCGGCACCACCAATTCGTGCGTTGCCGTAATGGATGGCAAAACGCCGAAAGTTATCGAGAATGCCGAGGGCATGAGGACGACCCCGTCCATCGTCGCCTTCACTGACGACGGCGAGCGCCTCGTCGGTCAGCCCGCCAAGCGCCAGGCTGTCACCAATCCTGAAAAGACCATCTTCGCCGTCAAGCGCCTCATCGGCCGCCGTTACGACGATCCGACGGTCGAAAAGGACAAGAAGCTCGTCCCCTACAAAATCGTGAAGGCCGGTAACGGCGACGCCTGGGTCGAGGCCGATGGCCAGACCTACTCGCCGTCGCAGGTCTCCGCGTTCATTCTGCAGAAGATGAAAGAGACCGCCGAAGCCCATCTCGGCCAGAAGGTCGATCAGGCGGTCATCACCGTTCCTGCCTATTTCAACGACGCCCAGCGTCAGGCCACCAAGGACGCCGGCAAGATCGCCGGCCTTGAAGTGCTGCGCATCATCAACGAGCCGACGGCGGCTGCGCTCGCCTACGGCCTCGACAAGACCAAGCAGGGCACCATCGCGGTTTACGATCTCGGCGGCGGCACGTTCGACGTGTCGATCCTGGAGATCGGCGACGGCGTGTTCGAGGTGAAATCCACCAACGGCGACACCTTCCTCGGCGGTGAAGATTTCGACATGCGTCTGGTCGGCTATCTCGCTGACGAATTCCAGAAGGAGCAGGGCATCAACCTGCGCAACGACAAGCTCGCCTTGCAGCGCCTGAAAGAGGCCGCTGAAAAGGCGAAGATCGAACTGTCGTCGACGACCCAGACCGAAATCAACCTGCCGTTCATCACGGCGGATGCCTCCGGTCCGAAGCATCTGACCATGAAGCTGACCCGCGCGAAGTTTGAAGCGCTGGTCGATGATCTGATTCAGAAAACCGTCGAGCCTTGCCGCAAGGCGTTGAAGGACGCTGGTCTTTCGGCTGCCGAGATCAACGAGGTTGTTCTGGTCGGCGGCATGTCGCGCATGCCGAAGGTGCAGGAAATCGTGAAGCAGCTGTTCGGCAAGGAGCCGCACAAGGGCGTCAACCCGGACGAGGTCGTCGCCATCGGTGCTGCGATTCAGGCCGGCGTGCTGCAGGGCGACGTCAAGGACGTGCTGCTGCTCGACGTGACGCCGCTGTCGCTCGGCATCGAGACGCTGGGCGGTGTCTTCACCCGCATCATCGAGCGTAACACCACGATCCCGACCAAGAAGAGCCAGGTGTTCTCGACCGCCGAGGACAATCAGGGCGCGGTGACCATTCGCGTGTTCCAGGGTGAACGCGAGATGGCGGCCGACAACAAGATTCTCGGTCAGTTCGACCTGATGGGAATTCCGCCGGCGCCGCGCGGCATGCCGCAGATCGAGGTCACGTTCGACATCGACGCCAACGGCATCGTCAATGTGTCGGCGAAGGACAAGGCGACCAACAAGGAACAGCAGATTCGCATTCAGGCGTCCGGTGGACTGTCTGACAGCGACATCGAGAAGATGGTCAAGGACGCCGAGGCCAACGCGGCCGAGGACAAGAAGCGCCGCGAGGCGGTCGACGCCAAGAACCATGCCGACGCGCTGGTGCATTCCACCGAGAAGGCGCTGGCCGAGCATGGCGACAAGGTGGGCGAGCCAGAGCGCAAGGCGATCGAAGATGCGCTCGCCGATCTGAAGGAAGCGCTGAAGGGCGACGATGCCGAAGGCATCAAGACCAAATCGAATACGCTGGCGCAGGCTTCCATGAAGCTCGGCGAGGCGATGTACACGCAGCAGGCCGAGGCCGACGCCAAGAAGGACGCTGCGAAGGACGATGTCGTCGACGCCGAGTTCACGGAAGTCGACGACGACAAGACCAACAAGAAGTCCGCGTAACCCGCTCATGATCAGCCTCCCCCTCAAGGGGAGGCTTTTCACGGTGAACCGAACCGCTTACAGATCCAGACTCGCATGACCCAGATTAGCAATGTCTAAGACCTGCTATTACGAGACACTGGAAGTCGAACGCTCCATCGACGAAGCCGGACTGAAGTCGGCCTTCCGCAAGCTCGCGATGAAATGGCACCCGGACAAGAATCCGGGCGATCCAGCCTGCGAGCACAAGTTCAAGGAAATCTCCGAGGCCTACGAGATCCTCAAGGACGGCAACAAGCGCGCCGCCTACGACCGCTATGGCCATGCCGCGTTCGAGCAGGGCAATGGCGGCGGTCATGGCGCCGGGTTTGGCGCGGGCTTTGCGTCGTCATTCTCCGATATTTTTGAAGACCTGTTCGGCATGGCCGGACAGCGCGGCGGCCGTGGCGGCCGCGAGCGCGGCGCGGACCTGCGCTACAATATGGAAATCACGCTGGAGGAAGCGTTCTCCGGCAAGACCGCACAGATCGACATTCCGGTCGCGGTGACCTGCGAACCGTGTTCGGGCACCGGGGCCAAGGCCGGCACCAAGCCGAAGATCTGCTCGATGTGCGGCGGCGCAGGCCGCGTGCGTCAGGCGCAGGGTTTCTTCACGCTGGAGCGCACCTGCCCGGGCTGTCAGGGCCGCGGCCAGATGATCGAAACGCCGTGCGCATCGTGTTCGGGCTCGGGGCGCGTCACCAAGGATCGCTCGCTGTCGGTCAACATTCCGGCGGGCGTCGAGGACGGCACGCGTATTCGTCTCGCCAGCGAAGGCGAGGCGGGCGTGCAGGGCGGTCCTGCGGGCGATCTCTACATTTTCCTGTCGCTGGCCTCGCACAAGTTCTTCCAGCGCGACGGTGCGGATCTGCACTGCCGCGTACCGGTGTCGATGGTGACGGCGGCGATGGGCGGCGAGTTCGAGGTTCCGACCATCGACAGCGGCAAGACCAGGGTGAAGGTGCCCTCGGGCACCCAGTCCGGCCGCCGCTTCCGCGTCGCCGGAAAGGGAATGCCTGTGCTGCGTTCCCGGCAGATGGGCGATATGTATGTGCAGGTTGTGGTCGAAACCCCGCAGAATCTGACCAAAAAGCAGAAAGAACTGCTTGCCGAGTTCGAGAAACTGTCGTCCGGGGAAACCCAGCCTGAAGCCGCCGGTTTCTTCAAGATGGTCAAGGACTTCTTCGGGACCCGCGCCAATACGCCATAAGCGCTCCTTCTTGACGCTTTTTGCTTGCGCTTGTATCCATTTGTGAAGGAAATTTGACGCCCCGCCCGGCCCCGGGCTCCGTTGGAAGTGACATGGCCCCCCAGCCCTCCGTGCGTGCGTTGAAGAAACCGCTTCGTCTCGATGACGAAGTTCGTTTTCTCCGCTCATGGATTGAAAAGCCGCTTCGCATGGGCGCGGTGATGCCCTCCAGCAAGGTGCTGGCCCGCGCGGTTGCCCGATACGTCGATATTCATTCCGATGGACCTGTCATCGAACTTGGCCCCGGCACCGGCGCGATTACCGATGCGCTGATCGCGCACGGCGTGGCCGAGAAGCGCCTGCTGCTGGTGGAATTCGATCCGGGGTTTTGCGCGCTGCTGAGCGAGCGCTACCCGCAGGCGACCGTGATTCAGGGCGACGCCTACAATCTCGACCAGACGCTATCTGAATTGAAAGAGCCCGCCGCTGCGATGGTGTCGGGCCTGCCGCTTGTCACCAAGCCGATGATGATCCGCATGAAGCTGATGCGCGATGCGTTCCTGAAAATGGAAGCCGGCGCGCCTTTCATCCAGTTCACCTATTCGGTGGCGCCGCCGATCCCGAAATCGCTGCCTGGTATTCAGACCCAGGCTTCCGAGCGGATCTGGATGAATCTGCCCCCGGCCCGTGTCTGGGTCTATCGCAAGGGCTAACAGGCGCTGTGCGCCGACCTCTCCACGACGGAGGGGTGGAGGAAGACGGTGAACCGGCTTTCCCTGCGCCGGAAAACGTTTTAGTCCTGACATCATGGCCGCGCTGAAAATTCTCGTCATTCCGGGCTCGCTGCGCACCGGCTCGTTCAATGCGCGGCTCGCCGCCGTGGTGGTCAGGGAATTGGCGCTGCTCGATGTCGAGGTGACGCTGATCTCGCTCGCCGACTATCCGCTGCCGATCTATGATGGCGACCTCGAGGCGAAGTCAGGCGTGCCGGCCAACGCGGTCAATCTCAAGCGCATGATCGGCGCGCATCACGGCGTGTTCATTGTCAGCCCCGAATACAATTCATCGGTGCCTCCGCTTCTGAAGAACGCCATCGACTGGACGACGCGGGTGCGCGATCGCGGCGAGACGTTCGGTCAGGTGTTTCGCGAGCGCGCCTTTGCGATCGGCGCCGCATCCGACGGAAAATTCGGCGGCCTTCGTGTTCTGATGGCGCTGCGCCAGATTCTGGCGCTGGGCTGCGGCGCGACGGTGATCCCGAAACAGATGGCGCTGTCCTTCGCCGGTCACGCGTTCGACGACATGGATCGCCTCAAGGAACCCGGCGACGCCGAACAGTTGCGCGGAACACTGCGCCAGCTGATCGATGTCGCCCAACAGATGATGTGAGGCCGCATGATGCAAGCACACACGATTGACGCCCGCGACCGGCTGATCCTCGCGCTCGATCTCTCCAGCGTCGAGGCCGCCGAGGCGCTGATCACGCGGCTCGGAGACAGCGTGACCTTCTACAAAGTGGGCTATCAGCTCGCCTATGCCGGAGGTCTTTCACTGGTTCCGAAACTCGCGGATCGCGGCAAGAAGGTTTTCGTCGATCTCAAGCTGCACGACATCGGCAACACGGTCGGGAAGGGCGTCGAGAACATCGCGAAGCTCGGTGCGACGTTCCTCACGGTCCATGCCTATCCGCAGACCATGAAGGCGGCGGTCGAGGCGCGCGGATCGTCGCTGAAGATACTCGCGGTGACGGTGCTGACCTCCTACGACGACGACGATCTGCACGCGACGGGATCGCGGTTCGGCGTGTCCGAGCTTGTAAAGGCGCGGGCGTTGCAGGCGCAGGCGCTCGGCATCGACGGGCTGGTGTGTTCCGGCGAGGAGGCGGCCACCGTGCGCGGTATCGTCGGCCCGCAGATGGCGCTGGTGACGCCGGGAATTCGCCCCGCCGGCAGCGCCGTGGGCGACCAGAAGCGCATCATGACGCCGGGTCGCGCCATTGCCGCAGGCGCGGATTATCTGGTGGTCGGGCGGCCCATCGTGGAAGCGTCCGATCCAAAAGCGGCGGCGGATGCCATCGCCGCGGAAATTGCTCAGGCGGCCGGCTGAACCGAACAAGGCTCAATCAGAACAAGGGAGACAACAATGGCCAAGGGTTACTGGATCGCGCGCATCGATGTGCATGACCTCGACGGCTACAAGCGGGATTACGTCGCTCACAACGGCGCGGTGTTCAAGAAATACGGCGCGAAGTTTCTGGTGCGCGGCGGCACCCACGAAGCGCATGAAGGCCCGGCCCGTTCGCGCAATGTCGTGCTCGAATTCAAGGACTACGCGACCGCGCTGGCCTGCTACAAATCGCCGGAATATGCGGATCTTGTGAAGGCTCGGGCGCCGCATTCCAGCGGCGAGATCGTCATCATCGAGGGCTATGACGGCGAGCAGCCTTGAAAGTTATTTTCCCATCCCGTTTTCCGGAACGATCAGCGGCACGAACCCGAACACGTTGGGACTGTCGGGATCGACGATCACGCGGACCGCGTGAACCAGTGTGTCGCCATAGACCATCAGCTTGTTGACGCCGGGAATCGGCCTGCCCTTGCTGTTGCGCAGTGGCGCGATGGAAAAATAATGCTCGTCGCCGTGGATCAGCAGCACCGGCTTTCCGAAAGCCTTCGCGCCGGCTTCGATGGCGTCGAGCGTGTTGGTAAAGCCGGACTGGCGCGGCATCGCGCCGTTCGGAAACCGCGCCTCGTTGAATTCCGCCTGCACGAACATCACCACGGCCTTGGCGTTGTCCGCCTTGGCCTTGGCGAAGCTCGCCTCGATCCATGCGACGTTGGCCTTGTCGCGGGCGAAAAACTCTTTCACGCCCTCGAGGTCCTGCGCCTCGAAGCCGTTGTTGGAGCCCGGCACATGCGCAGTCAGGAACATCACGCCATTCTTGGCGAAACGCGTGTTCTCCACATAGGTTGAAAATTCCGGCATTACCGATGCCTGGCTTTCAACGTCGAGCGGCGTCTTGCCGAGCGATTTTCCCGGCGTGGCGAAAAACATCTCGCGCAGCTTGGCCAGCCGCTCGCGCGGATTGAAGCTTCCGGCAGCCTTGCGGTGGCAGTCGATCCATTCGTTGTCGCCGATGGTGTAGACCAGCGCGCCCTCGAAGGTCTGGATCTGGTCGTAGGATTTTTTCAGCACGTCGTCGCTGCACGGAAGCGCGCCGGATTTGATGTCGCCCACATGCAGGGTGAAGGCGGGCTTCAGCGCATTGACCGCCGCGATCAGCCGGTCGAACTTCGCGTAATCGTCGGGAAGATTGTAGGGCATGTCGCCGAGCGCCACGAACGAGAAGGCGTTGTCACCGCCGATGCGCTCAGCGGCACCAGCGGATGGGAGCAAAGCGGTCATCGCGAGCATCGCGGCGGATGCGGCAAACAGCAGGCGCATGGAGGTTGTTCCTCGGTCAGTCTGACATGGAGCGTTAGGATGTCCGCATGACGCTTGCGTGACCTCATGGTTGCCGCCGCGCCCCGGCGCCGCTATACCGCAAGAACAGGTTTTAAAACGGGTTTTGAGGGCTGGAAATGGCCGATATGCGCCTGATCGTTGCCGGAGCCGGAGGCCGCATGGGCCGAACGCTGATCCGCGCCATCGACGAGACCCCGGGTGCGGTGCTGGCCGGCGCGCTGGAAGCGCCGGGCTCCGAGCTGCTGGGTCAGGACTCAGGCGTGCTGGCGGGGCTCCCCGCCAACGGCGTCGAACTGTCCTGCGATCTCTGGTCGCTGTCGAAGAACGCCGACGGCATCCTGGATTTCACCGTGCCGGCCGCCACCATCGCCAATGTCGCCATCGCCGCCCAGCGCGGTCTGGTCCATGTCATCGGCACCACGGGGCTGTCGTCATCCGACAACGCCGTGATCCGCAGCGTGACGTCGCAGGCCATCGTGGTCCAGTCCGGCAACATGAGTCTCGGCGTCAATCTGCTGGCGGCGCTGGTCAAGCAGGTCGCGAAGTCGCTGGATGAGGATTTCGACATCGAAATTCTCGAAATGCACCACAAGGCGAAAATCGACGCGCCGTCGGGCACGGCCTATCTGCTGGGGCAGGCGGCGGCGGACGGCCGCGGCATCAATCTCGAACAGCACTCGGTGCGCGCGCGTGATGGCCATACCGGCGCGCGCAACGCGGGCGACATCGGATTCGCGACGCTGCGCGGCGGCACCGCGACCGGCGACCACACGGTGATCTTTGCCGGTCCTTACGAGCGCATCGAGCTTGCGCACAAGTCGGAGGACCGGATGATCTTCGCGCGCGGCGCGCTCAAGGCGGCGATGTGGGCGCAGGGCAAGAAGCCCGGCTTCTACACCATGGCCGACGTGCTCGGCATCGGCGCCTTTTGAACCCATTGTCAAAATCGGAATTGAAAGAATGAGCGACCGTCTTCTCGTGCTTGTGCGTCATGGCCAGAGCGAATGGAATCTGAAAAATCTGTTCACCGGCTGGAAAGATCCCGACCTCACTGAACTCGGCGTCAAGGAAGCCGTCGCCGCCGGGCGCAAGCTGAAGGATGAAGGACTGACCTTCGACGTGGCGTTCACGTCGGTGCTGACGCGCGCGCAGCGCACGCTCGACCTCGCACTCAAGGAAATGGGCCAGACCGGAATTCCGGTTACAAGGAATCTCGCGTTGAACGAACGCGACTACGGTGATCTGTCCGGGCTGAACAAGGATGATGCGCGCGCCAAGTGGGGCGAGGAGCAGGTGCTGGTGTGGCGACGTTCCTATGACGTGCCGCCGCCCGGCGGCGAAAGCCTGAAAGACACGCTGGCGCGCACGCTGCCTTACTACGTGCAGGAAATCCTGCCGGCCGTGCTGCGTGGTGAACGCACGCTGGTGGCGGCGCATGGTAATTCGCTGCGTGCACTGATCATGGTGCTGGAAAAGCTGACGCCGGAGCAGATCCTGAAACGCGAGCTCGGCACCGGCGCGCCGGTGGTCTATCGCTTGAACGCCGATGCCACGGTGGCGTCGGTGAAGGACCTGGCGTAACGAACTAGGCGACGAGTCCCGCCGCCTGTCCGCTTTCCCATCCGAGCATCGCGCGTTTGCGCGTGATGCCCCAGTGATAGCCGGTGAGCGCGCCGCTTTTGCCGATCACGCGATGGCACGGCACCACGAACGAGATCGGATTCCGGCCGACCGCGGCACCGACCGCGCGCGAGGCTTTCGGCTTTGAGATCTTGCACGCGACATCCCCATAGGTGGTGGCGCGGCCCATTGGAATCTTGAGCAGCGTCTCCCAGACCCGCACCTCGAAATCGGTGCCGATCAGCACCACGCGCAGCGGCTGGTCTTCGCGCCATTGCGAGGAATCGAAAATGCGTTTGGCGAACGGCGCGGTTTCGGCGAAGGATTCGATATAGGTCGCCAGCGGCCAGCGCCGCTGCATGTCGGCCAGTGCCGCCATCTCCTCGCCCTCGTCGGCGAACGCAAGGCCCGCAAGGCCGCGTTCGCTGGCGATCACCACGGCCATGCCGAACTGCGAGGGGTGGAAGCCATAGCGCAGCGTCATGCCCGCGCCGCCCTTTTTCCATTCGCCCGGCGACATCGCTTCATGGGTGACGAACAGATCGTGCAGCCGCCCCGGACCGGAGAGGCCGGAGTCATACGCGGCATCGAGCACGCTGGCGGAATCGCGCAGCAGCCTTTTCGCGTTGTCGAGGGTCAGCGCCTGCATGAAGTCCTTCGGCGTAAGGCCTGCCCAGCGCCGGAACAGATGATGCAGTTCGTCGGGCGTCAGATGCGCGGCATCGGCCATCGCCTCGATGGTCGGCTGCGTACGCCACTGCTCCGAGATGAATCCGATGGCGCGGCGAACGGAATCATAATCGCGCAATGCAGCGCCCTGCTTCGAGGGCTTTGCGAGTTTCAGATCGGCAGGCAAGGATTTCATGGTGGCGGTCATCATGGCGGCATCCGTTGCGTCTGTATGCATCATGACCCGGATGTAGGCCGCCTGCCGCCGCGCAACCACCCGATTTCTGCTCGCGCTCTAGCTGACCGGATTAAGCGTCGGCCCGCGTTTCGCGGCGATCAGGGCGATCTGTAACGCACTGGCAAAACTGGCTTTTTCCTCGGATCCGAGAAAGCTGCCGATCGACAGCCGCCGTCCGCGCGACACCAGATAAAGTTTCTCGATGCCGAATTCGGCATGCTCCTTGCGCTCGATCCGAACCCAGAGCGGATTGAGTGTCCACTCGACCACATGGCCGCGATGGCTGACCCGGCGCACGCGAATTTCATATGGCGTCACCACGATGTCTTCGGTCGCGGCGGCGCGGCGGAAGTTCAGCCGGAACGCCCCGTAGATGATGAGCACGTCGAGGCAGAAGAAACCGAGCACCGGCCACGCGCCCATCAGCAGAAACATCACGCCGGCGGCGAAACTGACGACGGTGATAACTCCCATCAGCGCCAGAAATCCGCCGCGGCTGAGCGAGCGGTGCGGCGTCAGGCGCGCGGAAAACAACGGTGTGTCCGCGTCATGCACAGCATCAAAGTCGTTGCGGTCGTCCATCGGGAGTTACTATACCAAAATCATGGCGAAAAAGGCGATCACGTCCCGTTCAAAACCAAAGCCGCAAGCGCGCGTCGCCAAGGCGGTCAAGCAGCCATCGAAAGCCGTTAAGTCAAAATCCAGGCAGAAATCCAGAACGAAGCCCTGGACGCAGGCGGAAGTGATCGAGGCCTTCAGCCGCTTTCGCAGCGCCAATCCCGAGCCGAAGGGTGAACTCGAACATCTCAATCCCTACACGCTGCTGGTCGCGGTGGCGCTGTCGGCGCAGGCGACCGATGTCGGCGTCAACAAGGCGACGCGGCATCTGTTTCCGGTCGCCGACACGCCGGAAAAAATGGTGGCGCTCGGCGAGGAGACGGTTCGCGATTATATCAAGACCATCGGTCTCTATCGCACCAAAGCGAAGAACGTCATCGCTCTGTCAGAGCAGTTGATCGCGCTGCACGGGAGCGAAGTGCCGCGCAGCCGCGAGGCGCTGGAGGCGTTGCCCGGCGTCGGCCGCAAGACCGCGAACGTCGTGCTTAACATCGCGTTCGGCGAGTCGACGATTGCCGTGGACACCCATCTGTTTCGTGTCGGCAATCGCACGGGCCTTGCGCCGGGGAAAAATCCGCTCGAGGTCGAACTGGGCTTGCTCAAGATCGTGCCGGCGGAATTCGCGCGCCACGCCCATCACTGGCTGATCCTGCACGGCCGCTACACCTGCGTCGCGCGCAAGCCGTTTTGCGGCAAGTGCATTATAAACGACCTGTGCAAATGGCCTGAAAAGTCGCTCTACACGGGCGCCTAGACCGGCACGCTGGATTTGCGCGCTGGCTCGATCAGTTCGGGCCGTGGGCCTGACAGCCGCTTGTGCATGTGAACCATGAACGCCATGCCGAACAGCGGCGTCGCCAGATTCACGATCGGGATCGACACGAAGGCGGCAATGAACAGCCCTGCCGTGAAGACAATCGCGCTGTTTTGCTTGCGCATCAGCTTGGCTTCTTCCGGCGTGCGGAAGCGCATGGCGGCGAGTTCGAAATACTCGCGGCCGAGCAGCCAGGCGGTGGCGATGAAGAACACGATGAAGCCAGCACCAGCGACCAGCACGAATGGCAGCGCGATCAGATAGACCAGAATCGTCAGCAGCGCCGTCTTCGAGCCTTCGGTGATCGCGCGTCCGACCGGCAGCGCGACGCCGGGACGCTCGGCGGGATAGTGTTCACGCTCGACAATGTCGGCGACGTCATCGACGAACACGCTGGCGACCAGCGATGTAATCGCAGGCATCAGGAACACAGCGCCGACCACAATGCCGAGCCCCGCGGCAATCGAGACGATCCACGCCAGAACATTGATAAGGGTATGATAGTCCGACCCGATCATGGTCTCGGCCCAGACCTCTCCCGATCCGGCGAGCCAGCTCAGTGCTCGTTGCAGCGCGACTGCTGCTGCGACGATCAGCACCAAGGCGAGGCCGACCGACTTCCACAGGATGGAGCGCATCGGCGGCGACAGGATCTGGGACAACGCCTTGAGCGCGGCGTCAAACATGGGCCTTCCTCCAAAGAATCTGGCGAGAGTTAAGTACGGGGAAGGTGTCTGGCAAGTGGCAACTGCGTCCTGGCGAGCGAAGCAAGGCGATCCATCCTTGAGCCGGCAAGAACGGGATTGCTTCGTCGCAAGTGCTTCGCGCAATGATGCGGCGCGGATTTACCCGCTTCGCTCGAGATCGGATTCAGGATCACGCGGCGCGTTCGTGCGCCGGTTCCCGTTCCTGCGAAGCCTGCTCAAACGCCGCAACAGGCGCGAGCGGCGCTTCTGGCGTTTCGAAGATTCCCTCTGGAAAGGGATCAGCTTCGTCCGTCACCTCCGGGGACGGCTTGGTCGTATCGGCCCAGTGCAGCGCCGTGTAATCGAAACCGCGGACGATGGTCGGCTTGACGATCTCGAAATACGGCGAGATGTCGAAGTCGCGCGGCATGTAGAGCGACGAATCGCGGATGTGCAGGATTTCACGCCGCGCCTGACGGCTTGCGGCCTGCGTGATCTTCGGCAGGATCGGATAGCGCACCACGCCGAATGCCTGTGCGATCAGCGCCGAGCAGATGATTTTGGTCGGATCGCCCGACCCTAACGAAATCATGCGCCGCCGCCAGCGCTGCGGCACCGGCAGCGGGATGAGGTAGCGCATCAGATCGAGAATGTTCTTGGTGTCGTAGCCGAAGCCGATGCGGTTGATGGCGTAGCGGCAGACCGTGGTGCGGTCCTCATACGACAGACCCACCGGACGGCAGAGGCGGGTGTGATAGGGATAATATTTCGAGAGCGGCGCGGAGGTGACGCCTTCGCCGATATTGGCCTCGATCAGGACATGCGGTTCGCCGTCGGGCTCAACCGCGCCGTCGATTGGGCCGACATAGAGTGCGGCATGAGACCACGTCGATTGCGTGAGATACTTGATGATGCCGGAAACGCGGTTGTTGCCTTCGACCAGCAGCACGTCACCGGGCTCGATCAGCCCGCGCAACCGTTCCGGATCGCTCGGCGTGAAGGGTTCGTAACCCGGCACCTCCTTCTGAAGGTACCTGGCGATGACCTTGCCGACGGTATCGAGCACGAAGCCCATGAATGTCTCCCGAGGTCGCGGCACGTTTCTGGCTGCTTTTCCCGCCTCGTATTGTTGTCGGAAGCGATTTCAATTTAGTTCATGCACAGGACGGCGAAATAATCAAACGTTCACCATGACCGTTGCCGCGAAGCCTTTGATGCGGCAAGTTCGCTTCAAGTTCCCACTTTCGGTCGAATTTCGGAAACCATGACATGAGAATTTCCCGGCGCGATCTCCTAGCCGGTTCGGCGGCGCTGGCGTTTTCGCCTTTCGGGCGAAGCGCGCTGGCGGCCCCGTTGCCGCGCGATGCCGAGATCGCCGTGATCGGCGCAGGCGTGGCCGGTATCGCCGCTGCGCGCCGTATTGCCGCCGCAGGCCGCAAGGTCGTGGTGATCGAGGCTGCGTCCCTTCTCGGCGGCCGCTGCGTCACCGACGCGACCTCGTTCGACGCGCCGTTCGACCGGGGCGCGCGCTGGCTTTACAACGCCGAGACCAGTCCGGCGGCAAAGCTCGCGCGCAGCGTCGGCATGGAAATGTATCCCGCCCCGCGCGGCCAGCGCATGCGGATCGGCCGCCGCAATGCGCGCGCCGGAGAGGCCGAGGATTTTCTCGCCACGCTCGTGCGCGCCAATCGGGCCATGGGCGATGCCGTGCGCGGCAAGGCGGATATGCCGGCCGCCGCCGGCCTGCCGAAGGAACTGGGCGTGTGGGCGGGCGCGACGGATTTTCTGCTCGGCGCGATGGCTACCGGCAAGGATCTGAGGGATCTCTCCGCGCTCGATCTGGTGACCATGGCGCAGCGTGACGGGCCGTCGGCTTGCCGTCAGGGATTGGGCGCGCTGATCGCGAAACTCGGCGAGACGCTGCCGGTCGTTCTGTCCACGCCGGTGACGCGCATCGTCTGGAGCGGCCGCGACGCGCAGCTTGAGACCGCGGCGGGCACGCTCACCGTGAAAGCCGTCATCATGACGGCGTCCACCAACGCGCTGCTCTCGGGCAAGATCAGGTTCGCGCCTGACCTGCCGAAGCGCCAGCAGGACGCCGCCTCGAAACTCACGCTCGGCAGCTACGATCACATCGCGCTCGAATTGCCGGGCAATCCGCTGGGGCTGTCGCGCGACGACATCGTGATCGAACAGAGTACCGACCGCAGCACGGGTTTTCTATTGGCCAATCTCGGCGGCTCGTCGCTGTGTCAGGTCGATGTCGCGGGTTCGTTCGGCGCGGAATTGTCGGCGCGGGGCGAGGCGGCGATGGTGGCGTTCGCGACGGAATGGCTGACCAAACTGTTCGGCGCGGATATCAAGAACATCGTCAAGCGCACCACCGCGACGCGGTGGAACGACATGCCTTATGTGTTCGGCGCCATGTCTGCGGCATCGCCCGGCGGCCAGCCGGCGCGGAAGATTTTGATGGAGCCGCTGGGCAGTTTGTTTTTCGCAGGTGACGCTGCGCACGAAACCCAGTGGGGTACGGTCGGTGGCGCATGGGAGTCCGGCGAGCGCGCTGCGGACGCGGCGCTGCGCAAGATCGGCGCGCTGAAGGATTCGCCGGTGGCGGAGCAGACGAAGAAGAAGCCGAAGCGCAGTCAATCACGCGCGACGGCTGAGCCGCCGCCGAGCGGGCGCGGGATGGTCTGGCCGCGCTGACGGGCGATTAACCCCGCAGCACGCCGCCGGTCTTCTTCGTGACGTCCGCGATGATTTTTGAAGCCACCGCGTCGATCTCCTGATCGGTCAGTGTCTTCTCTCGCGGTTGCAACGTCACAGCGATGGCGATGGACTTCTTGCTCTCGTCGATGCCCTTGCCCTCGTAGACGTCGAACACGGTTACGCCGGTAATCAGCTTCTTGTCCACGGCCTGCGCTGTGCGGACGATGTCGCCCGCCTTGACGCTGCGGTCCACGATGAAGGCGAAATCGCGCGACACCGGCTGGAACGGCGACAGTTCGAGCAGCGGCTTGGCGCGGGTCGGCTTCGCCTTGGCGTCGGGAATCCGCTCAAGGATGATCTCGAACGCCACCAGCGGGCCGTCGGCCTTCAGTGCTTCGAGCGTGCGCGGATGCAGCTCGCCAAAATATCCCAGCACATTCTGCGGCCCAACCTGGATCGCGCCGGAGCGGCCGGGATGCAGCCACGCCGGAAAGTTTTTCGACTCGGCAGCCGAGACGATCTGCAACGCCTGCATCGGAGCGCCTGCGGCGGCGAGCACAGCCAGCGCGTCGGCCTTGGCGTCGAGTGCGTCGACGGTGAAGCTGCCGGACCACTGACGTCCAAGACCCTTGGAGGACGCCAGCCCACGGCGCACGCCGCTCGCAGCCATGAACTGATCCTCGGGCCTGTCGCCCTTGAAGATCTGCCCGACCTCGAACAGTGCCACGTCCGAGAAGCCGCGATCCGCGTTGGCCTGCGCCGCCGCGACGAGACCCGTGATCAGCGAAGGCCGCATGTCGGAAAGGTCCGATGCGATCGGATTGGCGAGCGTGAGGGCAGCGCTACCGCCGCCGAACAGCTCGGCCTGCTGCTTGGAGACAAACGACCACGTTACGGCTTCGACAAGTCCGCGGGCCGCGAGCGCGCGCTTGGAGCGGCGGGTGCGCAACTGCAACTGGGTCAGCACCGGTTTGCGCGGCGCATCGCCACGCTCGAACGGCGTCAGCGGCACGCTATCCACGCCGACAATGCGTACGATTTCTTCGACGATGTCGGCCTTGCCGTGCACGTCGCTGCGCCACGACGGCACCGCGACCTTCACCACGGGACCGGTGCCCGCGATCATGAATCCGAGATGGCTCAGGATGCGCTTCATCTCCGGAAACGGCACCTCGATGCCGGCCAGACGCTTCACTTCCGCGATGGGAAATTCGATGATCCGATCATCGCCATGCGTTGCGCCCGCGACGACGACTTCCGACGGCGTGCCGCCGCAAAGGTCCATCACAAGTTTGGTCGCCATCTCAAGGCCCGGCACCATGAAGGCCGGATCGACGCCGCGCTCGAAGCGATAACGGGCGTCGGAGTTGATGCCGAGCTTGCGGCCGGTCTGGGCGATGTTGATTTCGTTCCACAGCGCCGATTCGATCAGCACGTCGGTGGTGGTCTCGTCGCAGCCCGAGGCTTCGCCGCCCATGATGCCGGCCAGCGATTCCACACCATGCTCGTCGGCAATCACGCAGATGCTTTCATCGAGCGTGTAGGTCTTGCCGTCGAGCGCCAGCAGCGTCTCGCCAGCCTTGGCGCGGCGCACGGTGAGGTTGCCCGTCACCTTTTTCGCGTCGAACACATGCAGCGGGCGCGCGCGGTCGAAGGTCATGAAGTTGGTGATGTCGACCAGCGCGTTGATCGGGCGAAGGCCGATCGAGGTGAGGCGCTGTTGCAGCCATTCGGGCGAGGGGCCGTTCTTGACGCCGCGCACCAGGCGCAGCGCGAAGCCCGGACACAGCGACGCGTCCTCAATCGTTACCTGCACGGGCGAAGCGAATTCGCCCTTGATCTGCTTCGGGGCAGGGTCCTTGAACTTGCCCATGTCGGCGGCGGCGAGATCGCGCGCGATGCCGTGGACGCCGGTGCAGTCCTGACGGTTCGGCGTGAGATTGATTTCGATCACCGCGTCGCCGAGACCGGCCCACTCCGCGTAAGGCGCGCCGGGCGGCGCATCGGCCGGCAATTCCATGATGCCGTCGTGATCTTCCGAGAGCTGCAGTTCGGCGGCGGAACACAGCATGCCGCGGCTCTCGACGCCGCGAATGGTGCCGATGCCGAGCGTGATGTCCTTGCCCGGAATGTAGGTGCCGGGCGGCGAGAACACGCTCACAAGTCCCGCGCGCGCGTTCGGCGCGCCGCAGACCACCTGCACAGGCGCGCCGCCATCACCGGTATCCACCATGCACACGCGCAAACGATCCGCATTCGGATGCTGCTCGGCGGAAATCACCTTTGCGATGGTGAACGGCTTGAGCGCTTTCGCCTTGTCGTCGAGATGTTCGACCTCGAGCCCGATCATGGTGAGCTTGTCGGCGATTTTCTCGAGCGGCTCGTCGGTGTCGAGATGCTCTTTCAGCCAGGAGAAGGTGAATTTCACGACGACAACCCTCCCGCCAGCGTCGGGACATCGAGCGGCTTGAAGCCGTAATGATTGATCCAGCGCGTATCGGACTCGAACATCTGGCGCAGATCGTTGATGCCGTATTTCAGCATCGCGATGCGATCGATGCCCATGCCCCAGGCGAAGCCCTGATAGACGTCGGGATCGATGCCGCAGGCGCGCAGCACATTCGGATGCACCATGCCGCAGCCGAGAATCTCCAGCCAGTCCTCGCCTTCGCCGAAGCGAATTTCGCCCTTCTCGCGGCGGCACTGGATATCGACTTCCAGCGACGGCTCCGTGAACGGGAAGAACGACGGACGGAATTTCATGGTGACGTTGTCGACCTCGAAGAACGCCTTGCAGAATTCTGCGAGAATCCATTTCAGGTGGCCGAGATGCGAACCCTTGTCGATCACAAGCCCTTCGACCTGATGGAATTGCGGTGTGTGGGTCGCGTCCGAATCGATGCGGTAGGTGCGGCCTGGGCAGATCACGCGAATCGGCGGCTTCTGCGACAGCATGGTGCGGACCTGCACCGGCGAGGTGTGGGTGCGCAGCAGCGGCCGCGAGCCGTCTTCCTTACGATTGAAGAAGAACGTGTCGTGCATTTCCCGCGCCGGATGGCCTTCGGGAAAATTCAGCTTGGTGAAATTGTAATCGTCGGTCTCGATGTCCGGACCTTCGGCGATCGAGAAGCCCATGTCGGCGAAGATCGCGGTGAGTTCGTCCATCACCTGGGTGAGCGGATGAATGCGGCCCTGCTCGGCGGGCGTCTCGCGGGTCGGCAGCGTGACGTCGATGGTTTCCGACGCAAGCCGGGCATCGAGCGCTGCGTTCTTGAGAATGTCGCGGCGCGCGGTCAGCGCCTCGGTCACCTTGTCCTTGGCGAGATTGATCTTCGCGCCTTCGGTCTTGCGCTCGTCCGGCGACATCTTGCCGAGCGTCGCGAGCAGCGCCGAGATCGAGCCCTTCTTGCCGAGCGCTGCGACGCGCACGGCCTCTAACGCCGCTTCATCGGAAGCGGCGGCGATGGCGCCGAGAATTTCGGTTTCGAGTTTAACGAGGTCGGACATTGCAAGCCCCAGCGGAACGGTTTCGGTTGAACCGTCCGGCGGGGATCATGTCACCCAGCCGAACGCAGCGGAGCGTTGCTACGCTCCGGTCGTATCGGCCTCGTGCAAGAGGGGCAAAGCTTACGCCGCGAGTGCGGCTTTGGCCTTTTCAGCAATCGCCTGGAACGCCGCCGGTTCGTGGATCGCGAGATCCGACAGCACCTTGCGATCCACAACGACGCCCGACTTGGCGAGGCCGTTGATAAACACGCTGTAGGTCATGCCGAACGGACGCACAGCCGCGTTGAGGCGCTGGATCCAGAGCGCGCGGAACGTGCGCTTCTTCAGCTTGCGCGCGCGGAAGGCATACTGGCCGGCCTTGTCGACGGCGGCCTTGGCGGCGCGAATGGTATTCTTGCGGCGGCCACGGAAACCCTTGGCGGCCTTGTAGACTTTCTTGTGCTTGGCGTGAGCTGTGACGCCGCGTTTAACGCGAGACATGATGAATGTCCTTCATCTGGAAAAGTGAAAACGGGATTAGTGAGATGCGCCGCGCGTGCGCGGCATTCAGACTCAGGCGTTCGGCAAGAAGTACTTCTTGATGTTGTCGCCGTCGGTCTTGAACAGCACTCGCGTGCCACGCAGCTGACGAATCTGCTTTTTGGTCCGCTTGATCATGCCGTGGCGTTTGCCTGCATGGGCGGACATCACCTTTCCGGTGCCGGTCACTTTGAAGCGCTTTTTAGCGCCCGACTTGGTCTTCAGCTTGGGCATTTGGCTCTCCTGTGGCCGCAGCAAAAATCCGCCCCGAGAGGCGCTTTGGCGGCTGAAATGCTCGTTAGAGCGTTGATAATGCTCAACTTAATCCCGCGTGGAGAAAGTCAGCATTGGCGTCGCCACGGCAGCCCTTAATCAGCCGGGCGACGAAGGTTGGGCTTATGGCAGACGAAGTGCGAATTGGCAACGATTAAGCGGGGCTTTTCGCAGCCTGCCGGGGCCGGGAAAGCCGCCGCACCGGGCTACCCCTCCGCTGGGTTCATGGCGTCTATGCTGCATTGCACTATGAGATCCTGCGGATAATCCCTATACCCGCCCCAACTTATAAATCGAAGGAATGCCAACAGTCATGCGCAGCGCGACGACCACCTTGTTCTCAAATCCCATGGCCCTGATGATCGTGGGCGCGGTCCTGGCTGCCGTTGTGCCGCCGGCGTCCACCAAAGCTGCCGGGTCGTTTGACGGCGCATGGAAGGTCACCATCATCACCCAGGCCGGCAATTGCGATCCGGCCTACAGCTATCCCGTGAAGGTCGAGGACGGCCGGGTCAGCTATTCCGGCGACGGCAGCTTCGATATTTCCGGCCGTGTTGGCGATGCCGGCGCGGTCAGCGTCGCGATCGCGCGCGGCGACCAGAAGGCCAGCGCCAGCGGCAAGCTGTCGGCCAATTCCGGTTCCGGTCAGTGGAGCGGCAAATCCTCGAGCATGGAATGCTCCGGACGGTGGGAAGCCAGCCGCCGCTCGTAACGGCGCGGACCATCGATCAGTTGACATGAAAATGGCGCCGCAGTGAGCGGCGCCATTTTTCGTATCGATAAGAAAATCGGTTCGGCGCTTATCTTTCGTTGGGCATGATCTTTTCCGAAAACCGGTTCCCACTTTTCGGGATCATGCCCTTAGCGCGGCGCGAGAACCATGACCACCTGACGGCCCTCGAAGCGTGCGTCCTGCTCGACCTTGGCGATCTCGGCGACGTCGCTCTTCACCTTGTCGAGAAGCTTGGTGCCGATTTCCTGATGCGCCATTTCACGGCCGCGATAGCGCAGCGTGATCTTGACCTTGTCGCCTTCTTCAAAAAAGCGAAGCATCGCCCGCATCTTCACGTCGTAATCGTGATCGTCGATCATCGGCCGGAGCTTGATCTCCTTGATCTCGACGATCTTCTGCTTCTTGCGGGCTTCTGCGGCTTTCTTCTGCGCCGAATACTTGAACTTCCCGTAGTCCATGATCTTGCAAACGGGAGGCGTGGTGTTCGGCGAAATCTCGACGAGATCCATGCCGGCTTCCATCGCCATCTTGATGGCGACCGCTGTTTCGGTGGTACCGACGTTGGTGCCGTTCTGATCGATCAGCTGGATTTCGAGATTGCGAATTTCATCGTTGGTGCGCGGCCCATCTTTCGATGCGGTGGGCGGGGCTCTGTTGGGACGGCGAATGGGTAAATCTCCGATGTTGTGAACGAGGTCTTGAGTTTGAAGGAATAAGGTCCGCCGGGCAAGCGCGACAGGGTCGCTGCGCGCATTTTCCGGAGCCGCCCTGAAAAGCGGGATCAGCCATAAAACCGTAAAATGCCCGACAAAATAACCAGCCCTGGTGCTTTCCCTGGCGCTTTTCGGCGAGTCCGCTCCACATAGAGGCACAGCGCCGCTTCCGCAAGCGCCGCACGGCCGTCGAACCCACGGTCCGGCCGAGTAGGCCGGAGTGAAAGTCAGCCGGATGACGGTTGTTCCGTTCGCGTTGACGGATTGTGCCGTGGACCTCCATAACAGCCAAGACGGGGCATCTTCCATGACGCATTCATCTGACAGTTCCGCGGGGCCAGAGCCCGCCTTCATCGACGTGGGGGAGGGCGAGGCTAAGCGGCGCATCGCGGTCCGCAAACGTCCCGGCGTCTCGCCCGGGGTGTTCTGGCTGGGCGGCTTTCATTCCGACATGAAGGGAACCAAGGCGCAGGCGCTCGACGCATGGGCCGCCGAACAGGGGCGCGGCTGCATCCGTTTCGATTACTCCGGACACGGCGAATCCGGCGGCGCGTTCGCCGACGGCACCATCGGGCAATGGCACGAGGAAAGCCTCAAGGTGTTCGACACCTTTTGCGAAGGGCCGCAGATCGTGGTCGGCTCGTCGATGGGCGGTTGGATGGCGCTGCTGCTGGCGCGCGCGCTGGCGAGGCGTGGCGCGGCGTCGGGTGCGACGCTCAGGGGACTGGTGCTGATCGCGCCCGCACCGGATTTCACCGAGGACCTGATGTGGAAGGGTTTCTCGCAGGAGGTCCGCGACGAGATCATGACCAAGGGCCTGTGGCATCGTCCGTCCGCCTATGGCGAGGACGCCTATCCGATCACGCGCAGGCTGATCGAGGAGGGCCGCAACCATCTGCTGCTCGGCGGCACCATCGATGTCGGCTGTCCGGTTCGCATTCTGCAAGGCGCGCAGGACCCCGACGTGCCGTGGCGGCACGCGTTCGCGCTGACGCATTGCCTGCCGAGCGACGACGTTGTGCTGACGCTGGTTCAGGACGGCGATCATCGCCTGTCGCGGCCGCAGGACATCGCGCGTATGCTGGGCGCGGTCAGTGAGTTATCGGCGGCGTGATCCCGAAAAGTGGGAACCGGTTTTCGGATCAGATCACGCCCAAACAAAATCATTGATCCTAGGAGACCGTCATGAAAACCGACACGCTGCTTCATGATTTCTGCCGCGCCGTCGAACAGCGCGACGGCAAGGGCTTTGCGGCGCTGTTCACCGACGACGGCGTTTACCACGATGTATTCTACGGCGCGTTTAAGGGCCGCGAGAACATCACGCAGATGATCGACGACTGGTTCTATCGAACCGCGAAGGATTTTCGCTGGGTGATGCACGATCCGGTCAGCGACGGCAAAACGCTCTATGCGCGGTACACGTTCAGCTACACGTCGATATTGCCGGAAGCGGATGGCGCGCGGGCGATGTTCGAGGGTGTTGCGATCATGACGCTGCGCGACGGCAAGATCGCCGAGTATCACGAGGTCGCCAACACCGCGCCGGCGTTCGTCGATCTGAAGTTCGCGCCGGAACGCATTGCGAAGATTCTGGCGAAGCAGGGCGCGGCACTCAAGGCTCGCCCCGAGATGAAGCGGCATCTGGCGCAGTGAATTCTGGGCAATGATGCGTTAGACCAGTGCCGCCGTCCACTCGTCCCGCACGCTTTCGTCATTATCGTTCGCCGTCTCGGCAAGTGCCGCGAATTCCTCGCGCGGCAACAGCCGCGACAGCGCCCACACCGCAGCGCCCCGCACCATGGCGCTCTCGTCGCCGAGCAGGCGGCGCGCTTCGGTCGCGAGTGAAACATCCCTGCTGTTGCCGATCGCGGTCAGCACGTTGCGCAAAAACCTTGCACGGCCGATTCGCTTGACCGGGGACTTGGTGAACATCGCGCGGAATGACGTGTCGTCGAGCCGCGCCAGATCGGCCAGCGATGGCGCCCGCAGTTCATCGCGGGCTGCGAGCTTCGCTTCATGGCCCGCCTGCGCGAACTTGTTCCACGGGCACACGCTCAGGCAATCGTCGCAGCCGTAGATGCGATTGCCGATGGCCTCGCGGTGCTCGCGCGGGATCGGACCCTTGTGTTCGATGGTGAGGTACGAGATGCACTTGCGCGCATCCAGCCGATAAGGTGCTGGAAACGCATTGGTCGGACAGATGTCGAGGCAGGCCTGACACGACCCGCAGTGGTCGATGTCGGCGTCGTCGCGCGGCAGGTCGAGCGTGGTGAAGATCGCGCCGAGGAACAGCCACGAGCCGTATTCACGCGACACGAGATTGGTGTGCTTGCCCTGCCAGCCGAGACCGGCCTGCTGCGCGAGCGGCTTTTCCATCACGGCAGCGGTGTCGACGAACACTTTGACGTCGCCGCCTGCTGTCGCCAGCAGCCAGCGCGCCAGCGTCTTCAGCCGCTTCTTGATCAGGTCGTGATAGTCGTCGCCGCGCGCATAGACCGAAATCGCGCCGCGCGTTCTCTGTTCGAGAAGCGCCAGCGGATTTTCATCCGGCCCGTAGTTCATGCCCAGCATCACGACGGAGCGCACCTCGCTCCACAGCACGCGCGGACTGGCGCGGCGCGGCGGATCGTTGGCGAGCCAGTCCATGTCGCCATGCGACCCGGCATCGAGAAAGGTTTGCAGTCTGTCACGCGCGCCCGCGATGGAATCGGGATCGGCGATGCCGACGGCGCTGAAGCCGAGGGCGCGCGCCTCGATGGTCAGCGCGGCCTTGACCGCGGACGCATCAGCCGGAGAGTTCTGCGTCAGAAGTCGAGATCCACGTAATGCGCCGACGCCGGAACGCCCGCCATCCATTCGCTCAGCAACGGGCGGAACGACGGGCGGGATTTGATCCGCACGTACCATGCCTTGGCTGCGTCGTCCTCGTTCCATGGCACATCGCCCAGATAGTCCAGCGCCGACAGATGCGCTGCGGCGGCAAGGTCGGCAAAAGTGAGCTGGTCGCCGGCCAGAAAGTTTCTCGTCCGCGCCAGCCAGCCGATATAGGCCAGATGATAGCGCACATTGGCGCGCGCCGCGCGCAGAACATCGGTCGATGGCGGCCCGCCGCCTTGCTCGGGTTTCATGAAGCGCTTGTAGATGCGCTCGCTGACCAGCGGATTGCTGGCTTCCTCAAAAAACTTGTCGTTGAACCATGTCATCAGACGCCGCACCTCGATGCGGTCGTTCATCGCCCGCGGCAGCAGCCGATGCTCGCCAAGCGGCGCGCCGTGGATTTCATCGAGAAACTCGGCGACCAGGCCGGCTCCCGGCATCGCGGGCGTGCCCTCGGTCACCAGCACCGGCGTATCCCCCGCCGGATTGAGCGCGAGGAAGGCTTCGCGCCGGTCCCATGCCAGTTCCTCTACCAGCCGCGTGTCGAGGCCGTGCTCGCCGAGCGCCAGCCGCACGAAGCGCGACCGCGGACAAAACGGGTGATGAAAGAGTGTGAACATGTGATTTTTGATAGTCCGGTTAGGTTTAACAAAAGGTCTCGAAGGGCGGTTAACGCGCAGGGCCGAAGCAACCGGCAGGATAGGCCGGAACGCCGGCTGGCCGACAGGAACCCTCCCTCAATTTCACGGATTTGCCGTTGCGGCAACACGGTGGATGAGCGACAAGAACGCGGTTTGCGAACCCCTCCACTGTTCCGGAAAACTCCCGATGCTCGCTGATCTCCTGAAGGCCGTCATCCTCGGCATCGTTGAGGGTGTGACCGAATTTCTTCCCGTTTCATCCACAGGCCACTTGCTGCTGGTGGAGCGGTTCATGGATCTCGATCGCGACAATTTCTGGAAGACCTTCGCGGTGATGATTCAACTCGGCGCGATTCTCGCCATCCTGGTGATCTATTTCGGCAGATTGTGGCGCATTGCGGTCGGGATGTTCTCCGATCCGGCGGCGCGGCGCTTCGTCATCGGCGTGCTGCTGGCATTTTTCCCGGCGGTGGTGCTCGGGCTGATTTTCGGCGGCTTCATCAAGAGCGTGCTGTTCAATCCGTGGGTGGTGTGTTTCTCGCTGATCGCCGGCGGCGCGGTGTTGCTGTGGGTCGACCAGCAGGATCTCAATCCGCGCTATCACGACGCCACGACATTTTCGCTGCCGATGTATCTCGGCATCGGCATCGCGCAATGCGCGGCGATGATTCCCGGCGTGTCGCGCTCCGGCGCGTCGATCGTCGCGGCGATGCTGTTCGGCGCGGACAAGCGCGCGGCCGCCGAGTTTTCGTTCTTTCTCGCGATCCCGACCATGGTCGGCGCGTTCGTCTATGATTTTTACAAGAGCCGCGCCGACATGACGATGGACCATGGTCTGGTCATCGCCGTCGGTTTCGTGGTGTCATTCATCACCGCGATCATCGTGGTGAAGACGTTTCTGGATTATGTCACGCGACGCGGCTTCGCGCTGTTCGCGTGGTGGCGCGTCATCGTCGGCTCGCTGGGATTGATCGCGCTCGCGCTGGGCAAGTAAAAGGCTTCACGCGCCCTTGTGCGCGAACTGGCCGGTTTTCCGGTAGCGCCAGAGATACGACGGCGTAATGGCCTCCAGCGAATCCGGCGCGATGCCGAGGCCTTCCAGCGTCAGCCCGGCGGCCTTCGCCGCTTCCGATACCACGTTGTCGCTGCGCAGCAGCTCGACCTGATCCGGCGTCAGCTTCAGATCGCCCGGCGCGAATTGCAGGAAGAATGCCTGGAGCCGCGCCAGCGCAAACGGCAGCGACACCAGCGCGCTGTTGCGTTCGGTGACGCGCAGAATGGCTTCGAGAACCTCGCGCATCGTCATCACCTCAGGCCCGCCGATCTCGTAGGTCGCGCCCGGCTTTGTCTTGCCGTCCACGGCGTCGGCGATGGCGGTGGCGACGTCGCCGACATAGACCGGCTGCAATTTCGTGAGGCCCCCGCCGATCAGCGGCAGCACCGGCGAGATGCGCGCCAGACCTGCAAAGCGGTTGGTGAAATGATCTTCCGGGCCGAACACCACCGAGGGGCGGATGATCGTGGCTTCGGGGACTGCTGCCAGCACTGCCGCCTCGCCCGCCGCCTTGGCGCGGGCGTAGTGCGAGGTCGAGTTCGCATCCGCGCCGATGGCCGAGACATGCACCACCCGCGCCCCGGTCTCGCTTGCCGCGCGCGCCACGGCTTCCGCGCCCTGCGCCTGCACGGCGTCGAAGGTCTGCGCGCCGCTCTCGGACAGAATCCCCACCAGATTGACGATCACGCTGGCGCCGCGGGCGGCGGCCTGCACCGACGCCGGATAACGCAGATTGGCCTGCACCGCGTGAATCTGGCCGACCTTGCCGACGGGCTGGAGATGCCCGGCGAGATCGGGGCGGCGGACGCCGACCCTGATGCGGTAATCGCGCTTGCAGAGCGCCCGGATCACGTGCCGCCCCAGAAAACCCGATCCTCCGAAGACCGTGACGAGCGTATCGATGGGGGCTGACATGCGTGGGTTCCTGCGTAAATGTTGGATACGGGACGACCGTCCCGCCGATTTCCGCGATACGCCATCATTCCTGTGCTGTACAGGCCATTCCGGCGGCATCCGTAGCGTTTTGAGCGGAGTGGATACCGGGTTCGCGTCAAGAAAACGCGTCAAGGCCGGAGCTATTTGACAACCGCGCGGACGATCAATAGTAACCGGCCCAATGCCCAGGTGGCGGAATTGGTAGACGCGCTGGCTTCAGGTGCCAGTGGCTTAACGGCCGTGAAGGTTCGAGTCCTTTCCTGGGCACCACTCGATGGTACGACGGCTTCCTCCCCGGAGGTCAGTCTTCCGGACGGTACCCTCCATCCGATTGACTCAATCCAACGTTCTCGGCGGAGCTTTCGTGAAAAATCCAGCCGTTATCCTGATGGCCGTGCTGTTCTCGGCCGCGCCGGCCGTTGCGATGGATGCCCGGTTCGCGGCGAGCCTCAAGAAACTCGATCCCCAGACCCGGCTGGAGCAGGTTTGCGATCTCGAAGCCATGAGCCGGATCGACCGCGACGCCAATCCTTATCATCCGGATCGCGCAAAGACCGATGTCGTGTCCCACCCGAAGCACACCGGCGACACGGTGAAAGGCTCCGGCGGGGCATTTCGCAGCAAGGGCCGCTGGTATTCGTTTTCCTTCGAGTGCAAGGGCTCGCCCGACCACATGAAAGTGCTGTCGTTCAGTTACAAGATCGGCGAGCTGATCCCGGAATCGAAGTGGGCGGCCCTGGGGTTGTGGCGGTGAGGCTGCCGATCCCTCTCGTCTCCCGGGGTATTGAGCGGTAGTTTAGCTCCATCGATTCGATCACATCCGAAACCGAGAGTTTTGCAGACCATGACCATCCGCCTGCATCGCGGCGACTTGCCGGACCTTTCGCGCTACACGCAGTCGGTGGCGATCGACACCGAGACGCTCGGCCTCAATCCGCACCGCGACCGGCTGTGCGTGATCCAGTTGTCGAACGGCGACGGCACTGCGGACGTCGTGCAGATTCCCGCAGGCCACACCGATGCGCCGAATTTGAAAAAGCTGCTCGGCGATCCGAAGGTCACCAAGATTTTTCACTTCGCGCGGTTCGATCTCGCGGTGCTGTTTCATGCTTTCGGCGTGATGCCGCAGCCGGTGTATTGCACCAAGATCGTGTCGCGGCTGGTTCGCACCTACACCGATCGGCATGGTCTGAAGGATCTGGTGCGTGAAGTGCTCGGCGTCGATCTGTCGAAGCAGCAGCAGTCGAGCGACTGGGGCGCTGCGACATTGACCGATGCGCAACTGGCGTATGCCGCGTCCGACGTGTTGCACCTCCATGCGCTGCGCGAAAAGCTCGACGCCATGCTGGCGCGGGAAAGCCGCGAGGAACTTGCGAAGGCGTGTTTCGAGTTCCTGCCGACCCGCGCCCGGCTCGACCTCGATGGATGGGAAAACGACGACATTTTCGCCCATTCCTGATTCCGGCCTTCGCAGCGGATTTCGCCCGGTTTCGGCCACTTTTCCGCTCTTTGCACGGTGTCTGGTCCATTTCAGACCTAAGCCCAGGTCCAAGTCTCTGGCGTGGCGGGACAAAGTGGCGGGCTGCAAAAAGTGGCCTTGTCGCGTAGAGTAACCTCGGCGCGATGACGCTTCGGAGCGGAATTTGTATTCGATTCAGGGCCAGAGCTATCAGGTGACCGCGGATGCGCGCTACGCCCAGGCGAAGCGTCACAGCCGCCGTGTGCGCCAGATGCGGCTGGCGGTTCCTGTGCTGGTGGCCGCGGCGATGGTCATGATCGTGGGCGCGTCGCTGTTCAACCCGTTCAGGATTCTTTCAAAGCTGCCGATCGACATCGGCAAGCTCGGAGTCTCGGGCACCAAGATCACGATGGATGCGCCGCATCTCGCGGGCTTCACCCCGGATCAGCGTCCCTATGAACTCTGGGCCAAGTCGGCGGTACAGGACGTGACGACTCCGAACAACGTCGAGTTGCACGAATTGCGCGCGAAGGTGCAGATGGAAGACAAGACAGGCATCACCATGGACGCGCGCAGCGGTCTGTTCGATACGAAAACCCAGCTACTCGATCTGAAGGACAGGATCTTCCTGCAATCGACGACCGGCTACGAAGCGCGATTGACACAGGCGGCGGTCGATATGGGCGCCGGCACGGTGTCGTCGGACGAGCCGGTGGCGGTGAAGCTTCTGAATGGTACGCTCGACGCCAAGCGTCTGAGGATCACGGAAGGCGGTGCGCTGGTGCGCTTTGAAGGCGGCGTCTCGATGATCCTGATTCCGGAAGAGCCGGCGAAAGATGCGGCTGCGAGCAGTGAAGCTCCGGCGCAGGATGCCGCCGCAAGATGACGAGTTGCATGACGACAATCGACAAAGGTCCTGAGGCCCGCGGCTTGACGCGCGCGATCGCGCGCACGCTGTCGGTGGCGGCGGTCGCGATCGCCTTGTGCGCAGGGCCCGAGGCGCGCGCGCAAAGCTCGGCGACGGGTGTTCCTAATGCGATGCAGGGCTTCTCGCAGAATCGCGACAAGCCGATCCAGATCGATGCGGCCTCGCTCGAGATGCGCGACAAGGACAAGGCGGCGACATTCAGCGGCAACGTGAAGGTCGTGCAGGGCGACACTACCATGCTGTGCAAGACGCTCGTCGTCTTTTACGACAACGATCAGACGGCCGGCGCCAAGCCTGCGATGAAGACGTCGACGCCGGGGCCGACCGGCAGTTCGTCGATCCGCAAACTGGAAGCGAAGGGCGGCGTCGTCGTCACCCAGAAAGAGCAGACGGTCACCGGCGATCGCGGCGTGTTCGACATGCGCGCCAACACGGTGACGATGCATGGCAATGTGCTGCTCACCAAGGACAAGAATGTGCTGCGCGGGGACCGGCTTATCGTCGATCTCACCACCGGCATTTCTCGCGTCGAAGCGGACAACAAGCGCGTCCAGGGCGTATTCCAGGCCTCGCCCAGCGCGTCGCCGCAAGGCGCAAGCCCGACCGGCACGACATCTGCGCCGGCACCGGCGGCGCCTGGAAAGCCGCTTAAGCTCAATAGCTTGCCGGCTACGCCGAAGCGCAGCGGTTGAACCCGATGCCGCGAGCCTGTATCACCCAGCCCCGGAACATTGGGGATGGGCAATACGCCCTCGCTCCCTCATGCTCAGGCAATCTCAAGGCTGATTTGAAAAGGCTGACTTGAAGCGGGCATGGTGGATCTCCTGCGCATCTTTCGTCGTCGAGGCCCGGTGCGTGGACGGCAGGGGTTCGCACGTTCGCGTCAGGACGACGCGCCGCAGGACATCACCTCATTGGCTGCGCGGATGGGCGACATCTTCCGGCCTGCCGCCGGCGAGAAGCCGTTAGCGGCCAGCCAGAGCACCCCGGCCAAGCGTGAGGCCGTCGCAGCCGCGATTCCCCGCGACCCTCCGACGCTCGCACCTCAGGATTCGTTCACGCACAATGCGCCGCCGATTCCGCGCAACCTGCCGCGGGATGTTTCCAAGGAACAGCCGCGCGAGAATGCGCCGCGTGCGCGCGCCGGCAACAACGGCGCATCGCCGCAACGCGCGCAGCACTCCGGTTATCTCGCGATCCACGGCGTCGAGAAAAGTTTCGGCACGCGCAAGATCGTGCATGGCGTCAGCATCTATGTCCGGCGTGGCGAAGCCGTCGGCATTCTGGGACCGAACGGCGCCGGCAAAACCACGGTGTTCTACATGATCACCGGCCTCATCAAGCCGGATCGCGGTCGGGTCGAACTCGACGGCCACGATGTCACGCAATTGCCGATGTATCAGCGCGCGCGGCTCGGCATCGGTTATCTGCCGCAGGAAGCCTCGATCTTTCGCGGGCTTTCGGTCGAGAACAACATTCGCGCGGTGCTGGAAGTGGTCGAGCCCGACAAGCGCAAGCGCGAACGCGAGCTGGATTCCCTGCTTGAGGAATTCAACATCACGCGCCTGCGGAAATCGCCATCCATCGCGCTGTCCGGCGGCGAGCGGCGGCGCGTCGAAATCGCGCGCGCGCTGGCGTCGCGTCCGAGTTACATGCTGCTCGACGAACCGTTCGCGGGCATCGATCCGATTGCGGTCGGCGACATTCAGGAACTGGTGCGGCATCTCACCCAGCGCGGGATCGGGGTCCTGATCACCGATCACAACGTGCGCGAGACGCTGGGTCTCACCGACCGCGCTTATATCGTCTATGCAGGTGAGGTTCTGACCGAAGGCAGCCCGGACGAGATCGTCAACGATCCCGACGTGCGCCGCCTGTATCTCGGCGAGGAATTCCGGCTCTAGGTCCGCTGCCGGGCGGTTCATGCTGCAGCGCGGCGCGCCCTACTCCGAATTTTCAAAACGTCAAGCCGTGTACAAGCCTTCAGGAAAGGTTTAAGCAAGAAACGGACCACTTTTGGACCGAATCTGGGTTTTTATGGCTCTGACGCAGAGATTAGAGTTCCGCCAGTCGCAGTCGCTGGTGATGACGCCGCAGCTGATGCAGGCGATCAAGCTGCTGCAACTGTCGAATCTCGATCTCGTGGCCTTCGTCGAGGATGAGCTTGAGCGCAATCCGCTGCTCGAGCGGGCCGATCAGGACGGCGCGCCAGATCGCGGGCAGGAGCCCGCCGCCCAGACCGAATTTTCCGAAGGTGAGGACAGCGGATTCACGCAAGGTCACGATCACGCCGGTGACGGGGAACGCTCCGCGGATGCGTTCGAGCCCGGCACCGAGGAATGGATGGCGCCCGATCTCGGAACGCGCACCGAGATCGAGCAGACCCTCGACACCGGAATGGAAAACGTTTTTCCCGAAGAGCCTGCGGATGCCGCAGCGCGCGCAGCCCAGGACGCGGCTCCAAGCGCCTACACGGAGTGGGGCGGGGGGGCATCGAACGACGACGACTACAATCTCGAGGCTTTTGTCGCCGCAGAACTCACGCTCAGCGGTCATCTCGCCGAACAACTGGCGGTGGCGTTTCCGGATCCGATGCGCCGCATGATCGGGCAGTACCTGATCGATCTCGTGGACGATGCCGGCTACGTGCCCGCCGATCTCGGCGATGCGCATGAGAAGCTCGGCACCTCGCGCGGCGAGGTCGAGGCGGTGCTTGCGGTTCTGCAGAAATTCGATCCGCCCGGCGTCTGCGCGCGCAACTTGAGCGAATGCCTCGCGATCCAGTTGCGCGAGAGTGATCGTTACGATCCTGCGATGCAGGCGCTTGTCGAAAACCTCGATCTGCTGGCGAAGCGCGACATCGCCTCTTTAAGAAAAATCTGCGGCGTCGATGATGAAGACATCGCCGACATGATCGGAGAAATTCGCCACCTCAATCCCAAGCCCGGCCTGAAGTTCGGGTCGGCCAGGACGCAGAGCGTCGTGCCGGACGTTTACGTTCGCCCGGGACCGGATGGCGGCTGGCATGTCGAACTCAACAGCGACACCCTGCCGAAGGTGCTGGTCAATCAAGTCTACTATACGCAGCTGTCGAAGACGATCCGCAAGGACGGCGACAAATCCTACTTCACCGATTGCCTGCAAAACGCGACCTGGCTGGTGCGCGCCCTTGATCAGCGTGCGCGGACGATCCTGAAAGTCGCCACCGAAATCGTCCGCCAGCAGGACGGCTTCTTCACGCAAGGCGTGGCGCATCTGCGGCCGCTGAACCTGAAAGCCGTCGCCGACGCGATCCAGATGCACGAATCGACCGTTTCGCGCGTCACCGCGAACAAGTACATGGCGACCAATCGGGGCACCTTTGAGCTAAAATATTTCTTTACCGCCTCCATCGCGTCGGCGGACGGCGGTGACGCGCATTCCGCGGAAGCTGTGCGGCACCGCATCAAACTCCTGATCGACGCGGAAAGCGCTGCCGCGATCCTGTCCGACGACACCATCGTGGAACGATTGCGCGCCGACGGCATTGATATTGCCCGGCGCACGGTTGCGAAATATCGTGAAGCCATGCGTATTCCCTCGTCCGTGCAGCGACGCCGCGACAAGCAGAGCATGCTCGGCACCGCGCTGACCTCGGCTGCTCCGGCCGTAGACAGGTCCCGCGACACAGCAACCGCTTGACTGCGCCGCCAAGAAGCGGAACGCTCCGATACGTAATCTCCGAACTGTTCGACAATTCGAAGCGGCAAGTGAGGAACGACATGACACTCCGGATCTCTGGAAAAAGCATCAGCGTCGGTGAAGCCCTGCGTGATCGCGTCAATGAACGAACGGATGAAGTTCTTCGAAAATATTTCGACGGTAACTATTCGGGCCACATCACTCTCAGCAAGGATGGCTTCGGCTTCCGCACCGATTGCGCGCTTCATCTTGATTCGGGCATCACGCTCGAAGCAGACGCGATGGCTGCCGATGCCTACGCCAGCGCCGATCAGGCGCTGCTGATGATCGAGAAGCGTCTGCGTCGTTACAAGAGCCGCCTGAAGGATCGCTCCGCGCGCAAGGCCTACGCCGCGGCCACAGCGGAGATCAACGGGGCGGGATTCAACGGACCCGGTCTCGACGCGCCGAGCTACGTGATCGAGGCTCCGTCCGGCGATCACGACGAGGGCGCGGACTTCAATCCCGTGATCATCGCGGAAGCGGTGACGTCGCTGAAACGGTTTTCGGTCAGCGAAGCGGTCATGGAACTCGATCTGACCGGCGCGGCTGTGATGGTTTTTCAGCACGGCTCGAGTGGCCGGGTGAATGTCATCTACCGCCGGCCGGACGGCAATGTGGGCTGGGTCGATCCCCCGACCGTCGGCGAGCCGGTTCGCCATTGACGCCTTGAGCGTGCCTAACTATGGTCCGCGACCTTTCAGGATTGCGGGCCAGAGTCTGGTTCGAATGGCCTTGACGCCGCCCGGTCGCTGACCGATTTAACAAGTCCACCAACGGCTTAACCTCACCCTCGGAACGTTCTATGACGATTACCGACCTGGTCGCACCCGAGGCGATTCTTCCTGCTTTGAAGGTCAACAGCAAGAAGCAGGCGCTTCAGGAACTCTCCGCGCGCGCGGCCGTCCTGACCGGACAAAATGAACGGTCGATTTTCGAGGTGCTCCTTCAGCGCGAAAAGCTGGGAACCACCGCTGTCGGCTACGGCGTGGCGATTCCTCACGGCAAGCTGCCGAAGCTCGACAAGCTGTCGGGCCTGTTCGCGCGGCTGGATCGCCCCATCGATTTCGAGGCGATGGATGGCCAGCCGGTCGATCTCGTATTCCTGTTGCTGGCTCCCGAAGGCGCCGGTGCGGACCATCTGAAGGCGCTGGCGCGCATCGCGCGGCTGTTGCGCGACCAGGACATCGCCAAGAAACTGCGCGCGTCGAAGGACGCGGAGGCGCTGTATTCGGTGCTGGCGCTGCCGCCGGCGACTGCGGCCTGAGAAATAGAGCCCCGGTACAGGCGGCCCAGCGCGTGGCAAAGCCGTTGTCAAAATCCTACGGCTTCAGCCATCTGTTCGACCCGCGGCGGGCGCAAAGCCGCCCCTCCATGGATCGGAGGCGGTTCGTCGCCTTCGTCGTCAAGTCGGCGCAGAGCGCCGAGGATGTCTTTCAACGGGATCGCGTCGGGCGAGCCGGGTAACCGGCGAAGCCAGGGATTATCCCTGACGGCGAATGCATCCGATGCCCATGCCGCGAGAACGCAGCGCTTCTCCGCAGACGAGAGAACAGGGCTCTTAAGAACCTCCGACGGATGACTGAAAGTTGCGGCCAGAAGTGAATTTGCATGAATGTCGAAATCGGTTCCACGAATGTTCATGGTCGCCTCCATTGCTCCTTTCTGTTCAAGAGGGCGCCGAAAAATTTAGAGCGCCTGACACGCTCTTCAAGGCGCCAAATTATTTTCTTGTCCACGCGGCGGGATGTTTTTTTCAGCGCACAAGCTTCAAAATTTTTTTGAGAGGGTCTTGAAACCTATCGGCTTTTTTTTAGTTTTTTCTTTGCCGTTTACAGGCCCGGGCGCCCTTTAGGGGTCCGGAGGAGACGGGCATCAGAGGTGTTCGATGCTCGCTTATATCCAACTTGCTCAATGGAGGATTTGGCTATGAGAACGTCTTATGACTTCACCCCGTTCTGGCGGTCATCCATCGGCTTCGACCGTCTGTTTGACCTCGTTGATGCTGCGCAGCAGCAAGCTGAGGCTCATTATCCGCCGTATAACATCGAGAGGCTTGGAGACGACCGATACCAGATATCGCTGGCGTTGGCGGGATTCCGGCCTGACGAGATCAATGTTACGGCTGAGCAGAATGTGCTCACAATTGAAGGACGCAAGACGGACGAAAAGCGCGAGTATCTCTACCAGGGGATTTCCGAGCGCCATTTCCGTCGGCAGTTCAACCTCGCAGACTACGTGCAGGTAAGGAACGCATCCTTCGATAACGGGCTTCTGCGCGTTGAACTGGTCCGGGAGATCCCGGAAGCGATGAAGCCTCGGCAGATCGCCATTAACGGCGTATCAAACGTTCAACAAATCGACTCGAAGGCCGCCGCATAATTCCGGCCCGCCTTTGGTTCCAAATGTGCACCCTGCTGGCTTGAGCCGGCGGGGTGCCGCTTCGTCAAACGAAAGGAAAGATGGAGGACCGTCGTGTCGACGATGATGGTTGATGAAAAACTTGCCCGCATACGAGTGCGGAACAGTAATATTCGGCGATACCGTCGTTTGCTGAAGACAGAGCTCACTGAGATTGAGCGTTGCTTTATTCTGAAAAGGTTATCCGAAGAGCAGGACGCGTTGGCGAAACTAGCCGGCGAGATCCTTCCTTTGTCCATCGGTTCTTCGCAACTCCAGAAGACTATCGCGGCTTCGGGTTAGTTGGTGGGTTGGGGCGAGTACAAACACAAACGGCAGCGCGATGCGCTGCCGTTCGTACGGTGCTCGTCGTGCTGTACGCCGCGCGTCAGTGGACGCTGACGGTTTCCAACTCGTTGCTCCATGCATTCGCGATCGCCGCTTCGCGGCTGTCGGTCAGCATGATCGGTGTGCCGTCGGCGGCGTGAAGTGCGAACAGCTTCAGGCCCGGCGCGATCTGTGGCGCCTGCGGGAAAAGTCCCGGCACGTCTTCCGAGCGAATCTGTTTGACGTAGGCGATATGGCCTTCGCCCAAGGTAGCCAGCGCCTCCAGCGAGACGGCGGGTTCAAAGATGACAGTACCAGTCATGGTCTCGACTCCTTGCAGTTGTTAAGCGGTCGAGTCCGCTACTCGTTCCATTATTCGTGCTCATTGATGGCTATCGTCTTAACAACCCGTTCAGGTTCGGGACGAGCCAGATCGATCGACAGCAGGCCGTTCTTCAGGTCGGCGCCGATGACATACATCCCGTCCGCCAGCACGAAGGTGCGCTGGAAGTGACGCGCGGCAATGCCGCGATGGATGTATTGCCGGGTCTTGTCGTCCTGTTGGCGGCCCCGGATCACGAGCTGATTTTCCTCAGTGGTTACATCGAGTTGGTCGCGGGTAAATCCGGCGACCGCCAGCGTGATCCGCAGGCGTTCGGGCTGGCCGTCATCACGGCCGCACCGCTCGATATTGTAAGGAGGATAACCGTCTGCGCCTTTCACGACGCGATCGAGCGCACGCTCGATTTCGTCGAATCCCAAAAGGAACGGACTCGATAGCGATGGAACACGAGACATTCACAAAGTCCTCTCGAAGCGACTTTGACGTTAAGGGCCCTTGCGGCACCCCGTTATCCGGCCAGTGGTTTCACCTTCCGGATGACCTCAATATGGCGATGTTCCAGGCCCCGTTCAAGAACCCCAAAACCGGCTCCCAACAGGAAAAATCGAGCGATTTCAGGCCCGATCGCCGATCCGGCTGCGCCCGTCGGGGCTGAACAGGTGCAGCTTCTCGTGCGCGGCCGTGACCCTGATTCGCTGGCCGATGGCGGGCTCGGCTTCTCCCGGAAGCCGCACGATGATTTCGCCCGGCGGCAGTTCGCCTGGCTTCGCGCTGACGGTGGGACCCGCGCCTTCGTGCGCCCGGGTGCCATAGACAAAGGTTTCTGCGCCGACGCGCTCGATGGCGTCGACCACGAGTTCGAGTGCCAGACCCGCGGCTGGCGATGATCCGTCGATCAGTGCGAAATCTTCCGGGCGTACGCCGAGGATGGCGTCGCCGGATACTTTGATCTGAAGACCGTCGAGCAACGCGCCGAGATCGTTGGCCTGCACTGGCAGCAGGTTCATCGGCGGCGCGCCGATGAAGGACGCGACGAAGGTGGTGGCCGGCTTGCGGTAGATGTCGAGCGGCTTGCCGATCTGCTCCACCACGCCGCCGTTCATCACCACCAGAATGTCCGCGAGCGTCATCGCTTCCAGCTGGTCGTGGGTGACATAGATCGATGTGGTCTTGAGGCGGCGCTGAAGCTTGCGGATTTCAACGCGCATGGCGATACGCAGCTTGGCGTCGAGATTCGACAGCGGCTCATCGAACAGAAACACCTTCGGTTGCCGCACGATGGCGCGGCCCATGGCGACGCGCTGACGCTGGCCGCCGGACAGTTGCCGCGGCTTGCGCTCCAGCATTGGCGTAATTTCGAGAATCTGCGCCGCCTCGCGCACGCGGGTGTCGATTTCGGGCTTCGGCATCCCGCGGTTTCGCAGGCCGTAGGCCATGTTGTTGTAGACGCTCATGTGCGGATAGAGCGCGTAGTTCTGGAACACCATGGCGATGTCGCGTTCGGCGGGCTCGATCTCGTTGACCACGCGGCCGCCGATGTCGATGGTGCCGCCGGTGATGGTCTCGAGCCCCGCCACCATGCGCAGCAGCGTGGACTTGCCGCAGCCGCTTGGTCCCACGAGAACACAGAACTGCCCGTCGGGGACCTCGAGGTCGATGCCCTTGATGGCATCGACGCCGCCTGGATAGGTTTTCCTGACATCGTGCAGAACGACGTTTGCCATTTCGATTTCCTGCTTCCGAAATTTTTACTTTTCTGTCTCGACCAGACCGCGCACGAACAGTTTCTGCATCAGGATGACCACGGCCACCGGCGGCAGCATCGCCAGCACCGCGGTGGCCATCACGATGGGCCACTCGGTCAGCGCGTCGGACGTGGTGATCATCTTGCGGATGCCGATGACGATGGTCTGCATGTCGTCGCGCGTGGTGATGAGCAGCGGCCAGAGATACTGATTCCAGCCATAGATGAAGAGGATCACGAACAGCGCCGCCATGTTGGTGCGCGACAGCGGCAGCAGCGTATCCTTGAAAAACCGAAACGGTCCCGCGCCGTCGATGCGCGAGGCTTCCAGCAACTCATCCGGCACGGTCATGAAGAATTGCCGGAACAGCAACGTCGCGGTGGCGGATGCGATCAGCGGCAGCGTCAGCCCCGAATAGCTGTCGAGCAGGCTGAGATCGGCGGCGATCTTGTAGGTCGGATAGATGCGCACTTCCACCGGCAGCATCAGCGTTATGAAGATCAGCCAGAACAGCCACATCCGGAACGGAAAACGGAAATAGACAATGGCGTAGGCCGACAGGATCGAGATCGCGATCTTGCCGAGTGCGATCGACAGCGCCATCACCAGCGAATTGAACAGCATCACGCCGACCGGCTCGCGGGTCGAACTCGATGTGCCGATGAAGATCGTCTTGTAATAATTCTCGAGGAAATGCCCGCCGGGCAGCAGCGACATTTGCCCGTTGGCGATCAGCGACGCCTCCTGCGTCGAGGCCACGATGGCGAGATAGACCGGAAACGCCACGATGGCGATGCCTATCCATAAAATGAGATGCGCGACGTAGCGGCGGATGCCCTGGCGCTCGACCATCAGTACGTCACCTTGCGTTCGACAAAACGGAACTGGATCGCGGTCAATGCCACCACGATCACCATCAGGATCACCGACTGCGCCGCCGACGAGCCGAGATTGCCGCCGAGCAGGCCGTCCAGATAAACCTTGTAGACAAGGGTTTCCGTCGCCTTGGCGGGGCCGCCGCCGGTCATGGCGTCGATGATGCCGAAGGTGTCGAAGAAGGCGTAGACGATGTTGACCACGATCAGGAAGAAGATGGTGGGTGTCAGCAGCGGGAACGTCACGGTCCAGAACCGGCGCATCGGCTTCGCGCCGTCGATGGCGGCAGCCTCCAGCACGCTTTTCGGAATGGCCTGAAGTCCGGCCAGGAAGAACAGGAAGTTATAGGAAATCTGTTTCCACGTCGCCGCCAGCACCACGAGGATGACGGCGTGATCGCCGTTAAGCAGCGGATTCCAGTCGATGCCCATGTTGCGCAGGCCCCGCGCCAGCACGCCGAGCGAGGGATGCAGCATGAAGATCCACAGCACGCCGGCGACGGCGGGGGCGACCGCGTAGGGCCAGATCAGCAGCGTGCGGTAGACGTTGACGCCGCGCAGCGGTTTATCGGCCATCACCGCCAGCAACAGCGCGAGCGACAGCGACGCGCCGGCGATCATCGCGGAAAAAATGAAAGTGCGCAGGATGGTCGCGAAATATTCCGGTTGGCTGAGCAGCTCGGCGTAATTCTCGAAGGCGACGAACGTTGTCGAAAGACCGAACGCGTCCTGCAGCAGGAACGACTGCCAGACCGCCTGTGCCGCGGGCCAGTAGAAAAACACCAGCACGACCGCGAGCTGTGGAATCAGCAGCAGAAAGGGCAACAGGCGCGAGTGAAAGACCGTTTGCTTTTGCATGAAGGCTCAATGCGTCCGGGTCGTTTATGCTCGTCATGGCCGGGCTTGTCCCGGCCATCCACGTCTCACTTTTGGCGCTTCAGGAAGACGTGGATGCCCGGCACAAGGCCGGGCATGACGGTTTCAGCCGGTGTTGCAGTGCTGGATCGGATCACTTTGCGACCGTGCGTTCGAACTGGCGCAGCATCGCGTTGCCGCGCGTCACGGACGCATCGAGCGCTTCCTTGGCGGTCTTCTTGCCCGCCAGCGCGCCCTCGATTTCCTCGGCCCAGATGTCGCGCAGTTGCACCATGTTGCCGAGCCGCAGGCCGCGTGAATTTTCAGTGGGCTCCTTGTTGGTCAGTTCGAGCAGCGGCGTTTCGAGATAGGGCTGGCTCTTGTAGAAGCCTTCCGCCTTGGCTTTGGCATAAGCCGCCTTGGTGATCGGCAGATAACCTGACGCCTTGTGGATCGCGACCTGACGATCGGTGTCCGACAGGAAGGCCAGGAATTTCGCGACGCCCTTGTATTCCTCGGGCTTCTTTCCGCCCATCACCCACAGCGATGCGCCGCCGATGATCGAGTTCTGCGGCGCGCCCTTGGCGTCAGGATAGTAAGGCATCGGCGCGTTGGTCCAGTCGAACTTCGCGTTCGCCTTCACCTGCCCGAAGAAGCCGGACGACGTCAGGAAGATCGGACACTCGCCCGACGTGAAGCGGCCTTCGCCGGTGTTGGTGCGGCCGGAGTAATCGTAGGTCTTGTCCTTCTGAAGATCGATCAGCGTCTGGAGATGCTTGAGCTGAAGCGGTCCGTTGAATTCGAGCACGGTGTCGAAACCGTCGAGGCCGTTGGCCTTTGAGGCCAGCGGCACGTTATGCCACGACGACAGCTGTTCGAGATTGGCCCATGTCACCCACGCGGTCGAGAAACCGCAGGTCGCGTAGCCTGCGGCTTTCAGCTTCTTGGCGTCCTCGAAGACTTGCGGCCATGTTTTCGGAATCTCGGCGATGTTCGCCTTCTTCAGCGCGTCCTTGTTGATCCACATCACCATCGACGAGGAATTGAACGGGAACGACAGCATGTCGCCCTTGGATGTCGAATAGTAGCCGGTGATCGCCGGAAGGTAAGCCTGTGGATCGAATTTCTCGCCCGCTTCCTTCATCAGGACGTGCACCGGCTTTACGGCGCCGGTCGCGGACATCATGGTCGCGGTGCCGACCTCGAACACCTGAATGATGTGCGGCGCGTTGCCGGCGCGGAACGCGGCGATGCCGGCGTTCATCGTGTCCGGATAGCTGCCCTTGTAGGACGGGACGACCTTGTACTCGCTCTGCGACGCGTTGAACTCTTCAGCGAGCTTCACCACGACCTCGTTGTTGCCGCCGGTGATGGCGTGCCACCACTGGATCTCGGTGGCGGCTTGCGCGGGCATGGCAAGTGCGATCATGGTCGAGGCAGCGAAGCCAAAGCTGATCTGGCGAATCCTCATCGAGTTTCTCCCTGAAGCCGTCATCATCGTTGAATGCTGCGCGCTAACAGCGCCGGATGACGTGCAATTGACGCGGGATGGTAATCGGGGAGGGTTGCCGGAGGGAAGCCCTAAATGGCCAAGACCTTAGTGGCCCAACCTTGGGTGCAGGCGATTGTGGCGTCGCGCACGATGTGCGTGTGCGGAATCTTCGAAGGGAAGAAAAAAGGCGACGGTCAAAGCCTGACCGCCGCCCTTTTGATGCGTTGCTGTGTTCCCAGGGAAACTCAGCGCTTGCGTTCTGCCGCCACGATGCCGCTGGCGTGAAGCTCGGCGATCTCCTTCGCCGAGTAACCGAACTCACCCAGTATTTCGTCTGAGTGCTCGCTGAATTTCGGCGGCACGCGACGCAGGCTGGCCTTGGTGCGGTCGAAGCGGATCGGCGAGGCGACGCCCTTGTACCAATCCTTCTCGATGACATCGCCGCGGTGCTTGACGTGGTCGCTCGCCAGCGCCTTGTCGATCGACTGCACCGGGCCTGCCGGCAGACCCGCCGCGAGCAGGCGACGGCACAGTGGTTCGCTGTCGTGGTCCTTGAGAATATCGACAAGGACGTCGCGCAGTTCGTCGCGATGCGCGATGCGATCGCGGTTGCGCGCGAAACGCGGATCGGTGCCGAGCTCAGGTCGCCCAAGTTCCTTCATCAGCTTGCGGAAAGTGCCGTCATTGCCGACACCCATGAAGACGTTGCCGTCGCGCGCCGGGAACACCGCATAGGGCACCAGATTCGGATGCTCGTTGCCGGTCAGCGCCGGCGGCTTGCCGTGCATGAAGTAATTGGCCGTATGCGGATGCATGATCGCGAGGCCGGTTTCGTAGAGTGTCGTCTCCAGGAACTGGCCCTTGCCGGATCTCGCGCGTTCCGCGAGCGCCATCAAGATACCGACCGCCGCGTAAAGTCCCGTCGACATGTCGACAAGCGCCACGCCGATGCGGGTCGGGCCGCTTTCCGGCGATCCGGTCGAAGCCATCAGGCCGACCATGGACTGGATGATCGCGTCGTAGCCGGGGTGTCCGCCGTGGGGGCCGTCGCCGCCGAAGCCGGAAATGCGGCAGTGGATCAATGCGGGGAATTTTGCGCGCAGGAAATCGTTGCCGATGCCCCACTTGTCGAGCGTGCCCGGTTTGAAATTCTCGATCAGCACGTCGGCGGTCTCGAGCATTTTCATCAGAACCGTGCGACCGCCTTCCGAGGCGAGATCGAGGCCGATCGAACGCTTGTTGCGATTGGTGCCGATGTAATAGGCCGCGTCATCGTCGTGGAACGGAGGGCCCCAGTCGCGGGTCTCGTCGCCCGCCGGAGGTTCGACCTTCACGACATCTGCGCCGTGGTCGGCGAGAATCTGCGTGCAGTAGGGACCGCCGAGCACGCGCGTCAGATCGATGACGCGCAGTCCGGCCATTGCCCCGGTCGCGGTTTGGGATGTCATTGAGTCAGCCTTCGATCAACGGAGAATGAAAATGGTGCCGCAGCATTGCAGCCTGCCGTCACATTGAAAGAATTCGGACAGCGCCGTCAATATCGCGACGGTCATGCGTCCATGCGTGCGTCTTCGCAAATGCGTTGTTCAGTGAGCGAACGGAAATTCAGGCGTCAGAAGACTCAATCGCGGAGTTTTGAAGGAGGATGGTGGAGCCAGGCGGGATCGAACCGCCGACCTCTTGCATGCCATGCAAGCGCTCTCCCAGCTGAGCTATGGCCCCGAACACCTCGCCGCGCGGTGGGACTGCGCGGGTTATTTCAGCGGCGCGTCGATCAGGCGACGCGCAAGTCCCGAAAAATCACACTTGAGAATTTATCTCAAGTCTCTTCGTCGCCGGAAACGTCGCCAATGATGTCGGTGACGTCTTCGTCGTCTTCCTCGTCTTCGGCGATGAAGGTCGAATCATCGTCATCGTCGTCGGAAATGGTGTCGTCGACTTCGATATCGTCCTCGGACTCCGGCACCACGGCCTTGACCTTGCCGGTGTTTTCCTCGGCGTCGGCCTCTTCCAGCGACACCAATTCTTCCGACTCGGCCGGTTCCGGCACGATGCTGGCGGCGCTGGCTGCCGCAGCGCGCGCGGCTGCGTCGGCGCGCGTGCGTGGCGGCGGAATCGGCGCGATCGGCACAACTTCGCCGGTGTACGGCGAAATCACCGGTGTCTTGTTGAGGTCGTAGAACTTCTTGCCCGTGGTCGGGCAAATGCGCTTGGTTCCGAGATCGGCTTTTGCCACGGCTTATAGTCCTGAGAATGTCTTGAAAAAGCGGTGCTTCACTTGGCTAGTTGCGCCGCCGCTGTCAATAGCGGTTTAGGGGATAAATGACCGGGTCGTGACGTGCTGCAAACCTCGTGGTAGGAGCCGCCTACATAAGGAAAATGCCGTTTTGACCCATTCCGACCACCCCACGCCGCTGGAATCGCGGCCCGCAGGCGCTCTCAGCGGCCGCGTCCGCGTCCCGGGCGATAAATCGATCTCGCATCGGGCCCTGATTCTCGGTGCGCTGGCAGTGGGTGAGACCCGGATTTCGGGGCTTTTGGAAGGCGAGGATGTTCTCAACACCGCCAAGGCCATGCGCGCTTTGGGCGCACGGGTCGAGCGCACCGGCGAGGGCGCTTGGTCGGTCCGCGGCGTCGGCGTCGGCGGCTTTGCCGCCCCCGATGCGCCGCTCGATTTTGGCAACAGCGGCACCGGATGCCGTCTCGCCATGGGCGCGGTGGCGGGATGCCCGATTGCTGCGACCTTCGACGGCGACGCCAGTTTGCGCAGCCGGCCGATGCGCAGAATCCTTGACCCGCTGGAACTGATGGGCGCGCGCGTTTCAATGAGCGCGGACGGCGGACGGCTGCCGATGACGCTGCAAGGCGCGCGCGATCCGCTGCCGATCGTCTACCGCACGCCGGTGGCGTCGGCGCAGATCAAGTCGGCGGTGCTGCTGGCGGGATTGTCCGCGCCGGGCGTCACCACGGTGATCGAACAGGAAGCCAGCCGCGATCATACCGAACTGATGCTCACGCATTTCGGCGCGCATGTCGTCACGACGAAAGAGGGCGCGCACGGCCGCAAGATCGCGCTCACCGGACAGCCCGAATTGCACGGCGCCAATGTTGTCGTGCCGGCCGATCCGTCGTCGGCGGCATTCCCCATCGTGGCCGCGCTGATCGTGCCGGAATCCGATGTGACGTTCACCGACATCATGACAAACCCTTTGCGGACAGGGCTTTTCACAACCTTGCGCGAAATGGGCGCTTCCATCGAAGAGAGCCATCAGCGCAACGATGCCGGCGAGCCGATGGCGCAATTCCGCGTGCGCGCGTCGCAGTTGCGCGGCGTGACGGTGCCGCCGGAACGCGCGCCCTCGATGATCGACGAATATCTCGTGCTCGCCGTCGCAGCGAGTTTCGCGGAAGGCGTCACGACAATGCGCGGCTTGCAGGAATTGCGCGTCAAGGAATCCGACCGTCTCGCGGCGACCGCGGACATGCTGCGCGTCAACGGCGTGCAGGTCGAGATTTCCGGCGACGATCTGATCGTGACCGGCAAGGGCCATGTGCCGGGCGGCGGCCTTGTCGCCACGCACATGGATCACCGCATCGCCATGTCGGCGCTGGTGATGGGTGCGGCGTCAGACGCGCCGGTGAAGATCGACGATACCGGATTCATCGCCACCAGCTTTCCGGATTTCATTCCGATGATGCGCGGGCTGGGAGCGGACTTCTCATGATCATCGCCATCGACGGACCCGCCGCATCCGGAAAAGGCACGCTCGGCAAGCGGCTGGCCCATCATTACGGGTTCCGCCATCTCGACACCGGCGTGATCTACCGCGCGGTCGCCCAAGCGCTGCTGGAGATGGGGGCCGATCTGACCAACGAGGCCCTCGCGGTGGCGGTAGCCATGGAACTCGACCCTGAAAAGTTCGGCAATCCGGTCCTGAAAACCCAGAAAGTGGGTGACGCGGCCTCGGTGGTCTCGGCAATTCCAAAGGTAAGAGAAGCACTTATCGATTTTCAGCGGCAGTTCGCGGCAGGCCCCCCGGGCGCCGTTCTGGACGGCCGCGATATTGGAACCGTGATCTGCCCGCACGCCGAGGTGAAGATTTTCGTCGTGGCGGACCCCGAGGTCCGGGCCCGCCGCCGGACGCTGGAGGCGCTGGCGCGGGGCGAGCAGGCCGACGAGGCCGCCGTTCTGGCCGACATCCTCAAGCGCGACGAGCGCGACCGGAACCGGGCTGCGGCCCCGCTAAAAGCGGCTCCGGATGCGGTCTTGCTGGATAACTCCCAGTTGGATATAGAAAGCGGCGTCCGGGCTGCCATCGACATTGTCGAGGCCGTCCGAGCGGGCCGGTCGAGGGCTTAGTCCCTGCCGTCATTGGAGGAATGCCCGCTCCCGGTCTTTGAGGTCGATTTTCGTCTCAGCTCCGGACAGCAGACCACGCGCTTTCCAGGCGCGTCATTCCAATTTTTGCATCGTATCGCTCGTGCAGGCACAGGTCGGCCCGGTTTCGCAAATGCTTTTGCGGAAGCGGTCGTCAAAGGTAGCGGACCTTTGGCACTGGATGCGCGTTACGCCTTCAACCCCGCTGCCGGCATCCGCATCTGGAGAACAAATGGCTTCGACTGCTACTTCCTATAATCCTTCCCGCGACGATTTCGCCGCGATGCTCGATGAGTCCTTTGCAGGCGGCAACCTGCAGGAAAGCTCCGTCATCAAGGGCATTGTTGTTGCGATCGAGAAAGACATGGCCGTCATCGACGTCGGCCTGAAGACCGAGGGCCGCGTGGCTCTCCGCGAATTCAACGGCCCCGGCCGTGAAGCCGACCTCAAGGTCGGCGATGAAGTCGAGGTGTTCCTCGACCGGATCGAGAACGCACTCGGCGAAGCCGTGCTGTCGCGCGACAAGGCGCGCCGCGAGGAAAGCTGGGGCAAGCTCGAGAAGGCCTTCAACAACAACGAGAAGGTTCACGGCGTTATCTTCAATCAGGTCAAGGGTGGCTTCACCGTCGATCTCGACGGCGCTGTCGCCTTCCTGCCGCGCTCGCAGGTCGACATTCGTCCGATCCGCGACGTCGCGCCATTGATGAACAACTCGCAGCCGTTCCAGATTCTCAAGATGGATCGCCGCCGCGGCAACATCGTGGTGTCGCGCCGCACGGTTCTCGAAGAGACCCGCGCCGAACAGCGTCAGGAACTGGTGCAGAACCTCGAAGAAGGTCAGGTCATCGACGGCGTCGTCAAGAACATCACCGACTACGGTGCGTTCGTTGACCTCGGCGGCATCGACGGCCTGCTGCATGTCACCGACATCGCATGGCGCCGCGTCAATCACCCGACCGAAGTTCTGGCCATCGGCCAGACGGTCAAGGTGAAGATCATCAAGATCAACCACGAGACCCACCGTATTTCGCTCGGCATGAAGCAGCTGCTGGACGATCCATGGCAGGGCATCGAGGCGAAGTATCCGCTGAACTCGCGCTTCACCGGACGCGTCACCAACATCACCGACTACGGCGCATTCGTCGAACTGGAGCCGGGCATTGAAGGCCTGATCCACGTCTCCGAAATGTCGTGGACCAAGAAGAACATGCACCCCGGCAAGATCGTTTCGACCTCGCAGGAAGTCGAAGTGCAGGTTCTTGAAGTGGATTCGGCCAAGCGCCGCATCTCGCTCGGCCTCAAGCAGACCATGCGCAATCCGTGGGAAGTCTTCGTCGAGAAGTATCCCGTCGGCGCCACTGTCGAAGGCGAAGTCAAGAACAAGACCGAGTTCGGTCTGTTCCTGGGCCTCGACGGCGAAGTGGACGGCATGGTCCATCTGTCCGACCTCGACTGGAAACAGCCGGGCGAACAGGTCATCGACAACTTCAAGAAGGGCGACATGGTCAAGGCCATCGTCCTCGATGTGGATGTCGAGAAGGAGCGTATCTCGCTCGGCGTGAAGCAGCTCGAGGGCGACCCGTTCGCAGAACCAGGCGACGTCAAGAAGGGTGCCGTCGTGACCTGCGAGATCATCGAGGTGAAGGAAGCCGGTATCGAAGTTCAGATCACCGGCACCGACTTCACCACCTTCATCAAGCGTTCTGAACTCGCCCGCGATCGCGGCGACCAGCGCGCCGAGCGCTTCGCTGTCGGCGAAAAGGTTGACGCCCGCGTCATCCAGTTCGACAAGAAGGCCCGCAAGGTGCAGGTCTCGATCAAGGCGCTTGAAGTCGCTGAAGAGAAGGAAGCCATCGCGCAGTACGGATCTTCGGATTCGGGTGCGACGCTGGGCGACATTCTCGGCAACGCGCTCAAGAAGCGCGACAAGTAAGCGCCTCGTCGCTTGAACCAATCAGGGCTCCGGAATTTCCGGGGCCCTTTTTGTTTGTGAGTGCCGAGTCAATGGATTTGATCGCCGTCATTGCGGGGAGCGTTTGCGACGAAGCAATCCAATCTAAAGCTGGATTGCTTCGCTTCGCTCGCAATGACGAGCCAGCACGGGTTATTCGCCGGAACTTATCAGCTCTGGAACAGTCGCTTCGTCGCCGTTCCATCCGCATGCGCGCAGCCGCTCATGCAGATGGGCGGGCGCGGGCGCGACCACGCGCACCGGCGGTTTGTTTTTCGACAGCGGGATGACGATTTCACGTGCGTGCAGATGCAGCGTCGGTTCGCCGAACCGCGGTCCGTTGCCGTAGATGTTATCGCCGACGATCGGCCAGCCGCTCGCGGCGGCATGGACGCGCAGCTGATGGGTACGGCCGGTGATCGGTTCCATCGCAAGCCATGTGAGGCCGTCACCGCGACCGAGCACTTTCCATTTGCTCAGTGACGGAAATCCGTTCGGGTCCGGCTTCTGCCACCAGCCGCGCTCTGCGTCCAAACGTCCCAGCGGAATGTCGATTTCGCCCTCGTCCGCCGCAGGGCCGCCTTCGACCACCGCCCAGTAGGTCTTGGAAATCTTGCCGTGCTTGAACAGCAGGCCGAGCGAGGCCGTCGCCTTGCGATGGCGTCCCAGCACAAGACAGCCGGATGTATCGCGGTCGAGACGATGCGCCAGCACCGGCGGGCGCGGCAGGCCGTAGCGCAGCGCGTCGAATGAGGCTTCCAGATTGGGGCCGCCTTTCGGCCCCTTATGCACGGCGATACCGGCCGGCTTATCGATCACCAGCATCAGCCCGTCGCGATGAAGCACGCGGGCCTGCATTTCTTCCGGTGTCGGTTGCGGCGTATCCATTGTTCCTGAACGACTTTCGTTTGCAGCCCGAACCGGGTAACACACCCCCCGCATGAACGACAGTCCGCAGGAACCCAAACAAAGCTGGTGGCGCAGGCTTTCCGCCGGCCTCAAGCGCACGTCCAGTTCGATCGGCGGCGCGGTCGCCGCATTGGTGACCAAGCGCAAGCTCGACCGCGCCATGCTCGATGACATCGAGGATGTGCTGCTGCGTGCGGATCTGGGAACCGAAGTCGCGGCGCGCATCGCGGAAGCCGTCGGCAAGGGACGCTACGACAAGGACGTGTCGGCGGACGATGTCACCGCGATTGTCGCAACCGAAGTCGAGAAGGTGCTCGGCCCGGTGGCGAAGCCGCTGGAAATCGATACGGCGCAAAAGCCGTTCGTCATTCTCGTGGTGGGCGTCAACGGCTCCGGCAAGACCACCACCATCGGCAAGCTCGCATCGAAGCTGACGGCAGAAGGCCGCAAGGTGATGCTGGCCGCGGGCGATACCTTCCGCGCCGCCGCCATCGAGCAGTTGAAGGTGTGGGGCGAACGCAACAAGGTTCCGGTGGTGGCGCGTGCGCAGGGATCGGATTCGGCGAGCCTTGCCTTCGAGGCGGTCGAGGCCGCGAAGGCGGCCGACATGGATGTGCTGCTGATCGACACCGCCGGGCGCTTGCAGAACAAGACCGAGCTGATGGTCGAGCTTGAGAAAGTGCGCCGCGTGATCGGCAAGGTCGATGCCTCCGCGCCGCACGCGGTGTTGCTGGTGCTAGATGCCACTGTCGGACAGAACGCGCTGTCGCAGGTCGAGGCATTTCACAAAACCGCAGGCGTCACCGGGCTGGTGATGACCAAGCTCGACGGCACCGCGCGCGGCGGCATCCTCGTGGCGCTGTCGGAGAAATACAAGTTGCCGGTGCATTTCATCGGCGTTGGCGAGGGGATCGACGATCTCGCGCCGTTCACCGCGCGCGATTTCGCGCGCGCGATTGCAGGACAGGACACCTGATGGCTGCCACCGACAAGCCCGCGCCGCACCCGCTGTTCAAGCTCGCGACCGAGCTCGGCCCGCTGGTGATCTTCTTTGGAGCGAATGCGAAGTTCGGGCTGTTCGTCGCCACCGGCGCCTTCATGGTCGCCATCGTGGCGGCCATCGTCGCGTCCTATGTGGTGACGCGGCATGTGCCGATGATGGCCATCGTCACGGCGGTGATCGTGCTGGTGTTCGGCGGATTGACGTTGTTCTTTCACGACGAGACCTTCATCAAGATCAAGCCGACCATCATCTACGCGCTGTTCGCGGCGACACTCGGGATCGGATTGCTGCTCGGGCGTTCGTTCATCGCGATCATGTTCGACCAGATGTTTAATTTGACGCCGGAAGGCTGGCGGCTGCTGACCATCCGCTGGGCGATCTTTTTCGCCGGCATGGCGGTGCTGAATGAAATCATCTGGCGCACCCAGACCACGGATTTCTGGGTGTCGTTCAAGGCGTTCGGCGTGATCCCGATCACCGCAATCTTCGCGATGCTTCAGACCTCGCTGATCAAGCGCTACGGGATCGAGCCGGCAACGGATGCTGCGAGCGACGCCGAGCGCGGCGACATTACCAAAGGCTAGGCGCAAAAAACGCACCGGCGCGGAGCGCCGATGCGTTTCTGAAGAACTCAAATCGCAGAGACAGAATTACTTCTGCTTTGCGATGATCTTGTCCTTGATCTCGGCATAGGTCTTCTCGGGCACGATCTTCTTCTGCACGAGTTCGTCCTTGCCCTTGTACGGGCGGCCCTTGATGATCGCGGCCGAGTAGGCGTCGCCGATGCCCTTGAGCGCCTTGAGCTGATCCGCCGACGCCGAGTTGATGTCGAGCAGTTCGGTCTTGGTATCGGCCTTCGCCGCTGGCGCCGCCTTGGTGTCGGCTTTCGCCGCCGGAGCGGGGGCCATCTTCGAGTCGGCCTTGGGCGCGGTGGCGGCGGGCGGAGGCGCCATCTTGCCGCCGGTTGCAGGCTGTGTCGCCTGGGCGAACGACGGCGACGCACTCAGCAGGCCGGCAGCGAGCATGGCCGCAGTCAACGAAGCAAATTTAGAAAAACGCATGGGTTGTCCCTCCAGGACGATGTTTGCAACACAAGGAGGTTATGTTCGAATTCGTGGCTGCGCCATGGCTGTCAAATGAACGGCAGATAAAAGCGCATAATTATTTTTGATGCGCCGCCGCGAGAATAGTTAACGCAGCGCCTTGTCGATTTCGGCCTTCAGCACGCGGTCGATGTTCTCGGGCGTGATCGGCCCGATCAGCTTGTAGGCGATGGCCCCGTCGCGGCCGACCACGAAGGTTTCCGGCACGCCATAGACCCCCCACTCGATCGAGGCGCGGCCATTGGCGTCGACGCCGACTGCGCTGAACGGATTGCCGTAGCGTCCGAGGAAGCGGCGGGCGTTGTCCTGGGTGTCCTTGTAGTTGATGCCGATCACGCGAATCCGCTTGTCCTGCGCGAGCTGCACCAGCAGCGGCGCTTCGTCGTGACACGGCACGCACCATGATGCCCAGACATTCACGACGCTGACCGCGCCCTTGAATGCGGCGGGGTCAAGCCCCGGGATTTGCGCGCCGTTGGCGACGAGTCCGTCCAGCGGCGGAAGTTTCGTCTGCGGCGCCGGGCGGCCGATCAGCGCCGACGGGATGCGCGCCGGGTCACCGGCGCCGAGCCTGAACCAGAACAATCCGGCCAGCACGGCAAAGGCGATCAACGGCAGCGCCACCAGCCAGGACCGGCGCTGCTGGCGGCCTTGTGAGCGACGTTGCGGCCGCGCTGCGCCGTTCTCGCTCATGATGGCTTGCCGGGATTTTGCGCCGAGCGCCGCGTCACGCCGCGGGCTTCGAGATCGCGCAAGGCGCGCTGCTGGTTTTGATAGTCGAATGCGATCCAGAGGATCAGCACTGCGATCACAAGACCTGCGAGCAGGTACGAGGTGACGATGAAGGAGGCGTAGGGACCGAGCGACATCGGGTTACGCCGCCTGCTTGCTGGCTTGCATCATCTGCAAGCTGCGCACCCGCCGCCGCAGCACTTCGTTGCGCATCGCGGCCAGATGCAGCGTCAGGAACAGCAGCGAAAATCCGATCGCCATGACGAGCAGCGGAATCAGAAACGCGCGGTCCATGGTCGGCCCGCCGGCGCGGATCACCGATGCGCCCTGATGCAATGTATTCCACCAGTCGACGGAGAATTTGATGATCGGAATGTTGATCGCGCCGACCAGCGTCAGGATCGCGGCGGCCCGCGCCGCGCGCGACGGATCTTCCACCGCGCGCCACAGCGCCATGATGCCGAGATACATCAGAAACAGAATCAGCACCGATGTCAGCCGCGCGTCCCATTCCCAATAGGTGCCCCACATCGGGCGGCCCCACAGCGAGCCGGTCACGAGCGCGAGAAACGTGAAGGATGCGCCGAGCGGTGCCGCGGCCTTCGCAGCGACGTCCGCCAGTGGATGCCGCCACACCAGCGTGCCGAGCGCGGCCACGCTCATCACGCCCCAGACGAACATCGACAGCCACGCGTTCGGCACGTGGATGAACATGATCTTCACGGTTGCGCCCTGCTGGTAGTCGTCGGGCGCCAGCGCGGACAGATAAAGTCCGGCCGCGAGCAGGATCACGGTTGTGGCGGCAAGCCACGGCAGCACGCGCGTGGTGAGCGCAAGGAACCGCGTCGGATTGGCAAGGTCGATAAGGCTCATGATGGTCCTGATAAAGGCCGCGCGCGCGGGAGGCAATGCGCGCAAGCCGCGGCGCGCAGCGTTTCCGTGAGAATTGATCGGGCGTGTTGCCGCATCAGTCGAGCCCTTGCCGCAGGCTGGCCGCCGCCGCAAACGGCCCGACCACAAAGCTTATAAGCGACAGTGCGCACAGGATCGAAAACGGCGTGCCGAACGAGACCGGCCCGTCGATGGCGGCGTTCGAGGCGGCAACACCGAAAATCAGCACAGGAATCGAGAGCGGCAGCACCACCACGGCGAGCAGCAAGCCGCCACGCCGCAGCGTCACCGCAAGCGCCGCGCCGATCATGCCGGTGAATGTCAGCGCGGGCGTGCCGGCCAGCAGCGTCAAGGCCACCGCGAATGTCGATGCCGCGTCGAGGTTGAGCAGAATCCCGATGACGGGCGTCGCCACGATCAGCGGCACGCCTGCGGCCAGCCAGTGCGCCAGCGCTTTCGCCGCGCACGTCAGTTCCAGCGGCGTGCGGCTCATGGCGATCACATCGAGCGAGCCGTCATCCTGATCGGCGGTGAACAGCCGGTCGAGAGTCAGGAGGCTTGCGAGCATCGCACCGAGCCAGAGGATGGCGGGGCCGATGCGCTTGAGCAGCGCAAGGTCCGGCCCGAGCGCGAACGGCATCACCACAACGACGCTGAGAAAAAACAGCACGCCGATCAGCGCGCCGCCACCGGCGCGCAGGGCGACCTTGAGGTCACGGCAAATGAGAGCGGCGAGCGCGGTCACGCATCACCGCCGATTCGCAATTCCTGCGCGGAAATTCCAAGCGGGCCATGGGTCGCGGCGAGAATGATTCCACCGTCGGCCAGATGATCCGCCATCAGGGCGGCGACCATGGTTTGACCTTTGGCGTCGAGCGCCGATGTGGGCTCGTCGAGCAGCCAGACCGGCCGCCTGACGGCGAGCAGCCTTGCGATCGAGAGCCGCCGCCGCTGGCCGGCCGAGAGAAAGCCGGCGGGCAGGTGAATGGCATGAGCGAGACCCACCGCCGCGAGGCTGTCCGTTGCATCGGCGGCGTCTCCGCCGAGAAACGCCCGCCAGAATTCCAGATTCTCGAGCACCGAGAGCGAGGGCTTCATCGCGTCGCGATGGCCGAGATAGTGCGCCTGCTCCGGGAGGGTCAGGTCTGTTTCGGGGCTTTGAAGCGCGATCGTGCCGCTTGCGGCGGGCAGCAGCCCCGCGATCATGCGCAGCAAGGAGGATTTTCCTGCCCCGTTGACGCCGGTCACGGCCAGCGCCTGTCCTGCGGAGACCTCAAAATCGAGAGCGGAGAAGATATTTCTCCCGCCCCTGACGCACCCCAGACCGTGACCCGCAAGTCTCATGATGGATTGACCGATGGCCTTTGGCAGGGAGCCGTTGTTCCGGTTGTCGCGCGCATAATTGGCAGACAATCCATAGCGGGTGTGGTGTACAGACTGGAAAGATTCTATAAAACCGGAACTTGGTGCAGCACACAATCAGCCGCCGGAAGCAGCACGGTCAGCCCTGATTCTCCCCGCGTCCGACGGTGTTTCGATACCTTTTTGCCGGTATCTTCAACTCCTGAACTGGGACCGTTCATATGCCCTCACTCGACAGCTTCAAATGCCAGAAAACCCTCAAGGTCGGCGGCAAGACCTACGTCTATTACAGCCTGCCTGCCGCTGAAAAGAACGGCCTCAAGGGCATTTCGAAGCTGCCTTACTCGATGAAGGTGCTGCTCGAGAACATGCTGCGCAACGAGGACGATCGCACGGTCAAGAAGGCCGACATCGTCGCGTTCTCGCAGTGGGCGAGAAAGAAAACCCTCGAACACGAAATCGCATTCCGCCCCGCGCGCGTGCTGATGCAGGACTTCACCGGCGTGCCGGCGGTGGTCGATCTCGCCGCGATGCGCAACGCCATGAAGGCGCTCGGCGGCGATGCCGAAAAGATCAATCCGCTGGTGCCCGTCGATCTCGTGATCGATCACTCGGTGATCGTGAACTTCTTCGGCGACAACAAGGCGTTCGGCAAGAACGTCGCGGAAGAGTACAAGCAGAACCAGGAGCGCTACGAATTCCTGAAGTGGGGCCAGAAGGCGTTCTCGAACTTCTCGGTCGTGCCGCCCGGCACCGGCATCTGCCATCAGGTCAATCTCGAATATCTCGCGCAGACCGTCTGGACCCGCAAGGAGAAGCTGACGGTCGGCAAGAAGAAGGGCACGTTCGAAGTCGCCTATCCGGATTCGCTGGTCGGCACCGACTCGCACACCACCATGGTCAACGGCCTTGCCGTGCTCGGCTGGGGCGTCGGCGGCATCGAGGCGGAAGCCTGCATGCTCGGTCAACCGCTCTCCATGCTGCTGCCGGATGTTGTCGGCTTCAAGCTCAAGGGCCAGCTCAAGGAAGGCGTCACCGCCACCGATCTCGTGCTGACGGTCACCCAGATGCTGCGCAAGCAGGGTGTGGTCGGCAAGTTCGTCGAGTTCTTCGGCGCCGGTCTGGATTCGATGTCGGTCGCCGACAAGGCGACCATCGCCAACATGGCGCCGGAATACGGCGCGACCTGCGGCTTCTTCCCGGTCGACAAGTCGGCGCTGGATTATCTCAAGACCTCGGGCCGCAAGGCTGCGCGCGTCGCGCTGGTCGAGAAGTACGCCAAGGCGCAGGGCCTGTTCCGCACCTCGGCTTCACCCGATCCGGTATTCACCGAATTGCTGACGCTCGATCTCGGCGACGTCGTGCCGTCGCTCGCCGGCCCGAAGCGTCCCGAGGGCCGCGTGGCCCTGCCGGGCGTCGCGGAAGGTTTCGCCGCGGCGATGGCGTCGGATTACAAGAAAGCACTGGACGGCACGCGTTACTCGGTCGAAGGCCGCAACTTCGATCTCGGCCATGGTGACGTGGTGATCGCCGCCATCACCTCCTGCACCAACACCTCGAACCCGAACGTGCTGATCGGCGCGGGCCTTCTCGCCCGCAACGCAGCCGCCAAGGGTCTGACCGCGAAGCCGTGGGTGAAGACCTCGCTCGCGCCGGGCAGTCAGGTGGTCGCCGAGTATCTGGCGAATTCCGGATTGCAGAAGGATCTCGACAAGGTCGGTTTCAATCTCGTCGGCTTCGGCTGCACCACCTGCATCGGCAATTCGGGACCGCTGCCGGAGGAAATTTCCAAGGCGATCAACGACAACGGCATCATTGGTGCAGCCGTATTGTCGGGCAACCGCAACTTCGAAGGGCGCGTGTCGCCGGACGTGCAGGCGAACTATCTCGCGTCGCCGCCGCTGGTCGTGGCCTATGCGCTGGCCGGCAGCGTCAACATCAATCTGGCCAAGGAGCCGCTCGGCACCGGCCGAGACGGCAAGCCGGTGTACCTGAAGGACATCTGGCCGACCTCGAAGGAGATCAACGCCACGATCAAGAAGTTCGTGACCTCCACGATCTTCAAGAAGAAGTATGCCGACGTGTTCAAGGGCGACACCAACTGGCGCAAGATCAAGACCGTGACCAGCGACACCTACGCCTGGAACATGAGCTCGACCTACGTGCAGAACCCGCCGTACTTCGAAGGCATGAAGATGGAGCCCGAGCCCATTGCCGACGTTCTCGATGCGCGCATCCTTGCGATGTTCGGCGACAAGATCACCACCGACCACATCTCGCCGGCCGGTGCGATCAAGCTGACCTCGCCCGCCGGCAAGTATCTGTCGGAGCATCAGGTGCGGCCCGCCGACTTCAACCAGTACGGCACGCGGCGCGGCAACCACGAAGTGATGATGCGCGGCACCTTCGCCAACATCCGCATCAAGAACTTCATGCTGAAGGGCGCGGATGGCAACGTCCCGGAGGGCGGTCTCACCAAGCACTGGCCCGACGGCGAACAGATGTCGATCTACGATGCGGCGATGAAGTATCAGGCCGAACAGGTGCCGCTCGTGGTGTTCGCGGGCGCCGAATACGGCAACGGTTCGTCGCGCGACTGGGCCGCGAAGGGCACGCGCCTGCTCGGCGTGCGCGCGGTGATCACCCAGAGCTTCGAGCGCATCCACCGCTCCAACCTCGTCGGCATGGGCGTGCTGCCGCTGACCTTCGAGGACGGCGCATCATGGCAGTCGCTCGGTCTGAAGGGCGATGAAAAGGTCACGATTCGCGGCCTGCAGGGCGATCTCAAGCCGCGCCAAAAGTTAACGGCGGAGATCGTGTCCGGCGATGGCTCGGTGAAGCGAATCTCGCTGCTGTGCCGCATCGACACGCTCGATGAGCTTGAATACTACCGAAACGGCGGCATTCTTCACTATGTGCTGCGTAAGCTGGCCGCGTGACGCGCGGCCTGAAAACGCATCCGTGAACAGGCTCACTGCGAAGTGAGTGGCGAGCGCACAGGGGGCGGCCTATCAATGGGCCGCCTTCTTGCTGATGAAAAGGCATGATGAAAGGCATCATACATCGTGGGGACAGGCGTGATGTCTGATTTACCAACATCGAAAACGGCAGCAGCCGGCACCCTCGCAGCGCGGCTGTCGCGCACGCTCGGCGTCTGCGCGATCTTCACCGTCATCACTCCGGTGTGCGCCGATCCGCGCGCGGTGGTCGAGCTCTTTACCTCGCAGGGTTGTTCGTCGTGCCCCCCGGCTGACAAGGTTCTCGGTGAACTCGCGCAGGATCCGACCGTGATCGCACTCAGCCTGCCGATCGACTACTGGGACTATCTCGGCTGGAAGGACACGCTGGCGGATTCGCGCTTCAGCGCCCGCCAGAAGGCTTACTCGCAGATGCGTGGCGACCGCGGCGTCTACACACCGCAAGCCGTCGTCAACGGGACGACCAATGTTCTCGGCAGCGACCGAGCCGGAATCGAGAGTGCAGCGAATCGCACGCAGAGCGCCTCGGGTGTGATGTCCGTGCCGGTGAAGATGACGACATCGGGCGGGCAGATCAAAGTCTCGGTGGCCGATGCCGGCGGCAAAAGCGGCGAGATCTGGATCTGCGCGGTGTCGAAGGCGGTGCCGATCACCATCTCGCGCGGCGAGAATCGCGGGCAGCAGGTCACGTATCACAACGTGGTGCGCAACATGCTGAAGGTCGGAGACTGGAACGGCAAGGCCGGAAGCTGGACCGTGCCGCTTGAAAACATCAGCCGCGACGGCATCGATGCGGCGGTGGTTTACGTTCAGGACGGCAATCGCGACAAGCCCGGTCCGATGCTGGGCGCGGCCTTTACGTCGCTGAACTGATTTCAGTCTGCAATCTCAAAACTCTTGAGAGCGCGTCTTGTTGATGTGACGAGCCGCAGGCGCGTGCCGGGATTCGGGTGTTGCACACTCGCGCATCTTGCAACTTGAGCGACCGCATCTCCTGAAACAAAAACGGCCAGCTTGCGCTGACCGGAAGATTTGGGGTCGACATTTACTGCAGGGAGTTAGACCCGATCCTGACGACCCCGGGGGGCTGGGGGCTGAGGAATCCGGTGCCGAAAGGACCGGGTCAACGCAGTTTCGTTTTTATCGTTGCCCAGCGCGGCGGCGAATTGACCGAATTCAGGCGGCATTATGATTTCGACTAACGTCAGCGTGATGCGGAATTGCCGCATGATCAGGCATCGGGGAGACCCGAAATCCCGCTTGCAGCGGCCGCCGGACAGGGCGATCATGTCATCCAAGTGACATGGGAGGCGCCGATGAGTTCTGTGTCGGGCGACAAGGATCCAAGCGAGAGCCGGGGGCCGGAGCGCAGCACGGCGCCGCTCCCGCCTCAAAGCGTCACCTTCAACCGTGCCGAACTTAATCGCATTCTCAATCTGTACGGGCGCATGGTCGCCGACGGCGAATGGCGCGACTACGCCATCGACTTTCTGAAAGACCGCGCGGTGTTCTCGATTTTCCGCCGCGCCTCGGAAGTCCCGATCTATCGAATCGAGAAAGACCCCCGTCTGGCCCGCAAGCAAGGCGTCTACAGCGTGATTGCAGCCAGCGGTCAGATCCTCCGCCGTGGCCACGACCTCGAGCGGGTGCTGCTGGTGATCGACCGCAAGCTGGCGCTGGTCTAGCTCTCTGGAAGTGTCGCGCCGCCGCCGCCGAGCGCGCGCTGCATCATCACCGTGTCGAGCCAGCGGCCGAACTTGAATCCGACATTCGGATGCGTGCCGATCATCTCGAAGCCCGCGCGGGCATGAACGCCGATCGAGGCGGCGTTGGCGGAATCGCCGATCACCGCGATCATCTGCCGGTAGCCGCGTTGTTCGGATGCCGTAATCAGATCTTGCATGAGCCGTGATCCGATCCGCCGCCCCTGTGCCGCGGGATCGAGGTACACGGAGTTCTCGACTGTAAAGCGATAGGCCGGACGCGGCCTGTATGGTCCGGCATAGGCATAGCCGACAACGACATCCTCCATGATCGCCACCAGATACGGGAAACCGCCTGCCGTCAGCGCCTCAAAGCGCCGCGTCATTTCGTTGAGATCGGGAGGCTCGAGTTCGAAGGTCGCGGTGCCGTGAAGGACCGCGTGCCTGTAAATCGCCGTGATGGCGGGAAGGTCGGTGGCTGCGGCCGCTCTGATGTGAACCTGGGGCATGGCTTGCCGGAACTGTTTCGGCGTCTCGCATAACTCAACGATACCCCAAACAAAAGCCCCGGCTTTTGGCCGGGGCTTTCGGAGTTATCGATCAGCCACGATCGGTCTTCAGTCGCGCTGTCCCAGCAGCTGCAGCAGCAGCGTGAACAGGTTGATGAAGTTCAGGTAGAGCGACAGCGCGCCTGTAATCGCGGCCTTATCCGCCACGTCTCCGCCCTGAGCGGCGTAGCCGTAGATGTAGTCGTTCTTCAGGCGCTGGGTATCCCAGGCGGTGAGGCCCGCGAACACCAGCACGCCGACCACCGAGACGATGAACTGCAGCATGGAGCTGGCGAGGAACAGGTTCACCAGGCTCGCGAGGATGATGCCGAACAGGCCCATCATCAGGAACGAACCCATGCCGGTCATGTCACGCTTGGTTGTGTAGCCGTACAGGCTCAGCGCACCGAACGTGGCAGCCGTGATGAAGAACACGCGCACGATCGAGGTGTGCGTGTAGACCAGGAAGATCGACGACAGCGAAATGCCCATCAGCGCTGCGAACACCCAGAACAGAAGCTGGGCGGTTGCCGGCCTGAGGCGATTGATGCCGAACGAAATGGCGAACACCATCACCAGCGGAGCGAGGATGAACACCCACTTCAGGGGGCTCACGAACATCGCGACGCCGAACGACGTCAGGTACTGGTTGCCGATCCGGCCAGCGGCAGCGGTCTGGTCAGGCGTCACCGCACCCATGTACACGCCGAGCGCGGCCAGACCCGTGATGGCCAGGCCGATCGACATGTAGTTGTAGATCTTGAGCATGTACGAGCGCAGACCGGCATCGACGGCGGCGGCGTCAGCGCGCCCGGCGGCCCGGCCGAAGGGAGAAGCGTAGTTGCGGTCCAAGTCCGACATTGTCGAAACCCCGTGTTTGACTGGCGAAAGCGAAGGGTCTGCGCCGCCAGCTATAAGTTCTTCCCAGAGGACCGACTTGATAGACCATCCAGCGACGGCATCAAGACGGAATCTGAACCCGCTCGGTATGTGGGAAACTAACACATTCAACGCAAGCTCGGGCGCGCGGCGATGTGTCGCAAAACCCGCTATTCGCTGCTACAAATTGTCATAAGTTACGCAGCACGGTAGCCGGTTTTTGGTTAAGCGCGAGTAATGTTCCCATCAGCCCCAGCCCGACCGTCACGGCGAGGGCCGCCAGCACCACAATCGCCGCGCTGCCGGCCTGCCAGACGAAGCTCAGGGTCATCAGCCGGGTGACGATCTGCCAGGCGGCGATCGATCCCGCCGCCACGCCGAACACCGCCGTCGCAAAGCCGATCAGCAGGTACTCCAGCGCATAGGCGCCCAGCAGCCGGCCGCGCGTCGCGCCCAGCGTCTTGAGAATCACCGCATCGTAGACCCGGTGCCGGTGCCCGGCGGCCAGCGCGCCGCCGAGAACGAGTATGGCCGATATGAGCGTGACGGAACTGGCGCCCCGGATCGCCAGCACGAGGTTGGTCACGACCTTTCCGATGGAATCGAGCGCCTCGCGGACCCGCACGCTGGTCACCATCGGGAAAGCGGCGGCGACCTCCTTGATGAGCTTCGCATCGCTCGCGGCGCTCGAAGTGGTTTCGGTGAGCGTCGCGATGTCGGTATGCGGTGCGCCGGCGAAGGCCGTCGGCGAAAACACCAGGGCGAAATTGATGCCGAGGCTCTGCCAGTCCACCGTCCGCAGGTTGCTGATCTTCGCAACGATGTCGCGGCCGAGGACATTCACCGTGATCTCGTCACCGACCTTCATGCCGAGCCCGTCGGCGATCTTCTTCTCCAGCGATACCAGCGGTGGTCCGTTGTAGGCGGCATCCCACCATGTGCCTTCGACGACCTTTGAGCCGCGCGGGACTTCGCCGGTATAGGTCAGGCCACGGTCGCTTTGCAGCACCCATGCGGTGTCGGCCGACGGCTTGAGGTCTTCGGCCCTGACGCTCTTCGCGGCGACGATGCGTCCGCGCAGCATCGGCACGGTCTCCACCGTCGCCGACGGCGCGGTCTGTTTCAGGAAGTCGCTGAAGCGGGTCGCCTGGTTGGCCGGGATGTCGATGAAATAGAACGACGGCGCGCGGTCGGGCAGCGCCGCCATGAACTGCCGCCGCAGGTTGCCGTCGATCTGCGTGATCGTCACCAGCACGGCGAGCCCAAGACCGAGCGACATGACGACCGACGGCGTGAGCGCGCCGGGACGATGGATGTTGGCGATGGCCAGCCGCAGCATGGTGAAGCGCGGGCGCGGCAGGTTGCGCGCCAGAGTCATCAGCAGCGACGCGATGCCGCGCAGCACGGCGAACACCGCGATGCTCGATGCGACGAACACGGCGGCCACGCGCTTGTCATACGCAAGACCGATGGCGACTGCGATCAGCAGCGCGATCACCGCGGCCATCAGGGCGAGATAGCGTTTGCGCGGCCAGTGAAACTCCGACGAGACACCTTCGCGAAACAGCGCGGCCACCGGCACGTCATGGACGCGGCCGAGCGGCCACAATCCGAAGGCCAGCGCCGTCAGCAAGCCGTAGAGAAACGACAGCGCCAGTTCGCCGGCATGGAATGTCGCCTCCACCGGCAGCGGCAGGATTTTTCCGAACACGCCGACGATGACAAAAGGCAGCGCCGCGCCGATGGCGAGCCCGATCAGCGATCCGAGAATCGCCAGCACCATCACCTGGGTGAGGTAGATCGTGAACACCTCGCGGCCGGTCGCGCCCAGCGCCTTGAAGGTCGCGATCACGTCGCGCCGCTGGTCGAGGTGGCTCTTGATGGCGTTGGCGACACCGACGCCGCCGACCAGCAATGCTGCTAATCCCACCAGCGTCAGAAATTGCGTGAAGCGCTCGATGCTGCGCTCGAGCTGCGGCGAGGCGTTGCCGCGGCTGCGGACTTCCCATCCGGCCTCCGGCAGGGCCTTCTGCGCGCGGTCCGTGACCGCTTGCGTCGCGCTGTCGTCGACCGTCACGCCGGGCAGTTGCAGGCGATAGATCCAGCGCACCAGCGTGCCGGGTTGCAGCAGGCCGGTGGCGCGCAGCGCGTCCTCGCTGACAAGAAAGCGCGGCCCGAGACCGACGCCGCCCGCGAGCTTGTCCGGCTCTGAATCGACCACGGCGCGAATTTCAAAAGCCGCGCTGCCGACGGTGAGGCGATCGCCGGCCTTGAGGCCGAGCCGCGCCAGCAGGACGGCGTCGGCGCCCGCGCCGAACGTGCCGTCGCGTTGCGCCAGCAGTTCGGTCATCGGCATTTGCGGCGTGAGCTTCACCTCGCCGAGCATCGGATAGTTGCCGTCGACGGCTTTCAAATCGACCAGCGCGAACTCGCCGCTCTGCGAGCGCGCCATGCCGCGCATGATCGCCGCGGACGAGACCTTGCCCTGCGCGTCGAGGAACGCGCGCTCGTCTTTGCTGGCTTCGCGCTGGATCAGCGCGAAAGAAATATCGCCGCCGAGCAGCGTGCGGCCCTGATGGTCGAGGCCTTCGCTGAGACTGCCCGCGACGGAGCCGACGCCCGCGATCGCCATGACGCCGAGCGCGATGCAGGCAATGAAAACGTAGAAGCCGCGAAGGCCGCTGCGCAACTCGCGCAATGCATAGCGAACCGCCAGCGACAATGTGCCGCCGCGCGGGGACATGTCCGTGGCTGTGCTCATCGCGATGCCGTCTCGACCCAGTGCCGGTCGGTGGCCGGACCGTCGACGCGGCCCGAGCGCAACCGCACCACGCGGTCGCAGCGCTGTGCGAGCGCGACATCGTGAGTCACCAGAACGAGCGTCATGCCGCGCTCAAGGTGTTTGGCGAACAACAGATCGACGATCTGCTTGCCGGTGGCCTCGTCGAGATTTCCGGTCGGCTCATCGGCGACGAGGATCGCGGGATCTGGCGCCATCGCGCGCGCAAGCGCGACGCGCTGCTGCTCGCCGCCGGAAAGTTGCGAGGGATAGTGATGCAGCCGCTCGCCAAGGCCGACGCCTTCGAGCTCGTGTGCTGCGCGCGCGGTCGCGTCGGTGCGGCCCGCCAGTTCGAGCGGCACCGCGACATTTTCCAGCGCGGTCATGGTCGGGATCAGATGAAACGACTGGAACACGATGCCGACATGACGGCCACGGAATCGTGCGAGCGCGTCCTCGTCGAGGGCATTGAACGAGACGCCGTTCACCACCACCTCTCCGCTGTCAGGACGTTCCAATCCCGCCATCACCATCAGCAGCGTGGACTTGCCCGAACCTGATGGGCCGATCAGGCCGACGGCCTCACCGGGCGCGACGCGCAAGGACACGTCCTTGAGGATGTGAACCCGCGCGGCGCCAGAGCCCAGCGAGAGATTGACGTTCGAGATGGAAATGGTGTCCGGTTCGAGACCGGCACGCTTCGAGGGTTCGATGAGACTGTCCATGGATCTGTCATATGGGGGTTTCGGTACAGCGGTCGAGGGGCTGATGTCCCGAATCCGGGGCCCGCACCTTTTTGCCGCGCCTTCCGGAATGAAATTCAAACGCGAAGCCACAATTGTTAAAGCGGTGATGATCGCAGCAGCGGGGGCAATCATGGCGATGTCGGGGCCGGCCTTCGCGCAAACGCCGGATGTCAAACCAGATGTCAAAGATGTGAAGACGATCAAGCTTGCCGTGCTGGGCGATTCCCTGACCGCCGGTTACGGCCTGCCGGCCCCGGCGGCGTTTCCGGTGCGATTGCAAAAGGCTCTTGCCGAGAAGGGCATCGCGACCGACATCCACAATGCGGGCGTGTCGGGCGACACCACGAGCGGCGGCCGCGACCGGCTTGAGTGGTCGATCCCGCCCGGCACTGAAGCCGTGATCGTCGAACTCGGCGCCAACGACGCGCTGCGCGGCGTCGATCCCAAGGTGGCGCGCGGCGCGCTCGACGATATTCTCACCAAGCTGAAGGCGCGCAACATCGCTGTTTTATTGTGCGGCATGTATGCGCCGCCAAATTACGGCGCGGAGTACACGGCGAAGTTCAACGCCATTTATCCCGATCTCGCCAAGGCTCATAAAGTCCCGCTCTATCCGTTCTTTCTCGACGGCGTCGCCACCGATGCGAAGCTGACCCAGCCCGACGGGCTGCATCCGACCGCCGCGGGCGTCGATGTGGTGGTCGCGCGGATTTTGCCCACGGTTGAGGCGTTCCTGAAGGATCGTGCGGCGCAAATAAGCAAGCCCTGAGAGGTTTTGGCGCCGGCCACGAGATGGCCGCTTCGCACTGTCATCGTGCTGCGCTAAAAAGGGGGCAGGTGATTCGTGATCCTCTCTTGCATCGAGGAGTTTCGTGATGCCTCGCTTGTTCACCGGGCTGGAAATTCCCCCGGACATCGGCCAGACGCTCTCGGGTTTGCGCGGCGGATTACCTGGTGCGCGCTGGATCGATCCCCAAAATTATCACGTCACATTGCGGTTCATCGGCGACATCGATGGCCCTGCGGCCAATGAGATCGCCTCGACGCTGGAGCGGATCAACCGCAAGCCGTTCGAGGTGGCCTTGCAGGGCCTGTCGAGCTTCGGCGGCAAGAAACCCCGGGCAGTGGTGGCATCTGTTGTACCAAGCCGCCCCCTGATGGACTTGCAGGCCGAACTGGAGCGGCTGATGCAGCGTTTCGGGTTCGATCCCGAGGGCCGCAAATTCATTCCGCATGTCACGCTGGCGCGGCTGCGGGATGCGTCCAATCAGGATGTGGCGGATTATCTGTCGGTGCGCGGTTATTTCCCGACCCGCAGCTTCATGGCGTCACGGTTCGTGCTGTTCTCGTCGCGCGCCTCTGTCGGCGGCGGGCCCTACGTTGTCGAGGACGCCTATGCGTTGAGCGCATAGAACGTAATCAGCACCCGATGCACTCGGAATTCTGCCGGAGTGAGTGATGTTCTCGTGAAACCGTCAACACTGTGGCGGATCATGCGCGTCACGTAGGCCGATTGTACTCTTGCATTCTTCGGCCCGTTCTGGCCGTTAGCGGAGCATGAACGCTCCGTCCCGCACCTCGTTCAGAGGGCACTATCAGGCGCTGGTTGCCGCCGGCACCATCGAGGCCGATCCGGCGCAGGCGAAGGCCGTTGAAGCCTTCTCGATGCTGGAGACGCGACTGGCGGGATACCGTCCCGGACGTGGCGGCGGTCTGCTGCAGCGCCTGTTCGCGGACAAGGAGGCGGTCCCGCTGCGTGGCCTCTACATTCACGGCGAGGTCGGACGCGGCAAGACCATGCTGATGGACCTGTTCTTCAACGACAGTCCCGTCGCGCACAAACGCCGCGCGCATTTTCATGAGTTTATGGCCGACGTTCACGAGCGGATTCACGGTTTCCGCCAGAAGATCGCGCGGCAGGAAATTCCCGACAGCGATCCGGTGCGGCTGACCGCAGCGTCGATCTTCGAGGAAGCGTGGCTGCTGTGCTTCGACGAATTCCACGTCACCGACATCGCGGACGCGATGATCCTCGGCCGGCTGTTCAGCCGGCTGTTCGAACTCGGCACGGTGGTGGTGGCGACATCGAACGTCGCGCCTGACGACCTCTACAAGGGCGGCCTCAACCGCGCGCTGTTTCTGCCGTTCGTGGCGCAACTCAAGGAGCGGATGGAGGTGCTGCGGCTCGACGCGCGCACCGATTTCCGGCTCGAAAAGCTCGCGGGCATCAAGATGTGGCTGGTGCCCGCCGATACCGCCGCCGATGCCGCGCTCGACAAGGCATGGATGAAACTCACGGGCGGCGCAGCCGACCGGCCGCGCGACATCACGATCAAGGGCCGTGTGCTGCATATTCCGCATTCCGCGCACGGCGTTGCGCGATTCACGTTCGCGGACCTTTGCGAGAAGCCGCTGGGCGCGTCGGACTATCTGCATCTCGCGCACGATTATCACACGCTCATCATCGACCGGATTCCGGCGATGACATACGAGCATCGCAATTACGCCAAGCGCTTCATCACGCTGATCGACACATTGTACGACAATGCCGTGAAGCTGATGGCCTCGGCCGACGCCGACCCGCTGTCGCTTTACAGCGTGACCGAGGGCATCGAGGCCAACGAGTTCAAGCGCACCTCGTCGCGGCTGATCGAGATGGGGTCGGAATCCTATCTGGCGCTGCCTCACGGCCGCAGCGACTCCTCCGCCAGCGGCTCGACCACAGGTCTGGTCGAAACCTGATCGTCCCGTCCGGAGTTCGCTTTATGTTTCACCTTTGGCGGCTGCGAAACCTCGATGCGAAGGACGCTTGAGGGCCAAGCTTGAGGGCCATGGCGAAAGGCAGTGCCGCATCCTTGCCGCTTCCTTGGGCGAACGGCGACTTGAACGCTTGCCGCGAAAGGTCTAACCAGCCGTCCAGAGCTTTCCCACCCTCTCCCGTCGATCTCAAAGGATAGATTTCCCATGGCGCGTGACAAGATTGCTTTGATTGGTTCAGGTCAGATCGGCGGCACACTGGCCCACCTCGTCGGACTGAAAGAACTTGGCGACGTGGTGATGTTCGACATCGCCGAAGGCGTGCCGCAGGGCAAGTCGCTCGACATCGCGCAGTCTTCTCCGGTCGACGGGTTCGACGCCAGCTTCACCGGCGCCAATTCCTACGAGGCGATCGAAGGCGCCAGTGTCGTGATCGTGACCGCCGGCGTGCCGCGCAAGCCCGGCATGAGCCGCGACGATCTTCTCAGCATCAATCTCAAGGTCATGGAGCAGGTCGGCGCGGGCATCAAGAAATACGCCCCCGATGCGTTCGTGATCTGCATCACCAATCCGCTCGACGCGATGGTCTGGGCGCTTCAGAAGGCCTGCGGCCTGCCGCACAAGAAGGTCGTCGGCATGGCCGGCGTGCTGGATTCGTCGCGCTTCCGCTACTTCCTCGCCGATGAATTCAACGTTTCGGTGGAAGACGTCACCGCCTTCGTGCTCGGCGGCCACGGCGACACCATGGTGCCGCTGACCAAGTATTCGACGGTCGCCGGCATTCCGCTGCCGGATCTCGTCAAGATGGGCTGGACCTCGCAGGCGCGCATCGACGAGATCGTCGACCGCACCCGCAACGGCGGTGCCGAGATCGTCAACCTGCTCAAGACCGGCTCGGCGTTCTACGCGCCTGCCGCCTCCGCGATTGCGATGGCGGAAAGCTATCTGCGCGACAAGAAGCGCGTGCTGCCCTGCGCCGCCTACCTCAACGGCGAATACGGCGTGAAGGACATGTATGTCGGCGTACCGGTTGTCATCGGATCGAAGGGTGTCGAGCGTATTGTCGAGATCGAACTGGCCGGCAAGGATCGCGAAGGCTTCGACAAGTCGGTCGGCGCGGTGCAGGGTCTGGTCGATGCCTGCAAGAAGATCGCGCCTGACCTGCTCGGCAAGTAAGCGCGCGACCTCGATCGAGCGCGATCCGGTGACATGTTCGCCGGATCGCCGCTAAGTCTCCCTACCTTTCAAGTCTCTCTACCTTTCTCTCCTTTGTTGTCTGGGGCTCTCCATGAACATCCACGAATATCAGGCCAAGGCGGTGCTGAAGGAATTCGGCGTGCCGGTGTCGCGCGGCGTGCCGATCCTCAAGGCGTCCGAAGCGGAAGCGGCCGCGAAAGAACTCGGCGGCCCGTTGTGGGTGGTGAAGAGCCAGATCCATGCCGGCGGACGCGGCAAGGGCAAGTTCAAGGAAGCCTCGGCCGGCGACAAGGGCGGCGTGCGCCTCGCCAAGTCGGTCGATGAGGTCAAGGAATTCACCACGCAGATGCTCGGCGCGACGCTGGTGACGATCCAGACCGGTCCCGCGGGCAAGCAGGTCAATCGCCTCTATCTCGAGGACGGTTCCGACATCGAGAAGGAATTCTATCTCTCGCTGCTGGTCGATCGCGAAACGTCGTGGGTGTCCTTCGTGGTTTCCACCGAAGGCGGCATGGACATCGAGAAGGTCGCGCACGACACGCCCGAGAAGATCATCACGTTCTCGGTCGATCCCGCCACCGGCGTCATGGGCCATCACGGCCGCACCGTCGCGCAGGCGCTCGGCCTCAAGGGCGACCTCGCCAAGCAGGCGGAAATGCTTGTGGCGCAGCTCTATACGGCGTTCCTCGCCAAGGACATGGAGATGCTGGAGATCAATCCGCTGATCGTCTCCAAGCAGGGCGAACTGAAGTGCCTCGACGCCAAGATGTCGTTCGATTCCAACTCGCTTTACCGTCATCCGGATATTGTCGCGCTGCGCGACACCACGGAAGAAGACGCCAAGGAAATCGAAGCCTCGAAGTATGACCTCGCCTACATCGCGCTCGACGGCACCATCGGCTGCATGGTGAACGGCGCGGGCCTCGCGATGGCCACGCTGGACATCATCAAGCTCTACGGCGAAAGCCCGGCCAACTTCCTCGACGTCGGCGGCGGCGCGTCGGAAGAAAAGGTTACAGCGGCGTTCAAGATCATCACCGCCGATCCGAACGTGAAAGGCATTCTCGTCAATATTTTCGGCGGCATCATGAAGTGCGATGTCATCGCCGCCGGCGTTGTCGCCGCGGTGAAGACCGTCGGTCTCAAGGTGCCTCTGGTGGTTCGCCTCGAAGGCACCAATGTCGAGGAAGGCAAAAAAATCATTCGCGAGTCCGGCCTGAACGTGCTTCCCGCCGACGACCTCGACGACGCCGCGCAGAAGATCGTCAACGCCGTGAAGGGAAAGTAAGCCGATGTCCATCCTGATCGACAAGAACACGAAGGTCATCTGCCAGGGCTTCACCGGCAAGAACGGCACCTTTCATTCCGAGGGCGCGATCGCTTACGGCACCAAGATGGTCGGCGGCACGTCGCCCGGCAAAGGCGGCACCACGCATCTCGGCCTGCCGGTGTTCGACACCGTCTCCGAAGCGCGCGAGAAAACCGGCGCCGACGCATCCGTGATCTATGTGCCGCCGCCGGGCGCGGCTGACGCGATCTGCGAGGCGATCGATGCGGAAGTGCCTCTGATCATCTGCATCACCGAAGGCATTCCGGTGCTGGACATGGTGCGCGTGAAGCGATCGCTCTCGGGCTCCAAGTCGCGGCTGATCGGGCCGAACTGCCCCGGCGTCGTCACCGCCGGCGAATCCAAGATCGGCATCATGCCGGCCAACATCTTCAAGCCCGGCAATGTCGGCATCGTGTCGCGCTCCGGCACATTGACCTACGAAGCGGTGTTCCAGACCACTCAGGCCGGCCTCGGCCAGACCTCGGCGGTCGGGATCGGCGGCGATCCGGTCAAGGGCACCGAGTTCATCGACATTCTTGAGCTGTTTCTGGCCGACGAGAAAACCAAATCGATCATCATGATCGGCGAAATCGGCGGATCCGCCGAGGAAGACGCCGCCCAGTTCCTCAAGGACGAAGCCAAGCGCGGCCGCAAGAAGCCGATGGTCGGATTTATCGCCGGCCGCACCGCGCCTCCGGGCCGCCGCATGGGTCATGCCGGCGCAATCGTCTCGGGCGGCAAGGGTGATGCGGAATCCAAGATCTCGGCGATGGAAGCCGCTGGAATCACCGTCTCGCCGTCGCCCGCGCGACTCGGAACGACGCTTGTCGAAAAATTGAAAGGCTAGTTCAGTTCTTGGTTCTTTTCAGCGCGAAGTTTTGCCCTAAATAGGGTAAAAGGTGCGGCCCAAACACGACGCCGATACCGAAATCGGGCGAATTCTCCCGATTTTTCCGCGCGATGCAATCAATCAGGACGCAATCATGTCTCGCCAGGACGCGAACGCCAATTTCGCTCTCACTTCCTTCCTCGACGGCGCCAACGCCACCTACATCGACGAACTGTACGCGCGCTACGAGAAGGACCCGTCTTCGGTCGATCCGGACTGGGTGGCCTTCTTCAAGACCCTGAAGGACCAGCCTGCGGACGTTGAGAAGAACGCGCAGGGCCCATCCTGGGAAAAGGCCAACTGGCCCACCACGCCGAACGACGATCTGACCTCCGCGCTCGACGGCAACTGGGCGCAGGTCGAGAAGGTCGTGGGCGGCAAGCTTGCCGCCAAGGCGCAGGCAGCGGCTCCCGGCGGCGGTAACCTGACCTCGGCCGATCTGCAGCAGGCGACGCGGGATTCGGTGCGCGCACTGATGCTGATCCGCGCCTATCGCATGCGCGGCCACTTCCACGCCAATCTCGATCCGCTCGGCATCGAGGGCCAGAAGGATCACGAAGAACTCGATCCGCGCTCCTATGGCTTCACCGACGCCGATCTCGACCGCAAGATTTTCCTCGATCATGTGCTCGGTCTTGAGACCGCGACGCTGCGCGAGATCGTTGCGATCTGTCAGCGCACCTACTGCCAGACGCTCGGCGTCGAGTTCATGCACATCTCGAATCCGGCGCAGAAGTCGTGGATTCAGGAGCGCATCGAAGGTCCGGACAAGGAAATCAGCTTCACCCGCGAAGGCCGCCGCGCCATCCTGATGAAGCTCGTCGAAGCCGAAGGCTTCGAGAAATTCTGCGACATCAAGTTCACCGGCACCAAGCGCTTCGGTCTCGACGGCGCGGAATCGCTGATCCCCGCGCTCGAACAGATCATCAAGCGCGGCGGCAATCTCGGCGTGCAGGATATCGTGCTGGGCATGCCGCATCGCGGACGTTTGAACGTGCTGACGCAGGTGATGGGCAAGCCGCATCGCGCGCTGTTCCACGAATTCAAGGGCGGCTCCGCCAACCCCGACGAGGTCGAGGGTTCGGGCGACGTGAAGTATCATCTCGGCGCATCGTCGGACCGCGAGTTCGACGGCAACAAGATCCATCTCTCGCTCACTGCCAATCCGTCACATCTGGAAATCGCCGATCCGGTGGTGCTCGGAAAGGTGCGCGCCAAGCAGGACCAGAACGGCGATCCGCCGGACCAGCGCATCTCGGCGCTGCCGCTGCTGCTGCATGGCGATGCCGCGTTCGCAGGCCAGGGCGTGGTGGCGGAATGTTTCGCGCTGTCGGACCTCAAGGGCTATCGCACCGGCGGTTCGCTGCACTTCATCGTCAACAACCAGATCGGTTTCACGACCTATCCGCGCTACTCGCGCTCGTCGCCGTATCCGTCCGACGTCGCCAAGATGATCGACGCGCCGATCTTCCATGTGAACGGCGACGATCCGGAAGCCGTGGTGTTCGCGGCCAAGGTCGCGATCGAATACCGGCAGAAATTCCACAAGCCTGTCGTCATCGACATGTTCTGCTATCGCCGCCACGGTCACAACGAGGGCGACGAGCCGTCATTCACCAACCCGGTGATGTACAAGAAGATCGCGACCCATCCGACCACGCTCGACATCTACGCCAAGCGTCTGATCGCCGACGGCGTCATGACCGAAGGCGAAATCGACAAGGCGAAGGCCGACTGGCGCGCGCGGCTCGATGCCGAGCTTGAGGCCGGTTCGGGCTACAAGCCGAACAAGGCCGACTGGCTCGACGGCAAGTGGGCGGGCTTCAAGTCGGCCGACCTCGGTGAAGATCCGCGCCGCGGCAACACCGGCGTCGCCATCGACGAACTGAAGGACATCGGCCGCAAGATCACCAAGGTGCCTGACGGCTTCCGGCTTCACCGGACCGTGCAACGCTTCCTCGACGCGCGCATGAAGGCGATCGAGAACGGCGAGGGAATCGACTGGGCGACCGGCGAAGGGCTGGCGTTCTGCACGCTGATGAAGGAGGGCCACAACGTCCGCCTGTCGGGTCAGGATTCCGAGCGCGGCACGTTCTCGCAGCGTCACTCCGTGCTGTTCGATCAGGAAGACGAAAGCCGCTACACGCCGTTCAACCACATCGGCGAGAATCAAGGACACTACGAAGTCATCAACTCGCTGCTGTCGGAAGAAGCGGTGCTTGGTTTCGAGTACGGCTATTCGCTGGCCGAACCCAATGCGCTGACGATCTGGGAAGCGCAGTTCGGCGATTTCGCCAACGGCGCGCAGGTGCTGTTCGACCAGTTCATCTCGTCGGGCGAACGCAAGTGGCTGCGCATGTCGGGCCTCGTCTGCATGCTGCCGCATGGCTATGAAGGCCAGGGTCCGGAACATTCGTCGGCGCGCCTTGAGCGCTTCCTGCAGATGTGCGCGGAAGACAATATGCAGATCGTCAATATCACGACGCCTGCGAACCTGTTCCACGCGCTGCGCCGTCAGTTGAAGCGCGAGATTCGCAAGCCGCTGATCATCATGACGCCGAAATCGCTGCTGCGTCACAAGCGTGCGACCTCGAAGCTCGAGGAGTTCGGCCCCGATACGTCGTTCCACCGTGTTCTGCTGGACGACGCGGAGAAGGGCGGCGATATCAAGCTTGTCGCGGACTCCAAGATCCGCCGTGTCGTGATCTGCTCGGGCAAGGTCTATTACGATCTTTACGAGGATCGCGAGAAGCGCGGCATCGACGACATCTATCTGCTGCGCGTCGAGCAGCTCTATCCGGTGCCGCTGAAGACGCTGGTGCAGGTCATGGAGCGTTTCAAGAAGGCCGAAGTGGTCTGGTGTCAGGAAGAGCCGCGCAACATGGGCGCATGGCACTTCATCGAGCCCTATCTGGAATGGGTGCTCAACCAGGTCGGCGCCACGCACAAGCGTCCGCGTTATGCCGGACGCGCGGCGGCGGCCGCCACGGCCACCGGCCTGATGTCGAAACACCTTCAGCAACTGAAAGCGTTTCTCGACGAAGCTCTCGGCTGATCTATCGATGCCCGCGCGCCGCGGGCATCTTTATCTTTGAATATGATTGATTGAGGCGTTGACGGCTCCCGCCGCTCAAGACGCAAGAGGAAAAGACAAATGGCTGAAATTCGCGTTCCGACACTTGGCGAGTCCGTCACCGAAGCCACCATTGGCCGCTGGTTCAAGAAGGCAGGCGACGCGGTCGCCGTCGACGAGCCCTTGGTTGAGCTTGAAACCGATAAGGTGACCATCGAAGTGCCGGCGCCGTTTGCGGGAACGCTGGGCGAAATCGTCGCCAAGGATGGCGAGACGGTTGCTGTCGGCGCGCTGCTCGGCCAGATCACCGAAGGCGGGGGCGGAGCGAAGGCTGCGCCAGCAGCTACAAAGGCTGCTGAGCCTGCGCCCGCCAAGGCCGCCGCACCCGCTGCCGCAGCACCAGCGCCAGCCCAGAAGTCGCCGCCGGCTGACGCGCCGCAGGCTCCAAGCGTGCGCAAGATTTCCGCCGAATCCGGCATCGATGCCTCGACCGTTCCGGGCTCCGGCAAGGATGGCCGCGTCACCAAGGGCGACATGCTGGCCGCCATCGAGAAGGCCGCCGCCATTGCGACGCCGCTCAACCAGCCTGCCGCCGCCGTTCAGGTACGCGCACCGTCGCCTGCCGACGATGCCGCGCGTGAAGAGCGCGTGAAGATGACCCGGCTGCGCCAGACCATCGCGCGCCGCCTCAAGGACGTGCAGAACACCGCTGCGATGCTGACGACCTTCAACGAGGTCGACATGACCAACCTGATGGCACTGCGCAGCCACTACAAGGAACTGTTCGAGAAGAAGCACGGCTCCAAGCTCGGCTTCATGGGCTTCTTCGTGAAGGCCTGCGTGCAGGCATTGAAGGAAGTCCCCGCCGTCAACGCCGAGATCGACGGCACCGACCTCGTCTACAAGAATTATTACCACATCGGCGTCGCGGTCGGCACCGACAAGGGCCTCGTCGTGCCGGTGGTGCGCGAATGCGATCACAAGTCGCTGGCCGAGATCGAGAAGGGCATCGCCGACTACGGCAAGAAGGCGCGCGACGGCCAGCTCAAGATCGAAGACATGCAGGGCGGCACCTTCACCATCTCGAACGGTGGCGTCTATGGCTCGCTGATGTCGACGCCGATCCTGAACGCGCCGCAGGCCGGCATTCTCGGCATGCACAAGATTCAGGAGCGGCCGGTCGCCATCGGCGGCAAGATCGAGATCCGCCCGATGATGTACCTCGCGCTGTCCTACGATCACCGCGTCATCGACGGCAAGGAAGCGGTCACCTTCCTCGTCCGCGTCAAGGAATGCCTTGAGGATCCGGCCCGGCTGGTGCTCGACCTCTGATCCCGGAGGCGGGCATGGACCGTGTCGCCATCGTTACTGGTGCGAGCCGCGGCATCGGCCGCGCGACGGCGCTGGCCGCTGCGAAGCGCGGCTACAAGGTCGTCGTCGGCTACGCCAGCAACAAGGCGGCGGCCGATGAGGTCGTGGGAACCATCGAAGCCAGCAACGGCAAGGCCATCGCGGTGAAATGCGATGTCGGCAATGAGGCCGACATTCTCAGGCTGTTCAAGGAAGCCGACGGCTTCGGCAAACTTGGCGTGCTGGTCAACAATGCCGGCGTGGTCGACATGACCGCGCGCGTCGACGAGATGTCCGCCGAGCGGCTTACCCGCATGATGAACGTCAACATCGTCGGCAGCATTCTGTGTGCGCGCGAAGCCGTGAAGCGCATGTCCAGCAGGCACGGCGGGTCCGGCGGCGTTATCGTCAATCTGTCGTCGGTAGCGGCGACACTCGGATCGCCGACGCAATACGTCGATTATGCGGCCTCGAAGGGCGCGATCGATACGTTCACGGTCGGGCTTGCCCGCGAAGTCGCGGATGAAGGGATCCGCGTCGTTGCGTTGCGTCCGGGCCTGATCGACACCGACATCCATGGGAGCGGCGGCGAGCCGGACCGGGCGCATCGCCTGGCCCACACCGTTCCGATGAAGCGCGTCGGCACTGCGGATGAAATCGCCAACGCCGTCGTCTGGCTGATGTCGGACGACGCGTCATACGTCACCGGTACGATCGTCGATGTATCGGGCGGCCGCTAATTTCAATCTCTCTCTGAGTACAGGATCACATCATGGCCTCTTATGATCTCGTTATTATCGGCACCGGTCCCGGCGGTTACGTCTGTGCGATCCGTGCGGCGCAACTCGGCATGAAGGTTGCTGTGGTCGAGAAGTGGCCGACCTTCGGCGGCACCTGCCTCAATGTAGGCTGCATTCCCTCCAAGGCGCTGTTGCAGGCGTCGGAGCGTTACGAGGAAGTCACCCACATGCTGCCCAAGATGGGCATCGGCGTCGGCAAGCCGAAGCTCGATCTTGCGACCATGATGAAGTTCAAGACCGACGGCGTCGACGGCAACGTCAAGGGCGTCGGCTTCCTGTTCAAGAAGAACAAGATCGATCCCTATGAAGGCACCGGCCGCATCGTCTCCGCCGGCAAGGTCGAGGTGAAGGGCAACGACGGCAAGACGCAGGTTCTCGAAACAAAGAACATCGTCATCGCCACCGGCTCGGACGTGACGAAACTGAAGGGCGTCGAGATCGACGAAAAGCGCATCGTGTCCTCGACCGGCGCGCTCGTGCTCGACAAGGTGCCGGAGAAGATGCTGGTGATCGGCGCCGGCGTGATCGGGCTCGAACTTGGTTCGGTGTGGCGGCGTCTCGGCGCGCAGGTCACCGTGGTTGAATTCCTCGATCGCATCCTGCCCGGCATGGATGGCGAAGTCGCGAAGTCGTTCCAGCGCATCCTTGAAAAGCAGGGTGTGGAGTTCAAGCTCGGCTCCAAGGTGACCGGTGTCGATAGCTCCGGCAAGAAATTGAAGGCCAGCATTGAGCCGGCTGCGGGCGGCGCTGCCGAAACCATCGAGGCCGACGTCGTGCTGGTCGCCATCGGGCGCGTGCCTTACACCGAAGGCCTCGGGCTGAAGGAAGCCGGTGTCGAACTCGATCAGCGCGGCCGTGTCCAGACCGACGGACATTTCGCAACCAACGTGAAAGGCATCTACGCCATCGGCGACGTGATTGCGGGGCCGATGCTCGCGCACAAGGCCGAGGACGAAGGCATCGCGATTGCGGAAATTCTCGCAGGCCAGGCCGGCCACACCAACTACGATGTCATTCCCAGCGTGATCTACACGTTCCCGGAAGTTGCCTCCGTCGGCAAGACCGAAGAAGAGTTGAAGCAGGCGGGCGTCGCCTACACGTCGGGAAAGTTCCCGTTCACCGCGAATGCGCGCACCAAGGTCAACCAGACCACGGACGGCTTCGTAAAAATTCTTGCGGATGCGAAGACCGACCGCGTGCTCGGCGTTCACATCGTCGGCGCTGAAGCCGGCGAAATGATCCACGAGGCTGCGGTGCTGATGGAGTTCGGCGGTTCCGCGGAAGACCTCGCGCGCACCTGCCACGCGCATCCGACCCGCTCGGAGGCCGTCAAGGAAGCCGCGCTTGCGGTCGGAAAACGCGCTATCCATATGTAAGGCCTGACCGGCATTCAGCCGGTCATGCTGGATGAGAATCCGCCATGCGCCGGCTGCTTCGTCCGCTCTGGGTTTTTCTCGCGCTGATCTTTCTGCTCGAGGCGTGGCTGTGGGATCGCGTCGAGCCCATTGTCGCGCGCGTCGTCGCGCTGATCCCGCTGCCCCGGCTGAAGCAATGGCTCGCGGATCGTGTCGAGCATCTGTCGCCTGGTCTCACGCTGCTGGTGTTTGCGGTACCGTTCGTTGTTTTGACGCCGCTTAATCTCGTTGCGGCATGGCTGCTGGCGCACAAATATTTTATGGGCGCGACGGCGCTGATTATCCTTCAGAAGATTCTCGGCGTCGGCATCGTCGCCTTCGTGTTTGACGTGACGCGCGAGAAGCTGCTGCGGATGAATTGGTTCCGCAAACTTTATGAGTTCGTTCTCGATCTGCGCGCGCGGGCCGCGGAAATCGTCGCGCCGTTCAAACTCGCCGTTCGGGAATGGATGGCGCGCTTCCGCCGCCGCGCGTCGCCTGGATTCATCCGGCGGCTGCGCCGGCGGATGCAGGCCTCGCGCCCGTCGCCGTAAGATGAACGGCGCGACCGGCCTCCAAAAGCGGTTATCGCCAGTCGGCCGCAATGTCGCCTTATGCAGCGAAGTTTTTCACCACTTCGCCTTATGCAAAGACCTCTCGCGGAATTTTTGCACAAAGGCCTGAGCAGACGGATCTTTTTCGCTTTTACATCAGATGCACGGCGTGCGGCGCGAACAGGCCGATTGCGGTGAACGCCAACCCCGCCAATGCCAGCAGGCCCGAAACCCATGCCAGCGCGATCATGCCGGTGATGATGGTCGCCGACGCCAGCACGATCCCGATCTGGAACGCCGCTGAGGCCACCTCGTAATGATGATAGCGCGCCATCGCGAGATCGCGGGCGTGCTCGGCTTCCTTGGCGCGCGCCGCGAGCTGTTCGGAGCCTTCGCCGGTTTCGGGTTCGGAGCGATAACGCGCCGCGGTCTTGGTCCAGTCGTCGATCTGCTTGGTCAGCGCAGCCTTCTGCGCGTCGTCGCCCGAAAGCCCAAGGCTGAGCTTGGCGTGTTCCGCCACCGTCTGCACCGTCGTGCGGCGGATGCTCTTGGCCTGGAAGAAGGCCCACAGGTTCGATGCTTCGACGTTCTTGCTGATGGATTCGGTCTGGGCGCCCTTGCCGAGCGTTTCAGATAACGCAAGGAACAGCGCGATCACCGCGATCAGCAATGCAATCTTCTTGTTGGAGCCGGACGCATGCTCGGCGTGCTCGGCGTGCTCCATGCTTTCGTGTGCGCTCATCGAAATACCCTTTCGGTCAAAATCAAGCGCCACGATTGACCGAACTGTGGTTCGTCCGCAAGAGGCAGCCGGGTGACAGGATGGGTAAATTTGGCGGGCAATTACGGCACGACAAATTTATGTCAGGCCATCGCTAGGCTCTTGGATGCGCCGTCTTGTAGACATCGAGCAGGCGGTCGGCGTCGACGCCGGTGTAGATCTGCGTGGTCGACAGCGAGGCGTGGCCGAGCAATTCCTGGATGGCGCGCAGGTCGCCGCCGCGCGTCAGCAGATGGGTGGCAAAGGAATGACGCAGCGCGTGTGGCGTGGCGCTGTCCGGAAGACCAAGCGCGCCGCGCAGCCGTTCCATTGTCAACTGGATGATACGCGGGCTGAGAGGGCCGCCGCGCGCGCCGACGAAAATTGGACCATCCTGCGCAATCGCGTGCGGACACATCGCGACATAATCCTGCACCAACGCCAGCACGTTTTGCAGTACGGGCACCATCCGCGTCTTGTTGCCCTTGCCGGTGACCGTGATTACGTCGCCCTTGCCCGGCAGCGGAACATCGCGCCGGATCAAACCGAGCGCTTCGGAAATACGCAGGCCCGATCCGTACAGCAGCGCCATCACGGCGGCGTCGCGCGCCCAGATCCACGGCTCGCGATTTTCGCCGGCGCGAATGTCCGCATCGGTCATCTGCCGCGCGGATGACATCTGGATGGGCTTCGGCAGGCTCTTGCCGATTTTTGGCGCGCGGATCGCGGACAGCGCGCCGACCTTACCCTTGCCGTAGCGTTCGAGGAATCGTCCGAACGAGCGCAGCCCTGCGAGTGCACGCATCAGGGATCGTCCGCCGATGTCGTCGGCGCGGCGCGCGGACATGAAGGCGCGCACATCGGTCGCTTCGATGGCGGCGAATTGCTTGAGGGTCACGAGACCGCCCCAGTGCTCGCTCAGGAACACCAGGCATTGACGCAGATCGCGCGCATAGGCTTCCAGCGTCTTGGGCGACAGCCGCCGCTCGGCGCGCAGATGCGACAGCCAATGCGTAATCTCGGCCGCAAGGTCCGGCGCGGCGCAGGTCAATGGCGCGCCTTCCGGTTCGGCCTCGGTTGCAGCAGCGGCTTTGACCATCATATGTCCGATGCGATCCTTGACAGGAATCGGTTTATCGCACCCTTTTCCTTATTCAGCCCTTAATCTGGACCCCTCTCACCATGGCAAGACGAGTCGTCGATGTTCTTGTCCCGGTGGCCCTGAACCAGACCTATTCCTATCGCGTTCCCGATGGCGTCGAACTGAACCCGGGCGACGTGGTCAGCGTGCCGCTGGGACCGCGCGACGTCACGGCGGTGGTCTGGGCCGATAATCCGAACCCCGATCCGCGGCTGCACAACCGCCTGAAAGACACCGGCGAGAAGCTCGACGTGCCGCCGCTGAAGACGGAACTGCGCAGCTTCGTCGATTGGGTCGCCAACTACACACTGTCGGCGCGGGGCATGGTGCTGCGCATGACGCTGCGCATGGGCGAGCATCTCGGACCCGAGCGCGTGCGCATGGGCGTGCGGCTGGTGGGCGCGCCGCCGCAGCGCATGACGAGCGCGCGCCATCGTCTGATCGAGATTTTGTCGGACGGCTTGCTGCATGGGAAATCCGAAGCGGCAAAGGAAGCGGGCGTCAGCCCGGGCGTGATCGACGGTCTTGTCGATGAAGGCACGCTCGTCACCGAACCGATGCCGCGCGACCTTGCGCCGCCAGTGCCCGATCCGTCGTTTGCCGAGCCGGATTTTTCACCCGAGCAGCGCACCGCCGCCGACACGATGAAAGAGCTGGCGTCAAAGGATGAGTATCAGGTCGCGCTGCTCGACGGCGTGACGGGTTCGGGCAAGACCGAAGTCTATTTCGAGGCTGTCGCGGAAGCCATTCGCCGCAGCCGGCAAACCATGATCCTGATGCCGGAGATCGCGCTGACCGGGCAGTTTCTCGATCGGTTCGCGTCGCGCTTCGGGGTGCGACCGATCGAATGGCATTCCGAGCTGACCCCGCGCACACGCGCGCGCAATTGGGCGGCGGTTGCTTCGGGTGACGCGCAAGTGATTGTCGGTGCGCGCTCCGCGCTGTTTCTGCCTTACGCCAATCTCGGGCTTATCATCGTCGATGAAGAACACGATCAGGCCTACAAGCAAGACGAGGGCGCGCATTATCACGCGCGCGACATGGCGGTGGTGCGTGGAAGTATCGCGAAAATTCCCGTCGTGCTGTGCTCGGCGACGCCGTCGGTCGAGACCGAAGTCAACGCCCGCAAGGGCCGCTACAGGCGCGTCGTGTTGCCGTCGCGCTTTGGCGGCCAGCACATGCCGCATATTGAAGCCATCGATCTCAAGCGCGAAGGCCCGCAGCGCGGCCGGTTCATCTCGCCGCGACTGGCGGAGGAAATCAAGATTGCGGTGGAGCGCAAGGAGCAGGCGCTGCTGTTCCTCAACCGGCGCGGCTACGCGCCGCTGACGTTGTGCCGTTCGTGCGGGCATCGTTTCGCCTGCACCATCTGCGATGCGTGGCTGGTGGATCATCGCTTCCGCCAGCGCCTTGTCTGTCATCACTGCGGCTTCTCGATGCCGCGTCCGCATCAGTGCCCGCACTGCGCCGCTGAGGAATCGCTCGCGGCTATTGGCCCCGGCGTGGAACGTTTGCAGGAAGAAGCGGCGGCGCTGTTTCCCGACGCGCGCACCATGGTGCTGTCGAGCGATCTCATCACCGACATCGAAACCATGCGTTCGGAACTGAACGAGATTGCGGAGGGCCGGGTCGACATCATCATCGGCACGCAACTGGTGGCGAAGGGTCATAATTTTCCGCGCCTCAATCTGGTCGGCGTGGTGGATGCGGATCTGGGATTGGGTAATGGCGATCCGCGCGCGGCCGAGCGCACGTTCCAGTTGCTCAATCAGGTGATCGGCCGCGCGGGACGCGAGCAAGGACGCGGCGTCGGTTATCTGCAGACCCATCAGCCCGAGCATCCGGTGATGAAGGCGCTGGTCGCCTGCGACCGCGAAGCGTTCTACGCCAGTGAGATCGAGGCGCGCGAACGCGCGCTGTATCCGCCGTTCGGGCGGCTGGCGTCTCTCATTATCTCAGCGGGGGATCGTCCGACGGCGGAAGGATTCGCGCGCAAGCTCGCCGCCACGGCGCCGCGCGACGAGCGCGTTCAGGTGCTCGGTCCCGCGGAGGCGCCGCTCGCGGTTATCAAGGGCCGCTATCGTTTTCGTATCCTGGTGAAATCGGTACGCGGCATCGATCTGTCGGCCTATATGCGCGACTGGCTCGCGGCCGGGCCGAAGACCAAGGGCAATCTCAAGCTCGAGATCGATATCGATCCGCAGAGCTTTCTATAATTGCGAAGCGGTCGAGCATGAAAAAGGCCGGTGCAACCGGCACCGGCCCTTTCAACGCAACTTTACGCAACTCAACTCATACGCAACGCTTACTGAACTTCGGCAACGACGTGGCCGACGCCGCGGCTGGTGAGACCGACCGCGCGGGCAGCGCCCTTCGACAGATCGAGCACACGGCCCTTGATGAACGGACCACGGTCATTGACGGTGACGACCACGCTGCGGCCGCCATGGGTGACCTTCAGGCGCGTACCGAACGGCAAGGTCCGGTGAGCGGCGGTCATGGCCTCCTGATTAAAGCGCTGGCCAGAAGCGGTCTTGCTGCCGGACTCGTTGCCGTAGAAAGAAGCCTTGCCCGAAAAACTGCGGCTGGAGCCGACCGAGGCATTGGCGTCGCGCCACGATTTGCGTCCGGCTTCGCTCGCAGAAGCGCTAAGCGCCAGGATTCCGATAGCGACCAACGCGATCGAGGTATTCCGATTCGCGGCGCGGTGCCCCGGCATGCGCTTGAGTGCGGCGATCATATAGTTGTCCCTCTTTTGGTAAATCCATCCAGCGCATGGCTAAATGAGCCAGCGCTTGCGTTGCGGGATAGATCATCCGGTAATAAGGCATAACGGCGGCGAGGGATTTGGTTCCGAAATGCCTCAAAATATTTATATGCAAGCTGATTACATCAATGAATACTCACGTCGATAGCTGGTAAACAATACTGCATTGATCAATACTTTATAGATTTCGCAATTATTGGCTGCGGGAAGTAAACGCAAAAATGCCGAATTGACTTCCGTCATGCGATATTCTCATGACGGTATGTGCGAAGCGGGACGTTGGTAAGAGGTTCAGGCGGGCAGATTTGTTGCGACGCGATGAGCGGGGCCGGATTTGCCGCGAATCAGGGCTCGGCCGGCGAAGCGATCACGCCCCCGTGTCAGCCCACCGGCGTATCGAAGCCAAGGTGGCATGGACCGCGACCGTGGTCGCTTTTGGCAGGCAATTTGTGATGCCAAATCGCTCAAACCATCGGAAGGCGACGCACCAAGGACGCGCTCAAGACAACGGTGCCCGTGCGACAAACCGGCGCCGTCAAAAGCGCATCAGCAATCGCCGTCATGTTGCACCTGCGCGCGCGCTATGTTAGCAAAACCGCGATTTTGGGCTGCTGGGTAGGTTGCTCCGGCCAGAAATCGAAGTCCCGCTTGAATTCCAAGGACTTGAGATCGCTTGGTGTCCTCATGACACCAGACTGGCAGCGATGGTCTTTTCCTTGGTCGTTCGACAGCTAAAAAGAGATTTTTGTGGCAGCTGAAGATCCCTCCGTATCTGGCGTGTCCGGGCGTTATGCGACGGCCCTTTTTGAGCTGGCGCGCGACCAGAAATCGGTCGATGCCGTCAAGGCTGACCTCGACAAATTTACGGCCATGCTGGCCGACAGCCCAGATCTTCTGCGGCTGGTGCGCAGCCCGGTGTTCACCGCCGACGCGCAGACCAAGGCTCTCTCCGCTGTCCTGGCCAAGGCCGGCATCGGGGGCGTCGCCGCGAATTTCCTGAAAGTCCTGACCGCCAATCGCCGGCTGTTCGCCGTCGCCGATGTCATCAGGGCGTTCCGCGCGCTGGTCGCCAAGTTCAAGGGCGAAGCGACTGCTGACGTGATCGTCGCAGAGCCGCTCAGCGACAAGAATCTCGACGCCCTCAAGGCCGCGCTGAAGACAGTGTCGGGCAAGGACGTCGATCTCAACGTGAAGGTCGATCCGTCAATCATCGGCGGGCTTGTCGTCAAGCTCGGCAGCCGCATGGTGGACAGCTCGCTTCGCACCAAACTCAATTCGATCAAGCACGCGATGAAAGAGGCAGGCTGATGGACATCCGCGCCGCGGAAATTTCCGCAATCCTCAAGGACCAGATCAAGAATTTCGGCCAGGAAGCCGAAGTCTCGGAAGTCGGTCAGGTTCTCTCGGTTGGCGACGGCATTGCCCGCGTCTACGGTCTGGACAATGTTCAGGCCGGTGAAATGGTCGAGTTCGAGAATGGCACGCGCGGCATGGCGCTCAATCTCGAAAGCGACAACGTCGGCATCGTGATCTTCGGCGCTGACCGCGAGATCAAGGAAGGCCAGACCGTCAAGCGCACCCGCGCCATCGTGGACGCTCCGGTCGGCAAGGGACTTCTGGGCCGCGTCGTCGACGCGCTCGGCAATCCGATCGACGGCAAGGGTCCGATCCAGTCGACTGAACGCAAGCGCGTCGACGTCAAGGCACCCGGCATTATTCCGCGCAAGTCTGTGCACGAGCCGATGGCCACCGGCCTCAAGGCTGTCGACGCCCTGATCCCCGTTGGCCGCGGCCAGCGCGAACTGATCATCGGCGACCGTCAGACCGGCAAGACCGCGATTGCGCTCGACACCATCCTGAACCAGAAGCCGCTGAACGTCGCCGGCGCGCCGGAGGGCCAGAAGCTGTATTGCGTGTACGTCGCGATCGGCCAGAAGCGTTCCACCGTCGCGCAGTTCGTGAAGGTGCTCGAAGAGCAGGGCGCGCTGGAATACTCGATCATCGTCGCCGCGACGGCGTCCGATCCTGCGCCGATGCAGTACATCGCGCCGTTCACCGCCTGCACGATGGGCGAATACTTCCGCGACAACGGCATGCACGCCGTCATCATCTATGACGATTTGTCCAAGCAGGCCGTCGCCTATCGCCAAATGTCGCTGCTGCTGCGCCGCCCGCCGGGCCGCGAAGCCTATCCCGGCGACGTGTTCTATCTGCATTCGCGTCTGCTCGAGCGCGCCGCCAAGCTCAACGACGAGCACGGCAACGGCTCGTTGACGGCGCTGCCGATCATCGAAACCCAGGCCAACGACGTGTCGGCCTACATTCCGACCAACGTGATTTCGATCACCGACGGCCAGATCTTCCTCGAGTCTGATCTGTTCTTCCAGGGCATCCGTCCTGCGGTTAACGTCGGTCTTTCGGTGTCGCGCGTCGGTTCGTCGGCGCAGACCAAGGCGATGAAGAAGGTCGCCGGCAAGATCAAGGGCGAGCTTGCGCAGTACCGCGAAATGGCGGCGTTCGCGCAGTTCGGCTCCGATCTCGACGCCTCGACGCAGCGCCTTCTCGCCCGCGGTTCGCGTCTGACCGAACTCCTGAAGCAGCCGCAGTTCTCGCCGCTGAAGATGGAAGAGCAGGTCGTGGTGATCTACGCCGGCGTCAACGGCTACCTCGACGGCATTGCGGTCAACAAGGTGCGTGCGTTCGAAGACGGTCTGCTGTCGCTGTTCCGCGGCAAGCACGCCGACATTCTGAATGCCATCCGCGACTCTCGCGATCTGTCAGACGACGTCGCCGGCAAGCTCAAGGGCGTTGTCGAAAGCTACACCAAGACATTCGTTTAAAAGGATCGTCGCCGCGCGGATTTACGCGCGCGGCGAAACCGGGGTTTGCGTTCCGGCGTGAAGCTGGATCGTCAGGGTGAGATAAAGAATGGCGTCTCTTAAGGACATGCGTGTCCGCATCGCCTCGACCAAGGCGACGCAGAAGATCACCAAGGCCATGCAGATGGTTGCGGCGTCGAAGTTGCGCCGTGCCCAGACCGCGGCCGAAGCGGCGCGTCCCTATGCCGAGCGCATGGATGCGGTGATCAGCAATATCGCAGGCGCAGCCGCCGGCTCCGGCACCGCGCCGGCGCTGCTGGCGGGCACCGGCAAGGACAATGTTCATTTGCTGCTGGTCTGCACCGGCGAGCGAGGCCTCTCCGGCGCGTTCAACTCGTCCATCGTGCGCTTGGCGCGCGAGCGGGCCCTCTCGCTGATCAATCAGGGCAAAGAGGTCAAGATTTTCTGCGTCGGCCGCAAGGGTTACGAGCAGCTTCGCCGGCAGTTCGACAAGCAAATCGTCGGCAACGTCGAATTGCGCTCGGTGAAGGTGCTCGGCTTCAAGAACGCTGAAGACATCGCCAAGAAGGTCATTGCGATGTTCGAGGCGGGCGAGTTCGATGTGTGCACGCTGTTCTATTCGCGCTTCAAGTCGGTGATCTCGCAGATTCCGACCGCGCAGCAGATCATTCCGCTGATGCTTGAAGAAAAGGAAGCCGTGGCTGGCGCCGCGTCGGTTTACGATTACGAGCCGGCTGAGGACGAAATTCTCTCGAGCCTGCTGCCGCGCAATCTCGCGGTGCAGATTTTCCGTGCGTTGCTCGAAAACAACGCGTCGTTCTACGGCGCGCAGATGAGCGCGATGGACAATGCGACCCGCAACGCCGGCGACATGATCCGCAAGCAGACGCTGATCTACAACCGCACCCGCCAGGCGATGATTACCAAGGAACTGATCGAAATCATCTCTGGCGCTGAAGCCATCTAAGGCCGACCGCCGTATACGAGTTTCAAGGAGACTATCCCATGGCATCCCCCGCCAATCAGACCGGACGCATTTCGCAGGTTATCGGCGCCGTCGTCGACGTGCAGTTCGATGGCCATTTGCCCGCCATTCTCAACGCGCTCGAAACCACTAACGGTGGCAACCGTCTGGTGCTGGAAGTCGCGCAGCATCTCGGCGAAAGCACCGTCCGCACGATCGCGATGGACCTCACTGAGGGACTGGTGCGCGGTCAGGAAGTCACGGACACCGGCAGCCCAATCATGGTGCCGGTCGGCGTCGGCACGCTCGGCCGCATTATCAACGTCATCGGTGAGCCGATCGACGAAGCCGGCCCGGTCAAGGCCGAAGACACCCGCGCGATTCACCAGGAAGCGCCGCTCTACACCGACCAGTCCACCGAGGCTGAAATTCTCGTCACCGGCATCAAGGTCGTCGATCTGCTCGCGCCTTACGCCAAGGGCGGCAAGATCGGCCTGTTCGGCGGCGCCGGCGTTGGCAAGACCGTGCTGATCCAGGAACTGATCAACAACGTTGCGAAAGCCCACGGCGGTTACTCAGTGTTCGCGGGCGTCGGCGAGCGAACTCGCGAAGGCAACGACCTCTATCACGAGTTCATCGAATCCGGCGTCAACAAGAAGGGCGGCGGCGAAGGCTCCAAGTGCGCCCTCGTGTACGGCCAGATGAACGAGCCTCCAGGTGCGCGCGCGCGCGTCGGTCTCACGGGTCTGACGGTCGCCGAGCATTTCCGCGATCAGGGCCAGGACGTGCTGTTCTTCGTCGACAACATCTTCCGCTTCACGCAGGCCGGCTCCGAAGTGTCCGCTCTGCTCGGCCGTATTCCTTCGGCGGTGGGTTATCAGCCGACGCTCGCGACCGACATGGGCGCGATGCAGGAGCGCATCACCACCACCACCAAGGGCTCGATCACCTCAATTCAGGCGATTTACGTCCCGGCCGACGACTACACCGATCCGGCGCCCGCAACGACGTTCGCCCATCTCGATGCGACGACCAACCTCAACCGTGCGATCTCGGAAAAGGGCATCTACCCGGCGGTGGATCCGCTCGAGTCGGCCTCGCGCATGTTGTCGCCGCTGATTGTCGGCGAAGAGCACTATCAGACCGCACGTATGGTCCAGCAAATCCTTCAGAAGTACAAATCGTTGCAGGACATCATCGCCATTCTCGGCATGGACGAACTGTCGGAAGAGGACAAGATCGCGGTTGCTCGCGCCCGCAAGATCGAGCGCTTCCTGTCGCAGCCGTTCTTCGTCGCTGAAGTCTTCACCGGTTCGCCGGGCAAGTTCGTCGATCTCGCCGACACCATCAAGGGCTTCAAGGGTCTTTGCGAAGGCAAATACGACCATCTGCCGGAAGCGGCTTTCTACATGGTCGGCACCATCGAAGAAGCCGTCGAGAAGGGCAAGAAGCTCGCAGCGGAAGCGGCGTAAGCATCATGGCGACCTTTCACTTCGATCTGGTTTCTCCGGAAAAGATCGCCTTCTCGGGTGAAGTCGAGCAGGTCGACATTCCCGGCGTCGAAGGCGATTTCGGCGTGATGGCCGGACATGCGCCGCTGGTGGCGAGCGTTCGCCCCGGCATCATGACCGTGACCGTCGGCGGCAAGCACGAGAAGATCATCGTGCTCGGCGGTCTTGCGGAAATTTCGGAGAAGGGCCTCACCGTGCTCGCCGATACCGCGACCTCGATGCAGGATCTCGATCGCGAAGTGTTCGCGAACCAGATCGCGGAGATGGAAGAGGGATTGAAGGAAGAGGAAGGCAGTGCGCTCGACCGCGCCATCGAACGCCTCGACCACTTCAAGGTCATTCAGCAGTACATCGTTTCCACCGCGATGCACTGAGTCGCATCACGCAACTGAATTGAAAAAGCCCTGCAACCGCAGGGCTTTTTTCGTTTCAGGATGATCTGCTCTATTTTCCCGCGAACTTGGTGAATTCCTCGACCACGCGCTCGTAGACCGGACGTTTGAACGGCACGATCAACTCCGGCAGGTTTTTCATCGGCTCCCACCGCCAGGCGATGAACTCCGCCTTGTGTCCGGCGGGCGAGGCCACGTTGATCTCGCTGTCCTTGCCGGTGAAACGCAGCGCGTACCATTTCTGCTTCTGGCCGCGAAACCGGCCCTTCCACGCGCGACCGGCCACCGTGCGGGGAATGTCGTAGGTAAGCCACTCCGGCACTTCGCCGAGTTTTTCCACCGAACGCGCGTTGGTCTCCTCGTAAAGCTCGCGCTTGGCTGCGGCCCACGTGTCTTCGCCGGCGTCGACGCCGCCCTGGGGCATTTGCCATACATGGGTCTGATCGACATGCTCCGGGCCGCCGACGCGGCGGCCGATGAAGACAAGCCCGTCTGCATTGATCAGCATGATCCCGACGCAGGTCCGGTAAGGCAGATCGTCGTAACGCGGCATACTGCTAAAAACCCTTGGTCTTCGACTGGTCTGCTGAGCGCGCCCATCGCGCTCAATTCTCTCGTTCGCATCATCGCGGGGACATTCGGTTCCCGCCCTGACGATCGTGCTCAGCTAGATTTTGGTTTCAGCATCGCTGTTGTCAACGGCACCAGCTTCAAACCACGGCTTTCAAGTTGCTTCGCCCAGGTTCCGATCCGGTCGATCGAGATCGGAAGCGCGGACGCGATGCCGACCGCCGATCCGCGCTCCTTCGCCAATGTCTCCAGCCGCGCCAGTGCGCGGTCGATCTCGGCCGGCGTCGGCACGGTATCGATGCTCACATCGGCTTTTGCGAACGGCATCGCCTGTCCTTCTGCGATCACGCCGGCGACGCTGCGCGCCGCACTGCCGTCGTCAAGATAAGCGAGACCGCGCCGGGCGGCTTCCTTGATGATCGGCTGCATCGCGGCATCGGTTGTGACGAAGCGCGAGCCCATGAAATTGGCGATGCCGACATAGCCCTGAAACCGGCTCATGTGCCACGCGAAGCGATCGGCGTTCTGATCGGCGGGCAGCGTGGTCAGCAGTGTCTGCGGGCCGGGATCGTTGTCGGGATAGTCGAACGGCTCCATAGGAACCTGCAGGAGCACTTCGTGCTTCTGCGCGCGCGCGCGTTCGACCAGTTTGCCGGGGTCGGAGCCGTAAGGCGTGAACGCGAGCGTCACCGCGCCGGGCAGTTTGATAATCGCATCGGCGGTTTTCGCAGCACCGACGCCGAGGCCGGACACCACGATGGCGATGACGGGGGTCTTGCCGAGGGTCGCGCGGTCGGCATCGGTGCCGGCAGCGTAGGCGCGGAACGGCTTTATCCCGTCGGCCACCACGGGGATCATGCCGTAACGTGAACTCTCAAGCAGCTTCGGATTGATGCTGGCGACCACGGCCGGCGGACCATCGGTTTGCACCGGGGCTTCCGCCCCCGCGCCGACGATCACACTTTGACGGGCCCCACTGGAGCCGTCGATAATGGTTACGGTCTGCTGCCCCGGCGCAGCCTCCTTGGTGCCTGTGGAAGCCTCCTTGGGCATTGGGGATGCCGCGCTCGCCGGTTGCGCAGTCTTTTCGCCGGGCAGCGTGGCAGGGTCGTAGGAGACCCTGGCCAGCGGCTCTCCGCCCATCGGATTGGTGTTGAAAATCGCAAACCCAAGGAAAACCGCCAGAAACAGCCCGAACAGCCCTGCGATCGCCTGCGGAAGCGTCAACGGAAGCCGGTATCGCCGCTTGCGCGGCCGATCCTGTCCAAGCGGTGCGCTCAGATCGTCGGTGGTCACTGCCGTCAACCTCGCGAATCAATTGCCGAATCTTACCACGGCGTCCGAGCCATGGTTCGCAAAGGCTGGGCCGCAAAGGCGTGACGTCCGGAGGGATGCGGGCGGCGTGGTCAGGGGTGGGCTTGTGACCCAACGAAAGAGGGCGGCCCGAGAGCCGCCCAAATCGATGAACTTGCGATGGCCGAACTGAAGTTCAGTTCGCGGCCTTGTTGGAGGCCTTGTCGGTGGGCGTCGGGACCGACGTGGTCTGCTTGATGCCGTGCAGGAGGTCTGCGGCCATCTTCAGCGCCTTGTCGTCCTTGGCATCCGGCGGCACATAGGACTGCGAGCCGGTTTCTTCCTGACCCTCTGCCTTCAAGTGACCGCGCAGCGACGCCTCGCCCTTGGTGTCGGTCTTCGACTTAAGTTCGTCAGGCACATCCTGCTGCACTTCGATGTCCGGGATGATGCCCTTGGCCTGAATCGATTTGCCCGATGGCGTAAAGTAACGCGCCGTCGTGAGACGAAGCGCACCGTTGCCGGAGCCGAGCGGGATGATGGTCTGCACCGAACCCTTGCCGAACGAGCGGGTGCCGAGCAACGTTGCGCGCTTGTGATCCTGCAGCGCGCCGGCGACGATTTCAGAGGCCGATGCGGAGCCGCCATTGATCAGCACGATCACCGGCTTGCCCTTGGCGAGATCGCCCGCCTTGGCGGTGCGGCGCTGGGTTTCCTCGGCGTTGCGGCCGCGGGTCGAAACGATTTCGCCGCGGTCGAGGAACGCATCGGACACCGACACGGCTTCTTCGAGCAATCCGCCGGGATTGTTGCGCAGGTCGAGGATGTAACCCTTGATCTTGTCCGGACCGATCTGCGTGGTCAGGTTGGCCATCTCGCGCTTCAGGCCTTCGGTGGTCTGTTCGTTGAAGGTTGTGACGCGGATATAAGCGATGTCGTCGCTCTCGACGCGCGCACGCACCGAACGGACGCGGATGTTGTCGCGCATCAGCGTGACTTCGATCGGCTTGTCCTGGCCCTTGCGGATGATCTTGAGTTTGATCTTGGTGTTGACCGGGCCGCGCATCTTCTCGACGGCCTGATTGAGGGTCAGACCCTGCACCGGTTCATCGTCCAGATTTGAAATGATGTCGTTGGCCATGATGCCGGCCTTGGACGCCGGTGTTTCGTCGATCGGCGACACGACCTTGATCAGTCCGTCTTCCATCGTGACTTCGATGCCGAGGCCGCCGAACTCGCCGCGGGTCTGCACCTGCATGTCGCGGAAACTCTTCGCGTCCATGTAGCTGGAGTGTGGATCGAGACCGGTGAGCATACCGCTGATGGCGGTCTCGACCAGTTTGCTGTCATCCGGTTTTTCGACGTAGTCGCTGCGGACCCGCTCGAACACGTCGCCAAACAGGTTGAGCTGCCGGTAAGTGTCCGACGACGCGGCGCGCGCCGTGGATCCCACCAGCGCCGAACGTGGCTGGGTGAGGAAGAGTGTTGCCGCCGCGCCGGCTGCGACGCTGAGGAGAACCAGGGAAGTCTTGCGCATCATCCGCGAACCTTTTGGCCTTCACTTGCGGCCCACCATGGACCAGAATCGATTGGAGCGCCGTCTTTACGGAACTCAATGTAGAGCACAGGCTGGCTTGACGCTGCCGCCAGAATTGACGCGACCTGAGACGTGGTCCCCATGGTCGCGACCGGTTCTCCCGTTAGAACAAACTGCCCGATCGTGACCGAAATACGTTCCATCCCGGCGATTAAGACATGATACCCGCCGCCAGCGTTGAGGATCAAGAGTTGTCCGTAGCTCCGGAACGGGCCTGAGTAAACAACCCAGCCATCACACGGTGTTGTGACCTGCGCCCCGGGCCTAGTGGCAAGGGAAATGCCCTTTTCCTGGCCTCCGCTGCCATCGGAACCGCCAAAACTGCGGATCCGGGTGCCGTTAACCGGAATCGGCAAAAGCCCCTTGGCGGAAGCAAAGGCGATCGCCGGACTCAGCCGCGCGGGGTCCTTCAGGGCGCCAAGGTCGGGCTTGCCGTTCAGCGAGGCCGGCGTGCCCTTCAGTTCCGCCGTAGCCGCCGCTTTCGCCGCCGCCTTCACGTCCTGCTCCATCTTGGCGATCAGGTCCTGAAGGGTTTCGGTCTGTTTGGACAGGGCGACGGCGCGCTGCCGCTCGGCTTCCATGTCCTTCTCGGTGTCGGTCTGCTTTTTCTGGCGTTCCTGCACGAGGGCTGCGAGGCGCGCGCGGTCTTCATTCAATTTATCTCGGTCGACGGCCAGCCGGTCGCGTTCCTCGGCGATGTTCTTGCGCAGGCTGACCAGTTCGCCGAGATCGCTGGCGAGCTTGGCGGCGCGCACGCGCATCTCCGGGACCACTGCGCCGAGCAGCATCGCGGTGCGCAGCGATTTCAGCGCGTCCTCGGGTCTGACAAACAGCGCCGGAGGAGCACGGCGTCCGGCGCGTTGCAGGGCCGCCAGCACTTCGGCGATTTCATCGCGGCGGGATTCGAGTGAAGCACGGATCTGGAGTTCGCGTGCGTCGAGCGGCCGGATCCGGCCTTCGGTGTCGGCCATCTTGCCTTCGACGTCGCGCACCTGTCCGGCGATGCCGATCAATTGCTGATTAAGCTTGGTGCGGTCCTGACCGATGGCTGCGATGTCGGCCTTGAGTTTCTTCTCGAGCTCGGCCGCTTTCTTCTGCTGCTCGCGGGCGTCTTCGAGTTCCTGCGTGCGCTGTTTGATCGCTTCCGGATCGGGCGCGCTCACTTGTTTGACGGTGCCTTGCGCATGCGCCGGGATGCTTCCGCCTGCGATCTGTATCGCTGACAACACCATCGACAACGGCAACACCGCCGCGCCACGTGTCAGGCGATGTATCATCAGCAGTGTTGCGTTGGCTGTCGCGTCAGTCACGTAGGCCGATCTCTCGAGATCTTTGGGCGGGCATGATCTTGTCCGAAACCGGTATCCACTTTTCGCTTCGCTAACGCGGTCTTTCGGGTCGGGATCGTGCCTATGCGCGGTGATAAGGGTGGCCGGACAAAATGGTCGCGGCCCGGTAAATCTGTTCCAGCAGCATGACGCGCACCATCTGATGCGGCCAGGTCGCCTTGCCAAACGCAACGCTCAGCTTCGCTTTGCGCCTCAAATCGGGCGAAAGTCCGTCCGCGCCGCCGATCAAAAAAACGGCGTTTGGAACCGATTCGTCCCGCCATCGCCCAAGATGCCGCGCGAACGCGGCGCTGTCGATGGCTTCGCCGCGCTCGTCGAGTGCGACAATGGACGATTTGTCAGGAATGAGCGCCGAGATAGCGGCGGCCTCTTCGGCGATTCGCGCCGCAGCGTCGCGGGCGCGGCTTTCCGGAATTTCATGAATCTCAAGGCCGCGAAATCCGAGTTTACGGCCGATATCGTCGAAGCGTTCGCGATAGCGTTCGGCGAGGTCCCGTTCCGGACCCTGCTTGAGGCGGCCAATGGCAATGACGACGATACGCATACGCGCAAACTATCATGCGCGCAGGCACATGAACACGCACACTCAAAGCTCCGTTCAGCGCGCTTTCGCCGTAGGCTTGTCCGAGGTCCACATCTTTTCGAGATTGTAGAACTCGCGGACCTCCGGTCTGAACACATGAACGATCACATCGCCGGAATCGATCAGCACCCAATCGCAATTGGGCAGGCCCTCGACGTGAGGGGCTGCAATGCCGCTTTCCTTGAGGCCTTTCGCGACGTTCTCCGCGATCGCGCCGACGTGGCGGTTCGCCCGCCCGGAGGTCACGATCATGTAGTCGGAGATCGAGGATTTGCCGCGGAGGTCGATGGTGACCGTTTCTTCCGCCTTCATGTCGTCAAGGCGGGAGAGGATCAGGTTCAGCGTCCCATCGGCATCGGGTCGCGCCTTCAAGGCGGGAACGGGATCGACGGAGACGGACGTTGCTTTGCTGCGGGTCTTCGACGCGACTGGCTTTGTCGAGGAAGCCTTTGTGGAAGGCTTGGATAAAGCAGCAGCCTTTGTCGAAGCGGACTTTGGCGAAGCAGTCTTGGACAATACAGATGTGGTCAGGGACCATTCCTTTCACTGTATCGCGAGCGCCGAATCCTGGCGCCCACCATCATATTAGGCATGTGGGGTTAACGGTTTCAATGTTCCAGATGTCGGTGCGATGATTTGCGGATTGCTGTTGCCGGAAAGCGTCATTGTGGATCGGCATCCTTCCAGCTTCCGTCCGGGTTCCGTAATCGGGTCGAGGACAGGCTCGATTTCAGGCCCGTGAGAAAGGTCCAGGCCGGGGCCCGGCGGCTCGCGAGCTTTCCAGCGTCCCGCTCGTCGATGCGATAGGGCATCAGTGCCTGTGCTGCAACCGACGATAGAGCGCGGAGGCTATCGGACGGCCGGTCGACCACGGCGATCGGCACCATGTCGGCGATACTTCGCCAGCTTTCCCAGCGATTGAACTGCGCGAGATTATCGGCGCCCATGATCCAGACAAAACGCACGCCGGAACAGCGGCGGCGCAAATATGAAATGGTGTCCGCAGTGTAGCGCGTGCCGATGACGGTTTCGAGACAACTGACCTCGATGCGCGGATGATGTGCGACCCTTTCGGCTGCGCGCATACGGTCGCGCAGGGCGTGCAGCGAGCCGTTGTTCTTGAGCGGGTTGCCCGGCGACACCAGCCACCAGACGCGGTCGAGCCGCAGCCGCTTCATCGCGAACAGGCTGATGGCGCGATGGGCTTCATGCGGCGGATTGAACGATCCGCCGAGCAGCCCGATACGCATCCCGTCGGCATGTTGTGGAATCGCGCGCGGCAGACGAACGGCGTCGTTTTCCTGGCTATCGGGCGCGTCGCTCACGGGCGCGTTTGGCCTGTGCCGTGCACGCGATATTTGAAACTGGTCAGTTGTTCGGCGCCGACCGGGCCACGGGCGTGGAATTTTCCGGTGGCGATACCGATTTCCGCGCCGAAGCCGAACTCGCCGCCGTCGGCGAACTGCGTCGAGGCGTTATGCAGCACGATGGCGGAGTCCACTTCGTTGAGAAATTTTTGCGCGGTCTTCGCATCCTCGGTCACGATGGCGTCGGTGTGGTGCGAGCCATAGCGTGCGATATGCGCCAGTGCGTCATCGACGCCGTCCACCAGCTTCGCCGAGATGATCGCGTCCTCGTACTCGGTGGCCCAGTCGTCTTCGGACACGGGCGTTACGCGCGCATCGGCACGGCGGATATCGTCGCCGCCGCGCACCTCGCAGCCGGAATCCAGCAGCATCGTCACCAGCGGCTTGAGCTGCGTATCGGCAACCGCCTTGTCGATCAGCAGCGTTTCGGCCGCGCCGCAGACGCCGGGACGCCGCATCTTTGCGTTCAGAACAATCGTTTTCGCCATGTCGAGCGAGGCGGCCTTGTCGACATAGACGTGGTTGACGCCTTCGAGATGCGCGAACACCGGCACGCGCGCTTCATCCTGCACGCGGGCGACGAGGTTCTTGCCGCCGCGCGGCACGATCACGTCGATTGCGCCATCGAGACCCGACAGCATCATACCGACGGCGGCGCGATCGCGGGTCGGCACCAGTGAAATGGATTCTTCAGGCAGGCCTGCCTTGCGCAAGCCTTCGATGAGGCACTGATGGATTGCGCGGCAGGAGCGGAAACTGTCCGAGCCGCCGCGCAGGATCACGGCATTGCCGGATTTCAAACACAGCGCGCCGGCATCGGCCGCGACGTTGGGGCGACTCTCGAAGATCACACCGACGACGCCGAGCGGCACACGAACGCGCTCGATGGTCATGCCGTTGGGGCGCGTCCAGGTTTCGGTGACAATGCCGACGGGATCGGGAATGCCGCGCACCACGTCGATGCCGTCAGCCATTGCATTGATGCGTTGTTCGTTCAGCGCGAGACGATCGACAAACGCGCTGCTCGATCCGTTGGCTTTGGCTTCGGCGACGTCCTCGGCATTGGCCGCAAGAATCGCTTTCGCACTGGCGCGGATCGCGGCGGCCATGGCGGTGAGCGCGGCGTCCTTTTGCGTGCTCGACGCGAGCGCCAGCACGCGCGCAGCGCGTTTTGCGCCAGCGCCAAGGCCGGTCATCAGCGCGGTCAGGTCGGTCGCGCTATCGAGAGCTTTGAGCGGAGCGGACATATCGGTCTATCTGGTGTCGAATTTCTCTAAGACCATGCTGTAGCACAGATATTTCGGGCCGGCGAGGTGTCGGGAACATGGCAGACCGGCGAGATGGGCCAATGGCTTACCCGGCTCGCCGCCAGGCCATTGGCTGAATTGGGCTTTGCCGCTCGCGCTATTTCGCGCTGTCGGTGCCGCGCGGGCCGCCGACCACCAGGTCGTCGCGATGGATCATTTCCGCCCGTCCGCTGATGCCGAGGATCTGCGCCGCGTCAGAAGACGAGCGTCCCTTGATCAGTTCGGCGTTCTCCGCGTCATAGGCCACGAGGCCGCGTCCGATTTCGTGGGTGTCCGGTCCGCGCACCACCACGGCGTCGCCGCGGGCGAACTGGCCGTCCACCCGGATCACGCCAGCGGGCAGCAGGCTCTTGCCGGCGCGGAGCGCGGCGACGGCGCCCGCGTCGATGGTGAGCGTGCCCTTCGGCTCCAGCGATCCGGCGATCCAGCGTTTGCGCGCGGTGACCGGATTGGCTGGCGTCAGAAACCATGTGCATGGTCCGCCATCGGCGATGGCCTGCAACGGATGCTCGATCTTGCCCGACGCAATCAGCATGTGCGTGCCGGCGCTGGTCGCGATTTTCGCGGCCTCGATCTTGGTGCGCATTCCGCCACGCGACAATTCGGACTCGGCGGCGCCCGCCATCGCTTCGACGTCGGCGGTGATGGATTCGACGACCGGAATGAGCTTTGCGTTCGGATTGGCGGAAGGCGGCGCGGTGTAAAGTCCGTCGATGTCGGACAGCAGGATGAGCAGGTCCGCGCTGGTCATGGTGGCGACGCGCGCCGCGAGGCGGTCATTGTCGCCGTAGCGGATTTCATTGGTGGCGACGGTGTCGTTCTCGTTGATGACCGGCACCGCGCGCCATTCGAGCAGCTTGGTGATGGTGGAGCGTGCGTTGAGATAACGCCGCCGCTCCTCGGTGTCCTGCAAGGTCACGAGAATCTGTCCCGCGCCGATGCCGTGCGCCCCGAGCACCTCCGACCAGATCCGCGCCAGTTCGATCTGGCCGACGGCAGCGGCAGCCTGGCTCTCTTCAAGCTTGAGCGCGCCTGTTGCAAGTTTCAGGCGGCTGCGTCCGAGCGCGATCGAGCCGGATGACACAACCAGTACATCCTTCCCGTCCCGGTGGAGTCTAGCGATGTCGGCAGCGAGTGCGGCAAGCCAGTGCGCGCGCACTTCGCCGGCGGTGGCATCGATCAGCAGCGACGATCCGACCTTCACAACGATGCGGCGGAAATTCTTGAGCTTCGGGTTCGACATCGGAAATCAGTGTCTGGAGGGCATAACTTGAATTGGAGGCACGTGCGTCAGCGGCCGAGCGGCGTCCAGCCTGCCGGCTCCGGCTCCGCTTCGATCACACTTTCGGTGGCTCTCTTGGCCTTCGCTGACACCGGCGCTTCGTCGATCAGCGCGACCAGTGCGCGCAATGCTTCCGGCACGCCTTCGCGCGACACGCCCGACAACAGCAGCGGCGTTTTCTTCGCCGCACGCTTCAGCCGGGCTTTCTGCTCCTTGAGATCTTCCGGCGAAACCGCGTCTATCTTGTTGAGCGCCACGATCTCGATCTTGTTGGCAAGCGTGTCAGCGTAGGCCTCGAGTTCGGTGCGCACGGTCTTGTAGGCCTTGCCGGCGTGCTCGCAAGTCGCGTCTACCAGATGCAGCAGCACGCGGCAGCGCTCCACGTGCCCAAGAAAACGGTCGCCAAGACCCGCGCCTTCATGAGCGCCTTCAATCAATCCGGGAATGTCGGCCAGCACGAATTCGCGTCCGTCGATGCCGACGACGCCGAGCTGCGGATGCAATGTCGTGAACGGATAATCCGCGATCTTCGGTTTCGCCGCGCTGACGACCGACAGGAATGTGGACTTGCCGGCATTCGGCAATCCGACGAGACCAGCGTCGGCGATCAATTTCAGCCGCAGCCAGATCCAGCGCTCCTCGCCAGGCTGACCGGGATTGGCGTTGCGCGGCGCGCGGTTGGTCGAGGTCTTGAAATGTGCGTTGCCGAAGCCGCCATTGCCGCCGGTCGCAAGCACGAATTTCTCGCCGACTTCGGTGAAGTCGTGGATCAGCGTCTCGCGGTCCTCGTCGAAAATCTGGGTGCCGAGGGGCACCTTCATCACGATATGCTTGCCATTGGCGCCATGGCGGTCCGAGCCCATGCCGTTGACGCCCTTCGGCGCCTTGAAGTGCTGCTGATAGCGATAATCGATCAGCGTGTTGAGGCCGTCGGCAACTTCGATGATGATGTCGCCGCCGCGTCCGCCGTTGCCGCCTGACGGTCCGCCGAACTCGATGAATTTTTCGCGGCGAAATGCCACGCAGCCGTTTCCGCCGTCGCCGGAGCGGATATAGACCTTGGCTTCGTCGAGAAATTTCATCGGTTTTCCATTGTGCCGCGATCGGCAAAAGTCAGGCTTTTTGCGGCTTGTCGCGTCTCGGATATATGCGCCATAGGTCCCGGAGCGGCAACCCATTCATGCGCAATAACGCCAGAAAGGCTGCATTTGCGGCGGTTGCCGAACCGTCGGGCACCTTCTAAACGACGTTCTCGGCATACATTTTGTCGAATTAACGTTATCCGGCGACCTCCCATGACCCTGCTCGCAAAAATCTCCGCCGACGCTGGCAACCGCTCGGCCGCACTCGCCGGCATCGCGCTGATGCTGCTGGCGGTCTGGATGTTCTCGTTCGGCGATGCGCTGGGGAAATACATCGTTGCAACCTATTCGGTGGGGCAGCTGCTGTTGCTGCGCGCCGCAGCAAGTCTCATCGTGATGTCGCCTGCAATCTGGCGTCAGCGCGCAGCGCTGCGGACCATTCAAAGGCCGGGTCTACAAGTGATCCGGGTTGCGCTCTCGACGCTGGAGGTCGCGGCGTTCTTCGCAGCTTCGGTTTACCTGCCGCTTGCGGATGTCATCACCTATTACCTCGCCGCGCCGATTTTCGTGACGGCGGCGTCCGCGCTCTTCCTGGGCGAACATGTCGGCTGGCGGCGCTGGAGCGCCATCATCGTCGGCTTCATCGGCGTCATGATCGCGCTGCGGCCGTCCACGCAGGCCATAAGCTGGCCGGCGATGATCGCGCTGGCCGGCAGCGCGTCGTTTGCAGCCCTCATGATCATCACGCGCTCATTGCGGGGGACGCCGGACATCGTGCTGACGTCCGCCCAATTCGCAGGGACGTTGCTGTTCGGTCTGATCGTCGCGCCGTTCGGCTGGATAACGCCTCCACTGCCCGATCTTGGTCTTTTCGCGCTGGCCGGTTGCATTTCCATCGCGGCCGCGCTCTGCGTCAACCGCTCGCTCAAGCTCGCGCCTGCGAGCGTGGTCGTGCCGTACCAGTACACCATGATTATCTGGGCCGTGATCTTCGGCTACGTGGTCTTCGGCGACATCCCGTCGGCGGCGATGCTTGCGGGTGCGGCGGTGATCATCGTCGCCGGTCTCTACATCTTCCTGCGCGAGCGGGATCTGGTGCGCGACGAGCCGGTGGTGGTGCCTCCGCCGGGCTGAAGCATCGCCTGGCGATAAGCATGGCCGCCCGAAATGGCCTGCGTTTCTGGCGGTTGCGCGGTGATCTGTTGCTTTCTAAGCAGGATCGATCGCGTCAAGTCCGGCCGATTCGACGCGCACGTTTTCTGTTTCAAACAAGTTTCATCCCGCCATTTTCCGCGCCAGCCTGTTGCCGATGAATCGTCCGTTCAAATCATTGCGCCGCACGACGCCGCTCTCGTCAGCGCTCTCCGGCATCCTTTTCATGCTGGCGGCGATGACGATCTTTTCGCTGGTCAACGTCTTCAGCAAGATGATGGTGGTGGCCTATCCGCCGGCGCAACTGTTCTTCATCCGGGGCTTCGGCGCGATTGCGACGCTGTTGCCGTTTCTGGCGCGGGACAACTTCGCCGCCGCTCGCAACGTGCCGCGGCCCGGATTGCAGGTGCTGCGCATGGTGCTGTCGGTTTCCGACGGAATGCTGTTCTTCACCGCGATCAAATACATTCCGCTGGCAGATGCCACGACCTGCTATCTGGCGGCGCCGATCTTCGTCACCGCGTTCTCGGCGATTTTTCTGCGCGAGCAGGTCGGCTGGCGCCGCTGGACCGCTGTCATTGTCGGCTTCATCGGTGTTCTCATTGCGCTGCGCCCGACCGGCGCAACCATTTCCTGGCCAGCGCTGATCGCGCTCGCTGGATGCCTGTGTCAGTCGATTTTCATGATCGTCACCCGTTACGTGCGGGGCACTTCGAACATCTTTCTGGCGACGACGCAGGTGGTCGGATCGTTTGTGTTCGGAGGGATCGTGTCGGCGTTCCTGTTCGTACCGCCGACATGGATCCTTGTTCTGCTTCTGCTGCTCAGCGGCATGGTCAATGTCGCCGCCGTGCTGTGCCTCAACCGGTCGCTGATTCTGGCGCCCGCCAGCGTGGTTGCGCCGTTTCAATACACGATGATCGTCTGGGCCATCGTGCTCGGGTTTCTGGCGTTCGGCGACGTTCCGTCACCGAACACCATGATAGGAGCGGGGATCGTGGCCTGCGCGGGAATCTATATCTTCCTGCGCGAGCGCACGGTGATGCATCGCGAGCCGGAGCCCAATCCGCCGACGGTGGTCTGATCGACCATTTTACCGCCGCGTCGAGTTGCTCCAGCTTCTCAGCGACGCCCACACGCTGCGCTCCAGCTTGAAGCGATCGACAGGGGTCGATGATCCGAGCGCGAGAAACCGGTGCAGTTCAACGCCGGTCCACTGGAAGCCGCACTTCTCCAGCACGTGGCGTGATGCCGGGTTCAACACCCGCGCGCCGGCCAGCAACTGGTCGATGGCGAATTCCTCGAACGCATAATCGATGACGGCACGCGCGGCTTCTGTCGCGTAGCCTTTGCCCCAGTGATCGACGCCGAAACAATAGCCGAGCTCGGGCGCGTTTTCGTTTTCCCAGCTCACGCCGACAAGCCCGACCGCGGCACGCTCGTGCTCGACCAGAAATACGGTATCGATAGTGGCGGCGATGGTGGTCACAAAGCTGATCGCATCGTCGGCCGAATAGGGATGGGGGACGCGGCGTAAATTGATCGACACGCGCTTGTCGCCAACGACACGCGCAATGGCTTTAACGTCCGCGAGTGTCGGTTGGCGAAGAACCAGCCGCTCGGTCTCGAGGACGACAGCTCTCAGCTCGTATGGCGTCAGGGTTGGGGTTTCCTGCAACATGGATGGCTCCTGATGCGTCCCGCTGTCGGGTCTTTCCCGGGCGGCGAACGCGCAAAACAAAAGGGGAGGCCGGTTACCCGTCTCCCCTTCGAGCCTTCCAGTGCCCTGCCGGTTCAACGAGACCCGGCAGACGCGATGTGTCTACCGTTTTATTCAGCCGCTTCCGCCGTCGGAATAACCGAGACGAAGGTGCGGCCGTTGGCTTTGGCGCGGAATTCGACTTTGCCTTCGACCTTGGCGAACAGGGTGTGATCCGTACCCATGCCGACGTTAAGGCCGGGATGCCAAGTCGTGCCGCGCTGACGCGCAATGATGTTGCCCGGAATCACGTGCTCGCCGCCGAACGCCTTGACCCCAAGGCGCTTGCCTGCCGAGTCGCGTCCGTTGCGCGATGAACCGCCTGCTTTTTTGTGAGCCATGGCTCCGTCTCCAAACTTGTCTTCAGTGTATAGGCCGATTCCTTGACGGAATCATTTCACTTTTTGTCGCTCTTTGCCTTCGGCGCGGCCTTTTTGGCTGCGGTCTTCGGCTTGGCAGCGGCCTTGGCTGGCGCTTTCGCAGCTGCCTTCTTGGCTGGAGCCTTTTTAGCGACCTTGGCCGGTGCCTCGTCACCGTCAACCGGCGCGGCCTCGACCTTCTTTTCCTTCTTCGGGCGCGGCCCCACGGTCGGGGACTTGCCGTCGGTCAAAATCTCGGTGACGCGGATCACCGTGATCTCGTCGCGATAGCCACGCTTGCGCTTCGAATTCTTGCGGCGGCGCTTCTTGAAGGAAATCACCTTCGGGCCGCGCTTGTGGTCGAGCACTTCGGCGGCCACGGACGCACCCGAAACAAACGGGAATCCGAGGACCGGCGTGTCTCCGCCAACCACCATTACTTCGCCAAGCTGCACGATCGTTCCGACATCGCCGGCGATCTTGCCAATCTCGAGCACATCATTTGGAACGACCCGGAACTGCCGGCCGCCCGTTTTGATGACTGCGAACATCGTTTTTTTCCTTCGTGTTCGATCCCGGCGCTCGGATGAAATCCGGGCCGGCTTCTTATTCAGTCGCTATGGGTTCAATTGTCTGCGCCGCCACGACTCGTTGGCCAGAGCTGCGCAAAAACAAACGGCGCGAGAAATCCCGCGCCGGGTTGCGGGTGTTATAGCCGGGGCGAGCGGCGAGTCAAGAAAAAGCGGCCCAAAAACAAGCGCTTTATAAGCCATTTGGGCCGATTCTGCTGGTTTTAGGGGGAGACCGCACGGTGCGGCGCTCCGACCGCGAAACAATCCGGTTCCCCTGCCGTTATACCCGGCAATTACAGGGGCAACCAGAACATGGCTGAAGACACACTGACAACCGCCGGCATTGGCAATCACGGGGCGGCGCGCCTGCCGTCGGTCGATATCGACAGCTACAATATCGAGATCAAGGACGAGGACGGTTTTCTGGGCGACCGCGCCAGCAAGGGCGCGTTTCAGAACATTCTCGATAAGTGGCGGAAACCGCTCAAGAAAAACGGCGACGACCCATTCGGCGGCAGGGCGTCGGAAGATATCAGCAAGAAGCAGCTCGACGAGATCCTAGGCGGCGACGATGCCGAGGCGGCAGCCCTGGTTCACAGCGCCATCGAGGAATTCGCCCAGGAACTGGCCTACGTCACGGCTCGGTTTCTCAAGACGAAGGCGTGGGACAAAACCGAGGCGATCATTGTCGGCGGCGGTTTTCGGCAGAGCCGGATCGGTGAACTGGCCATCGCGCGCGCCGGCATCATTCTGAAAGCGGAGGGCCATAAGGCCAGCCTGATCCCGATCCGTTTTCATCCTGATGAGGCGGCATTGATCGGCTGCGCGCATCTCGCGCCGTCGTGGATTTTCGAGGGTCACGACAGCCTGCTGGCCGTCGACATCGGTGGCACTAACATCCGTTGTGGTGTGGTGGAGACACGGCAGAAGAAGACGCCGGACCTGTCAAAAGCGTCCGTCTGGAAGTCCGAACTCTGGCGTCACGCCGATGACGAGCCGACCCGTGAAGGTGCCGTGAAAAAGCTCGCTGGAATGCTGAAAGGACTGCTCAAGGAAGCCGAAGCGGAAGGCTTCAAGCTCGCGCCTTTTATTGGAGTATCGTGTCCGGGCGCGATCGATTCCGATGGCTCCATCGAAAAGGGCGCGCAGAATCTGCCGGGCAACTGGGAAAGCAGCAAATTCAACTTGCCGGCCAGTCTGATCGAAGCGATCCCGACCATTCGCGATCACGACACCGCGGTGCTGATGCATAACGACGGGGTGGTGCAGGGCCTGAGCGAAATCCCCTTTATGCAGGACTACAAACGCTGGGGAATCCTTACTATCGGAACCGGACTGGGCAATGCGCGCTTCACCATGCGCAGTCCCAAGGAGAAGAAGAAAGGCTAGGCGGGTCTCGCCTATTCCCGACTGCGGCTGCGGCGGGTGGAGATCATCTGCGATATTGCCAGCTGCACCCTACGGGATGGCCCCGATCCCGGCATTCCTGATCCCGAAAAGCCCGTCAGCGCTTGTCTGGGCGAGCGTCCTCGCATAGAACTCGCCCGCGACCCGGCGGGAAACCGCCGCTTTGGTACCGGAGAGGTGGCAGAGTGGTCGAATGCACCGCACTCGAAATGCGGCATAGGTGCAAGCCTATCGGGGGTTCGAATCCCTCCCTCTCCGCCAAATCTCAAAGCATATCTTTGATTTTGAAGAATAAATTTCAGTAATTCAAATCCGCCCATGGAATTTGTGGATCACCGCGAATGGACGCGATCGCTCGCGCACGAACGTGAACACTTGTCCTTCACTGCGGAAGCGGGTCGTAGCAAATCGCTGTGATGCCGTGAGCCGATGAGGTCTGCACCTCCTTGCAGCACTCGATCATGTTCGCCAATGGCTGGTGCCGGACTGTGCGGCTCGGCTTCGACCTCGCCGAATCTTTGATGCGATGAACCGCGACTAACAATCGTCTGCGGAAAGCGTCACCCACGCTTGGACGGTTCGCGATCATTCGAACCATTCGCGATCGCTTCAGGCAAGTCACTGGATCTTTCTGCGGTTCATTGAAGCCGAGCATCGTGACAGCGAACACATGATCGATGGTGGCTTGGTCAGTTCCTTCGATGAGTTCTAAAGCCGATAGACGTTCCTGAGCATGTCGGCGATATCGCCCGGCGCGGCTGGACTCTTCAAATGATGACCTGTTGTTCCTGATTTTCACTGGTGTCGAAGCGAGTCCCGCTGCCGCGCTCACGATGGCGATTGTTTGACTGGTTAGTTAACTATTTGTATTATCCTCGGCTCTCCCTCTGGAGCAGCTCTCGGATGAGCGCGCCCCAAGTGCCTTCGGAATGGGCTCCAATTGGAGAGCCGAAGGAGCGACATCGTCAAATCGTGTCACCTGTTATTGCCGAACGACGTTGATGGGTATTACCTTGCGGTTCGAGCAGCGGACTGTATCAGCGCGAAAGCGGAAAGCATGGATATGAGCAAGGATAGATCGACTGCGCGCAGTCGGTCGAGCAATGAGCAATCGGCCAAGCCCCGCACGCCCCCTACCCGGAGCGCCCGCCCGCCGGCCCGAAGGCGCGCAGCCGTGGGTACCGATACGCGGCAAAGAATCTTGAACGTTGCGACCCAGGAATTTTCGGCCAAAGGCTACGACGGCGCCAGGGTGGATGACATCATGCGCCTGGCCAAGGTCAGCAAGAATTTGATCTACCACTACTTTGGCAGCAAGGAGCGGCTTTTCATCGCGGTACTCGAGGCGGCCTATCAGGGAATGCACGATTATCACAGCACCTGGTCGATCGATGCAGCCTCGCCGGCCGACGGTATCCGCCAGCTTGTGCGCTCCACCTTCGAGTACTGGGAAAAATCCTCCGCATTCATCGGGCTTCTCAATTCCGAAAATCTCCATCGCGGTCGGCATCTGCGAAAATCGAAGCTGACCAAAGAAGGCTACTCCGGCCTGCTTGAAAAACTTTCGCAGCTTTTGAAGCAAGGCGAGAAGACCGGAGATTTCAGAGCCGGAGTCGATCCGGTCGAATTGTACATTTCGATCTCTGCCTTGGCCTATCATTATCTGTCGAACAGATACACTTTGGCCTATCTTCTCGACCGTAAATTATCGACAGAGACTGATAAGAACATGCGGATATTGCATATTGAAGATCTGATTGTGGGTTACCTTCGCGAGGGCGCCCGGCGGAAGAAGTAAGCGATCTCCGCTCATCCGGTACGATCATCGATCTTCAACCTCCGATCAGATGACGATTGCCGACTGCCTGTTTTCGATGCAGCGAAGTACGCTCATCGCAGAAAGGCTCGAGGTTTTCGGATTGCTCGGAAGCGGGCGTCCGGAGATGCTCATGGTGTATGAACCGAACGCGCCCCGCACCTCCAATTCATGAACGTTCTCGGTGACCTTGGGATCGGCGACGATACGCACACGCGTCGCGTCGAAGCCAATTCCCGCCAGCGCGATTGTGGCTGCTACATTCGCGTTCTTTGGAAACTTCAATGCGGCTTCGCGTGCATTCCCTTCGAACACCACCGTCTCTCTGTCCGTAGCGAGTTCTTGCGACAAACTTGCTGGCGGCTTCCGCGCTGAATAGCGGACTTCGTCCAATCCTCCACGCCGCGCCGCGGAGAGCGCGTCGATTCCCGCAACAGCTCCCGCCGGCAGGAAAATTTTGCTGCGCTTCGCTGCGGCCTGGAGGTCTCGCCATAGATCGTCGTGAGCGAGCGCGCCTATCGATACGATTACCAGATCGCTACCTTGCTCCAGCGCGGCAACTCCGTATTGCTTCAAAGCGTCATGACCCGCAGCCTCGACGACGACGTCCGCGCTCGGCAAACTATCGCCGCGCCTGACGATGTGAGGCTTCGGATCAAGCCGGTGCGAAAGCCAGTTTCCGATGGCACCGTTGCCGATCAGTGCAATCTTCATGTTGAGCAATCCGTTTCTATCGTGGGTTATGTACGAAATCGACGATCGCCTGACCAAGGCGCTCATCCGACGTTCCGATATGGGCGATCGCCGACGTATGATTGTGACCGGGCAGCCACATTGACGGCGGAGCTTTCCGTTTGGCGTTCGCCAGTCGATAAACCAGCTCCGCACAATAGACGTCCACAAGTGGATTTTCGAATTCCGCCCATGCGACGAAGGTGGGTAAACTCTTGGCATCGATGTGCGCGACCGCGGAATAATCCTCGTACTTCGAAGAATCCGTCCCGTAGTACTGTTCCACCTTCCTGGCGTTCGGGTTTTCCGGAAGATTGTCCGCCCGCACCCTTCCGCTGATAAAGATTAAGCCCGCCAGATCCGCGCGCTCAGAAGACCGAAACTGCGGATCATATCCATAGCTCCCGGCGTGAGCTCCTCCTGCCGAGTGCGACATCAGGAAGGTTTTGTCGGCATTCCAGCCATAGCGGGATGCCGACGCGCTCATCCACGAGATCACCCGAGCGATATCCTCGGTCGCGCCAGGATACTTGGTGTCGTTTGCAAGGCGATATCCGACGTTAACTCCGGCGATGCCGTGCCGTGCGAGATAGATAAGAACGTTTGAATATATCTGAGAGCTGCGGTTGCGGTGACCGCTCACGAAGGCGCCGCCGTGAACAAATACCACTACCGGCGGCGACGGCACATTTTCGGGTATGAAGACATCAACGACCTGACGCTCATGATCGCCGTAAGGGATGTCCCGGTGTTCGACCACTCCAGCGCGCGGACTGCCCTTCAATACCTCGGAAAAACGCTGGATCATCAGGTCGACATGCCCTGCTACGTTCGTACTCCATTTGGGTCCGATGTCGCGCATCAAGGCCAGAAGATCCTCGGGAATATCCGGAAGCCGTTGTTCGTGAGAGGTCATGTACCCTTGCGTCCTCAAAGTGGCCCCGATGGGCATTTCGTCACCCGTGCGGACGGGATACTACACTAACTAACCGGTTAATCGTCAATTGGGGCCTGCTTGTGTGCGCCGCACGCCGGCTTGCCACTTTCGAGAAATTTGACTAACTAGATGGTTAGTCTGTGTCGAGAGGTATGGTGCGCGATGTTCAACGCGGTTTCTTTCATTCCGGGCGTCGAGCCGGTGCCTAAAACTTACATCGAGTTCCGCCGGCCCCAGGACAATGCCGTCACCGGGCAAATCATGGAGGCAGGGGCGGACGGCGTCGCCGAGGCCGTCGCAAGCGCGAGAGCGACCTTTCTCGCACACCGGAAGACCGCCTTGTCCGTCCGGATCGGCTGGCTGAAAGCCGCGGCGGCTGCGATGCGCGATTCGGTGGAAGAGATCGCGGTCCTGATTTCAGAAGACGTCGGCAAACCGATCCGGATGGCGCGCTTTGAGGTCAATCGAGGGATCGATTTTATCGAGGCATGCGCGGCCGCAGTACCGCAGCTCAAAGGCGAGGTTCTGGCGCTGGACGCGGCCGCAGCGGGAGCGGGCCTCACCGGTATGACCCGCCGAGTGCCCTACGGAGTCGTTGCCGGTATTACGCCGTTCAACGCTCCCGTGAATCTGCTGCTGCAAAAAGTCATGCCCGCCATCGCGGTCGGCAACAGCATCGTGGCAAAGCCGGCTCTCTCCGGGACTCGCGTCGCATTGAAGCTGGCCGAAATGTATGTAGCGGCCGGCTGGCCGAGCGGCCTGTTCAACGTGGTCACGGGCGACCGCGCCACAGCGCTTGCCTTGGTGGCTCACCCCGACATCGCTGCGGTCTCGTTTACCGGCGGTACCGCTGCGGGAAATGACCTCGTCCGGGCCGCTGGAGCGCGCAAATTCCTGGCAGAACTCGGATCAAACGCTGCCAATATCGTTCTCTCCGATGCTGATGTTTCGCTGGCGGCCTCCAAGATTGCGTCGGCAGGGTTTGAGGCGAGCGGCCAGCAATGCATTTCAGCGCAGCGCGTGCTCGTCGACCGTAGCGTACTCGATGAGTTTCTTCCGATGTTCGTCAAGGCTGCCGAGGCGCTCAAAGTCGGTGATGTCTCGGATCCCAAGACCGACGTTGGTCCAATGGTCCATCAAGCTGCGGCGGAACGCGTGATGGGGATGGTGAAGGACGCACTCGACAGAGGCGCGAGAGCCGTTCTTGCTCCGCAGCGCAAGGGCGCACAGGTTTCGCCCGGCATCCTGGTCGATGTCCCTCGCGATGCCAGGCTGTGGAAAGAAGAGGTCTTCGGACCGATCGTCGTGGTTGCGCCATTCGACACAGTGGATGAGGCGCTCGAACTCGCAAATGACTCGGACTTCGGACTGCAGGGAGCGGTCTTTACACGAGCCCTCGCCAACGCTTTCCGCTTTGCGGACGACTTCGAGGTCGGATCGCTCTGGATCAATGAGGCGAGCCGCTTCAGGCTGGACATGTACCCATTCGGAGGCGTCAAGCAGAGTGGCATTGGTCGCGAGGGCGTCCACTCGGCGATGGAAGAACTATCACAAGTCAAGTTTGTGGGCATTCGTCCTTAATGGGCTCGGCATTCCGACTCAGGAGATAAGATCGATGCAGATGAATGACAGCCAAAGTGTTCCTGCTTCGCGTCAGGCGGTATGGGCCGCACTGAATGACCCCGACGTTTTGAGGCAATGCATTCCCGGCTGCCAAACCCTCGAGATGACGTCGCCCACGGAGATGACCGCCAAAGTCATTATCAAGATCGGGCCGGTCAAGGCGACCTTCGGCGGCAAAGTCACCTTAACCGACCTCGATCCGCCGAGCGGATATCGGATCATCGGGGAAGGATCCGGCGGAGTCGCGGGCTTTGCAAAGGGCGGCGCGGTCATCCGGCTCGAGGAAGTCAGCGAGCAGGAGACTCTTCTGCATTACGAGGTCGATTCGCAGATCGGTGGAAAGCTGGCTCAGCTTGGCGGGCGCCTGATCGACTCCACGGCCAAGAAGCTCGCGAGCGAGTTCTTCACCAAATTCAGCGCTGTCGTTTCCAGTGGAAGCCACGCGGCAGCGTAGCTGCCGAGACTCTCCACGAACTGTCACTGCCTCCCGAGCCGCCGAGCATGATTGCAGGATAAAGCTGCGGGCGTGACGCGTAGGGTGCCAGTCTCATGCGCTGCCTGTACGCGAAGAACCGCTGCGCTTGTCTGATGCCCTGGTCATGCAGAAGGTAAAAGGAGCAAGTCATCCGCTTGCTCCCTAACCTCATTGCTTGGACAACTTATCAGGCCTGCTCAGAGCCGGACTCACCAGCTTCGATATGCGCAGCGCGGCGCTGAAACAGCCGATCGTCCGCGTATCCCATCGTTTCTGGTTTTCCGCGTCCGAGCATCACCTGGAAGTAGACCGGTCCCAGGCTGGCATTCTCATATCCGTGAATCACGCCTGCGGGTGCAGAGATGCACTCCCAAGGACCAAGTCGTGTGGTGATGCGTTTGCCCGACTCGTCCTCAATGAACACATCGAGAAAGCCCTGCAGAACGAAGAACACTTCTTCGACTTCGTGGGTGTGTGCGGCGTTGCCCTGTCCAGGCTCGACATACATGATAGAGAGCGTGAAGTTGCCTGCGGGAATGAATCCGCTCGCACCATGCTTGCCGGATCCTCCGGCGCCGATGAAGCGATGTTGAGCCCGTTTGAACCCTTCGATTTTCGCGTCCTCGAATGCCGCCCAATCAGGTTTCCGATCTCTAAAACGGGCGATGTAGCGATCGTTAATCTCCTCGAGAGACATGTTCTCAAGTTCTTTGGCTCGTGGATGTCTGGCAATTCCCATTTTTGTCTCCTGAGTTAATTTTCTTGCGAGTTGATATCTCGCCTCTGCGCAGACCGGTTGCTCGCAACGAGGTGAACGTTCAAAGGCTACCTGGCACACGGCGCTTCAGGTCGGCTTTCGCTCCACTTGCCCAATCTCAAGCGACTAACCAAGTGGTCAACAAACTAGACAGACTAGATAGTCAACACAAGGGATTTGAGGGGTCCCATGAATGCTGTTCTCCGGATCGGCACATCAGGCAGCGTGGCGGGCGTTTATCTCCTTAAGTGCAGAAGCGATCGATGCGCGCTCGCTGTCGGTTAAACGTCTCTGCGGCCTGATAGGGTCTCCGACCGGATAGCCCTGCTCCTGCAGGGCGACCTTGATGCACGCCGCAAGATTGTACTTGGCGAACATTTCGTTGATGCTCCAGAGGCGCGTCTGCAGGCTCATGGCCTTGGTCCATTCCTCGCGGATGCAAAGCTCGTAGAGAGCGACGCTTTGCTTCGGAACAATGCATGCGGGGCCGGCAAACCAGCCTTTACCTCCGATCATCATCACGCAGACCGGAATGTGCGCTGACGCGGCGAAGATATCGATGGCATCGCCGCAACGGTTGCGGATGGAAAGAAGCCGTCCGGTGTTGGTTGACGCGTCCTTCAGGCCGACGATGTTGGGATGCTGGCTCAGCCGCGCAATCACTTCGATCGTTAGGTTGCTGCGCTGAAAGTTCGGATTGGTATAGATGATGACTGGGAGGTCGGTGCTGTCGGCGATCGCCAGAAAGTACTCCTCTGTCTCACGGTCGCTGAGCGGGAAATATGTCTCCAGGACCGCGAGTATTCCGTCAGCGCCGGACGCCCGGTAGGCTTTCGCTTGTTCTACAGCGTGCGCCGTTGATGTCCCGGCAACGCCAGCGATCACCGGCACGCGACGGTTCGCAGCGGATACTGTTATGTCGACAGCGCGTCTGCGTTGGCTGTCATTGAGGTAGGCAAATTCGCCTGTGCTGCCCAGCGGTGTCAGACCGTGTACTCCGCTTTCGATCAGGTCGACACAAAGCCGGTCGAGCACGTCACCTAATACGTTTCCATCCTCATCCACGGGCGTTACCAAGTAGGGAATAACACCTTTGAATCGTCTAACCACCGTGTGCCTCCTCGCTCACTCTGGTGCCTCGCGCGGACCTGCGGATGACGATGCGCGGAGCGATCCTTTGCAGCATCCTAATACTAACTAACTGGTCAGTCAAATTTCAATCCCATTAATCCTGATGACGAAAGCGATCGGTCGCTCAAAGCTCCCTTGGCCGGACCCTCGAGTGCGGCCGTTTCCGTCTCTGAATCGCCGATGGCCACCTATTGTGAGATGATCCATGCACGAACGGTGATCGTTCGCCCGAACCCATTGTGACGATCCCATGTCGCCTCCCGGCGCGTCGACATGTCGCGCGCCGCACGAGGAGGAGTGCGGCTTTCCGTTGCATTTCCCCTTTTTGACGATGGGTGCCCGCGATGGGAATAGCGTCGACTTCAACGAGGTCATAGCCCGGTTTTCAAGGCAAATATGGAGTTGGGATATGGGAGGTGCCGCACTGCAATCGCTCAAATCCGGGAAAGCGCGGCGGATTTCCACGCACGGTTGCGGCGCAGCAACGTATGCCGAATAATTGGTGCAGGTGCGTAGAAACACAGCATTCAAAGATCAGCCAATGAGCAATGCAAGCGTGCGCGTTGCCCGACTGCCGCAGTAAGTTAGGAGCAAGCCTGATGATCGGCGGAATGTGTTTGACATAAAACTGACTAGCTAGTTAGTCTAGTTCTAGATTATATGTCTTCTGCAAACCGGTGGATATGAAAATGAACAACTCTATCCCGATAAACAAGTGTAGTGCGTCAAAGCGTGGCAGTTCGCTGTCTCGGCGAACTTTCTTGAGTGGAGCTGTCGCCGCTCCGCTGGTGTTGCGCGGCGGAAAAGCATTCGCGGACGATGCCTTGTCCGTTCGGGTGGATTTCGCTCCGTGGGGTGTTCATGCGCCGCTGCATCTTTCGCGCGCGAAGGGGTGGTTCAAGGAAGCAAACCTTGCCGTGGACCTGCAGGATGGCACGGGTACCCTCAATACAATCAACCTGGTCGCCGCTGGATCGGTGGATGTTGGACTTGTGCAACTTGGTCCGATGGCGATCGCGCGCGGTCAGGGATTGCCGATCACATCCTTCGCCGGCTTCCTTCGAAGGTGCGATCTCGCCGTCCTGGTTGATGCCAAGACCGGCCCCAAAACTCCGAAAGAACTCGCTGGCAAGAAGCTCGCCTGCTTCGCGAGCAGCATGTGGGCTCCTTACATCGACACTTATATTAAGCGGATCGGGTTGACGCGCGGCGAGGGACCGGACCAGGTCAACGTCGTCATGGTGTCGCCGGTGACGATGGTTCCGACCTATGCGGCAGGTGGCGTTGACGGATTCATGTCGCTCAAGGAATTCGGGGCATATGTTGACGACACGAGACCGACCCATTCGTTTCTCACGACTGATGTTGGCCTCTCAATTCCCAGCTACGGATTCATTGCGACCGAGCAGACATTGCAAAAGAAGAAGGACGTCCTCACGAGGCTCGCAGCAAGCCAGCGTAAGGCCTGGGAATATACTTTCGCGGCGCCTGAGCACATCGATGAAGCTGCCAAGGCTACGCTCGCAAATCGCGCTGATAAGCAGCTCAACCTGACGGTGATCCGGAAGCAGGTCGCGCTGATGCAAGAGTTTCTTGATACGCCGAGTACAAAAGGAAAGCCGATCGGCTGGCAGTCCGAGGATGACTGGAAAGACGCGCTCGCGCTTATGGTCGAGACAGGTCAGATCAAGGACGGGACCAAGCCGTCCGCTTACTACACGAACTTGATCACATGAGTGTAATCTCGATTAGTCCTCGAATAGCGAGAGAGACCATTCCTCAGAAGCCTTACATCGTGATCGACGGCGTCGATAAAACGTACGCAGTCGATGGGAATCCGATTATTGCTCTCGAGGATATCAACATCGATATCGCGCCGGGCGAGTTCATCAGCGTGGTCGGGCCGTCCGGCTGCGGCAAGAGCACGCTGCTGAAATGCGTGGCCGGCCTTCAGGACATCACCGCCGGCAAGATCGCAATCCAGGATAAGAAGGTGTTGTCGCCGCCTGACAACATGGCGATTGTTTTTCAGCGCGATGTGTTGCTCGATTGGAGAACGGTCCTCGACAATGTCCTGATACTTGTGGAGTTCAGGGGATTACGGCGGGAGGACTACGAGCAGCGCGCGATAGAATTGTTGAGCAAGTATGGCTTGGACGGCTATGCGCACCGCTTTCCCTGGGAGCTCTCCGGCGGAATGCGCCAGCGCGTCGCGATTTGTCGCGCGTTGATCGTGAACCCGGAACTGCTGCTTATGGACGAGCCGTTCGGCGCGCTTGACGCGATGACGCGGGACGATTTGAACGCCGAACTTGAGCGTCTCTGGTACGAAACCCGAAAGACGATCATTTTCATCACGCATGGTATCGACGAGGCTGTCTATCTCGCAGATCGCGTCGTGGTCATGGCAAGAAACCCCGGACGTATCGCCGAGATCGTCGAGATCGATATTCCGCGGCCGCGACCGCTCAGCATCCGTCAAACCGAGGAATTCGGAAAATATGTCAAACACATCCGCCATATCTTCGCGTCAATGGGCGTCGCAAAAGCCGACTAGCCTGCGGGCCCGCTGGCGCAAGACGGAACACGCGCGGACGATCACCCTCGTGATGGTCAGCCTTATCGTGCTTTGGGAGGCCGCTGTTCACCTATTCGGGATCAGAGCGTTTCTCCTTCCCGCGCCTTCCGTTGTCATCGTGGACATCATCAACAATCCCGCGTTCTTCGCGGCGCAGTCGCTCTACACCACGTATATCACGTTGGTTGGCTTTCTGATCGCGCTGGTCGGGGGCATTGTCCTTGCCGCGGCGATCGTATCCTCGAGATTTCTGGATAAGACTTTCTACACGCTGCTTGTTGCGACCAATTCGGTCCCGAAGGTCGCACTAGCGCCGCTCTTTGTCATTTGGCTCGGCACGGGAAGTGCTCCGAAGTTCGCGATTGCCGCGATCATCGCAATCTTTCCGATCGTCATTAATACGACTGTCGGATTACGGGCGATCGATAACGACATGATCGATCTCGCGCTATCGGCACGGGCTACGCGGCGTGACATCATGTTGAAGATCCGGTTTCCCAACGCGCTGCCGAGTCTGTTCGCGGGTGCGAAGATAGGTATTTCCTTTGCACTCATCGGCGCGATCGTCGGAGAGTTTGTCGCGGGCGAGAAGGGGCTCGGTTCCGTGATCCTGACAAGCCAGGCATCGTTCAACAGTGCTCGTGCATTCGCAGCCATTCTTCTCCTCGGAGTCATAGGTACGGTGATGTTTTACATCGTCGAGGCGGTCGAGAACTGGGCGTTGCCATGGCATATCTCGCAACGCAGCCGTAAGAGTTAAGACTTGCGGTGACGTTCGTTCGCGGCCGTCACCGGAAAACTCCAGGATCACCATGAAGCCGGCACCTTTCGATTACTACGCGCCGAAAACCATATCGGCTGCGATAGATTTGCTGAACCAATACGGCGGAGATGCGCGTCTGCTCGCCGGTGGGCAAACGCTAATGCCGATGATGAACTTTCGTCTGGCTGCGCCCTCCGTCATCATCGATCTGAACCGGGTGGAAGAGCTCGATTTCATCGAATGCGCGGACGATGTGGTGCGCATTGGCGCCATGACGCGTCAGAGATCGATTGAGTTCTCGCCCCTCGTTGCCGAGAAGCTACCCCTGCTGAGCAAGGCCATTCAGATGGTCGGGCATCTGCCCACGCGGTCGCGCGGGACGATCGGAGGATCGCTTGCCAACGCGGACTCAGCGGCCGAGCTCCCGATGGTACTTCAGGTGCTTGAAGGCGAGGTCCTGGTCACGGGAGCCAAAGGGCAGCGCACGATTAAGGCATGCGACCTGTTCGTGGACTCGATGGTGACGACACTGGAGGAGGACGAAATCCTGACCGAGGTGCGGATCCCGGTGATGCCGTCCTCGGCGCGTTTCGCCGTGGATGAATTCTCGCGACGTCGCGGCGACTTCGCCATCGCGGCTGTTGCGGCTGTTCTTACGTTTGAGGGCCTGCGCTGCAAGGCGGCGCGTCTCGCGACTGCTGGCGTTTCGCCAACGCCCACCAGGCTTTCCTCGGCGGAGCGACTGCTGGAGGGCCGGATCATCGATGCAGCCGCCATCGCCGAGGCTGGAGATGCGGCGGCTGCAGCTATTGAACCCATGGTTGACCGCAACGCGAGTGAGGCCTATCGGCGCCACCTGACCAAGACGTTGACGATGCGAGTCTTGAAGCGCGCGGCGCACTAAAGCGTCGTTGATGAAGAAGACGCCGACGAGATCGATCGTAGCGCGGGAGGAAGAGTTTTGATTAAGCAGGTTGAAATTGAATGCGAGGTCAACGGCAAGACCGTGAAAGGTGTCTGCGAGCCGCGGACCTTGCTGGCTGATTTTCTGCGCGAAAATCTCGATCTGACCGGAACGCATGTTGGTTGCGAGCATGGTGTGTGCGGCGTTTGCTCCGTGGTGGTGAACGGGCAGGCCGTCCGATCGTGCCTGATGCTCGCGGTGCAAGCTTCCGGAGCAAGCATCACCACGATCGAAGGCATCGCAAAGGCCGGCAAGTTTCATCCCGTGCAAAAGGCCTTCCACGAGAATCACGCATTACAGTGTGGTTTCTGCACGCCGGGGATGCTTGCCGTCATCATAGATTTTCTGGGCACCAATCCCTCACCGACCGAAGAAGAGGCGCGAGAGGCCTTGTCGTCCGTTATCTGCCGCTGCACCGGCTACCAAAACATCGTGAAAGCCGTGTTGGCCGCGGCGGCCGAAATGCGAGGCGAGGACACGCATGCTATGAAGAGCGAGTTGGCGCATGTCTGAGGCGGGAAGTGGTTTTGTCGGCAAGTCCATTCTTCGCCGCGAAGATCAGCGGCTTCTGACGGGATCGGGACAATTCGTTGCGGATCTTAAGTTGCCGGGGATGCTGCATGCGGTCTTCGTTCGCAGCCAGGTTGCCCATGGTCGAATCCGAAGCGTCGATCTCTCCGGCGCGTTGTCCTCGCCGGGCGTCGTTTACGCGATAGCCGGTCCGGATCTCGCCAAGGTTTTGACGCCAGTGCCGGACGCGCAGCTCGCGCTGCCGAAGAAGTGGACAACGCGCGTTCAGCACAAATTCCTGAATCCTCAACAACCATTGCTCGCGCACGACAAGGTTCGCCATGTCGGCGAAGCAATCGCGGTGATCATCGCGGAGAGCCGGTATCTAGGCGAGGATGCAGCCGAACTGGTAACGGTCGACATCGAATCTCTCGATGCCGTGGTCGATCCGGAAGCGGGCATCTCGGAGGGAGCGGCGATCCTTCACGAGCAATATGCAACCAACTTGATTGGTGATTTCTCCGTCGGCAAGGGGAATGTCGACGCTGCCCTGAATTCCGCGCCGCATCGTTTGAGCCGGCGCTTCTATCATCATCGATACGGCGCGCTGCCGATGGAATGTCGCGGTGTGGTTTCGTCCTACGACAAACGGACGGACAGCATCACGATATGGTCGGCCTGCCAGGTCGTGCACTGGCTCAGACGCGAGGCGTCTACGGTGCTCGGCATGCCTGAAGCCCGGATCCGGAGCCTTGCGCTCGATGTGGGCGGCGGTTTCGGAGTTAAGGGCCACGTTTATCCCGAAGACCTTCTTATCCCTTATCTCGCGCGTGAAATCGGCCGCCCGATAAAGTGGGTCGAGGATCGGCATGAGCACTTCATGAGCGCGTGTCATTCGAGGGATCAGGTCCACGATGTCGAGATCGGCTTCGACGATGATGGCCGGTTGCTCGCGTTTCGAGACGACTTCTTCGTCGACTGCGGCGCCTGGAACCCCATCGGATCGGGCATCGCCTACAACACGGCCGTGCACTTGCCGGGCCCGTACAAATTCGACCACTTCTCGGTTCGATCGCGCATCGTGGCAACCAACAAGGTGCCGAATGCACCTTATCGTGGAGCCGGCCGGCCGGAGGCCACGTTCGCGATGGAGCGGATGATGGACCTCATCGCGCGAGAGCTGAAGCTGGATCCGGCAGTCGTGCGCATGCGGAACATGATTCCGCATTCCGAGATGCCATACAGCCTCGGCATCCCTTATCGCGATGGGGAGCCGATTGTTTACGACAGTGGCGACTATCCCGAATCGCTTCGTCTCGCGCTGGAGGCCATCGGCGGGCTGGACGCATTCCGTGAGCGGCAACGGGCCGCCCACGCCGAGGGACGATATCTGGGACTGGGTCTGGGCTGCTACGTCGAAGGCACGGGCGTGGGGCCGTTCGAGGGCGCCACGATCAGGATCGATCCCACCGGGAAGGTCTATCTCGCGGGTGGAGCCTGCGCGCAGGGCCAGGGCATGGAAACGATCTTCTCGCAGATCGTTGCCGATGCCTGGAAGGTGGAGCCCAAAGACGTCGTCGTATCGCTCGCAGACACGTCTTCGATCTCGATCGGATTTGGGACCATCGCCAGCCGGAGCACAGTCACGCTCTCCGGCGCTATACATGCCGCAAGCGAAGCGCTGCTGAAGAAAGTCCTCGCGATCGCCGCCAACATCCTGGAGTGCTCGCCCGACGATCTCGAACTGCGAAATGGCGCCGTCGGGTTACTCGGTGTGCCGGGCAAGGAAATCACGTTGGCGAGTATCGCAAAGGCGGCTCGCCCAGGCTGGGACAACAATCGGCCCGTTGGGATGAGCGCAGGTCTGGAAGAAACGGCATACTTCGAACCTCCGACCGTCACGTGGGCCTATGCAACGCATGCAGCGATTGTCGAGATCGATACGGCCCTTGGCCGGCTCGAGATTGAAAAGTACGTCATCGTCCACGACTGCGGAACAGTCGTGAATCCGATGCTCGTCGACGGGCAGATACATGGAGGATTCGTACAAGGCTTGGGCGGCGCGATGCTCGAGGAGTTCAGCTACGACTCCGAAGGACAGTTGCTTGCGGGTTCTTTCATGGACTACCTGTGCCCCGGCGCAAGCGACGTCCCGCATGTCGATTTGATTCACATGCACTTTCCTTCGCCGCTTAATCCGCTCGGTGTTAAGGGCGTCGGCGAAGGAAGCGCGATTGCGCCGCCGGTTGTTATCGCCAATGCCGTGTCGGACGCCTTTTCGGAGCGCGGGGTGGAATTCAATTCCACGCCGGTCCGTCCGGAGCAGATCGTTCGTGCCATGTTCGAGATCTAGGCCAAGCCCGCAGATGCCAGCACGTGGATGATGATCCACTGCCGACAGATGCATCACAGGCCTGAGAGCCCGCCACAGACGCAGGGAGGCTAAAATACTTAACTCGTTGCGTGACGCCGCAAGCGCCTCTCCATTCGATCTCGTCGTGGTCGGTTCGGGGGCCGCCGGTCTTTCGGCGGCGCTTTCGGCCGCGATACTTGGCCTCAGGCCCCTGATCGTTGAAAGCACAGATCGGATCGGGGGGACGAGCGCCTATTCGGCGGGCAGTGCGTGGATTCCGAATACACGTCATGCAACGCAGGTCGGCGGCGAAGATAGCTTGGAGAATGCCGCTTTGTATCTCCGCTCGTCGGTCGGCAACGAGTCGCCGGAAGCGCTCCGGCTGGCGTTCCTGTCGAGCGGTCCGGAGGCCGTCGAGCAACTCGAGCAACATTCCCAACTCCAGTTTCGGGCGCGAAAACTACATCCGGACTACAACAGCGATCTGCCGGGAGCGACCCTGAAGGGGCGGGTCCTGGAGGCTGTGCCGTTCGACGGACGCAAACTCGGAGCATTGTTCGATCTCATTCGAGAACCGATTCCCGAATTCACCATCCTCGGCGGAATGATGGTGAATCAAGAGGATGTTCTGAACCTGCTTGCGGCGAACCGCTCGCTGCGGGCGCTGATGCATTCCTTGAAGATACTGACGCGGCATGCGGTCGATCGCCTGTCGTACCGGCGTGGCACACGCCTGATGATGGGAAATGCGCTGATCGCGCGCTTTCTGATCTCGCTGCGCGATCGCGACGTGCCCATATTGCTCAACACATCCGTCAAGCAGATTCATTCCGACGCCGATGGACCTTGCGCCGTTACGCTCGAGCAAGATGGCATCACACATCGGATCGACTTTCGGGGCGGGATGATCGCGGCCACGGGCGGCTTCAATCGCAATCCGGATCTGCGCAAGCGGATGCTGCGCGAGCCTGTGGCGGAATTCTGCCCTGGCGCTCCGGGACATACGGGCTCCCTGCACGAGCAGTTGTTCGATATAGGAGCCCACTATGGCGAAGACGACCGCGACAGCGCGTTCTGGTCTCCAGTTTCAGTTCGCGCGCGAGCCGATGGCAGCAAAGCGGTTTTTCCACATTTCATATTTGATCGAGGCAGGCCGGGAATCATAACTGTCAACCAATCCGGCCGCCGCTTCGTCAACGAAGCGCTGTCGTATCATCCCTTCACGCAAGGTCTCTTCGCCGCTCATGCGATTTCGCCAAGCATTCCAGCCTACCTCATCGCTGACGAAGCGGCGCTCAGAAAGTACGGTCTTGGAATGGTTCGCCCCAGTCGGTGGGGTCGCGGTGCGTTTCTGAAAGACGGTTACCTGACGCGCGCGAAGAGTCTGCCCGAACTGGCGAAGAAGCTTGGTATCGATCCGGATAATCTCGTGGCGACTGTCGAACGATTCAACGGCTTCGCTCGCGATGGTGTCGATAGCGATTTCGGACGTGGCTCGACGGAATACCAGCGGATCACCGCCGGAGACCTTGGTCATGGTCCCAACCCCTGTCTGGGCGCGCTGGAGACGCCTCCGTTCTATGCGGTTCGTCTGTATCCCGGCGATATTGGAGCCGCAACCGGCTTCACAACAAACGAAAACGCGCAGGTGTTGCGGAAGGACGGGAGCTCAATCGCGCGCCTCTATGCATGCGGCAATGATATGCATTCGGTCATGGGCGGGAATTATCCCGGTCCGGGTATCACGTTGGGTCCTGCGATCGTATTCGGCTACGTTGCGGCACGTGATATCGCGCGACGATTGCTCTAACGTGATCGCCCCGCATTGAGATGCGGCCCGATATAAGTATCTGATTGTGTGGGGCTTTGCGGGGCGTAGGGCTGGCCCCGCCTTCACATACGCAGTTTCTTTGCTGCCAATCCCGCGGGAGTGATTTACTGCTCAAAACAGATACCAGCGGTTTATAGAGCCATCGATGAGCAAACCTCCGCGACGAGACTATCGTCAGCTCGACCTCTTTTCCCTGATGTGCCTGGTCGCACTGGTCAAGGAACTCAACGTCTCGACTGCAGCGAAGCGCATGGGCATCAGTCAGCCCGCCATGAGTCAGGTGCTCGCGCGGCTGCGTGTCTTGTCGGGCGATCCGCTGCTCGTCCGTGGCGCAAATGCAATGCTGCCGACATCGCGCGCGCTTGATCTCACACAGACCGCGGAGCAGGCGATCGATCTGCTTGAAGGCGCGTTCTGGAAGGAGCGCAAATTCGTCCCGGCAGAGGCGACGCGGCTGTTTTCGATCATGGCGTCGGACTACATTCAGGCGGTATTTTTTCCCGTTCTGATGCAGCGCTTTCTCGTTCAATCTCCGAAGTCGTCGATTCGTGCGACCCTGCCGGACCTCAGCCGGCTGCACCGCCATCTCGAGAGCGGCCCGGTGGATCTTGCTATCGGCTTCTTTACCAATCTTGCGCCGACCCTGCGTTCGGTGGGTTTGTTTCGGGATCGTCTGGTTTGCGCCCTGCCGCGTGCGGAGTTCGGCAAACGCCGATCGATCGGATTAGGTGAATATATGGCGCTCAATCATGTCGTGTTCTTCACTGAGGAGAACGGTAGTTCAACAGTGGAACGCCATACCGATCATGCGCTGAGCCTCAAGAGGGGAGAGCGCAAGATCGCACTGCACGCACAGAGCATGACCACCATGCTCGACGCTGTTGCGCGGCATGGCTTTGCAGCAACAATTCCGCTGCGATTGATCGATCATCAGCGGCATCCGCAGGTGAAATTCCTGCCGTTGCCGTTTCCCGTGCCTGATTTCGTGTTGTCGATGGTCTGGCACGAGCGGCATCATCACGAATCCGGAAATGCCTGGCTGCGCGGCGTTGCCCGCGATGCTGCACGTGCGTTGCGCGCGCAGAATAAGGATTCGTAATAGGAGTTATAAGCGAATAGGGTTTGCTGAATTTTGCGACTTGGACCTAGTCTCATTCCAACAACGAAAAACAGGGAGGTCCACATGGCGATCGACGTCGTAAAGCCCAGCCGCGCCGAAATTGAGAAGTGCATCGCGCGTTTCGACAAGATCAAGGGTGTGTCCGATGGCATTCCGGACATGAAACTTGAAGAATATCATCGCACTTTCTACAGCGTGATCGGTTTCGATCAGCCCACCGGCGACGAGCAGTATTCGCCCTTCGGCAACGCGGTGCGTCCGGTGATCAATCATATGAAGCCGGGCTTCGGCGTGGCTTTCGTGAAGGCCACGCCCGGGCATGGCGCGCCGATGCACACCCATGACACGAATGAAACCTTCATGGTTGTTGAAGGAAAATGGCGTCTGGAATGGCAGGGCGCCGAAGGCGATGAGCACGTGATCCTCAGCCCGAAGGATTTCATCTGCTTTCCGATCGGTGTGCAGCGCCGGTTTATCTGTGTCGAGCCGGAGCCGGGCAAGACCGAGGGCATACTGCTCGGCATCATCACCGGCGACGAGCCTGCGGCCGAATACGCGCCCGAAGTGCGCGACCAACTCGTCAGCGCCGGCATTCTGCAGTCGGCCTGAGCAATAAGCTGAGTTCGGATCAAGGCGCGCCCGAAACGGGCGCGCCGTAATAACAAATAGTATGAGGGGAAACCGTTGATGACCCAGATAATCCGGGCGTGGTCACGCCGCGTTGTACTCGCGATGGCAGTGTCGCTCGCGGTCGTCTTGTGCGGAGCATTGTCGGACGCGCGTGCAGCCGATCCGATCCGGCTCGGCTTCAGCATGCCCTTGACGGGACCGCTTGCCGCCAACGGCAAGGCCGCGCTGCTTGCGCTGAGGATGTGGTCGGAGGACGTTAACGCCAAAGGCGGCCTGCTCGGACGCGAGGTGAAGCTGGTCTATTACGACGATCAGAGCAGCCCGGCTGCAGTTCCCGGCATGTACACCAAGTTGATCGAGGTCGATAAGGTCGATCTCATCATCTCAAGCTACGGCACCACGCAGATGATCCCGGCGATCCCGCTAGCCATGCAGAAGGGCATGGTGATGATGGGCCTGATCGGTATGACGCCGAACGAGAAATTCAAGTACGATCGCTTCTTCCAGATCGCGCCGCTCGGCCCCGATCCGCGCACGGAAGTGCCCCGCGGCTTCTTCGACGTGGCGATGGCGCAGGAGCCAAAGCCGACGACGATCGCCATCACAGGCGTCGACGTTGAATATGGCAAGGTCGCGATGGACGGCGCGCGCGATCTCGCCGCGAAGCACGGCCTCAAGGTCGTCTATGACAAGAGCTATCCCGCGAACGTCGTCGATCTGACGCCGATTGTCCGCGCGATCCAAGTGACCAAGCCGGATCTTGTCTTTGTCGCATCCTACCCGACCGACAGTGTCGGTTTCATCAAGGCCACGACCGAGCTCAACTTCAAGCCGAAGATGATCGGCGGCGGCATGATCGGCGTGCAATATGCCGCGCTGAAGACCCAGCTCGGCCCGTTGCTGAACGGCGTGGTGAACTACGAACTCTACGCTCCCGAGTCGACGATGGATTTCCCCGGCATCCAGGAATTCCTGAAGCGCTATCAGGCGACCGCGAAATCCGAAGGCATCGATCAACTCGGTTTCTACGTGCCGCCTTACGTCTATGCGGCCGCGCAGGTCATGCAGAATGCGATCACGTCGACCGGTTCGCTCGATCAGGCCAAAATCGCGGAACACATCCGTCAGGACGAATTCGATACCATCGTCGGAAAAATCCGGTTTGGCGAAAACGGCGAATGGGCCAAGCCCCGTCCGCTGCTCGTTCAGTATCAGGGCATCAAGGGCAATGGCATTGACCAGTTCTACAAACCCGGAACTCAGGCCATCATGCACCCGCCGTCGCTGAAGTCCGGCAAGCTGATCTATCCTTACGCGGGACCCGGCCAGTAATGGCCGAATCCGACAACGAGTCCTGATGATGGATTTTTCCGCGCAACTTCTGGCAGACGCCCTGGTGTCTGGCGTCCTGCTGGGCGCGTTCTATGCCGCCATGGCAATCGGCGTGTCGATTGCCTTCGGAATGCTCGACGTGGTCAACATCGCGCATCCGGCCTTTATCGTGCTGTCGTCCTTCTTCGTCTACTGGCTGAACCAGATATTCGGGCTCGACCCGCTGCTCATCGGATTTCTGCTAACAATTCCGTTCTTCGCGCTCGGTTGCGCGATTTACACGGTCTACCATGTGAGTTTCGAGCGGCGGGGCAAGGACGCGCTCCGCGGCCTGACGTTCTTCTTCGGCTTGATGTTCATTGTCGAGATCTCGCTGGTGCTGACGTTCGGGGTGGATCTGCGGAGCGTGCAGGTGCCTTACGCCAGCGGCATTCTTCTGCTCGGCGACTTCGTCGTGCCTTATCGTCTGCTGGTGCCGGCCGCCATTTCGGTCGTCACCATCGGCGCGATCTATCTGTCGCTGACAAAGACATTCTTTGGCCGTGCCGTGCTCGCTGGCGCGCAGGATCAGCTGGCGCTGCGGCTGATGGGCGTCAACCCGACGCGAGTGCGGCAGATTGCGTTCGGCGTTTCGTTCGTGACCGCGGCGATCGCCGGCGCGATGCTGATCATGATGCAGCCGGTGACGCCGCCGACAGGGCAGGAGTTGATCGGCCGGGTGTTCGCGGTTTGCGTTCTGGGCGGTCTCGGCAGCGTGGTCGGCACCGTGCTTGGTGCACTGATCCTCGGGCTTGCAGAAAGCATCATGGGCACGTTTTTCGGCCCGTCATGGGCGCCGGCTGTCGCATTCGGCATCATGCTTGCCGCTCTCGCGATCAAACCGTCCGGCCTGATGGGACGCTGAAATGAGTGCAAGTCGCTTCACCTTCTTCTGTGTTCTCGTCTTGATCGCCGCAGCGCTCTCGACGCGCATTGGTCTCAACGATTACGCTTTCTTCGCAGCCTACATCGTAGCGCAATACATCGTGCTCGCGACAGCCTGGAACGTGCTCGGTGGCTATGCCGGTTATGTCAATTTCGGCATCGCAGGATTTTTCGGCATCGGCGTCTATTCGACAGTGGCGCTGAGTCAGCTGGTATCGCTGCCACTGCCGCTCTATGTGATGATTGCCGCGGTGATCGCCGGTCTTGCCGGCCTTGCGACCGGGTATCTGACATTACGGCTGCGCGGCGTGTTCTTTTCGATCGCGACGCTGGGCCTCGCGGTCGTGTTGCAAACCGTCGTGCTGAACTGGGATTTCGTTGGCGGCGCACGTGGTTTCACGCTGGTCCGGCCGGCGACTCCGTCGCTGTTTTCCAATTACACGCAGTATCTGTTTTTTGCGATGACGACGCTTGCCGTCATCGCGATATGGCTGGCTCGCTGGATCGAGCATTCCTGGATGGGAAGGGGGCTCGCCGCGCTGCGCGACGATGAGCAGGCTGCTGAATGTGCCGGAGTCGCGACCCTGCGGCTGAAGCTGATGGCCACCACCCTCAGTGGCGCACTGATGGGCGCGGCGGGCGCGTCATATCCGCTTTATGTCGGCTATGTCGATCCGTACTCGACATTCAGTCTGGCGCTCGCAGTCAACACGCTCGCAATGCCGCTGATCGGGGGAACGTCGAACTGGGTCGGCCCCGTGATCGGGGCGGTCCTGCTCAGTCTCGTTCAGGTCGGCACGGGGGTGACCGCGTTCTCGCAATGGAGTTCGCTGATCGTCGGTGTGCTGCTCGTGCTTTTCGTTATCGTCGCCCCCAACGGTCTGATGGGTTTGTTCCGCCGTAACCGGTCTCCTGCTTCGGAGCGGCCGGCATGACGGCGCTTCTCGAGGTCAAAGGGCTGAGCAAGCGCTTCGGCGGCTTTATTGCGCTGAACGATGTGTCGCTGGCAGTTCAGCCCGGCGAGCGGATCGGCGTGCTGGGGCCGAACGGGTCCGGCAAGAGCACGCTCGTCAACTGCATCACCGGCACTTTGCGCAGCGACGGTGGCGACGTGCTGCTGTCGGGGGAAAGCTTGCGCGGCAAACCGGCGCATTTGCGAACCCGCGCCGGGCTCGCGCGAACGTTCCAGATTCCGAAGCCGTTCTTCAGCGTCAGCGTTCTTGATAACATTCGTATCCCGCTCGACTATTGCGGACATCACAAGTCGCATGAAACGACGGTCGCGAAAGAGGCGATGGCGTTGCTTGAACTCGTCGGCCTGGCTCATCAGGCCGCGCAGTCGACCACCGCTTTGACGCAGGTCGAGCTGCGCAAGCTCGAGCTCGCCAAGGCGATTGCCTCCAATCCTAAACTCTTGATCGCCGACGAGGCGCTGGCGGGGCTGTCGACCACCGAGGTCGATGAAATTCTCGAGCTGCTGTTCCGGCTTAACGAGCGCAACATCGCGATCATCATGATCGAGCACATCATGCGCGCCGTGACCAAGTTCTCCCAGCGCGTCATTGTGCTGGTGGCAGGCAACAAGATTGCCGACGGCCCGACCGAACAGGTGTTGCGCGATCCGAATGTCGAAAGGGCGTATCTTGGCGAATAGCATCGTCGTTGAGAACGTTCATGCGGGCTACGGCGGCGTCCGCGTGCTCAACAATGTCTCGCTCGAAGTCAGTCGTGGCGAGACGGCGGCGCTGCTCGGCACTAACGGGAACGGCAAAAGCACGCTGATCAAATGCATCATGGGAATATTGCGCCCTTCCGCCGGGCGCGTGCTGATCAATATCGATGGCAGGTCACATGACGTGTCCACACTCTCGACCGAGGAACTGGTGCTTCTCGGCGTCACGCTGGTGCCGGAAGGCCGCCGGCTATTCCCGAACCTGTCGGTCGAGGAAAACCTGCTGCTCGGCGCCTTTCGCAAGTCGGCGCGGGCCAGGCTCAAGGAGACAATAGGGCTGTGCTTCGATCTGTTTCCCGTGCTGCGTGAGCGCCGGCGGCAGCTTGCCGGCAGCATGAGCGGCGGCGAGCAGCAAATGCTGGCCATCGGCCGTGCGATGATGTCGCTCCCGTCGATTCTCATTATCGACGAGCCGTCGGTCGGCCTCGCGCCGATCATGGTCAAGCGCACCATCGAAAAGATCGGCGAATTGAAACGGAAGCAGGAACTGACGGTTCTGATGGCTGAGCAGAACTTCACGCAATCGATCCGGATCGCCGACCGCGGATACGTCATCGTGCATGGCGAGATTGCGGTTTCCGGAACGAGCGCCGAACTGAGCGATAACGATCTCGTCAAGAAACTGTATCTCGGTTTGTGAGGTGACTTATGGGCGAAGCAGCACCAGCGATCGATCCGGTCGATCCTGAACTGATTGCAACCGGCGCATTCCTCAAGGACAACGGACTGGTTGCGCCAGATCCGCGAACGGCGGCGATGGCCGATGTTCGCGCCGGGCAGGATCGCCTCGGCAAATTCCTCGCCGATAAAGTGACGCCGGTCGCAACCGAACGTGACCTGACTATCGAGGGGCCGGGCGGTCTCATTCCGTGTCGTCTGTATGTGCCGGATCTCGGCGCGCCGCCGCCATTGCTGGTCTATTTTCACGGCGGCGGGTTTGCCTATGGCAGCGCGCGGGGCTGGGACGGGCTGATGCGCGAACTCGTGCATCGCGCCCATATCGCCGTGCTCAACGTCGACTATCGTCTCGCGCCCGAACACAAATTCCCGGCCGGCCTGTCGGATGCCCTCGCGGCAATTCAGCACGTCCGTCAATCTGGCGCGGCGTGGGGCGTTGACCCAGCGCGTCTGGCGGCGGGTGGCGATTCAGCGGGCGCAAATCTGGCGCTGGCTGCGGCCATGACGCTGCGCGATCGCGGCGAACAGGCTTTGAAATCGCTGTTGCTGTTCTACTGCGTCTCGTCGGGCGATTCCGCCAGCGAAAGCTGGAAGACGCTCGGGACCGGAGCCTATGGCTTGTCGCAGGCGCAGATGGAGTGGGTGTGGTCGACCTATCTGGAGCGCCCGGAGCAGCGCAACGACTGGCGTGCCGCTCCGCTGGCGGGCGACTTGCAAGGGCTTCCGCCGGTGCAACAGATTATTGGCTCGCTCGACCCACTGCTTGACGATGCCCGGGCCCTGAAGGCGCGGCTGGACGCGGTCGGCGTCGCCAACGATCTGAAGGTCTATCCCGGGGTCAATCATGGCTTCGTCCGTTTCAACACCATGATCGCTACGGCGCAGCGCGCGGTTGATGATGCCGCCGCCGCATTGCACCGCGACTTAAGGACAGCGCGATGATAACGAGACCTTCGCTTAATCAGCGGCTGCGCGAAGGCGGTGCGCTTACCGCCGTGTTCGCGATCATTCCTTCAACGCATGTCATCGAGATGATCGGGGTCGCTGGATTCGAAGCCGTCATTATCGATATGGAACATGGTCCGTTTTCGATCGATTCTGTGATTCCGCTGATTCTGGCCGCGCAGGTGCGCGACATGTATCCGATCGTCAGGGTGCGGGCGAACGAGCCCTCGCTGATTGGCGCGGTGCTTGATGCCGGCGCGGCCGGTGTGCTGGTGCCTCAGGTCACCAGTGCTGCCGCAGCGCTGGAGGTTGTGAAGGCAGCGAGATTTGCTCCGCACGGTGCGCGTGGCACCAACCCTTGGGTGCGCGCCGCCGATTACGGCGCGGGCCCGACCTGGTTTCAGGATGCCAATCGCGACGTCAGTGTCATGGTGATGATCGAGGGCCGTGAAGGTCTTGACGCGCTCGGTGACATTCTCGCGGTTCCCGGCCTCGACGGCATCTTTCTCGGTCCGGTCGACATGGCTCAGTCGCTCGGGGTTGGCGGGCAACCCGAACATCCCAAGGTGATTGAAGCGATCAAGAACACGGTCACGACGGCGTCCGCGCGCGGCATCGGCACGGCGGTGTTCGCGCCGAATGTCGCAGCGGCAAAGCGCTGGGCGGCGCAAGGTGTGCGGATGGTCGCGCTCAGCGAGGACGCGGCCATCATCATGGATGCGTTGCGCAAGCTTAAACAGGAACTGCAATAGGAGACGTCGATGAAACTCGTCACGTTCCGTCATGGCAATGACCGGCCGCGCAGTGGCATCTTGGTCGAGGACGGTGCCGCTGTCATCGATCTCGCGGCGGCCTATCAGCAGAAGTGGAGCGGCACCGGTCCGGTCGCCACCGTGCTCGAAATCGCCGAGGCCGGCGCCAACGGCCTCGATGTCGTGACCGAGCTTCTGAAGCTGCCGCCGTCGGGAGCGCGGCGGGCGCGAAGCGAAATCAAGCTCGACGCGCCGATTCCGCGTCCCCCGCAGATGCGCGACTTTTTGTGTTTTGAGAAGCATCTCGTGCAGGCTTTCGAGCAAGCGCGCCGCGTCCGCGCGCAGCAGTCTCCGGACCCGGAGGCAGCGATGCGCGAGATGGAGCAGAAGGGCATCCTGTCAGTTCCAGCGACGTGGTACGAGCGGCCGATTTTTTATCATCCGAATCGTCTCAACGTCATCGGCACGGACACCGACGTGGTGTGGCCGGCCTATTCGTCGCTGATGGATTTCGAACTGGAGTTCGGTTGCTACATCGGAAAATCGGGCAACGACATCGCTGCGTCAGGCGCGCGAGCGCACATCTTCGGTTACACCATCTTCAACGACTTCTCCGCGCGCGACGAGCAGACCAGGGAGATGCCGGGCCAACTCGGCCCAGGCAAGGGCAAGGATTTCGACGGCGGCAACGCGATGGGACCTTGCCTTGTGACTGCCGATGAATTCGGCGATCCCTACGCCAAGACCATGATCGCGCGCGTCAACGGCGAGGAGTGGGCGCGCGGCAACACCGGCGAGATGCGCTGGAAGTTCGAGGATTGCATCGCGCATGTCTCGCGCGGAGAAACGCTCTATCCGGGTGAATTTTTCGGCTCCGGCACCGTGGGCGGTGGCTGTGGCCTCGAGACGATGCGCTTCTTGAAATCGGGCGACGTGGTCGAACTCGGGGTCGAGGGCATCGGAGTGTTGCGCAACCGCGTGCTACGCCGCGACTGACAAGAAACAAGTAAGGGAGAGAACACATGGTCCATCGCATTCGCCGCGTCGTCACCGGCCACGATCAGAACGGCAAGTCCAAAATCGTCATGGATGGGTTGGCACCGAACATCCTCGAGATGGCGTCGATGCCGGGCGTTGCGCTGACCGACTTGTGGCGGACGGCTACGTCACCAGCGTCGAACGAGGGCAATGCGGACGCCGCAGAAGGTCAGATCAAGCTCGAACCGCCATCAGAAGGCACGATCCTGCGCATTGTCGAGTTTCCGCCGGATACCGCCTGGCGTCAGAGCGCGGATGCCAAGAAGGCGTTTGCTTCGATCGGCGCCGACGGCGCGCCGGACCATGCGTCAGACGATCCGATGACCCACACCACGGCGACCGTGGACTACATCATCGTTCTCAGGGGCGAGATCTATGCCATCATGGACACGGAGGAGACGCTGCTGAAGCAGGGTGACATCCTGATTCAGCGCGGCACCAATCACTCCTGGAGCGTGCGCGGCACCGAACCCTGCATCGTGGCCGCGATCCTCGTCGGCGCCAAGCCCACGGGGCGGTTGAAAAAGTAACCTAGGCTATCTGCGAAGCCCGCAACCGCAATCGTCTGAAGCGATGATTTACGTGCCCTTGCGGTGCTTCTTCTTCTTCGGTTTCTTGGCAAAGGCCGTCTTGTCGACATCAGGCCAGCTCTGACGATCGGGACCGCCGGCGTGTTTCGGCTTCTTGGCGCGTGGCGGCGCATCCTCGAACCGGGGCCGTTCGTCGCGCTGCGGCTTCGCCTCGTGTGACTTCTTCTCGTAGCGCGGCTTGCTGTCAAACGACGGCTTGCCTTGATACGCGGGCTTTTCCCGATAGGCCGGCTTGCCGTTGTTCTTGCCTTTGTAATCCGGTTTGCCGCTGCGCTGTACAGGCGGGGCGTCGCCTTGCGGTCCGTTCGGCAATGCTTCGAGGCGGATATTGTCTTCCTTGTCCGGGCGCTTGATCTTCGCGGCGAACTCCTCGGCAGCGGACGCCGAAATCTCGAACTCGGTGGTGGCGTCGAAAATGCGGATGGCGCCGATGTCGCCTTTGCCGATTCCGCCACGGCGGCAGATCATCGGCAGCAGCCAGCGCGCTTCGGCGTTCTTGTTGCGGCCGATGGCGGCGCGAAACCACACACTGCCCTCGGACATACCGCCGCGTGCTGGTTTCGATCTCGGCGCGCGCTCTTCGCCTCGTGTGTCGCGCTCGAATCGTTTGGCGCCGCGCGCCTCGCGCGCGCCGCGATCGTCACGCGAACGCCCCTGACCCGGATCGAGAATATCTTCGGGCGATGGAAGGCGCGACCGATAGAGCCGCGCCAGCGCCGCCGCGATGTCCTCAGGCGGCCGCTCGGCGAGCAATGCGCGCGCCAGCACCAGATCGTCCTCGGTGTTTTCCTCGCCGAACAGCGCGTCCTGCAACATGCGCTGCTGGTCGAGCTTGCGGATCTCCTCCACGGTCGGCGCGGTGCCCCAGACCGCATCAATGCCGGCCTGGTTGAGCAGCAGCTCGGCGCGGCGCTTGCGCGCGGGGATCACCAGCATGACGCTGACGCCCTTCTTGCCGGCGCGGCCGGTGCGGCCTGAACGATGCTGCAGCACTTCCGGATCGTTCGGCAGGTCGGCGTGAATCACGAGGCCAAGACTTGGCAGATCGAGGCCGCGTGCCGCGACATCGGTGGCGACGCAGATTCGCGCGCGGCCGTCACGCAAGGATTGTAGCGCCTTGGTGCGCTCGTTCTGGGTCAGCTCGCCGGAGAGTGCGACCACGGAAAACCCGCGCTCCAGAAGTGCTGCCTGGAGATGGTTGACCGCGTTGCGGGTGTTGCAGAACACGATGGCGCTCGGGGACTCGAAGAATCGGAGAACATTGACCACGGCATGCTCGACGTCGCCGGGCGCGATCCGGATCGCACGATATTCGATATCGGCGTGACCGCTTCCGCTGCTCGTGACTTCGATACGAAAAGGGTCGTTCTGATATTGCTTGGTGATGGAGATAATCGTGCGCGGCAGGGTCGCTGAAAACAGCAGCGTGCGCCGTGTGTCCGGCGTGGTCTTGAGAATGAACTCCATATCCTCACGAAACCCGAGATCAAGCATCTCGTCGGCTTCATCGAGAACCACGACCTTCAGTTCAGTTACATCGAGGCGCTTGCGGCGAATATGATCGCACAGCCGGCCCGGCGTGCCGACCACGATATGCGCGCCGGCTTCGAGTTCGCGCTTTTCGCGCTGCGGGTCCATGCCGCCGACGCAGGAGACGACGCGCGCGCCGGCCTGCTTGTAAAGCCATTCGAGTTCGCGATGCACCTGCAACGCCAGTTCACGTGTCGGCGCGACGATCAGCGCCAGCGGAGCTGCGGCCCGATTCAGCCGCTCGGCTTCGCCCAGCAGATCGGCGGCCATAGCGAGGCCATAAGCGACAGTCTTGCCGGAGCCGGTTTGCGCCGACACCAGCAGGTCGCGGCCGGCGGCATCGCTTGCGAGCACCGCCTTCTGGACAGGGGTCGCGTCATTATAATTACGCTCGGCCAGAGCGCGGGCGAGTGGTGCACTTGCAGACAGGGTTTTCACGGTCAGACCTTGGTTGGCGTTGTCGCCACGGTGCAATCAAATGGATTGGACAAGCGCCCGGATACGGACGCTTTCAGCAGCTTCGCGAGATTGGTGAAGTTTGCACGTGCTTTAGGCGAGTTTCGGCAAAAGAGCCAATGAATACTGTCGCAAATGTTCGGCAAAAGCGCCTTTTTAAGGGTTTTTGCCGATTTGAGGAACCATTCCGCCGCCGCTTACTTGTGTTTCCCGAGTTCATAAACGGGAGTTTTAGATATGAAGCGGACTTTGATTGCCTTGGCGATGATTTCTACCGGCGCCCTCATTCCGGTGGTTGCGTCTGCGCAAGGCGTGCCGGGCGGTATCGAACGTGGTGCGCGTGAAGGCGAGCGTGCAGGCGGACCGGTCGGCGCGATCGTTGGCGGCACTGTAGGTGGCGTTGTCGGCGGCGTGGCCGGCGTTCTCGGCGTCGATCAGCGTCCGCGCTTTCGCAACTACGTGGTCGAACAACGTCGTCCTTCTTACCGTTATCAGAATGAACTCGCGGTAGGTGTTGTCCTTCCTGAGGACGGCGTGACCTACTACGACGTTCCGCAGGAATATGGTGTTCGCGACTATCGCTACACCGTGGTGAACGACCGCACGGTTCTGGTTGACCCGCGCACCCGTCGCGTGGTGCAGATCGTCGAGTAACTTTTCTACTCATATGAAACTAAAAAGGCCGCCCTTCAGGGGCGGCCTTTTCCTTTTCCATTACAGAGAATTCAGCCCGCCTCGATCACCGCGCGCTGCGCCATCACCTTGATGAGGTTGGCGCGGTATGCCGCCGAACCGTGGATGTCCTCCATCAGACCGTCGGCGGAGACTTTCACCGCGTCGATGGCGCCCGCCGACCAGTTGGCTTTCAGTGCGGCTTCGATGGCCGGCACGCGCATCACGCCGTTCTGCGAAGCCCCGGTGGCGGCAACGCGCACGTCGCCGGATTTGGTCTTGGCGACGAATACGGCGGTGAGCGCGAAACGTGACGCCGGGTGACGCATTTTCGAGTAGGCCGCCTTCGCCGGAATCGGGAACGAGATCTCGGTGATGATCTCGCCGTCTTCGAGCACGGTGGTGAACAGGCCCTTGAAGAAATCCTCGCCCTTGATGCTGCGCTTGTTGGTTTTCACCGTGGCGTCGAGCGCGACCACGGCGGCGGGATAGTCCGCGGCCGGATCGTTGTTGGCGATCGAGCCGCCGATGGTGCCGCGATAACGCACAGCAGGATCTCCGAGCACCGAAGTCAGATGCACGATGGCGGGGATCGCCTTCGCCGCGTCCTTGCTGGTGAGGATGTCGTAATAGGTGGTCGCCGCCTTGATAACGAGCGCGTCGGCGGTGGCCGACACGCCGACCAGCGCGGGTATCCGCGCGAGGTCGATCACGTCCGATGGTTGCGCAAGGCGCTGCTTCATCACCGGCAGCAGCGTGTGGCCACCGGCGAGATATTTCGAATCCGACCCCTTCTTGAACAGGGCGACGGCGTCATCGACGCTTGCGGGGCGATGGTAGGTTGTCTCGTACATGATGTTTCTCCCCGTTCCTATTCCGCTGCCTGCTGCTGATGAATGGCGTGCCACACCCGGTCGGGCGAGGCCGGCATCTCAAGCCGGTTGTTGCCGATGGCGTCGGTGATGGCGTTGATCACCGCCGGCGTCGAACCGATGGCGCCGGCTTCGCCGCATCCCTTGATGCCGAGCGGATTGCCGGGGCAGAGCGTCGTGGTGTGCGACAGCTTGAACGACGGCAGATCATCCGCGCGCGGCATGGCGTAATCCATGAACGACGCCGTGATGAGCTGGCCGCTCTTGTCGTAGACCGCATGTTCAAGCAGCGCCTGACCTATGCCTTGCGCGAGCCCGCCATGCACCTGGCCTTCGACGATCATCGGGTTGATGAGACGTCCAAAGTCATCGGCCGCGACGAAGCTGACGAACTCCGTCTTGCCGGTGCCGGGATCGACCTCGACCTCGCAGATATAAGTTCCGGCCGGGAAGGTGAAGTTGGTCGGATCGTAGAACGCGGTTTCCTTCAGGCCCGGCTCCATGCCGTCTGGCAGGTTGTGGGCGGTGTAGGCGGCAAGCGCCACCATCGGCAGCGCGATCGACTTGTCGGTGCCGGTGACTTTGAATTCACCGTTCTCGATGACGATATCGTTCTCCGATGCCTCCAGCTGATGCGCGACAATTTTCTTCGCCTTGGCTTCGACCTTCTCCATCGCCTTGACGATGGCAGACATGCCCACCGCGCCGGAACGCGAGCCGTAAGTGCCCATGCCGAACTGCACCTTGTCGGTGTCGCCATGGAGAATAGAGACCTGACTGGTCGGAATGCCGAGCCGGTCAGCGACCACCTGCGCGAAGGTTGTCTCGTGGCCCTGGCCGTGGCTGTGCGAGCCGGTGAGGATCTCGATGGTTCCAACGGGGTTGACCCGCACCTCGCAGGATTCCCATAGACCGACGCCGGCGCCGAGACTGCCGACGGCTTTCGACGGCGCGATGCCGCAGGCTTCGATGTAGCAGGAGAAGCCGATGCCGCGCAGCTTGCCTTCCTTCTTTGCCTTTTCCTTGCGGGCAGGGAAGCCGGCATAGTCGGCGGCTTTCAGCGCGGCGTCGAGCGAAGCACCGAAGTCACCGATGTCGTAGGCCATGATAACCGGCGTCTGGTGCGGAAACTGCGTGATGAAATTCTTGCGCCGCAGTTCGGCCGGATCGACCTTGAGCTGCCGCGCCGCGGTTTCCATCAGCCGCTCCATGACGAAGGAGGCTTCCGGGCGGCCCGCACCGCGATACGCATCCACCGGCGCGGTGTTGGTGTAGACGCTGATGACCTCGGCGAAGATCGCCGGAATGTTGTACTGGCCCGACAGCAGCGTCGCGTAGAGATAAGTCGGCACCGACGACGAGAACAGCGACATGTAGGCGCCGAGATTGGCGTGGGTCTTCACCCGCAGGCCGATAATTTTATTGTCCTTGTCGAAGGCCATCTCCGCCTTGGTGAGATGGTCGCGGCCATGGGCGTCGCTGAGGAATGCCTCGGTGCGGTCCGATGTCCACTTCACCGGACGGCCGGTGCGCTTGGAGGCCCATAGCGCCACCATTTCTTCGGGGTAGATGAAAATCTTGGAGCCGAAGCCGCCGCCGACGTCCGGCGCGATCACCCGCAGCTTGTGTTCCTGTGCGACGTTATAGAACGCCGACAACACAAGGCGCGCCACATGCGGATTCTGCGAGGTGGTGTAGAGCGTGAAATGCTCTTCGGCGGAATCGTATTCCGCGACCGCAGCGCGCGGCTCCATCGCGTTCGGCGACAGACGATTGTTGGTGATGTCGAGCGCCACGACATTCGCGGCCTTTGAGAAGGCGTCATTGGTGGCGGCTTCGTCACCAATGGTCCAGTCGTAGATGACGTTGCCGGGCGCTTCGGGATGAAGCTGCGGCGCGCCGGGTGCGATGGCTGCGCGAATATCGGCGGCGACGGGCAATTCCTCGTAGTCCACCACGACCGCTTCGGCGGCATCGCGCGCCTGGTTGCGGGTTTCGGCGATGACGACCGCCACGGCATTGCCGACAAAACGCACGATCTCCGGCGCCATCGCCGGCCATGCGCCCATTTTCATCGGCGTGCCGTCCTTGGAGTGGATCATCCAGCCGCAGATCAGATTGCCGATCTTGTCGTCGACGAGTTGCTGCCCGGTCAGGACATCCACCACGCCCGGCATGGCCTTGGCGGCGGCGGTATCGATGCTTTTGATTTTTGCGTGGGCGTGCGGGCTGCGGACGAACGACGCATAGGTCATGCCGTGAAGGCGCACATCGTCGGTGTACTTGCCCTTGCCGGTGATGAAACGCTTGTCTTCCTTGCGCAGAACCCTCTCGCCGATACCTTCACTCATAATGCTGGCCTTTCCATAAGGGTTGCCTTGGTCGCGCGAGCAGCGCGGGCAACTGCAAATCCGATTGGTGAGCTATCGTCGCGGACTATTCCGCGGCGACTGAAACCTTCATGCGTCCGGCGGCGTCCAGCACCGACTTGACGATGTTGTGGTATCCCGTGCAGCGGCAGATGTTGCCTTCCAGCTCGTGGCGCACCGTGGCCTCGTCGAGATTGCCGCCGTGGCGGGTCACGATGTCGATAGCCGACATGATCATGCCCGGCGTGCAATAGCCGCACTGGAGGCCATGATTGTCCCGGAACGCCGCCTGCATTGGATGCAGCGTGTCCCCTTTCGAGATGCCTTCGATGGTGGTGACATTGGCGCCGTTGGCCTGTCCGACCAGCGTGGTGCAGGATTTCACGGCGCGGCCATCGATATGAACGATGCAGGCGCCGCACTGGCTGGTGTCGCATCCGACATGCGTGCCGGTCAGACCGAGATGATCGCGTAGCAGATGGACGAGCAGCGTGCGATCCTCGACATCGGCGGACACCGCTTTACCGTTGACGGTCAACTTGATTGCAGACAAAGGGACCTCCCCAGATGATTTCCAAAAGTGCTTTTTGTAATTGTTCCAATTAACAACCGGCGCGCAAAACTTTGCAACTCGATTTTCGTTGTAGCTGTCATCGCGCGATCATCTGCATGTGAACGCAGGCGCCGCGCTGCGCCGGCGGGCCGTTCACCGTCGTCTGGATGCATCTCGCAAGTGCGAGAGCAGGGCGGTTTCTGCATTCCATAGATGCAGACGGGCCGTTTGATCGCGGGAGGGTTTTTGCCTACGCTTGCCGGAGCGGCGTAAAAATGAACGTCGCCAAGGGAGTATAGAAAGAGTGATCGACAAGCGCGTGGGCTCGCTGGCCGAAGCGGTCGCCGATGTCCGGGATGGAGCCGTTGTGCTGGTGCCGGGATTTGGCGCCGTCGGGATCGCGGACAATTTGCTCGAGGCCCTGCATGATCAAGGCGCGCGCGAGTTGACAATCGTTGCCAACAACTCGGGCAATGGCGATCACGGGCTGGCGCGGCTCATCAACTCGGGGCGGGTGCGCAAGGTGATCTGCTCCTATCCGCGCTCCGGCGATTACAGTGCATTTTTGAAAGCCTACCGCGCCAAAAGCCTTGAACTCGAACTGGTGCCGCAAGGCACGATCAGCGAGCGGATGCGCTGTGCCGCTGCGGGCCTGGGCGGATTTTTCTCACCGGTTTCCGCTGGCACCAAGCTTGCCGAAGGCAAGGAGCAGCGTGAGATCGACGGCAGGCTGCACGTGTTCGAGAAACCGCTGAGGGGCGATATCGCGTTGGTCAAGGCGGCCAAAGCCGACCGATGGGGCAATCTCACCTACCGCAAGTCCGCCCGCAATTTCAATCCGGTCTGCGCTATGGCAGCGGACCTGACCATCGTCGAGGTCGAGACCATGGTCGATCTCGGGACACTTGACCCGGAAGCCGTGGTGACGCCGGGAATTTTCGTCGATCGCATCGTGGTCGCCGAACCGCTCAAGATCGGGAGCTGAATCGTGACCGAATACACTCCACTGACGCGCCAGCAAATGGCATGGCGAGCGGCGCAGGATCTGCCGGAGGGTGCTTACGTCAATCTCGGCATTGGAATTCCGACGCTGACATCGGGCTTCGTGCCGAAAACGCGCGAGGTGATCTTTCACAGCGAGAACGGCGTGCTTGGCATGGGCGGTCCGCCGAAGCCCGGCGAAGAAGATGAAGAATTGACCGATGCCGGCAAGAATCTGACCACGCTGGTCACGGGCGGCTGTTATGTCCATCACGCGGATGCATTTTTGATGATCCGCGGCGGCCATCTCGATGTCAGCCTGCTGGGCGCCTTTGAAGTTTCGGGGAGCGGCGATCTCGCCAACTGGACCACGGAAGACCCCGAGTTTCCGCCGGGCGTTGGTGGCGCGATGGATCTTGCAGTGGGCGCCAAGGCCATCCGTGTGCTGATGGAACATACCGACAAGAAGGGCCAGCCGCGCATCAAGAACCGCTGCACCTATCCGTTGACGGCGGCGGGCGTGGTCAAGCGTATCTACACCAATCTCGCGGTGATCGACGTCACGCCCGCAGGGCTCCTGGTGATTGAGATGATTCCGGGCATGACGCTCGAGAAACTGCAGTCGCTGACCGAGCCGAAGCTGCAGCTCGCACCCGGCTACAAGGACATGATGCCGCCCGCGCGCGCGGCCTGACGGCGCGAGCTTCCACCCGGATATCGTGAGCCAAAAAGTCCGGGAAAGCCATTTTTCGGATGACCGGTTCCATATGGAACCTTCCTTTCGCGATCAGGTTGTTATGGGAAGCGGAGGCGGACGTACCCTCTGTCGGCGGAAGGCTTCGGATTCACTGTTCGGAGGCCTTTCCCATTGATAATACTCGCCGTTTGGGGACTCAGGCTGGTTCCCAAACTCCTGCTATCTGTTTCGCCGGTCGCGGCGTCCATCGAAGGTCGAGGGTGCGGCCGGTGAAAGAGACGGCGGGATGTCAGCTTTGACAAACATCCAGATGTCCCCGGCCCAAACGCCCTCGGCACGCATCTCACCGACGACCGGTGTTGAGGCTTCCGGTTCCCTCCCGCGTGAGACCGTTGAAACCGATATTCCAGCGCGTCTGGATTCCTTGCCTTGGAGTGGTTTTCATACCCGTGTCATCGCCGCGCTCGGCATCACATGGATACTCGACGGACTTGAGGTCACACTGGCGGGTGCGTTATCGGGCGCGCTGAAGGACAGTCCGGTTCTCAAGTTCACCAACACCGACGTCGGACTCGCCACCAGCGCCTATATCGCTGGCGCGGTGCTCGGCGCCCTTGGGTTCGGATGGCTGACCGATCGCATTGGTCGCAAGAAGCTGTTTTTTGTGACGCTCGCGGTCTATCTCACCGCGACCGCTGCGACGGCATTCTCGTGGAATCTCGCCAGTTTCGCATTGTTCCGTTTTCTCACTGGCGCCGGCATCGGCGGCGAATACACCGCGATCAATTCGACAATTCAGGAGCTGGTGCCTGCACGCTATCGCGGCCGCACCGATCTGATCGTCAACGGCAGCTTCTGGATCGGTGCCGCGCTGGGCGCGGTCAGCGCCATCATTTTGCTCGATCCGGACGTGATCAATCCGGAACTGGGATGGCGTCTGGCGTTCCTGACCGGCGCGGGCCTTGGTCTGGTCGTATTCGTGATGCGGTTATGGATTCCCGAAAGCCCGCGCTGGCTGATGATTCACGGCCAGCCCGCGCGCGCTCTGAAGATCGTCGCCGACATTGAACGTTCAGTGACGCCCAACCGACGCGAACCCGATCGCCCCCGGCCGAAGATCAGATTGAAGATGCGAACCCACACGCCGCTGCGCGAGGTCGTCGATACATTGTTGCGGACCTATCGCAGCCGCTCGCTGGTGGGATTGTCGCTGATGGTGGCGCAGGCGTTCTTTTATAACGCGATTTTCTTCACCTATGCTTTGGTTTTGACAGATTTCTTCGGTATCGCATCAAGCCATGTCGGCTGGTACATCCTGCCATTCGCCGCTGGGAATTTTCTCGGGCCGTTGCTGCTCGGCGCACTGTTCGACACGGTCGGGCGGCGTACCATGATCGCGTTCACCTACAGCATGTCGGGCATTCTGCTCGCCGTGTCGGGTTATCTGTTTTCGATCGGCGTACTCAGTGCGCAGACCCAGACGATCACCTGGATGGTGATCTTCTTCTTTGCGTCGCCGGCGGCCAGTGCTGCGTATCTCACCGTGAGCGAAACATTTCCGCTCGAGGTTCGCGCTCTGGCCATAGCATCGTTCTATGCGATCGGCACCGGTATCGGCGGCATTGCCGGTCCGGCCTTGTTTGGAGTTCTCATCGACACCGGCTCACGCAACAGCGTGTTCGCCGGTTATCTGCTCGGATCGGCCTTGATGATCGCCGCGGCGCTGATCGCGTGGCGATATTGTATCGACGCGGAATGCAAGTCACTGGAGGAGGTTGCGCGGCCCCTGGCCGCGCAAGAGTAGCTAATGGATCATCGTGTGATTGAAGAGCCCGCTGCAAGGATTGCGAGAGACGCTTTGCAGGCTCCGGCGGGAATTGTGCCGGATCTCGATCAGACCGCGCTGCTGCTCGATATCGACGGCACGTTGATCGAACTCGCGCCGACGCCGCGCGACATTATAGTACCGCCGAAACTGGGCGCGACGCTTCAGGCGCTGCACGACCGTCTCGACGGCGCGCTCGCGCTGGTGAGCGGCCGATCCCTGACCGATATCGACGTGATCTTCGCGCCATTGCAGTTTCCCGCGGTTGGCGGTCACGGCGCGGAGATGCGGCTGTCGATCGAGAATGAGGCGGTCGCAGCCCATGCGCCGCCGATGGATAACGACCTGAAAAAGCGCTTCATCGCGATCTCGCACCTCAGCCCCGGCATCCTGTACGAGGACAAGGGCTATTCCGTCGCGCTGCATTACCGGCTGGCGCCGCAGTTCGAGCGCACTATTTACGAAGCCGTGTCTGCGATCCGGGCGGACCTGCCGCAGGCGCCGATCGACGTTCTTCCTGGAAAGTTCGTCTGCGAGATCAAGCATGCGGGTTTCACGAAGGCGACCGGTGTTCGCGAATTGATGAACCATGCGCCGTTCTCCGGCCGCAACCCCGTTTTTATCGGCGACGACGTGACCGACGAGTCTGTGTTTGCCATCATGCCCGCATTCAAGGGCATCTCCTTCTCGGTGGGCCGCCGCGCCCATGGCGTCGATGGCCAGTTCAGGTCGCCGACGGACGTTCGCGCGTGGCTCACGCATTTGCTCGACGAAGAAACCATGGCGGCACGATGAACATTTCCAAGACTATTACTGCATCGCAGGTCGAAGCTGGTAAAATCGATCACGGTCTCGATCTGGCCGTGATCGGAAACTGCAAGACGGCAGCGCTGGTCGATCCGACATCGCGGCTGGTGTGGTGGTGTTTTCCGCGCTTCGACGCCGATCCCGTATTTTCCCGTCTGCTTGCAGGGGATGAAGAGAAGGGCTTCAGCGACGTCGTGCTGGACGGGATGGTCGAGTATCGCTCGAACTATGTCCGCAACACCGCGATCGTCGAGACCATCCTGACCGACAAGAACGGCGCTGCGATTCGGATCACCGATTTCGCGCCGCGCTTCCGGCAGTACGGCCGGATGTTCCGTCCACCGCAATTGTTCCGCATCATCGAGCCGATTGCGGGCTTGCCGCGCGTCACCATCCGCGTTCGGCCGACCCATTCCTACGGCAAGCCGCTGGCGCGCCGGGCCTTGGGCAGCAATCACATTCGCTATTTCGAGGATGAGACGACCGTTCGCGTCACCACTGATGCGCCGATCTCCATGATCGAGCACGAGTCGCCGTTCGTGCTGACGCGGCCTGTCCACATGGTGTTCGGCCATGACGAACCGTATCCCGGCGATCTTGCCGCCACCGCCACCTCGTTCGCCGAGCAAACCAAGTCGTACTGGCTGCACTGGGTGCGGCGTCTTTATATCTCCTATGACTTCCAGGAAGCGATCATCCGCGCTGCGATCACCCTGAAGCTGTCGAATTTCGAGGAGACCGGCGGGATCATCGCCGCGCATACGACATCGATTCCCGAAGCCCCAGGCTCGGGACGCACGTGGGATTACCGCTATTGCTGGTTGCGCGATGCCTACTTCGTGGTGAAGGCGCTGAACCGCGTCGGGGCGACGCAGACGATGGAGGATTTCATCGGCTTCACGCTGTCGATTGCCACCAATACCGATGGGCCGCTGAAACCGGTCTATAGTGTGGTGCCGAACCTGCCGCTCGACGAATGGATCACGACCGATCTCAACGGTTATCGCGGAGATGGTCCGGTTCGCATCGGCAACGCTGCGGTCGAACAGAGCCAGCACGATACTTATGGTAGCGTGATTCTCGCAGCCCTTCCGCTGTTCTTCGACCAACGTCTGCCGACACCCGGCGGAGAAAAGCTGTTCCGTTTGCTGGAAGGTCTCGGCGAAAAGGCGGCGCAGGTGGCGCTGAAACCTGACGCCGGCATCTGGGAGTACCGAGGGCGGCAGCGCGTGCATACGCATTCGGCGGCGATGTGTTGGGCGGGTGTCAATCGGCTCGCATCCATCGCTGCGAAGCTTGGCCTGCATGATCGTGCGGCCTACTGGAACTCCATCGCCGATCCCATTCATCACGAGCTTGTCGAGAAGGCGTGGAATCCGAAGCGCGAAGCCTTTACCGCGGCATTCGGTTCCGACGACCTCGACGCCAGTGTGCTGCTGTTGCCGGATCTCGGCGTTTGCGAGGTCGACGACCCGCGTTTCGTCAAAACCGTGGCGGCAATGGAGCGCGAATTGCTGCGCGAGAAGCACGTCATGCGCTATGCGGCGGAAGATGATTTCGGACTGCCCGCGACTGCGTTCCTGATCTGCCGGTTCTGGCTGATCGATGCGTGGTGGCAGCAGGGACGGCGCGTGGAAGCGCGCGAAGCGTTCATCGATGCGCTGTCGCATCGCAATCGCTACGGCTTGCTGTCGGAAGACATCGATCCGAAAACGGGCGCGCTGTTTGGAAACTTCCCGCAGACCTATTCGATGGCGGGTTTGATTCTCACCGGCATGAAACTGTCGCGGAACTGGGAAGATCGCTATTGGCGCAGTTAATGCGATATTTCAGCGGTATTTTGAATCGATGCGCGCCGCGAGATTCCGTATGTGTCAAGACTATGCAAAGCGTTTTTAATCAGCCACCCTTCGTGAATGGAACCCGGTTCCATTCATTGTCAGCCAAATTCGACGTCAATCAGTCTGAAGGATGGCAAGGAACCATATTGATGAACAGGTGTTAGTTTTGCGCTTGCGAAACTAGGGAGGGCCCCTGTGGATCTCGTCGTTGTTTCCAATCGTGTCGCGCGCGCAAAAGCAAATGAGCCGATGACCGGTGGATTGGCAGCCGCACTGCTGCCTGTTGTTGAAAAATCTGGTGCGATCTGGGTCGGTTCCTCCGGCCGCGTTCGTGACAACGCTACCAAGGATTCGTTCGCCCAGATCGAATCGCTGGGCGCTGGCGCGTTGGCTCTTCTCGATCTCCCCGCCGCGCACTACGGCGGTTACTATGAGGGCTTCGCAAATTCCGCATTGTGGCCCGCGCTGCATTCCCGCACCGATCTTATTCGAGTCTCGCAAGACGATTATCAATCCTATCGTGAAGTGAACGCCTTCATGGCGCGCGCGCTGATGAGGTTTCAAAAGCCGAACGCGGCGTTCTGGATTCAGGATTACCATTTCCTCGCCCTCGGCGCGGAGATGCGCGCTCTCGGCATCCGCAATCCGCTCGGCTTCTTCCTGCATACGCCATGGCCCGCCCGGCGGATTATTTCCGGCGTGCCGCATCATCGCGAGCTGATCGAGGCGATGCTGGCCTATGATCTGATCGGGTTCCAGACCGAGGACGATTGCGAGAATTTCGCGACTTATCTGCGCAGCGATCTCGGTCTTCAGGTCGACAGGGGAGGAATTGTCACGTCGCAATTCGGTACCTCGCGCATTGCTGCATTCCCCATCGGTATCGATGTTGACGGATTTGCCGCGCAAGCCCAGCGTGCATCGTCGCATCCGGACGTGTCGCGCCTGCGCAAGAGCCTGCACGGCGAGCGTCTGGCGATCGGCGTCGATCGCGTGGATTACTCCAAGGGTCTGGTCAATCGCATCAGCGCGTTCGACCGGCTATTCGAGATGCAGCCGTCGTTGAAACGCTCGGTCTCGCTGCTTCAGATCGCAACGCCGTCGCGCGGCGGCATCGAGGCCTACTGCAATCTGCAGGACGAATTGTCGAAGCAGGTGACCGAGGTCAACGGGCGTCATGGCGAGGTGGATTGGACGCCGATCCGCTATCTCAGCAAGGGCTTCAGCCAGACCGTGCTGGCCGGATTCTACCGTGCCGCGCAAGTCGGCGTGGTCACGCCGTTGCACGACGGCATGAATCTGGTCGCCAAGGAATATGTCGCAGCCCAAAATCCGATCGATCCGGGCGTCCTCGTGCTCTCGAAATTCGCCGGCGCGGCAAACGAACTCGACACTGCGTTGCTGGTCAATCCGCATGACATCGACGGCATGGCACGCGCCATCGCTGTTGCATTGTCTATGCCTGCCACCGAGCGGCGGATGCGCTGGGAAGCGATGATGGTCAAGCTGCGCGCCAGCACGGTTCATAGCTGGTTCGCGGATTTCATCGATGCGCTGGAGAACACGCATTTGGCGACGGGGCCAAACCTGCCGTCCGCCGTTGTCCGGCCGCTACGTACCGCCGGCAGCAGGCTCTATCACTGAGCGCGGACCACGCGGACCGGTGGTTTTCCCGTCTGGTTGGTCGCCAAATAACGATAGAACTTCAGATATTTACGGAATATTTGCCGCTAGCGCCCGCGCTCTCTTGCAAAACGGCGCGTGCCCCTTCATGACAGCGCATCCGGAGGGATGGCCGAGTGGCTTAAGGCGCACGCTTGGAAAGCGTGTGTGCGGGAAACCGTACCGTGGGTTCGAATCCCACTCCCTCCGCCAGCGAATCTTTGCCTGTGCGTGGGCATTCAAAACGCTGAAATCCGGCGGTCTCCCGCCGGCGGCAGGGAGCAAGATGGCGACCTACGACAATCAGAACATCTTCGCGAAAGTCCTTCGTGGCGAGATTCCCTCGTACAAGGTTTACGAGAACGAGCATACGTTCGCGTTTCTCGACATCATGCCGCGCTCGCCAGGGCATACGCTGGTGATCCCGAAGGGTCCTGTGCGGGGTATCCTCGACATTTCGGCCGACGCTTTCGCGGAAGTGGCGCGCACCACCAGAACCATCGCGGTCGCGGCGGTCAGGGCGTTCAATGCGGGCGGTGTGATCATTCAGCAGTTCAGCGAGCCGGCCAGCGGCCAGGTCGTGCTGCACATGCATATGCACGTGATGCCCATGACCGAGGGGATCGATCTGTTGCCGGCTCAAACGCGCCGGGAAGATCCGAAGGTCCTCGAACAGAACGCGGCAAAGCTGATAGCCGCTCTCAAAGAGCAATCGGCTTAGTCAGCGAACCGCATCGCCGCGGCGGGCGACCACTCTCCACGCGACAGCGATTGCTGTTATCGTGTCGGGTCGCCCAACCTCGCTAAACGCCGAGATAGCGCTGCAGCACGTCCGGTTGCTTCTTTATTTCCAGCGCCGGTCCTTCGTGGACGATATGGCCGTTATTGATGATGTAGACGCGCTGCGCGAGTGCGAGCGTCGCGGCGAGATTTTGCTCGACCAGCACGATCGTCTGTCCTGCTGCCGCAAGCGCGCGGCATGCGTTTACCAGATCGCGAACAATCACGGGCGCGAGCCCTTCAAAAGGTTCATCGAGCAGGATGATTTCCGGGTCGCGGATCAGCGCGCGTGCGATGGCAAGCATCTGTTGCTCGCCTCCTGACAGATCGGTGCCGCGATTGCCGCGCCGTTCCTTCAGCCGGGGGAACATCTCGTAAATCCGGTCGAGCGGCCAGCGCTTCGGTGCGGTGATCCCGGCCAGAACGAGGTTTTCCTCGACGTTGAGGCTGCCGAAAATCCGGCGGTCTTCATGCACGAGCTGGATACCGGCCTGCGCGATGGTGTGGCTCTGCTGCCCGGCCAGATCCTTGCCGTTGAACATGACCTTGCCGTGGCGCGGCGCCACCACACCCATCAGGCTCTTCAGCGTTGTGCTTTTGCCCGCGCCATTGCGGCCGAGCAGCGCTACCACCTCGTTGCGCTCCACGCGCATCGAGACGTCGAAGAGAATGTGGGAATCCCCATAATATGAATTGAGTCCACTGACCTCGAGCAAACTCATTCGAGCACTCCCCCGAGATAGGCTTCCTGCACGATCGGATTGTTCTTGATTTCATCCGGCGTGCCTTCAACCAGCACACAGCCTTCCTGCAACACGGTGATGCGCTCCGCCAGTTCAAACAAGGCGTCCATGTCGTGATCGATGATGATCATGGTGCGCCCCTGGGCAATGGATTTAAGCAGCTTGACGGTTTCCACCCGCTCACGCGGACTCATGCCGGCCAGTGGCTCGTCGAGCAACAGAAGGCTCGGCGAATTCGCGAGCGCCAAACCGATCTCCAGCCGCCGCTTCTCGCCGTAGGCCAGCGAGGACACTGCCACGTCGGCGCGCTCGACCAGATTGATCATGGCGAGCGTGTGCTCGACCTGCTCAATCAGCCCGGGAATATTGTAAGTCCGCCGCAGCATGTCGAAGCGGAATTTGCCGCGTAGCTCCGCAAGTACGGCGATGATGAGATTCTCACGCACCGTGAGCCGAGAGAAGAGCTGGTTGACCTGATAACTCTTGGTCAATCCGAACTGGCAGACATCGGTGACGGTCTTGCCGGTGATGTCGGCGCCTTCGAACACGATTTTGCCGGATGTCGGGACCACTTCGCAGGTCAGCATCTTGAAGAATGTCGACTTGCCGGCACCGTTGGGTCCGATCACGCCGCGCAATTCGCCATGCTGTACGGTGAAATCGATATCGCTGTTGGCCACGAGACCGCCGTAACGCTTGGTCAGGCCGGTGGCTTGCAGGATGGGACCCTTGTAGCCGTCGAGCGCGCGGCGGCGCGGCGGCATCGGCGCTGCCGCCGGCTCTCTTGCAACTGCGGCTTCTGCGGCTTTCTGTTCTTCTTCGGCGGTGAGGCCGGGCGTCGGTGCAGCTTCGACGGGTTCAGGGGCAGGTGTCTTGCGAGCGAAAGTCAGCTCATAAAGATCCCTGAGACCGCCGATAATGCCACGACGGAGGAAGCAGACCAGCAGGACGAAGACAACGCCGAGCGCGAGCTTCCATGCCGCGCCTAGACCGGCGGTGTCCTGCAGAAAGTCGCGCAGGTAGAGCCAGACCGCTGCGCCGACCAGCGGCCCGTAAAGCGTGCCGAGACCGCCGATAACCGTCTGCATGACGAGTTGGCCGGAGGTGTCGAATGTGAAGGCGTCCGGCGGCATGTAGCCTTGCAACACGCCGAGCAGGCCGCCGGCGAGACCGCCGTAAGCGGCGGCCACGACGAACACGAGCAGTTTGTAACCGTGGACGTTATGGCCGACGGCGGCGGCACGCAGCGGATTATCGCGGATCGCCACCAGAATGCGGCCGACAGGCGAGTGAACGATGCGGCGCGCGATGATGATGCCGATCAGATAGCAGACGGCCAGGAAGCCATACATCGTCCAGCCGCTGCTGACCGAAACGGTGGTGAAACCGAAATTGAAAACAGGCGACGGCACACCGGGCAGGCCGTTCTCGCCACCGGTGAAATCGGACAGTGGCGAGTTCTCCATGAAGAAAAACACCTCCGCGATCGCCACCGTGATCATCGCGAAATAGATACCGGTGCGGCGCAGCGCCACCAGACCGACCAGATAGCCGGTGACGGCGGCGGCAACGGTGCCGATGAACAGGCCGAGCATGACACTGGAAAGGCCGGTGCGCGTGAGCAGATACGCCGCGACAAAGCCGCCGGTGCCGAAAAAGGCGGATTGCCCGAACGACAGCAGGCCGGTGTAGCCGAACAACAGATCGAAACCGATGCCGAACAGGCCCATCACCAGAATCCGGCTCATGGTGTTCGGAACGAAGCCCAGCGACGGCAGCACGAAGGGCGCGGCGATGAGTGCGGCGGCAAGAATGATATCCGGCAGCCAGACGCGGCGCGCCCAAGGAGACCGCCCGGAAGCGGGCGGAGAAGAAGGGGTCATCGTCATGTTCAGTTCCGCCCTTGACTGCCGAGCAGACCATGCGGACGCAGCACGAGAACGAGCGTCATCACGGCGAACAGCATGGCGTAGGAATAACCGGGGTTGATCATCGATGTGATGCTGAGGATTTCGCCGGCGATCAGTCCGCCCAGCACCGCACCGGGGAACGATCCGACGCCGCCGATCACAACAACGACGAAGGCCTGCACCAAAATGGCGTCGCCGATATCCGGCGTGATAGGCGCCACTGGCAGGTTGACGATGCCGGCGAAGCCGGCCGCCATCGCGCCAATGCCGAACACGACCATGAAGATGCGATAGACGTTGATGCCGAGCGAATCGACCATTACCGAATCTTCGATGCCGGCGCGCACGATCATGCCGAGCCGGGTGCGGTACAGAACGAGGTACAGCCCAAGCAGCGCCACCGCCACGATGCCGACGACCGCGAGGCGATAAGTCGGGTAAAACATGAAGCCGAGCGATGTGATGCCTGAGGCCCACGGCGGGGAGGGCATCGACTTCGACAGACTGCCGAAGAAAAATCGGATCAGTTCGACGAAGCAGATGCCGAGGCCGAACGTGACCAGAATTTGATCTTCGTCGGGGCGGCTGTAAAAATGACGAATGATGACGCGTTCAATGACCACGCCCGCCAGCAGCACGAACAACGAGCCGCCGATCACCGCCGCGGCATAGGATTCGGTGTAGCTGTAGACGACGTAACCGGCGTAACCGCCGACCATGAACATTGCGCCATGCGCGAGGTTAAGCACGCCCAGCGTGCCGTAGATAATGGTCAGGCCCGAACTGATCAGCGCGAGCAACGCGCCCAGCACCAGGCCATTGAACATCTGCGAAACAAGATTAGCCCAGTTGATCAACGGAACGCCTCACTCAGCAATAGAACATCGTCCGGCAAAAAAATCTGGCTGCTGCCGGAAAATGCTCGAGTTTGATAAAAGGGCGCGTATTCCGGCTGCACTCGCGAGTGAGTTCGACGGAATACGCGCGTTATGCGGACGTCAGGTGTAGCCGCCGAGCTTGCAGCCGTAGTGATCCGGCGCCTGCAGCAGTCCCTCTCCGCCGACAACCTCGACCACCTCGTAGAAGTCGTCCGGGTTCTTCATGTCGCCCGGCTTTTTGCCGCGCGTGATGACCACGGGACGGATCAACTGATGATCCGCGCCGCGGAATTGCACTTCGCCCACCATCGACTGCACCTTGGCGCCAGCTTCGTAGGCCTTGATGACGTCCGGCGGGTAGAACGATTTTGCCCGCTCAACCGCATCGGCCCACATCGCAAGCTGCATGTACGCTGTGCACGCGCCCCATTCCGGGTTGCTCTTGTGCTTGGCGCGAAATGCCTCATTGAACATCTTGGCGAGCGGATACTTGTCTTCCATCGTCCACCAGTAATCGGTGGCGGCGAACACGCCCTGCATGTTCGCGGCGCCGACTTCCTTGGCGAGGAACGGCGTGTTGTAGGGAACCACCAGCGTCATTTTGCCGAGAATGCCGAACTGCTTGGCCTGCGAGATCGACAGCACGGCGTCACGGCCGAAGTTGATGTTGATCAGCACGTCCGCGCCGCTATTGGCAACATTGAGAAGATAAGAGCTGTAGTCCGTGGTGCCGAGCGGTGAAATCTGGTTGGTGACAACCGTCCAGCCACCCTCCTTGAGATAGTCTTCCATCGACTGCCGCGTGGTGTGGCCGTAGGTGTAATCCGGAGTTAGGAAGGCGATCTTCTTGTTCTTGCCGAGATTCTTGATCAGGAACGGCGCAATCGCCTTGGCTGCGGTCTGCGCGTGGAAACATTCGCGGAAGCTGTAACGCACGCAATCCTTGCCGGTCGTGTCGTTGGAACCGGAAATGCCGGGCAGGTAGATGACCTTCTCGCGGTCTCCGGTCTTGTTCATGGCGACCGCTTCAGCGCTCGACACCGAGCCGGTGACGACGACGGCCTTATCCTGGCTGATGAATTTCGAAAAATTCTGTACGGCGGTATTCGGCTTGGCTTCCGAGTCCGCGATGCCATGCTTGATCTGCTTGCCGAGCACGCCCTTTTTGATGTTGGGGGAAATCTTGCTCATCAGGGGATTGCCCGCGTTGAGATGCTCGATCGCAAGCTCATAGCCCTTGATGAGATCTTCGCCCGGCGCGGCATATGTTCCTGTGCGAGGCACCGAAATACCGACAAATACCGAGGATCCGGACGATCCGGCCGGATAGGTTCCGAGCGCTGGATGATCTTCTGCGAGTGCCGGGACGATCTTACCGGCGGGCAGCATGACTCCGCCTGCGAGGCCCGCCGCGGTCTGGAGCATCGCGCGCCGCGACAGCGGAATGTTGAAATTCTGAATTACCTTCTTCATCAGTCATCCTCCAAAATGCATTTTGTTGTTGTGATACGCGCTTCAAGTGGGCCGCAAAGGCGCCCGGTCTGGACGACAGCATTTCGCAGAACGTCATGACGACCCGCGATCGTTCATGCTCCCTTTTTGATTTTCCAGCGTCATCGCCCTCACGACGGCAGATCACTTGTCAGTCCGCGTGAGATTTCATATCGCATTACGATATACTTGACTGTCAATGTCACTTTCGTCGCATGACTTCCCGTACTAGGATGCGAGGATGCATCGGTTTGCGATATATTCGAAAATCATGTTGCGCTGCGGCCGGGGTCGTTCGCGTGCTCGGCGTCGCGAGTGGCAGGTGCGATGAGCATGAAAAGCAAAGCCGTCTCTTCGCTGGTTCGCCGCAGCGTATCGTCGCGACGCAAAGGCAACGCGCTGCTTGCAGCGGACCCGCGCTTCGGGACGGTGCGTAAAGCCGGGCCGCAATTGGTAAGCAGCAGCCTCATTGCGGCAACCGCTGCAGACATATCCAGCGAACTCAGCGGCCGTGCGATCAACGTTCTGAAATTGCTGGCGCCGGAGCTCACGGGAGAGATTCCGCCGCGCGGACACTGGATTCCCGGGGATGTGTTCCTGCGCAAGATCACGATGAAGAATCTTGCAACCGCACGGAATTGCGGCCCGCAGACCTCCGAGGAGATCGTCAAGTGGGCCGCATCGCGCGGCGTGACCATTCCGCCGATTCGCCATGCCGGCAAATCGCTCACGGCGATGTGGCGTGAACTCGAGACAAGATTCGCCGAAGGCAAACTGACCAAGGTTGAGATCACCGAAGCGCTTGAAAGATCCGTGCGGCGAAGAAGCACGAAGGTCCCTTTGGCGCTGCAGATCATTCTTCTGAGCCTGCTCAGTTCATCCTGCGAGTAATCGGAGCGTCATCGCCAAGCCGTTGCATTGACGGGGACCTGTTCGAGGCTTGGCGACATGGCGAAACGCATTGGGACAACCGCCTAATCGTGTGCGATTCCGCGGGTGGGTAACGTATATTCGGGCCGCCAATAGCGCTATCATCGAACAGATGAAGCGCTTGTGCGCAGGACAAGAGAATGACCCTTTCGACGCGAAAGCCACGCTCCGCCGTAAGTCGTGCCGGCGCAAAACCAGAAACCCACGACAAGACACCAGCGGTGGACTACGAGGCGCTCGCCCGGTTTCGCTTCGAGCTTCGGAAATTTCAGGCGTTCAGCGAAGCGGCAGCTCACAAAGAGGGCCTTACACCGCAACAGCATCAAGCGCTTCTCACCATCAAGGGCTTCTCAAGCCACGGCTCCGTCTCGATCGGTGAACTGGCGGGGTTTTTGCTGATCCGACACCACACCGCTGTCGAGCTGGTGGATAGGATGACAAAACTCGGCCTTCTCAGCAGAATGGTCGACAGCGACGATGGCCGGCGTGCCCTGGTCAAGTTGACTAGGGAAGGTGAAAGACGGCTACGGAAGCTGTCAAAAATTCATTTCCAGGAAATCAGCGCGATAAGCCCGACGTTGACCAAGATCATGAAGCCCTTTCGGCGATCTCTGCAGACATAATAGAAGCCAAGAAATCCGAGTTTCAACGTGACGGGCGAGGCGGAGTAACTCGCCTCTTATTTCCTCTGGCGGCAAGAGTGGCTGTCGGTAGCCTTGCGGGCGCATCATGCTTAACAGGACCTTTCGATTTCGGCCGATAACGTGTCTATTTTGTCACGCTTGAAGAGAAAGCCACGGCTGGCCCATTCGGCCGGAACCATCAGGCCTCCTGTCCATTTTTCGTTAACTGGGGGGCCGATAGGGTCCGTCCAACGCAAACATTGGGGAAAAACAATGCGCATCCGTTCCGCACTTCTGGCACTGTCCGCGACCTTGCTGGCTTCGACCGCATCATTCGCCGCCGATATGGGCCCTCGTTCTTACACCAAGGCACCGGTTTACGCGCCCGCGCCGATCTATAACTGGACCGGCATCTACGTCGGTGCGCACATCGGCGCCGCCTTCGGTGGCGACGACGCCTTCGCGACCAGCATTGTTGGCCTCACCGGCACCAGCCGTGACGCAGCCTTCCTCGGCGGCGGTCAGATCGGTGCTGACTACCAGTTCGCTCCGAACTGGTTGGTCGGTATCGAAGGCCAGATCAGCGCGCTGTCGAACAATGACCGCACCTTCACGAACGGCGCTGCTGTTCTCCGCGACCGTTCGGATTGGCTCGCTTCGGTCACCGGCCGCCTCGGCTACACCTGGGGTCCGGGCCTGATCTACGCCAAGGGCGGTGTTGCATTCCGTGACGACAGCGGCCTCGCTGCAACCGCTGGCTTCCTGCCGGCTGTCACCAACCGCGAATCGACCGGCTACACCGTCGGTGGTGGTCTGGAATACATGTTCGCCCCCGCTTGGTCGGCGAAGATCGAATACCAGTACTATAACTTCGACAACACGACTGTTGTGACCCCCGCGGGCGCGCTGTCCTACAAGGACGACCTCCACACTGTGAAGGTTGGCGTGAACTACCACTTCAACTGGGGTGGTCCGGTCGTCGCGAAGTACTGAGACTTTCCAGAGACGAATTGAAAAGGCCCCGGAAAACCGGGGCCTTTTTTCTTTGTCGTTCTTATCGGGGCCCTGATGTCACTTGATCATCGGGCAGCCGCCATCGGCCATCGGCCTGAAGGCCTGCTCGGCGGGAATCGTGGTCAGCAGCTTGTAGTAATCGTACGGATACTTGGACTCCGCGGGCTTCTTGATCTCGAACAGATAGACCGGATGGATTACGCGCCCATCCGCGCGAATGGTGACGTCGCCGAACAGCTTGTCCTTGCCTTTGAACTTCTTCATCTGCGGCACGGCATCCTTGGCGTCGTCGCTGCCGGTGGCGGCGACTGCATTGAGGTACGCGAGCGTCGAGGCATAGACGCCGGCCTGATTGCCGCTCGGCATCTTGCCGTTCATGCCCGGCCGGGCTGCGAAGCGCTTGGCGAAGGCGCGGGTATCGTCATCCATGTCCCAGTAAAATGATTCCGTCAGCAGCAGCCCCTGCGCCACCTTCAGCCCCATGCCGTGAACGTCGTTGATGAAAATCAGGAAGGCCACCATGGATTGCCCGCTTTCCTTCAGGCCGAATTCGCCGGCCTGCTTCACGGCGTTGATGGTGTCGGCGCCTGCATTGGCAAGGCCCACGACCTTGGCCTTGGAGTTCTGCGCCTGCAGCAGCATCGAGGCGAAATCCGACGTGCCGAGTGGATGCCGCGACGAACCCAGCACCTTGCCGCCGTGCTTCTGGATGTAGTTGGTGGCTTCGGCTTCGATGCCTTGACCCAGCGCGTAGTTGACCGTCAGGAAGTACCAGTCGGTGCCGCCACGCTGCATCATCGCCGCAGCCGTGGTATTGCCGGTGGCCCAGGCGTCGTTGACCCACTGAATGGTGTTCGGCGAACAGTCCTTGCCGGTGAGGTCGGAGGTGGCCGTGGAGGACGCCAGAAACGTCATCTTCGTATGGCGTGCGATATTGTTGATGGCGAGGCCGACCGACGAATTCGGCACGTCGACGATGGCATCAACTTTTTCGATGTCGAGCCATTTGCGCGCGATCCCCGAGCCGACATCCGCCTTGTTCTGATGGTCGGCATAGACGATATCGACCTTGATGTTCTTGCCGCCGCCGTTGAAATCTTCGGCGGCCATGCGTGCGGCTTCCACCGATCCCATGCCGTTGGTGTCCTGAAACACGCCTGAAATGTCGTTCAGCACGCCGACGCGCACCACGTCGTCGGAAATTTCCGCCTGCGCCGCGCTGAGTGTGATGCACGACGCGGCGATGGCGAGATAGCCCTTGAGATTTTTCATTGTGTTTCCCCTCTGACTTTGTTTGCACGGTCCCGGCGCCCCGGGCCGCGTTGGTTTTCTAGACTTGTCGTTCCGGCACCCGCAGCACGAGACCATCGAGCTCCGGTGTGATCTTGATCTGACAGGACAGGCGGCTGTTCGGCAGCCGTTCGGTGGCGACGCCTTCCAGTAGTTCGTCCTCGTCGAGGCCGACTTCGGTGAGTCGGCCGATCCAGTTGTCGTCGACATAGACGTGGCAGGTGGCGCAGACGGCGCCGCCGCCGCATTCCCCGACGATGCCGTCGATGCCGTGGCGCAGCGCGGTCAGCATGGCGCTGTCGCCGTCATTGGCATCGACGCTCTCGGTGCGATTGTCCGGGTGGATGAATGTAACGCTTGGCATGGATACTCGCTCAGGCAGGCGTGAGAGTGACCGGCAGGCTTTCCAGCCCGCGCAGGGTGTTGTTGAAGCGGCGCTTGACGTCGCCGGTGATGGCAATGGAACGAACCTTGCGCGCGAGCGCAGCTAGCATCACCTCGCCCTCGAGCCGCGCCACCAGCTGACCCACGCACATGTGGATGCCGGAGCCGAAGCCGACATGGCCGCTGGTCTTGCGTGTGATGTCGTAGTGCTCCGGATTGTCCCATCGCCGCGGGTCGCGATTGGCCGAGCCGAGGAACATCAGGATCTTTTCGCCTTCGCCGACATGATGGCCGCTAATCTCGACCTCCGTCGTCGTGGTGCGGAAAAATGTCTGGACCGGGCTCTCGAAGCGGATCGCTTCCTCGAACGCATTACGAGCAAGGCTGACGTCGCTGCGTAGCCGGGCGAATTCGTCCGGAAACCGCGCAAGGCAATAGATCGCGGCGCCGATTCCATTCACCGTGGTGTCGATACCGGCGCTCAGCAATGAGCGGACCAGCATCGGTGCTTCCGCGGCGGTGATGTCGCCGGTATCGACGCGGGCATGGATACAGGCGCCGAATCCGCCGGGGGTGAGGTTGTCGCGCTGACATTGTTCCTGCACGTAGGCCTGGTGCGGTATCGAACGCTCGATAGCGGTCTGGCGCAATTCATTCGGCGGTCCGAACGCATTGAACACCACGCCGGCATAGGGCAGCAGATGTTCGCGCCCTTCCTGCTTCAGGCCCATCGCATCGGGAAATACCGATAGCGGATAGGCTTCCGCGAGATCGGCGATCGCATCGAAATTCCGCCGCGCCAGCAACTCATCGACCTTGGCTTCGGCGGCGGCTGCGAAGCCATCGCGGATCTGCTTCATCACGGCCGGCGACAGCACCTTGCTGAGAACAGCGCGCGTGCGCGTGTGTTCCGGAGGGTCCGCCTCTAGAATAAGGCTCGGCGGCCGCCACGGCTTCTCCTTGGCGAAATCGCTGAGCCCCGCGCCGCGGCTGGAGCAGAACGTCGCCGGATCGTTGAGCACCGCATGGACCTCGGCATAACGCGCGACGCCATAGACATTCCATTTTTCGAGATGCACGACGGGGGCGGTCTCGCGCAACAACTCATGGGTCGGATACGGGTCCGCGAAAAATTCCATCGCAAATGGATCAACATCGAGGCCCGGCGGGCGAAGCTGCGCGCGGCCATCGATGCCGAGTGCACCCGATGCAAAAGCTAGAACGGGATGCGCTGAACTTGTTTCGGTCATGGGAGCCTCCCTGAGTTCGTTGTCATCAAACCGCGGCTTGTGATTTTTCGCGCGCGTGTTTCAATGGATCGAGCTTCTTGACTATGAAGTCTTTGCAGGTCAGGAATTTTCGGATGGGCACAATCGGATGAGCACCAAGAGATCGGCCGCATCGCGTTCCGCGAAACCGAAAGGCGCGAAGGCGGACCAGACGCTCGACCTCGAGCGATACGTTCCGGCGTTCATCACGTTTATCGGCAACAAACTGTCGCGCAGCGCCACGGTGTTTTATCAAAAGCAGTTCGGTGTGAACGTTACGGAATGGCGGATTATTTCGCTGCTCGCCATCGAGCCTGGCATTCCTGCATCGCGGATTTGCCATGTCATCGGCTTCGACAAGGGGCCGGTCAGCCGCACGCTGACTCTGATGCAGGAGCGCGGTCTTATCGTGATCAAGACCGATCCGCGTGATGGCCGCACCCATTCGATCTCGCTGACGCCGAAGGGTAAGGCGACCCATGACGCGGTTTTGGTCGCGGCGCTGGAACGCGAACGCCGGCTGCTGTCCTGCCTCGACGACAAGGAACGTGAAGTTCTGATCGATCTGCTGCGCCGGATTCACAGCAACCTTGGCGCCGTCAGCGCTCAGGCCGATTCCTGAAACAACAGATATCGTGGAATCGCGGCGGGTCGTCTTGCGCGGTCCTAAGACGTTTGCGCATGCCCGGTAAAGCCGTTCACCGCCAGCGCGGTCAGCCATCGTTCTCTCCCTGCGGGGCGCGGCATTTGCTGCTCTGTCGGACTCCCCGCGGAGATGCTGTCACGAATTAGTTGCTTGGGCAACAAAAAAGCGAAGTGGGCGCGGATCGCGGAACCCGGTGTCTAAATCCTTGTGGCGCCACTGAGAAGTTCGCGGTCGGCGCGCGAGCGGCGCGTGACGAAATCGATGACGGCGCGCACGGGCGGCAGTTCGATCAGATCGGGATGCGCCAGCAGCCAGATGTCGGAGAGGCCGGCCAGTTTCTGCGGCGCCACCCGGATGAGATCGTCGTGAGCGTCGCCGACGATGCAGGACATCGCACAGATGCCGACCCCGGCGCGGACAGCCGCCAGCATGTCGGCCTGCGACGAGCAGCGCATCACCACCGAGGCATGCTTGGCGACATGATCGCTCCAGCGCCCGAGTTCTGCATTGGAGGCGCGGTCCGCGAAGCCGACGATGCTGTGATGACCCCAGTCGTCGCGATGCTCGGGCAGCGGATGGCGGGCGGCGTAGTCGCGCGATGCATAGAAACCGACGCCCAGCCGCGCGATCTTGCGGCCGACAAGATTTTCGTCGCCGCTTTGATAGATGCGCAAAACGATGTCGGCCTCGCGCTTGCGCACGCTGACCGGAAACGGATGCGTGACGAATTCGATCTGAACGTCGGGATGGCTTTCGATGAAGGATGCCATGTGCGGCATCAGCCAGTAAGCCGCCAGCGTCGGGCCGATGGAAAATTTCACCAGTCCCCGCGCTTTCGCACCTTTGGCCGAGACGGCGGCTTCGGCCCGCAGCGCTGCGGCTTCCATCGCCCCGGCATGTTCGCGGAAGCGGCGACCCTGAACCGTCAACACCAGTCCGTCATTGGAGCGAACGAACAGCTTGGTCCCGAGCTGGGTCTCCAGCGCTGCAATCTCCCGCCCTACTGTGGGATGGCTGGAGCGCAGCCGGCGCGCCGCGCCGAGATAGCTGCCGGATTCTGCTACCGCGATGAAAGTTCGGCAAAGATCCCAGTCCATGGCGCGCTCCATTCGTCCGTACATTATTGATAATAGAATTGTTCATACTTGAACATACAGAAGCCCATCCGGGATGTTACCGTTGCTCACATTCACAACAGGAACATCCGATGCCGCTTCCAGCCTCACTCACCGGCACGCTCGAACTGCCCGTTCTCGGCTCGCCGCTCTTTCTCGTGTCGGGCCCCGAACTCGTGATCGCGCAATGCAAGGCCGGCATCGTCGGCTCGTTTCCGGCATTGAACGCGCGGCCGGTCGCGGTGCTCAGTGAATGGCTGACCCGGATCGAGGATGAGCTCGGCGACTACAAGGCGAAAAATCCGGACAAGAAGGTCGCGCCCTACGCGGTCAACCAGATCTGTCACGCCTCCAACGACCGGCTGATGCAGGACATGGAGACTTGCACGAAGCACAAGGTGCCGATCATCATCACATCGCTGCGCCCGCCGTCGGAAATCGTCGATGCCGCGCATTCCTATGGCGGCGTGGTGTTTCACGACGTCATCAATGTGAAGCACGCGCGCAAGGCGGCGGAGCAGGGCGTTGACGGCCTTATTCTCGTTTGTGCGGGCGCCGGCGGTCACGCCGGAACGTTGTCGCCGTTCGCGCTGGTACGCGAGGTGAAGCAGTGGTTCAAGGGCACCATTCTGCTGTCGGGCGCGATCTCCGACGGCTGGGGCATTGCGTCGGCGCTCGCGCTCGGCGCGGACATGGCCTACATGGGCACCCGCTTCATCGCCACCGTCGAGGCCAATGCCGATCCGGCCTACAAGAAAGCGCTGACCGATTACGCCGCGCACGACACCGTCTACACGAACCTGTTCACGGGCGTTCACGGCAACTATCTCGGCCCATCGATCGCCGCCGCCGGTCTCGACCCAGACAATCTGCCGGTCGCTGACAAAACCAAGATGAACTTCGGGTCCGGCGGCAACATGAAGGTCAAGGCGTGGCGCGACATCTGGGGCTCGGGTCAGGGCATCGGCCAGATCACCGATGCGCCGCCGGTCGCGGAACTGGTCGAGCGGCTCAAGGTCGAGTTCAACGAAGCGCGGGGAGATTTCCTGATGCGGGCCAGCGCCTGAGAGACAAGCACGCGCACAAGCGCGGCCTGACTAAAACAACAAACCCAAGGGAGAATGCCATGAGAATCTCGCGTATAGCGACCGCCATGCTTGCGCTCGCCGCCTGCGGAATCACGCAGACTCGTGCGGATACCAAAGGCGAGATCCGCATCGGACAAACGCTGCCTTACAGCGGGCCGCTGTCCGGATTCGGCGCGATTGGCCGGGTGCAGGAGGCATATTTCGCCAAGATCAATGCCGAGGGCGGCATCAACGGCCGCCAGGTGAAGTTCATCAGCATGGATGACGCCTACTCGCCGCCGAAGACTGTCGAGCACACCCGCAAGCTGGTCGAGCAGGACGAGGTGCAGGTAATGTTCGGTTCGCTCGGAACCGCCACCAACAATGCGGTGCATCGGTATCTCAATGGCAAGAAAATTCCTCAGTTGTTCGTGCTGAGCGGCGCGACCAAATGGGCCGACCCGAAGAATTTTCCGTACACCATGCCGGGAATGGCGGCCTACGAATCCGAGGGCGTGATCTACGCCAAGTACATTCTGCAAACCAAACCCGATGCGAAGATCGCCATTCTGGCGCAGAACGATGATTTCGGCCGCGACTATGTCGCCGGATTCAAGCGCGCGCTTGGCGCCAAAGCCGCGACGATGATCGTGTCCGAGGCAAGCTATGAAACCAGCGCGCCGACCATCAGTTCGCAGCTTGCGACCCTGAAGGCGTCCAATGCGAATGTGCTGTTCGGCGTTGTGCTCGGAAAGTTCACGTCGCAGTTGATCAAGGGCATCGCCGAACTGGGCTGGAAGCCGGACATGACGTTCCTGCCGACGTCGGCGGCGTCGATTTCGTTTCTGGCGCCGGCCGGGCTGGAAAATGCCGTCGGTATGATTTCGTCGAGCAACCAGAAAGACGTCAACGACGTTCAATGGGCCAACGATCCCGGCGTGAAGGAATTCTTCGCGTTCATGAAGCAGTACATGCCCAACGCGGATCTAAACAATTCCAACTATGCCGCCGGATACCACTATGTCGGTTTGCTGGCGATGGTTCTCAGGGCCTGCAAGGATGATTTCAGCAGTGAGAACATCAAGCGTCAGGCCGCATCGCTCAAGGACGTCCAGTTGCCGCTGCTGTTACCCGGCATTACGGTAACGACTGCGGCTGACGACTATCTGCCATTCCAGCAGCTTCTGCTGCGCCGCTTCGACGGCAAGAGCTGGGTTGGTTTCGGCGAGGTGCTGGACGATCAGTAAGCGCAGTCTGGGCGTGCCGCCGATGGACGCGGCGCGCCCAGCCTCGCTCCTTTCAATGGAACATTCGTCATGATCATCAGCGGCGAACGCCGGATCGATACGTCAGAGATTCAGCAGCGCATCGCGCGAGCGGCAAGCGGTTTCAAGGCGCTCGGCCTGCGCGATGGTGCGCCGGTTGGATTGATGCTGCGCAACGACTTCGCGTTCTTTGAAGCGTCGGCGGCCGCTGCGATGCTCGGATCGCCGGTGGTGCCGATCAACTGGCATTTGAAGGCCGAAGAGGTCGCCTACATTCTGGCCGACAGCGGCGCGCATCTGCTGGTCTGTCATGCCGACCTGTTGCCGCAGATCAAGGACGGCCTGCCGAAGCGGCTGCCGTTGCTGGTGGTGACAACGCCGCCGGAAATCGCCGCTGCGTTCGGCGTGTCGCCCGAAGCCGCGCGCGTGCCCGACGGGCATATCGATTGGGATAACTGGCGTGATGGCCATGCGCCGTCGCGGGATGTGCCGGGCCGGGCGTCGCCGATGTTCTATACTTCGGGGACCACGGGACGTCCGAAAGGCGTGAAACGTCAGCCGATGCAGCCGGAGCAGATGCTTGCCGCCGAGCGCGTCGGCGCAATTACTTACGGTCTGAAGCCGAATGAGAATCAGGTCATTCTCATGAACGGCCCGATGTATCACTCGGCGCCAAACTCCTACGGCATGATGGCGTTCCGTCACGGCTGCACCATCGTGCTGGAGCCGCGCTTCGATCCGGAAGACCTGTTGCAACTCGTCGAGCGGCACAAGGTCACGCACATGCACATGGTGCCGACCATGTTCGTGCGCCTGTTGCGGCTGCCGGACGATGTGAAATCCCGATACGATCTGTCGTCGCTGCGCTTTATCGTGCATGGCGCTGCGCCGTGTCCCGCGCCGGTGAAGCGGGCGATGATCGACTGGTGGGGGCCGGTGGTCCACGAATACTTCGGATCGACCGAAACCGGAATTCCGATCTGGCATTCCGCGCAGGAAGCGCTGGCGAAGCCAGGCACCGTCGGTCGCGCCATCGAAGGCGGCATCGTGAAAATCTTCGGGCCGAACGGCGAGCCTTGCGGCGTCAACGAGATCGGCGAGATCTTCATGAGGCAGACTGCGATCTCGGATTTCGATTATCACCACAAGGCCGGCGCGCGCGCCGAAGCCGGACGCGACGGTCTCATTAGTGTCGGCGATGTCGGTTATCTGGATGAAGACGGCTATCTGTTCCTGTGCGACCGCAAGCGCGACATGGTGATCTCCGGCGGCGTGAACATCTATCCCGCTGAGATCGAGAACGTGCTGATCGGCATGGACGGCGTGCGCGACTGCGCGGTGTTCGGCATTCCGGACGAGGAATTCGGTGAGCGGCTGTGCGCCTGCATCGAGCCGGAAACGGGCGTGGCGCTGACGCCGAAAGCGGTGCAGGACTATCTGCGTAAGCGGCTGGCGAACTTCAAGGTGCCGAAGGACGTCAATTTCCTCGACCAGTTGCCGCGCGAGGCCAGCGGCAAGATCTTCAAGCGCAAGCTGCGCGATCCCTATTGGGAAAAGAAGGGCGCGGCGTAACAGTCCTAGCTCGCCGGCCTGATCCACACCCGGTTGTCGTGGAATGCCGCGCCGCCGTAGGGCGCGATGGGATCGGCGCCGGTCAGGGTGTTGATGCCGCGGCCATCCTCGTAGGCGTCGTTTGGCCAGATCGATTCCGCGATCAGCACGCCGTGGCGCACGCCTTCGAACAGTTTGGCGTGAATGCGCACTTCGCCGCGCTGATTGCCGAGAATCACCTTGCCGCCGTCGTCGATTGACAGCGCTGCGGCATCGTCGGGATGAATCATCACGGTGGGACGTTGTTCGCGCCCGAGCGACGTGGGGGTTTCGCTGAACGTCGAATTGAGAAAGTTGCGCGCCGGAGAGGTGGCGAGGCGGAACCGGTGCTGGTCGTCGGCTTCTTCGATGACCTCCCAGTGATCCGGGAGCACCGGGAGCCCTTCGATCGGGCCGGAATGCCAGGGACTGCGGAATGGCACGGTCGGCCATTCCGGCTTGAAGCGGAACTTGCCGCCCGGCCAAGCGAAGCCTTTCGTATAATGCGCGGTGTCGAAATCCGGCTGGCAGTCGATCCAGCGTTCGCGCTCCAGATTTTCCAGCGTGCCCCAGCCGGACATTTGCAGCGTCTCGTCGATGATCTGGCGCGGCGACATGTTGAAGCCGCGATGCTCCGCGCCGAGCCGCTTGGCGAGACCCGCAATCACGTCGTGGTTCGAGCGGCATTGGCCCGGCGGCTCGATCAGCTTGGGGCCCGCGATAATGTATTGATGGCCGCCGCCCTGATAGACATCGTCATGCTCCATGAACATCGTGGCGGGCAGCACCAGATTGGCGGCCTTCGCCGTCTCGGTCATGAATTGCTCGTGCACGCAGACGAACAGGTCGTCGCGCGCGAAACCTTGCTTGACGCGGGTCTGGTCCGGCGCGACCGACACCGGATTGGTGTTCTGGATCAGCATCGCCGTCACCGGCGGGCCGTTAAAGAGTGCATCGGCGTCGCCACAGAGGATCGAGCCGATACGCGACTGGTCGAGCGAGCGCACCGACGGATCGACGACGTCGGTTCCTTCGATCAGCGTGCGATCCCAGTGATAGATCGCGCCGTTGTTGTGAAACGCGCCGCCGCCTTCGTGACGCCACGCGCCTGTCACCGCGGCGATGCAGCTTGCGGCGTGCATGTTGGCCGCGCCGTTGCGCGAGCGCGAGAAGCCGTAGCCGAGCCGGAAATAGGTGCGTGGCGTGTTGCCCACCAGCGCCGCGAATTCCTCGATGGTCTCGACCGGACAGCCGGTGATGCGTGAGGCCCATTGCGGATCGCGGCTGCGCAGATGCTGTTCGAGTTCGGCTGGAACGTCGGTGTACTGCGCGAGGAAATCGCGGTCGGCCTTTCCGTCACGGAACAGGCAATGCATCACGGCGCAAGCGAATGCGCCGTCGGTGCCCGGCCGCAACAGGACGGCGAGATCGGCCTGCTCCATGGTGCCGTTCATGTAGATGTCGACCGCGACGATCTTCGCGCCGCGTTCCTTGCGCGCGCGGGTCGCGTGGGTCATGACGTTGACCTGCGTGCTCACCGCGTTGGTGCCCCAGATCACGACGCAATCGGATTTTGCCATCTCGCGCGGATCGGGACCGGCGAGCTTGCCGGTGCCGGCGATGAATCCGGTCCAGGCGGGATTGACGCAGATCGTGGAATGAAAGCCGGAATACTTCTTTGCGTGGCGCAGGCGATTGATGCCGTCGCGCATCACGAGGCCCATGGTGCCTGCATACTGATAGGGCCAGACGGCTTCCGAACCGTAACGCGCCTCGGCTTCCTGAAATTTCCGGGCGACCAGATCCAGCGCATCGTCCCACGAAATCGGCGCGAATGTGCCGGAGCCTTTCGCGCCGGTGCGGACCAGCGGCTGTGTCAGGCGATCGGGATGGTGAATGCGCTCGGCATAACGCGCCACCTTGGCGCAGATCACGCCGGCGGTGTAGCCGTTGTCACGTGCGCCGCGCACCCGGCCGATGGTGTGCTCGTCGAGCACGTCGACTTCCAGCGCGCAGGTTGAGGGGCAATCGTGCGGGCAGACGGTCGCGGCGACCCGAACGGGCACGGTTTTGGGGCGGAGCATCTGGTTCATTGCCCGGACCTTAGCCCGCGCAGCCGGACATGCAAGCCGCACCGCCGCCCGCTTGGGAGGCCCGAGTTCTGCGCATGGCGGAAAGTCATCCGGCGGACTCAACCTTGCCTGCGCGAATGTGCTAAGCGGAACCCGCATCGGGGCAGGGAATCGCGCCCGCCCGGTCGCATCATGCGCGTCACATCGTTTGAAGGAATATCGATGAACATTCTGCCCTCCAATCTGCGCTTTGGCGCGGGTCAGTCCGTCAAGCGTCTCGAGGATCAGCGGCTTCTCACAGGGCAGGGACATTTCATCGACGACAAGCCGCAGGACGGCGGGCTGTGGCTTTACGTGTTGCGCTCTCCGCACGCCCACGCCAGGATTACGGCGATCGATACCAGCGCCGCGCTGGCCATGCCGGGTGTCGCCGCGGTTTACACCGGCGCCGATCTTGTCGCTGACAATATCGGGACCATTCCGACCTTGCCGATCTTCAAGCGACCCGACGGGTCGCCGATGGCGGCGCCACCGCGGCGGCTGCTCGCGCATGAGATCGTTCGCTTCGCGGGTGAGCCGGTCGCCGTTGTGCTGGCGTCGTCGCGCGCCGATGCACAGACTGCGGCCGAAGCCATCGCCATCGATTACGACGTTCTGCCTGCGGTGGTCAGCCCGACCGAAGCGTTGGCGGCTGGAGCACCCGCGGTCTGGCCCGACGCGCCGGACAATATCGCCGCCGCCATGAGTTATGGCGATGCGGCGGCGACCGAAGCGGCGTTCGCCAGGGCGAAGCACGTTGTCTCGCTCGATCTTGCGAGCCAGCGGCTGGTGCCGTCGGCGATGGAGCCGCGCAGCACCATGGCGGAAGTGGATAAAAAGACCGGACGTCTCACGTTGCACGTCCAGACCCAGACACCGACGGCGACCCGCGACGTTCTCGCGGACGTTGTGCTGAAGCGGCCGAAGGACAGCGTTCACGTGCTGGTCGGCGACATCGGCGGCGGCTTCGGCCACAAGACCAATCTTTATCCGGAAGACGGCATCGTTGCCTATGCGGCTACAAAGCTGAAGCGGACCGTGCGCTGGCGCGGCGACCGCATCGACGATTTCATCGGCGGCTCGCATGGCCGCGATCTCACGTCGACGGGTGAGTTTGCGCTCGACGAGAAAGGCCGCGTGCTGGCTTTCCGCGTGCGTTCGCTGGGCGGTACCGGGGCGTATCTGACCGGCGCGGGCGTCATCATTCCGCTGGTGCTCGGGCCGTTTGTCGCGACCGGCGTCTATGACCTGCCGCTGGTTCATTTCGACATCAAGGCGGTGCTGACGAATACTGCACCGACCGGACCTTATCGCGGGGCCGGGCGGCCGGAAGCGGTGTTCATCGTCGAGCGTTTGATGGATGCCGCAGCGCGCCAGATCGGTATGGACCCGCGTCAGATCCGCAAGGTCAACTACATCAAGCCCGCGCAGATTCCCTACACCAACGCCGTCGGTCAGGTTTACGACAGCGGCGCCTTCGCGCACATGCTCGATCGCGCCTCGACGCTCGCGGACTGGGACGGCTTTGCCGCTCGCAAGAAGGCCGCGAAAAAGAAGCGTCTGCTGTATGGACGCGGCCTCACCAGCTACATCGAATGGACCGGCGGGCGTGTTCACACCGAGAAGGTGACGCTGCAGGCCACGGCGGCAGGCCGGGTGGAATTGCATTCCGGCACGCAGGCGATGGGGCAGGGACTTCAGACCAGCTATTCGCAGATGGTCGCCGCTGCGCTCGGCATTCCGCTCGATCGCATCGACGTCGTTCAGGGCGACACGGACAAAGCCACGGGCGGCGGCAGCGTCGGTTCGCGCTCGCTGTTCGTCGGCGGCACGGCTGCTGTTGTGTCGGCCGGCGATCTCATTCAGAAGGCACGCGAGAAGGCCTCGCACGCGCTCGAAGCCTCGGTCGGCGATATCGAATACAGCGACGGCTTTCTCACAGTGGTCGGCACCGACCGCCGCGTCAGCCTGTTCGATCTGGCGAAGAGCGAGAAAGACGCGCGCCTCAGTGTCGACAGTCAAGGCGATGTGGACGGGCCGACCTGGCCGAACGGCACGCACATCTGCGAAGTCGAAATCGACCCGGAGACCGGCGTCACCAGGGTGGCGCGCTACACGACGGTCGATGATGTCGGCGTTGCCATCAATCCGATGCTGGTGACGGGTCAGATTCACGGCGGTGTCGCGCAGGGCATCGGCCAGGCGCTGTATGAAGGCGTGGTCTACGATTCGTCGGGGCAGTTGCTGACTGCGAGCTATCAGGACTATTGCATCCCGCGCGCCAGCGACATGCCGCATGATATCATTGTGACGCTGGACGAATCCGCGCCATGTGTGACCAATCCGCTGGGCGCAAAGGGCTGCGGTGAATCCGGCGCGATCGGCGGACCGCCCTGCATCGTCAACGGAGTGATGGATGCGCTGAGCGATCTCGGTATTTCCGGATTGCAGACGCCGCTGACGCCGGTGAAAATCTGGGAAGCGATTCGCGCCGCCAAAAGCGACAAGGCGGCGTGATGCGTTTCGTTCAGCGCGGCCCTTCACCTGCCGCACGGAGCGCCGTGAGACCCTCGCGGTAGGTCGGATAGGCCAGCGTGACGCCGAGTTCGGTGCGCAGCAGGTCGTTCCGCACCCGCTTGTTCTCGGCGTAGAACGAGCGGCCCATCTCGGTGAGGCCTGCATCCTCAAGGCTGATTTCGGGCGGCGGCTCGCAGCCGCAAAGCTGTGCCGCAAACGTTACGACATCCTGCGGCGGCGCGGGCTCGTTGTCGGTGACGTTATAGATTGCACCGGCGCGGGGCCGCTCAAGCGAGGCGTCGACCGCGCGCGCAATGTCCTCGACATGGATGCGGTTAAATACCTGACCGGGCTTGACGATCCGCCGCGCCGTTCCCCGCGCCAGTTGCACGAGCTGGCTCTGGCCGGGGCCGTAGATGCCCGCGAGGCGGAAAACATGCACCGGGATGTTGTTCGCGGCCCCGAAGGTCAGCCACGCCTGCTCGGCGTCAGCGCGTTCGCGCGAGCGCGCATTGGTTGGTGCCGCCGGCGTCTGCTCGTCGACCCACGCGCCGCCGTGATCGCCGTACACGCCGATGGTCGAGAGATAGCCGATCCACCGCAGCTTCGGCGCGGCGGCGATCTGCGTTGCGTAGCTCGCAAGTACCGGATCGCCTTTGCCGGGCGGCACGGAGATCAGCAGCGCCTCGCAGGCGGCGAGGTCACCCTCGATCGCGTCGTCGCGGCCGTCCGGCCCGAACACGCGCGCCGGCAGTCCGGCAGCGGACAAGGCCTGCGCCTTGTCGCGCGACCGCACGGTTCCACTCACACTGTCGCCGAGCGCGATACGCCGCTCCGCGATGGTCCGCCCGCTGAAACCTAGGCCGAAGACAAACAGATTCACGAATAGCCCTGTTCAAAAGCCTTGATGCGACGTACCTATCGGCTCACGGACCAATTTTCAATGCAACGGAGTGCCGGATTGGGCGACTATGATCCGCTTCGCGAATATCTGTCGCGCCAGCATTTGCCTGAACTCGTTCTGACCTTCGAGGAAATCGAGGACATGCTTGGCTTCGCGCTGCCGCGCGCCTCGCAGCGCGCGTCGTGGTGGGAGAAGGAGCGAAATCCTGAGAACGCGCGGCCGCAGCGTGACGCGATCCGCGATGGCGGCTATGAGGCGACGCGGCTTGCCGACGGCAAGGGCGTGCGCTTTCGCAAGCTCACCGCTGGACGGTTTCGGCGCTAGCATCAAATTTGATCGACAAATCCCGCGCGCTGCCGAAGCGCGCGATGCTCGGCCGCCGTGAGCAGGTCGATAAATGCCTGTCCCATTCCGGCGTGTTTTGTCGTCGCGGTCAGCGCGGCGGCATACATGGTGGCGAGATCGTAACCGCGCGGCAGCGCTCCGATCAGTGTCAGGCCGCGCGTGTTGAGAATTTCGGTGGTCTGCGTGCAGCCAATGGGGCGTTTTGCATCCGATGCCGCGAGGTTTCGCATCGCCGTCGCCCCGTTGGGAAACTCCCGGATCCGATCCGCGACCTCCGCTGCGATCCCCAGCCCCTCAAGCATTGTTGCGACGTGAATTCCCGCGGTCGAGGATTTGGTGTCGGGCACGAAGATGGCGTCGGACGTGAGCAGGGCGGCGCGCAGCTCATCTGCGTTGCCGATGGAAACGATAGGATCGCCGGTCCGCACGGCGACCGCGGTTTCGACAAGCCCCACATTCCTTGTTGTGGAGGGATCGATAAGGTTTTGCTCGGCGAGCGCTTTGAGAACCGCAGTTGTGAGCACCACCACATCGGCAGGTGCGCCCGCCCGCAATTTGTCGGCCATGGTGCCGACCGCACCGAACTCGCCTTCGACGGTCCAGCTCGTAACTTGTTTGAATGTTGGCGCAAGCGCATCGGCAAGCCCCTGCGCGGCGCCGCCGCTGAGAATTCTCAGTTTGGTCATGAAGAATGTCTTCTTGTTATCGTTGTTACTGCGCCTTGCTCTCGATCGCCTTGACCACGGCGGCCCATTTCACGATATCGCCGCGCAGGAACGCATCGAACTGCGCGGGCGTCATCGCCATCGGGCTCGCGCCCTGACCGGCCCAGAGCGAGACGATCTCCGGACGCCGGACGGCGTCGCTGATCGCGGCATTCAATCGCGCGACCACGGCCGGTGGCGTACCAGCCGGCGCCATGATGCCGAGCCAGATGGTTGCGTCATAGCCGGGCACGCCCGCTTCGGCCACGGTCGGAATATAGGGCAGCACGCTTGATCTCGTCTGTCCCGTGGTCGCCAGCGCGCGCACCTGACCCGCGGTGATGTTCGGCATCATGGTGGTGACGGCGTCGATCATCATTTCGATCTGCCCGCCGATCACATTGCTGCGCGCCTCGCCGCTTCCGCGATGCGGGACATGAACGATGTTGGTGCCCGTCATCGATTTAAAAAGCTCGCCCGCCATGTGGTAGGGCGTGCCCTGGCCGGACGATGCATAGTTGAGCTTGCCGGGCTGCGCGCGCGCCAGCGCAATGAATTCCGCCAGCGTCTTCGCCCGCACCGAGGGGTGAACGACAATGACAAGGTCCGAGGTGTTGACCGGCGCGATGGGAACGAAGTCGCGCATCAGCTCGTAGTTTCGATTGGGCAGCAGCGACTCGTTCGCGGTCTGCGCGTTCGACATCATCAGCAGCGTATAGCCGTCGGGTACAGCCTTCGCGGCTTCCAGCGTTCCAATGACGGCGCCTGCGCCCGGCCGGTTCTCCACCACGACCGGCTGTCCGAACCGTTCCTGGAGCGTCTTGCCGATCAGCCGTGCGTTGACATCCGCCGGCCCGCCGGCACCGAACGGCACGATGATCTTGACCAGACGGGAGGGGAAATCCTGCGCCGGGGCCTGCGATGCCGAGAAAAGAAGAGCGCCGATGGCGATGGCAAACCCGAGATGTCTCATGAATTGCGCCTCAGGCGCCGGCGGGCGCGCCGCGCATCAAAGCCGAAACCAGACCGGTTGCCAACGGCGGCTCGGAAGGTTCTTGGTGCGCCGCAATATGATCTTGCAAGAACTGCGCGGCTTTACGGCGAAAGTTCAATACCCCGCTCATGTGCGATTTTCGCTATAAGGATGTCCTAAAATAAAAAACAGGGAGATTTGCATGACATCGAAATTTCTGGCTGCCGCGGTCGCGGCGTTCAGCCTGACGACGGCGCTGCCGGCGGCTGCGCAAGGCGTCAAGATTGGAATTCTCAACGATCAGTCCGGCGTTTACGCCGACTACGGCGGCAAGTGGTCCTTCGAAGCGGCCAAGATGGCGGTCGAGGATTTCGGCGGCACGGTGCTCGGCCAGAAGATCGAAGTGATCTCCGCCGATCACCAGAACAAGCCGGACCTCGGCGTCAGCATCGCGCGCCGCTGGTACGAGGTCGAGAACGTCGACATGATCACCGAGCTGACCACGTCGTCCGTCGCGCTCGCGGTTCATGATCTCTCCAAACAGATGAAGAAGATCGATATCGTGGTTGGCGCGGCAACGTCGCGTCTGAGCGGCGATGCATGTCAGCCTTATGGCTTTCACTGGGCGTATGACACCCGCGCGCTTGCCTACGGCACCGGCGGTGCACTGGTGAAGGCCGGCGGCGATACATGGTTCTTCATGACCGCCGATTACGCGTTCGGTCATGCGCTGGAGAAAGACACCGGCGACTTCGTCACCCAGCAGGGCGGCAAGGTCGTGGGCGCGGTTCGCATTCCCTTGAACACCGCCGACTTCTCCTCGTTCTTGCTGCAGGCACAAAGCTCGAAAGCGAAGATCATCGGTCTCGCCAATGCCGGTCTCGACACCACCAACTCGATCAAGCAGGCGGCGGAATTCGGCATCGTTAAGGGTGGCCAGAAGCTCGCTGGACTGCTGCTGACGGCGGCTGAAGTCCACGGCCTCGGTCTTGAAGCCGCGCAGGGTCTCGTGCTGACCGAGGGCTATTACTGGGATCGCGACGCGCGGTCGCGCAATCTCGGCGAGAAGTTCTTCAAGCGCACCGGCCGGATGCCCAACATGATCCAGGCCGGCACTTACTCGGCGACCTTGCAGTACCTGAAAGCCGTCAAGGCCGCGGGCACCAAGGACACTGAGGCGGTTGCCAAGAAGCTGAAGGAACTGCCGGTCGATGACGACTTCGCGCAGGGCGGCAAGGTTCTCGAAAACGGCCGCATGGTGCACGACCTCTATCTGTTCGAGGTCAAGAAGCCGTCCGAGTCCAAGAAGCCCTGGGATTACTACAAGGAGCTTGCGGTGGTGCCGGGCGACAAGGCGTTCCCGTCCGCCAAGGAGTCGGGCTGTCCGCTGACGAAGTAAATCCCGCCATCCGGTCCGGCGCTGTGCCGGGCCGGATGATGGGGTGATTTTCAATTGACGATATTTGAAGCTGTTTTCCTTAAGCATTTTTGCGCAGGTCGCCTTCTTGAAGCGGCCGCGCCGCGCTAAGATGGCGAATGAACCGCATTCTCCCGCTGTGCCTTCTTGTCTTGCTTGGCCTGCCCGCCGCCGCGCAAACGCCGCCGGAGCAGAAGCCTTCGGCCGAACAAAAATCCTCGCCTGAGCAGAAGTCTCCGGTTGGACAAAAGCCCGCCGCGCTCGTCTGCATCTACAACAGCCGGAGCTACAGCGAGGGCGCGACCGTCTGCGTGCAGAAGGCGATGATGCAGACCTGCACATCTGACGGTACGAAGGCCACATGGACCACGGTCACGGATGAGAAACTGAGCAGCCGCTGCGTGACGCCGGCACCGCGCCTGTCGAAGTATCAGCGGCGTGCGCTCTGGAATCGCCGGAATGTCGCCAGGGAAATCACCGCCTGGACCGATCGTTCGCCGTTCTGCTTTGTCACAAACGGCCAGCGGTTCTGCGAATAGGCTGACAAACGATCAGTTGGTCTTGTAGATCGTATTGGCCCAGGTGCCGCCGCACGTCTCCTCGCGGTTGCCGGTGCATTTGGCGTTGCAGTTGTCGGCCGCGCCGAACTTGCCGAACTTGTTGCCGCAGAAACAGTGACCGCCATATTGCGTTCCGGCGTGACTGAAGCCTTTGTCACGACAGGTAGAGACGCACAGTTGCGTCGTCATCTTGCCGTCGTAGAAGGTGTAGCCGTCAAGATCGCGCTTGCTGTCATCCTTGAAGCATCCGAGATAGCCGTTCGCCGCTGGAGTGGTCGCGGTGCTGGCGGACGGGGTCACCGCGGCAGTGACCGCGGAAGGCGATGCAGGCTCGCCGGCTTTTTGCGCGGGATGCAGTGAGCGTTCGTCCGGCTTCGCGCTTGCGACCCTGGTGTCCTGTGTTTTCAGGTCTTGCAGGCGGGCGCGGGCAAGGTCGCCATAGATGCTGTCGCCGAAGCGCCGCACGAAGGCTTCGAGCACAGTGGCGCTCGTGGTTGCGGACACCGCGCGCCAGGCTTCCGCGATCTCGTTGGACGACGGCGACGGCGCTGCATTGACCGGTACGCGCGCGGCGGCCGATGCGGCCGGATCGACTGACGCGACCTGCGCGGGCTTGTCCTCGGTTTTCTTCGACTCGGCTTTGGCCGTTGCGGCCTGTGCATCCACGATGGCGACCGTGTTGCCGCCGAGCGAGCCATACACATATGGCTCCTGCTTGCGGCTCGTGGAGGAGAGCACCGAGTCGCGCACGCGCCCGAATGCGATGCGCAGATCGACGCCCGGCGTCGCGATGTGTTCGAGCAGCGCGGTGGTGAAGGGGCTGTTGCTGTTGTCGCCGTCGAGCGCCACCGAGCCCGCCTTGGCGGCGAACGCGATCAGTGTGTCGGACACCGTCGGCTCGATCTTGGCGAGACCGCGTCCGACCGAGCGCGACGCCACCGTGCGCTTCATGGTCTTGGCGAACGGATTATCGCGGCAGGCATCCAGCATCACGAGACGCAGGCGCTTGGCGGGCTCGATCGCCTTCAGCAGCCGGTCGAGCGACAGCGCTTCGTCCTCGATGTCGAAATCGCGCGCCAGTTTCGCATCTGCCGGCACCAGATAGTTGGTGCCGTCGACCTCGATGCCGTGGCCGGCGAAGAACACCACGGCGACATCGGCGTCCTGTGCCTTGTCAGAGAAATCGCCGACCGCCCGGCGCAGATCGGCGATGCCGACATCGCGCCGGGTTTCGACTACATCGAATCCCGATTTCCGGAACAGGTTCGCCATCGCGTCGGCGTCGTTCGACGGGTTAGGTAGTTTGGCGACATGCTGATAGGCGGAAATGCCGAGCACCAGAGCGACACGCTTGTCGGCGCGCGCGGCGGTCGCGGTCAACTGCGCCACGGACAGCATCGCAAACAGGATCAGGAAGGATCGCAGCACGGTGCGCAAGGGAAGCATCTCCTGGATTTCCGGCCCGCTCTTTACCACAGGCGGCAATGAGCGGAAAAGAGGCGGAATGCCGCAAAAAACCCGCGGTTTCCCTTGAACTTTTCACGCCCTTGGGCGACATCGCTGCACGGTATATGACGCCGGAAACACTACAGAACAACAAGCAGGAGCCGCCATGTCCGTTCGCATCGTCGATGTCCGCGAGATCACCAAGCCAATCTCGTCCCCGATCCGCAATGCCTATATCGACTTCACCAAGATGACGACGAGCCTTGTTGCGGTGGTGACTGACGTCGTGCGCGACGGCAAGCGCGTGATCGGCTACGGCTTCAACTCCAACGGACGTTACGGGCAGGGCGGGTTGATCCGCGAACGCTTCGCGCCGCGCATTCTCGAAGCCGAGCCGAAATCGCTGCTCGATGAAACCGGCGGCAACATCGATCCCGACAAGGTCTGGGCTGCGATGATGTCCAATGAAAAGCCCGGCGGCCACGGCGAGCGCTCGGTCGCGGTCGGCACGCTCGACATGGCAGTGTGGGATGCGATGGCGAAGATCGCAGGTAAACCGCTGTTTCGCCTGTTGGCGGAGCGTCACAAGCGCGAAGCCAATCCGCGCGTGTTCGTCTATGCCGCCGGCGGATACTATTATCCCGGCAAGGACAACACCGCGCTTTGCAAGGAAATGCGCGGTTATCTCGATCGCGGCTACAACGTCGTGAAGATGAAGATCGGCGGCGCCTCGCTCAAGGAGGATCAGGGACGCATCGAGGCTGTGCTGAAGGAAATCGGCTCGCAGGCGCAGCTCGCGGTCGACGCCAACGGCCGCTTCGATCTGGAGACCGCAATCGCTTACGCCAAGATGCTGCGGCAGTATCCGCTGTTCTGGTATGAAGAGATCGGCGACCCGCTGGACTTCGCATTGCAGGCGACGATGGCGGATTTCTATCCGGGACCGATGGCGACGGGCGAGAATCTTTTCAGCCATCAGGACGCGCGCAATCTCATTCGTCACGGCGGCATGCGGCCGGATCGCGACTGGCTGCAGTTCGACTGCGCTTTGTCGTATGGCCTCTGCGAGTATCAGCGCACGCTCGAGGTTTTGAAAACGCACGGCTGGTCGCCGTCGCGTTGCGTGCCGCATGGCGGGCATCAGATGTCGCTGAACATCGCGGCGGGCCTCGGCCTCGGCGGCAACGAAAGCTATCCGGACCTGTTCCAGCCTTACGGCGGTTTCCCCGACGGCGTGCGCGTCGAGAACGGCCACATCACCATGCCGGATCTGCCGGGCATCGGCTTCGAGGGCAAGTCCGATCTCTATGCCGAGATGAAGGCGCTGGCGGCGTAAATGACGCTTCGCGCGTCATATCGACAAAATCGATTTGAAGCCTCCGGATTTCTCGTTTGCCAAAATCGTAGAGAGGCCTAGATTTACCGGACGTGAGGCAGACCGAACCCCGAACCTGCCAGGAAGACGCCGCGGCGTCCGGACCCAACCCGGATTGCCGCGGCGAACGGAGGGATCAAAACCATGCAGACCGGAAAGCAAGAGCGCATCCCATTCCTGCGCGTTTTTCTGGCGTGGCTCGCGCACCGCCTTGCGCGCGGGCAGGCGTCGATGAAACCGGCATACAGCGCCGTCGCTGTCCCGGTGCTCGCCGTGCGCGGCAAGCCGTCGCGCGGATGAGTGAGCGGAACGCGACTCCGACGAGAGGGCGTCGCCGAAAGAGAGATCGTGAGAAATTGAAAGTCGTCTGAGAGTGGTCCGCCCGTCATTTGGCGGACGGCCATTCTTCCTCAAACTGAAGGCCGCCTGTTCGCAGGTGGCCTCTTTTTTTGACCCGATCGCGAGCCGCCGTCACGAATTGACGTGAATGAAGTCCCGCAGCAGCGGATAGATTTCGTTGTTCCACTTGCGGCCGCTGAACACCCCATAGTGTCCCACGCCGGCCTGCATATGATGCACCTTGCGGTAGGCGCGCACGCCGGTGCAGAGGTCCTGCGCTGCGAGGGTCTGCCCGATCGAACAGATGTCGTCCTTCTCGCCCTCCACGGTCATCAGGCCCATCTTCTTGATCGAGGCGCAGTTCACCGGACGGCCGTGGTAGGTGAACTTGCCCTGCGGCAGCAGATGTTCCTGAAACACGTCGCGGATGGTGTCGATGTAGAAATCAGCCGGCAGATCCATCACCGCGAAGTATTCGTCGTAGAACGTCTTGATGGTGTCGGCTTTCTCAGTCTCGCCTTTTGCCAGATGCTCGAGCAAATCCTTGTGCGACTTGAGGTGGCGATCGAGATTCATCGACACGAATGCCGTGACCTGGATGAAGCCCGGATAGACTTTGCGGAACGCGCCCTTGCACTGCATCGGGACGTACTGGATCAGGGTGTCCTCGAACCACTTCAAGGGTTTTGATTTTGCGAAGTCGTTGACCTTGGTGGGCGCGATGCGGGTGTCGATCGGCCCCGCCATCAAGGTGAGGCTCGCCGGGCGCGCGGGGTGATTGTCCTCCGACATGATCGCGCAGGCGGCGAGCGCCGACACTGACGGCTGGCAGATCGCGACCATGTGCGACTTCGGGCCGATCTGATCCATGAACGTGATGAGATGTTCGGTATATTCGTCGAGGCCGAACTTGCCTTGATTGAGCGGAATGTCGCGCGGGTTATGCCAGTCGGTGATGTAGACGTCGTGATCCTGCAGCAGTGTCTGCACCGTGCCGCGCAGCAGCGTCGCGAAGTGTCCCGACATCGGCGCGACCAGCAGGACCTTCGGCTGCGCCGGTGCGCCTTCCTTCTTGAAATGCAGCAGTGAGCCGAACGGCGTCGCGAACGGGATTTCCTCGATGACCTCGCATTTGCGGTTGCCGACCAGAACAGGCTTGATGTCATAGTCGGGCCGCTTGTAGGTCAGCGACGTCCGCGAGATCATCTCGAACGCGGCCGCGAGCCGTCCGAACACCTTGTCGGAGACGCCCTCCGGAAACATCCTGAGATACGCCATCGCCGTGGCTGCGCCCGAGCGCAACGGCGCGGCGAAATCCATGGTGTTCTGATAGGCCTGATACATCATCGGCGACATCCACGTCATTCCCCTGCTTTGTCGTCATGCAACAATGACGCCAGAGCGCCGTCAATTGGCCTTAGGAACTGGCATGTCGTTTGCTGTGTGTAAAAGGAGCAGGCGCTTAAACAACAGGCAGGCTCGGCGAACGGCGGGCTGTCGGCACCGCTTCTTTGATGTGCAGGCGTAAGGAGGGCGACCATGGCCAAGGCCACTTTGACAATCAGCAGCAAGAACTATTCGTCATGGTCGCTGCGCGGCTGGCTGCTCACCAAATTTTCGGGGCTGGAGTTCGACGAGATCGTCACCGCCGCCGATGATCAATCGGCGCGTGCGGAAATCCTGCTGCTGTCGTCGTCGATCCTGGTGCCGTGTCTGCGGCATGACGGGGCGACGGTCTGGGATACGCTGGCGATCGGCGAATATCTCAACGATCTCATGCCCGATGCGGGTTTATTGCCGTCCGAGCGCATTCCCCGCGCGCACTGCCGCTCGATCTGCGGCGAGATTCATTCCGGCTTCGCGACCCTGCGCTCGTCGCTGCCGGTCAACATCAAGGGGCATTTTCCCGGCTTCAAGATCTGGTCGCGGGCGCAGGCGGACATCGACCGGATCTGCGCGATCTGGAGCGACTGCCTGGAAAAATCCGGCGGGCCGTTCCTGTTCGGGCATCGTTCGATGGCGGACGCGATGTACGCGCCGGTGGTGACGCGCTTCCTGACCTACGATGTGCAGATCGGCCCGACACTGGCGAGCTATGCAAAACGGATCATCAGCCTTCCTGAAATGCAGGAATGGATCGAGGCGGCACGGCTGGAGCCCGCCGATATCGAGGAGCTTGAGGTGGAATATTAGGCAGCGGCGCAGCGCAATTGCCTGATCGCTGGGCCCAATATCATCACTTGCGCGGATCTGTGACCGTGCCTGACTGGGATGCCAGAGCTTCTTAAGTCGATCGCGAGTCGTTGCGCGGCATGGCATGTCGTCCGCGCGCTCCAATCTCCCACGGATTCAGCCACATCTTTTGCTGCGTAAAAATTCCTCAGGTCACGCGCGTTCCTAATGCGGTCGCTGGCGTGGAATTCGCATGATCCTTTGCAGAAGCAACTGGCCGGGTGCCCCGCCCGGAGTGGAGAATGCCATGAATGTGCATGCCACGGTCGATTCAAAATCGCCGGGTCTGACTCACCCGAACGGTGATCCCATCCGCCTGAACACCCAGAGTTTTGTGGCGATCGATCGCCACAAGGATACGACATACGAGCCGACCTATCGCCCGCAGGCGCTCTACAGCCGCGCGAACGAAGGCTTTCATGCCAACAACGAAGCTTTCCTTCTCCATGAGGTCGCAACAAATCTGCCGATTTATCTCCCGGATACCGGCCCCACCGATTTCCACCTTCACCTTCCACCGGGTGGTTTCCAACTCGTGCTGGTGACGTCGGGGATGTTCACTTTCGATTACGATGGGCGCTTCTACAATGTGGGTCCCGGCGCGGTGATGCTGCAAAGCGCGATCGTGCATCGCCAGCTTTTTTACACATGGTCAGGGTTGTCGACCGAAGAGAATCTGAAGACGCCGCAGACGGTGGTGCCGGACGCGATGTCCATGGGCTACTCCGGCAAGTTTCTTGAAGCCTTCATCACCGATCCGACGACTTTCCCAAATCCGACGATTGTCGGTCCGGATCAAATCAACGAGGCCGAAACGCCGCGTGTGGCCTGGACCCATCCGCTGCATGACCGCCCCGCCGATGCCGGCTTCTGGCTTCAAGACCCGCTGGCGCTGGACGCGCTCTTCAAGCCGCTGGCCGGCGGTGCCGTCAAATCGGCGGTGCCGGTTTACGTGCGCGACATTGGTATCGAAGTCCCGAGTGGCCATCTCGTCACCGGCCACATCATCGCAACCGATCCGAACGGGCACTCGCTCCTGCCGAAAAGCACTTCGGCATCGGTGAACGAGGACTCTTTCGCAAAAGGCGAAGTCGTCATTTACCGCGTCATTCGCGGCACGTCCGAATTCAGGGACAGCACGGGCAAGACGTTTGAACTTGCGACCGGCGATGTGGTGACCGCGAGCAAGAACACGATCACGCTCACAGGCGTGGGCGAAAACACGCAGGTGCTGCGGCTCGGCCTCCTGAAGGGGATGGAGAAGCTTCGCAGTTGGACGCCGACGCAGCGTGACGAGATCGACGGCCTCGCCGGTCAAATCATCACCCAAAGGGACATCCGTCCCTTGCGGACCGAAGGCAAGCCGGTCGGCTATTTATACGAGTAGGCACTGGCCGCCCCCGTGGCGGTTGATGTTTCCTGTTGCTATTGTTCCCCGAGAGATATTCACCGGGGAAGCACAGATGCCCACACGCGCGCGTGTTGATGAATTCATTGCCGTGGTCGAAGGCGGCGATCACGCCGGCGCCATCGAGCGCTATTACACCGAAGATGCCAGCATGCAGGAAAACACGTCGCCGCCGCGCGTCGGCCGCGAGGTGCTGGTGGCGCATGAACGCGGCATCCTCGCGATGATGAAAGAGGTTCACTCCAAAGCGCTGGTCTCGGTGGTTGAAGGCGACCACGTCATGATACATTGGAATTTCGATCTGGTCGGCCGCGACGGCAAGACCCGCCATGTCGATGAAATCGCGATGCAGGAATGGCGTGGCGACAAGGTGTTCCGCGAGCGGTTCTTCTACAACGCGGCGAAGGGCTGAAAATTCCCGCGCACGCCGCATGACTAAGCCTCATGTGAGCAATGACGAGGTCTCGCTTGACGCCGTGACCGGCGTCCTGACAGATGTCCGGCCAGACGAAAACGAGAAGAGCATCAGCTCTCACGAGGAAGCGCCAGTTCATGAATTCGCCTCACACCGGCTCCGCCGGGGATGAGAAAACGATCGACGAGACGTCGATCCGCTATGAAGGCTGGCCCATCGTCGCGGTCTGCTTTCTGGTCGCGACGTTTGCATGGGGCGCCGGGTTTTACGGGCAAGGGGTCTATCTCGCCGAACTGCATCGGCTGCATGGCTGGCCTAACTCACTGATCTCGACCGCGACGACCTGCTATTACCTGTTCAGCGCCGTGCTTGTGGTGTTCGTCAGCGAGGCGATCCGAGTGCTGGGGCCGCGCCGTCTTCTGATCGCGGGCATCGTCAGCATGGCGGCGGGCACCGCGCTGGTCGGGCAGATCACGTCGCCGTGGCAGCTTTATGTGGCTTACGCGCTGATCGCGACCGGTTGGGCGGGCACCAGTCTCGCCGCGATCAACAACACGCTCGGCCTGTGGTTCGACAAGAAGCGCGGCATGGCGATCAGTTTAGCGCTGAATGGCGCAAGCTGCGGCGGCATTCTCGGCGTGCCGCTGCTGGTTGCAGCCATCGGCAGGTTCGGTTTCCCGGCAACCTCGATCGGGGCGGCGCTGGTGATGATCGCGCTGGTGGTGCCGGCCGTCGTGATCTGGGTCGGCCGGCCGCCGAAACGCACGTTGCCGCCGCTGGATGCATTCGATCCAGCGCCGGCGCCTGTCGCGCAGTCAGCGGCCCAGATGCGCCGCGCGGCGTTCGGCAGCCTGCCGTTCTGGACCATCACCGTGCCGTTCTCGCTGCTGCTGGTGGCGCAGGTCGGTTTCATCGTGCATCAGATTTCGTTTCTCGAACCGATCATCGGCCGCGAGCGCGCCGGGATCGCGGTTGCACTGATGACGGCGATGGCTGTGATCGGGCGCGTGCTGTTCGGTATCGTGGTCGACCGGATGGATCAGCGCATCGCGTCCAGCGTCTCGGCGGTCAGCCAGGCCATTGCACTGCTCGTCATCATCAACACGCGGAACGAATTCGCCCTGTTCGCTGCAAGCGCGCTGTTCGGATTTTCCGTCGGCAACATGATCACGCTGCCGTCGATGATCGTGCAGCGCGAGTTCAGCACGGCGGCATTCGGCGTGCTGGTCAGTCTGGTGACGGCGATCTGCCAGTTCACCTATGCGTTCGGACCGGGGATCGTCGGCCTGCTGCGAGATATCTTCGGCAGCTACACCGTGCCGTTCTATGCCTGCGCCGCGCTGGAATTGATCGCCGCGGTGATCGTCTTGATCAGAGCGAAGACACCGCAGGTTATTTAATCAACCTTCCCGTTCCCGCAGCAGCGCTTCGACATCGAGCCGGCGCGTGAACATCGCAAGACTTCCATCGGGATGGCGCGGCCATTCGGCTTCGGGCCGATCGCGATACAATTCCACGCCATTCTCGTCGGGGTCACGCAGGTAAAGTGCCTCGCTGACGCCGTGATCGCTCGCGCCGTCGAGCGTAATCCCGGCGGACAGCACCCGATGCAATGCATCCGCCAGCGCCGCGCGCGTCGGATAAAGGATGGCAGTGTGAAACAATCCGGTGGTGCCCGGCGCGGGCGGCTTGCCGCCCTTGCTTTCCCATGTGTTCAAACCGATGTGGTGGTGATAGCCACCCGCCGAAATGAACGCGGCCTGATCGCCATAACGCTGCATCAGCTCAAAGCCGAGCACGTCCTGATAAAATCCCAGCGCGCGGTCGAGGTCCGCCACTTTAAGATGGACGTGGCCGATCCGCGTGCCCGCGGCGATGGGCCTGAAAGACGATGACGCAGTCTCGGTCATATCAATCTCCGATTTCCATACTGAATAGGAGAGATGGATAGCGAACGGAGTTAATCAAGCGGCCATGTGCTCCGTCATTGCGAGAAGCGCTAGCGACGAAGCAATCCAGTTCCTAGATCTGGGTTGCTTCGCTTCGCTCGCAATGACGTTCTCTCTGGTCACGGCACCAGGTCCGAGACCTCACCCTCGGGCAGTCCCACCTCGAAGGCGTTAAGGGTCATGGAGATCAGCGAATAGTAGCCGAGCACGCCGACCAGCTCGACAGTGCCGCTCTCGCCGAACATCGCGACGGCCTTGTCGTAAAGCAGCTTGGGTACGGTGTGGTTCTCGTGCATCGACTCGCTGAATTCGTAAACCAGTTGCGCTTTCGGGTCGTCGAAATCCGGAACGCGGCGGTGATTGATGGCATCGACGATCTTGGGCTCAAGCCCGGCGGCGAGCGCAATCTTCTTGTGCGCGTACCATTCGTAATGCGCGCTCCAGTGCCGCGCGGTGACGAGAATCGCGAGTTCCGACAGCCGCGGCCCGAGCGAAGTGTTGTAGCGCAGGAATTCGCCGAGCCGGCTCGCGTGCCGCGCCATCTCCGGCGCATGAATCCACGCGCGCAGCGGCGGCACTACGGTGCCGCGCTTGCCGGCGGAAGCTTCCGCATAAATGCTCTTCTGGTCGTCGCTCATTTCGCTAGGCGAAAGGTCTTTCAGGCGCATAACGGTTTCCCTTGTTCTTTCAATCGTTGCGGCGCTCGGCGTGAGAATGCCGATGGGCCGTGCATGGCTACCATATCGCACACCGCGCGGCTTTCGTGGATGGGAGATATTGAAATTCGCCAAGCGGACAGTACAGTCCGGCCGAGAAATTCAACCGTGGCCGCGCAAATTGCGTCATGGGCCGAACTGGTCGAGGAAATATCGATGGCAGAGTCCGAAAAATTCCGCGCGGAGACGCGCGCCTGGCTGGAAGCCAATTGTCCGCCCGAGATGCGCAAGCCGGTGGCGAGCGAAAACGATGTGTTCTGGGGCGGCCGCAATACCAAATTTGCATCCGAGCCGCAAAAGGTCTGGTTCGAGCGAATGCGCGACAAGGGCTGGACCGTGCCGGAATGGCCCAAGGAGTATGGCGGCGGCGGCCTCGATGCAGAACAGACGAAAATCCTGCGTCAGGAAATGGCGGCGATCGGCGCGCGGCTGCCGCTGTCGAGCTTCGGCATCTGGATGTTGGGACCGGCGCTGCTGAAATACGGCACCGATGCGCAGAAGCGCGAGCATCTGCCAAAAATTGCCGCCGGATTGATTCGCTGGTGTCAGGGTTATTCCGAACCCAACGCGGGGTCGGACCTCGCGTCCCTGCAGACGCGCGCGGATGTTGATGGCGACGACTACATCATCAATGGGCAGAAAATCTGGACGTCCTACGCCAATTTCGCCGACTGGATCTTCTGTCTGGTGCGGACGGATTTCTCGGCCAAGAAGCATGATGGCATTAGCTTCATCCTGTTCGACATGACCTCGAAGGGTGTATCGACCAAGCCGATTCTCCTGATCTCCGGCAAGTCGCCGTTCTGCGAAACCTTCTTCGACAACGTCCGCGTGCCGCGATCCCACGTGGTCGGCACCGTCAACCGCGGCTGGGATGTCGCGAAGTACCTGTTGCAGCACGAGCGCTCCATGATCAGCGGTCTCGGCGATCGCAGCGCCGGGCGGCCGCTCGGTCAGGTGGCGGCGAATTCCATCGGCGCAGATGCGAACGGTCAGCTCGACGACGCGGTGTTGCGCGGGCAGATCGCCGCGTTCGAGGTCGATGAGGCCGCGCTCGCCTGCGCGTCCGAACGCGCGGTCGATCTCGCCAAGGCAGGGCAGGGCCATCCAGCCTGGTCATCGGCGCTGAAATACTACGGCACCGAGTTGAACAAGCGCCGTCATGAAATCCTGATGTCGGCCGGTGGCGTCGATGCGCTCGAATGGGAAAGCGAACGCTCGCGCGAGGGCGCGGCGGCGCGCTCGTGGTTGCGCACCAAGGCCAACTCGATCGAAGGCGGCACCAGCGAGGTGATGCTTGGCATCGTCGCCAAGCGCATTCTCGATCTGCCGGGCGCGTAATCGCGCCGCGCCCATAACTCACATTGCATTGGATTCTATAAAATGGCTCTCGTCTTCAACGAAGAACAGTCAATGCTGCGCGACAGCGCGCGCAGCCTCATCAGCGACAAGGCGCCGGTCGCGCATCTGCGCAAGCTGCGCGACACCAAGGATGCGACCGGCTTCTCGCGCGAGTTATGGAAAACATTCGCCGAGATGGGCTTTGCGGGTCTTCTGGTGCCGGAGGAGTTCGGCGGCAGCGCGCTGGGCGCGGTCGAGGCAGGCGTGGTGATGGAGGAAATCGGCCGCACGCTGATGCCGTCGCCGTTTCTGTCGACCGGTGTGGTGGCGGCAACCGCGCTGACGCGCGGCGGCAGCGCCGCGCAGAAGTCGGAATATCTGACGAAGCTCGCCAAGGGCGACCTGATCGTGTCGCTTGCGGTGGACGAGGGCGCCAAGCACCGTCCGCACAAGACCGCGATGAAAGCGACGCGATCCGGCAACGGCTTCAAGCTGAAGGGTGCGAAAGCCTTCGTGGTCGACGGTCACGTTTCGGATCTGCTGATCGTGGCGGCCCGCACCGCGGGCGAACCCGGCTCGCGCGACGGCCTGACGCTGTTTCTGGTCAATCCGAAATCCAAGGGCATCGAGATCGAACGCACCGCGATGGTCGACAACCACAACGCGGCACGTATCATGTTCAATGATGTCGATGTGACGGCAGACAGTGTACTCGGCGAAGTCGATCAGGGTGGGCCGCTGCTGGACGGCATTCTCAATGTCGGCCGCGCGGCGGTTGCGGCTGAGATGGTCGGCCTCAGTGAGGAGGCCTTCACGCGCACGGTGACCTACCTGAAAGAGCGCAAGCAGTTCGGCAAGTTGATCGGCGAGTTTCAGGCCCTGCAGCACCGCGCCGCGCATCTCTATACCGAGATCGAGATCACGCGCGCGGCGGTGATGAAGGCATTGCAGGCGCTGGATTCGGATTTTGACAAGGCCGGTGCCGCGGTTGCGGTGGCCAAGGCGAAGGCGGGCACGACCGCAACGCTGGCGGTGCAGGAAGCGGTGCAGATGCACGGCGGTGTCGGCATGACCGATGAATTCGACATCGGCTTCTTCATGAAGCGCGCGCGGGTGTGTCAGGAATTGTTCGGCGATGCGTCGTTTCATGCCGATCAGCTGGCGCGGCTGAAAGGATACTGAGCGACGATGTTCCCCAATAAAAATAGCCGGGCTTAAAGCCCGGCCATTTGCGTTCATAGAATCTGGCGCGCTACCTGATCGGCGGGGCGTACTGGATGCCGCCGGCGTTCCACAACTGGTTCAGCCCGCGCGGGATCGCGAGCTTCGAGCCTTCGCCGACATTGCGGTCGTAGACTTCGCCGTAGTTCCCGACATGGCGGATGATGCGCGCGGCCCAGTCCTTCGTCAGGTCCATTTCCTCGCCATAGGCGCCTTCGGTGCCGACCAGGCGCATGACGTCGGGCTTCTTCGACTTTAAAGCCTCGTCGATATTCTTGGAGGTGACGCCGAGCTCTTCCGCGTTAAGCATCGCGTAGATCGTCCATTTTACGATCAGCAGCCACTCGTCGTCGCGCTGCCGCACCACTGGCGCCAGCGGCTCCTTCGAGATCACGTCGGGAAGAATGCTGTGTTCGCCGGGCTTGGTCAGCCTCAGCCGCAGCGCATAGAGCTGCGACACGTCGGTGGTCAGGACGTCACAAGTGCCTTCGTCATACGCCTTGAGGACGTCATCCAGTTTCGCGAAATTCAGTTCCTGATACTTGATGTTGTTGGCGCGGAAGTAGTCCGCGAGATTGAGCTGCGTCGTGGTGTTGGCTTGAACGCAGACCTTGCTGCCGTCGAGTTCGAGGCCGGATTCGACGTTGCGCGACTTGCGCACCATGAAGCCCTCGCCGTCGTAATAGGCGATGGCCGCGAAGTTCAGTCCGTATTCGGTTTCGCGGGACATGCTCCATGTCGAGTTACGCGACAGGATGTCGACTTTGCGATTGCGCAATTCCTTGAAGCGTTCGCTGGCGTCGAGCGGAACGAATTTCACCTTGGTCGGGTCGTTGAAGATCGCGGCGGCTACGGCGCGGCAGATATCGACATCGAAGCCGGTCCAGTTGCCCTTGTCGTCGGGCAACGAGAAGCCCGGCAGGCCAGTGTTGACGCCGCACAGCACTGCGTCGCGCTTCACGGTACGTTTCAGGGTCCGAGTGTCGTAGCGCTCATAGGTGATCGCGGCGGCCGCGACGGCGACCGCGATGACTGCACCGAACAACAGGCCGGTGTTAAATGTCCGTGGAAAGAAAGCCATGAAATAATCCCGCCTGTGATGCGTGCGTGGAAGCAAAAGGTGGACTGTCCGGATCTAGATTTCCGGCCGCTGACGGATAATGACCTTGGTGCCGACCGGGATACGATCATAAAGATCGGTCACGTCGGCATTGACCAGACGGAAGCAGCCCGACGACACGGCGCTGCCGATGGTCTGCGGCTGGTTGGTGCCGTGAATGCGGTACACCGTTGCGCCGAGATACAGCGCGCGTGCGCCCATCGGATTGCCCGGGCCACCCGCCATGAAGCGCGGCAGATAAGGCTGGCGTGCGATCATTTCCGGCGGTGGCGTCCAGTCCGGCCATTCCTGCTTGCGGGTGATCTTCTGCAATCCCTGCCACTGGAAGCCTTCGCGGCCGACGCCGATGCCGTAGCGCAGCGCGCGGCCGTTGCCCTGGATCAGATAGAGGAAGCGTTCGGACGTGCTGATGACGATGGTGCCGGGTGCTTCGGTGGTCCGGTAGAAAACGGCAGTGCGCTTGAATTCCGGCGCGAGTTCTTCGTCGTCTGGGATGTAGCCCGGCTGGTCGCCGATGTTCATCTCGCGTCCCTGCGCGAAGGCGTGTGATGCCGCGCCCAACAGGCTGACGCTAATCAGAGTCGCCAGAGACAAAAGCCGGAAGATGTTCATGTCGAGAATCCCGCGTTGGTCCGTGCCTGCGCGCATCAAACCTGAGCCATGCACGGCTGGCAAGTGATACGCGCGTCAAGGCGCGCACCATGCGTCGCAAATCCTTAAAATATCTCTGAAATTAGCGATGGTTTCGCGGTCAGTGCGGCTTGATCCAGAGCCGCAAAACGTAGGCGAGCGTGGCGACCGAGCCGGTGCCCAGCAGCCATAACGCCACGAACCACAACAGGCGTCGTCCGAGCGGACGGGGTGGTTCGGGCGGCGGTGCCATGACTAGTGATAGCCGCTCGACGCGTCGACCTTGCCGCGGAAGACATAATAGGCCCATGCGGTGTAGCCGAGGATGATCGGCACCAGGATCGCGACGCCCCAGATCATGAAGTTCAGGCTGTTGGCGGGGGCGGCGGCCTGCCAGATCGTGATGCTTTGTGGCACGATGTAGGGATACATGCTGACGCCCAGTCCCGCATAGGACAAGCCGAACAATGCGAGCGACAGCACGAATGGCCGGTAGTCCTGCTTGTTCGCAATACTTCTCAGGAGCAGCAGCGTGACGACAGCCACCGCGATCGGGATCGGCGCGGTGAAAATGATGTTCGGCCATTCAAACCAGCGCCGCCAGTAGTCGGCCTGAAGGAATGGCGTCGCGAGGCTGACGGCGACAATGGCGATCAAGGTCGCGACCAGCAGCCACAGGCTGAGGCGATAGGCATGGTCGCGCAGTTCGCCGGTGGTCTTCATGACCAGCCAGGTCGCGCCGAGCAATCCATAACCGGCGACGACGGCAAGGCCAGTCAGAATGCTGAACGGCGTCAGCCAGTCCCACCAGCCCCCGGCATAGGCGCGGCCTTCGACATGCACGCCTTGCAGGATCGCACCGAGCGCGATGCCTTGCGCCAGTGCTGCGATCAGCGAGCCGCCGGCGAATGCGATGTCCCAGCGGTTGCGTTCGCTCTGGGTGCGCCAGCGGAATTCAAATGCCACGCCGCGAAATATCAGCCCGATCAGCATCGCGATGATCGGCGTATAGATCGCCGGCATCAGCACCGCATAGGCCAGCGGAAAAGCCGCCATCAGTCCGCCGCCGCCGAGCACCAGCCAGGTTTCGTTGCCGTCCCACACCGGCGCGACGGTGTTCATCATCACATCGCGGTCTTCCTTCTTCGGGAACATCGGAAACAACATGCCGAGTCCGAGGTCGAAGCCGTCCATCACGATGTACATGAAAACGGCGAAGGCGATGATGAAGGCCCAGAGCGTCGCGATATGGAAGAATTCTCCGGCCATGGCGTTCACCCTTGTCCATGCGTGATGGAAACGGACTGCGCGGGCGTAATGCCTGCGGCGCGGCTCGGCACATCCTCGCGCGGACCCTGCTCGCCATGGTGCGGCGGCTCGTGCATCAGCCGCAGGATGTAGAACACGCCCATGCCGAACACGATGAAGTAGACGATGATGAAGGCGATCAGCGACGTGGCGACGGCGGGCGCGTCGAGCGGTGATGCTGAATCCACCGTGCGCAACAGACCGTAGACCGTGAACGGCTGACGTCCGACCTCGGTGGTCACCCAGCCCGCCAGCACCGCGATGAATCCCGCCGGTCCCATCGCGAGCGCAAAGCGATGCAGAAATTGCGAGTCATAAAGCGTGCCGCGCCAGCGCGCCCACAGACTGAGAATGCCGATGCCGAGCATCAGGAAGCCGATGCCGACCATGATGCGGAACGACCAGAACACGATCGGCACTTTCGGCCAATTCTCGCGCGGTACGGTATCGAGACCCTTCAGCGGCGCATCCAGCGAATGCTTGAGGATCAACGACGACGCTTTCGGAATCTCGATCGCGTATTTCACTTTCGCCTCGTCCTGATCGGGCCAGCCGAACAGGATCAGCGGCGCGCCGTTGGGATGGCTCTGGAAGTGGCCTTCCATCGCCATCACCTTGACCGGCTGATGCTCCAGCGTGTTGAGGCCGTGCTGATCGCCGGCGAAGATCTGGATCGGGGCCACCAGCGCCGCCATCCACATCGCCATCGAGAACATCACGCGGGCGCCTTCAAGCTTCGAATTCCGCAGCAGGTGATAGGCGCCGACAGCGCCGACCACGAAGGCGGTGGTGAGATAGGCCGCCAGCACCATGTGCACGAGGCGATAGGGGAAGGATGGATTGAAGATCACCTTCCACCAGTCCGCGGCGACGAACTGTCCCGCGGGATTCATCGCAAAGCCGGCGGGCGTTTGCATCCAGGAGTTCGCCGACAGAATCCAGAATGCGGAAATCAGCGTGCCGATGGCGACCATCAGCGTGGCGAGGAAATGCAATTTGTGGCCGACGCGCTTCAGCCCGAACAGCATGACGCCGAGGAATCCGGCTTCAAGGAAAAACGCTGTCAGCACCTCGTAGGCCATCAGCGGCCCGATAATGGGGCCGGTTTTGTCGGAGAACACCGACCAGTTGGTGCCGAACTGGTACGACATCACGATCCCGGAGACGACGCCCATGCCGAAGGCGATGGCAAAGATCTTCAGCCAGTAATTGAACAGGTTGATGAAGACCTCGCGGCCGGTCCACAGCCAGAGCGCTTCGAGAACGGCGAGATAGCTTGCGAGGCCGATGGAGAAGGCCGGAAACACGATGTGAAAGCTCATCGTGAACGAAAATTGCAGGCGCGCCAGGGTGATGGCGTCGAAACCGTCGAACATTGCGGGCCTCCGGCATGCTCAATCCGGAGATGCTATAGCACGCTCGCTGGCGGGTTGATAATGGTCACGGCGCGCAATGTTGCATGGCTCGAATCCGATCAAGCCTGCGGCGTTTGGTCCTTGGTGCGGAAGCCGATCAATAATCCCTGCGCTATCAGCGCAGGAAGAAGCGTACCGGCACGGTGAAGCTCGCCGAGCTTTGCGTCATTTCCGGTGGGAATGATGGCAGCGGCTGTGCGCGATGGATCATCGCCATGGTCTCGCCGTCCAGCGCAGAGGAGCCTGAGGATTTCGCCAGCCGTGCGCTCGTCACCTGTCCGCCGCGGCTGACGGTGAAGCTCAGCATCGCCACACCCTGTTCACCGGCGGCTTTCGCGCCGGACGGATATTGCTTGTAGCGCTGAAGGTGCGCCGACAGGATGCCGTTGTAATTCGCGCGCGCGGCCTGCGCCGCCTGCGGCGTCGCCGTGGTGCGCGGCGCGGGCGCTTCGGTCGGCTTCTTCGGCCGCTCGACTGGCTTGGGCTTCGGCTTGACGATCGGCTTCGGCTCAGGCTTCGGCTTTTCCGGAGGAGCCACGACCTCGGCCTTCTCCTGCATGGGAGTCGGAGGGACCTGTTCCTCGACGATTTCCTGCGGCTTCTCGGGCTCGGGCGGCGGCGGTTCGGCCTCCTGCATCTGCGGGCCAGGCGCGAGATCGAGCTGTTGCGGCTCCGGCGTCGGCGGCGCCGATTCCAGATCGAGCATGATCGGCTCGGATGCGGTGCCGGCCACGTCGGGCGGCGTGTACCAGTTCAGGCCCGCGGCAATCGCTCCGACGTGAACGGCCACGACCAGCGCCGCCGACAGCGCCCAGCGGCGGACGTCGGTTTGGTCGGGCGGGCCGTGCAGGACGAGCGTGTTCATTTCAGCTGCTTGCCGCTCTGTTCAGTTTCTTGCGTCGAGTCCGACGAGCGCGATCTTGAGATAGCCGGCGTTGCGCAGCAGGTTCATCACGTCCATCAGATCGCCGTAAGGCACGCTCTTGTCGGCGCGCAGGTAAACAGGATCGGTCTTCTTGCCGTTCATGGCGGTATCGAGCGCGCTCGCGAGTGTCGGACGCGGAACGATGTCCTCGCCGATCGCAAGCGTCAGATCCGGCTTCACCGTGACGAAGACCGGCTTGTCCGGACGCGGCGGAGGTGTCGCGGTGGAGGCGGGAAGTTCGACGCCGAGATCGACGGTCGCCAGCGGCGCTGCAACCATGAAGATGATGAGAAGCACCAGCATCACGTCGATGAACGGCGTGACGTTGATTTCATGCGTTTCGGCCAGATCGTCATCCGCGCCGGCGACTTTGCCGCCCAGTTTCGCGCCCATGACGTTACTCCGCGGCGCGCGCGACGCGCAGTGAGCGGCGGCCCTGATCGCGGCTGATGAGCAGCATCACCTGCGCGGAGGCGTCGCCGAGCAGCGCGCGATAGGCCGCAACCATGCGGGCGAGGTGGTTGTAGATCACGACCGCAGGAATGGCCGCGATCAATCCCATCGCGGTGGCGAGCAGTGCCTCGGCGATACCCGGAGCGACAACTGCGAGGTTGGTGGTGTGCGCTTCGGAAATGCCGATGAAGGAATTCATGATGCCCCACACCGTGCCGAACAGGCCGACGAATGGCGCGGTGGCGCCGATGGTGGCGAGCATGCCGGTGCCGCGAGCGATGCGCCGCGACATCGCAGCCTCGACGCGGCTGAGCCGCAGTTCAATGCGTTCCTTGAAGCCCTCGTCGTTGATAGTGTCTGACAGTCTCGCTTCCGCGGCGGCGGATTGCACCAGCAGCGCGACCGCGTCGTCGCCGTCGCGGGCGTCGCGCTCGGCTTCAGCCAGCGAAATGTCGTTGCCGAGTATTTCGATGCGATTTTTCGCGCGCGAGGTTTCGCTGCGCAGTTCGAGCAGCTTCGCGACGCAGATCGTCCAGGTGACGAACGAGGCGAAAGCCAGCCCGATCATCACGATCTTAACGACGATGTCTGCGCCCATGAACATGCCCCACGGGGACAGGTTGTGCGGCAGCGCAGGGTTCCTCGCCGGCGCGGTCGTTCCCTGAACGGCCGGTGTTTGGGCGACAGGCGATTGAGCGGCGGGTGACTGAGCAGCAGGAGCCGCGGCGGCCGGCAACTGAACGGGAGGAGCCTGCACAGCGGGCGTCGGCGCGGGCTGTGCTTGAACAGCGGGTTGTTGCGTGCCCGGCGTTGGCGTGCCGGGTGTCTGCGCAAAAGCCGGCACGATCAGCATGATGGCAGCGGCGAGCGAGACCAGAGATCCGGCGGCCTTCTTGAAAGGGGTCATATGCTCTCCGCTTCTTCAAATCGCATTCGCAGCCGACATCATGATCAACGTCAGAACTATCAACGTCAGATGGCCGAGCCTGCTTTTCGTTCCAGACCTTCGGCGAAGAAATCCGCAGCGTGGCGCTGCGTCTGTCGCTGTTCGACTGAAGGCCCGGTCGTTTTAATGCACGCGGCTGACGTTGTCGCCCTTGGTTAGCTGGATTTGGCCAAAACTGGAACGATTCCAGTCTTTCCGCGGCCTCAGAATCTCACATTTGTGAACAGCCGGACGCCGAGGCCCGGCTGCAGCACTTCCGCTTTCTTGAACGAAATATGATTGCGAATGGCTTCGTTGAGCAGGTTGTCGCCGGCGAGTCCGACGGTGATTTCGCGCGGTCCGCTGTCGGTCCGGTTGAACGTATGCGTGTAGCTCACCTCTGCCTTGAGCAAATTGTAGCCGTCGGTCGGGGTCTCGTTGAGCGACACGTCGTTTTGCGTGAAGGCGTGCAGCAGCCCGACCCGCGCGTACCATTCGGCGCTGCGCCACCACACGCCGCCGCCGAGCCGCATCGGCGCGATGCGTGGCACGTTGGTTCCATCGGTGAAGGTCGCGCGCACGATGTCGTACTGACCGTCGACGCCGAACACGCCGTTGCCGAGTGGTGTGACATCGAGTTGAGCTGCGAGTTCCGCGCCCCGGAAAATCGCGTCGCGCTGGCCATAGGCAACCTGAATCAGCGGGCCGGCCGCGCCGCAGGTGAAAAATTGATCGACGCAGAAGTTGCCGGTCACCTGCTTGAAGATGAAATCCTGATAGCGCGTGTAGTAGAGGCTGGTCTCGAACCGCAGTTGCCCCTTGGCGCGCTTGAGCCCGATCTCGGCGGTGTTCGCGGTTTCGATTTTCAGGTTCGGATTTCCGATGACGAATGTTCCGGACGCATCGTCGGAGCCGCGTGAATAAAGTTCGGGCGCGGCCGGCGCGCGCTGCACCCGCTGCGCCGTCAGCGTCGCCACCATGTCCCATGGCAGGTTTTTCAGGAGACCGAGACTCGCGCTCTTCGGCGCGAACGATCGCCGCCCGGGTTCTTCACCGAACGTAACGGGCGGTGGCAGGAAATCAGCCGGGAATGACGGCGCGAGACCCTTGACCAGATGGTTCTCGATGCGGCCCGCTGCCTGCAGCTTCAGTGTGTCGGTGAACTGGATCTGCTCGAACGCGAAAATGGCGGCGGTATCGGTCTTGGTCGGCGACAGCAGGCCGCCGAGATTTCCCACGGTGCCGAGTTCGCGGTGTCCGACCTGCGCGCCCCATGTGCCCGTCAGCGCGCCGAGCGCGGTCGCGACCGAGGCGTGGTCTACCTCAAAGCGCCCTTCGAGTTCGCGGTTCTTGATGGTGTTCTGCACGCCGTCGATGCCGCCCGCACCGATGCCGAGTTCATTGTGCTTGTAATCGCTGGCGCCGAAGGTGAAGCGCACGGCGTCGATGCCGTCGGTCGGCGCGCGCCATTCGCCCTTGCTGGTCCACTTGGTTTGTTCGAGATCGATGCGCGTTTTCTCCCGCGCGTCGATCACACCGGGAATGTGATAGAGGCTGGTGATGTGCTGGATCGCGGTGCCGATATAGCCGCCGTCGAAAAAGTACGAACCGCCGACGGATTGTCCTTCCGATTGCAATCGCGTGTTGGCCTGCACGCCGCCGGGAATCCGGTAGTCGCCCGCGCGCCGCGCATAGGCATCGGCATGGATCGCGACATTGTTGCCGCTGGCGTCCACGCTGGTCGCGCCGTCGAGGCCGTTGTCGACCGACGACGCGCCGCCCTTGAAGCGTGCGCTGAACCCGCCTGGTGTCAGCGTTTCCGGAATGCGGTTGTTGGTGGCGCTCACCACGCCGCCGATGGCCTGCGATCCGTAACGCAATGTCGCCGGTCCGCGGATGACTTCGATCTTGTCGGCGGCGAGCGGATCGATCGGCACCGCGTGGTCCTGACTGAAATCGGATGCGTCCTGCGTGCCGATGCCGTTCTCCTGCACACGCACGCGATAATCATCGAGGCCGCGGATGTTCGGACGGCTCGCGCCCGGCGCAAATGTCGATGAAGCGACGCCCGGCAATCCGGAGAGAAGATCGGCAAGCGAAGCTGCATTGCTGCGTTCGATCTCGCGTCCGGTGATGGCGGTGGTGGATTGAAAGGTGGTGTCGGTGATGGTGACCGGGCCGCGCTGCAAGCCGTCACCTGATGTGGCCGGCGCGGCATCCGCCGGGGCCGATACGGCGATTTCGGGCAGCACCTCCTGGGACTGGCTTTGGCCTACACCCCCCAAACCAGCCGACACACAGGCCATCCCGGCTGCCGAAACCCATGATTTCAAACGCATTTCGCCCTCAACCCGCGCCACTCTCGGGCTGTTAGTAATGCAAATGCGAACTATTCGCAATAAGAGAGTTTGAGATCGATGCGCCGATAAGGCTGGGTTTTTCGGAAGGACGGTTTTTTTCAGAAGTGGCTTTGGCCGGAAGATCGCTGGATCAACTGCACCCGCAGCATCGCGCCGTCGCCGTCGTGATGCCGTGTCGCAGATGATCCGTCAGCGCAAACGCTGAGATTGCGAACTGCGGCTATTCTGCCGGGGCAGCTTCGCCGAGGGGGTTCGACGCCTTGCTCGGCCCGGCTCTCTTCATCAGCACGCGCTGACGGCGCTGGCGCAGCCAGACCAGAATGCCGGTGACGCCGAGCACCGCCGGCATGATGCCGCTCAGGAACACGACGAGGCGCCAGATTTCGCCGGAGTGGCTGCCTTCATGCAGCCAGCGGATCCATGACGCGATCCGGTCGCCTTGCAGTGGCTCGAGTACCGTCACCGCACCGCTGCGGTCGTTGACGGTGATGGTCACCGGTTCGGCCTTGCCGTCTTCACGCAAGCGGACGCGCCATGTGCCGGTTTGCGGGTTCGGATAGAAGATCGCATCGACCGCCGAATTCGGCCGTGCGGCTGCGAGCGCATAGATATCCGATGGCGAGCGTTGCGGACTGGCCATGACCTGACCGCCGGGTCCGCCGCCTCCGCGCTGCTGCACTGTCATCGGCGCCATCGACGACAGCACCGAGCGGCCCTGCTGGGGCCATGCGAGATAAATGCCGGTCAGCGAAATCAGCGCCAGCGGAAAACAGATCCAGAAGCCGGTCATGTAATGCAGATTGGACGATGTCGCGGGTGCGCGCCGCCACACGAAGGCGCGGTGCCACTGGCCGCGCCGCGGCCACCACAGATATAGACCCGTCAGCGACAGTGTGAGCATTGCGACGCCGACCCATCCGACCGTGCTGCGGCCGTAATCCGGAATCGTCAGGTTCTCGTGGAACACATGCATGAAGCCGAAGAACGTCTCGCGGAAATTGACGATACTCAGCACGCGCGCATCGGTGCGGTCGATGGAAGCCGTCAGTCGCACGGGCCGTTCGCCCTGGCGCGCCGGGCCGCGAAGCGCAATCGTCAGCGGCGTGCGGCCGTCATCCGGAATGTCGATGAACAGCGGCGCGAAGCCTTCGCCCGCAGCCTTGCGCGCATTGGCGGCGGCAAGAGCAAGATCGGTCGGCGTCTGCGGCGCGACCGCGTCCCGCGGCGTGCGCATGAACGCGTCGATGTCGTCGTGATAGACGAGGATCGCGCCGGACAGCGCGACCGGCACGAGCAGAACGAACAGGCCGATGCCAAGCCACAGATGAACGTTGCGCCAAAGCCGTTTCAGGAAACCGCTGCGGCGTGCCGGAGAAGATGCTGTCATCTGGAATCGTTCTAAGCTCGATACTCTTGAGTGATTCTAAATTCGCGCACGCACAGCGCGTTTGTTCGATTTCTTTAATCGCAGTGCGCATATCCCTGCAATTGCCAAAGCCGCGAACGGGCTCAGTTTGCAGACGTTCTAATCTCAAAGGGTTGCCCTGCTGCCGCGCACTTTCCTAAACGCTGCCTTGAATTCGCCGTTCGTGTGAACGCGCGACAATTGAGCAGTTGGGGAATGGGCGTATGCGGGGTGTTGCAGGAATTGCCTTGAAGGGAGTCGATTCACGCGAAGCCGGGCTTTGCTCCGGGCGCACGGCATGGCTTTCAGTGAGCTATGTGGCATTGATGTTGGCTTCGGCGGCTATTGTATCGGGGGCGGTTGCCCAGGAAGCGTTGCCAACAATCGACGTTGAAAGCGCAGGTGGCGACAAGAACGGCACCGTTGGTTACCTTGCGACGAGAACGTCCAGTGCCACGAAGACCGACACGCCGCTGATCAATGTCCCTCAGTCGGTTAGTGTTCTGACCAAGGAATTCATCAAGGATCAGAATTTTCAGAGCATTGGTGATGCCATCCGCTACGTTCCCGGCGTGATACCGCATCAGGGTGAAGGTAATCGCGATCAGGTGGTCATTCGCGGGCAAAGCTCGTCGGCGGATTTCTTTATCAACGGTATCCGGGACGACGTTCAGTACTATCGCGATCTCTACAATATACAGAGCATCGAAGTGCTGAAGGGGCCGAATGCGATGATCTTCGGTCGCGGCGGTGGTGGCGGCGTTATCAATCGCGTGCAGAAGGAAGCGGACGGGGTTCCGATTCGCGAAGTCACGGTTCAGGGCGGTTCGTTCGACAACAAGCGGGTTTCGATCGACACTGGCGGTGCTGTGGACGCGAATGTCGCCGGCCGAATCAATGCCGTGTACGAGAAGTCCGGCACGTTCCGGAACTATGGGGACATCGAGCGCTACGGGATCAACCCGACCGTCACGATCCGTGGCGATGACACCAAGGTCAAGCTCAGCTACGAATACTTCCACGACGAGCGTACCGCGGATCGCGGTATTCCCTCATTGGGCACTGTTCCAGCGGCAACGCGTTTCAATCCCACGGTTCCTTATCCGACCGATCCTGCAACGTTCTTCGGAAATCCGGATCTGAGTTATGCGAAGGTCGACGCGCACATCGCGGACGCCGTGATCGAACACGACTTCAACAATGGTCTGAAGGTCAAAAATACGTCGCGCTATGCCTATTACGACAAGTTTTACCAGAACGTATTTCCGGGCAGCGCGGTCAATCCTGCTACAAGTCAGCTGACGCTCTCCGCGTATAACAACGGTATCAAGCGCCAGAATTTGTTCAATCAGACCGATTGGACCTACAAGACCAATACAGGGCCCGTGCTGCATACCCTTGTGTTTGGGACGGAATTTGGCCGGCAAACCAGCGACAGCCTGCGCATGACAGGCACCTTCCTCGGCTCGAACGTTGTTTCGGCTTTCAATCCTGCGAGCTTTGTTCCGGTCAGCTTCGCGAACAACGGCGGCTCCGACGCAAATGCCCTCTCATCTCTCAACCTCGCATCTGCCTATGTGCAAGATCAGATCGAAGTCACAAAGTATCTTCAGTTTATCGGAGGTGTGCGCTTCGACCAGTTCGACCTGACGGTTAACAACAGAAACAACAATCTGACGACGAGCAGGGTCGACAACCTCGTATCGCCCCGGGCCGGCGTCGTGTTCAAGCCCGTCGACAATGTGTCTGTCTACGGCAGCTATAGCGTATCCTATCTGCCAAGTTCGGGCGATCAGTTCAGCGCGCTGTCTCCTGGCCTTGCGGTCACGGAGCCGGAAAAATTCACCAACACCGAAGTCGGCGTGAAATGGGATATTACGCCGCGGACGCAATTCACCGCTGCTATCTACGATCTCGATCGTGATAATCAGAGATTCACAACCAATACAGGCCTCATTCTTACAACCGGAAAAACCAATACCAAGGGCGCTGAAGTCGCTCTTACCGGTTACGTGACCGACCAGTGGCAGGTCACGGGTGGTTACGCCTATACTGACGCCCGCGTCGTCAGCGATAATTCGCTCATCATCGTCAAGGGCAACCGTGTTGGCCTCGTGCCGTACAACACGTTCACGATGTGGAACAAATACCAGATCGACCCGATGTGGGCCGCGGCTGTTGGCGTGATCCACTACGACGATTTCTATGCGACTTCAGACGACACCGTGCGGCTGCCTGCCTTTACGCGTGTCGATGCCGCCGTTTATCTCAAGATCAATGAAATGTGGCGCGCGCAGTTGAACATCGAAAACATCTTCAACACCGGATACTATGCGACAGCCGACGCGAACAACAACATATCGCCGGGCTCGCCCCGGGCATTCCGGGTGTCGGCCATTGCCAAATTCTAGAACACTCGTAATTGTATTTGCGATGTGAGCAGAGGGGAAGCGAACCATTCGCTTCCCCTTTTCGCTACGCCGATTTTGTCTGCGCCGCGATGAACGCACGCCATCCGCCGAACTGCGTGATGTCGCGCGCGCCGTCGATGGCGGCAGCTTCAACCAGAAAGCCTTTCACGCCGGAGCCATCCGCGAGACGCACGGTGCCGATGGACAGCGGCGACGGGATCGTAGCCACGAATGCGCCGAATGCCTGTGTCGGCAGCGCCCACACTTCAACCGCGATCGCGGCGCCTCCGCTCTCCGCGCGCAGCAGGCCGGGCTTCGGCGGCACAGTGCCTTTCAGCGCATAGAGCTTGTAGTCCGGCGTCGTCGATGTCGCTTCGATCAGCCGCCCGCCAAGGATGCGCAGTTCGTGGTTCAGCGCCATGCCGGACAGATGTGCACCGACGGCGACGATGGCGACTTCATCCGCGCCGGGTTTTTTCGAGACCGGCGCGAGCGGCGATTGCTTGAGGTTCTTCGCGCCGACGGCGAGTTTCGTGTCGGCATGAAACACCCGCCCGATGCTGGCGAGCTGCGCGTCGTGTCCTGCGGGCGCGAGCAGCGTGATGCCGAACGGAATGCCGTCCGCGCGCATCGACGCAGGCACGGCAAGGCCGCACAGGTCGAGCAGGTTGACGAAGTTCGTATAGGTGCCGTTGCGGCTGTTGAGTTCGATGGGGTTCGCCAGCACCTGTTCGACGGTGTAGGCGCTCGGCGCGGTCGGCAGCACCATCGCGTCGATGCTCTCAAAAGTCTTGCGGCTGATCTGACGCATCGCTTCGAGCCTGTAGAGCGCAGCGAAAGTGTCGACGGCGGTGAGCTTCTCGCCTTGCAGTGTAATCTCGCGCGTAACCGGATGCACCGCATCGGGGTTTGACGCGAGCAGATCGCGAATGACGAGATAGCGTTCAGCGACCCACGGCCCTTCATAGAGCAGCCGCGCGGTCTCATAGAACGGCGCCAGATCGAACAGGACCGGCGTTGCGCCGAGCGCGATCAGTCGCGCCACCGCTGCGTCGTATCCGGCTTCGGCGGCTTCATCGCCGAAGAATTTCAATTGTCCCTTGCGCGGGATGCCGAGTCGGAGCCCGGCCGGAAAGCCTGTCACCGCGCCGACAAAACGGTCGCGCGAATACGGATCGGCGGCGTCGTATCCGGCCATGACGTTGAGCGCGATCATTGCGTCGTCGACGTTCAGCGAAAAGATCGATACGCAGTCGAGCGTGCGGCATGCCGGCAGCACGCCGGAGGTCGACATCAGGCCGAGCGATGGTTTCAGTCCGACGATGTTGTTGAGCATCGCCGGCACGCGGCCAGAACCCGCGGTGTCGGTGCCGAGCGACAGCGGCACCAGTCCCGCCGATACCGCCACCGCCGATCCCGAACTCGATCCGCCCGGCACCAGATCGCCGCGCACGGGATTTTTCGGAATGCCGTAGGGCGAGCGTACGCCCACAAGACCCGTGGCGAACTGATCGAGATTGGTCTTGCCGATCACGATGGCGCCGGCCGCGCGCAGCCGCGCCACGGTGTTGGCGTCCTGCGTCGGTCTGTAGGAGAAAGCAGGGCAGGCGGCGGTGGTCGCAAGTCCCGCGACGTCGATGTTGTCTTTCACCGCGACGGGCACGCCGAACAGCGGCAATGAAGCATCGCCCTTCGCCGCCAGCGCGTCGGCTTCCGCAACCGCCTCGGCCTCGTCGCGCAGGCTGATGAAAATGGCGGGGTCGCTGTGATCGCGGATGCGCTGGAAGGTGCGCGCCACGGTTTTCGCGAGCGATGTCGTTCCGGCGCGATGCGCGGCAACGATCTCGGCAACAGTCTCGGTCACAAATCGCTTCCCGTCATTCTGGTGTTGGTCCTGCCGCCTGTTTGCGCGGACCCGGTTAGTTATTTCCGGCAGCCTCAGTCATCCTGCCCGTCGCTCCTATCGAAGCAAGGCATGTGCCATTGTGTACATCTCGGGTCGGCCACTCTCGATCCTCGAATTCCCAACTAAAAGCAGAGGCTTGCGCGATGATCGCCGCTCCTGCCGGTGGTCGAAAGCGTCGTCTGGAACGGAACGGACGATTAAAATTCAGGCAATTGGCTGCGCGCCTTGGGCCGCCACGGAGCGATTGACAGGCTGCCCTCAATCTGCATTATATTGCATCAATCGCCAAAGAGCGACAAAGAGAACTGCATTATTATTCTCAAGTGCAGTCGCCGAGGAGAGGGACCACCCATGTTTGCGTTCGCCGCACCCGCGACGAATCCGATCCTGTGGCCGGCGTCATGACGCCGGCCACCGCCCATCGTCGCAGCGATCCGCAGGCGCTGTTCGCGACGCCTGCGATCGTGTCCGAGCGCAAGGCCGACGGCAGCATCTGGCTCAGGTCGGCGACGCCGCTGCAATCCTACGCGCGCTGCGCTGGCGACTGGCTGGAGCAATGGGCGCGCGAGACCCCCGAAACAGTTTTTCTGGCCGAGCGCGCGAGCGCCGATGCGCCGTGGACCCGGCTGACCTATCGCGATGCGCGATTGCGCGTGCGCGCCGCCGCCGCGTGGATTCTCGCGCAGGGCATGAGCGCGGAACGCCCGCTCGCGATTTTATCCGACAACTCCATCGACCATGCCGTCTTCATGCTGGCGGCGATGCACGTCGGCGTGCCGGCGGCGTCGCTGTCGCCTGCCTATTCGCTGGTCTCGAAGGATTTCGACAAGCTGAAGGGTATGATCTCGCTGCTGGACCCCGGCGCGATTTATGTCTCGAATGCGAAACTGTTCGCGCCGGCGCTCAACGCCATCGCGCCACTGCACAGCGCCACCGTTGTCGCGGGTAATCCCGACGGCTTCGAGGGCGCGCTTGCGTTCTCATTCGTGACGGCGACAGCCGAGAGCGCCGATGTCGCGCGCGCCTTTGCGGATCTGACGCCCGACACCGTCGCCAAACTGCTGTTCACGTCCGGCTCGACCGGCACGCCGAAGGCCGTCATCAACACGCAGCGCATGATGACCTCGAACCAGGCCGCCAAGGCGCAGGTCTGGCCGTTTCTCGGCGACGGCGGGCTGACGATTCTGGACTGGCTGCCGTGGAGCCATACGTTCGGGGCCAATCATAATTTCAACTGTGTGCTGCGCAACGGCGGCACGCTGTATATCGACGGCGGCAAACCTGCGCCGGGCCTGTTCGCGTTGTCGCTGGCGAATCTGCGCGACGTGATCCCGACGGTGTATTTCAACGTGCCGCGCGGTTACGACATGCTGATAGCGGCATTGCGCGAGGATGACGATCTGCGCCGCCGTTTTTTCACCGGCGTGAAGTTCATGTTCTATGCGGGCGCGGCGCTGCCGCAGAATTTGTGGGACGCGCTGGAAGCGCTGTCCGTCGCCACTGTCGGACACGCTGTCCCGATGGTGTCGGCGTGGGGCTCGACCGAGACCGCGCCGCTCGCGACCGACTGTCACTTTCAGGCGCAGCGTTCCGGCAACATCGGCGTGCCTGTCCCCGGAACTGATATCAAGCTGGTGCCTGCGGGCGACAAGCTCGAGGTGCGGGTGCGCGGGCCGAACGTGACGCCGGGTTACTGGAAGGCACCGGAGCAGACCGCGAAAGCGTTCGACAGCGACGGCTTCTATCTGATGGGCGATGCGATGGCGTTCGCCGATCCCGCGCGGCCCGAACTTGGATTGTTCTTCGACGGCCGCGTCGCCGAGGATTTCAAGCTCACCTCCGGCACCTGGGTCAGTGTCGGTGCGCTGCGCGTCGCCGGCATCGCCGCACTCGCGCCGCTGGCGCAGGACATCGTGGTCACGGGTCATGACGCGAACGACGTCCGCTTCCTGGTCTTTCCCAACATTCCGGTCTGCCGCGCGCTGGCGCAATTGCCCGACGCCGCCGTGGCCGACGTGCTGGGCGCACAGGTCGTGCGCGATGCAATCGCTCTGGGCCTGTCGCGGCTGAAGGCAAACGGCGGCGGCTCATCGAGCTTTGCGACGCGGGCGTTGCTGATGGCCGAATTGCCGTCGGTGGACGACGGCGAGATCACCGACAAGGGTTACATCAACCAGCGCGCGGTGCTGTCGCGCCGCGCATCCGAACGCGCGAGGCTCGATGACGATGATGGCGGCGACTGGATCGGATGTCCGGTCTGACCCCACGGAGGGCGACGATCTGCCACTTTCGTTGCAGGAGACGGCGCTGGAGACGGCAGGAGATATGTGCTGCAATCGAGAGATTGCAGCCTGCATAAGGAAATTCAAAAAGCGGGCGGTTGCGCCCGGAGCCTGAACGGCCCGACGACATTCAAACAATCAAAAAACGAGAGGGAGCCACGTCCATGTCCAACGAGATCAAGTCCAATCAGATTCTGAAAGTCACCCGGAGAACGCTGTTGTCCGGCGCCGCCGGTGCGGCCACGCTGGCGGTGACGCCGCGCCTGTTCAGCCCCGCGATCGCGCAAAAGGCGCCGCTCAAGGTCGGCCTGATGCTGCCTTACACCGGCACATTCGCGAAGCTCGGCCAGTTCATCGACAACGGCTTCAAGCTCTATGTCGAACAGAAGGGCGGCAAGCTCGGCGGACGCGAGATCGTGTTCGTGCAGGTGGATGACGAATCCAAGCCCGAAGCCGCCACCGACAACATGAACCGCCTCGTTGGCCGCGAAAAGGCTGACATCGTTGTCGGCACGGTGCATTCCGGCGTCGCGATGGCGATGGTCAAGGTCGCGCGCGACACCAACACAATGATGATCATTCCCAATGCAGGCGCCAACGACGCCACCGGCCCGCTGTGCGCGCCGAATGTGTTCCGGACCTCGTTCTCGAATTGGCAGACCACATTCCCCGCCGGCAAGGTGCTGTTCGATGCCGGCATCAAGAACGTGGTCACCATCACCTGGCGCTACACCGCCGGCGCGGAAATGATCGGCGCTTTCACTGAGAATTTCACGAAATCCGGCGGCAAGATCGTTGAGGATCTGACGCTGCCGTTCCCCGAAGTGGAATTCCAGGCATTGATCACCCGCATTGCGACGCTGAAGCCGGACGCGGTGTTCTCGTTCTTCGCCGGCGGCGGCGCCGTGAAGTTCGTCAAGGATTACGCAGCGGCGGGTCTCAACAAGTCCATTCCGCTCTATGGCGCGGGGTTCCTCACCGACGGCACCATTCAGGCGCAGGGCGAGGCCGCCAACGGCATCAAGACCACGCTGCATTACGCCGACAATCTCGACAATCCGGCGAACGTCGCGTTCCTGAAAGCGTTCAAGGCCAAGACCAATCTGGATGGCGACATCTATGCCGTGCAGGGCTATGACGCCGCCGCGCTCTACGACATCGGCCTCACGGCGGTGGGCGGCGATGCCGGCGCGCGCGACAAGATGATCGCGGCGATGGGTTCGGCGAAGATCGATTCACCGCGCGGCCCCTTGAGCTTCAACAAGGCGCACAACCCGATCCAGAACATCTACCTGCGTGAGGTCCGCAACGGCCGCAACGAGATGGTCTCGATCGCGCAGGCCGCTGTCGACGATCCGGCGCGCGGCTGCAAGATGACGTAATCCTGTTTGAAGGCGGGCGCTGTAGATCGATCCGCACACGGTGTGTCATGGCCGGGCTTGACCCGGCCATCCATCTAAAGACAAAAGTTCATCGAGCGATGGATTGCCGGGTCAAGCCCGGCAATGACGGCCTGATATTGTTGAAAGCCTCTTTATGATTGCTTCGTCCGGAATTTCGCAATGGACCTCGTGACGCTCGGCGTTCAGCTTCTGAATGCGATCCAGTATGGAATGGTCCTGTTCCTGGTCGCCAGCGGATTGACGCTGGTGTTCGGCATTCTCGGCGTCATCAATCTTGCGCACGGCGCGTTCTACATGCTGGGCGCGTATCTGGCCTACTGGATCGCGGCCTATACCGGCAGCTTCTGGATCGCGCTGGCCGGCGGCGTGGCCATCGCTTTCGTGGTCGGGCTGCTGCTGGAAACGGTTTTCATCCGCAGGCTTTATGGCCGCGATCATCTCGCGCAGGTGCTGCTGTCGTTCGGTCTCATCCTGGTGATCGATGAAGTCCGGCAACTGCTGTTCGGCAAGGATGTGCATTCGGTGCTGCCGCCGGAAGGGCTGCGCGGCGCCATCCAGCTTACCGACAACCTGTCGTATCCGGTTTATCGGCTGGCGATCTGCGTGTTCTGCCTGATCGCTGCCGCCGTGATCTTCCTTGTCATCACGCGCACGAAAATCGGCATGATCGTGCGCGCAGGCGCGGAGAACCGCGAGATGACGCGCACCCTCGGCATCAATTTCGATACCGTGAACCGCTACGTGTTCGCGGTCGGCATCGCGCTCGCCGCTCTCGGCGGCATCGTCGTTGCGCCGGTATCGACTGTCTATCCCGGGATGGGCGACAGCATGCTCATTCTGTCGTTCGTGGTGGTCGTGCTCGGCGGCATCGGCTCGATCGGCGGCGCGGCCATCGGCGCGCTCCTGATCGGCCTTACCGATACATTCGGCAAGGTGTTCTTCCCGAGCGTGTCCAGCGTTCTGATTTACGTGCTGATGGCGGCGGTTCTGCTCTGGCGTCCGAACGGCATTCTCGGCCGGCGGGAGATTTGACCGCATGAATGCGCAAACAAATTCGCGCGTGTGGTTGGTTCCCGCGATCCTTCTCGCGCTCGCCGTCGCGCTGCCGTTCATAGCACCAACATACTATGTGCAGTTCGTCAGCAAGGCGCTCATCATGGGCATCCTGGCGATGTCGCTCAATCTGGTGGTCGGTTATGGCGGACTGGTAAGCCTGTGCCACGCCGCCTTCTTCGGCATCGCGGGTTATGTGCTGGCGCTGGCCTCGCCGAAATACGATCCCGCCTCATTGTGGTGGACGCTGCCGCTCGGGGTCGCGGTGTCCGCCGCCGCCGCCGCCGCTATCGGCTCGCTCGCGCTGCGCACGCGCGGCATCTACTTCATCATGGTGACGCTGGCCTTCGGCGAGATGCTGTTCTTCCTATTTCACGATGCCAAGTTCGCCGGCGGTTCCGACGGCGCATTCATCTACAACAAGCCGTCGATGATGCTCGGCAACATCACGCTGCTCAATCTCGAAAAGCCGCTGGCCTATTACTTCGTGGTGCTGGCGGTGATGGTGGCGGTGATCGCGTTGCTCACCATGATCGTGCGCTCGCCGTTCGGCCATGCGCTGGCGGCGGCGCGCGACAACGAGCGCCGCGCGCGTGCCTTGGGCTTCCCGGTGTTCCGTGTGCGGCTGACCGCTTTCATCATCTCGGGCGCGATTGCCGGGATCGCGGGCTATTTCGCCGCCGCGCAATTCGGCTTCGTCGCGCCGCAGATGCTGGGCTGGCATCTGTCGGCCACGGTGCTGGTGATGGTGCTGATCGGCGGATTGCGCTCGGTGGCGGGGCCGCTGATCGGCGCGCTGGTGCTGATCGGGCTGGAAGAAGTGCTGAAGGCGCTTACCGAACACTGGAAGCTTGCCGAAGGCCTGATCATCATCCTGATCGTGCTGGCGCTGCCGAACGGCGTGCGTGACCTGCTCAACATGATTCTTCCGGCGCAGGATGTGGAGTCGGACAAGGATGTCCCGAAGCAATCCGTCCCCGTTTCCAAAGCGACGGAGGCTCGTCATGGCTGAGCCGCAAATCGCGCTTCGCGCGACAGGTCTGAAGAAACATTTCGGCGGGCTCACGGCCGTCGCGGATGTCTCGCTCGACGTTCATGTCGGCGAAATCCATGCCGTGATCGGGCCGAACGGCGCGGGCAAATCCACGCTGATCAATCTTCTGTCCGGCGACCTCACGCCGAGCGCGGGAGAGGTTCTGCTGAGCGGCCAGACCGCTTCCGGATTTCAGGACATCACGCGGTTCGCGCCGGATCGCCGCGCCCGCGCGGGGCTTGGGCGGTCCTATCAGAAGACCACGATCTTCCCGCAGTTCACCGCGCAGGAGAACGTGCGGCTGGCGGCGCAGGCCCATGCCGCGTCGCCGCTGAAAATGTTCGGCAACGTGTTTTCAGACGCTGATGTCAATCACCGCACAACTGACGCGCTGGAGCAGGCCGGACTCGCGGCGCGCGCGCGGATGATCGCCACGCATCTGTCCCACGGCGAACAGCGGCAGCTCGAGATCGCGATGGTGCTGGCGACGCAGCCGCGCATCATCCTGCTCGATGAGCCGCTTGCGGGCATGGGCCAATCCGAAGCGCGCAAGGTAGTCGACCTGATCGCGTCGCTGAAGAAAGGCCGCGCGGTGCTGGTGGTCGAACATGACATGGATGCGGTGTTCGAACTGGCGGATCGCCTGACGGTGATGGCGGACGGCCATGTCATCGCCAGCGGATCGCCGCAGCAGGTTCGCGTCGATCCCGCCGTGCGCGTCGCATATCTCGGCGTCGAGGAGGCCGCGGCATGAGCGCACTTCTCGATGTGCAGAAACTCGAGGCGTTCTACGGCGCGGGGCAGGTGCTGCACGGCATCGGCTTCACGATTGCACGCGGCGAACAGGTGGCGCTGCTTGGCCGCAACGGCATGGGCAAGACCACGCTGTTGCGTTCGCTGATGGGGCTGGTCGCCGACCGGCGCGGGAAAGTCGATCTCAATGGCCGCGACATCATGCGGGCAGCACCGGAGATGATCGCGCGCGCCGGCGTGGCGCTGGTGCCGGAAGGCCGCGGCGTTTTCGGATCGTTGTCGGTGGTTGAAAATCTCATCATGGCCGCGCGGCCCGGCACCGACGGACGCCGGGTCTGGACGCTGGACAAGATCTACGAGTTGTTTCCGCGCCTGCATGCGCGGCGCACCAACGGCGGGCATCAACTGTCAGGCGGCGAGCAGCAGATGCTCACCATCGGTCGCGCGCTGATGACCAATCCCGACCTGATCCTGATCGACGAGGCCACCGAAGGCCTTGCGCCGCTCGTTGCTAAGGACATCTGGAAGACGCTCGGCGTGATCCGCGCCGAAGGCGTCGCGACCATCGTGGTCGACAAGGATTTTCGCAGCCTGTCGAAAATCGCCGACCGCATGGTGATGCTGTCGAAGGGCACCGTGGTGTTCGACGGCACGCCCGCTGTGCTGGCGGAGAAACAGGAACTGCTGGAGCAACATCTCGGAGTGTGAGGCGGCGCGGTAATTCTTGCCGTCACCCGGTAGCGAAGCTCGCAAGAGCTCGCACCTCAGGATGACGACAGGGATTAATTCGCGACCACCAGCCCTGCATCGCCCGCATCGACGATATGCCGCTCCACCGGCTGCGGCCATTGCACGACGAGCGCGCCGATCAAATCCTCAAGTCCATCCTCGTCGAACGCATCGTAAAACACCGGCGCATGGGCGCGGGCGATGAAGGCGTGCAGCAGATGCGCGGCGTCGTAGTCGTAGACAATATCCGCCGGCACGATGCCCGCGCGCCGCATCATGAAGCGGCGAAATCCCGTCAGCCTTGCGCGGCTCGCATCGAGCGCGGCGAACGACAGCACCAGCGCCTCGTGCGCGATGCACGGGCCGTCCTGCATCCGGTCGAGCATCGGCAGCGCGTTGGCGGCGATGACGTCGTCAAGGTTTCGGAAATCGTTCGACATGTCGGAGGGATGCAGCGTGTTGCGCACGACGATCATGCCTGCTGCTTTGAGCCCGCGCGCGGCCAGCACATCCGCCAGCGTCCGCGTGTGCCGTTTCGCTCCGGCTCCGGTCGTCGCAGTCGGCGGTTCGATGATGTCCAGAGCGGCGCTCATCGCGCGGCGACGGTGCGCGGAGCTGCGGCAAGCGATTGTTTCGCCAGCATGGGCGCGACGGTTTCAGCCAGACGCGCGGCAGCCGCCTCGATGCCGAGGCCCGCCGTATCGACCTGCGCGGCGGCGCGCGCATAGAGCGGTTCGCGGCTCAAGAGGATGGTGCGCAGTTCCTGCATCGCGGAGCGGTCGTCGGCCATCGGCCGCAAATCGCCCTGCTTGCGCACGCGCCCCATGTGCTCTTCAGGTTTCGCCTTCAGCCACACCGTGTAGAACGACGACAGCACCAGATCGAACGTCACCGGCTCGGAGACGATGCCGCCGCCGGTCGCCAGCACGATCGGCTCGTTGCGGGCCAGCAGTTGCGCCAGCGCGGCCTGCTCCATGCGGCGGAAGCCTTCCTGGCCGTAGAGCGCGATGATTTCGGCGACGGAGAGGCCGTTCTGCTGCTCGATCTCCTTGTTGAGCTCGATGAAGGTCCAGCCGATCTTTTTCGCCAGCAATTTTCCGAGCGTCGACTTGCCCGCGCCGCGCAGGCCGATCAGTGCAATGCCTGCGAAACTGTTGCCGTGCCGCGCCGATCCGTTGCCCGAGAGAATATCCTTGGCCTGCGCGATCTGGGCCGGCGTCGCGTTGCGCATCAGGTCGCGGATCACCAGCCAGTCCGGGCTCGTGTCGGCGGTCGGGATCAGATCCTCCACATGCGCGCCCATCGCGGCCGACACCCGCCGCAGCAGCACGATGGAGACGTTGCCCTTGCCGCTTTCGAGCTGCGCGATGTAGCGCTCGGAGATTCCGGACACCTTGGCGAGCACCTTGCGCGACATGCCGCGCAGCGCGCGCATGGTGCGGACGCGCTGGCCAAGTTGTTCAAGAAACTGGTTTTCCGGCTCTGCCTGCAAGGTCATGTCGTGTTTCGGATCCCGGTCATTCGCAGATCAACCTGAAACATAATGCCGGAAAAGGTTGACAGCAAGCGCGTAGGGTGACTTTATGTGAATTATAATTCTAAATTAGAAACGTGGAGCGAAACGCCGTGGGCATCGGGATGGGGCCGGGCATCAGCCCGGCATGGAAGTCATGAGCGATTCACCCGGCACATACAATGCCGTGACCTATCTGCTCGACCGCAATGTGGATGCGGGGCGCGGGGCCAAGGTCGTGTTCAAGGATCCGGTCTCCGAGATCACCTATGGCGCGTTGCAGGCGCAGACGCGGCGGCTTGCGAATGTGCTGAAGCGCCTCGGCGTGCGGCGGGAAGAGCGCGTCGCGATGATGATGCTCGACACCGTCGATTTTCCCGTCGTGTTTTTGGGCGCGATCCGCGCCGGCATCGTGCCGGTGCCGCTCAACACGCTGCTGACCGCCGAACAATACGCCTACGTGCTGGCGGATTGCCGCGCGCGGGTTCTCTTTATCTCCGAGGCGCTGCTGCCGGTGGTCAAGGATGTGCTCGGCCGGATGCCGGACTTGCAGCATGTCGTTGTCTCCGGCGCGGCTGCAAACGGCTATCTGTCGCTGAAGGATGAACTCGCGAAAGAGAGCGATCAATTCGCGACCGCAGCGACCCATCCCGACGAGCCTGCGTTCTGGCTCTATTCTTCGGGCTCGACCGGAATGCCGAAAGGCGTGCGTCATCTGCATTCCAATCTTGAGGCGACGGCGGAGACCTATGCGAAAAAAGTTCTCGGCATCCGCGAGGACGATGTGGGTCTCTCGGCGGCGAAACTGTTTTTCGCCTACGGCCTCGGCAACGCGCTGACGTTTCCGATGTCGGTCGGCGCGACCACGATCCTCAATCCCGAGCGCCCGACACCGCAGGTGATGTTCGAGCTGATCCGCAAGCACGACCCGAGCATCTTCTTCGGCGTGCCGACGCTGTTCGCGGCGATGCTGAACGAGGAAGCGTTCAAGAACGAGCCACGCACCAAACGTCTGCGCGTCTGCACCTCCGCCGGCGAGGCACTGCCCGAACTGGTCGGGGAGAACTGGAAGCAGCGTTTCGGGGTCGATATTCTCGACGGCGTCGGCTCCACCGAACTCTTGCACATCTTTCTGTCCAACGCGCCGGGCGACATCAAGTACGGCACATCGGGCAAGCCCGTGCCGGGCTATGCGGTGCGCCTTGTCAATGACACGGGCGCGGATGTGCCGGACGGCGAAGTCGGCGAACTGATCGTCAATGCGCCATCGGCGGGCGAGGGCTACTGGAACCAGCGCAGCAAGAGCCGCCAGACATTCGAGGGCGGCTGGACCCGCACCGGCGACAAGTACACGCGCGATGCGGAAGGCCGTTACACCTACTGTGGCCGTTCCGACGACATGTTCAAGGTCTCCGGCATCTGGGTGTCGCCGTTCGAAGTCGAGAGCGCGCTGATCACCCATCCGGCCGTGGCGGAAGCCGCCGTGGTGCCTGCGGAAGATTCCGAGGGCCTGCTGAAGCCGAAAGCGTTCGTCGTGCTGAAGCAGGGTGCGTCGGTGAGCGACCTCAACGGCGCTCTGAAGGAGCACGTCAAGCAGAAGATCGGGCCGTGGAAATATCCGCGCTGGATCGAGGTGGTGGAGAGCTTGCCGAAAACCGCGACCGGAAAAATCCAGCGCTTCAAGCTGCGCGGCTGATAATAAGGGACAACGACAATGACGCTGCAACCCTCCGGCACGCTGGCTATCGGTGCGAGCGAACTCGAATACCGCATGATCGGGCCGATGCCTGACAAGGCGCCGACCATCGTGATGCTTCATGAAGGTCTTGGCTCGGTCGGGCTGTGGGGCGACTTTCCCGAGAAGCTGCAAGCCGCCACCGGCGCCGGCGTGTTCGTTTATTCGCGCGCGGGTTACGGCAACTCCTCGCCTGCGAAGCTGCCGCGTCCGCTGAACTTCATGGAGATTGAAGCACTCGAGGTGTTGCCGAAGGTGCTCGACGCCATCGGCTTCCGGCGCGGATTGCTGCTCGGCCATTCCGATGGCGCGTCGATCGCAACGATCTATGCCGGCGGGGTGCAGGATCACCGCGTGCGCGGCGTCATGCTGATCGCGCCGCATTTTATTGTCGAGGAATTCGGGCTCGCCTCTATCGCGAAGACCAAACAGAATTACGATACCGCCGATCTCAAGCCGAAACTCGCGCGCTGGCACAAGGATGCCGACAACGCTTTCAACGGCTGGGCCGATGTCTGGCTCGATCCGAAATTCCGCGACTGGGATATTTCGGAATCCCTTGCCTATGTGCGTGTGCCCGTCGCGATCATCCAGGGCGCGGACGATCAGTACGGCACGCTGCGGCACATCGAGATCGCGGAGGCCGAGTGCTATTGCCCGGTGGACGCGACGATCATTCCCGACGCGGGGCATTCCCCTCAACGCGAAGCACCCGAGATGACCCTGAAAGCGGCGGCGGAATTCGCGAACCGGCTGTTGTCCCTGCATGGCGAAGGCGCCCTGGAGCGCGCTGCCTGACATGCATAAAAATGCATGTTTATGGCAGTATACCGCTGGACAGGGGTAAAAAACTGCACTATTGTGCATTATAATTCAGATTTCAGCCATATCGAGGATTACTCATGGCCGCCGAAGACCGGAAACTCGCCAACAGCGCGACCTTTATCGATTTCCAGACCGAGCCGTCGAAATACCGGCATTGGAAGCTCGATGTCGCGGGCGATGTTGCCACCCTGACCATGGATGTGGACGAGAACGGCGGCCTGTTCGAGGGCTATCTTCTCAAGCTCAATTCCTACGACCTCGGCGTCGACATCGAACTGGCGGACGCCGTGCAGCGGCTGCGCTTCGAGCATCCGGGCGTGAAGGCGGTGGTGATGCGCTCCGGCAAGAACCGCGTGTTTTGCGCCGGCGCGAATATCCGGATGCTCGCCGGATCGACCCACGCGCATAAAGTGAACTTCTGCAAATTCACCAACGAGACCCGCAACGGCCTCGAAGACTCCAGCGAGAATTCGGGCCAGCGTTTCATCACTGTCGTGAACGGCACTGCGGCGGGCGGCGGCTACGAACTTGCGCTCGCCACCGATCATATCATCATGGCGGACGATGGCGCAGCCGCGGTCGCGCTACCCGAGGTGCCGCTGCTCGCGGTGCTGCCCGGCACCGGCGGCCTCACGCGCGTGGTCGACAAGCGCAAGGTGCGTCGCGACCATGCGGATTTCTTCTGCACCATCGAGGAAGGCATCAAGGGCAAGCGCGCCGTGCAGTGGCGGCTGGTGGACGAAATCGTGTCCAACTCCAAGCTCGAAGCCAAGGTCGCGGATCGGGCGAAAGAATTCGCCGCAAGCTCGAAGCGCAACGGCGAGGGCAGCGGCATCGCGCTGAAACCGCTGAAGCGCGAGTTCACCGAGAACGGTATCCGCTATGGCTTCGTCAGCGTCGATCTCAACCGCCCCGAGCGCATCGCGACCATCACGATCAAGGCGCCGGAAAAGGATGCGCCTGCCGATGTCGCGGGCATGACGGCGCAGGGTGCGGACTTCTGGCCGTTGCAGGTGGCGCGCGAACTCGACGACGCGATTCTTCATTTGCGTATCAACGAGCTTGAGACGGCGATGTTCGTGTTCAAGTCGCACGGCGAGCGTGCGCGGGTGCTGGCGTATGACACTTTCCTCGATGCCAACAAGTCGCACTGGCTGGTCAACGAAATTCGGCATTACTGGAAGCGCGTGCTCAAGCGCGTCGACGTCACCTCGCGCACGCTGGTGACGCTTGTTGAGCCTGGCTCGTGCTTCGTCGGCACGCTGGCCGAACTCGTGTTCGCGGCGGACCGCTCCTACATGCTGATCGGTGAGAAGCAGGGCGACAACCGAGCGCCCGCCGAGATCATTCTGTCATCGGCGAATTTCGGCGCCTATCCGATGAGCCACGGGCTGACGCGGCTGGAGTCGCGGTTTCAGGCCGATCCGTCCGACGTGGACACGGCGAAGGCTAAGATCGGCGAAGCGCTCGACGCCGAGACCGCCGAGGAACTGGGCCTCGTCACCTTCGCGCTCGACGACATCGACTGGGACGACGAGGTGCGCGTGTTCTTCGAGGAGCGCGCGTCGTTTTCCCCCGACAGCCTCACCGGCATGGAAGCGAATTTACGCTTTGCCGGTCCCGAGACCATGGAATCGAAAATCTTCTCGCGCCTCACGGCGTGGCAGAACTGGATTTTCCAGCGCCCGAATGCAGTCGGACCGGAAGGCGCGTTGCTGCGCTACGGCACCGGCGTGAAAGCGCAGTTCGACATGACGCGAGTTTGAGACACTTTCATCGGCCAGCCGCCGCGGCCGATAGCTGAAACAAAAGTGCACAACAGGAGCACGCCATGAACATCATGAACGTCGATTACACCACCAAGATTCCGAACAACGTCAATCTCGCGGAAGACCGTCAGGTGCTGAAAGCGCTCGAAGGCTGGCACCCGGGCTATCTCGACTGGTGGAACGACATGGGGCCGGAAGGTTTCCAGGAATCGCTGGTTTACTTACGTACCGCGATCAGTGTCGACCCGAAGGGCTGGGCCAAGTTCGATTACGTGCGGATGCCAGAATATCGCTGGGGCGTGCTGCTGGCGCCGCAGGACGAACAGCGTCAGGTGAACTTCGGCCAGCACAAGGGCGAGAAGGCGTGGCAGGAAGTGCCGGGCGAGTACCGCGCCATGCTGCGCCGTCTGGTCGTCATTCAGGGCGACACCGAACCCGCCTCCGTCGAGCAGCAGCGGCATCTGGGCAAGACCGCGCCGTCGCTCTACGACATGCGCAATCTGTTTCAGGTCAACGTCGAGGAAGGCCGCCATCTGTGGGCGATGGTGTACCTGTTGCAAAAGTATTTCGGCCGTGACGGCCGCGAGGAAGCAGATGACTTGCTGCGCCGCCGTTCCGGTGACGAGGATGCGCCGCGCATGTTGGGTGCGTTCAACGAAGCCACGCCGGACTGGCTGTCGTTCTTCATGTTCACGTTTTTCACGGACCGCGACGGCAAGATGCAGCTTGAGAGCTTGGCGCAGTCCGGCTTCGATCCGCTGTCGCGCACCTGCCGCTTCATGCTGACCGAAGAAGCGCACCATATGTTCGTCGGCGAGACCGGGGTGAGTCGGATTCTCCAGCGCACTTGCGATGCGATGAAGGAAGCCGGCATCGAAGACCCGAACGAGATCGAGAAGGTCCGTGCGCTCGGTGTCATCGACCTGCCGACCATGCAGAAGAAAATGAACCTGCATTATTCGCTGTCGCTCGATCTGTTCGGATCGGAAGTCTCGACCAACGCCGCGAACTTCTACAATTCCGGTTTGAAGGGCCGCTTCCAGGAAACCAAGATCGACGACGATCACCGTCTGACCAACGACATCTACAAGGTGCTCAAGCTGGTGGACGGCAAGATCACGCTGGTGGACGAGCCGGCATTGACCGCGCTCAACATGCGGCTGCGCGACGACTACACGCTGGATTGCGAGAAGGGCGTGGAGCGCTGGAACAAGGTGATCGAAAAGACCGGCGTCAAGTTCCGACTCGAACTGCCGCACACCGCGTTCCATCGCCAGATCGGCGAGTTCACCAACGTCAACGCGACGCCGAAGGGCGTCATTGTCAGCGACGCGGAGTGGGCGAAGATCAAGCATGACTATCTGCCCTCGGCCGCCGACGGCGATTTCATCTCGTCGCTGATGGAGCCGGTCTCCGAGCCTGGCAAGTTCGCGAACTGGATCGCGCCGCCGAAAGTCGGCATCGACAACAAGCCCGGCGACTTCGAATACGTGAAGATCGCGGCCTGACGGATAAAGCCCATGAACGCGCCGACGCAGGAATTGCTGAAGCAGCACCTCATCGATCCGGAAATATGTATTCGCTGCAATACCTGCGAAGAAACATGTCCGGTCGATGCGGTGACGCATGACGGCAACAACTATGTCGTCGATGCCAGCATCTGCAATCACTGCATGGATTGCATCTCGCCGTGCCCCACCGGCTCGATCGACAACTGGCGCGTGGTGACCAAAGCCTATTCGCTCGAAGAACAGTATTCCTGGGAAGAACTGCCGAAGCAGGAAGAGGTCGCGGCGGTGGCGGTGGGCGAGGGCGGTGCGATTGAGGCGCTGGAGGACGACGTCTCGAAGCTGCTGGAGGAGGCGCGCAAAGGTCTCGGCGGCAAGCCGGTGGCGCCGCATTCCGCCAGCAAGCCGACGGTCAATCTCTACAACCGCAGCAAACCTGCGACGGCGACCGTCACCGGAAATTTCCGCCTCACCGATGCCAATGCCGATTCCGATGTGCGGCATATCATCCTGGACTTCGGCGATCAGAAATTTCCGGTGCTGGAAGGCCAGAGCATCGGCATCGTCGCACCGGGCATGGATGCCAATGGCAAGCCGCATGTTGCGCGGCTCTATTCAGTGGCGTCGCCGCGCGGCGGTGAGAAGCCCAACACCAACAATCTCGCGCTCACCGTGAAGCGCGAGGAGGGCGGCGTCTGCTCGAATTACCTGTGCGACCTGCCGCGCGGCGCGAAGCTGGAAATCACCGGCCCGTTCGGTGCGACCTTCCTGATGCCGGACGATCCCGCCGCAAACATCATCATGATCTGCACCGGCACGGGCTCCGCGCCATTTCGCGGCTTTACCGAGCGCCGTCGCCGCGCGATGCCTGACGCGCCGGGCAGGCTCTTTCTGTTTTTCGGCGCGCGGCGTCCGGAAGAGTTGCCGTATTTCGGGCCGTTGCAGAAAGTGCCTGAGAAGTTGCTGGCGAAATACTTCTGCTATTCGCGCGTGCCGAACGAACCGCGCGTTTATGTGCAGGATCGCATCCGCACCGAGGCCCCGCAGATCGCGGCCCTGCTGCGCGACGAGAAGACCCACGTCTATATCTGCGGCCTCAAGGGCATGGAAAGCGGTGTCGATGAAGCGTTCGCCGACGCCTGCCGCGCGGCGTCACTGGACTGGGCGGCGCTCAAGCCGGCAATGCGCGAAAGCGGGCGTTATCACGTCGAGACGTATTGAAATCTTTTTTCTCACCCGCTCGCCTGACGCTCGCGACCTCTCCCCGTAAACGGGGAGAGGTGGAAGATCGCTCTTACTCCCCCGCGACCGGCAGGCTGAGATTCGCATAGACGATGCCGCCGTCGACCGCGATGGCGTTGCCGACCACATAGTCGCCGGCGCGCGATGCGAGATAAATCGCGATGCCTGCCATGTCCTCCGGCGTGCCGATGCGCTTGGACGGGATCGCCTTCGCAACCGCGTCGCCATGGTCGCGAGCTGCCGTATTCATGTCGGACTCGAACGCGCCCGGGCAGATCGCGGTGACGTTGATATTGTCGTGAATGAGTTTGGCGGCCATTCGGCGCGTCAGATGGATCACCGCCGCCTTGCTCGCCTGATAGGAATAGGTCTCCAGCGGATTGACGGACATGCCGTCGATCGACGCGATGTTGATGACCTTGCCTGGCTTGTCCTTGGTCGCCGCTGCGCGCAGCGGCTTCGCCAGCGCCTTGGTCAGGAAGAACAGCGACTTGACGTTCAGGTTCATCACCTTGTCCCAGCCGGCTTCCGGGAATTCGTCGAACGCAGCACCCCACGCGGCGCCCGCGTTGTTGACCAGAATGTCGATTTTCGGTTCGCGCTTGATGAGTTCGGCCGCGAGCGTCTCGCAGCCCGCGACGGTGGACATGTCGATCGGCAGCGCGATGCACTCGCCGTCATAGGCGGCGGTGAGTTCCTTGGCGGTTTCCTCGCAGGGGCCGGCCTTGCGCGCGGTGATGTAGACCTTCGCAGCGCCCTGGGCGAGAAAGCCCGAAGCGATCATCTTGCCGATGCCGCGCGAGCCGCCGGTGACGACCGCGATGCGGCCCTTCAGTGAAAACAGATCCTTGAACATAACGCCTCCTGTTGCTTTGGCGGCGATATAGCGCCAGCGGCAAGGAGTGAGTCAAGGAATGGCGGGATTGCGGACTCTGTTTGAAACGTGGTTACGCCGCGTCGACGCGGCGGAAGCCGTTCCACATCGCGGTGGCGGCGCCCGAGGTCAGCACCGACAGGAAACGCACGTTCTGATAATTGCCGTTCAGTGAAATGCGCGGCAGCGCCGTCATGTGCGCGGCGTTGCCGGGAAAGATCATGCCGGGGCGCGTCGTGACGGCTGTCTTGAATCCGATCTCGCGGGCGAAGCCGAATTCGCGCGCCGCCGCCGCCGCCCGGTCGCCGTAGGGATAGGCGAAATGCAGCGCGGGCCGCTGCAACTCGTTCTCGATCCGCGCGCGGCTGTCGCGCATCTGATGCACCGCCTCGGCTTCGGTCTCACGCGCCAGATTGCAGTGGCTGATCGTATGCGCGCCGATGCTCACCAGCGGGTCAGCGGCGAATGGCGCAAGCTCCTGCCACGACATGCAAAGCTCGCGCGCGATGGCTGCATCGTCGACGCCATGTTGCGCGCACAGCCGGCTGACCTCGTCCTGCACCAGCTTGTCGTTCGCCATGCCGCGCAGCCAGCCGTGCACCTCGTCGAAAGCGGCCTGCTTGGCGGCGGCGTCGTGTGCGGCCAGACGCACCGTCACGCCGTCGCGCACGATCTCGATGATGTCGGCGCGCGCGATGGCGCGCTCCAGCGCTACCCACCACAATCGGCCGCGTCCGTCGGCGAAATCGCTCGCGACATAGACCGTGAACGGCGCATCATGGTCACGCATCACGGGGAGGGCGTGGTCGCGGTTGTCGCGGTAGCCGTCGTCGAAGGTAAAGCAGGCGAAGCGGCGCGCGAACTCGCGCTCCCGCATCCGGCGGTGGGCTTCATCCATGGAAACGATGTCGACATCCAGCGCGCGGACATGCGCCAGCACCTCGCGGAGGAAATCGGGCGTGATTTCGAGGTGGCGGTTGGGCTGGAACAAATCGTCGCGGGCGGGCCGGACGTGGTGCAGCATGAAGATAGCGCCGACGCCGGCCAGCAGTGGCCGCAGCACGTGATGCGCGCCGGTGAAGTAGAGCGCGTCGAGGCCCGCGCGGATGACGTGATTGCGAAGCTGCTTCATGGCGATGGCTCGGGCCGATCCTTTAGGATCCGACACCGACATGTCGCAGAAACGGTTGAACAAACGGTTATGCGCGCGTCCGAAACAGCGGCCTAAAGCCCGGTTTGACGTTTGCCTGACGGCATGGGGCCCGCGTTCATTTCCAGTTTGACACCCGTGCAAGGGTTTGTTTTGTCTGCACTCTGTCAGGTGAAGGTCCGGAATGAACCGATTAGCAAGTTGGGCGCGAAAATGGGGGCCAGGGCTCATTCCGCTGGCGTTCCTCTGGATCGCGGCGATCTGGACGGGGACTGGGCCGCTTGAGGCCGATCTGGCCGCCCGGTCAAGCGCCGTCCTCAACGATAATGTGCTCGACAAGACCCGCATTACCGTCTCCGGCCGCGACGTTTCGCTGTCGGCGGAGGCGTTCTCGGAAGATGGACGCCGCAGTGCCGCCTCGGAAGTCGAAGCTGTCGCGGGCGTGCGGCTGTTGAATGACGGCACCCGCCTGATCGTCGAAGCCAAACCGTTCCTGTGGTCGGTCGAGCGCGACGTGGTCAGGATCACGCTCGGCGGCAGCGCGCCGCTGCCCGCGAGCAAGGCGCGGCTGGCGGAAGCCACGCGCGCCGTCGCCGGAGGGACCGAAGTGTCGGACCGTATGATCCTGGCCCGTGGCGCGCCGCCGCGTTTCGACAACGCCGCGCTGCTGCTGGTCGATCAGATCGGCAAGCTCAAGGAAGGCAAGATCGCGCTGAGCGACACCAGCGTCAGCCTGAGCGGCCTGGCGCGGGAAATCGGCAGCCGCGAAGCCATCGTGGCCGCGCTGCGCAATCTGCCCGAAGGCTATTCGGTAAAGGAAAATGCGATCAAGGCGCCGCCTTACGTCTTCCAGGCCAACAAGGACCCGGTCGCCAACACGATCACGCTCGCCGGTTATGTGCCGGACAACGCCGTCCACGCCGCCATCGTCGCCGCTGTCGGCCGGAAGTTTTTCTCCGGAAAGCTGGTGGACAATCTCAAGGCCAGCGTCGGCGCGCCGCAGGGGTTCTCGAACGCCGTGGTTGCGGCGCTGGGCGCATTGTCGCGGGTCTCGACCGGGTCGCTGGTGATCTCGGACCGCGAAGTCAAATTGTCGGGTGACGCGCTTTACGCTGTCGCGGCCGATCAGATTCGCGACGGCCTCGGTGGCGAACTGCCGCAGGGCTGGACCTCGAAGGCCGAAGTGTCGGTCAAGCCGGTCGCCAGCGGCGTCGATCCGACGGTCTGCCAGCAACTGTTTTTCGATCTGCTGGGCAAGGCGAGGATCAAGTTCGAATCCGGCCGCGCCACCATCGACAAGGATTCCATGGGGCTGCTCGACCGGCTGATCGAAACCGCGCTGCGTTGCCCGACCGCCAATATCGAGGTCGCGGGCCATACCGACAGCGACGGCGACGACAACACCAATATGGCATTGTCGGAAAAGCGCGCGCAGGCGGTAGCGGATTATCTGATCAAGGCCGGATTGCCGGCGGACCGGCTGAAGGCGGTCGGATACGGCAGTTCGCAGCCCGTTGCCGTCAACGATACCGACGAAGGCAAGGCCAAGAACCGGCGCATCGATTTCGTGGTGAAATGAGCATGATCTACCTTGCGACATTCAATTGGGGCTGGATCCTGGCGGCAGCGCTGGTCGGCCTTGCAATGGGCTGGATCGCGGTGGTGCAGCGCGGGCAGGGGTGGACCATGGTGACGCTGCGCAAGGTCGCGGTGCTGGTGGCGGCGCTGATCCTCGCGTCGGTGTTTCATCTCGCGCCCGGCCGCGCCGGCTATTGGCTCGACCTCGGGCTTGTGATGTTCGCGGCTTATGTCCTGGGTTGCGCGCTGGGCTCCTGGTTGCGCAGCCTTGTGGTCGCGCGGCACACGGCCGCAGGCTGACACAAGATGGCAAGCGGCCTGACGTCGCATTTCCGCATGCTTGGCCATTACAATGCATGGGCGAACGCGCGGCTGTATGAGGCCGCCGGCCGTCTCGGCGAGGCGGATTACCGGGCCGATCGCGGCGCCTTCTTCAAATCGGTCCACGGCACGCTCAATCATCTGCTCGCGACGGATCGAATCTGGATGAAGCGTTTTACCGGCGAGGGCGATGCGCCGGATCGGCTGGATGCGATCCTGTGCGAGACGTTCGGTGCGCTTCGAATGGCCCGCATGGCGGAAGACGCCCGGATCGTGGCCTATGTCGAGGGGCTGGACGATGCGCGCATTGCCGGAACGATTTCCTATCGGCGTGTCTCGAGCCCCGAGCAATTCGTGCAGGAACTGGCTCCCGCCCTGGCGCATTGGTTCAATCACCAGACCCATCACCGCGGTCAGACTCATGCGCTTTTGACAGGGCTCGGCGAGCCGTCCGCCGAACTGGACTTGCTGTTTTTTCAGCGCGAGCAAGTCAAATCGGCCTCATGGTCCTGACACGGAGGCGACACCGTTGCGGTGCAATGGACGGCGATCGTGTCACGGTATTGTTAACGTGACTTCCGGCGCGTGAATGGGCTCAAATTGATCACGCCGGCCTCGCGGTCATCGAGCCGGTCTGCTAGGACAGCATCTAACGGGACAATGTGCTGATCGAATTTCGAGGTCTGGATGCTGGAGACACTACGCGGGGCTATCGCGTACTTGCGCGAGAAGCAGATCCTGCACAAGCTGGGCGTTGCGATCAGCATCGCGATCATCGCCACGGCTTGCTTCATCCTCTACGAGATGTTGAAGGGTCTCGACACCGACGACCTCTATGAGGCGCTGCGCGAAACCGAAATGCGCACCGTGGTGCTCGCGGGGCTCTGCGTCGCCGCCGGCTACTTCACCCTGACGTTCTACGATCTGTTCGCGCTGCGCGCCATCGGCCGCACGGAAGTGCCGTACCGGATTGCCGCCTTCGCCGGATTCACCAGTTATTCGATCGGCCATAACGTCGGGGCCAGCGTCTTCACCGGCGGCGTGGTGCGGTATCGCGTCTACTCGGCATGGGGGCTTTCGGCCGTCGATGTTGCGAAAGTCTGCTTCCTGGCCGGTCTCACCTTCTGGCTTGGCAACGCCGCCGTGCTCGGTCTCGGCGTCGCCTATCATCCTGAAGCTGCGGCTTCGATCGACAAGCTCCCGATCTGGCTCAATCGCCTTGCCGCCATCTGCATCCTGATCGGCCTCACGGTCTATGTCGCGTGGGTCTGGATGAAGCCGCGGGAAGTCGGGCGCGGAAGCTGGACCGTCACGCTGCCCGGCGGCCCGCTGACGCTGCTCCAGATCGTGATCGGCATCGTCGATCTCGGGTTCTGTGCGCTGGCGATGTACATTCTGGTGCCCAATGAGCCCCATGTCGGGTTCGTCGTCGTGGCGGTGATCTTTGTGTCGGCGACGCTGCTCGGCTTTGCCAGCCATTCGCCCGGCGGCCTCGGCGTGTTCGACGCCGCGATGCTGGTCGGCCTGTTTCAGTTCGACCGGGAAGAACTGCTGGCCGGCATGTTGTTGTTCCGGGTTCTTTATTATCTCGTCCCGTTCTTTATTTCTGTCATCTTGCTCTCGCTTCGGGAGCTTATTGTCGGTCTCCGGGCGAAGCGGGTCGCAGCCGCCTTGCAGCGGCTCGACGATGCCGCGAAACCGCAGGCGACACGTTCTCCGATTTCGTGACGCGGCTGTATCGGGTCACGCGGAACAGGTACGGCGCATGACGATGACATCTCCGGGTTCAGGTTTCGCGCCGTGGTCCGACCGGCTGCGGCGGTCGGCGATTATTCTGATCGCGACGGCGCTTGGCCTCGCGGCGTCGGTGATGTTCGGCGGTCTCACGCTGCCGCAAGCCGGGCTGGTGTTTCTGGTGATCGGGGGCGCGGCGCTGGTGCCGTGGCATCTGCATCAGTCCGTTCCGGCAGCCGATGATCTGATCGGCGTGCGGCCGGCGGAAATGCCGGTGGTGGCGTCGCTGGTCGGCGGCATGCCCGATGCGGCGGTGCTGCTGGATCGCGCCGGGCGCGTGCTGCATTTCAATATCGCCGCAGCACAACTCGCGCCGGCCCTGCGCAGGAATGAACTCGCGCTGTTCGCGCTGCGCTCCCCGGAAATCATCGCGGCGCTGCGCGAAGCCATTGCGAGCCGCCAGCCGCAGCGCGCGAGCTATGTGGATCACGTTCCGATCGACCGCTGGATGGAATTGATCGTGACGCCGCTGTCGCTGCCGACCGCGTTCGGCGGCAGCGAGTACTGTATCCTGATGACATTCCACGATCAGACGCCGCTGCGCCGGGTCGAGGAAATGCGCGCCGACTTCGTCGCCAATGCGAGCCACGAACTGCGCACGCCGCTGGCGGCGCTGTCCGGCTTCATCGACACGCTGCAAGGTCCGGCGCGCGAGGATGCCAAGGCGCGCGACCGTTTTCTCGGCATCATGCACGCGCAGGCGACGCGCATGGCGCGGCTGATCGACGATCTGCTGTCGCTGTCGCGGGTTGAACTGAGCGCTCATGTGCGTCCCGAAAAGATGGTCGACGTTGTGCCGCTGGTCCGTCAGGTGATCGACGGGCTGGAGCCGCTGGCGAGCGAGCGTCAGGTGAGCATCGAACTCGAACTGCCCGAGACGCCCGTGCAGATTGCGGGCGAAACCGAAGAACTACTGCGGGTGTTTGAAAACCTGATCGAGAATGGTCTGAAGTACGGCGCATCCGGCGGCCGCGTGGTGGTGTCGCTGACCGCGCCCTCCCCGGAGGATGGCGCCGGCGAGGTTCGCTTCGCGGTGCGCGACTTCGGTCCCGGCATTCCGCCCGAGCATTTGCCCCGGCTAACGGAACGGTTCTATCGCGTCGATGCCGGCGACAGCCGCGCGCAAGGCGGCACGGGTCTGGGCCTGTCATTGGTCAGGCACATCCTTATTCGTCATCGCGGACGATTGCTGATCGAGAGCGTGTTCGGACACGGCGCGACCTTCACCGCCTGCTTCCCGGCGACCAGGTCTGCGACGACGGCAGCGAAGGAATAGCGCGAACGCGGCCGCAGTTCTGCCGCATGGTCGCAAAGCCGCCTTTTGCAGCCAGCTCCGCCGCCACTTCGCAACAAAAAAGCCTCATCGATCCGATGAGGCTTTTCTGCATTGTATGTCACGCAAGCGATTGAGATTTTCGCCTACTTGGTCGGCCGCGAGGTGCGGCGGCGATCCGAGGCCGGCTGATAGGCCACGCGCGAATGATGCGCGCAGTAGGGGAGGCTGTTGAGCGCTTTGCCGCCGCAGAAAAAGAAGTCCGCGCTGCCCGGATCACCGACCGGCCAGTGGCAGGTGCTTTCATTCAGTTCGAGCAGGCTGAGGCGCTGGCTCATCGGCACCACGTTGTCGTAGGCGATCGGATCGGGCTCGGCTTCGACATCAAAGGCATGGGCCAGCGCTGTATTGCCGCGCGACACCGGGCGATTGATCCGCATCATGTGCTGCGCGGGACGCACCTTGCGCTGCCGTGGCGCTGCCGAGGAGGGGCTCTTGGCGCGGCCCGACAGGCCGAGCCGGTGAACCTTTCCGATCACGGCATTCCGGGTGATATTTCCGAGTTCGGCGGCGATCTGGCTTGCCGAAAGTCCGGATTCCCAAAGCTTCTTCAACTGCTCAACGCGATCGTCGGTCCAGCTCATTACCGTCATCGCACTCTTCCTTTTGTATCGCGCCGGCCATTTTTGACGCGGCGTCGCGATTGCCAAATTCCCGAAATCCCTGCGGGCAGAATCCCTTAGCCCTCGCCGGTTGCATGAAAAGCGACCGGGCGTTTACGCCGCACCGAAGACAATCGAGGATCAGAACCGCCGCACGAGATGTCGTACCCAACGCCAGGAATGCTACAATATGGCGTGACTCACGCGCAAGAGTCGGGCTTTGCGCGTCCACATGTTCCGGTCAAAAAGCAAATAAATTCGATCTTTGTGAGACATCCTAAACAGAGGTTTTTTTGCCCCAAGCCGGGTGGCGCGACACTGGATTGGGTCTGAAAATGCCGGAATATGCCCTTGCCGCAGCGACAACCAGGCCTTCGCCGCGCCTCCGCGAGCCCTTGTGTGGATTGACACCACAGGGCTCGCCAATAGAATAACCGCCACGTGCCGCCTTTTCGGGCGGCACGTTTCGTTTCCGGGGCAAGCAACTGAGCAACAAGCGCGCGGACGCGCTCGCAAAGCTGTTGGCCCATACCATCGATCAGGTCGCCATGAGCCAACATGCCAAGCCGCATCTCGACTCCCACATGTTGCCGGTTTTCGCCCGCGCCGACGTGGCGTTCGAGCGTGGCGAAGGGCCGTGGCTGATCGCAACCAACGGCGACCGCTATCTTGATTTCACCAGCGGCGTGGCGGTGAACGCGCTCGGCCATGCGCATCCGCATTTGGTCGCGGCAGTGCAGGCGCAGGCCGCGAAACTGTGGCACGTCTCGAATCTTTTCACGATTCCGGAAGGCGAGCGGCTGGCGACGCGCCTGTGCGACGCGAGTTTCGCCGACGTGGTATTCTTCTGTAATTCCGGCGCGGAGGCGATGGAAGCCGCCATCAAGATGGCGCGGAAATTCCAGGCGGTGAACGGCAAGCCGGAGCGCTACCGGCTCATCACGTTCGAGGGCGCATTCCACGGCCGCACGCTCGCGACGCTGGCCGCAGGCGGACAGCAGAAATATCTCGAAGGTTTTGGACCGCGTGTCGAAGGCTTCGATCAGGTGCCGCTCGGTGATCTCGACGCCGTGAAGAAGGCGATCGGACCCGAGACGGCGGGCATCATCATCGAGCCGTGGCAGGGCGAAGGCGGTGTGCGCGCAGCCGATCCCGCGTTCTTCCGCGCGCTGCGGCAGCTCTGCGACGACAACAAACTGGTTCTGGTGTTCGACGAAGTGCAGACCGGCATGGGCCGCACCGGCACCCTGTTCGCCTATGAGAAGACTGGCGTGGAGCCGGACATCATGGCGCTGGCGAAGGCGCTCGGCGGCGGCTTTCCGATGGGCGCGTGCCTAGCCACGGTTGCGGCTGCGGCCGGCATGACACCGGGGACTCACGGCTCGACCTTCGGCGGCAACTTGCTGGCTGCTGCTGCTGGCAACGCCACGCTCGATGTGATGCTGGCGCCGGGATTCTTCGACCATGTGCAGCGGGCGTCGCTGGTGCTGAAACAGAAACTCGCATCGATCGTCGATCGTTACCCCGACGTCGTCGATGAGGTGCGCGGCGATGGTTTGCTGATCGGCTTGAAAGCGGTGGTTCCGGCGGGCGATCTTGTCGGTGCGCTGCGCGATGAAAAGCTGCTGACGGTCGGCGCGGGCGAAAATGTGGTGCGGCTGCTGCCGCCGCTGATCGTGACCGAGGCCGAGATTGAGGATGCGGTGTCGCGCGTCGAGCGCGTCTGCGCGAAGCTGACGCGGATTTCGGCGCGGCGAGAGGCTGCGCGATGAGCAAGTCCCCGCGTCATTTTCTCGACCTGTTCGATGTGCCGACCAAGGAGTTGCGCGCGATTCTCGATGCCAGCGTGGCGATGAAGAAGAAGCGCAAGGCCGGCGACACGTCCAGCAAGCCGCTCGATGGCAAGACGCTGGCCATGATCTTCGACAAGCCGTCGACGCGCACCCGTGTGTCGTTCGATGTCGGAATGCGCCAGCTCGGCGGCGAAGCCATCATGCTGACCGGTGCGGAGATGCAGCTCGGACGCGGCGAAACAATCGCCGATACCGCGCGCGTGTTGTCACGCTTTGTCGACGCCATCATGATCCGGATTCTCAATCACGAAGCGCTGGCCGAACTCGCGGCGCACGCCACGGTACCGGTCATTAATGGCCTGACCCGGCGTTCGCATCCCTGTCAGGTGATGGCGGACGTCATGACCTTCGAGGAGCATCTCGGCCCGATCAAGGGGCGCACGGTGGCGTGGACCGGTGACGACAACAACGTGCTGGCGTCGTGGGCGCACGCTGCGGAGCGCTTCGGCTTCAACCTGAATATCGCGACACCGCCAGAACTCGCGCCCAACAAGCTGCTGAAGGACTGGATCAAGACGACGGGCGCGCCGATCGTGCTTGGCAATAAACCCGAGGACATGGTGCGCGGCGCGGATTGCGTCGTCACCGACACCTGGGTGTCGATGGGCGACAAGGACGGTGAGCACCGTCACAACCTGCTGAAGCCCTATCAGGTCAACGCCAAGTTGATGTCGCTGGCGAATCCCGACGCCATCTTCATGCACTGCCTGCCGGCCCATCGCGGCGACGAGGTCACCGATGAAGTGATCGACGGCCCGCAGTCGGTGGTATTCGACGAAGCGGAAAATCGCCTTCACGCCCAGAAGGGCATTCTGGCCTGGTGCCTGCACGCGATTGGCTGAAGCTGCGCGTTTCTGTCGTCATGTTCCGGCGGCAGGCGAGTCATCTCTGGTCCTTTTTTGGGGAACGAAGCACCCTATATAGGGCGGGCGATCCTCGACCCACCACTGCGTTGCGGCTGGAAATCGAACCGGACATGGTTTGAGTTTCTGCTGCGGCAATCTGCTTCCTCCTGATCCGAGAATGCTTCCGACATGACGCCTGAAAGCCAAATTCGCGCTCCCTCCGCAACGCCGGTGGATGATGCCGTGCTGCCCTTCGAGGTCAGCGCGCTCGACGTGCGCGGCCGGCTCACGAAGATGGGACCGGCGCTCGACGAGATCTTGACCAAGCACGATTATCCGGCGCCCGTCGGCAAACTGCTCGGCGAAGCCATCGTGCTCACGACGCTGCTCGGTACGACGTTGAAATTCGATGGCCGCTTCATCCTGCAAACCCAGACCGATGGCCCGGTGTCGATGATCGTTGTCGATTTCCAGGCGCCCGATCGGCTGCGCGCTTATGCTCGGTTCGATGCAAGCAAGCTTGAGGCGGGCCAGGATTCGGCCGCGCTGCTCGGCCACGGGCATCTTGCGATGACCATCGATCAGGGCCCGGACATGAGCCGCTACCAGGGGCTGGTTGCGCTGGAGGGCGGCAATCTGGAAGACGCCGCGCATGAGTATTTCCTGCGCTCCGAACAAATTCCGACGCGGGTGCGGCTCGCCGTCGGCGAAGAGTTTCGCGCCGGCGACGGTCCGAAGCATCGCTGGCGCGGCGGCGGCATGTTGATGCAGTTTCTGCCCAAAGCGCCGGAGCGCGCGCGGCAACCCGACCTGCATCCTGGTGATGCGCCGGAGGGCGCTGTCGTGCATGACATTCCTGAAGATGATGCATGGGCCGAAAGCCGCTCGCTGTTCGGCACCATCGAGGATGTCGAACTGATCGATCCGGATTTATCGGGAGAGCAGTTGCTGTTCCGGCTGTTTCACGAGCGCGGCGTGCGGGTGTTCCCGACGCAGCCGATTCTTGCCAAGTGTTCCTGCTCGCGCGATGCGGTGGCGGGGATGCTTGCGAGTTTCACGCCGCAGGATCGCGCGGACATGGTCGAGAACGGCAAGGTGGTCGTGACCTGCGAGTTCTGCAGCTCGGTTTATGAGTTCACGCCGGACGAGGCCGGCGTGGTGACGGTTTCAGAAGAAGGGCGCGCTGAAAATTAATTCAGCGTCCGCTTGTGGTCGGGGCTGTCGAGCGAGAACGCGGGGATGTCGATGTCGAAGGGCTCGCCGTCCTCCGTCACCATCTGGTAGCTGCCCGACATGAAGCCCGACGATGTCTGAAGCGGGACGCCGCTGGTGTATTCGAACCGCTCGCCGGGCTCGAGAACGGGCTGCTCGCCGACCACCCCTTCGCCACGGACTTCCTGGCTCCGCCCGGTTCCGTCGGTGATGATCCAGTGCCGGGTCTTGAGTTGGACGGTCTGGCTGCCGGAATTCACGATGGCGATGGTATAGGCCCAAAAGAACCGGCCATCCTGCGGCGACGAGCGCTCGGGCAGAAAGCTCGGTTCGACGATGACTTCGATCTGACGAGTCACGGCGCGGTACATGCGGTCCGTCCACGGTCTGGTTGCATCATGGCAGATTCTCCATCCTAACCTAAGTGCTGCCGACCGGGTTTAAAGCGGGTAGGCTGCTACAGGATACGCAACTGTCCCGACCATTGTTTCACCACCGTCTTTATCCAGCATGGTCTGAGGGTCGTCTATTTGAATGCCTTCAATTTGAATACCAGCAATTTGCGGGCCGCCCCGATCTTTCGTAAAACCGGCGTCGTGGATCGCAGGTTCGTATCGTTCTTATGGCGCCGCATGGAATGAAATGACGCTCGTGACGACCCAGATCACCGATCAGGCGATGGCGGATGCGACGACCGCAAAGGCCGCGGCCCTCCCGGTTGCCGTGGGTGAGCGGGAGCTGCGCCTCGATCTGTTTCGCGGCATGGCGCTGTGGCTTATTTTCGTCGATCACCTGCCGCCGAATATCCTGACCTGGTTCACCATTCGTAATTACGGCTTCAGCGACGCCACCGAAATCTTCATTTTCATTTCGGGTTATACGGCGGCTTTCGTTTACAGCCGCGCGATGCTGAGCAGGGGCTTTGTCGTCGCGAGCGCGCGCATCTTCAAGCGCGTGTGGCAGATCTACGTGGCGCACGTTTTTCTGTTCACGATTTACCTTGCGGAAATCTCCTACATCGCGACGCGATTTGAGAACCCGCTCTATGCGGAAGAAATGGGGATTCTCGATTTCCTCAAGCAGCCCGACGTGACGATCATCCAGGCGCTGCTGCTGAAATTCCGGCCCGTCAACATGGACGTGCTGCCGCTCTACATCGTGCTCATGATCTTTCTGCCGGTGATCATCTGGCTCATGCAGCGCAAGGCCGATCTCGCGTTGGCCTTATCTGTACTGCTCTATGCCATCACATGGGAGTTTGATCTTGCCCTGCCGGCTTATCCCAACGGCACATGGTTCTTCAATCCGTTCGCCTGGCAGCTTCTTTTCGTGTTCGGGGCCTGGTGTGCGCTGGGCGGCGCAAAGCGCATGGCGCGCATTCTGTCCTCACGCATTACGCTGTGGCTTTGCATTGCCTATCTCGTGTTTGCGTTCTGTGTAACGCTGACCTGGCATGTGCCGCAGCTCAACGTTTTCATGCCGCGCTGGCTCGAAAGCTGGATGTATCCGATCAACAAGACCGATCTCGACGTGCTGCGCTTTGTTCACTTTCTCGCATTGGCGGCGATCACGGTGCGCTTCCTTCACGCCGACTGGCCCGGCCTCAAGTCGCCGTGGCTCCGCCCCGTGATCCGGTGCGGCCAGCATTCGCTGGAAATATTCTGCCTTGGCGTCTTCCTGGCGTTTGCGGGACATTTCGCTCTGGCCGAGATTTCCGGCGGCGCATGGATGCATTTCTTCGTCAGCCTCGCCGGGATCGTGATTATGTCCGGCGCTGCGTGGCTGTTTTCGTGGTACAAGACGGAGATCGGCAAGGGCGACAAGCGTGTGAAAGGCGCGGATAGCGATGCCGATCTCGCCGGAGGCGGGTCATGAGAAAGATGCTGATCGCAGCGGTCGTGATGGGCCTTCTGGCGTTCTCTCCTGTGAAGGCGGAGGACGGCTGCGCCGTGCCCGCGTATCTCCTGGCGACGGAGAATGCGCTTCCCAAGGTGGCTGATGCGGTCAAGACCAGGAAGCGGCTCGAAATTCTCGTCGTGGGCAGTGGTTCTTCGGCGCTCGCGGGCCCCGACGGGGTCAATGCATCTTATCCGGCTCGGCTCGAGGCGGCGTTGCGCGAGATATTTCCAGGCGTGACGATCAACGTGAGAACCGATCTGCGAAGCAAGAAGACGGCGGCCGAGGCGGCCTCGAATTTCGGAGACTTGATCGAAAAGCTCCCACAGGATCAGAAGCCGGATCTCGTTATCTGGCAAACCGGCACCGTCGACGCGATACGGGGGGTCGATCCCGACGATTTCCGGAGCGCGCTTGAGGGTGGTGTTGGTGCGTTGCAGAAGACCGGTGCAGATGTCCTCTTGATGAATCTCCAATACAACCCACGTATGGAGACGATGCTCGTGGTTTCGCCATACAACGATACGATCCGAGTTGTCGCGCAAGAGCATGAGATTCCGATGTTCGATCGTTTTTCGATCATGCGGCACTGGAATGACGCAGGCGATTTCGACCTGTTTGGTTCGGCTCACGGATATGGAATGGCGAAGCGGGTTCACGATTGCATCGGCCGCGCGCTCTCGTCGCTGGTTGTCGAGGCGTCGCGCCTCAATCCGGCGGAGCTCAGGATTCAACGTTGATGCGTTTTGATGATCGGTTTGTGTTTGCCGCGTTGGCGGTGGCGATGATGTGCGAATTATTGGGTACGTCCCCGGCGCTGGCTCAGGCGGCGCCGAATGAAGCTGCACCCGCAGCGCCTGCGCAGCAGAAGAGCCTGACCACAAAAGCGATTGAAGCGGCGAAGAGCGCTGCCAAGGGCGCAGGGGATATTCTCACCCGCGTTCCATGCCTGCCCGCCAAGGGATTGAAGGACGTTCCGGGTTCGCTGCCCCGCGTTGCGCGGCGAATCGCGGCGGGCGAGCCGGTTACCATCGTTGCGTTCGGCTCGTCGACCACGGTGGGCTTCGGTACGTCGTCACCCGCCTATACCTATCCCAACCGTCTCGCTGACCAGTTGCGCCGCAAGTTTCCGACCGCCGACATCAGCATCATCAATCGCGGCATGGGCGGACAGGATGCCCCCGAAATGATGAAGCGGTTCAACGCCGCCGTGCTCGATGCCAATCCGGATCTCGTGATCTGGCAACTCGGCACTAACACCGTCGTCAAGGGTACGGCCAGCGATATCGCCGCGACGGCGGCGCTGGTGGAGGACGGAATCTCACGTCTTCAGGCCAAGGGTGTCGATGTTGTGCTGATCGATCCGCAATACGTTCCTGCGGTCGCCTCGAAAACGGAAAACGCCAGCAAGATGGTGAAGGTGATCGGCGAGGTCGCCAAGCTCAAGAACGTGGCGGTGTTCCCGCGTTTTGAAGTGATGCGTCAGTGGCACGAAGACGAGAAAATGCCGTTCGATAAATTCGTGATCGGCGACGGCCTGCACATGAATGACTGGGGCTACGCCTGCTTCGCCCAGCTGCTCGGCGACACGATCATCAAGTCGGTCGGGCAGGTGAAGGCCGGGGTCAACATCCCGAGCAATGTCATGACCTACCGCCCGATGTGAGAGCGAAGGGCTTTCCTATTTGTCATTGGGGCTTGATCCGGCAATCCACCTTCTCGAAAGTTTTTTAGATGGATGCGCGGGTCAAAGGCGAGCGGAAGCGACGCCGTTCTTTGCCCGCGCGGGTCGGGGTTTCGACTCACGCCTTCTCGAGTCCTGCAGTGAGATCCTCGATCAGATCGTCCTGATGTTCGAGCCCGGCCGAGAAGCGAATGAATCCTTCGCTGATGCCGAGTTCGGCGCGCGCCTCCGGTGTGAGACGCTGATGCGTCGTGGTCGCCGGATGCGTGACGATGCTTTTTGAATCGCCGAGGTTGTTGGAAATCCGCGCCAGTTTGAGTGCATTGAGCGTGCGGAACGCCGCCGCCTTGCCGCCCTTCACCTCGAAGCCGATCAGTGTCGAACCTGCGCGCATCTGCTTCTTCACTATGGCGGCCTGCGGATGATCGGCGCGGCCCGGATAGATCAGCCGCGAAATTTTCGGATGTTTCGCCAGCACGTCGGCAATCGCTCCCGCCGTCTCGGTCTGCGCCTTGACGCGGATGCTTAGCGTCTCGAGTCCCTTCAGCAGCACCCAGGCGTTGAACGGCGACATGGCAGGGCCGGTCTGGCGCAGGAATGTATGGATGTGCTCCTGAATGAAGTCATCCGACGACAGGATGATGCCGCCGAGGCAGCGGCCCTGGCCGTCGATGTGCTTGGTCGCCGAATACACCACGACATCGGCGCCGAGCGCGAGCGGGCTCTGCCAGATCGGCGTCGCGAATACATTGTCGACAATCAGCCGCGCACCGGCGCTGTGTGCGATCTCGGCCACCGCTGCGATGTCGACCACATCGAGGGTCGGGTTGGTTGGGCTTTCGAGGAAACAGGATTTGGTGTTCGGCCTCATCGCCTTTTGCCACTGATCGAGATCGTGGCCGTCGACCAGCGTGGATTCGATGCCATAGCGCGGCAGGAGATCCTCCACGACATATCGGCATGAGCCGAACAGCGCCTTGGCCGCGACAACGTGATCGCCGGTTTTCAGCGGGGCAAGAATTGCGGTGGTGACGGCGGCCATACCGGTGGCGGTGGCGCGCGCGGCTTCAGCGCCTTCAAGTTCGACCATGCGCTGCTCGAACATCGCGACTGTCGGATTCGAGAACCTCGAATAAAGGAAGCCGGGGTCCGCGCCGGTGAAGCGTGCTTCGCACTGCTCGGCGGTGTCATAGATAAAACCCTGCGTCAGGAACAACGCTTCGGAGGTTTCGCCGTACTGTGAGCGCAGCGTGCCGGAATGCACGAGGCGGGTCTCGGGGCGATAGTTGCGGGTGGGGGATTGCGGCTTTGCCGCGGGCGTCTTGGTCTCGGACATGTGCACTCCATCGTGGCCACCCTGCGGTGGACACAAAAAAACCGGCCTGGAAATTAATCCATGGGCCGGGATCACACTGTCCCCGGCCTGTTTAGCGAGTTATTTAACGTGGCTGCAAGCCGGCCGGCTCAAATGACCACGGGATAAGTCCTAGGCTTAATCCCGCATGGTCTTTCCGTCAAGCACCTCATCGGATAACGGGTAAACGTGGGTTTTGCCCGACATGACAGGCAGATAGGGATTGAACAGGTGGCTTTCACGCTCGCCCCCGGCGCGACAGGAATTCTGCCCGACCGCATGATCGCGGCGATGGCGGATGCCGGATTGATCCTGCCCGAATACCCGTTCGTTGAAAGTCAGATCCAGCCGGCCAGCCTCGATCTGCGCCTTGGCGCGATTGCCTATCGCGTGCGTGCGAGCTTCCTGCCGGGGCCGGACATCACCGTCGCGCAGCGTATCGACGAATTGAAGCTGCACGAGATCGACCTGTCCGATGGCGCGGTGCTGGAGACCAACTGCGTCTACATCGTGCCGCTGCTGGAAAGCCTTGCGCTGCCGCCGACGATTCTCGCAGCCGCCAATCCGAAAAGCTCGACCGGACGGCTCGACGTCTTCACGCGCGTGATCGCCGACGGCACGCGGCGCTTCGACATGATCGCGGCGGGCTATCACGGCCCGCTCTACGCGGAGATCAGTCCCAAGACATTTCCGGTGCTGCTGCGCGAAGGATCGCGGCTATCGCAGATCCGTTTCCGCGTTGGTCATCCGTTGCTCGATGCCGATGAACTGCACGCGCTGCACGCGGCCGAGCGCCTGGTCGACAGCGACGACGCCGATCTCGCCGGTGGAGTGGCGCTCAGTGTCGACCTCAGCGGCGAAGGCTCCGACGGATTTGTCGGTTATCGCGCCAAGCGTCATACCGGCGTGGTCGATGTCGACCGCCGCTCCGGCTACACCGTCGGCGAATTCTGGGAGCCGATCCGTGCACGGCCGGATCGCAGCCTGATCCTCGATCCCGGCGAGTTCTATATTCTTGCTTCCAAGGAAGCGGTGCAGGTGCCGCCCGATTTTGCCGCCGAGATGGTGCCGTTCGATCCGCTGGTCGGCGAATTCCGCGTCCACTACGCAGGCTTCTTCGATCCGGGCTTCGGCTACGCAGGCGCCGGTGGGCAGGGTTCGCGCGCGGTGCTGGAAGTGCGCTCGCGCGAAGTGCCGTTCATTCTCGAGCACGGCCAGATCGTCGGCCGTCTTGTCTACGAGAAAATGCTGTCGCGCCCGGACGCGCTTTATGGCCAGAAGATTGCGTCCAACTATCAGGGGCAGGGCCTCAAGCTGTCGAAGCATTTCCGGACCTAGGCATTTCGGGATCCGATTTTTCGCAGTTCCGCTCTGCGGATTATATCTTCGAGCGGCACAGTTCTCCCATGTCGGTCCGATCTTCAGGCATGCTTGCCGTTGCACGTCAAATGCCGGATCATTCCCGAGATAAAGATCGTTCGGGAGAACGCCATGACCGCCGCAGCGAAGCCTCTGAGTGCGCCCGCGCCGAAATCGGAACTTGGCCTGATCGCGCCTGACACGTCGGGCATGAATTTTTATCGTGCCGACCCGGTCCTCGCCGATCTGTTGCGCGTCCATCTTCCTGCGGCGCTGTTTCAGCACATCGAGCCGCATCTGGATCGTCTCGGCGCGCTCGCCGGCGGTCAGCTCGATGAGTGCGCGCGGCTGGCCGACAAGCATGGCCCCGTGCTGCATCAGCGCGACCGGTTCGGTAACGACCGGCAGTGGATCGAATATCATCCGGCCTACCGCGAACTCGAACGCGCCGCCTACGGCGAATTTGGCATCCACGCGATGTCGCATCGCAAGGGTATTCTCGGCTGGGCGGAGACCTATCCGGCGGTCGCCAAGCACGCCTTCACATTCCTCTTTAATCAAGCCGAGTTCGGACTCGGCTGTCCGATCAACGTGACCGATGGCGCGGCGCGGTTGTTGTCGCGTTTCGGCGACGATGCGCTGAAAGCAAAGTATCTCGACGGCCTCACGCAGACCGACATGGGCAAGCTCACGCAGGGCGGGCAGTTCATGACGGAGAAGGAGGGTGGCTCCGATGTGGGCAAGCTCACCACCACGGCAGTGCAGGAGGGCGATCACTGGCGGCTGCACGGCGAAAAATGGTTCTGCTCGAATGCGGACGCCGAAGTCGTGATGTTGCTGGCGCGGCCCGAAGGCGCTGTCGGTGGCACTCAGGGCGTCGGTCTGTTCCTGATGCCGCGGCGGCTCGATGACGGATCGCCCAACCATTATCGCATCGTTCGCCTCAAGGATAAGCTCGGCACCCGTTCGATGGCATCGGGCGAAATCAAGCTCGAAGGCGCGATCGCTTATGCCGTAGGGTGCCTCGATCGCGGCTTTGTGCAGATGGCCGAGATGGTCAACTGGTCGCGGCTCTCGAATGGCGTGAAGTCTGCGGCGCTGATGCGGCGCGCCCATCACGACGCCAACACGGTTGCCAACAATCGTGTGGTGTTCGGTCGCCGCATCATCGACATGCCGCTGGCGCGCCGGCAACTGATGAAGATCATGCTCGCGACCGAACAGGCGGTGTCGATGAGCTTCGTCACCGCCGATGCGCTGGATCGCGCCGAGGCAGGCAGCCAGGATGCGGCGGCATTGTTGCGCGTGCTGACGCCGACGCTGAAATATCGCGCCACGCGCGACGCCCGCAAGGTGTGCGGCGACGCGCTCGAGATGCGCGGCGGCATCGGTTACATTGAGGAGTTCGCGACGCCCCGGCTGCTACGCGACGCTCATCTCGGTTCGATCTGGGAGGGCACAGGGAACATCGTCGCCCTTGATACGCTGAAGCGTGCGGTTGGTCGTCACGGCGCGGAAGCCGCACTGGGCGCGGATTTGCACGCGCGGATCGACGATACTGCAAGCATTCCGCAAGCCTGGCGCGACCGATTGCGCGGCCTGACCGACAAGGCTATCGGCTTTGCCCGCGAGGTGGCGGGCCGCTCCGAAAACGAAGCGGAGGCGCGCCGCGCCACCAGCACGCTTTATCATGTCGCGAGCGCTGTGACCTTCGCATGGGAAGGCAGCAGGATACACGCGATGCGCGGCGATGCCCGCCGCCTGCTGTTGTCGCGGCTGGTCGTCGATCATCGGCTGACCGCGCAGGACCCGTTTGCCGTCCTGTCCGACGGGCGGGGTGACGCCATTTCCGATCGGCTGCTTGGCGACCGGCCGGTGGCGATGGCCGATGCGTCGGCCCTCCTCGAACCGGCCTGAACGGGTTTGTTCGGAGCAGCGGATAGCCGCCATGCGCACCGGTCGCGTTGCCGAGCGGTATTTCGGTGGTAAGTGTCGCTGACAAGCGGCTGCGATCATAAACGATAGCCGCGCAGGGGAGTGCATGTCCGAGCTTGGGGTTGCCGAGATACCTGTCGTGGTGGTGGACACCAAGCCACCGTTGCCGCCCATCAAAGGGCCGACCAGGAATCCTCTGCTTGATGGGCCGATCCTCTCGACATTGCTGAAGCTGGCGGCTCCCAACGTCATAGCGCTCACCGCCGGCACCTGTGTCGCGATTGCCGAAACGTCCTATATCGGCCGCCTCGGTGTGGAGCCGCTCGCGGCGATGGCGCTGGTGTTTCCCTTTGTCATCCTGATGATGACCATGTCCGGCGGCGCGATGGGCGGCGGCGTGGCATCCGCGATCGCGCGCGCGCTCGGCGCCGACGATGCCGGGCGCGCCTCGAGCCTGGCGATCCACGCGCTGATGATCGGCCTGTGCTTCGGGCTGGCGTTCACGGTCACGATGCTTGTGTTCGGGCCGTGGGTGCTCGCGATGCTGGGAGGACAGGGCCGCGTCTTGAGCGAAGCCGTTGGCTACGCGCAGATCTTTTTCGCTGGCGCCGTCATTCCGTGGATCATGAATATGCTGGCGGCGCTGCTGCGCGGCACCGGCAACATGAAATTGCCGTCGGCTATCATTCTCACTTCTGCGCTGTTTCAGATTCTGCTCGGCGGCATTCTGGGCCTCGGGTTCGGGCCCGTGCCGCAGTTCGGGATGCGTGGCGTCGCCGCCGGAACGCTGATCGCATTCTTGATCGGTGCTGCCATCATGACATGGTATCTGCTGTCGGGCCGTAGTCGCGTGAAGCTGAATTTCAGGGGCTTCCGGTTTCAGCGCGCAATGTTCTACGACATTCTGAAGGTGGGCGCGGTCGGTTGCTTCTCTCCGCTGCAAATAATGCTGACGGTGACGATCTTCACGCACCTGCTGGCGAACTTCGGCACCGAAGTGCTGGCCGGTTATGGTATTGGCGCGCGGCTGGAATTCATGCTGACGTCGCTGGCGTTTGCAGTCGGAATTGCGTCGGTGCCAATGATCGGAATGGCGATCGGCGCCGGCCGTATCGAGCGGGCGCGGCGCATCGCATGGACCGCCGGAGGCCTGTCGTTCGTGGCGGTCGGTGTGTTTGGCGGGTTCTTCGCCGTTTTCCCGGATATCTGGGTCAATCTCTTCACCGATAACGCGGCTGTCCGCGCCGCGGGCCGTCAATACCTGTCTACGGCAGCGCCCTTCCTCGGGTTCGTCGGGCTTTCGATCTCGCTCTTCTTCTCATCGCAGGGCGCGGCTAAAGTTCTTGGCCCGGTGCTGGCGCAGACGGCGCGACTGGTCTTCGTCATTGCCGGAGGATGGTGGCTGATGTCGCAGGGCGCGAGCAGCCCGCAATTCTTCTGGCTGGCGGCAGCGTCCATGGTTGTGCTCGGCGTTCTTGCAGCCGCCGCTGTGCGGTTCACCGACTGGGGATCGAGAGCTTCATCCGCCGCCGCTGAATGATCGGGACTGTTACGCGAGGGCCGTGACCGGGCGCGACAGGGTCGCGCGTGCGAATTTTTTCGCGTTGGCCGGTTTGCCAAACAGATAGCCCTGCGCCAGATCGAAACCCATTTCGTGTGTGGCGACCAGATCGGACCTCGTCTCCACGCCCTTGGCGACAGTGCGCGCCCCGGACCGGTCCGCAAGCTCAAGGATGCTGCGGCAGACCGTTTGCTTCAGCCGGTTGTCGGCGCAATCGGTGACGAATTCGCGGTCGACCTTCATTTCGACAAACGGGAAACTTGGCAGATCCGCGAACAAGGGCCAATCGACGCCGACGTCGTCGATGGAGATGGCGATGTTATGAAAGCGGACGCGTTTGGCGACATCGATGGCCAGGTCGATATTTTGAATGATCTCGCTGCTTTTCACTTCAATGATCAGACCTCCGAACGCCGGATGATCAGGGATCTGGCGGCAGAGTCCGCTGACTGAAGCCGGATCCTCGAGAAAGCTGATCGGCAGGTTGATCGAGAGATCGACGGGACCGTACTGGTCGACGAAATAGTGCCAGTCCTCCAGCGCGCGGTTCACCACGAACTCCGACAACGCCTTGAACTGCGGGTCACTTGCGTCGGGAATGAAGGAGGCGGGAGGAACGACGCCCCACGCCGGATGACGCAGACGGATCAGCGCTTCGGCGCCGCGAGGCGCCAGCGTATGCGCGTCGATTTTCTGCTGATACCAGAGTTCCAGCCAGCCGGCCTTGAGAGCTTCCGCGACATCGACGGGCGGGCTCGGCGGAGCCTTGACCGGAAGCAAGGTGGCCACGCTGGAGCGCAACCCGTCCGCGCTGAACGGGGTGGCAAGCGGCGGCAGCATCGCGATGCTGATTTCCTCACCGAGCTGGCGCACTGCATTGAGGACGATCGAATCCTTCGGACCGATCAGCAGCACCTTGCCGGTGAACTGCTTGCTGGTAAGGGCTTTCAGGATATGGCCAGCTTGAGTGCCGTCATGCGGTATTCCAAGCACTACGAGGTCAGGCAAGTGACGGTCGAGCAGTGCGGGAAGTTCGTCGGCGGCCGCGCATTCGCACGCGATGAAGCCGAGCTCATCAAGGGCTTCCGCGAGAAAGGTGCGAATATGCCTTTTTTCGTCAACAATACACACACGCGGCGTCACCTTACGCAGGCCGAACGTCGCTACCGTGTCTGCTTCCGCAAGTTTCGAATTCTGCATTCGCGACTCTCCGTGCTCTTCGAGGAGAATGTCTTAGCGTCACGGGGCGGTCGCAAATGTGGAATTGCCGAACCATCCACTTGTATAATTCGGTAAGGTTAAAGGTGCGAAAGAGATTCGAATTTAAGCGATTAAATTCGAGCAGTTTGTTTGTATCCCGCTTGTTCAGTGCGGTTTTGCCGTCTCGCACAGGAGATGTGCGGTTTACTCCGGCTTGTCGCCGGAATGTGTCGCGCGCATATCGTCCGGCAAACTCAGTCTTCGAGTTTGTGCTTCATCTTGATAACGGCTTCGTCCATTTGCGCGCTTATATATGGCGCGATTTCGTTCGGCAGCACATCGACAGTCCAGATAAATCGGCTGCGCCCCTCGCCATCATCGAGAATCTGCACGGAAGCGCTGTGTTGCTTGATGCGTTCGCCGATGATGGCATAGACGAGCCGGCGTCTTGTGTCGTCGCAATCGACCAGCAGTTCGCGGGCGACCGTGCCGTTCGCGAATGTCACGATTCGTGTATCGCCGTCCATTTTGCATTCGGTCACGAAGCCCGGCGCGAGCCGCGTGTGCACGGCAGGAAAGTCGCGCACCGCCTCCCAGACGCCGTCAGAGGGCGCAGCAAGTAGGATTTCTTTGTGAATTGACGCCATGGATCGAGCTCTCGCAAGTTGCAGACGGTTTAAGTGCAAACGGCTTCGACGTTGTTGCCGTCCGGATCGATCAGGAAAGCGGCGTAGTAGGTGGGGCTGTAATCCGCGCGCGGCCCCGCGCCGCCGTTGTCGCGGCCGCCGGCCCTGAGCCCCGCTGCGTGAAACGCCTTGATGGCATCGTGATCAGCGGCGCGGAACGCGACATGCGCGCCGGGGCCTTCCGGCTCTTTTGAAACATGCAGCCACAGCGCGGGCGCGTCTTTCGGTCCAAATCCTGCGCCACTGTCGTCGCGTGAGCACAGCACATGGCCGAGCGGTGCGAGCGCCGCGGTATAGAACCGCACGCTGGCATCGAGGTTTCTGACTTTCAGTCCGATATGGTCGTACATGATGATCTCCCTGATTGTGGAGATCAGCCTACGGCGGCGGACTGTAACCGTTCTTGGAGAATCTTGCGGTCGCCGCGCGCGGCCTCGCGAAAGCGCCGGGGCGAGACGCCGGCGGCCCGATGGAAGGTGCGCACGAAATTCGACAGGTCACCGAAACCGACGTCGAATGCGATCGATGTGATGGATCGCGCATCGTCGGCCAGAAGCCTGGCTGCATGGCGCAGCCGCGAGCGCACCAGATATTGATGCGGGGTCACGCCGAGCACGTTGGAAAACAATCGCAGGAAATGAAACGAACTGATCCCGGCCGCCGATGCGGTGGCGTCGAGATCGATGTTGTTGTCGGCGTGGGCATCGATCCACAGCGCGCTCTCGACCGCGCGTCGGCGGTCGCGGGTCGTGGCCGATTGCGTTTTCTGCGATTTCCCGGATGTCGCTTCGACGAAGCGATTCACGAACAGCATCGCGGCCTCATCGATCCCAATGTCGCTGTCGCCGCGTCCCGCCGCTTGCGCGAGTTCACCATAGACCATCAGTTCCGGCAGCGGCGGCACGCTGCCGAGGCGCAGCGCATCTGTGCGCAGACCCATGTCATCGGCCAGCGCGGGGGCGAGCTGGAACGACAGGCATTCGTCGCCGCAGACATGGTGATCATGTGAGCAGATGTACTCGTCGCCCGCGTGACCGACCATCACAGCGCCTGCCACAAGCTCGTAGCTGTGGCCGTGTGTGTCGTAGCCGAAGCTGCCTTTGCGGACATAGGACAGCGAGTGACATGTGTGCTGTTCGAGGAACGGAGCGTCGTCCGGTCCCATGTTGCACCGGTAGGCGACCACGGAGAGCGATGCGTTGTGCAGCAACGAGGTGACCTGCATACGCGGAATTCTAGCTGCGCCGCCGTCGCGGGGCAATCGACAACCCGGGATCGAACAGCATCGGCGCGTCCTCGGATGCATGGCCAGCGATGCGCGCGCGTTCAATGGAAAGCATCCGGAACTTGGTGGTGACCCCGCCATTGGCCGAAAAGCCGCCGGTCTTGCCGTTCGCGGCCAACACCCGGTGGCAGGGGATCACGATGGGCAATGGATTTTCGCCCAGCGCCTTGCCGACGGCCCGGGACAAGAGCTTGTCGCCGAGTTGTGTGGCGATATCGCCGTAAGTCAGCGTCGCGCCGGGCGCGATGGTCCGGGCGATGTCATAGACGCTGCGGCTGAAGGCAGGAATTTTCTCCAGGTCGAGAACAATGAAGGAAAGGTCCCTTGCTTCGCCGCGCAGAAGTCCCGCCATTGCGTCGCAGGCCTGCCGGACATGATCCGGCATTGTCGCTTCCCGCGCGCCGGGTGCCTTTTGCCGGATGCGCGCGCGGGTTCGGGCGTCGTCCGCTTCCGGCAATTGCACGCCCAGCAGGCCCCGGTCGCCCCAGGCGACGCCGCAGCGGCCGATCTCCGTATCGAACAATGCAAAACCGGTCGTCATTGCGTTCCAGACTGGCATGGCTGAGTTCATGATTCTTGGAGAATCTTGCGCTTTTCGAGACCCCACGCCACCCGAATCCTGTCCGGGAAGCCATCTTGCGGCGGCTCGCCGGGTGTGGCTAAGGTCGGCCTTGTGCGGGTGTAGTTCAATGGCAGAACGGCAGCTTCCCAAGCTGCATACGAGGGTTCGATTCCCTTCGCCCGCTCCAGCCTGCCTGTGACCGTATCGACGAATTTAATCAGTGCGGCGAAGGGCCAGGGGAAATCCCGAGCAGGCTCCCAAGTCGGGCGCGGGGGCGCACCAGGTCGGCGAGCGAATAGCCCTCCAGAACCTCCATGAATGCATCGCGGGCCTTCGCCAGCGCGCCTTTGAGAACGCAGCAAGAGCCGATCGCGCAAGGTACATCGAGCGGTTCGAAGCACGATGCGATCGCCATGTCGGGCTCGGTGTACTGCACCACGTCGGACAGCAGGATGTCTTCCATCGGCTTTGCCAGCCGCAACCCTCCGCCGCGTCCGCGCACGGTTTCGACATAGCCGCCGACGCCGAGTTGATGAGCCACCTTCATCAGATGATTTTCCGAGATGTCGTAGCTCGCCGCGATCTCCGCAATCGTCGCCAGCCGGTCCTGCTTCACTGCGAGATACATCAGCATTCGCAGCGCATAATCGGAATATGACGTCAGTCGCATGTCAGCCTCGTATCTGGATTATAAGATATATTTCAAATATTGCTTTATGGCAAGTCCTGTCATAAGCTGCCTTGAGCACTCACTTGAAGGACTGCTCCAATGCGCAAATTCGTTTCGCCAGGTGACATCATCGCGTGGCCATTTTTACTGCCGGGCAATATCGCCTCTCGCGCGATTGGCTCTGCCGAACACAGCTCGCTGGTGCGGATGCTGGTCAATTCGCTGGTCTGGACTGTGCTTGGCGTCGTGGTGGTATGGGTTGTCGCATGATGGGCCTGACAAAAAAACATGACCGTGTTTCCGAGGATAACATTCGGCAGCTCGTCGATGCGTTCTACGTCAAGGTGCGTGCGGATCCCGAGTTGGGACCGGTTTTTGCAACCGCGATCCCCGGCGATTGGCAGCCGCATCTGGAAAAGATGTATGCCTTCTGGTCGTCCGTCATGCTGACAAGCGGACGTTACAAGGGGAATCCGGTCGTCAAACATTTCGCGGTGGATGGAATGCGGTTCGACCTGTTTGCCGTCTGGCTGAAACTGTTCGGCGAAACGTGTGAGGACATGTTTGACGACACAGTCAGCGCCGTTTTTCGCGAGAAGGCCAATCGCATTGCTGAAAGCCTCAAGCTGGCGCTCTTCTATAGGCCGGATCGGGCGTGGCCGCCGCAGGCGTCGGACTAGACCGCGCGCGCCAAACCGCTTCGTCCCAGGCGACAAGAGCTGTTCCTTGGCTTTCGCAGGCGGGCTGTTAAGTTGGGCCCTCCAATGATCCAATTAACAGAGGCCTGATGTCACAGCCCCGCTTGTTCACGCCAATCGCGCTCCGAAACATTACCGCCAAAAACCGAATCGTAATCTCGCCGATGTGCCAGTATTCGGCGGAGGACGGTGTGGCGAACGACTGGCATCTGGTCCATCTCGGCAAATTCGCGCAGGGCGGCGCCGGAATCGTGATGACGGAAGCAACCTCCGTGAATCCCGAAGGCCGTATCACTCATGGTGATCTCGGCCTGTGGAACGACGCGCAAATTGCACCGCTGAAACGCATCGCGGCGTTTCTGCGCGCCAATGGCTCGGTGCCTGCGATCCAGTTGGCTCATGCCGGCCGCAAGGCCAGTATGCAGCGGCCGTGGTATGGCAACGCCGCACTCACCGCCGCAGATCACGCGCGTGGCGACAAGCCGTGGATCATCGTTGCGCCGAGCGCCATTCCCATGGGCGACGGCTGGCTGATGCCGCACGAACTGACCGAACTGGAACTGAAGCAGCTGTGCGAGGATTTTCGTCTTGCGACGTTGCGGGCGGTCGAGGCGGACTTCGACGTGCTCGAGCTTCACTGTGCTCACGGTTATCTGCTGCACGAATTCCTCTCGCCCCTGTCCAACAAGCGCAGCGATGCTTACGGCGGCGACCGCGCCGGGCGGATGAAATTTCCGCTCCAGATCGTCGAGACGGTGCGCGCGGCGTGGCCCAAGGATCGTCCGCTGTTCGTGCGCATCTCGTCGATCGACGGCATCGACGGCGGTCTGGATATTTCCGACTCAGTCGCGTTCGTGAACGAAGCGAAGGCGCGGGGCGCCGACGTGATCGACTGTTCGTCCGGCGGATTGATGGGATCGGCCACGGCGGCCCGCATCCCGCGCGGCTACAGCTTCCAGGTGCCGTTTGCCGAGCAGATCCGCAACGAGACCAAGGTCGCCACCATGGCGGTCGGTCTGATCCTGCATCCGCAACAGGCCGAAGACATCGTCGCCGAAGGCAAGACCGACCTTGTGGCGGTGGGCCGCGAGGCGCTGTTCGATCCGAACTGGCCGCTCCATGCCGAACTCGCGTTGCGCGACACCAAGGGCGAGATTGGCGACGGCACGTTCGACTCCTGGCCCAAGCAATACGGCTGGTGGCTGGAGCGCCGCGAGCCGGGCCTGCGCAAGCTCAACGGCCCCGCATTGCCATTTCGCAAGGTTTAGGCGACGCTCCGGTTCATTGCGGATCGGGTCAACCCTCATGGCTTTGTCAAAATCCATTTGCATCGCGGGCGCGGGCAGCATCGGCTGCTTCGTCGGCGGCATGTTGCGTGCCGGCGGACGCCCGGTCTTGCTACTGGCGCGGCCGCGCGTGATCGACGACATCAATCGGAACGGGCTCAAGGTCACCAGTTTTGAAGGCATCGAGCACCGCCTGACCCCGGCGGAGATCGCACTTTCGGACGACCCCGCGATTTTTGCAGATGCAGGAATTATTCTGGTCACGGTCAAGAGCGACGACACGCCAGAGATCGCGGGCCTGATCGCGCGCCACGCAGCAAGAAATGCGGTGATCGTCAGCCTCCAGAACGGCACCGGCAACGTCTCGGTGCTGCGCGACGCGCTGCCGGATCATGACGTGCTTGCGGGCATGGTGCCTTTCAACGTGTTATCGCTCGGCGACGGACATTTCCATCGCGCCACCTCCGGCGACATCCTGCTGGAAAGGGATGACGCCGACACGGCCAAGCAACTTTGGCAGCCTGAACTGGCGTTTCGCGCGGTGGACAACATCACCGGCGTGCAATGGGGCAAGTTGCTGGTCAATCTGAACAACGCGCTGGTCGCTCTTTCCAACCTGCCGCTGCGCGAGCAGTTGTCCCAACGGCCCTGGCGCGCGTTGTTCGCGGATCAGTGGCGGGAGGCGCTTCGTGTTGTCAAAGCCGAAGGCATCGATCCCGTATCGACGACGCCATTGCCGGCGTCGCTCACGCCGTTCATTCTGAAGCTGCCTGATGCGTTATTTCAGCGCGTCGCCGCGTCGATGGTGAAGATCGACCCGACAGCGCGCTCCTCGATGTGGGAAGATCTGCAGCGCGGCCGCCGCACCGAGATCGACCACCTTCAGGGCCTGATCGTCACGCTCGCCGAACGTCATGGGCTGAGCGCGCCGCTCTCCGCGCGCATCCTGGCGTTGATCCGCGATGCCGAGCAAACGGGGAAGGGCTCGCCGGGTCTTGCGCCGGATCAGATTCGGGCGACGACCTGATCTTGGCGACGCTTATCGCCGCTGCCATCTCCCGGTAAAATCTGACGGAGGCAGCGTTCGCCTTTTTGTACTGCACTGCCGCATGCTTCACCGCAGACTGTTGAAGCCGCGACTCGTGCTGTATATCTTACAGTACGTATGCCGGACGGCGTCGATAAGTCCCGATACCTGCCGGCTGACAGGCCTCGCTCCGGAACGATCCGGACATGTTGCGCGGTGACGGATCGTCTTGTGAGATCGGCCTCAACGATTGGAGGCTCACATGCTTGCGGACACAATCAAAATCACGCCTCATCGCCTTGTTGCCAGCGACAGGGTCGAAGGAACGCGGGTCTTCAACGCCGACGGCAAAAAGATCGGCGCGATCAAACGGCTGATGATCGACAAGACCAGCGGCAACGTCGCTTACGCGGTGCTGTGTTTCGGTGGCTTTCTCGGGGTCGGCGAAGATTATCGCCCGCTGCCGTGGGGAAGCATGAAATACAACCCCGCGATTGAAGCCTACGAACTCCTAACATTGATGAGCGACGAAGAACTGAAAAAAGCGCCGTCCTTCGGAGCCGACAAGGAGTTCGACTGGGGCAATCGCGTGCGCGAAGTCGACGCCTACTGGATCGGCTTCTGACGCGTGTAACCGCGGAATCAGCCAGCCGCCGCGGTGACAAGACGATTGGCTTCGCCGCGGCGGTAGACCATGAGCGTTGCGACAAGCCCGCAGACGGCTGCGAACGTCATCCAGAGACCCGGCGCAGCCTTGTCTCCGGTCGCCTCGATCAGAGCGGTGGAGACCGCCGGTGTGAAGCCGCCGAACAACGCGGTGGCAAGGCTGTAGCACAGCGAGAAACCGACCGTTCGCACGCTGGCTGGAACGATCTCGGTGAGCGCGACGACCATCGCGCCGTTATAGCTTCCGTACAGGAACGACAGCCACAGCTCGACCATCAGCATTCGCTCGAAAGAAGGATGCGAGACCAGCCAGGAGATCGCCGGATAGGCGGTGAGAATGGTGAGGACTGTGAACCCCAGCAGGATGGGCTGGCGTCCGATCCGGTCCGACAGCGCTCCCATCACCGGCAGCCAGAAAAGGTTCGAGACCGCGACGCAGAAAGTGACGATCAGCGAATCCGTGATCGAGAGTTTCAGCACGCTCTTGCCGAAGGTCGGCGTGTAGACCGTGATGAGATAGAACGACACGGTGGTCATCACCACCAGCAGCATCCCAGCCAACACGATCCACCAGTTCGATACGATCGACACGAAGATTTCTGAAAAAGTTGGATGGTGCTTGCGTGCAAGGAACGCCTCGGTCTCCTGCAGCGACCGCCGGATGACGAAGATGAACGGCACGATCAGCGAGCCGATAAAGAAGGGGATGCGCCAGCCCCAGTCCGACATCGCTTGCGGCATCAGGGTGGTGTTGAGAACGTAGCCGATGATCGCGGCGACGATGATCGCGATTTGCTGGCTGCCGGATTGCCAGCTCACGTAAAAGCCTTTCTGGTTCGGCGGAGCCATTTCCGACAGATAGACCGATACGCCGCCAAGTTCGACGCCGGCGGAAAAGCCTTGCAGCAGCCGGCCGATCAGCACGAGCGCTGGCGCGGCGAGACCGATGGTCGCGTAAGCTGGCACGAAGGCGATCAGCACGGTGCCCATCGCCATGATCGCCAGCGTGACGATCAGGCCTTTCCTGCGCCCGACGCGATCCACATAAGCGCCGAGCACGATCGCGCCGAGTGGCCGCATCAGAAATCCCGCGCCGAAGGTCATGAACGTCAGCAGCAGCGAGGCGAATTCATCACGAGCCGGAAAGAACGCGTTCGCGATGTAGGTTGCGTAGAATCCGAACAGGAAGAAGTCGAACATCTCGAGGAAATTGCCGCTGGTGACGCGCAGTACAGCGGCAAGCTTCGATTGCTCGACTTTGACGGGCGCCGTCGCAGATGGGGCCGAGGCGGTCACGGGGCATCTCCCTGAATTCTTGTTGTTTTCAGGAGGATAGACTGCGCCGTTTTGTCGCATCTCGCAAGATGGGACGATAATCTCGAAGCGCGCTGGTGACGTGGCTTGCTAGGCGACGGCCTTCGCGGCGGCGCGCCCCGCGTTGCGGCCGGAAAAAAGACAGCCGCCGAGGAAGGTCCCTTCGAGCGAGCGATAGCCGTGGACGCCGCCGCCGCCGAACCCGGCGGCTTCACCGACGGCATAGAGCCCGGGAATGATCTGGCCATCGTTGCCGAATACCCGCGACTCCAGATCTGTCTCGAAGCCGCCGAGCGTCTTGCGCGTCAGGATGTTGAGCTTGACCGCAATCAGCGGTCCATGCGCGGGGTCGAGAATCTTGTGCGGCTTGGCAGTGCGGATTAGCTTGTCGCCGATGTAGCGCCGTGCGTTGTGGATGCCCATGACCTGGGTATCCTTGACGTAAGGATTGTCGATCTCGCGGTCGCGCGCCTCGATCTGTTGTCTGATCGACGCCGTGTCGAGCAGGTTCGCGCCGCTGAGCTTGTTCATGGCCGCAATGAGATCGTCGAGAGTGTCGCGGACGATGAAGTCCGCGCCTTTCTGCTTGAAGGCTTCGACCGGGTCGGGCGCGCCCTTGTTGAAGGCGCGGCGGATGGTCATGCGCCAGCTCTTGCCGGTGAGGTCCGGGTTCTGCTCCGAACCCGACAGCGCGAATTCCTTTTTGATGATGCTCTGAGTCAGGATGAACCACGAATAGTCGTGGCCGGTCTTCATGATGTAATCGAGTTGCCCAAGCGTGTCGTAGCCGGGATAGAGCGGCGAGGGCAGGCGCTTGCCGATGGCGTCGAACCACATCGACGACGGCGCCGGCAGGATGCGAATGCCGTGGCCGGGCCAGATCGGGTTCCAGTTGTGGACGCCTTCGACGTAATGCCACATGCGGTCACGATTGATGAGGCGCGCGCCTGCGGCTTCTGTGATGCCTATCATGCGGCCATCGACATGTGCGGGAACGCCGCTCACCATGTGTTTGGGCGGGGTGCCGAGACGTTTCGGCCAATTCTCGCGAACCAGATCGTGATTGCCGCCGATGCCGCCGGACGCGACGATCACGGCCTGTGCTTGCAGCGTGAAGTCGCCGGTCTCGGTGCGCGACGAACTGACGCCGCGGGGTTCGGACGACGGTTCGAGAACTTTTCCGCTGACGCCGGTTGCGGCTCCGTTCGTCATATCGAGCGCATCGACGCGGTGCCGAAATCTGAAAACAATGCGCCCGGTCTTGACGTGCTCACGGGCGCGCCGCTCGAACGGCTCGACCACACCCGGACCTGTGCCCCAGCTGACATGAAACCGCGGCACCGAGTTGCCATGGCCCATGGCGTCGTAGCCGCCACGCTCGGCCCAGCCGACCACCGGGAAAATCCGGTGTCCCATCGCCTGCAGCCAGCCGCGTTTCTCGCCTGCGGCAAAGGCGACATAGGCTTCGGCCCATTTTCGCGGCCAGTGATCCTCGTCGCGGTCGAAACCGGCGGTTCCCATCCAGTCCTGCAATGCCAGATCGTGGGAATCCTTGATGCCGAGCCGTCGCTGTTCCGGCGTATCGACCAGAAACAGCCCGCCGAGCGACCAGAAAGCCTGTCCGCCGAGATTCTGTTCGCCTTCCTGATCGACAACGATCACGCGCTTGCCCGCGTCGGCCAGTTCGGTGGCCGCCACAAGGCCCGCCAGCCCTGCGCCGACGACAATCACGTCCGCATCGTTTGCCATAGTTCGCAATCTCCCCAGCCGGTATGATTGAAGCGCGGCGTGCGAAGTCCGGTCAACGAAAATTGCGCGCGAAGGAGCGGGTTGCGAGTTCAACTCGTTCAATGAACCACGCTCGCTCTGTTCCAAATCGGGATCACATCGTGCAGGTGCAGCAAGCCAGCAACACTGCGGCAGATTCTGTCTCCATCGCGCTGACCGATCTGGACAAAATCGCTGAGTCACAACACGCTGACAGTGCCCCGACGATCGACAGGCAGGGGGCGACGGGGCCGGCAATGAAGATTGTGACGGGGATTCTCGCGGCGGTGCTTCTCGTGATCGGGGTCGGCGCCAGCCACGCCGTGGTCCGGATTTCCGAGGACCGGGGCGGCCGCATCGGCACCTATGTGGACAAATATCAAAGTCTCAAGGGGTCGGGTGAAACCGTCATGATCGACGGCTTGTGCGCGTCGGCCTGCACCATCGTGCTTGGAGCTGTTCCCCGCGACAAGATTTGCGTGACATCCCGCGCCAGTCTCGGATTTCACGCCGCCTGGGATTTTGGAGCCGGTGGCCGGCCGGTAACGAACCTCGAAGCCACGCGGATGCTTTACGAGATGTATCCGACCTCGATCCGGAGCTGGATCTCGCGGCGCGGCGGCCTGAAACAGCGCATGATCTTCCTGCGCGGGCGCGAACTGACCAGCATGTATCGCCCCTGTTACATGGATGCGCAGGCGTCGGCTCACGCGCGCTGACAAAAAGCCTGTTGTCTGCCGTATTTGCTCCCTGTCATGTGATCCCCCGGTGCGAGGGCGACGCTTGCCTGCGCAGGCGTCCCGCTCTATCCCAAGCACGTTGAGGACAGGCCGCTGGCATTCCGTTCGCGGACCGCCTGCCGCACGAAAGATCAAGGATCGCAATACGATGGACAGGACAACCCGGCCGCTCGTGATCATCGCGGCGTTTGCCGGCAGTCTCGCCATCGGGTTGCTGGTGACATTGTGGCTGCTGGGCGGCTTCCGCGGGGTCACCGCGCCCGCGGCGATCGGAGGGCCATTTCGGCTCACCGATCAGACGGGACAGGCCGTCACCGAGAAAAACCTCATCGGCCGCCCTTCAATCATATTCTTCGGATTTACGCATTGTCCCGATGTCTGTCCGACGGCGTTGTTTGAAATGTCGGAGGTCCTGCGCGCCATGGGGCCTGACGCGAGCAAAGTGAATGCGTATTTCGTGTCGGTCGATCCTGAGCGCGATACCACGGCCGCAATGAAGGACTACATTTCGAGCTTCGATCCGAACCTGAAAGGCCTCACCGGAAGCCCGGAAGAGATTGCGCGCGTGATTTCGGCTTATAGGGTCTATGCCAAGAAAATTCCTCTGAAAGACGGCGACTACACGATGGATCATACCGCGCTGATCTATCTGATGGACAGCAAGGGTAATTTCGTCCGGCCTTTCGATCTGAAGCGGAAGCCGGAAGAAGCCGCCGCCGATCTCAAGCGCTATCTCTGATCTGCTTCCTTGCGTGACGCATGGGTTCTGATTGAGAAAGTCGGGACGCCATGCGCGAGTGTCGCGCGAGGCCGTGTTCGGTCTTCTCCCAATGATATGGTTCGGCCAATAACTGGTAGAGCGCGCGCCAGGCCGCGATGGACAAGCAAATCCAGTAGATCGGCGTCAGCAGCAGAATCCATGCTTCATGCAGCAGGTTTCGTCTGGCCAGCCCGATCATCCCGATCACGACGGTGCTGAGATAGCCGGCTGCAATCGTCGCCAGATAAAGTTCAATGAACGGTTTTGCGAAGAACGATGTCACGCTGCTGTCAAACGCGCTCATGACTGCCCGAACGAGAATCTCGCCGAGCAGGAACGGATGCGCCAGCGCGCTCAAAACGTTTCCGCCGACAATGATATTCAGGGTGAAAAATCCGCCGCCGCCGGCATCTCGCCAGAGTTGCCGCGGAGAGCGCATGTGCACGCTCCAGGTTTGCATCCACCCTTTCATCCAGCGCGAACGCTGACGCAGCCATGCCCCAAACCGCGCAGGAGACTCCTCGTAGGTCGTTGAGGGAAACATCACACAGCGATACTTGAACCGGGCGAGCCGGAAACCGAGATCGGCATCCTCGGTCACATTATAGGGGTCCCAGCCGCCGACCTCGCGAAGTACGCTGGTCCGGAAATGATTGGAGGATCCGCCGAGCGGCAACGGCATTTCGAAGTTGGAAAACCCCTGAAGGAATACGTCGAACTGCCCGGCGTATTCGGCCGTGAACATGCGCGGCAGCCAGCCGTCGCTGGTGTTGTCGATGCAAAGACTGGCCTGTGCGCAGGCGACGTCCTCATCGCGCGTCAGGAAAATATCGAGCGCGGCGCGAAGCTGATCCGGATCAGGGCGATCTTCGGCGTCGAACACCGTGATGAAGGTGCCGCGCGCGAAAGTCAGCGCGTAATTAAGAGCTTTCGGCTTGGTGCGCGGTCCGACATCAGGTGCAATAATGACCTGGACATGCGGCATCGGTCCGAGCCGCAGCGATGGCTGCGCGCGTGCCGAGATCGTCCAGTTCGATGACGAGCTTGATGTCGAGCTTTTCGCGTGGATAGTCGAGTTCACCGATGTAGCGCATCAGCGGCGCGACCGACGATGCTTCGCGATAAAGCGCTGCGACCACCGTATAGACAGGGAGTTGATCGTCGGACAACCGGGAGCGAGGAACAACGGGCTTTTGCGGCGAAATGCTTCCCGCCAGACGCAGGCTTGTGAAAAGCAGGAACCACACCGACAACACGATGCTGCAAAAGTCGAGTACCGCAAGCGGCGCCAGGATCAGCACAGTCACGGGTACGAGGCGCAACAGATGGCGGGCCGCCGATGTCAGCGGATGACGCTGTGTTGGCGCGGAAGGCGCTGCGGACAATGCGGGAGACTGCTCCGCGAGGCCTTTTGCGGCCTTGCGGGCAAGTGAATCACCGCACTGGCGCTCGAGAAATTCGTTGAGCCGGGCTTGCGACGTCAGCCGGATACGATGGCCTAACTCCGGAAACCGGCGAAGGAACTCCGTTATGTTGCGAGTCGTGTTTCCGCGCGGTGAGATGATGTAGATCAACTCGCCGTTTCTGCGGATCGGCAGATAGCCGTGCCGCGCGACGAACTGGAATGCACTGTCGGGCAGCGGAAAGTCGCGCCGGTCTATGTCAGTGAAGTTCTCGACCTCGACGCCGGTGTAGGAGGCCAGTCGATCAAGGTACACCTCTTCGTCGATGACGCCCCGTTGAATCAGGACCCGGTCGGCGCAAACGCCGATCTCCCGGGCGCGGCGCTCGGCCGAGGCCAGAAACGAACCTGGAAGCACGCCGCGCAGACAATCCAGTTCGAGAGCAGGTCTGTCGCGGAGGACGATCTGGTCGCTGCGCAGCGGAAAGCCAAGACGGCTGGTGAACGCGGCTTTGAAACGGCGGGCAGAATCCGCCAGACGGCCGAAACGCGGCTCAGGTGCGTTGTCAAATCGCCTTGTCCGCTCAGCCACGGCCATTTGACCGCCACCCCACGCCACAAACGGCACTCGAATCCGCCTGCGGATGGTCTATAAGACCCGCACGCGGACCCCCCAATTGATGCAACCACAGATGGTATTCCCCTTCAACATCCGATTGCGTGATCTAGCCGTTGCAACTGCGGCGGCGGTCTGCATCTCCGCGATGCATGTGCCCGCGATGTCACCCGCACATGCGCAGGGCGCGCCATCCGCGACGCCGTCGCAACCGTCCCCGCCTCCCGCCATCGTCCCACAGCCCGCCGCCCCCCAAGCGGTGCCGGGATTCTGGGACCCGCGGCGGCGGCCCGACCGGCCTGATCTGGCGCGGTTGACTGTGATCCGCTTTTTGACGGAGACGGATTACCCGCCGTTCAATTTCACTGGCCCCGACGGCAATCCGGCTGGCTTCAACGTCGATCTCGCGCGGATGATCTGCGAAGAAATCAAGGTGGCGTGCACGATCCAGATGCGGCGGTTCGAGACGCTGGTGGATGCTATCAACGGCAATCGCGGCGATGCGATCATCGCGTCTCTGGCCGTCACGCCGCAGTTGCGCGCAAAGCTCGATTTCAGCGATCCCTACTACCGTGCCCCGGCGCGCTTCGTGTCGCGGCGCGATGCGGTGATGGCGGAGGTGCGGCCGGAATATCTCGAGGGCAAGAAGGTCGGCGCCATCGCAGGCTCGTCGCATGAAGCGTATTTGAAAACGCTTTTTACCGATGCACAGATTGTCAGCTTTCCCAACGATGAGGCGCTTCGCCTCGCGCTCCGCCGCGGCGAGGTCGATTTTATTTTCGGTGATGCGATTTCGCTGGCGTTCTGGATCAACGGCACTGATTCTTCGGATTGCTGCGCGTTCAGCGGCGGCCCTTTCACCGAAAGCCGCTATTTTGGTGAGGGCGTCGGCATCGGCGTGAAACGTGGCAACGACTTGCTGCGGCAGGCGCTGAACTGGGCGATGTTCCGGCTATGGGAAAAGGGCCGCTACACCGATTTGTGGCTGCGCTATTTCTCGGTCAGTCCGTTCTGATCAAACGCGAGGCACGATGGCGATGGCGATCGGATCGGCAAGAATCAAACGCATGGGCGTCGGATTGCTGGCGGCGTTTTGCTGGTTCTCGCTGTTGCTTCAGCTCGTTTTGCACATTCAGGTCACGAACGGGCTCGGCCTCTCGCTCGCGGAATCGCTGATCCGCTTCTTCTCCTATTTCACCGTGCAGACCAATATCCTCGCAGCGCTCGTGCTCACGGCCTTTGCGATCAAGGCCGGGATGGACGAGTGGCTTGTGCATCCCTTCGTCCGGTCCGCTGTCGCGGTCTATATCACGATGGTCGGGCTCACCTATCACACCCTGCTGCGTCACCTGTGGGAGCCGAAAGGTGCGCAATGGTTCGCAGACACTGCGCTGCATACCGTGATGCCGGTGGCCTATGTTCTGTTCTGGTTGACGTGTGTTCGCAAGGCAGGGCTGCGGTGGTACGATCCGCTGCTGTGGCTGATCTACCCGCTGTTCTATCTCGGCTTCGCCCTGGTGCGCGGAAAGATGTCCGGCTTCTACCCTTATCCCTTTATCGACGCCAAGACCTTGGGTTATGCAGGCGTTGCGGCTAATACAGCCGGATTGCTGATCGTCTGCGCTGCGCTCGGCATGTGTTTTGTAATGATCGGCTGGTGGCTCGCGCGCCGGCAGCCGACCTGATTTCCCTGCGCGGAGACCCTTGATGTCGATTGAAATGCCTGCAACCGCGAGCGACCTGCGCGCTCTTGCCGAACAATCCAATGCCTGGCCGTTCGAACAGGCGAAGCAGATTGTCGCGCGGTTGAAGAAAAAGCCGAAGGACGAAGTGCTGTTCGAGACCGGCTATGGCCCATCGGGGCTGCCGCATATCGGCACCTTCGGCGAGGTGGCGCGCACCACCATGGTGCGTCATGCGTTTCGCGTGCTCACCGACGACAAGATCAAGACCAAGCTGCTGGCGTTCTCGGACGACATGGACGGGCTGCGCAAGGTTCCGGATAATGTGCCGAACAAGGAGCTGCTCGCGCAGGACCTCGGCAAGCCGCTGACACAGGTGCGCGATCCGTTCGGCACGCATCCGAGCTTCGGCGAACACAACAACGCGCGGCTGCGCGCGTTTCTCGACACCTTCGGCTTTGAATACGAATTCGCCAGCTCGACGCAATACTACAAGTCAGGCCGTTTCGACGCGACGCTGCTGAAGATGCTGGAGAACATCGACAAGGTGATGGCGATCATGCTGCCATCGCTGCGCGAGGAGCGTGCCGCAAGTTATTCACCATTCCTGCCGATCTCGCCGCGCACCGGTATCGTGCTTCAGGTGCCGATCGTCGCGCATGACGCCAAGGCCGGCACGGTGTCCTATGATGACCCCGACACCCAAGAGCGTGTCACCGTTCCGGTCACCGGCGGGCACTGCAAGTTGCAGTGGAAGCCGGACTGGGCGATGCGCTGGGTTGCGCTCGGCGTCGATTATGAAATGGCGGGCAAGGATCTGATCGACTCGGTGAAGCTGTCTGGGAAGATATGCTCGGCGCTTGGCGGCACGCCGCCGGAAGGATTCAATTACGAGCTGTTTCTCGACGACAAGGGCCAGAAGATTTCCAAGTCGAAGGGCAACGGCCTCACCATCGACGAGTGGCTGCGTTACGCCTCGCCGGAATCGCTGTCGCTGTTCATGTACCGCGAGCCGAAGGCGGCGAAGCGGCTGTATTTCGATGTGATCCCGCGCAATGTCGACGACTATCAGCAGTTCATCGACGGTTATCCGCGCCAGGACGGCAAGCAGCGCCTGAGCAATCCGGTCTGGCACATTCACGCCGGGCAGCCGCCGCTCGCCGACATGCCGGTCACGTTCCAGTTGCTGCTGACGCTGGTGTCGTCGTCCAACGCGGAGAATGCCGAAACGCTGTGGGGCTTCATCGGACGCTATCGTCCGGGTGTGACGCCGCAGACTCATCCGAAACTCGATGCCATGGTCGGCTATGCGATCAATTATTATCGCGACTTCGTGGCTCCGACGAAGAAGTTCCGCGAGCCGTCCGACAGCGAGCGAGCGGCCTTGACCGATCTGCGCAACGCGCTCGCGCAGTTGCCGCCGGAGGCATCCGCCGAGGATATCCAGAACGTGGTCTATGAAATCGGCCGGCGCGAGCCGTTTCTCGATCAGGTCAAGAAGGGCAAGGATGGCCGTCCGGGCGTGTCGCTCGACTGGTTCAACATGCTCTATCAGGTGCTGCTGGGCCAGGAGAAAGGCCCGCGCTTCGGATCGTTCGTCGCGGTCTATGGTATCGCGAATGCCATCGCGATGATCGACGCGGCGCTGAAGCGAGCTGGATAACTTACTGGCTCGCCCAGACGATGCGCGCGATCCACTCGACGTTCTTGGCGTCGATGACGCGGTCCTTGTGCGCCGGATTGAGCGACTGCAACTCGATCACTTTCGCGGTCCGCCGTTTCAGTTCCTTGACCGTGACCTCGCCGTCCTTGGTCTTGACGACTACGCGGTCGCCGCGCCGGATTGGCGAGCCCGGCGAGACGATGATGACGTCGCCGTCGCGATAGGCCGGCTTCATCGAATCGCCTGAAATTTCCAGCGCATAGGCGTGCTCGTCATTGACGGACGGAAGCCCGACCTCGTCCCAGCCCTTGCCGACGGGAAAGCCGCCATCGTCGAAATAACCGCCGGTGCCGGCTTCGGCGAATCCCAGCAGCGGCACGGCCTGCACGGCACGGGCGGTGTCCTCGATCAGTTGCACGAAGATGTCGACCGTCGTGCCGGTTGCCGCCAGCGCCTTCGCCACAGATTCAGTCGATGGCCAGCGCTCGCGCCCGTCCGGTGTGACGCGTTTCGATTTGTTGAAGGTTGTCGGGTCGAGCCCGGCGCGTTTCGCCAGTGCGGAGGCCGACAACCCCGCGCGTTCGGCGAGGCGATCCAGCGCATTCCAGATTTGATCGTGAGTAAGCATGGGTGTGGCCGGAGAGTGGCCCAGCCGACCGGACCGGGGCAGTGAATTTGATCAGATTCTAGGAATTATTACCTCGAATCGACGGCTTCTGCAATCGGGTGCTGTTCCCTGAATACCGGCCTTGAAGTGACTGGAGTGCGCCGATACGGTCTGCCGGGCGTTCGGCAAGCCTCCGGAAAAGCCCAAAGAAATCAATAATTCACGAGAATCGATCGCTGTGTCCACGATCTATAAAGTCTGTCCGGCCTCGGCCTGGCGCGAGGCCGAACGCCAAGGCACCTTTCGCGGAAGCGCCGACGACCGGCGTGACGGGTTCATCCATTTCTCGACGGCCTCGCAGGTTGCAGGGACGGTCGCCAAACATTTCGTGGGGCAGACCGGGCTTTTCCTGATTGCCATCGACGCCGATGCGCTCGGCGACGCGTTGAAATGGGAGCCTTCGCGCGGGGGCGAATTGTTTCCGCATCTCTACGGCGAACTTGATCTTGGCGCCGTGACGCAGATTTTCGACCTGCGCGCCCGGTCCGACGGTTCGCACGATATTCCGGAGCTTGTCCCGTGATCCGCGCCTTCGACGCCCTCACATTGCCGTTGCTGCGCCGGCTCGATCCGGAGGACGCTCATCGATTGGCGGTCGGCGGTTTGCGGTTCCTGCCGCCCGCGAAGCCCCGCGCTGATGATCCCAAGCTCGCAGTACGCGCCTTCGGCCTGAATTTCCCCAATCCTGTCGGCATGGCCGCGGGTTTCGACAAGAACGCTGAAGCGCCCGACGCGCTGCTGCGGCTGGGGTTCGGCTTTGTGGAGATCGGCTCGGTGACGCCGAAACCGCAGGCAGGCAATCCGCGTCCGCGGCTGTTTCGTCTGGAGCAGGATTCCGGCGTCATCAACCGCATGGGTTTCAACAATGACGGCGCGGAAGCCGTGCTGCGCAGGCTTGCCGCGCGGGCGCGTCTCGGCGGCATCGTCGGCGTCAACATCGGCGCCAACAAGGATGCGGTGGATCGCACAGCCGATTATGTCCGGCTGATCGAACTGTTTGCGCCGGTGGCGAGCTATTTCACCGTCAATGTGTCGTCGCCCAACACGCCGGGTTTGCGCAACCTGCAACAGGCCGCCGCGCTGGACGATCTGCTGGCGCGGGTGGTCGATGCGCGCGAGCGGGTACGCAAGAACGCCGGCGATTCGCCGCTGCTGTTGAAGATCGCGCCGGATCTGACGTTGCAGGAGCTTGACGACGTGGTGCACATCGCCCGTTCGCGGCGTGTCGATGGCATGATCGTCGCCAACACCACGCTATCGCGGCCGGCGTCGCTGCGCGAGCAGGCGCGTGCGAAAGAGCAGGGCGGATTGTCGGGACGGCCACTGTTAAAGCTGTCCACACGCATGGTGGCGGAAACCTATGTGCGGGCGGAAGGCGCCTTCCCGCTGATCGGCGTCGGCGGCATCGATTCCGGAGGGGCCGCGCTGATGAAGATCCGCGCGGGGGCCAGTCTGATTCAGCTTTACTCGTCGCTGATCTACAAGGGGCTCGGGCTGGTCGAGGACATCAAGGCGGATCTCCTGTCCACGCTGCGGCGAACCGGGCGCGACAGTCTTTCCGAAATCGTCGGCGCGGATGCCGCGACCATCACCGCAGAGCCGTGGCCGGAGTGAGGGCGCGGTCGCCGAACGAAGCCTTCAGCAGCGCCGGATAGCGCAGCGCCTGCAGGCCGCCACGCGCGACGTAGTGAACGAGCAGCGCAATCCAGAGGCCAGCGTTGCCCAGCGGACGTGTCAGCGCCCACGCCGCAAGAAAGATCACCAGCGACAGCAGCATGAGATTGCGCATGTCGCGCGCCCAGGTTGCGCCGATGAAAATGCCGTCATAGGCGAATGCGAACACGCCGAGGATCGGCGCGAGAACCACAAAGACGAGATAGTCGTTTGCCAGGCGCTGAATCTCGAGATTCGATGTCATGACCTCGATCAAGGCCGATCCAAAGACGAAATACGCGGCTGCGACGGCGAGCGCGAAAACCGAGCCCCACAAGATCACGAGTTTGGTCGCGGTCAGGAAACCTTCGCGGTTGCGCTGGCCATAAGTGCGTCCGCAGATTTGCTCGGCGGCATTTGCGATCCCGTCGAGAAAGAATGCGCTGATGAGAAGAAAATTATTGAGCACGGCATTCGCCGCCAGCACGTTATCGCCGGCGCGCGCGCCTTGTGAGGTGAAGAACAGAAACGCCGCAATGAGGGCTGCCGTGCGGATGAGAATGTCGCGGTTCACCGCGAACATGTGCAAAAGCCGCTCGCGGTCGAAAAGCCGCTCAACGCTGATGTCGAACATGCGGCCGAGCAGGCGCCAGGCCAGCGCCGCGCCCACGACAAATCCGATGGTTTCGGCCAGTATCGCGGCAATCGCCGCGCCTGCGATTCCCTTGTTCAGTACAAGCACCAGCCAGACTGTCACGATGATGTTTGCAACGTTGATCAGGATTTGCAGCGCCAGCGCGGTTTTCGCGCGCGCCTGACCGACGAACCAGCCCAGAAGGACATAATTGCAGAGCGCGAGCGGTGCAGACCACAGCCGGATTGCGAAGTATTCGCGAGCCGCGGCGGTCACCGGTTCGCTGCCGCCCATCAACGAGAAAGCGATAGCGCCCAGCGGCTTGTGGACGGCAATCAGGAACAGGCCGATGGCTGTCGCGATAATGATGGCGCGGAACAAGGTCGCGCGAATTTCCGCATCGTCCCGCGCGCCCAAAGCTTGCGCGGTAAACGCGACGGTGCCCATGCGGAGGAATCCGAACAGCCAGAACAGGCAATCGAAAACGACCGATGCCACGGCCACGCCGCCGAGTAGCGCGGGTTCACCCAGTCTTCCGATAGAGGCTGTCGCGACGACACCAAGGAGTGGAGTCGTCAGGTTGGCCAGCATCGCCGGTCCGGCGATGCTGAAAACCTGCGCGGTCGTGACTTTAGCGGCGTCCCTCAATCAGCGCGGCCGATTGGTGTTGAACAGCCGCGAGATCAGCCAGACCGGGATTACAATCACCGCGCCCAGCAGGAAGTAGCGCCACAGGCCGTTGATGGCGTCGAAGCCGAGATTCCAGATCCAGTCGACCAGCCGGCGAATGCTGTAGACGATATTCCACGGATCGAAGCCGATCGCGGCGAGCACCACGCCGACGAGCAGCGACAGCAATACCAGCCGCACCAGCACCGCCAGCGGCGAACCGCCGAGAAAGCGCGACAGGGTGTCGTCGTTTCTGGCTGGCAATTCCCTCACGTCGTCCGGCATCGTCGTCTCCTGAATGGTCGTGTGCGCGGCGCCCACACTAGCACGCCACATGGGAACTGTCTGCGCTGCGTCAATGGTTATCGACGGCTGCGACAGACGGAATTTTCGCCTCGGAGATTAACATTCGTTCAAGTGTCTCCAGCCGGTCGGCGTCGCGCGGCGGTTTGTCCCAGCGCAAACGGCTGATGCGGGGAAATCGCATGGCAACACCGGACTTGTGCCGCGCGGAACGCGCCAACCCCTCGAACGCCACCTCGAACACCAGCCCTTGATCCGGTTCATGCACCACATGACGCACCGGGCCGAATTTTTCGGTGGTGTGACGGCGGATGAAGCGGTCGATTTGAATCAACTCCTCATCGGTGAAGCCAAAATAGGCCTTGCCCACGGGGACGAGCTGATCGCCGTCGTCGCCTTTGGTCCAGACGCCGAACGTGTAGTCGGAGTAATACGACGAGCGCTTGCCGTGGCCGCGCTGGGCATACATCAGCACCGCGTCGATGATGTGCGGATCACGTTTCCATTTCCACCACTGGCCCTTCGGACGGCCCGGCAGATAGGCGGCATCGCGGCGTTTCAGCATCACGCCCTCGACAGCTTCCGAATCCTCTCCTGCTCCGGCACTCGCCGGGTCGGCGCGTGCGGCGGCGAGATCCTCCCATGTCTTGAAAGAAACTTGCGGCGAGAGATCGATACGGGGATCGCCAAGCTGCGCAATAAAATGTTCCAGTTTCACGCGACGCTCGGTGAATGTCAGCGCGCGCAGGTCGTTGGCGCCGTCGCTGAGCAGATCGTAGGCGCGCAGATGGATCGGATAATCCTTCATCAGCTTCGGCGTCACGGATTTCCGGTTGAGGCGCTGTTGCAGGACATTGAACGTCTGTACCCGGCCGTCGCGCAGCACCAGCAACTCGCCGTCGAGCGCGCCGGGCAATCTCAGCGACGGCACCAGATCGGGAAAGCTCCTGGTGATGTCCTCGCCTGTGCGTGAATAAAGCCGTGTCACGATGTGATCGTTCTCGTCGCGTCCGCTCACCGCCTGCACGCGGATGCCGTCCCATTTCCATTCTGCCGTGAAATCCTCCGGCGCAAGATTGGCGAAGTCTGAGTCTTCGATGGCGTGCGCCAGCATCACCGGACGGAACGGCGCGGGATCGAGATTGACGGGTTTGTCTGCGCGGCCCTCGAGCCACGCGAACAGGTCGAGATACGGCGGCGCGAGCCCCGGCCAGATCAGTTCGACATCGTGCGCATCCTTGCCGCCGAGTGCCGCAGCGGCAGTTTTCGCCAGCCGCGCCGAGACGCCGATGCGCAAACCGCCGGTAACAAGCTTCAGCAACGCCCACCGTCCCGTTTCATCAAGCTCGTCGAGCCAGCGCACCAGCTGCGCCGGGATTTCCGTCTTGCCCAGCGTGTTGAAGGTGGTGACCACGTCGGTCAGCGTCGGTGGCGGCGGGGAATTGGTGGCGCGCTGGTTGGCAGGCCACATCAGGGCGACAGTCTCCGACAAATCGCCGACGTAATCGTAGGACAGTGCGAACAGTTCCGGATCGGTGCGCGCGGCGATCAGGTCGCGGATCAATCCCGCCTTGGCGTGGCGGAACGACAACGCGCCGGTCAATGCCGCGAGCGCCCAGCCGCGATCGGGGTCCGGCACCTCGCGAAAGTAGTTCGTGATCAGGCGCAGCTTGTTGTTGCGGCCGGGCTCGTAGGCCAGGCGATCAAGCAGTTGCGCAAACCGGTTCATGACGGCGATGCCTCGTCGGCCGCCACGGCCTCTTCGTCTTCATCGCCATAGCCGACCAGGGCAAGCGGCCGTGCCTTTAAACCCTTCGACTGGCACCAGTGCACCAGCGCGTCTTCCTGCCCATGCGTCACCCAGACCTCGCCCGCCCCGGTCGCGTCGATGGTCGCGCACAGTCCGTCCCAGTCGGCGTGATCGGAAATCACCAGCGGCAACTCGATGCCCTTTTGCCGCGCGCGGGCCCGCACCCGCATCCAGCCTGATGCAAATGCCGCAACCGGATCGGGAAATCGCCGCGTCCAGATATCGGTGATGGCCGAGGGCGGCGCGAGCGTGATGGTGCCGGCGAGGTCGGCTTTCTTCATGCCCTTCGCCATTCGCAGATCACCCAGCGGAATGCCGCGGCTCTCGTAGTAACGCGTGATCTTCTCCATCGCGCCATGCAGGTAGATCGGCGCGTCGTAGCCGGCTGCGCGGATGAGGGCGATCACGCGCTGCGCCTTGCCGAGCGAATAGGCCCCGACCAGATGCGCGCGTTCCGGAAACAGCGCGACGGATGCCAGCAGCTTCGCAATCTCGCCCGCAGCGTCCCCATGGCGAAAGACAGGTAATCCAAACGTCGCTTCGGTGATGAATACGTCGCAGGGGACCACCTCGAACGGTGCGCAGGTTGGATCGGTCGCGTCCTTGTAGTCGCCCGAGGCGACGATCTTGGTTTTGCCGTGGGTCACCGCGATCTGTGCTGACCCGAGCACATGGCCGGCCGGATAAAACGTCACGGTGACGCCGCCGACCTTGAGCGTTTCGCCGTAGGCGATGGCTTGCGTGCTGCCCGCGAAATTGTCGCCATAGCGCAGCCGCATCATATCGAGGGTTTCTTGCGTGGCCAGCACCGCGCCGTGGCCGGGGCGGGCGTGGTCGGAATGGCCATGGGTAATAAGCGCCCGCTCGACCGGCCGCACCGGGTCGATATGAAAGCCGCCGGGCTTGCAGCACAGGCCGGCGGCGACGGGCATCAGGATGTCTTGGGGGCGCATCTGCCTTACCATCCGCGCTATATAGTCACTCCATAAGTCCGTTGGAGTCTGGTAAATCCCGCGAGGCTCTCTCCTGAAGGTTCATATCAAGTCCATGCCCGCGTCCTTGTTCCTGTCTTCGGGAAACCTGATCGCCGACCGGCGGTTCGATTTCGGACGCGACCTGATGCTGCGGGGCGATCTCGCCGCTGCGGCGGAGCTGATGGAGCAGGCGATTGAACTCGAGCCGCGATTTGCGTCGGCATGGTTCGCGCTCGGCGATTTACGCGAACAACTTGGTGCGTGGGACGAGGCGATTGTCGCGTATAACCATGCGTGCGAGGCCGATAGCGATGACCGGCACGGCGCCAAGCTGCGCCTGATGCGGCTCGGCGCGGAAGAAGTCTCCTCCATGCCACCCGGCTATGTCCGCGCGCTGTTCGATCAGTACGCACCAAGGTTCGACAAGACGCTGGTGCAGGATCTGGATTACTGCGGCCCGCAGGTGTTGCTGAAAGCCGTGCTGGCTGCGCGCCATGCGGCAAAGCTGCCGGTGTATTTCAAACGCGCGATCGATCTCGGATGCGGGACCGGGCTTGCGGCGCAGGAATTCGCCTCGCTGGTGGATGAGTTCATCGGCATTGATCTTTCGCCCGGAATGATCGAACGTGCGCGCGCCACCGGCCTTTATGCGCGGCTGGATGTCACCGACATGCTGCAAGGTCTGCAGGCCGAGGGTGCGACCAGCGTCGATCTTGTCATGGCGGCCGATGCCTTTGTCTATGTGCCGCAGCTTGAGCCGCTGTTGCTAGAAGCAGAGCGCGTGCTGAGGCCGAATGGCCTGCTGGCCTTCACGGTGGAGACGCACGCGGGCGATGGCGTCATTCTCGGCCGTGGGCTGCGCTACGCGCACGGCGCGGACTATTTGCGCAGGGCGGTCCTGGGCGTGGGCCTAACGATGTGTGCGATCACGTCCGCGTCCACCCGCACCGAGGCAGGAGAAAATGTGCCGGGTCTGGTCGTGACGGCGAGCAAGACCTGATCGTTCCGGCAGGGCATTCCACCAACAAAAAACCCCGGCGTTTTGCGCCGGGGTTTTTCGTCATGAGGGATGTTGCGATCAGTACTTCGCAACCACAGGCGAATTGAAGTGATAGTTCAGGCCGGTGCGGAAGATGTGCTCCTGCACCTTGCTGGTTGTCGCGAAATCAGCTCCGCCAACCGTAAAGGTATCCGTCGCGCGGCCGAGATCGACGAACAGATATTCAGTCTTCGAGGTCCAGTTCCGGCCGAACAGGCCGAACAAATCGAATGGCGATTCAACGCCGCCGCCAACGGCATAACCGGTTCTGGTCTTGTCGAAGGTCACGTCCGCAAAGCCGCCGCCGCCTGCCTGAATGCGGGTTTTGACGTTGCCGTAGGCGAGACCGCCGGTGGCGTAGAACAGGCTGTCTCCGACCGAGTAACCGAGGCGGCCACGAACCGTGCCGAGCCACTGCATCTTCTGGTCATAGACCGCAATGCCCGCCGCCGAACAGCTCGCCACGCAAGCGCGGTTGTCCTGCTGGGTCGATCCCTGGAAATCGGCTTCCAGGCCATAGACCCAATTCGCGGCCTGGAAATTGTAGCCGACCTGAACGCCACCCATGAGGCCGTCCGGGCTCAGGTTGAATCTCTCGAGAGCACCGGGGCCAGCCAAAGAACTACGATTCAGAGCCGTTGCGCCGCCGGCATTCAGACCGCCGTAGAGACCGGCCCAGTTGGCAGCCGGGGCGGCAGCATAAAGGCTGGTGCCACCGATGCGATAGTTCAGGCCGACGCGGAAAATATGTTCGCGGATATCGGAACCGTAGGCATAGACGCCCGGGACGCCGCCGCTCTGGTTGCCGAGATCGAGATACAGATATTCGATCTTGCCGGTCCAGTTGCCGCCCAGTGCGGCTTCGACGCCGCTGCCGATGGTCCAGCCTGTCAGGGTGTTGCTTGTGCTGGACGACAGTCCCGGCGCTCCGATGATACTGGCTGCGGTGTCGGCGCCGCCATAGGCAAAGCCGCCCGTGAAGTAGCTGAGCACAGGTCCGGTCGCGAGACCGACACGGCCGCGCACGGTGCCGAACCAGCCGAGTTTCTGGTCGAATTGGGTGCCGGCGAGAACGCAGTCACCAGCGCCCAGACAGGTGCGGTTATCGCGGAGGCCTGATCCCTGGATGTCGGCTTCAAGGCCGAGCACGACATTGCTGAAACCGAGCAGGTTCCCGTATTGCCAATTGTAGCCGATCTGTCCGCCGCCGAGCGCGCCCATGCCACCCAGGCGGGACGACTCAACCGTACCGCCGACAGGATCGATGAGGTTGGTGTTGCTGCGCCCGATGCCGACGCCTGCGTTCACGCCGAGATAAAAGCCGGTCCAATTGTAGACCTGAGCAACCGGTGCTTTGTAATAGGGCGCCTTGGCAGGAAGATCAGCGGCCTGCGCGGCGACCGTGGTTCCGATGAGTGTTGCTGCGACCAGAATTTTTTTCATGACACCCCAAGACGTCCAACTTCGATCATTCATAGTTACACCCCGATCGCTGCTTCGGCTGTCACCCATGAGCCACATCGCGCGGCATAAAATTCACTAACACTTTATAAACATTTGGAACTTTGGTGTTGGTGTCTGCCATTTTGTCGGGGCAGCGATGCATTGATGCGTATCATCGCTTTCTCTTGAGCAGAGCAGCAATATCGGCTCCCTCAGCCGGGTAGCGCGCGAAGTAAGCGCGGCGCTCGCAGCCGTCGTTCTCCGCCCTCGACCGAGGGCGAAAGACGGCTTAGCTCTAGGCCGTGGACACCAAAACCCCGGTATCGCCTGAGCTGCTGCCAGAAAATTTCCTGCGCTGGTTTGCGGCGCGGGGATGGTCGCCGCGAGTCCATCAGCTCGATCTCCTGGCGAAAGCGCGGGACGATCGTTCGGCGCTGCTGATCGCGCCGACCGGCGCGGGCAAGACGCTGGCCGGATTTTTGCCGACGCTGGTGGAACTGGGTGCGCCAACGTCGCGGCTGAGCCCGAAGACCGTCTCCACAGGGCGCGGTGTGACGCGCAGCAGCGGCTTGCATACGCTCTACATCTCGCCGCTGAAGGCGCTCGCGGTCGACATCGCGCGCAACCTTGAGCGTCCTATCGCCGACATGAAACTGCCGGTCCGGGTCGAGACCCGCACCGGGGACACGCCGGTGTCGCGGCGTCAGCGTCAGCGCAAGTATCCGCCGGACATTCTTCTGACGACGCCGGAGCAACTCGCCTTGCTGCTGTCGTCTGACGACGCACCGTATCTGTTGTCGAGCCTCAAGCGCATTGTGCTTGACGAACTGCACGCGCTGGTGACCTCGAAGCGCGGCGATCTCCTGTCGCTGGGGCTCGCCCGGCTGTGGCGGCTCGCGCCGCAGGCGACCACGGTGGGCCTGTCGGCGACTGTTGCGGTGCCGGACGACCTGCGCCGCTATCTGATGCTGCAATCGAGTGGCACGGAACGCATGGCCGATCTTGTGATCGCCGATGCCGGAGCCGCGCCCATTGTCGAGATGCTCGACACCAAAGAGCGGCTGCCGTGGGCCGGTCACATGGCGCGCCATGCGCTCAATGAGATTTACGATCTGGTCAAGGCCAACAAGACCTCGCTGATGTTCGTCAACACCCGCGCGCAGGCGGAGATGTTGTTTCAGGATTTGTGGCGCATCAACGAGGACGGCCTTGCGATCGCGCTGCATCACGGCTCGCTCGATGTCGCGCAGCGTCGCAAGGTTGAGGACGCGATGGCCGCAGGCAAGCTGCGCGGCGTGGTCTGCACGTCGTCGCTGGATTTGGGCATCGACTGGGGCGACATCGATCTGGTCATCAATGTCGGCGCGCCGAAAGGCGCGTCACGTTTGATGCAGCGGATCGGCCGCGCCAATCACCGCCTCGACGAGCCTTCGCGCGCGGTCATGGTTCCGGCGAATCGCTTTGAAGTGCTGGAATGCCGGGCCGCCATCGATGCTGTGGCGGAGAACGCGCAGGATACGCCGCCGCAGCGCGCCGGTTCGCTCGACGTGCTGGCGCAGCATGTGCTCGGGCGCGCCTGCGGTGAGCCGTTCCTGGCCGATGCGCTTTATGACGAGGTCAGAAGCGCTGCGCCCTATGCGGATTTGGCGCGCAAGGATTTCGACGACGTGATCGATTTCGTCGCCACCGGCGGTTACGCGCTGAAAAGCTACGAGCGCTTCGCGAAGATCAAGCAGGACAAGGACGGCAGGTGGCGCGTCACCAATCCGCGCGTGCGCCAGAGCTATCGGCTCAACGTCGGCACCATCGTCGAAGAGCCGATGCTGAAGGTGAAGCTGGTGCGGGGTCGAAGCAAGGGTTCAGGATCGACGGGCGCCATCGCGCGGGGCGGGCGGATGCTCGGGCAGATCGAGGAATATTTCATCGAGGGTCTGGTGCCCGGCGACACCTTCGTGTTCGGCGGCGAGGTCGTGCGCTACGAGGCGCTGATGGAGGACGAGGTTTATGTTTCGCGCAGCAACGACGCCAACGCGAAAGTGCCGTCCTATGCCGGCGGCAAGTTTCCGCTGTCCACATATCTTGCCGAGCGCGTGCGTCTGTTGTTGGCCGATCCGCCTGCGTGGAAAGGCCTGCCGGATCAGGTGCGCGAATGGCTGTCATTGCAGGCGGCTTTCTCCCGCGTGCCGGGGCCGCGCGAACTCGTGGTCGAAACGTTTCCGCGCGCCGACAAGCATTATCTCGTCTGCTATCCGTTCGAAGGCCGTCTTGCGCATCAGACGCTCGGCATGTTGCTGACCCGGCGGCTGGAGCGTGGACGGGCGAAGCCGCTCGGCTTTGTCGCTAATGAGTATGCGCTGGCGGTGTGGTCGCTCGGCGACATGTCGTCGATGATCCGGAACGGCCGCCTCGATCTGGATGCACTGTTCGATCCCGACATGCTGGGCGACGATCTCGAGGCGTGGCTTGCGGAGTCGGCGCTGATGAAGCGCACGTTCCGCACCTGTGCCGTGATCTCCGGGCTGATCGCGCGGCGTTTCACCGGCGAGGAGAAGTCGCGGCGGCAGGTGCTGTTCTCGACCGATCTCGTCTACGATGTCCTGCGCAAGCATCAGCCCGACCATGTGCTGCTCCGCGCGGCGCGGGCGGATGCCGCAACCGGCCTGCTGGATATTCGCCGACTCAGCGATATGCTGATCCGCATCAAGGGGCGAATCACCCACAAGGAACTCGACCGGGTTTCGCCTTTGGCCGTGCCGGTGATGCTGGAAATCGGACGCGAACAGGTTTATGGCGAAGCCTCCGACGAGTTGCTGGCGGAAGCCGCCGACGAACTCGTGAAAGAGGCGATGTCGCCCGATCAGGACTGATGCGAGATGCAGGCGGCGCAGGCGACAGATCGAATTCCAGCCGTCACTGTCGCGGGCGTCACCTTTGCCGCCGATCTTGCCGGCGCGCTCTTCTGGGAAGACGAGCGGCTTCTGATCGTCTCGGACCTGCATCTCGAAAAGGGTTCCAGCTTTGCCATGCGGGGCGTGCTGCTGCCGCCGTTCGACACCGCGGCGACGCTCGCACGCCTGAGTGCGGTGATCGCGCGCCACGATCCCCGCACGGTGATAGCGCTCGGTGACAGCTTCCATGACCGCGAGGCTCACGCGCGGTTGTCGCCGGATGATCGCGAGGCGCTGTCGGCCTTGCAGGCGCGTCGCGACTGGATCTGGATTTCCGGCAATCACGATCCGGCACTGCCGCGCGATCTCGGTGGTGTGGTCGCGGACGAAGTCGCCATCGGCCCCATTGTATTTCGCCATGAGCCCACGGGGGCCATCGGTGAAATCGCAGGGCACCTGCATCCGAAGGCACGGGTTTCGACGCGCGGACGTTCGGTGGAGCGAAGGTGTTTCGCCAGCGACGGCGAGCGCGCGGTGATGCCGGCGTTCGGCGCCTATACCGGTGGCCTGAGCATTCGCGATGTAGCCTTCGCGGCGATCTTCCAGACGATGGCCTTCACGGCCCATGTGCTCGGCGATCGCCGCGTTCACAGCATCGCGGCGTCGCGCTGCTATTAGCTTTATGCGGCCTTGGCCTGCACCTGACTGCAAAATTCCGCGAGCTTCTCGGCAAGCCGCAGTGTAGCTGGGCTGGCATCGGGCGATGCCATCAGTGCGACCTCTGTCTTGTCGATGGGTGCGAATCCGTCCTTCGCCGTCAGCACGCGATGATCGGCCTGAATAGCGATTTCTGGCAAGATGCTGAGCCCAAGCCCGGCGGCGACCGCGGCCTGAATGCCGGACAGGCTGGAACTGGTATAGGCCATGTGCCAGTTGCGTCCGCCGGCTTCGATCGCGTGGATCGCGCGCGTCCGGTAGAGACATCCGATCGCGAAGAACACCAGCGGGAGAGACTGCGCCTTCGCGTCGATCGGATTCTTCTTGCTGGTCACCCAGTGAACGCGTTCCGGCCACACCGCGATGCCGCCTTTCTCTCCGGCGTCGCGCTTGATGAGCGCGAGATCGATGTCGCCGCGTTCGAGATCGCGGCGCAGATATTTGCTCTGATCGGCGCGGACATCGAGCCGCAGGCCGGGCCGCGCACGTGCGAAATTTCCCAGGAGTTGCGGGAGCCGATAGGCGGCGAAGTCCTCGGGAATGCCGAGCCGCACCGCGCCTTCCGATTCTGGCCGGGCGAGAACGTCGCGTGCTTCTTCCGCCAGCGCGAGAATCCGCCGGGCATAAGACAGCAGGCGCTCGCCGTCCTCGGTCGCTGTCACCGTCTTGCCGGACCGGTTGAGCAGCACACGACCGAAATCGTCTTCCAGTCGTTTGATCTGCTGGCTCACGGTAGACTGGGTGCGGTGGACCCGCTCGCCGGCGCGGGTGAAGCCGCCGGAATCCACCACCGAGACGAAGCTGCGCAGGAGTTCGAGATCGAGCATGGCCGCACCTATTTATATATCCACTGATGTCGATTTTATCATTTAATTTCCAAATGACAATGTCAGGCCTATTTCGGGTGGCGAAGGAGACTTTCCATGTCCATCGCCGTTCCATTGTCCGCTCCGGCCGCCCGCAGCAACTGGCTGCCGTTCCAGATCGCCCTGTTTTGCGTGGTCTGGAGCCTGTCTTTCGCCGTCGCCAAGGTGGCGCTCACGGATTGTCCGCCGTTGCTGTTGCTGATGGTGCGCTTTCTGCTGGCCGGTGCCGTAATGCTGGGGCTCGCGGCGCTGAAGCCCGGTGAAATCAGTTTGACCAAGCGCGATCTTCTGGCCTTCGCCGTCATCGGCATCGCCAACAACGCGATGTATCTCGGCTTCGGCTATGTCGGATTGCGCACGGTCTCCGCCGGGCTCGGCACGCTGGTGGTCAGCGCTAACCCGGTGTTGACCGCCGTGCTCGCGGCCATGTTTCTCAGCGAGCGGTTGACGTTGCAAAAGGTCATCGGCCTTGTGCTCGGCGTTGGCGGTGTCGGCTTCATCGTCGTGCATCGCCTGTCCACTGGCACCGGCCAGGACAGCGCGTCAGGTCTAATTTTCACATTCTGCGCGCTGCTCTCGATCGTCGCGGGCACCATTCTCTACAAGAAGCTCGCGCCGCAGGGCGGGATGCTGATCGGCAACGCGGTGCAGAACGTCGCCGGCGGGCTGATGCTGATCCCGTTCGCGTTCTCGTTCGAAAGCGTCGCCGAGATCGTGCCGAGCTGGAAACTGCTGGCGTCGCTGGGTTATCTCACCGTGCTCGGTTCCATCGTCGGCTATCTGTTGTGGCAGCATCTGATCCGGGTGATGGGCGCAACCGCGGCAAGCTCCTATCATTTCCTGATGCCGCCGCTCGGTGTACTGTTCGGCTGGCTCCTGATCGGAGAGCATGTCTCGCTGGCGGATGTTCTCGGCCTCGTTCCGGTCGCGCTCGGCATCTACCTCGTCACGCGTCCGTCGTCGCTGCGCGCTTGACAGGACAAGGCAGTGCGCCTCGTAGGGAACCGGGGCGCACCGGGGCCGTTGTCAGCCGCGGCAGGGCACGGGCATGACACATCACAAAATCGATCATCGAAAGAAACTGGAGCGGGAGCCGGCCGCGCCGAAAGACAAGCAATCAGAACCTTTCAGCCTGCGTGGAATGCTGAAGAAGCTCGGTCCGGGCCTCATCACCGGCGCATCGGACGACGATCCTTCCGGCATCGGCACCTACAGTCAGGCCGGCGCGCAACTCGGCTACGGCATCGGCTGGACCATGCTGCTGACCTTTCCGCTGATGGTGGCCATTCAGGAAATTTCCGGTCGTGTCGGCCGTGTTACGGGACGCGGCATCGCCGGCAACGTCTGCCGGCATTATCCGGCCTGGGTGCTGAACATCATCGTGGCGCTGCTGTTTGTCGCCAACACCATCAACATCGCGGCTGATCTCGCAGCGATGGGCGATGCGCTCAAGCTCCTGATCGGCGGCCCCGGATTTCTTTATGTGCTGGTGTTCGGTGTCGCCTCGGTCGTGGCGCAAATTTTTCTTGACTACAAGCGCTACAGCGCCGTGCTGAAATGGCTGACGCTCAGTCTGTTCGCCTATGTCGCCGCACTGCTTGTGACCAAGGTCTCGTGGGGCGATGCGTTGCGCGGCATCGCCATCCCCCATGTGCAGTGGACGTCGGCTTTCCTGACCACGCTGGTGGCTATACTCGGCACCACGATCTCGCCCTATCTGTTTTTCTGGCAGGCGTCGCAGGAAGCCGAGGACCAGCGTGTCGATCACAACAAGCAGCCGCTTGCCGAGAAACATTACGGCGCGCTGAAGGAATTTCGCCGCATTCGCGCCGACACGATTGTCGGCATGGCGTTCTCAAACCTGATCGCGATTTCGATCATCATCATCGCGGCGGCAACGCTGAATGCGACCGGCAAGACCAATATCGAAACCTCCGCGCAGGCGGCCGAGGCGCTGAAGCCGATCGCGGGTAATTTCGCGGAATTCATTTTTGCGCTGGGCATCATCGGCACTGGCCTGCTCGCGGTGCCGGTGCTGGCTGGCTCTGCGGCCTACGCCATCGGCGAAGGCCGCAGATGGACGGTCGGTCTAGCCCGCAGGCCGGGCGAGGCGGTGGCGTTTTATTCGGTGCTGGCGCTCTCGGCGGCCATCGGAATTGCGCTCAACTTCACACCGATCAGCCCGATTTCAGCACTGTACTGGAGCGCGGTGATCAACGGCGTGCTCGCCGTTCCGGTCATGGTGCTGCTGATGTTTCTCGCGCGCCGCCGCGATGTGATGAGCAAGTTCATCATTGCGGGCCCCTTGTACTGGCTGGGCTGGCTCTCGACCGCGGTCATGGCGGTCTGCGTGATCGCGATGATCGCGGGATTTTTGCTTTAGTCTCTGCGGAAGACCACCGAGGCGAGCCAGCCGGTCATGATCGCCATCAGCGCGGTTGCGAGTCCGTAGAGCAGTCCGTGCTGACGCGCGGCGTTGGCAACGAATTGCTCGAAGCCGACCTTGACGATTTCAAATGCGGTGTCGGTCCGGGTCACCAGCGCGCCGTTCGCGAACAGCTTGATGTCGATGTCGTAAGTGCCGATCGGCACTTCGGCGGGCAGCGGAATCCCGGTGCGGAACAAGGTCGGCGTCAGGAAGGTCACCGCGCTGGTTTCCTCCCGGTAGAGTCCGTGATCGGTGCGAAGCCGCACGAACGCGGAGCGGAACGGGTCGCTTGCGACGGTATTGGCGATATCCGGCCCCATGCGTTGCGGCAGCGATATGCTGGTCAGTCCGACTTGCTGTCGCCGCCGCACATCCGGAGATGCGATGTTGTCGACGGGCCGGTTGGTGAAAATGCCGAGATAGGCAGGGACCTGAATGAATTCGCGGGAGTCGACATTGATCCAGATACCGAGCTTGCGCTCCTTGCGCCGTGTCACCATGTCGGCGCGCGGTCCGCTGACCGTGACGACGATGTCGTAGCCGGTTCCGGTCGGCAGCGATTTGCCATCGCGTTCGATCGAGCCGAACAGCACAAGCTCCTCGCCGGAATAGTTCGGGGTGACGGTGACGCGGTGGTTGGACACCGAAACGATCAGGTTCTCGGCGCGCGCCGTTCCGCTGGCAGCAACGGCGAGCATCAGCGCGGCTGAATAGAGGGTTGAGCGATTCATCATCCGCCGCCCCCAAGCTCGCGGATGGAATAGAGCTCGTTCGGTCGGATCACCAGTTCGACGGCGAAGCGGATGCCGACCGACATAATCAGAAGCCCGAGCAGCAGGCGCAAATGTTCGCCGCGGATGCGTTGGCCGGCCCGCGCGCCGAACTGCGCGCCGATCACGCCGCCCACCATCAGCACCAGCGCCAGCACTGCATCGACCAGATGGTTGGTGACCGAATGCAGCACGGTCGCGATCACCATCGTGACCAGCGTCAGCGCCATCGATGTGCCGATCACCGTCGAAGTCGGTACGCGAAGGATGTAGATCATGATCGGAATCAGGAGAAAGCTGCCGCCGACGCCCATGATGGCGCCGAGAAAGCCGACGATAAAACCGATCCCGACGACGGGGATTACTGACAGATAGATCTTGGAGCGCTTGAAGCGCATCTTCAGCGGCAGGCTGAGGATCCAGCCTTGCGCCCGTGCCCGCCGCTTGATGGCCGTGTCGCCGCCGCGCGCGCGCAAGATGGCGCGGAATCCTTCCAGGAACATCAGCGTGCCGACGGCGGTCAGCAGCACAACGTAAGACAGCGCGATGATGAGATCGAGCTGGCCGACGGAGCGCAGCAGCGCGAAGATCCAGACGCCAAACGCCGTTCCGGTGACGCCCCCGCAAAGCAGGATCAGGGACAGGGCCGGGTCGATGGCGCGCCGGCGCCAATAGGACAGCGCGCCGGAGAACGATGAGGCCGCCATGTGGCTGGAGACCGAGGCGACGGCGACCGCAGGTGCGATCCCGATGAAGATCAGCAGCGGTGTCATCAGGAAACCGCCGCCGATGCCGAACATGCCGGACACGAATCCGACCGCCGCGCCCATCGCCAGGATGAGAAAGACATTGACCGGAATGTCGGCGACAGGAAGGAAAAGTTGCACGCGCGCGTTCGCTTGATTTTTGGCGCGAGGCCCCGGTTGTGGTGCTAAAGCATGGAGGGGTCCGCAAACCGCTTCACGCTTTTCGGCATCATGCTCCGGAAACCCCTCGCAGCAGGGATTTCGCCGCGACGCGGGGTCATGCGCCGCACTTCTGCTTAACTGAAATCGTCCGCGGGTGCGTTAAAGAATCGGAGGGCGGCGCCGAAAAATGCGTGATGTGGTTTCAGAACACATCAGCTGCGTTAATCTTAACGCGGGAGGTCCACGACGGGACCGCGCGCGTTACGGCTTCCAGGGACAACGAAAAGGCTGATCTTAGCGGGACGCGCTTTTGCCGACGGCCGGCTTGGCAGCAGGCTTCGGCGCTGTCGCGGCATCCCATCCGCCGGCAGGAGCGCCCACGGCGTTGGCCTCGTCGGGCTGCGGCTCGGGCGTGAAGGTCTGAACCGCAAGCTTCGCGGCTGCGAGCGATTGAGGATCGAGCCGCTTGGCGACATCGTCACGCTTGCGGCCGGAATCCGCATCACCTTGGGCGGCGGCGAGGCTGAACCACTTGAAGGACTCCGCGAGGTTCTGTTCGACGCCGATGCCGCGCGCGTAGAGAATCCCGAGGTTGAACTGGCTGTCGGCGACGCCCCGTTCCGCAGCCTTGCGAAACCACTGCGACGCGCTCTTGTAGTTCGGTCCCACGCCGCCGCCGTCCGCATCGAGCACCGCGAGATTGTGCATCGCCTTGGCGCTGCCCTTCTCGGCGGCCTGCAGATAATACCCACGTGCGGTCTCGATATCCTTCTTGAGGCCGAGGCCTTTCTCGTAAAGCGTTCCCAGCCGGAAAGTCGCGGGCACCACGCCGCCCTGGGCGGCGCGTTCATACCATTTCGCCGCCGTTGCATAATCCGGGGCGACGCCACGCCCTTCTGCGTAGCGGATGCCGATCTCGAAGGCCGCGCCCGGATCGCCCTTGTTGGCCGCGGTGCGTAGCGCCGCGCCGCCGATGGCTTCGGGCAGTTTGTCCGCCACCGGAACGAGCGCGACCTTGGCGTTGCTCTTCGCTGCGGGAGGAATCGTGACCGAAATTCGCTCGTTCGGCTTGGCGATGGATCCGGTCACATCGGGCAAAGCCGGAGCCGCCGCCGGTGCGGCGACCGGCTCAAACGGCGCCGCGGCGGGGACCGAGAGAACCTGGGGCTGCGCATTCATCGACTGACGATCGAGCGGCGTCGGCGACGTGATCGAGGGCATCGCGGGCGGCGCGATGTCGGATCGCGGACCGCTGTCGCCTGCGGGCGGTGTCGCCGGCTGGTTGACGCTGGACTCGGCAGGCAGCGATGGGTTCGCGCTATCGTGACCGCTGAGAAGGTTCATGCCCATCTTGACCGTGCCGAGCACGATCACGACCACGCTGGCGCCGACCAGCAGCGCGCGGATCTTCGAGGAGATTCCGGAATCCCCGATGGTCGCAACCTTGGCGGCATTGCGCGCGGCATCGTTGAGCGCGGTGACGCGATTTGCCTTGGGCCCGGCAGGCACGGGAGGGGCTGCGGCGGCAGCCTGCGCGGCGCGGCGCGCGGCCTGAATGAAGTTTGTTGAACTGACGGGCGCCTGCGCGCTTGTGGAAATCTCGTTCAGGACGACTTCCGACGCGGCGATGCGCTCGGAGGGAGACGATCCAGCGCGCGCCGATTGCAGGCGGGTGCCCGGCTCCAGCGGATGATCCGGCGGCAGACTTGGATCGATCGGACTGCGCGGCGGCGACGGTGGCCGCACCTGAGCGGCGGGTTCGTCTGCATCGGCCTGCGCATACGTCATGGCCGCCGCAGGCATATGAGAAGTTGCGGCGGCAGCCTGCGTGGCTTGCAGACGCGCGATTGGGGCCTGTGCCGCAGCGGGATTCGGCATTTCCGGACGCGGCACCGGCATGAAGGACGCAGCCGGGCGCGGCGATTCAGGCGCGGAGGTCTCGCGCATGGCGGGCGCGGGCATCGGAATGTCGCGCGGCATCTCGCGCGCGGCAGGGGCTGCGGCGCGCGCGCTGCGCAAGTCGCCCTCGATCTGCGCGAGACGATCGACCACATGGCCGAGCGTGTTGTGAACGGCTTCGAGCGAGTCCTGCGTGTGCCGGTTGGTTTCCGACTGACTATAACGGATATCGGTCAGTTCGCGCTTGATGGTATCGACCAGATCGCCATCCATCGGCGCGGCGGCGCGGTATCCCTGATCCGCAGCTGCGCCGGACACGCGCTGGGTCTCGAGATGGCGCAGAATGTCGGACAGGCCTTCCTCGACCCGCGCAAGATTTCCGCCGCGCGAGTCCGACATCTCAAGCCGCTCAAGCAGATGGTGCACGCGCTGCTCGACATGGCTCAGCGAGGATGCGCTGTCATTGCCGACCTGAAGATGATCGAGCCGGTCCGAAATCGTCCGGACGGCGTTGTCGAAATAGATCGTGTCGCCGGCAGCCGGGCGGTCGCGCTGCTCCAGCGCCGTGGTCAGCACGGCGATGCGCTGTTCGAGCGCGGACAGGATGTCGCCGTTGCCGCCCGCGCGCGCGAGTTGATCGACCTTGATCGATAACGTCTGGACGTGGCCGGCGAGTTCGTTCAGCGCATCATTCGATGCGACGTTGGACACGATTGACCGGAGTGCGGCGATTGCGTCTTCAAGCTGAGGAACTGTTGCGGGATCGTGGCTGGATCGCACGATGGTGTCGATCTTGCCGCCGAGATTGCGGATCGCATCGTCGAAGCCAGCGAGTTGTTCGGCGGGCTTGAGCGTGCGCAGTTCGCTGTAGATGTCCGATAGCGCGCGTTCGATCCCGGACAGCGCCGTTGAGTCGATGCCGCTGGAGCGGGTTTCGTCGATGCGCCGTCCCAGCGAGCGGATTTCGCCTTCCAGCGATTCGATCGCGCGGCGCGGCAAGGCTTCGGTGATGGCGAGACGGATTTCGGCCAGTTCGCTGCGGAAAGCGGCGATCGACTGCTCGATGCCGTCGGGACGGTTCAGCGCCGCGATCTGACTCGTGATCTGCGAGAGCTGCCGCTCCAGTCCGGAAAAATCGGCCTGCGGCTGCATTGGCGGCGCATGGTTGATGAAAGAGGGTGGCGGCATCCGCGCCGCGCGCGAGGGCATGCCGTCGAGTTCGCCCTGCCGCGCAACGATTTCCGCAATCGAGAAATCCATCGCCGACATACTGGGGGCGGTGCGCGCTGCTGATGCGGCGCGATAGGGAACGTTTGCGGGGGAGCCGTCAGAAATCTGCGACAGCCGGGCGTCCAGCCGCGAAATGGCGTCGTTCAATTGCCGGGCGACGGCGGGATCGCTCTTGGGGGCGCCCGGTGCACGCGAGATGTGTTCGACCTGACGGGCGATGGAATCCAGCCGCTTGTGGATTTCGGCGACGTCCTGGGCCTCGCGGGGATCGGCTCTTCGGGGGTCCGCACCGGGGCTGCCGATTGCGGAATTCAGCCAATCTCCCAAGGACATACCGGCACGGCGCGCAGAAGCTTCGGCCCTTTCGCGGACCGATGGCTCGATTCCGTCAACACTCCACGATACGCGCGATGTCATGCCTTGGTCCGGTCCTGGCGCCAGCTCCTGCCTCAGCGCTTCAGGTCCTCGCGTCCCTTTGAAGAGACAAGCAAATTTCGACGCGAGACGCCTGTTTCCAGTCCCGACTTTTTCGCGTTACGGTAAATACCGGGTTAATGAAACGTCGGCGGCGCCACTATTATTAATTTTCAGGCCTGAGGCGTCAGCTTGAGGACGGCCGGGAAAACAGACCGCTGAGATCGCCGAGATCCGCTTCCGTTATTGTTCCGTGAGCGGAATTCATGACGGACGACTGCCCGATATAGGCCCAGTAAATGAACTCCGCGCGGGGGATCGACACCCGTGCCTCGACGCCGGATTCGCGAAGAAGCTTGGCGATATAGGCAACCCGCCCGGCATCCACGGTTGCGACGACTTTGGCGGCATCGGCATTTGAGGCGGCCCATGAGCGGAAGGCGCGCTCAAGGCTTCTGTCTTCATTAAAAGCCAGTTTCATCAAATGAGTCAGGCGCGCGGGCCCTACGATCGACGAATCGATCTCGCGGATCACTCCATCTGTCGCGCGCTCCTGCCAGGTCGCCAGCAGTTGAGCGCGAAAATCGGCAATGCTTTCGAAGTGCCAGTAGAAACTGCCCCTCGAGACCTGTAGCCCTTCGGCCAGCATGCCGGTTTTCAGAGCGGCGGCCCCCTGCCGGGCAAGTGTCCGCAGTCCGTGGGCAATCCATTGCTCTCGGGTAAGGCGGTCTTTCGCGAGTGAAGATTCGGCAGCTTCAACCATACACAAGTGTATTGACACAAAAAGCTGCCGCACGCTAGGCTCCGTACAGAGGTGTATGGATGCCTAGGCGGAATATTGCACTTGCGCAGGCGGGTCTTGTCGGCGGATGGGCAATGCAATTCTGCGGTGGTTAAATTCAACAACGCGATCGAAGGCGTCAGTATGAATGGCGCCTCGCGCTCGCCGATGATGGCGCGCATCGCGCATTTCAATGTCATGGTGAGGTCATTGACGGCAGTCCATGTGCTGAGGCGGTTCATCGCCAAACAACTCGTGCAATCCGCGTCCATTGTGAACTGAGAGACATTCCATGACGATCTACAAAGCACCCGTCGAAGATGTGACCTTCCTTCTCAACGACGTTTTCCAGATCGACCGCTACAACAACCTTCCCGGATTCAGCGATGCGTCGGCGGACGTCCGCGCGGCGATCCTCGATGAAGCCGCCAAGTTTTCCGAAAAGGTGCTTCAGCCTCTCAATCACTCCGGCGATCTCGAAGGCTGCACGCGCCATGACGACGGCCGCGTTACCACGCCCGCGGGCTTCAAGGACGCGTTCAGGCAACTGGCGGATGGCGGCTGGCTCGGCCTGTCGGGTCCGGCGGAATACGGCGGCCAGGGTCTGCCGGTGACTCTGTCGCAGGCCGTCAACGAATTCCTGTGTTCGTCCAACATGGCGTTCTCCATGTATGGCGGACTGACCATGGGTGCGATGGCGGCGCTGCTGGTTCACGGCTCGGACGAGCAGAAGACGACGTTCGTGCCGAACATGATGGCCGGCAAATGGGCCGGCACCATGAATCTCACCGAGCCGCAATGCGGCACAGATCTGGGCCTGATGCGCACCAAGGCGGTGAAGCAGGGCGACGGCACCTACAAGATCACCGGCACCAAGATTTTCATTTCCGGTGGCGAGCAGGATCTGACCGAGAACATCGTGCATCTGGTGCTGGCGCGCATCGAAGGCGCGCCCGCGGGCATCAAGGGTGTCTCGCTGTTCGTGGTGCCGAAGGTGAAGCTCAAGGCGGATGGTTCACTCAGCGGCGAGCCGAACGGCGTCTCCTGCGGCTCGATCGAGCACAAGATGGGCATCCACGGTAATTCGACCTGCGTGCTGAATTTCGACAACGCGGTCGGCACACTGGTCGGTGAAGAAAACAAGGGCATGGCGGCGATGTTCGTCATGATGAACGAGGCGCGACTCGGCGTCGGCGTGCAGGGCCTCGCGCAATCCGAGGTCGCCTACCAGAACGCAGCGGCCTACGCGAAGGACCGCCTGCAGGGCCGCGCGCTGACCGGGCCGCAGGCCAAGGACAAGCCCGCCGATCCGATTATCGTGCATCCCGACATTCGCCGCACGCTGATGTCGATCCGCGCCTTCAACGAGGCGGCGCGCGCGCTGGTGGTGTGGACGTCGCTGAAAAGCGATCTTGCGCATCGCTCCGACGATGCGAAGGAGCGTCAGGCCGCCGACGATCACATGGGTCTGTTGACGCCGGTGGTCAAAGGCATGCTGACCGATGTCGGCTTCGCCAACGCGGTCGCGGCGCAGCAGGTGTACGGCGGTCACGGCTACATTCAGGAAACGGGCGTCGAGCAATTCGTGCGCGATGCGCGTATCGCCATGATTTATGAAGGCGCCAACGGCATCCAGGCGCTGGATCTGGTCGGCCGCAAGCTCGGCCGCGACGGCGGACGCGCCATCACGGCGTTCTTCAACGAGGTCTCGGCTTTCGCCAAGGACAACGCCGCGGACGAAGCGCTGAAGCCTTACATCGCGCCGATGAGCGCCTCGCTGCAGCATTTGCAGCAGGCGACCATGTGGCTGATGCAGAATGCGATGGCGAAACCCGACAATGCGGGTGCGGCTTCCACCGATTTCCTGCATCTTTTCGGCCTCGTGTCGCTCGCCTACATGTGGGCGCGCATGGCGAAAGTCGCGCAGACCAAGCTGGCGGAATCCGGTGAGGAGCCTTACCTGAAGGCCAAGCTCGTCACGGGCAAGTTCTTCATGGAGCGGATGCTGCCGGAAACCTCGCTGCGCCTGTCGCGCATCCAGACCGGCGCAGGCTCGATGATGGAGCTGCCCGCCGAGGCGTTCTGATTTCTTGAAATATCCCGCGCAGATTCAGTGCGGGTCTCCAACGCGACAACGTCAACAACCGGGACTCGAAGGAGGGCGTTATGCCTGAGGCATTTATCTACGATCATGTCCGCACGCCGCGCGGTAAAGGCAAATCCGACGGCTCCCTCCATGAGGTGACGGCGCTCGCGCTGGCGACCGCGCCGCTGAAGGCGCTCAAGGAACGCAACAACCTCGCGCCCGACAGCATCGACGACGTCGTGCTCGGCGTGGTCGATCCGGTCGGCGAGGCGGGCGGCGACATCGCACGCTTTGCAGCCATGAACGCGGGCTTCGACACCTCGGTGCCGGGCATCCAGATCAATCGCTTCTGCGCATCGGGTCTCGATGCGGTGAATTTCGCCGCGGCACAGGTGATGTCCGGCCAACACGAATTGACGATCGGCGGCGGGGCGGAATCCATGAGCCGCGTCGGCATCATGTCGTCGGGCGCGGCATGGCCGATGGACCCGTCAATGGCCGTGCCGAGCTACTTCATGCCGCAAGGCGTGGCGGCGGATCTGATCGCCACCAAGTACGGCTTCTCGCGCGACAACGTCGATGCCTACGCCGTGCAGAGCCAACAGCGCGCCGCAAAGGCTTGGAACGAGGGCCGCTTCAAGAACTCTGTAGTCCCCGTGAAGGATATCAACGGCATCACCATCCTCGACAAGGACGAACACATGCGTCCTTCGACGACCATGCAGTCGCTCGGGCAGTTGCAGGCCTCGTTCGCGGCGATGGGCGCAATGGGCGGCTTCGACGCGGTCGCCGTGCAGTCGCATCCGGAAATCGAGGCCGTGAACTACGTGCATCATGCCGGCAACTCGTCGGGCATCGTTGACGGCGCAGGCGCAGTGCTGCTCGGCAGCGCGGAAGCCGGCAAGAAGCGCGGGCTGAAGCCGCGTGCAAAAATCCGCGCCTTCGCCAATATCGGCTCGGAGCCCGCGATGATGCTGACCGGTCCGGTCGACGTAACGAAGAAAGTGCTGGAGCGATCCGGCATGAAGCTTTCGGACATCGATCTGTTCGAACTCAACGAGGCGTTCGCATCGGTGGTGCTGCGCTATATCCAGGCCTTCGAGATCGACAACGACAAGATCAACGTCAACGGCGGCGCGATCGCCATGGGCCATCCGCTCGGAGCCACCGGCGCGATGATCCTCGGCACCGTGCTCGACGAACTGGAGCGCACCAACAAGTCGACGGCCCTCGTCACGCTGTGCATCGGCGGCGGCATGGGCACCGCGACCATCATCGAGCGGGTTTGAGGAACAGCACATGACTTACAAGAATTTCAGGGTTGAGACCGACGCCGACGGCATTGCGCTGGTGACGTGGGACATTCCCGGCAAGTCGATGAACGTGCTGGACGAGACCACCAGCACCGAATTGGCGGCCATTGTCGATGCCACGACCAAGGATGCCGCGATCAAGGGCGTCGTCATCACCTCCGGCAAGGAAGCATTTTCCGGTGGTGCGGACCTGACCATGCTGGAAGGCATGAACCGCGCCTATCTGGAATTGCTGAAAGCCAAGGGCGAGGAAATCGCCAACAAGTATGTGTTCGATGAAGTCCGCAAGCTGTCGCAGGCGCTGCGCAACATCGAAACCTCCGGCAAGCCGTGGGTTGCCGCGATCAACGGCCTCGCGCTCGGTGGCGCGTTCGAACTGACGCTGGCTTGCCACTATCGTGTGGCCTCCGAGAATCCCAAGACACGCCTTGGCCTTCCTGAAATCAAGGTTGGGCTTTTCCCCGGCGGCGGCGGCACGCAGCGGCTCCCGCGCATGCTTCAGCCGATGGAAGCCCTGCAGATGCTGCTCAAGGGCGACGCCATCGACCTCAAGAAGGCTCTTGCCTCGGGCATCGTCGGCGCGGTGGTTCCTGCGGCAGATCTGATCAAGACCGCGAAGGACTGGATCAAGGCCGGCGGCAAGGCCGTGGCACCCTGGGATGAGAAGGGTTTCAAGCTGCCCGCCGGGCCGGTCTACTCGAAAGCTGGAATGCAGTTTTTCCCGCCGGCCAACGCGATCCTGCGCCGCGAGACCTACGACAATTATCCGGCGGCCCGCGCGATCCTGCAGTGCGTCTATGAAGGCCTGCAATTGCCGATGGATGCCGCGCTGCGCGTCGAGTCGCGCTACTTCTCGAAGATCCTGCGCTCGAAGGAGGCGGCGGCGATGATCCGCAGCCTGTTCGTGTCGATGGGCGAACTCAACAAGGGCGCACGCCGTCCGCAGAACGTGCCTGCCACGAAGGTGAAGAAGCTCGCCGTCATTGGCGCCGGCTTCATGGGCGCGAGCGTCGGCTTTGTGTCCGCGCAGGCCGGCATCGAGGTCGTACTGATTGATCGCGATCAGGACAGCGCCGACAAGGGCAAGGGTCACGCCAAGGCTGTGGTCGATGCCGCAGTGTCCAAGGGCCGCATGAAGCAGGCTGACGGCGATGCAATTCTCGCGCGCATCACCGCGACCCCGGACTACAACGCGATCAAGGACTGCGACCTCGTCATCGAAGCCGTGTTCGAAGATCGCAACGTCAAGGCGGAGACCTATGCCAAGGCGCAGCCGCTGCTGCGCTCGGATGCGATCTTTGCGACCAACACCTCGACGCTGCCGATCAATTCGCTGGCCGAAGAGTGGAAGGATCAGTCGAAGTTCATCGGCATTCACTTCTTCTCGCCGGTGGAGAAGATGATGCTGGTGGAAATCATCGTCGGCAAGAACACCGGCGAGGTCGCGCTCGCGACCGCGCTGGATTACGTCCGCCAGATCAAGAAGACGCCGATCGTCGTGAATGACTCACGCGGCTTCTTCGCCAACCGTTGCGTGCTGCGCTACATCGGTGAAGGCTACGAGATGCTGCTGGAAGGCGTGCCACCGGCGATGATCGAGAACGTCGGCAAGATGGCCGGCATGCCGGTCGGGCCGCTGTCGCTCAACGACGAAATCGCCATCGACCTTGCGCTGAAGATTCTGAAAGCCACCGAGGCCGACATCGGCACGCAGGCGGTCGATCAGGATCAGAAGAAGCTGTTGGTCGAAATGGTCGAGAAGCGCGGACGCCTCGGCCGCAAGAACGGCAAGGGCTTCTACGATTATCCCGAGAAGGGCAAGGGCCAGAAGAAGCTGTGGCCCGAACTGTCCACCTTGCAGCCCAAGCACCTCGATCCGGATACGCTGGACATCGAGGAGCTGAAGCAGCGCTTCCTCGTGGTGCAGGCGGTGGAAGCCGCGCGTACGGTTGAGGATCATGTCATCACCGATCCGCGCGAGGCCGATGTCGGCTCGATCCTCGGATTCGGCTTCGCGCCATTCACCGGCGGCACGCTGTCCTACATCGACTTCATGGGCACAAAGAACTTTGTCGAGCTGTGCCACAAGCTGGAGAAGAAGTACGGCTCGCGGTTCACGCCGCCGAAGCTTCTGATCGATATGGCGGCCAAGGGCGAGACCTTCTACGGTCGCTTCCCGCCGAAAAAGCTCGCGGCGTAAATATCGCTTCGTAAGAATACAAAAAGGCGGGATCGATGATCCCGCCTTTTTCATTCTCGGATATGATCGCGCTTACGAAGCTTTCATCAGACCTTCAGCGGCGAGCGCTTCCTGCACTTTCGGACGCGCGCCGACGCGGTCCTTGAACGCCATCAGGTTCTTCAGGCCCGAAAGATCCATCTTCATGCCGTCGGCCCAGCGCAGCATCGTGAACAGATAGCCGTCCGGCACGGTGAACTGCTTGCCCATCAGGTAATCCTTACCCGCGAGCGCGTCGTTGATGTAGGCGAACTTGCCCATGATCCGGTCCCTGAAGAACGCCTTGGTGTCGTCCGAAAGCGCCGGCTGAAACAGCGGGCTGAAATTCTTGTGCAATTCGGTGCTGACGAAATTCAGCCACTCCTGCAGGCGGTAGCGCTCCGCGGTCCCGTTGCCGGGAACCAGATTCTTGCCCGGAACCTTGTCGGCGATCATCTGCACGATCACCGGGCCTTCGGTCAGCATTTCGCCGTTGTCCATGCCCAGCGCCGGGACCTGGCCCTTGGGGTTGATCGCCTTGTAATCGCTGCCGTCCTCGAGCTTCTTGGCCTTGAGGTCGACCTTGACCAGATCGAACGGGATACCGGCCTCTTTCAGGGCGATATGGGGCGAAAGCGAACAGGCGCCGGGGGAATAATAGAGTTTCATGGGAGGTATCCTTTTGAAGATTCGAGAGGCCGGGGCATTGGCAATACCCATGGCGGTCCACTAAATGCTGTCATAAGTCAAGATTGATGCAACTGCATTTATTGGGGTAAGCTCGGCTGTCCCCACGGCATGGACGATACCATGAAACGCAAACCATCCACCGAAGCGACGGATGTCTGGATCCGCCTGATGCGGGTTCAAGGCAAGGTGCTCGGCGCTGTCGAGCAGGATCTCAAGAAGGCGGGATTTCCGCCGCTCGCCTGGTACGACGCGCTGCTCGAACTGTCGCGCGCGCCGAGCGGTGAACTGCGCCCGGTCGAACTCGAGAAGCAGATGTTGCTGCCGCAGTATTCCACCTCGCGCCTGATCGATCGTCTGGTCGAGGAAGGCCTTGCCGTGCGTCGCGAGTGCGAGAAGGACAAGCGCGGCCTGTTCGTCGAGATCACGGACGCCGGACGCGAGTTGCAGAAGCGGATGTGGAACTCGTATTCCGCGGCGATCGAACGTCACATCGGCTCGAAACTGTCGGACGCCGATGCGGTCAGGCTGAGCGGTCTGCTCGACAGGCTCGGCTGCTGCGCCGGCGCGCCGCAAGCTGTTGCGGTCTCCAGGGACGCTGCCAAAGAAACCACGTCCGCCCGATGATCCTTTGTTTACCTCTCGTGGCTACGGATGCCTGCATCCGTCGCACTTCCCTGCATCGCGCGCTGAAAATGACAGCTACGCTTCTTACCCGGATGTCTCATGGCGCGTGACCAGATTGATATGACGCCGTTGCAGTCGCGTGACGAACTGGTCGCGTGGCTGGAAGCGGGCGTGAAGCCGAAATCCGAATTCCGCATCGGCACAGAGCACGAGAAAACACCGTTCACGCTGGAAGGCCACAAGCCCGTCCCCTATGAAGGCGCGCGGGGTATCGGCGCTCTTCTCGAAGGCATGAAGCTGTTGCTCGGCTGGGAGCCGATCACGGAGAACGGCAACATTATCGGGCTTTACGATGTGACCGGCGGCGGCGCCATCTCGCTGGAGCCGGGCGGTCAGTTCGAATTGTCCGGCGCGCCGGTCGAGACCGTGCATCAGACTTCGTCCGAACTGATGGCGCATCTGGCGCAGGTCCGCGAAATCGCGACACCGCTTGGCATCGGATTTCTCGGCCTTGGCATGACGCCATCATGGTCGCGCAAACAGATTCCGGTGATGCCGAAAGGCCGTTACCGGATCATGACCGATTACATGCCGAAGGTGGGCCAGTACGGCCTCGACATGATGTACCGGACCTGCACGGTGCAGACCAATCTCGATTTCTGCTCCGAAGCCGACATGGTCAAGAAGCTGCGCGTGTCGGTAGCGCTGCAGCCGGTGGCCACCGCGCTGTTCGCGAATTCACCGTTCACCGAAGGCAAGCCGAATGGCTTCCTCTCGTTCCGCTCCGAAATCTGGCGCGACACCGACAATGCCCGCGCCGGCATGATTCCGTGGGCGTTCGAGGACGGCATGGGCTTCGAGCGCTGGGTCGATTACGCGCTCGACGTGCCGATGTATTTCGTCAAGCGCGGCGACGATTACATCGACGTGTCCGGATCGTCGTTCCGCGATTTCTTCGACGGCAAGAACAAGATGATGCCAGGCGAAAAGCCGACGCTGTCCGACTGGGCCAATCATCTCTCGACGATTTTCCCTGAGGTGCGGCTGAAGCGGTATCTCGAAATGCGCGGCGCCGACGGCGTGCCGTCACAGCAGTTGCCGTCGCTGTCGGCGTTCTGGGTTGGGCTGCTTTACGATAACGACAGTCTGGACGCCGCGTGGGATATCGCCCGACGATGGACCGTGCAGGAGCGCCAGGCCTTGCGCGACGACGTCCCCCGGCTGGGCTTCAAGGCGAAAATCGGCAACCGCTATCTGTTCGAGGTGGCCAAGGACTGCATGGCGCTGGCGCACAGGGGTCTGGCCCGACGCGGCAGAATTGATCATCTCGGTCGCGACGAGACGCGGTATCTGGACCCGCTCGACCGCATCATCGAATGCGGACATACGCCGGCCGAACAGCTCCTCGCGAAATTCAACGGCGCTTGGGGCGGCTCGGTGGAGCCGGCCTATGACGAGTATGCTTTTTAGCGTTTTCTCAATGACTTAGCGCGAGGCCGCACACAGCATCACGGTTCTTTGCCGATCGGGATGCGCCGGTTCACGAGAATGTTGTTCCGGCATTTATCTGCCGTTCATCTGCCATACATCAGCGCGGCGATTGAATAGGCGTCGTCCGCCCGGACGTTTGCCCATCGCTCACCGGATGGCGTCCGTCCCCCCGCTGAAAGCGATGGCATGCTTCGAATCTGTACTTTCAGATCATGCTTGAACGCATGTTTGTCATTCGCCATTGCGCTCGCCGTGATGCTTGTCGTGCAGGGTCAGCCCGCGCACGCGCAAGCCAATTTCGACCGGCCCGGCGGCGACTATTCGCGCTCGGTGGTGCCGTCCGGAGATCCTGCGGTCTGCGCCCTGCAATGCGAGCGCGACCGAAAATGCCGGGCGTGGAGTTTCAATTATCCGCTGGTCAATGAAGACGGCGCAATCTGCTGGCTGAAGAACAGCGTTCCGCCACGCACCGCGAGCAACTGCTGCGTGTCGGGCGTTCGCGGCGCCGGTGTTGTCGAGCCGCGCAACAGCACGCTGGAAGTCGAGACCGACAGACTCGGCGGCGATTTTCGCAATCTCGAAGTGGGCGTCGATCCGAATGGCACGACATGCAAGGCAGCGTGCGATGCCGACAACAAGTGCCGGGCGTGGACCTACGCGCGGCCGGGTTATATCGGCAAATCAGCGCGCTGTTTCCTGAAGGATCACGTGAAACCGCCGCGCCGCAAGCCGGGGTTCATTTCCGGCGTGGTGCGATAATCCGCTCCGCAGGGACAAACGATTATCCGATTTGCGCGTTAAGCTGGGTTGTTCGGGCTGGATCGAACGGTCAGGAGCGCTCCGATGAGACATAGCTGCCTTGCAATCGCTGGATTTTTCATTCTCGCCGTCACGACCATGACGGCTGTCGCACATCATGGCTGGGGAAGTTACGACGCCAGCAAACCGGTGACGGTGGAGGGCTCGATTCTGACGAGCACGTTCGAGAATCCCCACGCGACCATCGCCGTGAAGGGCGCGGACAAGATATGGACCGTGACGCTGGCGCCGACATCGCGCATGATCGCGCGCGGCGCGCCGGCTGAAGTCGTGGCCGTCGGCAAGACGGTGTCGGCTTATGGCTATCCTTCGACCATCGAGATGAACGAGATGCGCGCGGAACGGATTACGGTGGACGGCAAGACCTACGAGTTGCGCTGATGATGGAGTCCGCGCCTGCGATCTTCTCCGCGATCGAGGCATCGGCTTTCGGCGCGGCCATCCGGCAATCGCGCTGGCTATACATGGTCGCCAATGTCGGTCACATCGTCTCGCTGATGGTGTTCGCGGGCGCCATCGCCGTGATGGACATGCGGATGGCGGGAGCGTTGTCCGCGACCTCACCGGGTTATGTGCTGAAGATGGCGCGCCGCGTCGCGTTGGCCGGGTTTGCCGGCCTTGTCGTGTCGGGTGCATTCCTGTTCACGGCGGAAGCCAGCCACGTCATCATGAACCGTGTGTTTCAGGTCAAGCTCGGCCTGATTGTACTTGGTCTGCTCAACATAGCGCTGTTCGAAATCCTCATCGCGCCGAAGGTGAAGGATCTGCCGCCGCTGGTTCCGTTGCCTTCCGGCGCGCGGACCGGGGCGATGGCGTCGCTTGCGATCTGGATTGCGGTCGCGATCTGCGGGCGTTCAATCGCGTATTTTTAGCGGATACGCGCGCAGCGATCTCAATGCACCGACGTAAACGATCGCGCGATCCGGAATCCCGACAACCATGTCCACACCGGCTGGCTTCTGATGCCGAGATCCCACGAGCCGACGATGGCATCGACACGGCCGACGAGATTTGCGACCGGCAGAAGTCCGACGCCGCCATCGGAGACACGCACGCGGCTGTCGGCTGAATTATCGCGGTTGTCGCCCATGACGAACAGGTGGTCCGGGGGCACGGTGACGTCGGGCGTGTTGTCGAGGAAGCCGTGCTCGCGCTGCTTGAACAGCATATGCGCGCGGCCGCCGGGCAGCGTCTCGACAAAGCGCTTCGCGGGCCTGTTGCGTCCTGCTTCGTCCTCGGCCTGACCGAGGCCGTCGGGCTTCAATGAGACGGGCTGGCCGTTGATCCATAAATATCCGTCGCGCATCTGCACATGGTCGCCCGGTAAACCCACCACGCGCTTGACCCAGACCTGCGACGTGTCGCCGGGCCAGCGGAACACCACGACGTCGCCGCGATCGGGCAGCGCGCCGAATACACGTCCGGTCGCGGGGAGCGCCACGTTCACCGGCAGCGATGCCGCGCTGTAACCGTAGGGATATTTCGACGCCAGCAGCGCATCGCCGATCAGCAGCGTCGGCTCCATCGAGCCCGACGGCACGTAAAACGGCTCGGCGAGCGCGCCCTTTGCCGCCATCACGATCAGGAAAGCCGCGACGATCTCGACGAGCGATCGGGTCCAGGATCGCGACGACTTCGCGGTGCGCGGAATTTCCAGCTCTTCTCTGTGCTCGGACATGATCGTTTCCGAAACTGGTTGTGCCTAGCCGGTGCCGCCGACGGTGATGCGATCCATCCGCAGTGTCGGCTGACCGACGCCGACCGGCACGCCCTGGCCCTGTTTGCCGCAGGTGCCGATACCGTCGTCGAGTTGCAGATCGTTGCCGACCATTGAAATGCGATGCAGGTCGGTGGGGCCGTTGCCGATCAGCATTGCGCCTTTCAGCGGCGCGCCGAGTTTTCCGTTTTCGATTTTGTAAGCCTCGGTGCACTGGAAGACATACTTGCCCGAAACGATATCGACCTGGCCGCCGCCGAAATTCGCGGCGAAGATTCCGTTTTTGACGGAGCCAAGAATTTCCGCGGGATCGCGGCCGCCGGCCAGCATGTAGGTGTTGGTCATGCGCGGCATCGGCACATGCGCATAGGATTCACGCCGTCCGTTGCCGGTCGGCTTCATGTTCATCAGCCGTGCGTTCTGGCGGTCCTGCATGTAGCCGACGAGAATGCCGTCCTCGATCAGCACGGTGCGATTGGTTGGCGTGCCTTCGTCGTCGATCGACAACGAGCCGCGCTTCGATGAGATGGTGCCGTCATCGACCACGGTCACGCCCTTGGCCGCGACCTGCTGGCCCATCAGGCCCGAGAAGGCCGAGGTCTGCTTGCGATTGAAATCGCCCTCGAGCCCGTGACCCACGGCTTCGTGCAGCATCACACCGGGCCAGCCGGGGCCGAGCACCACGTCCATTTCGCCTGCGGGCGCGGGCACTGACTCCAGATTGACCAGCGCCTGACGGATCGCGCCGTCGGCCGCCGAGCGCCATGCCTTGGTCTCGATGAAGCGCGCATAACCCTCGCGTCCGCCGTAGCCGTGGCTGCCGCTTTCCTGCCGGTCGCCGTTGCCTGCGACCACGGAAATGTTCACGCGCACCAGCGGGCGGACGTCGCGATAGCTCTCGCCATCGGGGCGCAGGATTTCCACGATCTGCCACGTCGCGCCGAGGCTGACGGAGACCTGCCGAACGCGAGGATCCTTGTCGCGCACATAGGCGTCGATCTCGGCCAGCAGCTTCACCTTGCTCTCGAAGCTCTGACCGTCGAGCGGATTCTCGTCGCCATAAAGCCGCGTGTTGGTGTGGCCGGGGGCGGCTGCGAATGTTCCGGAATAGCCGCCGCGCACCGCATGAACCGCATCGGCGGCGCGGATCAGCGCGGGCAATGATACGTCGGAGGAATGGGCGTAGCCGACTGCGTCGTTCTTGACCGCGCGCAGGCCGAAGCCCTGCGCCGTGTCGTAGGTCGCCTGCTTGAGGCGGCCGTTGTCGAAGCCGAGCCCTTCGGACTGGCGGTATTCGAGAAACAGCTCGCCGTCGTCGGCTCCCTCCAGCCCGCGCACGACCTGCTTGCGCACGTCGTCACGGTCGAGACCGGCGCGATCGAGCAGGGAGGCGGTGACGGCGACGGTGTCGGACGATTGGCTCATAAAAAACTCCCGGGAACTCCAAGGCCGCAAAAATGGCGGCGAAGGTCAGGCCCACAAGATAGGGACGATCGTGCCGGAGGGCGAGGGGAGCATTTTCCGGCTCTCGCCAAAGGGTCAGAGTCTACGGCAGCTTGTCGTAGCCTTCGCCGAGCCCCTTCAGGCTGAGGGGGAAGCCGATGCCTTCTTCCGGGGTCTCGAAGATAATGAAGGTCGCGGTTTTTGCGGTTTTCAACTGATTGAGTAGCGTATCGTCCATCACGACTTCGGCAACACACCCGTTCGGCAGGCAGCGCACAAAGCCGGCGCGCCCCACGTCCTTGTCGTCGAGCTTCAGGCCGAGGCCTGACGGCAGCAGGACGCCGAGCGGCGCGACCACCCGCATCAGCTTGCTCTTCTGATCCGCGGTTTTGAGAATAATAACCGTCAGTCCCGCATTGGAACGGTCTTCGGCGACGACGCTCTGGATCAGGGCGCATTGCTCGCCCTGCGCGCCTGCGGGGGTATCGCAGCGGATCTGCCAGTCACCGTGGACGGATTTGACGGCTCCCTGCGCGCTGGCCGGAGCGGCAGTCGCCAGAAGAGTCGCCACCGCGACAAGCGCGAGCCGAATCGGCAGGATCGCGTGATTGCGGATTGAGAAAGCTTGGTTTCGCACGCCCATCAGGCTCAATTCCTTGGCAGTGATCTCGGCCATTCCCGGCATGACAATTCCGGCCTGTCCCGGCAGTTTCCCCAGCGTCTCCTGCCTGAGGGCTGGATTGATAGGGTAATGACGGCGTCTTGAGGGCAAGTTATCGCCGGGACGCACCACCTCTACAGCCACGAATCGGGTTTTCGCCACCTATGTCGCCCGTGGGTACAACGAGCAATCCAAGTGTCAAGCATTCTCCCGCCGCAGGGCCGTCAGTTTTGGCCGATTTGCCAATGGGATTCGGCTCTTTCAGACACCTTATAACGTGCATTGCGGTAGGCATGGAATTATGGTTTGAGGAACGGGAAATTCGACGCGTTCTAACCTTGGGCCGAAGGCCGAAATCCTGAACGCGCCTGAAAATGCAGGCTTAGAAGCAGATCTTGCCGCCCGGCGGGATCGCCGGGACGACGAGAGCAGGAGCGAGAGCGGCATGAAGATGTCGAAGGGCCAAATCGGCCGCCGAGTACTGGGTTTTGCGGTGGCTGCCACCGCGCTGGCAACGGCAGGGGCAGCTTTCGCGGCCGGGACGCTGGGTCAGCCCTCGCCCTGGGAATACGCGCTCCAGCCGTCCGCATCGCCGGTGATGGACAACATCACATGGTTCCACAATTTTCTGCTCTGGATCATCACCGCGATCACGGTCTTCGTCGCGATTTTGCTCGGCATCGTGGCCGTCAAGTTCAACGCCAAGAAGAACCCGGTCCCCTCCAAGACCACCCATAACACGCTGATCGAAGTGGTCTGGACCATCGTGCCGGTCCTGATTCTGGTCGGCATCGCCGTACCGTCGTTCCGTCTGCTTTTCCAGCAGCTCGATATTCCGAAGGCTGATCTGACGATCAAGGCCACCGGCAAGCAGTGGTACTGGAGCTACGCCTATCCCGACAACGGCAAGTTCGAATTCGACTCGCTGATGGTCGCCGACAAGCAGCCGCGCCTTCTGGCCGTCGACAATGAAGTGGTTGTCCCGGTGAACAAGGTGATCCGGGTGCAGGTCACAGGCGCCGACGTGATCCACTCCTTCGCGATGCCGGCATTCGGCGTCAAGATCGACGCCGTTCCCGGCCGTCTCAACGAGACATGGTTCAAGGCGACCAAGGAAGGCATGTTCTACGGCCAGTGCTCGGAATTGTGCGGCAAGGACCACGCCTACATGCCGATCGCGATCAAGGTTGTGAGCGACGCCGATTTCACGAAATGGGTCGAGGCCGCGAAGAAGAAGTATGCAAGCACTCCGGCGAATTCCTACGCTTCGATCGGGGCTGTCGCGCAGTAAGCGCATCGACGGACAAGGGCGGCCGGGCGCACGACGCTCACGGTCGCAAGGCTGACGGGACTGCAAGGCTTAAAGGATTTGAAAATGGCCACCTCCGCTGCAACACATGATCACGCTCATGACGACCATGCGCACGATCACCCGACCGGGTGGCGGCGTTATGTCTATTCGACGAACCATAAGGACATCGGCACGATGTACCTTATCTTCGCGATCGTCGCGGGTGTCATCGGCGGCGCAATGTCGGTCGCGATCCGCATCGAGCTGATGTATCCCGGTGTGCAGCTCTTCCATGAAGCCCACACCTACAATGTGTTCGTGACGTCCCACGGCCTCATCATGATCTTCTTCATGGTGATGCCGGCGATGATCGGCGGCTTCGGCAACTGGTTCGTGCCGTTGATGATCGGTGCACCGGACATGGCGTTCCCGCGCATGAACAACGTTTCGTTCTGGCTGCTGCCGGCTTCCTTCGCGCTGCTCCTGATCTCGACCTTCGTCGAGGGCGAGCCGGGCGCGAACGGCGTCGGTGCGGGCTGGACGATGTACGCGCCGCTCTCGACCTCGGGCCATCCCGGTCCCGCGGTCGATTTCGCGATCCTGTCGCTGCATATCGCCGGTGCATCGTCGATTCTCGGCGCGATCAACTTCATCACCACGATCTTCAACATGCGCGCGCCTGGCATGACCATGCACAAGATGCCGCTGTTCGTGTGGTCGATTCTCGTCACGGTGTTCCTGCTGCTGCTGTCGCTGCCGGTTCTGGCCGGCGCCATCACCATGCTGCTGACCGACCGCAACTTCGGCACCACGTTCTTCGCGGCCGACGGTGGCGGCGATCCGGTGCTGTTCCAGCATCTGTTCTGGTTCTTCGGCCACCCCGAAGTGTACATCCTGATCCTGCCGGGCTTCGGCATGATCTCGCAGATCGTCTCGACCTTCTCGCGCAAGCCTGTGTTCGGTTATCTCGGCATGGCCTACGCCATGGTCGCCATCGGCGGCATCGGCTTCGTGGTCTGGGCGCATCACATGTACACGGTGGGCATGTCATCCGCGACGCAGGCCTATTTCGTCGCGGCGACCATGGTCATCGCGGTGCCGACCGGCGTGAAGATCTTCTCGTGGATCGCCACCATGTGGGGCGGATCGATCGAATTCCGCGCCCCGATGATCTGGGCGATGGGCTTCATCTTCCTGTTCACGCTCGGCGGTGTGACCGGTGTGGTGCTCGCCAACGCCGGCGTCGACCGCGTGCTGCAGGATACCTATTACGTCGTCGCCCACTTCCACTACGTGCTGTCGCTGGGCGCCGTATTCGCGATCTTCGCGGGCTGGTACTACTGGTTCCCGAAGATGTTCGGCTACATGTACAACGAGACCATCGCCAAGGCGCACTTCTGGGTGACCTTCGTCGGCGTGAACCTGGTGTTCTTCCCGCAGCATTTCCTCGGCCTGTCGGGCATGCCGCGCCGCTACATCGATTATCCCGATGCATTCGCCGGCTGGAATCTGGTGTCGTCGATCGGCTCGTACATCTCCGCGTTCGGCGTGCTGATCTTCATCTACGGCGTGATCCAGGCGTTCGTCCGCAAGGAACAGGCCGCCGACAATCCGTGGGGCGCCGGTGCAACCACGCTGGAATGGACGCTGTCGTCGCCGCCGCCATTCCATCAGTTCGAAGTTCTGCCGCGCGTTCAGTAATTTCGCGGCTGGGTAAAGCATCCGCCACGGCCGAAAGGTCGTGGCGGCTGAAACGTTCAGGGAAGTGAGCAACAAGTGTCGGCTGTCGACCATCGCGCGATAGATATGTCGCCTCGTATCTCCGAGGCAGGCGTCGCGGATTACATCGCGCTGCTGAAGCCGCGCGTGATGTCACTGGTGGTGTTCACCGCGCTGGTCGGACTCGTGATCGCGCCGGGGCATTTTCATCCCGTGCTGGCGATCACGTCGATCCTCTGCATCGCGGTCGGCGGCGGCGCTGCCGGCGCGCTGAACATGTGGTACGAGGCCGATATCGATGCGCTGATGTCGCGCACCGCGAACCGTCCGATTCCGCGTGGGCGTATCCTGCCCGGCGAGGCGCTTGCTTTCGGTCTGACGCTGGCGTTCTTCTCGGTGATGACGCTTGGCATTCTCGTGAACTGGCTCGCGGGTGCGCTGCTGGCTTTCACGATCTTCTTTTACGTCGTCGTCTACACGATGTGGCTGAAGCGCTGGACCGCGCAGAACATTGTGATCGGCGGCGCCGCCGGCGCATTGCCGCCGGTGGTGGCCTGGGCCGCGGCCACCGGATCGCTGTCGCCGGAGCCGATCCTGCTGTTTCTCATCATCTTCCTGTGGACGCCGCCGCACTTCTGGGCGCTGGCTCTGTTCCGCACCGACGATTACGGACGCGCCAACATCCCGATGCTGCCGAACGTCGCCGGCCCGGATGCGACACGGCTGCAAATCCTGCTCTACACGATCCTGCTGGTCGCAGTCGCGATCGCGCCGTGGCCGCTGGGATATTTCAGCGCCGTCTACGGCGTAACGGCGGCCATCCTCGGCGCCGGCATGATGTGGTACGCGGTGCGCGTTTATCGCGAGCGCACCGGCAGTGCCGGCCTGCAAGCGACGCGCGCGTTGTTCAAGTTTTCGATCCTCTATCTGTTCGGGTTGTTTGCCGTGCTGCTGTGTGAAGTGGTGGTTGCGGCGCTCGCGCGGATGTTCTGGTCATGAGCGCGGGTATCGTCATGGACAGCAAGAAGCCGCAAGAAGGCATCGTTCTCACGCCGGAGCAGAAAAAGCGCCAGCGCGAGCGTTCCATTGCCATTGCACTTGCCTTGGGTGTGCTGGTGATCCTGTTTTTCGCAGTGACGCTGGTGAAGGGCCCGATCGTGCTCTCACGGCCGATCTGACGGCACTGAACGAATGGACAACGACACGCAGCCGATGACGCAGCAACCAACGAGCACCAGGAAGACGCCTCGGGTCAGCCGCGACATCATGGTCGCGTCGATCTGCGGTTTCGTCGTGGCGTTCATGGTCGGCGCTTCCTACGCAGCGGTGCCGTTCTACGACTGGTTCTGCCGCGCCACCGGATTCAACGGCACCACGCAGGTTGCGACGTCCGCGCCTGCAGGCACGCTCGAGCGCCGGATCGCCGTGCGGTTCGACTCGAATGTGAGCGGCGGGCTGCCCTGGAAGTTCGAGGCCGAGCAGACCGAGATCAGCGTCAAGATCGGCGAGGTGGTCACCGCTTACTACACGGTGACCAATCAGGCCGCGCGCGCGACCACGGGCGTCGCCGCCTATAACGTCGCACCGCTCACGGCAGGTTCGTTCTTCCAGAAGATCAATTGCTTCTGCTTCACCGAGCAATCGTTCGGTCCTGGCGAGAAGCGCGAGATGGCGGTGGTGTTCTACGTCGATCCGGCGCTGGTCGCGGATCATGAGTATGACGACCTCAACACCATCACGCTGTCCTATACGTTCTACCCTGTGAAAGATCCTGCGCCAAAGCCGCTTGCGGCAACGGAGACGGACAAGCGCAAGGGCAACCTTTGATCTTCTGTTTTCGACCATAACGACGACACGCGCCGGATGACACCGGCATCACGGAGAGACCACATGGCAACGGGCCAAGCCAAGCACCACGATTATCATCTCGTCGATCCGAGCCCATGGCCGGTCGTCGGTTCGATCTCGGCTTTCATCATGGCCGTGGGCGCCGTCGCATGGATGCACAAGATGTTCGCCGGCGCGCCGATTGTGTTCGGCGTCGGCACCATCGGCGTGCTCTACACCATGGCGAGCTGGTGGGCGGACGTGATCCGCGAGGCGCAGTACAAGGGCGATCACACCCGCGTCGTGCAGCTTCATCACCGCTACGGCATGATCCTGTTCATCGCCTCCGAAGTGATGTTCTTCGTGGCGTGGTTCTGGGCCTATTTCAACGCAGCGCTGTTCCCGGCCGATCCGGTTCACGCCACGCGTGAGGCGCTGTTCGGTGGCGTCTGGCCGCCGAAGGGCATCGAGACTTTCGATCCGTGGCATCTGCCGCTGCTCAACACGCTGATCCTGCTGACCTCCGGCACCACGGTGACTTGGGCTCATCACGCGCTGCTCGAAGGCGACCGCAAGGGCCTGAAGTACGGACTGATCCTCACCATCGCCCTGGGCGCTCTGTTCACCTGCGTGCAGGCCTATGAATACGGCCACGCCGCGTTCAGCTTTGCCGGCAACGTTTACGGCGCGACGTTCTTCATGGCGACCGGCTTCCACGGTTTCCACGTGCTGGTCGGCACCATCTTCCTGCTGGTGTGTCTGCTGCGCGCGTATGCGGGCCATTTCACACCGAAGCAGCATCTCGGCTTCGAATTTGCCGCGTGGTACTGGCATTTCGTGGACGTGGTCTGGCTGTTCCTGTTTGTCGTGATCTATGTCTGGGGACATGGCGCATCGACCATGGCGCACGGCGCGCACTAACCGTCGCAATGGTCGTTCAAAAGACCTAGATTGAAGGGCGGCCACCGTGCCGCCCTTTTTCTTTGGAGACGAGTACGGGCATGGACCAGCACGTTCCCGCGACCCTGGCGCAAACCGCGATGCGCGGTCTTGCCTGCAAGTGTCCGCGCTGCGGCGAAGGCAAGCTCTATGCGGGGTTTCTGACGTTGCGTCCGCGCTGCGAGGCCTGCGGTCTCGATTACGCTTTCATCGATGCGGGAGACGGTCCGGCCGTGTTCATCATCATGATCGCGGGCTTCATTGTGGTCGGCTCCGCGCTGATCGTCGAGATCAAGTACCAGCCGCCATTCTGGGTCCACGCTGCGTTGTGGGGGCCGCTGATCCTGGCAACGACATTGCTGCCGCTGCGGTCGATGAAGGCGCTGCTGATCGCGCTTCAGTATCATCACAAGGCCGCCGAGGGACAACTCGTCGGGCGTGACCCGAAATGAGTCAGGTGAAAACGGCCAGGCCCGCGCGCGGCATTTTCGGCCTCGCGCTGATCGCGCTGATCATGGTGTCGGTGCTGGCGAGCCTCGGCGTCTGGCAACTTCGCCGCAAGGACGAAAAGCATGCGCTGATCGCGGCGCTCACCGAGCGGCTTGCGGGCGCGCCGCGCGCGCTGCCATCTGCCGCGGAATGGCCCACGCTCAATTCCGCGCACGACGAATTTCTGCGCGTCTCTTTCAGTGCGACCTTCGAGTCGAAGCCGGACGCCATGATCTACAGTTCCGGTTCGGCGGTGCGCGACGACATTTCCGGGCCGGGCACATGGGCTTTTATGCCGGCGCGGCTGGCTGACGGCCGCGTCGTGGTGATCAATGCGGGCTTCGTGCAGAACACGATGCAGGATCGCGCGCAGCAGGACCGCGCGGTGACGCGGCTCGTGACCGGCGCGCCGGTCGCGATGACCGGCTACATTCGCTTTCCGGAAAAGCCCGGCACGTTCACGCCGGACCAGGACGCTGCCAAGCGGCTGTGGTTCTCGCGCGATCACCGCGCCATGGCGCAGGCGCTCGGCTGGGGTGACGTGGCGCCGTTCTATATCGATCTGGAAGCGCCGGTGCCACCGTCGGGCACCCCGAAACCGGGTCCGTTGCACGTCCATCTCAAGGACGATCACCTGCAATATGCCATCACATGGTTCGGCCTCGCACTGGTGGTCGCAATCGCCTTCGGTTTCTGGGTCAGAGGGCGGCGGCGGGGCCTCATCTGAGCCTCGCGGAGCGATCCGGTTTCCTTGTGAAGCCGGATCGCAGCCGATATGGTGCGGTTCGATTTCCCTGCGGGTGAAGTCAATCATCATTCAATATCAAAGGCTTGCACTAGGCTTGAGCCTTTGGAGGATCGCTTGACGAGCTATATTTCGACACGGGGCGAGGCTCCCCGCCTTGGCTTTTGCGACGTGATGCTGACCGGGCTTGCCCGGGACGGCGGCCTCTATGTGCCGGAGGTCTGGCCGCAGCTCTCCAGCGAAACGATCGCCGGATTCTTTGGCCGCCCCTATTGGGAAGTCGCCGTCGAGGTGATCCGCCCGTTCGTCGCGGACGAAATTTCCGAAGCCGATCTCGGCCGTATGGCGCTTGAAGCCTACGCGACCTTCCGCCATCCGGCCGTGGTGCCGCTCAGCCAGATCGCGCCGGATCGTTTCGTGCTGGAACTGTTTCACGGCCCCACGCTCGCGTTCAAGGACGTGGCGATGCAGTTGCTGTCGCGGCTGATGGATCATGTGCTGGCCAAACGGGGACAGCGCACCACCATCGTGGTTGCAACCTCCGGCGATACCGGCGGTGCGGCGGTCGATGCATTTGCCGGTCGCGACAACGCCGATCTCATCGTGCTGTTTCCGGACGGGCGTATTTCCGACGTGCAGCGGCGCATGATGACCACCAGCGGCGCGGCCAACGTCCATGCGCTCGCGATCGAAGGCAACTTCGACGATTGTCAGGGCATCGTGAAGGGCCTGTTCAACCATCACAAATTCCGCGATTCCGTCTCGCTGTCGGGCGTCAACTCGATCAACTGGGCGCGTATTGTGGCGCAGGTGGTTTATTACTTCACGTCGGCTGTGGCGCTTGGCGCGCCTGCGCGCGAAGTCGATTTCACGGTGCCGACCGGAAATTTCGGCGATATCTTCGCGGGCTATGTCGCCAAGCGCATGGGCCTTCCCGTCAGGCGGCTGCGGATCGCCGCCAACGTCAACGACATTCTGGCGCGCACGCTCAAGACCGGCATTTACGAGGTCAAGCAGGTTCACGCCACCACGTCGCCGTCGATGGACATTCAGATCTCGTCGAACTTCGAGCGGTTGCTGTTCGAGGCGACCGGCCGCGACAGCGCCGCTGTGCGCGCGCTGATGGGTTCACTGGCGCAGTCGGGACGCTTTGTGCTGAGCGACGCGGTGTTGAAACAAATTCGCGACGAATTCGACGCAGGACGCGCCGACGAGACCGAGACCAGTGCGGCGATCCGCGCTGCGTGGCGCGAGGCGGGCGAACTGATCGATCCGCATACCGCTGTTGCGCTCGCGGTCGCGGATCAGGACAAGCCGGTGTCGACGGTGCCGAACATTGTGCTCTCGACCGCGCATGCCGCCAAGTTCCCGGATGCCGTCGAGGCTGCGTGCGGAATGCGTCCGCCGCTGCCCGCGTGGCTCGACGGCCTGATGACGAAGCCTGAACACATCAAGGTCATGAAGAACGACCAGACAGAGGTCGAACGGTTTATCGTCTCGGTGAGCCGCGCCGCCAAGCAAGGGATCGCCGGATGAGCGTCAACGTTACCAAGCTGCCTTCGGGTTTGACCGTTGTCACCGACACCATGACGCATCTGGAGACCTCCGCGCTCGGCGTATGGACCGGCGTCGGCGGCCGCGACGAGAAGCCGAATGAACACGGCATGTCACATCTGCTGGAACACATGGCCTTCAAGGGCACGACACGGCGGACGTCGCAGCAGATCGCGGAAGAAATCGAGGCGGTCGGCGGCGACCTCAATGCGGCGACCTCGACCGAGACGACGGCCTATTACGCGCGCGTGTTGAAGGCCGACGTGCCGCTGGCGCTCGATGTGCTGTCCGATATTCTCGCTAACCCGTCGTTCGATGCCGAAGAACTTGAGCGCGAGAAGAGTGTGATCGAACAGGAAATCGGCGCGGCGCAGGATACGCCGGACGATGCGATCTTCGAGCACCTGAGCGAAATGTGTTATCCGGACCAGCCGATGGGCCGCTCCCTGCTGGGTACGCCGCAGACGCTGGCCGCGTTCAATCGCGACAATCTGCAAGGCTATCTGTCGACGCATTATCGCGGCCCCGAAATGGTCGTCGCTGCCGCAGGTGCTGTCGATCACAAGCATGTGGTTGCGGAAGTCGAACAGCGTTTCGCGAGTTTCGACGGCACGCCGGCACCGAAGCCTACGCCTGCGATGTTCGGCAAGGGCGGCACTCGCGTCATTCACCGCGATCTCGAGCAGGCGCATCTCACGCTGGCGCTTGAAGGCGTGCCGCAGTCGGATCTGTCGCTGTTCAGCCTGCAGGTCTTCACCAACATCCTGGGCGGCGGCATGTCGTCGCGGCTGTTTCAGGAGGTGCGCGAGAAGCGCGGGCTCTGCTATTCGATCTACACCTTCCACGCGGCCTATTCCGATACCGGATTCTTCGGGCTTTATACCGGCACCGATCCCACCGACGCGCCGGAGATGGTGGAAGTCATTGTCGATGAAATGAACAACGCGGTCGAAACGCTCACTGAAGCGGAAATATCCCGGTCCAAGGCACAGATGAAGGCGGGCCTTCTGATGGGAATGGAAAGCTGCAGCTCGCGCGCCGAGCAACTGGCGCGGCACATTCTGGCTTACGGGCGTCCGCTGACCTCGGAAGAACTGGTCGCGCGGATCGATGCGGTCAGCATTGAATCGACGCGCAACGCGGCGCGGGCGCTGCTCAGCCGCAGCCGTCCGGCGGTGGTGGCGCTGGGGGCAGGGCGCGGCCTCGACACCGCTGTCAGCCTTGCCGAAGGGCTGGCGCGGCCGAAGGCCAAAGCTCTTCTGCATTGAGGGTGCAACTTCACCGGCGCGACAGTTTCGGCATGTGATGACGTGAGCGCAGATCCCGCAGGACACGGTTCTCGCTATCCGCGCCTGCTGCGGGCTGTCTTTCTTGCCCTGGGATTTTTCTTCGTCGCGCTGGGTTTTATCGGGGCATTCCTGCCCGTTTTGCCCACGACGCCATTCCTTATTTTGGCGGCGGCGTGCTTTGCGCGTTCGTCCGAGCGGTTCGAGAACTGGCTGCTGCAGCATGGCCGCTTCGGTCCGATCCTGCGGGAATGGCGCGCACGCGGAGCCATTCCACGCAAGGCGAAGCTGGCCGCGCTCGGCGGAATGACTGCGGGCTTCATGATCTTCCATCTGACCGTCAATCCCGGCTTGTCGCTCACGCTTGCCGTTGCGGCCTTGATGCTGACGGGCGCCGTGTATGTCGTCTCGCGGCCATCGTAGAGCGCACCTGTCCGCACAGGTGGAGTTCGGAATAAGCGGAGAATTGTGCTAACGGAATACTACGCGGACGCGCCATCGGCGTCCGGATACGGGGAGGGTCCGGCATGGCCCTGTTTCGTCTTCCCTCGGCAACGGCTCCGGCGCTCGCCCCGCGCGGACACGGGCTTCTGCTGCGTGCGCCGCAAATGGCCGATTACGGGCAATGGAGCGAGTTGCGCGAGATCAGCCGCTCGTTTCTGACTCCGTGGGAGCCGATCTGGCCGTCCGACGATCTGACCCGCTCGGGTTTCCGCAGGCGGCTGCGCCGCTACGCCGAAGACGTGTCCGAGGACAGGGCCTATCCCTTCGTGGTGCTTCGGGAGGACGACGGCACGCTCATCGGCGGGGTAACGCTGGCCAATGTGCGGCGCGGGATCGTGCAGGCCGGCACCGTCGGTTACTGGATCGGCCAGCCTCATGCCGGCAAGGGCTATATGACCCGGGCGCTGCGTGTGCTGTTGCCGACCCTGTTCGGCGAACTCAACCTGCATCGCATCGAGGCCGCCTGTATCCCGACCAACCAGTCCTCGATCCGGGTGCTGGAGAAATGCGGGTTTGCCCGCGAGGGACTGGCCCGGCGCTATCTGTGCATCAACGGGGTCTGGCAGGACCATTACCTCTACGGCCTGCTGGACGAGGATTTCCGCGGTTAACCAGCCGCCGTCTTGGCGATGCAGCGCCTTTGGTTCGCCGTCTTTGCCCTGCTATAAGGCCGTCTCCGATCCCTCTCCGATTTTTCTCTCCGATCTCTCTTTGATCTCTCGGGCCGACTGGAAGCAATGATGGCGGGTGACAGGCTTTTGAAGCGCACAGCAGTTGCTGTGCTGGCGGTTGCGGCAAGCGCGGCGCTGTCGGGCTGCGGCGGCGGCAGCATGTTTGGCTCGTCGGGCTCGTCATCCGGCGATTCGTCGTCGTCGGGATCGTCGTTCGGCAGCAGGTTCAGCCAGCTATTCAGTTCGAAGTCGCAGGAAGCCACCACGACGTCCGCGCCATCGACGCAGGCATCCGAGAACAGCGATCTGACCTGTCCCAGCGTCGCGATCCGGTTCGGCGCATCCACGCTGGCCGTCGGGCTGCCGGGCAAGCCCGCCTCGGGCAACGACCTGCGCTATCAGGGATCGATCACGCGCACGGCGCGCGACTGTAATTTGCAGGGCGGTCAGGTCACCGCGCGGATCGGCATCATGGGCCGCATCATCACAGGGCCTGCGGGTGCGCCCGCGACCGTCGATGTGCCGATGCGCGTAGCCGTCGTGCAGGAAGGCGCGCCGGAGAAGGTCATCACCACCAAGGCGATCCGGACCACCGTGACGATGGAAGGTGAGAACACCGAGTTCAGCCTCGTCGCCGAAGACGTCACCTATCCGACGCCGACGGCGGCAGCGAACGACAAATACATTTTCTATGTCGGTTTCGATCCGGCCGCGCTGAAGCCGGAGCCCGCCGCGCGCAAGCGGAAGAAATAACGCGCATCATGCGCCCAAACAAAAAGCCGGCCGCGAGATTGTCGCGGCCGGCTTTCGTTTAAGCGGTAATGTTGTCAGTTCAGCTTGCTGCGAACGTCCTGGATGCCCTTGGCGATCAGGTCGTCGGCGACCGAACCCTTGACTGACTGCGTCATGATCGACGACGCCGCGGTCACTGCGGCCTCAGCAGCCGCTGCGCGGACATCCGCGATCGCCTGGCTTTCTGCCTGCGCGATTTTGCCTTCGGCGGTCTTGGTGCGGCGAGCGACGAAGTCTTCCATCTTCACCTTGGCTTCGGCTGCAATACGTTCAGCCTCTGCCTTGGCGCTGGTGACGATCTCCTGCGCTTCGCGTTCCGCGCTGGCGCGGCGGGCGCGATATTCCTCGACCAGCTTCGCAGCCTCTTCCTTGAGGCGGCGGGCGTCGTCGAGTTCCCGCTGAATACGGTCGCGGCGATTGTCGAGCGCCTTCAGAACAGTGCGGTGAACGCCGAAATAGCCGAACACGCCCATCAAAAGGACGAAAGCGACGGCGACCCAGAATTCTGCTTCGAACATCGTCGTTATCCCTTCAAGGACGCATCGACTGCGCTGTCGACAGCCTTGCTGTCAGGCGCAACGCCGGTGAGGCGCTGGACGATGGCCGCAGCCGCATCCGATGCGATCGAGCGGACATTGCCCATCGCCGTCGTGCGGGTTGCGGCAATGGTCTTTTCGGCATCGGCGAGTTTGGTTGCGAGGCTGGCTTCCAGCGTCTTGCGATCGCTTTCGGCCTGCGCATTCAGCTTGTCACGGGTCTCCGAGCCGATGGCCTGAGCCCGCGCGCGCGCATTGGCGAGCTCGGTTTCATAGGCCTTCAGGGCTTCGTCAGACTCGTCCTTGAGCTTCTGCGCCTCGGCGAGATCGTTTTCGATCACGCCTTCGCGGTTGGAGATGATGCCGCCGACGCGCGGGAGCGCGAACTTCGACACGATGAAGTAAAGCAGCGCAAAGGCGATCGCGAACGACACCAGCTGCGAGGCAAACGTTTCCTTCTGGAAAGGCGGGAACCCCGCCTTGCCATGTCCGTCTGCCGCAGTGTGGGCGGTCGTGCCCTTTGCAGTGCTCTGACCCGTCGCCATGAGCGTCTCCTGTTTGCGTCAGCCGCGGCTCAATCGAGACCGCGGCAACGCATCATCCGAAATCAGACGGCGAACAGCAGCAGCAGCGCGATCAGCAGCGAGAAGATGCCGAGCGCTTCGGTCACGGCGAAGCCGAAGATCAGGTTCGCGAACTGGCCCTGCGAGGCGGACGGGTTGCGAAGCGCGCCGTTGAGGAACTGGCTGAAGATCATGCCGACGCCGATACCCGCGCCGCCCATGCCGAGACATGCAATGCCGGCGCCGATGTACTTTGCTGCGACTGGATCCATAGTAGAAACTCCTTCTTGGGATGTTGGTGTCGTTGGATGAAGTGAAATCCGGGTCTTGAATTCAGTGTCCCGGGTGAAGTGCGTCGTTCAGATAGATGCAGGTCAGGATGGTGAAGACGTAGGCCTGCAGGAAAGCCACGAGAAATTCGAGGCCGGTGAGCGCGGTCGTCATCGCCAGCGGCAATACCGAACCGAAAATGCCAAGTGCGCCGAGCGCGCTCAGCGACGTGACGAAACCCGCGAACACCTTGAGGGTGATGTGACCCGCCAGCATGTTTGCGAACAGACGCACGGAATGGGACACCGGCCGCGACAGGAACGAGATGACCTCGATCACCATGATCAGCGGCAGGATATAAAGGGGAATGCCCGAGGGGACGAACAGCTTGAAGAATTTGAAGCCGTTCTTGTAGAGGCCGTAGAGCAGCACGGTCAGGAACACCATCAGCGCCAGCGCCAGCGTGACGATCAGATGGCTGGTCACGGTGAAGGTGTACGGAATGAGGCCGATGAGGTTCGCGGTCAGGATGAAGGCGAACAGCGAGAACACGAACGGGAAAAACTTCATGCCTTCTTCGCCGACGCTTTCCCTCAGCGTATTCCCGACGAATTCGTAGGACAGTTCCGCGAGGGACTGGATACGGTTCGGCACCAGACGGCGGCCGGCGCTGCCGCCGATCATCAGCAGCGCGACGAGAGCGACCGAGCCGAACATGTAGGCTGACGAGTTGGTGAACGCGATCTCCTGGCCGCCGATATGGCCCAGCGAGAAGATCTTGTGGATCTCAAATTGATGGATCGGATCGGCCATCCACGTTCGTCTTTCATCTTTGCCGGCATGCCGGACAGTAACACCCGCCAGCGAACTGGCTTGAAATTCCAAGCGATTCCCAGGATCGGTCGCGGGACCCTGTCAGGAGCGGTCGGACGCGTCGCGGTTTGCGACGCCGGCTGCCCGCATCACGTTGATCACACCGGCGGTGAAGCCAAGCAGAAAAAACACGATGAGACCCCAGGGCGATGTCGACAATAGACGGTCGATACCCCAGCCGATGACCGCTCCGACAAGCACGCCTGCAATCAATTCGGAGGAGAGGCGAAACCCCCGTGCCATCGCGGATGCGTTGGAGGGGCCTGCCCCGCTTCCCGACTGATCGGTCTGGATTTTGCGGTCTTTCCGGACTTCGGAAAGCCGATGATTCAGACGGTCGAGCCTTGCGGAGAGCGCAGCTTCGTCGGCCGTCGGCTTGTCTTGCTCACCTTCGCCGCGACCCTTGCCGTGTGTGCCGTTCGCCATTGCTGTCGACACCTACGCCCGTCGCGCGATTTCAGAGAAAAACGCCCCGCCACCCACGGAAACCGCGCGGACCATACTGACGGCCTACGGTCAAGTCAAGATTGCCTAATTACCATCTATCAGATTGAAATATCTCGGAAAATTATGGAAAAATTCCTGCTGCTGCGCGCACTCGCCGCACTGCGATAACAGGGTATGCCATGCGGCGCTGACGGGCGCGTTTTCGGCTCGTTGTGATAGCTTCGCAATTTCCAGAATTCGGACAGCCGGAGGCCAGATGGCGCGCCAGATCGACTACTATTTTTCCACCCAGTCGCCATGGGCCTACATCGGGCACGCATTGTTTGAGGATCTCGCCGCCGCGCACCAGCTCAAGGTCAATTACAAGCCGGTTCAGCTGATCGAGGTTTTTTCCGAAACGGGAGGCTTGCCACTGGCAAAACGTCATCCGGCCAGACAGCGCTATCGGATGATGGAGTTGCAGCGCTGGCGCGACAAGCGCGGTCTCACGTTCAATCTCAAGCCGCAATTTTTTCCAGCCGATCCCCGGCTTGCAGATGGCGTGGCCGTTGCGGCGGCCGCCGTGGGGCTCAATCCCGAGCCGTTCGTGCGCCGCGCATTCGTGGGGCTCTGGGAGCAAGAACTCAATCTTGCGGACCCGGCGACAGTGACCCGGCTGGCGGATGAAGCGGGGTTGCCGGGGGCAAAGATTGTGGCGCATGCGGTCTCGGACGAAATCAGGGCCGCTTACGAACAGAACCGTCAGGACGCCATTGCGTCAGGTGTATTCGGCTCACCCTGCTGGGTGCTGGACGGCGAGGTTTTCTGGGGCCAGGACCGGATCGAATTGCTGGCCGATGCGTTGAAGTCCGGCCGAAAAGCCTACACCTCCGAAGTCTGAGGCAGGCGACGGCTTCGAGCAGACGAGGAAGCCCATGCTTGTGAGTGACATGCTTGCTGAAGTCATGCGCGGGCATGACTTGCGCGTTGAAGCACCATTCCCGGTGTCGCGCCGTCCGGCTTGTCTTGCAGCGAGGGTGCTTGCTGCAATGGCGGTGGCATCGGTGCTGATGTTCAACGGCGAGGCGCGGGCTCAGTCAGCGCCTGACACCGAGAATGGCCGTTTTGTGCTGTCACCCGTTCCGGATGGATTCCTGCGGCTCGATACCCGCAACGGAACGGTCTCCACTTGTACCAATAGTGGCGGGTGGACATGCCGCCTTGTGCCGGACGAACGGGCGGCGCTCGATTCCGAGATCGGACGGCTTCAGGCTGACAACAAGCGCTTGAAAGACGAACTCGCGCAGCGCGACACCGTGAACGGCAAGACGGACGCGCCGCTGGCGAAAGAAGATTCGAAGAAAAGCGCGCAGGCGTTGCCGGACAACAAATCGTCGCCCGACAAGAAGATCGAACTGCAACTGCCGCCAGAACACGAAAAGCTGATGGCGCTGATCGATCGCGTATGGGACCGGCTGATCGAAATGGCCGTCCGTCTTCAGAAAAGACTGTCCGAGATCTGAGATTTATCGGCGTAAAAAAACGGCCGCGGGTTGTTCCGCGGCCGTTGTGGTTTGGAATGTGAGGGTCAGGCGACGATGCCGTCTGACCCTCGAATTTTACTTGGTGATATCGACGTCCTTGGTTTCCGGCAGGAAGAAGAAGCCGATCACCACGGTGATCAATGCGAAGATCACCGGGTACCAAAGGCCGGCGTAGATGTCGCCGGTCGACGCCACGATTGCGAAGGACGTTGCTGGCAACAATCCTCCGAACCAGCCGTTGCCGATATGGTAGGGCAGCGACATTGACGTGTAGCGGATGCGGGTCGGGAACAGTTCGACCAGCATCGCCGCGATCGGGCCGTACACCATGGTCACGAAGATCACGAGAATGAACAGAAGTCCGATAATCGCGGCCACCTGCGGCCGGAAGATATCGAACGGATTGCTCATCTTCACGAGTGTCGTGTTGGCGCCGGGCTTCGGATAACCGGCAGCCTGTAGGGCGGCGGTTGCACCAGCGTTAGATGCTGCCGGCGTGGTGTAGGGTACGTCCGTTCCGTTGATCTTGATGGCGACGGGCGAGCCTGCCGGACCAGCGACGGTTTCGTACTTGACCGAGGACTTCGCAAGGAAGTCGCGGGCAAGATCGCAAGGTGCCGAGAACACGCGGGTGCCGACCGGGTTGAACAAGTCGCCGCAACCCTTCGGATCCGCCACCACCGAAACCTTCACCGTCTCGATGGCCTTTTCCAACTGCGGGTTGGCGTTGCTCGAGATCATGCGGAAGATCGGGAAGAAGGTCAGCGCCGCGATCAGACAGCCTGCCAGAATGATCGGCTTGCGGCCGATCTTGTCGGACAGGGCGCCGAACACGATGAAGAAGCCGGTGCCGAGCAGCAGCGACCACGCGATCAGCAGGTTCGCGGTGTAGCCGTCGACCTTCAGGATCGATTGCAGGAAGAACAGCGCGTAGAACTGGCCAGTGTACCAGACCACGCCCTGACCCATGACGCCGCCGAGCAGCGCGATCAGAACGATCTTGGCGTTGCTCCAGTTGCCGAAGGATTCGGTCAGCGGCGCTTTCGAGCCCTTGCCCTCGTCCTTCATCTTCTGGAACACGGGGGATTCGTTCAGCTTCAGTCGAATGATGACCGAGACGCCGAGCAGCACGACCGAGAGCAGGAACGGAATGCGCCAGCCCCAGGACGCGAATTCCGCCTCGCCGAGAATCGTGCGGGTGAACAGGATCACCAGCAGCGACAGGAACAGGCCGAGTGTCGCGGTGGTCTGAATGAACGAGGTGTAGTAGCCGCGCTTGCCGGGAGGCGAGTGCTCCGCGACGTAGGTAGCTGCGCCGCCGTATTCACCGCCGAGCGCGAGGCCCTGCGCCAGACGCAGGGCGATCAGAATGATCGGAGCCGCGATGCCGATGGTGGCAGCGTTCGGGAGCAGGCCGACGATGAAGGTCGACAGGCCCATGATGAGAATGGTGACGAGGAACGTGTACTTGCGGCCGACGATGTCGCCGATGCGGCCGAACACGATGGCGCCGAACGGACGAACCAGGAAGCCTGCGGCGAACGCGAGCAGCGCGAAGATGTCGCGGGTCGCTGGCGGATAGGCCGAGAAGAACTGCGCGCCGATGATCGCGGCGAGCGAGCCGTAAAGGTAAAAATCGTACCATTCGAAAACGGTGCCGAGCGATGAAGCGAAGATGACGAAACGTTCGTCCTTCGTCATGCCGCCCGCGCGTGGCGAGGTCGTAGTCACAGTGGCCATTTCAATGCTCCCCAAAACGTGTTGCTGAAAAAATCGCTTCTGCGCGCCGTTCTTTCGCCGGTTCAAAAACGCGAGAAGTTCGCAAATACGGTAACATCGGCGTGAAACAACGCCCTATAAGACTTTCGGCCAGCGCATATGGAGGTCCGACATACCTTGCACTGCACAATCGTTGCATTTGCGGGCACGAGCGCTTGTCGTTTTCGCTCGCGGGTTGCAAGACTAAACGGCGCGGTAAACACTTGAATCCAGTATTACCGTGGGGCTCACTCGACTATTGCAAACGGGATAAATGACCATCGCTTCCAGCACGCATCTCGTCGTCGCCGACGACCATCCGCTTTTCCGTGACGCTCTGCGACAAGCGGTCGCGACCGTCGTTGCATCCGCGCGCATCGACGAGGCGGGATCGTTCGAGGAATTGACAGCGCTGCTTGAGCGCGAATCGGATGTCGATCTAATCCTGCTCGACCTGTCGATGCCTGGAATCAGCGGCTTTTCCGGGTTGATCTACCTGCGGGCGCAATTCCCGGCAATTCCGGTGGTCATTGTGTCGGCCAGCGACGATGCGGGCACGATCCGCCGGTCGATGGATTTCGGTGCGTCGGGCTTCATCCCCAAGCGCTTCGGCGTCGAGACGTTGCGCGAGGCCATCGGCAAGGTCATGAACGGCGACGTTTGGATTCCGGCTGACATCGATATGTCCGCGGCGGCCGATCCCGACATGACGCGGCTGCGCGACCGCCTGGTGACGCTGACGCCACAGCAGGTCAGGGTGCTGATGATGCTGTCGGAAGGTTTGCTCAACAAGCAAATCGCCTATGAGCTGAGTGTCTCCGAAGCGACCATCAAGGCGCATGTCTCCGCCATCCTGCAAAAGCTGGGTGTCGAAAGCCGGACCCAGGCCGTGATTGCCGCCGCCAAAATATCCGGCGGACAATGGAAGCAGGCCGATACAACGCAGTAATTATTCCGCAGCCACCATCTGCTGCGTGCGCCATTGCCCGAGCAGGGCGCGCAGCGCTGCCGGCTTGACCGGCTTGTTGAGCACAACAATTCCGTCCGCGCGCGCGGCCTCGCGGACATGCGGGCTGCGGTCGGCGGTGATCAGAATGGCCGGAATTCCCTCGCCGAACCGCTGGCGGATGTCGCGGATCGCCGCGATGCCGTTGCCGCGATCGAGGTGATAATCGACAAGCAGTCCCGTCACCCGCTCCTCGGTGGCGGCGATCGCTTCCGCGGCTGAGACCGGGTCCACCGCCGCGATGACCTTGGCGTCCCAGCCGGTGAGCAAGGTCTTCATGCCGTCGAGGATGGCGCGGTCGTTCTCGATGCAGACAATGAGCGTGCCGCTCATCGGCGTTTTGGTGGACATGTTGGTGCCCGACAACGCCGCCGTATGGGTGATGGTCTTGGCGATCGGCATTGTCACGGAAAAGCGCGAGCCGCCGCTGCGGTTCGAATCGACCGCGATGCCGTGGTTCAGGACGCGGGCCAACCGTTCCACGATCGATAGCCCGAGACCAAGTCCGCGCGCGATCCGCGCGCCCTGGTCGAGGCGATGAAATTCCTTGAAGATTTCAGTGCGCTTGAGAATCGGGATGCCGAGGCCGGTATCGTAGATCCCGATCTCCAGCGATTTTCCCTTGCGGCGGCAGCCGACCAGCACGCGCCCCTTGGGCGTGTATTTGATGGCATTGGAAATCAGGTTTTGCAGCAGACGCCGCAGCAGCACGCGGTCCGACGTGACAGCCAGCGCGCAGGGCACGAAGGTCAGTTTGAGTTTTCGCGCTTTTGCGATCGGCGCGAATTCCACCTCCAGCGAGCGCATCAGGTCGCTCATGCGGAAGCTGGAGATTGATGGCGTCATCGCGCCGGAGTCGAGCCGTGAAATGTCGAGCAGCGCGCCGAGAATTTCCTCGATGGCCTCCAGCGAGTCGTCGATATTGCCGACGAGGCGCGCATCCTCGCCGCCGGCCTGCCGCTCGACCATGCTGGTGACGTAGAGTCTGGCGGCGTTGAGCGGCTGCAGAATGTCGTGACTGGCCGCTGCGAGGAAGCGGGTCTTGGAAATGTTGGCTTCCTCGGCGGTGCTCTTGGCCAGCGCCAGTTCGCTGTTCAGCCGTGTCAGTTCCTCGGTGCGTTCGCGGACGCGCTTTTCCAGCGTCGCATTGGCGCGCTCCAAAGCCTCGGCGGCCTCGAAGCTCGGCGTGATGTCGGAGAAGGTGATGACCAGCGCGCCGCCCGGCATGCGGTTGGCGCGCACTTCGATCACCATGTTGCGGTCGATCAATCGCTCCAGATAGGGCTCACCTTCGGTGGTGTAGGCGGCGAGCCGCCGTTGCAGCATGGTGTGGTCACCCTTGGAGGCCGCCTGTCCATTGCTGCCGATGAACTCCAGGATCTCGACGAGCGGTATTCCGATTTGCGCGTATTGCGCCGGCAGGTCGAGAATTTCGCCGAACTGCCGGTTCGAGGTGATGAGCTGGAGTTCGGGATTGAAGACGGCGATGCCCTGACGGACGTGATTGAGCGCGGTCTGCAACATCTCGCGGTTGAAATGCAGCGCGGTATGAGCGTCGTCGAGCAGCTTCAATGCGGCCTTGGCGGAGACCGCACGCTTGCGCAGCAGCAGCGACAGCACGAGCCGCGACGAGGCGGCCCCGATCGACGAGGCGATCAGATGTTCGGCGTGGCGAAGCAGCAGAAAATCCGCGGGCGCGCTGCGTTCGAGATTGATGCGATGCGTGGCCGCAAACGTCTCGAACGATTGCAGCGCGCGGTCGGGCCCGAGATACTGTGCGACCGTGCTGAGCAGGTCCTGCACGGTGACGGTGGTGCGCCAGCGCCTGAAGTTGGGCGCGATCGGCGCCAGTTCGTTGGGCACGAACAGGTCGGCCTGCACCCGCTCGATCGATGTAGGCTGGCGCATCAGCGACAGCACGATGTAGGCCAGCAGATTGAGCGACAGGCTCCAGAAGACGCCGTGAATCAGCGGCGCCATTTCGGTACCGAGCAAGGCTTGTGGCCGGAGTGCGGTGATTCCGAACAGGCCTTGCGTGAGCCATAACGTGCCGCGCGGATCGACGTCGGCGAAGCTCGGCAGGAACAGCGTATAGGCCCACACCGCGAAGCCGATCAGCATGCCGCCCATCGCGCCGCGCGCCGTCGCCCGCCGCCAGAACAGGCCACCGAGAAACGCCGGCGCGAGTTGTGCGACGGCTGCGAACGACAGCAGGCCGATGGCGGCAAGCTGGGCGTTGCCCAGCACGTGATAGTAGAGATACGCCATCGCCATGATGGCGAAGATCGCGACGCGGCGAACCTTGAGCAGGAAGCCGCCGAAGTTGGCCTTGCCGCCCTGCGAAGCCGGCCGCCGCTTCAACACCAGCGGCACGATGATGTCGTTCGACACCATGATGGCCAGCGCCACGCATTCCACGATCACCATCGCGGTGGCGGCGGACAGCCCGCCGACGAACACGATCACGCTCAGCGCCGTCGCGCCCGCCGAGATCGGCAGCGCCAGCACGTACATGTCGCTGTCGGATGCCCCGAACGGAAAGGTGACGAGGCCTGCGATGGCGATCGGAATCACGAACAGGTTGATAAGAACCAGATAGAGCGGAAACAGCCAGCGCGCGCGGCGGACTTCGGCCTCGGTGGAATTTTCCACGACGCTGACGTGGAATTGCCGGGGCAGCAGCAGGATCGCCAGAAACGACAGCAGCGTCATGGCGAGAAAATTACCGATCGACGGTGTGGCCTCGATGGCGCGGACCGCCTCCGGCGTCTTCATGGCGCGGTCCCACAAATCGGACGGGCCGAACATGAAAAACGTGACGAAGACGCCCGCCGCGATGAAGGCCACCAGCTTGACCAGCGATTCCGTCGCGACCGCCAGCATCAACCCGTGCTGGTGTTCGGTGGCGTCGGTCTGGCGCGTGCCGAACAGCACTGCGAAGGCGGCCAGCGTGACGGTGACGATGAAGGCGATGTCGCCGATGTATGGAATACTGGAAACGTCCTGATCCTGATTGAGGATGGTTTCCAGCGACGACGCAACCGCTTTCAATTGCAGGGCGATGTAAGGCACCGAGCCGATGATGGCGATGGCGGCGGCGGTCCCGGCGACGGCCTGGCTCTTGCCGTAACGCGCGGCGATGAAGTCGGCGATCGAGGTGATGTTCTGCGATTTGGCCAGCTGGATGACGCGCATCAGCAACGGCGTGCAGAATGCGATCATCAGGATCGGGCCGACATAGATCGCGAGAAATTCGACGCTGGTGCGCGTCGCGAGCCCGACCGAGCCGAAGAACGTCCAGGACGTGCAATAAATCGCAAGCGACAGCGGATAGATAAAGGTGCCGAGGCGGCCACGCTGGATCTGCGTCAGCCGTTCGCCGTAGCTCGCCACCACGAACAAAAGTCCGATGTAGCCGAACGCGACTGCGATCACGCCCCAGTCATGCAGCATCGAATTGATCCCTCGGCCTTACCGGCCCGCGGGCGACCTTAGCCCGGACCGCTTGCCTGTGCATCCGGCTCGGCTGCCGTGCGCCTGACGAACATGATCTTGGCGAATTCAGCGAATCAGCATATACACGTAAAAGTTGTATTACGACGGTATTGCCATCAAGGAGCAGGCCGATGGGTCACATGCTGCCTTTTGTATCCGGGGACGCCCCGGTCGCGATCGTCGATGACGATGCCTCGGTGCGGGATGCGCTGTCGCTGCTGCTGAAGATCGAGGGATTTGCATCGGAGGCGTTCGGGGACGGAGATTCCTTTCTGGAAACCCTGCGAAGCAGTGCGCCTTGCTGCGTCATTCTCGACCTTCATTTGCCGGGCAGCTCCGGCCTCACCGTTTTGAAGCATCTCGCCGATGCGCGGTTCGCGCCGCCGGTCTTTGTGATGTCCGGCCAGTCGGACATTGCGATGGCCGTGGAAGCTATGAAACTCGGGGCGCGGGATTTTCTCGAAAAGCCATTCTCCGCAAGCATCATGATCGACCGAGTCCGTGAGGGCGTTGCGGCCTATCGCCGGTCGACCGCGGGACACATCGACGGTCTCGCCGATTTTCCGGGCCGCGATCTGCTCACCCGGCGCGAGCGGGACGTTCTGGCGGAGGTCGCGCACGGGGCTTCAAACAAGGAGGCGGGCAGGCGGCTCGGCATCAGCCCGCGCACCATCGAAGTTCATCGCGCGCGGATCATGGACAAACTTGGCGCCAGGAACGCCGCGGACCTGATGCGGATTGTGCTGTCGGATGCCCCCGCACGGCTCGAAGCCCGCGCGGTCTGATGTGAAGACGGCGCTGCATCCATGGGATACGGCGTCGTCTTTCCGGGCTTTCCGCAGATTGTTATTCAGCAGATCGCTGCCGCAACCAATTACTCTGCTGCCATGGACTTGGCATGCAGCGGCAGATCGAGCCGCTCCCAGACCTGCACCAGCGCGTCGGCGAGCTTATCGATCAAAACGTCGTCATGATACGGCGACGGCGTAATGCGAAGGCGCTCCGAGCCCTTGGGGACGGTGGGATAGTTGATCGGCTGAATGTAGATGCCGTGCTCTTCCAGCAGCAGGTCGCACGCCTTCTTGCAGCGCTCGGGATCGCCGACGAACAACGGCACGATGTGCGTGTCGCTCGACATCACCGGCAATCCGGCCGCCGTCAGAATCGCCTTGAGTCGCGCCGCGCGGTCCTGATGACGCTCGCGCTCCCACGACGATGACTTCAAATGCTTGATGGCGGCAGTCGCGGCCGAGCAGATCGCAGGCGGAAGCGCCGTCGTGAAGATGAAGCCCGGCGCATACGAGCGCACGGCATCGACCATTTTGGCGCTGCCCGCGATGTAGCCGCCGAGGCAGCCGAACGCCTTGGCCAGCGTGCCTTCGAGAATGTCGACCCGGTGCATCACGCCGTCACGCTCGGCAATGCCGCCGCCGCGCGGACCGTACATGCCGACCGCATGAACCTCGTCGACATAGGTCATGGCGCCGTAACGCTCCGCGAGATCGCAGATCTTTCCGAGTGGCGCGATGTCGCCGTCCATCGAATAGAGGCTTTCGCAAACGATCAGCGTCGGGCGATCCGGATTGGCGCGCAGCAATTCCTCGAGATGCGCGACGTCGTTGTGGCGGAATACGATGTACTGGGTGCCGGACTGGCGGATGCCCTCGATCATCGAATTATGGTTCAGCGCGTCCGACAGGATCAGGCAGTTCGGGATCAGCTTGGCGAGTGTTGCGATGCCGGTCTGGTTGGACACGTAGCCCGAGGTGAAAACCAGCGCGGCTTCCTTGCCGTGCAGATCGGCAAGTTCCTGCTCAAGCTGGATCAGGGAATGGTTGTTGCCGGCGATGTTGCGCGTGCCGCCAGCGCCGGTGCCGACGCGGGTCGCGGTCTCGACCATCGCGCCCACCACCTTGGGATGTTGACCCATCCCGAGATAGTCGTTGGAGCACCACATCACGATGTTGCGCTGGCCTTTGGGGGAGTGCCACACCGCATGCGGGTAGCGGCCGGCGATCCGCTCCAGATCGGCGAAAACGCGATACCGCCGCTCGTCATGAAGTCGCCCGAGGGCGTCACCGAAGAACTTGTTGTAATCCATCACAAAAACCCTGACGGGAACCCGGATTACGGCAGCCGGCCCAAGGGGTCTTCCAGGGGGTCTTCTGTCGTGCGTGGGCCTTTTTAGAGCTTTTCCAGCTTTAATGTCGAGGCCGTTTTCGCCGGTCTCATATGCGGCTGATGGTGGCGTTGACCAGGATCAATCCGGCCAAACAGGACACTCTTCTCAAGGTTTGGCGTCTTGAAATCAGGTCGCCGTGAAGCGCACCACGCCATCGGCGCCGACATGGGACGTCAGGCGGTCATGGGCCAGCATATGATTGACGTGCGCGATCAGCTCGCCCGCGGCGAAGCCGGTCTGGTGCGCATCGAGCACGTGCTTGTGGAACACGACCGGCACCAGTTCCGCCGAGGTCTTCGGTGACGTGCGGCAGGCGTTGGCGATGAGCTGGCAACGCTCTTCGTGATGATCCGCAAGCTGCTTGATGCGCGTCTTGACGCCGTAGAACGGAACGCCGTGTCCGGGCAGCACGAGAACGTCATCCGGCAACAGGCCGGTCAACTCCGCCAGCGAGGCGAGATAGTCGCCCAGCGAATTCGCCGCCGGCTCGACAGCCCATACGCTGACATTCGGCGAGATCTTGCTCAGCACCTGATCCGCCGAAAGGAAAATATTATCGGCTTCGCAAAACAGCATGACCTGCTCGAATGCATGGCCGCCGCCGGTGATGACCTTGAATGTCCGCGCACCGATCGTGATCTCGTCGCCGTCGGACAGGCGATAAAACGAGGCAGGCAGAATCGACACGCGCGTCAGGTAATCCTGGCCCTTGCCGAGCAGCGCTTCGGTGATCTCCTCATCCATGCCGTGACGGCGGAAGAACAGCCGCTGCGCCAGCTTGCGCTCCGGCGAGCCGCGATGCTGGTGATAGGCGGCCTGCAGGTATTCGACCTGCGACATGTGAAGCGGGCAATTGAAACGCTCGACGATCCATCCGGCCAAACCGACATGATCGGGATGCGCGTGGGTCACGATCAGCCGCGTGATGTTGAATCCCTTGAGCGGACCTTCGAACAGCGCTGTCCAGGCGGCGATGGTCGCGTCGTTGCCGATGCCGGTATCGACCATGGTCCAGCCGTCGCCGTCGGCGATCAGATAGATGTTCACGTGGTTGAGACGGAACGGCAGCGTCAGCCGGACCCAGATCAAACCCGGCGCGACCTCGATCGCCTCGTCCGGCTTGGGCGGCGTCTCGAAGGGATAACGCAGGCCATCGGGGGCCGTGGTCAATGTGGCGGTCTTGTTATGCATCGTCTCGCAATCGCGTTTTTCCATTCCGGCTTAACGCGGCAAAACCGGCCGCGCTAGTGTCCTGCGCGGCTGAAACCTGCGTTTTGAGGGCTGTCCGGGCATGGTTGCCATGCAGGCAACCATGTCTTTGCTGTTTGAAACGGCTTCAGGATGCCGCTGCGCCGCTCACCGGGACGGTGGCGGCAGCCGGCGTCGCATCGGCGTGCGCGTGGCGCTTCGCATCGTCGAGCTTCGACTTGATGCCGAGGCGATCCAGCAGGTTCGCGTCGCGTTCGGTCTGCGGATTCTTCGTGGTCAGCAGCACGTCGCCGATGAAGATCGAGTTCGCGCCGGCGACAAAGCACAGCGCCTGCAACTCGTCGGTCATGTACTGACGGCCGGCCGACAGGCGAACGACGCTTCGCGGCATCATGATGCGCGCGACCGCGATCATGCGCACCAGCGCGATCGGATCGGGCCGCTCGGCGGTGTCGTTGACCGGCACGCCCTTGACCTCGTTCCACATGTTGATCGGAACGCTCTCGGGATGCTCGGGAAGGTTCGCCAGCAGTGCCAGCATGCCGAGCCGGTCATCGACCTGCTCGCCCATGCCGATGATGCCGCCGCAGCAGACCTTGAGGCCGGCTTCGCGCGCGTGCGCCAGCGTGTCGATGCGATCCTGCATCGTGCGGGTGGTGATGATCTTGCCGTAGAACTCCGGCGATGTATCGACGTTGTGGTTGTAGAAATCGAGGCCGGCGTCGTGCAGCCGCTTCGCCTGGCTGTCGGTCAGCATGCCGAGCGTGACGCATGTTTCCATGCCGAGGTCTTTCACGGCGCTGACCATGTCGCAGACCGTGTCGAGATCCTTGTCCTTCGGATTGCGCCATGCGGCGGCCATGCAGAAGCGTTCCGCGCCGGCTTCCTTGGCGCGCTTCGCGGTGGCGACGACGCTGTCGTGATCCATCAGCTTGGTCGCCTTGAGACCGGTGTCGTATTTGGCGCTCTGCGAGCAGTAGCCGCAATCTTCCGGACAGCCGCCGGTCTTGATGCTCAGGAGACTCGCGGTCTCCACGTGATTGGGATCGAAGTTGCGGCGATGAATGCTCTGCGCCTGAAAGATCAGATCCGCGAACGGAAGGTCGTAGATCGCCTGCGCTTCCGCGCGCGTCCAGTCGCTGCGCGGCTCGGTCAGTGCATCCCTGCCGACCGGCACGCGACCGTTCACATCCGAACCCGGCACTATGCTCATGCGCTGACCCTTTGCAGTGAAGACGTCTGGAAGTGAAGACATCCGGTAGTGAAGACGTCGCTGTCTTTATCGATGAGGAAGCCGCATGCCTTGAAGGCATTCGCGATTTCCTCTGGTGTCCAAGACTAGCAAGGATCATGAGGGCCCAGAAGAGTCAATCTGGGCCCTCATCTTCCATGGATCGCAGCCATGCCGGGCGGCATAGCGCGTAAACGCAATTGCAGCCTGATGAAATTACGCCGCCCGGATATTAAGCAGGAAGGCGTCCACTTCCCCACGCAGCGTATCGGCTTCGCGGCGCAGCTCGCCCGACGCGTTGAGCACTTCGCCGGCCGCGGTTCCAGCCTCGATCGAGGCCTGACTGACGCCGACGATGTTGCTCGACACTTCCGACGTACCGCTGGCGGCATGCTGGATGTTGCGGGCGATCTCGCGGGTCGCGGCGCCCTGTTCCTCGACGGCTGCGGCGATGGCGGTGGTGACCTCGTTGATCTCGCCGATGGTGGAGCCGATGCTGCGGATTGCGCCGACGGCAGACGCCGTGACGTTCTGCATGCTTGAGATCTGCGCCCGGATTTCGTCGGTCGCCTTCGCCGTCTGTTCGGCGAGGCTCTTCACTTCGGATGCGACCACCGCGAATCCGCGGCCGGCTTCTCCCGCGCGCGCCGCTTCAATGGTGGCGTTGAGCGCGAGCAGATTGGTTTGCGATGCGATTTCCTGAATCAGGTCGACGACGCTGCTGATGCGATTCGCATTGTCGGCGAGGCCCTGCATCGTCGTGTCGGTCTTGCCCGCTTCGCTGACCGCGTGCGCGGCGATCTTGGCCGAGTTCGTCACCTGACGGCTGATCTCCTGGATGGACGACGACAGTTCTTCGGTGCCGGCCGAAACCGTCTGCACGTTGACCGAAGTTTCCTCGGCGGCGGACGCGACGGTGCTCACCAGCGCGCTCGAATGTTCGGCGCTGGTGGACATGCTTTCCGCGGTCGACTGCATGACGTTCGCGGACGTCATCAAGGTGTCGAGCGCGGCGCGGACCTTGTTTTCGAAGTGGACGATCTGCATTTCGACGCGCGAGGCGCGTTCAGCCTTGGCGGCGCGGTCCCGATCCTGTTCGCCGCTCAGCGTGCGCGAGCGGATCATGCTTTCGCGAAACACCTCCAGCGAACGCGCCATGACGGCGATTTCATCCTGCTGGCGGCTGCGGCGGACTTCGGCTTCAAGGTCGCCTTCGGACAGTCGCCGCATCACGTCCTGCAGGTTGCCGATGCGGCCCAGGATATTGCGGCCGACATAGAGCCAGACGAACAGCGCTGATCCGACCAGCGTGAGGGCGCCGAGCGCGAGCATAACCATGGTTGCCAGCGATATGGTGTTGCGCGCCTTGGCCGCTCCGGCATCGGTGGAGACCTGCACGTCATCCACGAGCCGTTTGATGCTCATTTCGAGGCCGCGATTGAGCTTGCCGGTTTCTTCCAGGATCAGGCGGCCGTAGTCGGCAGCGTCGAGTTCTTTCTGCCGCAGCTTGAAGACGCCTGTCTTCTTGTCGCCGAACGCCATCAACTGGGCTATGGCCTCCTTCAACTTGTCGCCATCGCCGCGGCTGCCAAGCGAAGCAAGAGAAGTGTCGATGCCGTCGGAGGTCACCGAGAACGCATATTCGTGATCGCTGAGCGTCTCGGCGCTGGTGGCATTGGCCGCGGCGCTGATGTTGCTTGCGGCAAAGTTGACGTCTGCGAGCAGGCTGGCCAGCATATCGACGCCCTGCATGGCTTTCAGAGCATCGCTGCCATCGACGCTTGCGCTTGTCAGCGCGGTGTTGACGACGGCTTTCGCTTTATCGGTGCTGGAATTGATCATGGTAACGACGGCGGCGTGAGCCTTCCGGGCGGCCTCGAATTGCCGGGCATGTTGCCCGGCGAGGTCGAGCCGCTCATTGGCTGCCGCGCGCAAGCTGCCGATGGTGTCGTCGAGCATCTTGACGTTTTCCTCCAGCGCGGCAACGACGGTCGGGTCGGCGTTGAGGTCCTTGATTTCTTTCAATTTCGTCAGTGCGGCGGCCTGGGCCTCCTTCAGGTCCTTGGTGCGCGTCTGAAGCGTGGCTTCATCTTCTGATGCGAGCATCGCGGGACCGCGAGAGGCCAGGCTCTGGCTCAGCCCCGACAGTTGAAGGCTGGCTGTCAGCCGGGGAATGTCACGTCCGCTAAGTTCGGTCATCATGCCGCCGAGCTGGCCGAGCAGCAGGCTGGCGCCGGCGCTGATCGCGATCGCCATGCCGGCGATCACCGCGAAGGCCAGGAAAAGACTTCCCCGCACGCCGAGCGTCAGGCTCGGCACTTTGAAACGAAACAGTTTTTTCCCGAAATCAAGCCGCAAACCCATAGTGCCCCCCGCATCGACGAATCCGTAAAAAGACGTGCGGGCGCAGTATCAGGATGCATGGTTAAAATTCTTAGGACCAATGGCGGTTTGGTGCCAAAAATCTGGCAGACCGCCTGCGGTGGTCATGGGGGAGGGCTGGTGCTGCCAGACAGGATTGAACTGTCGACCTCTCCATTACCAATGGAGCCGATCACAGGAACTAACCCCTTGAATTATCTACGCGCGTGGCTGGGGAGGATTTTCAGTCCCCATAATTTCCCCGACTTAGTTGAATCTTCTCCCAGCGATCGCCTGAAACGTGCATTTTAAGTTTTTGCGCTTTTACCGATTCGGATTCGAGGCACCCATTGAGTGACGTTCTTACCATCCGAGGCTTGATCGAGAGAGTGTTGAGCGGAACCATCAGAATTCCCAAATTTCAGCGGGGATTTGTGTGGGAGTGACCTGACCGGGCTTTTTTGGACCAAGCTTTGTGAGAAAGTGAGCTTGGAAAGGAGCTTTGGTTATGCCGAAGAAG